>NZ_FMZV01000021.1 GCF_900101475.1 Ruegeria marina | reverse complement strand
GGGCGTTGTTGCACAAATCAGCTGAGGGATTCACCGCATGAATCCAGCATGATAGCTGGATGGTATGAGGAGTTGGGCCCCTACGAGGTACAAGACCACGAACTGATCGGCTTACAATGAAGCGTTGAAGCGGCGCGGATCGCTTTCGATCTGGTTTGATCCAGAGATGACCTGGCGACCACCATCGACAGGCAAGCGTGGCCGACAACCGAGCTTCAGCGACGCGGCGATTCAGACATGTCTGACAATGAAGGTGCTCTTCGGCAGGCCGTTGCGCCAGACGACGGGGGTCGTGCAAAGCCTGTTTAAGCTTGTCGGTTTGGACTGGGTGGTACCGGACTTCAGTACCCTGTGCCGCCGTCAACGAACGCTGAACGTTCGCATCCCCTATCGTGGCGGCAAGGGACCACTGAACCTGCTCATCGACGGCACCGGCATCAAGGACGAAGGCGAAGGGGATTGGAACGCCCGCAAGCATGGTGGCGAAAAACGACGTATCTGGCGCAAGATACACATCGGCATCGATGAAGAAACGCTGGAAGTCCGGGCCGTCGAGATCACCGGAAGCAACATCGCAGATGCACCTGTCCGACCGGAACTGCTGGAGCAGATCCCGCCGGATCAGCAGATCAGTAGCGTCACCGCCGACGGTGCCTACGACACCCGAAAGTGCCACGAAGCAATTGCCGCTCGAAACGCTGCCGCTGTCATACCGGCCCGAAGAAACGCCAAGCCGTGGAAACCGACGAGCCCGGGCGCCGTCGCACGTAACGAAGCTCTGCGTGCCTCAAGGTACCTGGGTCGCGCTATCTGGCGACGATGGAGCGGTTATCACCGCAGGAGCCGTGTCGAGTCTAGGATGAACTGTATCAAGCTGCTTGGTCAGTCACTGATGGCTCGAGACTTCGATCGCCAGGCCGCGGAATTGCAGGTCCGCATCGCCGTGCTGAACGGCTACACCGCGCTTGGCATACCCGTCACCATGCCCGTAGAGTAAATCCGTCCGGGGAAAGGGAACGTCCGCCGCTTGGCTGATTTATGCAATAACGCCACGAATAAGGAACGGCACTGGCCTGCGGCCAAGGCTTTTTAACGGCGGCGTGCTGACCTATCCGGACGACGCGGACCTGTCGCTCAAGGGGCTGCGTCTGGCGCTGCCGCATCTGGCCCAACCCGCGCCGAAGGGGGTGCTGAGCAAGCGCTGCATGCCGAGCGCAGATGCAGATAGCTGCGAGGCGCGGATCAATCATGTCCGCGCTTCAGCCGGGAAGGTCTACCATCCGGTCGGTACGGCAAAAATCGGCGCGGCCGAAGACAATACCGGTGTCGTCGACCTTCCGACTGAAGGTGCATGGTGTCAAAGGACTACGTGTTGCGGATGCCTCCGTCATGCCATACTTCGTGTTCGGCAACACCAACGCTCCCAGCATCATGATCGGTGCCCGTGCTGCCGAATTCATCAAGGAAGAGACATCAGTGCGAAACAGCCTGGACAGGAATTCAGACGCATCAAGGCGGCCTAGCCGATCGCACTGTCGCGAGCGCGGATCACGACCTCTCATCGCTTCAAACCGTTTGCGGATCAGGTTTGGTCTCGGCCAGCCGCAATGGCGCGGCCTGCCCGCGCTGGCCGCCGGAGAACCACTGGAATCGCGTGCATTGGCCGAAGGCTGTGTGCAGATGCCGTCCTCGGTGTCGCGCATCATGCCGGATCTTGTTGCGCGCGGCCTCGTTGAGCCGGCAGAAAGCACGGATCGTCGACACAAGCCGTGGCGCGTCACGCCGGCCGCGCAAGCAATCATTGATGACGGTCGCGGTCAGTGCCGAGGCCGTCTATCGCGAAATCGTGGTGGCCTTTGGTAAAAAGGAGCTGCGCGACCTGGTAGATAGTCTGAACCAGCTGGTCGCCGTCTGGCACATCCTGCCGGCCTTGCGGCTCGGCAATACTGTCGTGATCAAACCCTCACCCTATACGCTGATCGCAACGATCCGACTGGTCGAGCGATGTCGAGAAAGAAAACTCTATCGCTGTGCAGATGGAATCCGGTTCGGTCTGGATCAACCCCCATGGCATCATTCAGCCGAACATTCCCTTTGGCGGAGTCAAATCCGCGGGCTTTGGAGTGGAATTCGGAGACGAGGGTCTTGCAGAATGCACCGATTTCCAGGTCGTCTACTGCTGAACTGCGCCTGATGCAGCCGGTTTTGGGCGGTTCAGTCAGGGGATTGAAGCGCCGCGGTCAGCTCCTCGAGGTCGTTGAGAACGCTTCCGATACGGTCGGCGCCGACCTTGGCTTCTATCGTCTTGTAAATCGCCGCGCTTTCGCGCGCGACGGTTTCGACGAATTGCTGCCCTTCGTGCGACAGTTTGATCACCGCCCTGCGTCCGTCCTTGGGGTGCTTGCCGACGTGAATCAGGGCGCGCGCCTCCAGAGCCTTGATGATCCGCGACAGAGAGGGTCCCAGAACGCAGGCTTTTTCCGCCAGATCGGTCGCATCCATTTCGGCGTTTTCATTCAAAACGCGCAGAACGCGCCACTGTTGTTCGGTGACTCCATGCGACAACAACATTGGGCGAAACCGGTCCATCAACTGTTCGCGGGCCCGAAGCAGAGCGATGGGCAGGGTGCGGCGGGTTCTGGACAGACTTACCGCCTCGTTTTTTCTTGCTTCAGCCATGGATTGATCAACCTCCCTGGGGTCCGGACAAAATATTTAACAAGTTATCTATTGACAAGTGCCTATATATTTAACACGTTAAAGATAATGAGGAGGAAATGAGTCGATGCCCCATCCGCCAATCGAATGCGCGGCAGGCCGCAAGGACCGCTTTGACCCCTACGGGGGCGCGGACTCCGCATCCAAGCCCCGTGTATTCGCGTTCGGGTCTCCGGGCCCGGCCATCAGCTGGAAAGACACGCCGATCCACTTTCGGCTTTCGAAAAAGGACTGATCAATGACCCTTGAATGCAATATCGCCAAGGCCAAGGACTACATGGCCCGTTTTGCCGCCGAAGGTGTGATGAACCATATCGACGGTGCATCGGTACCCGCCATTTCCGGCAAGACCTTCGAGACGATCTCTCCGGTTGATCTGGGCAAGCTGGCGGTTGTCGCCAAGGGTGGCGAGGCGGATATCGACGCGGCCGTAGCCGCCGCCAAGGCCGCGTTTCCGGCCTGGTCAAAGATGCCTGGCGCCGAGCGCCGCAAGATCCTGATCAAGGTTGCCGAGGCCATCGAGGCCCGCGCAGAGGAGATTGCCTTTACCGAGTGCATGGACACCGGCCAGGCGCTGCGCTTCATGTCCAAGGCGGCCATTCGCGGCGCGGCAAACTTCCGCTTCTTCGCAGACCAGGCGCCGCATGCGGAGAATGGCGAAGTCACGCGCACGCCGACGCAGATGAACACCACTTCGCGCCGCCCGATCGGACCGGTGGGGGTGATCACCCCTTGGAACACGCCCTTCATGCTGTCGACGTGGAAGATCGCGCCGGCGCTGGCCTCGGGTTGTACCGTGGTGCACAAGCCCGCCGAGTTCAGCCCGATGACCGCGAAACTGCTGGTGGAAATCGCCGAAAGCGCGGGCCTGCCCAAGGGCGTACTGAACGTGGTCAACGGCTTTGGCGAGGATGCGGGCAAGCGCCTGACCGAACATCCGGACATCAAGGCAATTGCGTTTGTCGGTGAAAGCCGCACGGGCTCGATGATCATGGCGCAGGGGGCCAAGACGCTGAAGCGCGTGCATTTCGAGCTGGGCGGCAAGAACCCGGTCATCGTGTTCGACGACGCCGATATCGACCGTGCCGTGGATGCCGCGACCTTCATGATCTACTCGCTCAATGGCGAGCGCTGCACCTCGTCGAGCCGCCTGCTGGTGCAGAACACCATTTACGAAGAAGTCTGCAACCGCGTGGCCGCTGTGGCAAAACGTATCAAGGTCGGTCATCCGCTGGACCCCGAGACCGTGGTCGGCCCGCTGATCCACCCGGAGCATGAATCCAAGGTGCTGTCCTACTTCGACAAGGCGCGCGAAGAGGGCGCGACCATTGCAGCGGGTGGCGAGAAGGTGGGCGACCAGGGGTGCTATGTCGCGCCGACGCTGTTCACGCAGGCCACGAACGATATGGCCATCGCACAGGAAGAGATCTTTGGCCCGGTCCTCACCGCGATCCCCTTCAAGGACGAGGAGGACGCCCTGCGCATCGCCAATGATGTGCAATACGGGCTGGCGGCGTATCTGTGGACCAACGACCTGAACCGCGCCATGCGCATGACCGATGAATTGCAGGCCGGCATGATGTGGGTGAACTCGGAAAACATCCGCCATCTTCCGGCGCCCTTTGGCGGGGTCAAGGCGTCTGGCATCGGGCGCGACGGCGGCGACTGGTCGTTCAACTTCTACATGGAGACGGTGAACGTCAGCTTCCCCCGCGCCAGCCACAAGATTCCGAAACTGGGCGGCTGAGCCGCAACTTCGTCAGGGGTTCAAACGACTGGAAACGCGCGCTCCAACTTTTGCACCATGACCCATAGGGAGGATAAAACCATGGGAGAGATCGTTCTTGCGGCCAAATGCACCCATGTGCCGACGATGCTGATGTCCGAACAGGAGGGGCCAATCAAGGGCACCCGCCAGCCGGCCATCGACGGACATATGGAAATTGCCCGTCGGGCAAAGGCTTTGGGCGCGGATACCATCGTGATCTGCGATACGCATTGGGTGATCAACGCGGGCTTTCATATCAACGCGAACAGCCGCTTCAAGGGGCTGTTCACCTCGAACGAGTTCCCGCAGTTCATCCAGAACATGGAATACGACTACCAGGGAAATCCGGATCTCGGCGATGCGATCGCCAAGATCGCGTCCGACATGGGCGTCTATACCTTGTCGCATCACCTTGACAGCCTCGAGCTGGAATACGGCAGCCTCGTGCCGATGCGGTTCATGAGCCGCGCGCATGAGATGAAGGTGGTCTCCATCGCCGCCTGGTGTACCGTGCATGACCATCAGGAAAGCCGCGTCGTGGGCGAGGCAATCCGCAAGGCGGTCGAGGAGTCCGACAGCAAGGTTCTGCTTGTCGCCAGCGGCAGCCTCAGCCACAAGATCTGGGCGAACAAGGACTATGCCGCAAATAACGGCACCTTCACCATCAGTTCCGAGTTCAACCGCCAGATGGACCTGCACGTTCTGGATATGTGGCAGCGCGGCGACCACGCGACTTTCCTCAAGATGCTGCCCGAATACGCCGAGTATTGCTGTGGCGAAGGCTCGATGCACGACACCGCGATGCTCTATGGTGCGCTTGGCTGGGACAAATACGACAAGCACTGCGAGGTCGTGACCGAGTACTTCCCCTCGTCGGGCACCGGCCAGACCAATGTGATCTTCCCTGTTTAGGGGCCGGCACAAAACACCGGCCTGCAATCTGTTAGAAAAGAGAAAACCGACATGCCCATTCCCGCCCCGAACCTCTATCCTCCGTTCAACATCATCCGCCTGAGCCATGTCGACTTTGGCGTGACCGATCTTGCCGCGTCGAAGCGGTTCTATGTCGACACGCTGGGTCTTCAGATCACCGACGAGGACGCGAACACCGTCTATCTGCGCGCCATGGAGGAACGTGGCCACCATTGCATGGTCCTGCACAAATCCGACGCCGCGCATGTCAAATCCCTGTCCTTCAAGGTCTTTGACGAGGACCAGCTGGACAAGGCCGAGGCGTGGTTCAAGGCCCGCGGCCACAAGACCGCATGGGTCGAGCGCGCCTACCAGGGCCGCACACTGTCCACGCATGACCATCTGGGAATGCCGATAGAGTTCTACTTCAAGATGGAGCGCCTTGAGCCGATCCACCAGAAATACGCGCTTTACAAGGGTGTGAAGCCGCTGCGCATCGACCACTTCAACTGCTTTGTGCCGAATGTCGACGACGCGGTCGGCTTCTACAACGAAATCGGCTTCCGCGTGACGGAATATACCGAGGACGAGGAAAGCCGGCGTCTCTGGGCCGCCTGGACCCACCGCAAGGGCGGCGTACATGACATCGCCTTCACCAACGGGCTGGGCCCGCGCCTGCACCACACCGCTTTCTGGGTACCGACGCCGCTGAACATCATCGACTTGCTCGATCTGATGTCGACCACCGGCTACCTTGCCAACATCGAGCGCGGCCCGGGGCGGCACGGCATCTCTAACGCGTTCTTCCTGTACATCCTCGATCCCGACGGCCACCGGATCGAGATCTATTGCTCGGACTATCAGACCGTCGACCCCGATCTCGAAGCGATCAAGTGGGACCTCAAGGACCCGCAGCGCCAGACCCTGTGGGGCGCGCCCGCGCCGCGCAGCTGGTTCGAGCATGGTTCGACCTTCGAGGGGTTGGAGCCGTCCGAGTCGACCCTCGGCGCGTCCCCCATCATCGCGCCGTGACGGTCATGCTGAAGGATACTTCGCTGTTGAAAGAAGCAGCGCTGATCGGTGCCGACTGGGTTCCTGCCGCGAAGGGTGCGATCGCCGTTACGAACCCGGCGACGGGCGCGGTGATCGGCCATGTGCCAAACCTCGGCGCCACCGAGACGGACGCGGCCATCGCCGCGGCCGAGACCGCCCAAAAGGCCTGGGCCTTGCGAACCGCCAGGGAACGCGCGACCGTCTTGCGTCGGTGGTACGATCTGATGGTCGAAAACGCCGACGATCTGGCGCGCATCCTGACAATGGAGCAGGGCAAGCCGCTGGCCGAGGCGAAGGGCGAAATACTCTATGGCGCCTCCTTCATCGAATGGTTCGCCGAAGAGGCCCGCCGCGTCTATGGGGATGTCATCCCCGGCCATGCGCCGGACAAGCGCATCGTGGTCATCAAGCAGCCCATCGGCGTGGTCGCGGCGATCACGCCATGGAACTTTCCCAACGCGATGATCACTCGCAAGGCCGGGCCCGCGCTGGCGGCGGGCTGTGCCATGGTGCTGAAACCGGCCAGCCAAACGCCGTTCTCGGCCATTGCGCTGGCGGTTCTGGCGGAACGAGCAGGCCTGCCTGCGGGGCTGTTCTCGGTCGTGACCGGCTCGGCCCGCGCCATCGGCGGGGCCATGACGGCCAGCGACACGGTGCGCAAGCTGACCTTCACCGGCTCCACCGAGGTCGGGATCGAGTTGATGCGCCAATCCGCCCCCACGGTCAAGAAACTGGCGCTGGAACTGGGAGGCAACGCGCCCTTCATCGTCTTTGACGACGCCGACCTGGATGCGGCGGTCGACGGCGCGATCATCTCGAAATTCCGCAACAACGGCCAGACCTGCGTCTGCGCCAACCGGATCTACGTGCAGACCGGGGTCTATGACGCTTTTGCCGAGAAGCTGGGCGCCAAACTGGCCACGCTCAAGGTCGGCGACGGCCTGGACGACGGCACCGTCTTTGGCCCGTTGATCGACGCGAATGCCGTGACCAAGGTGGAGGAACACATCGCCGACGCCACCGCAAACGGGGCCTCGGTCGCGATGGGCGGCCAGCGTCATGCCCTGGGCGGTACCTTCTTTGAGCCGACGGTTCTGACCGGCGTCACGCAAGATATGGCAATCGCCCGCGAGGAAACCTTTGGCCCGGTCGCACCGCTGTTCCGTTTTGACACGGATGCCGAGGTAGTGGCGCTGTCGAACGACACCGAGTTCGGGCTCGCGAGCTATTTCTACACTCGCAATCTGGCCCGCGCCTGGCGCGTCGGAGAGCAGCTGGAATATGGCATGGTCGGCATCAATACCGGGCTGATCTCGACCGCCGAAGCGCCCTTTGGCGGCATCAAGTCCTCGGGCCTCGGGCGCGAAGGGTCGCGCTATGGGATCGAGGAGTTCGTTGAAATCAAATATCTCTGCTTCGGCGGAATTGCCTGAGGAGTCCGAAATGGCATCCACACCCACCCGCATCGCGGCGTTCCACGTGAATGGCGCGGATCGCTACGGCGTCGTGACCGAGGACGGGATCATCGACCTCACGCCGGAGTTCGGCAGCCGTTTCAAAGGCTTGAAAGAGGTGATCGAGGCCGGGGCGCTGCTTGATCTGGTCGCCGCCGCCGAGGGCCGCGCGCCGTCCTGGCGCGAGGACGAGGTGACGTACCTGATCCCCATCGCCAACCCGGAAAAACTGATCTGCATCGGCGTGAACTTCCCCGACCGCAACGCCGAATACAAGGACGGCACGACGGACGCGAAATCCTATCCGTCGATGTTCATCCGCTTTCCGCGCTCTTTCGTCGGACATGGTCAGGATCTTGTGCGTCCGCCGGAATCCGAGCAACTCGACTACGAAGGCGAGGTTACCATCGTCATCGGCAAAGGCGGTCGCCGCATCCCCCGCGAAGACGCCTATGACCACATTGCCGCCCTGACCCTTTGCAACGAGGGCACGATCCGTGACTGGGTGCGCCATGCCAAATTCAACGTCACGCAAGGCAAGAACTGGGACAGCACGGGGTCAATCGGGCCCTGGATCGTGCCGTTCGAGCGGGCCGGGCAACTCGACGACATCGCGCTGGAAACCCGGGTCAACGGCGAGGTGCGCCAGCGGGATCGCACCGGCCGGATGATGTACGACTTTCGTTATATCGTGAATTACGTCTCGACCTTTACCACGCTGGTTCCGGGCGACGTGATTGTCTGCGGCACGCCGACAGGCGCCGGGGCGCGGTTCGAACCGCCGATCTGGCTGAAACCCGGCGACGTAATCGAGGTTGAAGCCGAGGGTATCGGCATCCTGCGCAACGGGGTGAGGGACGAATGACGCCTGCCGACATAAAACAGGCCGCCGCCGACCTGCTGCGCGCCGAGGAAACCCGCCGACAGATCGGCCTCCTGTCCATCCGCCACCCTCAAATCACGTTGAACGACGCCTATGCCATCCAGTCCGCGCAGATGGCGCAAAAACTGGCGCAAGGGCGCAAGATCATCGGCTGGAAGATCGGCCTGACCTCTAAGGTCATGCAGGACGCGCTGGGGATCGACACGCCGGACAGTGGCGTGCTGTACGACGACATGCTGTTCGAAAGCGGCGGCACCGTGCCCGCGGGCCGCTTCATCCAGCCGCGCGTCGAGGCCGAGATCGCCTTTGTCATGAAGGCACCGCTGGAGGGCGATGTCACCCGCGCGGATGTGCTGGCCGCGACCGAATCCGTGGTCCCCAGCCTCGAAATCCTCGACACGCGCATCCTGCGGGCCGATCCGGCGACGGGCAAGGCGCGGGTGATTTTCGACACCGTCAGCGACAACGCTGCCAATGCCGGGATCGTCCTGGGGGCCGCGCGCCACGCGCCGGACGCGCATGACCTGCGATGGACCGGCGCCATCCTGCGCAAGAACGGCGAGGTCGTGGCGACCGGCCTTGGCGCAGCCGTGCTGGACGACCCGGTGATGGGTATCGTTTGGCTGGCGCGCCGGATGCACCAATACGGCCAGCGGATCGAGGCGGGGCAGGTCATCCTGTCCGGCAGCTTCATCGCACCGCTGGAATGCCCCCCCCGCACCGTGATCGACGCCGATTTTGGCGCGTTCGGTTCCGTCTCCATTTCCTTCGAGTGAGGTCTGTCATGCCTGTTCCGACCAACACGTTCAAAGCCCGCCTCAAGACCGGAGAGACGCAGGTCGGCCTTTGGATCGGCCTTGGCTATCCCCGCGTGAGCGACATCCTGACCAGCACCGCATCCGGGCTTCTGGGACGGGTCTGCTGCTGATGAACTGCTGTTCTTCGAACCCGAGATGCGCGCTGGTCCGTGGAAGCTGATCGACGCATTGGCCGATGCGGGCGCACTGATCTCGACACTGTACATCATGTTCCTCATAGTCTCGATCACCAAGGCCGATCCGATCGGCACCCGCGCCGGATCGTTGCTTTCTACCTGTTGGCCAGCGTCTTGGCAGGGTTCGATGTCACGCGCCTGCCACGATGGGAGATCGTGCTCCGGCTGGTTCTGGCCGTGGCCATCATCCTGCGAATTCCGGCCATTCACGGCGCGGCCGTGGCGCGCGGCCTGCTCTGGATCGGGCTTCAAATGATGCGCAGCCGGGCCGGGCTTGGAACACAAGGAAAGGAAACCCCATGACGCCACCCAGACCAGAGCTGCGCCACGTCGCCACGTTGGAAGTCGAACTTGGCCCAATTCGAGAAATGGGCGAAGGCCGGGGCGGCCGTCGGCGGATCATCCCGATCACCAGGGGGCGCGTAACCGGGACGATTACCGGCAAAATCTTGAACCTCGGCGCAGACTGGCAATTGGTTTACAAGGACGGCACAGCCTTCCTCGATACCCGCTATGCCTTTGAGACCGACGACGGCGCCACCATCGAAGTCGTCAACCTCGGCTTCCGGCATGGTCCAGCCGAAGTTCTGGAGCGGCTGGCGCATGGCGAGGCTGTGCCGCCGACTGACTACACCATGCGGACCTCCGCGCGGCTCGAAACCGGCGATCCCCGTTATGACTGGGTGAACCGGACGGTCTTCGTCGGTTCGGGCAGCCGTTCAGCGCAAGCGGTCGTGATCGACCTTTACGCCGTGGAGTGAACCACAACTGACCAGCAGTTCCGGGACCGGCCCGCGCGGAGGAGCCTAGATATCGTGTTCAGATGTCATGGCTCTTCTTCTTCGTCTGAAGAGGGGCGTTGTGAACCTGACGGACTGGCCCACGATATTTCTCGGTCAGTTCCGGGGAAACTTCGCTGCCATCGGCAAGGAAGGGCAGGATGCCGCGCCGCAGCGACCGTCTCGCGCTTGCGCCATTTCGCGACCGTCTTCGGATTGATCCCGAGTTCCCGGCTCAACGCCGCGGTCGAAGCTTGCGATCGCTGTATTGCAGCTCGGATAGCGTGCGTGCCCTCCCGGCAGATTTGCTGTGCAACTCGCCTGCCGGGTAACAGTGCGTGGCGCAGCCGTGACGAACTTGTCCAATAGGGCTTCCTTCCATTCCAGCGAATGGATCGCACCATCAAACCGTGGGATCAAACATCTAAGAGGCGATTACCCACGAGGGCACGCCGCTCGGCCTGCGTCATGCGGGAATGTTCGCGCTGAACGCCTGTCGTCTCGAAAAGGGGTTCCGTCATTTCGGACATGACATCGGCGAAGAGGACACACCTTTCGAGACCGGGCTTGTCTTCGCGGTGAAGCTGGACAAGGGTGATTTCATTGGCCGCAACCTGCTGGCGGCACAGAAAGAGCGCCACAAGGCCGCAACCCCACTTCGGACAGTGGCGCTACGCCTGCCGGGCGCTACCGTCGAAGACGGTCCCTACCTGATCCACAACGAACCGGTCCGGCGCGGCGACAAGCTGGTTGGACATGTCACGTCCGGTGGTTGGGGGTGGCGGCTGGGCGCGGTGATCGGGCTGGCATCGGTGCACAATTCCGATGGGGTCGGCAAGGACTGGATCGCCAACGGGGGCTTCGAAGTTCAGATCGCCGGGATACGGCACCAGGCCCAAGTGCAACAGGACGCCTTCTATGACCCAGAGGCCGAAATCATGAGAGGCTGAGGGAGGACGGTGACGACCTGTATTTCCGGTGCCGGTGCATCCCGGACCTTGGCGAGGCCGTAATATCCATGGATGTGAGCGTGCCTGGTGATCCGTCGAGCCCTACGGACCTCCCGCTTTGTGGGTCTTCCTCCTTCGTTCATTCAAGGGTGGAAAATTTCAGTTCACAGTGGCCCGGACTGCGGGAGTAAAGTTACCGATAACGCGACAGGATATCCGAGATGTTCTCCTCTTGCTGATCCTCGGGGTTCAGCAAGGCGCGGTCCTGCACACTGTGCAGATGCTTGTGCATGACCGACACGGCGCGTTCAGCATCGCCCTGTGCAATCGCCTCGATGATCTCCGCATGTTCTTCCACTCCGCACTCGGCCGAATGGGCTTGTGCAAACCGGGCCACAATCAGGGAGCAACGCGAAACAATCTCGTTGACATAGTTTTCGAGGATTTTTGATCCGGTGAGTTCCGCCAGGAGAATATGGAACTCTCCGGCAAGACGGATCGAGCGCGTGCTGTCCTTTCCCAGGACTTTTTGTTCTTCCTCAAGATGTAGCCTGAGGGCCTTGACGACGGGTTTGGGGTCAATACGACACAAACGTTGAACTACTTCCCGTTCCAGGCACTGGCGCATATCAAAGATGTCATAGGCCTCTTCGATTGTAGGCTCGGCCACCGATGCCCCCCGATTTGGCTGAATCTCGACCAGGCCCTCTGCATCAAGCCTTACCAGTGCATTGCGCACAATCGTTCGACTTACGCCAAAGGTCTCGCCGATGGAGTCTTCGGGCAATTTCACACCCGGTTTCAGGGCCTGTTCGATGATCGCTTGCCTCAGGGACTCGTAGACGGGGATACGGTGTTTCGAAGTTTTGTACATAATCTTGGCTGTTTGGTCGATTTCTCAAGGTCGTGACCGGACCAGAAGATTGATAGCAGAAGTTTCGCCCGTCACGATGTATACTTCTATTGTATCCAAAAAAAAATAAAATTGTGGACAATAAATGCGATTCTATCTACCGTCTGTCGGCGAAGGGGAGGAGGAACTCCCTCTCGACTGATCTAGTCCGAATGCTCCTCGGGGAATTTAGGGCCAAATCTGGAATCGGATGCAAAAACTCTAAACCATTGTATCCAATGTCATGGAGGGTATGACGTGAACACGAAACTTCAATCTGGGACATTGCTGGTCGGAGGGCTGATCGCCGCTCTGTCGGTTGCCGGTGCGCAGGCGGAAACGATCAAATGGGGAGCGCCGCGCGATATCGTGTCGCTTGATCCATATTCGTTCGGAGACAGCTACACGATAAATTTCCTGAACCACATCTACGAAGGGTTGGTTCGCTACAACCGCGACCTCAAGATCGAGCCGGCCCTCGCCGAAAGCTGGGAAATCGTTTCACCCACTACCTGGCGGTTCAAGCTTCGAGAGGACGTCTTCTTCCATAATGGGAATGCGTTCACGGCAGAGGACGTTCTTGCCTCGCTCCAGCGGGTCAGCGACCCGGCTTCGCCCCTGAAAGGCAACCTGCCAGCGTACAAGGGTGCCGCGATCGTCGACGATTACACTATCGATATCGAACTGAACGGTGCCTATCCGCTTTTGTTGAACGACCTGACCAACATCCACATCTTCGATCGGGATTGGCTGGTGGAAAACAACGCTGAAAAGCCGACCGATGTCGACGCGGGTGTGGAAGGCTACGCAACCTTCAACACCAATGGAACCGGCCCGTTCAAGGTGGAGTCCCGCACCCCGGAAGCGCAGACCATCCTTTCGGCGAATGAAAGCTGGTGGGACAAGCCCGAGCATAACCTCACCCGGATCGAGTTCCAGCCGATCTCTTCGGCGGCGACGCGCGTTGCGGCGCTGCTTTCGGGCGAAGTGGATTTTGTTGACAACGCTCCCGTGCAGGATTTGCCGCGACTTCAGGCCGCCCCGAACCTCGAGGTGCTGGAGCAGACCGATTTGCGCACCGTGATGTTGGGATTCAATCGCCGCGATGAATTGATTGCGGGCGGGGCCAATCCGATGAATGACCTGCGCGTGCGCAAAGCCATGCAGATGGCCGTAGACATGGACCTGATCCACGACAAAGTAATGCGCGGCAAGTCGCGCAATGCAGGAGCCTTGGTTGCGCCAGCGATCCCCGGCTATGCCGCCGAGCTTGACACTGTCCAGGACGCAGATCCGGAAGCGGCAAAGGCCCTGCTGGCCGAAGCGGGATATCCGGACGGGTTCGATCTGATTTTGGTCTGCGCATCCGACGGGTTTGTCAACGAAGAACAACTGTGTCAGGCCATCGCTTCCATGTGGGCGCGGATCGGACTTCGGCCGCAGATCGACATCGGCACCGTGGCCAAGCAATTCCCCAAGAAAAAATCCGCCTCGGACGTCTACATCTTTGGCTGGGCCACGCTGCCCATGCTCGACACATACAGCTTGATGGTGCAGGTGCTGCACAGCCAAAGCGAGAACGCAGGCGTCTTCAACTGGGGTGGATGGTCCTACCCCGAGATCGACCGCCTGACTCAGGCTGCCGCTGTCGAGCTTGATCGCGAGAAACGTCTGGCGATGGAAACCGAGGTCCTCAGAATCGCCAAGGAAGAAATCGTGATGATGCCGTTGCACCAGCAACCCATGGCTTGGGCCGTGTCGGCAGAGTTCTCGGACTTCCCGCAGTTCCCCGACAACAAGCCACGCCTGTGGTACGTGACCAAATAATCCCCACCGACCTGGGCGGCATCTCCTGGTGCCGTCCTCCCTTCTCCAACAATGGGGGGAGCCATGCTGGCTTTTCTGATCAAACGTTCCGCCAACGCCGTCTTCGTGATGCTGTCGGTCAGCTTCATTGCCTTCATGATATTCCGTTTCGTCGGCGATCCGGTCGATTTGATGCTGAATGAACAGGCCACTCAGGCGCAGCGGGATGAACTTCGTATACGCTTGGGTCTCGACGAGCCTTTCATCATGCAATTCGGCACTTTCGTAAGCAATGCAGCACAAGGCGATTTCGGCATTTCCTTCCGAAATCAGCAGGATGTGCTGGGCATGATCTCCGAGCGCTTTCCCGCGACTTTCGAACTGGTGATCGTTGCCACGATCATCTCGCTGGTCGTGGGCATCCCCCTTGGCGTGATCACCGCTATCAGGCGCCAGACCTGGTACGCGGAAGCAATGCAATTCGTTTCGATCATAGGCGTCTCGCTGCCCAGTTTCGTGGTGGGCATTGGGCTCATCCTGATCTTCTCGGTCTGGCTGGGCTGGTTGCCCGCCTTCGGACGCGGTGAAACCGTGCAGCTTGGCTGGTGGTCCACGGGTTTGCTGACACATTCGGGTCGCATGTCCATCATCCTGCCTGCGCTATCTCTATCGCTCTTCCAGATCACCCTGGTGATGCGGCTTGTGCGAGCCGAGATGCTGGAGGTACTGAGGTCGGACTTCATCAAGTTCGCGCGGGCCCGCGGGATTCCCGCCCGTGCCATTCATTTCCGCCATGCGCTGCGCAACTGCCTGATGCCGGTCGTGACCATGACCGCCATGCAGATCGGTGGTCTCATTGCCTTCGCCCTGGTGACCGAGACGGTGTTTCAGTGGCCGGGCATGGGACTGCTGTTCATACAGGCCGTCACCTTCGTCGATGTGCCGATCATGGCCGCCTATCTGTGTATCGTCGCACTGATCTTTGTCCTGCTGAACACAATCGTGGACATTACTTATGCCATGATCGACCCCCGCCTGCGTGGAGCCGAAAAATGACCGATATTCCCGCCCCCATCTCTGCTCGCAAACCCAAGTCCCGGCGCGAAATGTTTTTCGACAGCGACCTGTGGTGGAGCTTCAGGAAATCCAAACCTGCCATTGGAGCGGCCATCGTCCTGCTGCTGGTGATCCTGGCAGCCATCCTGGCGCCGGTCCTGTCGCCGCAGAATCCCTATGATCTTGCATCGCTGGAACTGTGGAATGCCGAATTGCCGCCGGTCTGGATGGAAGGCGGTCAGATGCCGTTCATCCTTGGCACCGACGTACAAGGGCGCGACATTCTTTCCGGCATCCTGTACGGAACGCGGATCTCGATCTTCATCGGCATCGCTTCGGTTATCGTATCGCTGGTGATCGGCGTTCTTGCCGGTCTGACCGCCGGTTTCTACGGTGGGTGGGTCGACAATGTGCTGATGCGTCTGGGTGACGTGCTGTTGTCGATCCCCATCATTCTGGTCGCCATCCTAGTAACATCTGTCGCCCAGGCGATCCTGCCGCCACAGTTGCGCGAAGCAGGCATCTCCATTGTGCTGGTGATGGCGATCGCACTCTACTCGTGGGTTCAATATGCCCGCGTGGTGCGGGCGCAGGCGATGGTCGAACGGCGCAAGGAATATGTGCAGGCCTCTCGCCTGGTGGGCACGCCGGCCCGGCGGTTGATGCTCAACCACATTCTGCCCAACACCCTCACCCCGGTCTTCGTGGCAGCGACCCTGAACTTCGGTCTTGCGATCCTGATCGAGGCAACGCTGTCTTTCCTCGGTGTTGGAATGCCGCCCAACCAGCCTTCGCTGGGCACGCTTATCCGAGTGGGTAATCAGTACCTTTTCTCGGGCTCCTGGTGGATCGTGCTGTTTCCGTCGATCCAGCTTTGCATTCTCGTCGTCGCGGTGAACATGCTGGGTGACTGGCTGCGCGATGCGCTGAACCCGAAACTTCGTTGAAGAAAGACACTTGCATGACCGATCTTCTCATCAAGAATGTCCGTATCCTGGACGATGATCCGGCCGACATCCTGATCCAGGCCGGCACCATCTCCAAGATTGCCGCGCAGCTCGACGCCCCTGGTGTCCCGGTCGAGGATGGGACGGGCCTGATCGCTCTGCCGGGTCTGGTAGACGCCCATACGCATCTCGACAAGTCCCTGCTGGGCTGGCCCTGGTACAAGAACGATGTGGGCGGCGCCAACCTCATGGCGATGATCGAGAATGAGCGCGAGATGAAACGACGCCTCGGCCTGGATCCGCACGTTCAGTCCATGCGTCACGCGCTCAAGACCGTCGCCTATGGCGCGACTTTGATCCGCAGCCATGTTGATATCGACACACAAGGCGGCCTTCGCGCCCTCGAAGGCGTGATGCAGACAGCCGAAGCGCTGGCCGACGTGGTCGAGATCGAAACCGTCGCCTTCCCGCAATCCGGCCTGACCATCCGCGAAGGCACGGCGGAACTGATGGACCAGGCCCTTGCGATGGGCGCCGACCTTGTTGGCGGGCTGGATCCCTGCGGCGTGGACCGCGACCCCAAGGGGCACCTGGACATCATCTTCGGTCTTGCCGAAAAACATGGAAAAGGTATCGACATCCACCTTCATGAATTTGGAGAGCTGGGCCTTTTTTCGATGGACATGATCCTGGAGCGCGCCCAGGCGCTCGACATGAAAGGCATGCTGACCATCAGCCACGCCTTCTGCCTCGGGATGCCGGACTTTCCACGTGTCGAAGCGATGCTGGAGCGCCTTGCTTCTCTGGATGTGTCCATCATGACAACCGCGCCCGCTTCGGCCCCCGCGCCGATGGTCAAGCGACTCGATGCACATGGCATCCGGATCGGCGCCGGCAATGACGGGATCCAGGACACCTGGGGCCCCTATGGCAATGGCGACATGCTGGAACGCGCAAAGTTCGTGGGCTTGCGGAACAATCTGCGCATGGACACCGAGGTCAAGCGCGCGCTTGACATCTGCGCTGGCGGCGGTGCCGAAGCCATGGGAAAACAGCGCCGGGAACTGGCGACAGGCGCCCCGGGAGATCTTGTCCTGGTCGAAGGCGAGGCCGTGGTTCAGGCCGTTGTGACACATGCCCCCCGCAAGCTGGTGGTCAAGGGTGGCCGTGTCACTGCGCGCGACGGACAGACAGTGGTGCAGGCTCCGTGACCCGGTTTTCCGACATCCCCCTTGGCACCCGCCCGCGCGGTCGCTGGGCGATTTCCGCCCGCTGGATCATTGCCGATACGCCGCAAGGGCGCCGTCTCGTCCGCGACGGCGAGGTGGTGATCGAGGATGACCGCGTGATCCATGTCGGCGCCCCCTTCGTGGGGGAAGTAACGGCCCGTTACGCGATGGGCGAGGTGTTGATCGCGCCGGGGTTCGTCGATCTCGATGCGCTCTCCGATCTCGACACCACGCTTCTGGCCTTCGACAACTGGCCCGGCGAAAGAAAGGGCCGTGTCTGGCCGCGCTCCTATGTCCAGCGTGGCCCCTACGAGATGTACTCGCCCGAGGAACTGGCCTTCCAGAAGCAGTTTGCCTTTGCGCAACTCCTCCTCAACGGCATCACCAGTGCAGCGCCCATCGCCTCGCTCTTCTACCGCGAATGGGGCGAGACAACCGCCGAATTCGACGCCGCGGCACAGGCCGCGCAAGAGCTTGGCCTGCGTGTATGGCTTGGGCCCGCTTACCGGTCGGGCGGCATGGTGGTCGAACCGGACGGAAGCATCGTGGCCGAGTTCGACGAGGACCGCGGTATTGCCGGCCTCGAACAGGCTATCGCCTTCGCGGGAAAATGGCAGGGCAACGATCTGGTCAGCCCGATGTTGGCCCCTGACCGGGTCGAGACCTGCACGGCCACGATTCTGCGTCGCACGATGAAGGCCGCCGAGGATCTCGGGTGCCCTGTCCGCCTGCACATGGCACAAGGGAAAATGGAGCGCGATACTGTCGCGGCCCTGCATGGCACGACCTCGCCTGAATGGCTGGATGGGTTAGGGTTGCTGAACGATCGCCTTCTTGCCCCACATGCCACTGTGGCCACGGACGACGATCTGCAACGCTATGCCGACAACGGTGTCACGGTGATTCACTGTCCGCTGGTCGCTGCGCGGCACGGGGGGGCGCTCCGTTCCTTTGCCAGATTGCGCGCCATGGGCATCCGTGTCGCCCTGGGGACCGATACGGCACCGCCCGACATGGTGCTCAACATGGCTACCGGCATGATGCTGGCCCGAGTGGTCGAGGGAGATATCACCGCCTGCAAGTCGGCCGACTTTCTGGACGCCGCCACACTGCATGGTGCACACGCACTGGGCCGCGACGACATCGGTGTTTTGCGAGTGGGCGGCAAAGCCGACCTGGCTGTGTTTGATCTGTCCGATCCGGGCATGGCCCCTACGATCGACCCGGTGCAGACGCTTATCCTGGGCGCCACGGGACGTGTGACACGCGCTACCATCGTTGATGGCCGCATCTCGATGCGCGACGGAGAAGTGGCCGGTATCGACATGGTCGCCGCTCGAAAGCAGGCGCAGGCGCAATTCGACGGTCTGCTCTCAAAATACCCCGACCGAACCGCGAGCCATCCGCCGCTCGCAACAATCTTTCCTCCCACCTATCCGCTTCTGGATGGGGGCACGACGTGAAGGAACACAAGATGATGCTGCAACCCGTGATTTCCATGGATAGTCCCGGCACCGCTCCGGCACCGGCGCCTGCGCTGGAGGTTTCAAATCTCACCGTCGAATTCCCCACCAAGCGCGGCGTACTGACGGCCATTGACGATGTCTCGATGCGTATAGAGCCTGGAGAAATCCTGGGCGTCGTGGGTGAGTCCGGTGCGGGCAAATCGATCACCGGACTGGCTGTCCTGGGACTGCTTGAAAGCCCCGGTCGCATTACAGGCGGCAAGATACATGTCGGGGGACGGCGCGTAGATACACTCGGCGAAGATGAACTGACCAAGGTTCGTGGCCGAGAGATGGGCGCAATCTTCCAGGATCCGCTGACCGCACTCAACCCGCTGTTTTCGATCGGGGCCCAGCTGGTCGAAACGATCCGCCGGCATACCGATCTGGGCAAAGAGGCCGCCAGGGCGCGGGCCCTGCAACTGCTGCGCGAGGTCGGTATTCCCGCTCCGGATGAGCGCTTGAAGCAATATCCGCACCAGTTTTCAGGGGGTATGAGGCAGCGCGTGGTCATCGCACTGGCGCTTGCCGCAGAACCGGGCCTGATCATCGCGGATGAGCCCACCACCGCGCTGGACGTTTCGATCCAGGCTCAGATCACCGCACTCCTGCGCCGCCTTTGCAAGGAGCATCGCACCGGCATCATGCTGGTCACGCATGACATGGGGGTGATTGCCGAAACGGCCGACCGTGTCGCGGTGATGTATTCGGGGCGCGTGGTCGAAACCGGACGGGTCGAAGATGTGATCCACAACCCGCAGCACCCCTATACTCGCGGGTTGATGGCGGCAATTCCCAGCCTGCATGACCGGGTGGAGACGCTGACCCAAATCGACGGGTCGATGCCCCGGCTGAATGCCCGGCCCGACGGCTGCGCCTTCAATCCGCGCTGCCCGAATGCCGGTCCGCGCTGTCGCCGGGACCGGCCCGACCTGGTTACTGCGGGCCCGAGCCTTGCGGCCTGTTTCCTGCATGAAGGTGGAACACAATGACCCAAGCTGACCTCATTCTCTCGATTGATCATGTTTCCAAGGAGTTCGACGTTTCGGCCCCGTGGCTGAACCGTATGCTGGAACGAAAGCCGAAACTGTTCGTCAAGGCCGTAGACGACGTCAGCTTCTCGATCCCGCGCGGCAGTTGCTTCAGCATCGTGGGCGAGTCCGGGTGCGGCAAGTCCACGGTCGCGCGACTGGTGACCGGTCTCTATTCCACCTCCGGCGGACAGATCACCTTTGGACGAGGCGACGCGGGCCGCCCCGTCCGTGTCCAGATGATCTTTCAGGATCCGCAATCCAGCCTGAACCCGCGCTGGCGCGTTGGGGACATCATCGCGGAGCCGATCCGCGAGATGAAGCTGCGCAAGACCGCTGACGAAACCCGCGATCGGGTCGAGGAATTGCTGCGGATCGTCGGATTGGCCGCCGATGACGCCACGAAATACCCGCATGAATTTTCAGGCGGACAGCGCCAGCGGATTTCCATCGCCCGCGCCCTGGCGTCGGAACCCGAGTTGCTGGTCTGCGACGAGCCAACCTCGGCCCTCGATGTCTCGGTACAGGCGCAGATCCTGAACCTGATGCGACGGCTGCAGTTGGAACTCGGGCTGACTTATCTCTTCATCAGCCACGACCTGAGCGTTGTGCGGCACATGTCGGACATGATCGCGGTCATGTATCTGGGACGCATCGTGGAGATGGCTCCGGCCGAGAAGCTGTTCACGGATCCGCAACACCCGTATTCCAAGCTGCTTCTGGGCACGATCCCGGACATTCATGTCCCAAATCGCGACCGGGAGGTGCAAAACGGCGAACCACCCAGCCCGCTGAGCCCGCCGACGGGATGCGCGTTTCATCCCCGCTGCCCATTGGCGACCGAAAGATGCAGCAAGGAGGCCCCGCAGCTTCGTGCGGCAGGAAGGTCCATGGTCAGTTGCCATGCCGTGCAGAAGGGCCTTGCTACGATCCCTGCGAGGAGACAAGACTGATGCAGTTCGATTTCACCAAATTGCCGCCGGCGGACCGTTATCGTTTGCTGACCAATTTCATCGGCCCCCGGCCGATTGCGCTTGTCACCACCCGTTCGCCGGGGGGACATGACAATGCTGCCCCCATGAGCTTCTTCAACGTCTTCGCCCACGAGCCACCGATTGTGATCATCGGGTTCAGCGCCCGTCCGAATGGCAGCGAAAAGGACACGCTTACCAATATTCGGCGTACGAAAGAGTTTTGCGTGAACATGGTCGATATGGAACTCGCCGAACAGATGATCCTATGCGGTGTGAACTTCAACTCGGACGTGGACGAATTGGAGTTCGCGGGCCTGGTCGCGGCCCCCTGCCGGAAGATCGACGCGGCGCGCATTGCGACCACGCCCTGTGCCATGGAAACCCGTGTCGAGCAGATCATCGACTATCCGGGCCGGGCCATCGTCATGGGCCGGGTCCTGGAAATGCATGTACGCGATGACTGTCTGGATGCTGCTGGTAGATATGTCGATCCTGCTGCCTACCAACCGATCGCCCGGCTGCATGCCGACAACTATATCGTCAGCGACCGCCAATTCGAGCTGAAAAAACCCGCCCATCTCGAGCCGCTGGAAGTCGGCCACGTGCAGCCCGCACATATGGAGACCCGCTGATGCGAATTCACGTCGTAAATCCCAATTCCAATGTTGGTATGACGGAACAGATTGGCAAAGTCGCTCGTCAGTTCGCATCGCCAGGCACCGTTATCGACCTGACTCGATGCGCGACCGCTCCTGCGTCGATCGAAGGCCATGCAGACGAGGCGCTCTGCGTCCCCCCCTTGCTGGACGAGATACATGCGGCCGAACTGCGCGGCGCCGATGGGCATGTCATCGCCTGTTTCGACGATCCCGGTATCGGCGCCGCCCGCGAAGTCGCCGCCAAACCCGTTATCGGGATATGCGAAGCCTCGGTGCATGTCGCCCTTCTGCTGTCGTGCCGTTTTTCAGTTGTGACCACATTGGCGCGTTCTGTGCCAATCATCGAAAGACTTGTCGAAGGTTACGGCGCTGGCCACCGATGCCGAGGGGTTCGTGCCGTCGATATGCCGGTTCTGGCCCTGGATGAAGATGTGGACGCAACCGCAACGCGCCTCGCGACCGAGATCATGGCCGCGCGCCGAATAGAAGGGGCCGAGGCAATCATTCTTGGCTGTGCGGGAATGAGCAGCCTTTGCAAACGGTTGAGCGTTGAAACCGGTGTTCCAGTCATCGACGGTTTAAGTGCCGCCGTCCGTTTTGCGGAAGCCCTTGCCGGAATAGGATATTCGACGTCCAAGCTAGGGGGCTATGCATCTCCTTTGATCAAAACTGGCGGGTTCAATTTCACTCGGGACTGCGCGGGAAGGAAAACGGTTGAAGCGTGAAACGGGTTCTCCTGGCTACCCATGTCAAGGACGCGATGGTGCAGCCCGTTTTTCGGAATGAATGGGAGCACCAAGGGACAAGTTCGCACTTATCAAAAGGATGAATGGCAAACTAAGATAAGTGCAACTCTCGCTCGGTCTGTTCCAAGTAGACAACATTGTCCGCTGTATTGGGATCGAGCCCGAAAAGAACCTCGGGATCTCTGCAAGCATCGAATCCAATGGTCCGGGCAACCTTCAATGGTGGTATGACCCAGCCATTGGAAACGTGGGCATGATGCTGCGAAATGTTCCGAAAGTGATCCGAGCGTCAAGCGTTTGCCTGGTAAACACTTTGTCCTTTCCAGAATGTTTCACGGATTTCGATAGCACCGATTTCGGTGTAGGACATCTGCCGGATGTCGCCGGGCAGCACGATGAAATCGGCCCATGCACCCGGTGCAAGCTGGCCGATTTCGCCAGCCTTGCCCATCGCGCGGGCGGCGTTGGTCGTGAATAACGGCAAGGCCTGGTCGAGCGTAATAGCCTGATCGGCAGCAACGGTTCCGGGATATTGTCCGGCAGGATCCCTACGACTGATCATTCCGGCCAGCCCCGTCCAGGGGTTTGCATCCGGAGCTGAAGCCGGCCAATCGGTGCCGAAGATGACTTCCGCCCCCGCGTCCAGCAACGAACGGATCCGATGAACCTGGCTCAGCCGCGCTTCGCCCAACACCTCGCGCTGAGCGGCTGTTCCAGCATTCGGTGCCCAGAGCTTCGGCGAGACCTCGGCCACAGCTTCGAGTGAGGAAAAGCGGGGCAGATCACTGTCCGAGATGAATGTGGAGTGCGCAATTTCATGGCGCAGTCCGGAAGCTCCATTGGCACCGCGCGCTGCTTCGATCGCGTCCAGCGCTTTGCGCGCCGCGTTGTCTCCGACGGCGTGCATCTTGACCACATAGCCAGCCGCATCGAGGGCCGTCACTGTCTGGTTCAGTATGTCTGGCGCCAGAAGCAAAGCAGCATCGGGATCATGCTTGTCCGGATCGTAGCCCGGCGCAGGCTCATAGGGCGCCAGAAAAGCTGCTGTGCGCGCCGGGGCGACTCCATCGAGAAACAGTTTGGCAAAGCGAAGGTCGATCCCTTTTCTGGAATATTTGTCTCGCAAACGATCTATTTCGTCGATTGGAACAATATCCCCGGCAATAGGTGAAAACGCCGTGATATGGGCCGCCATGTGCAAAGTTAGATCGCCGCGGTCGTGGGCTGCTGCATACGCGGCAAGAAGGGACTCGTCCGCCATCGGCTCCTTGAAGGCTGTATAGCCGAGGCTATTGAAATAACGTATGAAATATTTGCTCGCTTCTATCAGTTGCGCGTTGGACCAGGTCAACATCCGGCGCACCGGTGCGCAACCGGCTTCGGCCAGGAAGCCGTTCAGTTGCCCGGTCTCGTCACGCTCGACCACGCCGCCAGGTATCTCCGGGGTTGAGGCGTCCAGCCCGGCCAGCGAGAGCGCGAGGCTGTTGCACCACATAGCGTGCTGCGAGGTGTCGGTAACTGCCACCGGATGGTCCGGTGCGATCGCATCCAGCCAGGCTCGTGGCGTCATGCCAAGCTTTGGGCGCATGTCGAGCCTCCACGGTCCACCCGTGATCCAATCTCCCTTGGGAAGTGTTGCAGCTCGGGCGCGGATAGCATCGGCCAGTTGTTCTGCGCTCGCGGAATAGCCAACATAGACTAGGAAAAGGTCACGGCATGCTCCCCAGAGTGCATGAGTATGACTTTCGATCAGTCCCGGCATGGCAAACTGACCACCAAGGTCATGCCGCTCTGTCATTTCACCGGCCAATGATTCGATCTCGGTCGTCGAACCCATCGCAGTGATTCGACCTTGTGTCACCGCTATTGCCTCCACCTGCGGAGCATCAATGTTCAATGTCATAAACTTGCCATTTACATATATTTTTTCAGGTTTTGTCACGACGGTGTCCTTCTGCATTTTGTGCAATCGTGTTGAATAATGTTGATTTTGTCAACGAAATGGTTAATCCCTTTTCCCCGGAGGAGCCCATGACCAGCCTGAAACCGCAGAACTTGGAACCGCAGCAAGCCGAATTTCGGCCAATCAAGACATTGTTGGATGCATTGAGTTTTCGCATATCGCGACTTGCTGCGATCAACGAAAGGGCGGGCGGGCACTACTTCAAATCAGAATTCGATCTCAGCCTCAGCGAGTGGCGCATCCTCGGTGTGACAGCAGCAAAACGAGGCATTCAGTTTTCCGAGTTGCGCGACCTCCTGCTGCTCGACAAAGGGCAGCTCAGCCGAACAATTAAGTCGCTTTGCAAGCGCGGCCTGATCAATACCCGAAAATCCGACTCCGATGCCCGCCAGATCGAGTTGCAGATCACCGCGGCGGGACAGGTTCTGCACGACAAGGTTCTTGCATTTACCATTGAACGAAACGCGGCCATGGGCGCGGTCCTGACCGATGCCGAATGGGCCACATTCGACCACCTGCTCAGCAAGCTCATTGACCACAACCAGAGCCTGCTGGTGGCAAAAGGAATGACCGATGACTGACCCTCATACAAATACACTGATGACTGTGACACAGACCGCAGGGCGCGGATTGGCGCTGGTCTTCTCGTTCATCATCATAACTGTCATCGGCTTTTTCGTGTTGGACGAAGCAAATGCGCGCTTCGGTGCACTCGCGATCAGCGTAGCCATCGTCGCTCTAACCAAACCGGCAGCGCTCAATGCCCGACTGGGCAAGTTCGGCTGGCTGATCGACCTTGGTCTACTAGCCGCCTTCTTCTATTCCGCAATCTGGTTCTTTCAGGTGAAGTCGGAACTTTACACCGGCTTCTACATGGCCACACCGGAAAACATCACCGCCGGAATTGTTGGGATGCTCTCGCTTGTCGCGCTGTCGGTTCGATCCTGGGGGTGGTCGCTTGTTGTCATGGCGATCGGCTTTGCTGTGTTTGGTTTCGCAGGCCCCTACCTGCCCGCCATCCTCGAACATTTCGGCATGGAACTGGCCGATTTCATGCAGATCGCCTGGTACTCCTTCGACGGTGTATTCGGACGCATCACCGGGCTGGTTGCCGACAATGTTCTGATCTTCCTTATTTTCGGTGCAGTTCTTGAACGCACGGGTGCCGGGGAAAGCCTGATCCAGATATCGACAGCGCTCACCGCCCGCATTCGTGGCGGCGCCGCCCATGCAGCTATCGTGGCCAGCGCTATTTTCGGCATGATGAGCGGAAGCGTTGCCGCGAACATCGCGGGCACCGGCGTCTTTACAATTCCGATGATCAAGCGACAGGGCTTCTCTGCGAACTTTGCCGCCGCCGTCGAAACCGCCGCCTCTTCGGGTGGGCAATTAACGCCGCCGATCATGGCGGCGGCCGTGTTCGTGATGGCCGATCTGGTCGGGATGCCCTTTGCAATGGTCATCCTTGCCGCGGCCCTTCCCGCTCTTTTCAAATACATCGGCCTCTTCGCACAGGTCTATGCCGAAGCCGTGCGCCTCGATATCAAGGCTCTGCCGAAAGACCAGATCCCTCAGTTGACCGGGCGCGACTGGCTGAACTCCGCACTTGTATTCTTGCCCATCGCGGCCCTCATGGTGGCCTTCATCTCGGGCAAGAGTCCGGCAATGGCCGGACTGGTTGGCGTGGTAACTGCTATCGTAACGGGGCTCGCCTTGAACCCCGACTTCCGTCGCGAGCCTCAGCGCATCCTTCGGGCTCTGGCCGACGGCGGGATCAGTTCGGCCCAGATCATGTTGGCCGTCGGCGTTATCGGCATCGTCATGGCGGTGGTCAATGAAACCGGCATCGCGATCCGCTTTGCCACGTCGATTGCCTCGGTTGGTGAAAGCAGCCTGATCATGGCGTTAATTCTCGCCATGTTCGGAGCCTTGATTCTTGGCATGGGCCTGCCCACGCTGCCGGCCTACCTGATCATCGCGATCATGATCGCGCCGGCGATCATCAAGGCCGGGGTACTGCCGCTGGCAGCACACATGTTTGTCCTCTATTTCGCAGTCTATTCTTCGATTGTGCCGCCTATCGCCTACGGTTGCTATGTCGCTGCTCCGATTGCCGGGGGCAATCCGTTGAAAACCTCATTTGTTGCGCTCCGAATTTCGGTCGTAGGACTGCTTGTGCCCTATGTCTTTGTGTTCTCGCCGTCCCTGTTGCTGGTCGCGGGCGAATTCAGCTGGACCGAGCTTGGTTTTACCATCCTGCGCCTTCTTGCTGCAGTCTGGATGCTGGCCACCGCGCTCGGAAGCGCAGACCCAAGGCTGGGGCGCCTTGGCAAGGGTCAACGCGTCCTGCGTCTGGCGATAGGTGCGGCCGCGATGATTCCGGTTTGGTTTGTCTGGGCGCCAGCAGTTCTCGCCACTCTTGCCGTCGGTCTATTCAGCCCGCGTTTACAACCCCAAGCCGCCACATGAAGCTTCAATGGTCCAATAGGAGAAACCGATGAAAAACTACTTTAGCACACTCAGAAATCCGCTCGCCGCAGGCCTTGCCGCGGCGATGTTCCTGGCCACTGCGAGCCAGGCCGAACTCTACAAGGTTACGTCGATCGCGCCGGGGATGTCTCCCTTCATCGTGAACACCGCGATTTCAAAAGTGGTCAACGAACATGTCGACGGTGTCGAATTTCAGGTACGTGCTACCGGTGCCGCAACAAAACACATGGTCGATGCGGCCAACGGAAAGGTCGATTTCCTGTTCGGCTCGCCCACGATCAATTGGCTGATGGTCAACAAGATCGGACCATTCAAGGAAATGGAGTCGGCGCCGGATCTGGAAAAGAATATCGGGATGATTTTTTCCTATCAGATGGGCCCATATCACTACATCACACGCGCGGATTCAGGCATCGAGACTCTCGCAGACATCAAGGGCAAAAAAGTGTTTGTCGGCCCTCCCGGCGGCGCTGCCAGCAATGTTGTACTGAACAATGTGATCAAGCCTGTCACCGGTTTGACGGCCGATGATTTCGAAGTCCAGACCTTCGGCTTCGATGCTGCGGCCCAGGCGTTTCAGGACGACAAGATCGACGTGATTGTGTTACCCACCAACATCCCAAGCCCTCTCGTGCAACAATTCGCTCTGACCAAGGAAATTCGGCTGATTGACTTCGATGTGTCGAAGGTGCTGATGAACAAGGCCCTTGGAGGTACTTTGAACACCATCGCGGCAGGCACGTATGGGAAGAACCACATTGGTTCCGATGTGACAACCCACGGAGCGATCGTGAATTTCAGTGCCGGCATGCATGTTGACGAAGAAGTGGTTTACCAGGTGACCAAGGCCATCTGGGAAAACCTGGATGAAATTCACGGCACCGCTGAATGGATGAAAAGCACCATTCGGAAGGATACGGCGCTTGAACTGATCGTCGGACGACTTCACCCGGGGGCGGAGCGGTATTATCGCGAAGCCGGCTGGGACATCCCGGAAGCACAGGTCATCACGCCTCAGAACTGATCCGGACTTCATAAGTCAATATGGGCGTCGCGGTTTCGCGACGCCCAATTGAATCGCGCAGCCTCGTACAACTGTCGTCGTCGATGCCGAGGTCCTGACCCCCATCATGGCCACCGAGGACCCGCGGGACCACAAATGAGCGTCAGGTGCTGAAAAATCGAGAGTTCGCCGCGCTGGTGCGAGAAGTTTTCATGTCAGTTTCAGAAGCCCGCAATTCGATCGATTACCCAAAAGGCGCCCAGACTGCCGATTCCGTAAGTTGCAACTCTGGTAAGCGTAGCGGTTTGCGCAGAGATTTGCGGGTAGAGACGCCTGGCTGTCGCTCCTGCGGCCAACACCAGCAGAATGAACAGGATCTGGCCAATTTCGACGCCGACGTTGAATGCGAACAATGCCAGAGGAATGTCTCCGTCCGGCAGCCCGATCTCGCGGAGCGCGCCGGCAAAACCCAGGCCGTGGATCAATCCAAAGGCGAAGGACACGACCCACGGAAAGCGTTCGGCCACGGGATCGCGGGCGTGGGGTGGAAGAGACAGTTCGTAGGCCAGGAACACGATGGAAAGCGCGATGACCGCCTCGACCGGCGGTGGCGGGATGTTCAGCCAGCCGAGTGAGGCCGCGGCCAGCGTGATGCTATGGGCGATCGTGAACGCCGTGATGGCCCACAGGAGCCGTGCGCGATTTCGGATCAGGAGCAGTAGTGCAAAGACGAACAGGAGGTGGTCCACACCTTCGAGAATGTGCGTGATGCCCAGCCCGACATAGCTCGACACGATCTCGACAAGGCCGGGATTGACCGGAACGGTGAAGGCGGTTTCGGCTGACGTCAGGCGATGAACCTGCGTCTTTCCGGGTTGCAATTCGTAGCGAACGAGCGTGTCCGTTCTTGTCTGATCGAGCCCTGCAATTTCGATCACCCTCCCTTCCAGGCCGCCCGGGCAAGTAGCGACCCAACCGGTCGTCCAGGCGCGTCCGTCGAAGACCGACGGCGGCGGTGCATCAAAGGAACAGTTTTCCGGCAGTCTGGCCTCGATTGGCATTGGCCGACCGCTCACATCCGGCGCGCGCCAGAACACCCGCCAGCGGTCCTGACCTATCGACACAAGATCGAGGTATCCCGGATCGAGCGCGTGTGCCGAAAGAGAGGCCGGCAGCGACGTGCAGACCACGATCAGAAGCGCCAGCAGCCATCGCATCATTGGCCCAGCACCACTCGTGCATCCGGCAAGGTCACGGAGTAGCGTTCGAGCATTGCGTGCCCGAAGCTTTCGCGCATTTTTTCCATTCGTGCGGCGCGCCATTGAGATACGACACGGTCACGAATTTCCGACAGTGGAGGCATGATAGCCTCCGATCTGCCCGTCACGCGCACGACGTGCGGTCCATAGCCGCTTTGAACGGGGCCTCGCCATTCTCCTATCGGTGCATCGAGCAGGTTTGTGTGGAAACCCTCACCAAAGGTGCGGTCGATCACCGGCGCGGGCATCAAGGGCAACGATTCAGGCAGAAGACTTGCGGTTCCCAGCGTTGACGGGTCGGCACCGGTTTCGAGTAGCTTCAGGATATCCGATGCGTCCTGATCTGGTGGCAGCATTACCTGCTCGAAAGCAACATGGGCGGGCCGCGTGAACCGGTCCGGGTTCGCCTCGATGAATCTCTGCAATTCAGCATCATCCGGTTGAAGAATGGCGGCGCCCGATTCCGCAAGGAATTGCATTTTCTGGTTCAGCCGCTGGCGAATTATTGTGTCGCCTCGGTCCAGCCCGAGCGCCAGCGCCTCCCGGACGTTTGCTTCCTCCAGCGCCCACGACTGCATCATGCCCTCAAGTTCCAGCTCTGTTGGCGGTCGGTTCCACGTGGCTGTGAATTGCTGCACAAGACGCCCGGCCTCCTCCTGCGTCAGGACAATGGCATCGGACCGCGGCACTGCTGGCTCACTGTCGAGAACTGCGAAGAAAGCAAAAATTCCCGCGCCGAGCACGAAAAAATGGAGAAGCGGCGAAAGAAGAATCTTTTGAGATATCATGGAAGAACCATGAGAAAGTTTTCATGCGCCTGCAAGGTCCGGCGCATTGACCCGGAGATGGACGGACCTGCGGCGCAAAAGAGGGTAACGCAGCGGTTATTGATCCGATTACCAATACCCATGTTCCTTCGACGGCCCCTGTCAAGACGCCCCGGAAGGTTCTGGATCAAGTCCAGCGCGCCCCGAAGCAGCAGCCAATCCGAAAAACGTTTTGCTTCGGCCCGCCTTTCTTCAGCCACCCGGCTTGTATCAATTCGGGGAGGTGTAGGCGCGTTCCTGCAACTCAAGCGTTCCGTAGGCCCTGGTTCGCGCCGAGAATTTCCGCGTTCAATTATTGATCACAAGCCTCTAGAAGCCGCTGCACATGTTCAGGCGCTTTCGGCACCACGCCCAGAGGGTTGAGCGCCTTGATCGAGTAGTAGCCCTGCAGAATGTGATCCATGTTCACTGTATCGCGAACTCCGGGAAATTGCAGGATGCGCTCCAAATACCCCGAAAGTCGTAGATAGTCGCGAATCTGGCGGCGGTTGGTCTTGAAGAGCCCGTGATAAGCCGCATCGAACCGGATCAGCGTCACAAAGACCCGGATATCTGTCTCCGTGAGCGTATCGCCAAACAGAAACTCGCGCGTCACCTGCTCTTCCAGCTCGTCGAGGGTAGAAAAAATTCCGTCCATCGCTTCGTCATAGGCACTCTGGGATGTGGCGAAACCTGCCTTGTAGACTCCATTATTCAAGAGATCGTAAATGCGCGGGTTGATTGCTTCGATCTCCGCCGCATGTGCGTCCGGGACTAGGCGGATATCGGACGGGACGCGTTGTTCGAAGGCCCTGTCGAACATGCGGAGAATGTCGGCGCTTTCGTTGCTCACCATCACGTTCCGCTTCATGTCCCACAGCACCGGAACCGTGGCGCGACCTGTGAACTGTGGATCGGCGCGGGTATAGAGTTCGTGCATATATTGCGCGCCAAACAGCGGGTCTTCGTCTGCACCTGGAAAGCCACCAAACCGCCAGCCCTGATCCGTCAGGATCGGGTTCACTACGGTCACCGGAATCATGCTTTCAAGCCCCTTCAGCTTGCGTGCAATCAGAGCTCGCGACGCCCAGGGGCAGATCAGCGCGACATAAAGACGGTAGCGCCCGGGCTCGGCCTCGAACCCACCCTCCCCTGTCGGCCCGGGACGGCCGTCCGGCGTGATCCAATTGCGAAAGCTGGAAACCTGCCGGACGAAGCGACCCTTTTCGTCCGCCTTCTGCACCGGCTGCCAGTTTTCCATCCATTTTCCGTCGACAAGCATGATCCGGTCTCCTCAATTCGCGTGGAATATGAACGATCGCATCGAAATTGATCCGAGTTCTATGGCATCGGTCATGAAGGTCAGATCGTCGCGCGCGTCTGATGCGCCAGCGATCGTAAGCGCTGGCAAGTAATGATCCACGGTCGGATGCGCCGCGGGCAGAAGCGCACCCAGCCTTTCCGCATCCGCGAGTGCGGCGAAATCCCGGTCCGCGAGACGACCGGCAAAAAGTGCATCGAATTCCTGCGCGAATTCCTGCGGTTTGCCACCCCGGCGCATGGCGCGCAGGTTGTGGACGACATTGCCCGAGCCGAGGATCAGGACGCCCAGGTCCCGCAAGTCCGAAAGCACCCGACCAATCGCCAGTTGATGCTCCAACCCCCGACCCATGTCGATCGAGATCTGAAAAACCGGAATATCGGCCTTGGGATAAAGATACTTCAGGACAGCCCAGGCACCGTGGTCGAGCCCCCAGGTGTCATCCCCGGCGGCGCGGTGACTGTGCAAAAGCGACACCACCTCGCGTGCCAGATCAGGTTGCCCGGGTGCCGGATAGTGCTCTCGATAAAGTACCTCCGGGAATCCGTAGAAATCGTGGATCGTGCGTGGCATGGCCGAGACATCCACAAGCGTTGCTCCATTGCTCATCCAATGCGCCGAGACGACGAGGATCGCTTCGGGTCGTGGCAGTCTCTGGCCAAGCGCGGCCCAGGATCGGCCAAATGGTCCGTCTTCGATCGCATGCATCGGGCTGCCGTGCCCGAGAAAGACGACCGGCATGCGGTCGGAGGGCGCGAAACGGTCCTTGAGCCCTTGTAAGCTGAGTGTCTGCATGGTTGGGCCCTTTCGTTGGTGACCGAGCGACCGCATGACCGCCCGGCATTTTCCAGGTTCTCAGGCGAATTGACCAAGCGCCCTTTGCAGCGCCGGGACTTTCAGGGCAAACGCCCCGCTGCCGAGCGCTGCGACCGCACCCTGTACGACTGCCCAGAAGATCGGAAACTCCCAGCCGCCGCCTTCAGCGGAGAACAGCCAGCCATTGCCGGCGTGGACCCAGGTTGCACCCAGAAGCACCGGGATCAGCGCCAGCGAGACAAGGCGCGTTCCAACGCCGAGGATCAGGGCGATGCCGCCGACGATCTCGGCAAAAATCGTGAGATAAGCCAGAAATCCGGGCAAACCGAGGCTCTCGAAAAAGCCGACGGTTCCGGCGACGGTGAAGACGCTGATCTTCAGCCAGCCATGGGCGAGAAAAAGCGAACCGCTTGCAACGCGAAGCGCAAAGGCGGCGTAGTCAGATTTTGCATACGTGGTCATGTCGATCTCTTTGTTTCCGGAGCTGCCCTCGCGGCAGCAAGACTGTGTGAAAAACATACGTCTTGCAGTTCACCCCCGAAATGGCGAAGATCATGAATGACTATCCACGAAATGTTCTGAATATTGAGATGGACCTCTTTGATCAACTTCGTGCATTTGTCGCGACCGCCCAATCGGGATCCTTCACGGGTGCCGCGACCCAGTTGGGTATTTCGAACCGGTTGACCTCGAAATACGTGGCGGAACTTGAGCAGCGCCTTGGCGTGCGTCTCTTTCAACGCACGACCCGAAAGGTTGGCTTGACCCCGGCCGGGACCGATCTTTTGTCCCGCGCCCCTGCCCTGCTGGACGATCTGGACCACCTGCTGGCCGATGTCTCGGATTCCTCGAAGGGTTTGTCCGGTGTTGTGAGGATTTCCGCTCCCATAACATTCGGCGAGGTCTACATCGCCGGAATGCTCGCGCGTTTCGCCGGGCAACACCCCGGCATCACCATCGACTTGAGGCTGACTGATGCCTTCAGTGATCTCGCTGCCGAGGGCATCGACCTCGCCTTTCGAATTGGCCGTTTCCAAATGGCCTCACTCAAGGTCCGGCGAATGGGCGCGTTCCAGAGCCTGGCTGTCGCCAGCCCGGCCTATCTCGCAAGAGCGGGACAACCTGACACGCCTGGTGATCTTTCAAGACACAGCTGCATTGTCGACACCAACCGCCGGAACCCGCGACGCTGGGCTTTCAAACGTGACGGCATCGAAAATACGGTGCAGATCGATGGCCGAATTCACGTGAATTCCGCAAGCGCCGCAGTCGATCTTGCGCGCAGTGGAATTGGGATCGCCTATGTTCCAAGCTTTGCCTTGCGCAGTGCGATCGACAGCGGTGCCCTGGTTCGGTTGCTTGACAGCTATACCGGCGAAAGCGGCGATATCGGCGCCGTGTATCTAGAAGGCCGCACCCTTCCCCGCAAGGTACGCACGCTGATCGATTTTGCGGTCGCGGACATCGGAACTGCCAATCTGTTGTGATACCGACCCCTCTATTTTCATAGCAATGCAAGGAGCCGATCAAAAGGCACATGAACTTCAATTGAGCTGCCGAGAAATCTCAGGGGTTTATTCAACCGGTTCACGGCCATATGCGACCGCACCGGCTCCTGTATCCGAGGCATAGTGCGCCGCGATCTCCTGCGCATTCGCGACTGCGACCGGCCAGATCTATCGTCTTCCGGTCCCGGTCCAGGCGGACATCTTGCGGTCCACCGTCTTGCGCGACACGCCAAGACGGCGCGCGGCCTCGGCCCGATTGCCATCACAGGCGTCGAGAACGCGCTGGATATGACGCTGGGTCACCTGGTCGAGGTTCTCCAGCGCGGGCGCCCCCGTCACCTCGCCGTGCCCCGAAAAATCCGGCGGGAAGGTGCCAAGGATGACGGATCGCTCGATCAGATTACGAAGTTCGCGTACGTTTCCGGGCCAGTCGTACCGGCTAAGGTTCATCAGCGTCTCGTCATCAAGCGCGAGCGACGGCAGGCCGAGCGCGCCAGAGAAATGCTTCATGAAATGCGCCGTGAGTTCAACAATGTCCTCGGAGCGTCCCTTGAGCGGCGGCATGGCAATCTGCATGACATTGATCCGGTGCCACAGGTCTACGCGGAAACGGCCGGAACCGACCAGTCCAGGCAGATCGGCATTCGTCGCAAAGCAGAGCCGCAGGTCCAGCGGCATCTCGCGCTCAGCCCCCAGTGGCCGGATCCGCATATCCTCCAGAACCCGTAAGAGCGCGGCCTGCGTTGGCTCGGACATCTGGGCGACCTCGTCGAAAAACAGTGTGCCCCCGTCGGCCAGCAGGAATAGCCCCGGCTTGAGTGTGCCCGAAGCGTCCACGCGACCGAACAACTCTTCGGCCAGGCGGTCGGGCGGAATGGTGGCGCAGTTCACCGCCACGAAAGGCCGCGCGGCGCGGTCCGAACGCAGGTGCAGATGGCGCGCGGCCAGTTCCTTTCCGGTTCCTGTACCACCGGTGAAAAGCACCGGTGTCGGCAGCGGCGCAACCTTGTCGATCAGCGCGCGCACCTCTGTCATGCGGAGCGAACGGCCCAGCAGCGGCCCATGCGTGCCACCCTTGTGCAGGGCGTGCCGCAGGAGCGTGTTGTCACGCCGCAGGTTTTTCCGATCCAGCGTACGCGCCGCGGCGCCCAAAATCTGATTGGCGCGAAATGGCTTCAGCACGAAATCCGAGACCCCCGCGCGCAACGCCGCGATGGCGGTGTCAAGATCGGCATAGGCCGTGATCAGGATCGTGTCGGCAAAGAAGCCCTTGCGGCGCTGCTCGTTCAACCAGTCGAGCCCCTTGCCTCCCACCATGAGGTTGTCCAGGATCACCAGATCGAAATGCGCTTGATCCAGTTTCGCCGAGGCTTCGCGCGGCGAAGCCGCCTCTTCCAGTCGCTTGACCCTCGGGCCGAACGTCTTGGCCAGGAAGTTCCGCATTCCCGGTTCGTCATCCACGACCAACACCTGCGCAGAGGCGAGCTGTGGTCCATATGCGTCTGCTTCGTTCACGCGGGCGTCAGTCCAGACGGACACTGGGTCCCGACATGCGTTCGGCCGAGGCGAACCCCATTTCCCCCAATACATACCAGGCCCCCAGGCCAATTACGATCATCGCGGCAAATCCTGCCAGCATGGCTTTCATCTTGGCTCACTCCCCTCTTGTGGCCTGTTTCAGGAAGGTTATCAGGTCGGCCCGGTCGTCCTTGCCGGCGATCACCTGCATCGGCATCTTGGACCCCGGAATGTAGTGGTCCGGGCCTTCGTCGAAAAGGGCGTCCACGCTTTCCTCGGACCAGACGATACCCGATCCGGCCAGTGTGTCGGAATAGGAATAGCCCGGCACGGAGCCCGCCGCACGTCCGAAAAGCCCGTGCAACGTCGGCCCTGCCTTGCGCGAGGGCCCGTTGTCGAGCGCGTGGCAGATCGAACATTTTCGCATGAATTGCCGTTCGCCATTCGACATCGTCTCGGGCGCGCGCAGAAACGAGCGTTCGCCGGAAATCCCCGGGTCGAACGCGTCGAGCAGCGCCACGGGCCAGGCATATATCACATCGTCAAGACCGCCGGCATGGATCACCGCGCCGTCTGGAGAGAAGGCCAGCGCCCAGACCGGACCTTGCCGCGTTGCCTGGAAGTCCCGGACGATGCGCCAGTCGGCCGTGTCGAGGATCATGATGTAGCCATGCCCGTCGCCCACCGCGATCTGGCCCGTTTTCGGGTGGTGGTCCATGGCGAGGATCGGGCGACGGTCGAGCGTGAAATCCGCGATGGCCCCGCCTTCAGGGTCGATCACCCTTGTTCCGCCATCCACGGCGCCATAGGCGATCCAATCCGCCGTCACGACGATCTCGTTGATGCCAAAGCCATGTTCGATCAGTCGCAGCGGTGCCTCGCCGGTCGCCGGTTCGTAGCGCAGCAGCCTGCCTTGCGAGGTTCCTGCGTAGAGAAACCGCCCTTCCGGTCCCCAGGCGACCGCGTTCACCCCTGCGCCGGGATAAGGCAACTCGACCGGGGCACCATCGGGCAGCGGCCAGAGCCGAACGGAACCGTCCCAGCTTCCGCTTGCGAGCCAGGTACCATCCGGCGAGACGTCCAGCGTCGTGATTTTTCCCTCGTGGCGGCCCATTTCACGCGGAGCGTCCGCCCAGGCGCGGACGGTGAAATCGTCTCCGCCGGAATAGAGCACCCCGTCCGGCCCCCAGGCCAGGGCAACAACTGCTGCCGCGTGGCCCTCCAGCCATTGCGGATCACGCCCGTCCCACAGCCCCACGGAGTTGTCGAAACTGGCGCTGGCCACCTGTCCGAGGGGCGAAAGGTCCAGTGCCATGACCGGCCCGCCATGCCCCTTGAGAGTGGTGAAGTTCTGCGCCTGCGCGGCCCCGGCGAACGCAAGCGCAAGCGCGAGAACGGTGCGCATCATTCCGCTGGCGTCGCCTTGCCCGATGCAGGGCCACCGCGCTCCTTCTCCTTCAGTTCGTCGAGCCAGAGGGAATGGTGCTGATGCGCCCAGGCCTCGTCCACCTCGCCCGAACCCATCGCGTCATAGGCGCCCTCCATCCCGATGGAGCCGATGTAGATATGCGCGATGATGATCGCCATCAGCACGAAGCTGACGATGGCGTGCCAGGCCTGTGTGAACTGCATCTCTTCCTGCGGTGTAAGATCCACGGGCAGCGGGCCATAGCCGAACCATCCCGGAATACCGATGTCGTTCAGGATGGTGAAGGTCTTGGCGAAAAGCGGCAACTCGAACGGGAAGAGCAGCGACAGGCCCGAGACCGAGATCGACCCGCCGAGCAGGATCACCGACCAGAAGATGATCTTCTGGCCCGCGTTGAACTTCTTGGCGGGGGGGTGCTTCTTGCCGATGATGCCGCCCGCCTGCGCGAACCAGGTGATATCTGTGCGGTTCGGGATGTTGTGCATGACCCACATGAAGAAGACCATGACCAGCGCCAGCATGAAGGCCCAGGCCACATTGTTGTGCACGAATTTCGAAGCCACCAGCAGGGTCGCGTTGAACTCCTTCCCGAGGGTGGGCGCGATGTAGTCGCGGCCGTATTTGACGAAAAGCCCGGTCAGGCCCAGCAGGATGAAGCTGCCCGCCAGCATCCAGTGGGCGAACCGCTCGATGAACTGAAATCGCGTAACGGTGCGCCCGGTCATCGGCTCGTCGATGCGGATACGTCCGCGCAACAGGTAGAAGACCGCCAGCGCAACGATCGTGCCAAGCAGCAGCCAGCCGCCATAGGTGGACAGCGGGCCGGAGCGGAACTGGTACCAGGCCATGCCGCCATCCTGCACCAGCACCTTGGCCACATCTCCGCCTGCCGAGACCTTGATGTCGGCTGCGTTGAAGCGGAGCGCGCGCCAGAGATCGGGATCCGAGGCACCACCCAGCGTTCCAAGCTGTTCGGTAATGCCGGCAGCGGAATTCGGATCACCGAACTGGCGGCGGAAACTGTCGTCGACCGACAGTCCCTGCTGGCGGCGCAGGATGTCCTCAAGCGTCTGCGCGCCACCGGTCGCGGTGCGATCGGTTTGCACGGCTGCGGCCGGGTCAGCGGTTTCCTGCGCCTGTGCCATGATCGGCGCGGCAAGCAGCGTCACCAGTAATAGGGCCATGAAATGGCGAAACATGGTCTTGCTCCCTGTTGTCACGTCGTGAGCGATGGATCGCAAACCCATCCCGCACCGGCTGGCACGGGATGTTTTCCGATCCATCGCGACGGAGGGTCAGGCCAGGGTGATCCCGGCCTGGCCTACGAACGGCTCAGCCGCCCTTCTGGTCGTATGCGGTGCCCCAGCCCCAGGCGCCCGAGCCGAAGCCGCGGGCGACCACGCGTTCGCGGTAGATGGCGGAGACGACGTCGCCATCCCCGGCCAGCAGGGCCTTGGTCGAGCACATCTCGGCGCAGATCGGCAGCTTGCCTTCGGCGATCCGGTTACGCCCGTACTTGGCGAACTCGGCGGTCGAGTGCGTCTCTTCCGGGCCACCGGCGCAGAAGGTGCACTTGTCCATCTTGCCGCGGGACCCGAAATTGCCCGCTTGCGGGAACTGCGGCGCGCCAAAGGGGCAGGCGTAGAAGCAGTATCCGCAACCGATGCACAGGTCCTTGCTGTGCAGCACGACGCCTTCCTCGGTCTGGTAGAAGCAATCCACCGGGCAGACCGCCATGCAGGGCGCGTCTGAACAGTGCATGCAGGCCACCGAAATCGAACGTTCGCCCGGCTTGCCGTCCTGGATCGTCACCACCCGGCGGCGGTTGATCCCCCACGGCACCTCGTGCTCGTTCTTGCAGGCGGTGACGCAGGCGTTGCACTCGATGCAGCGCTCGGCGTCACACAGGAACTTAGCTCTTGCAGCCATCGTTCATTCTCCTCCTTACGCTGGCATGATCTTGCAGAGAGTCGCTTTCGTCTCCTGCATCATCGTCACGCTGTCATATCCATAGGTCTGGGCGGTGTTGGTGGATTCGCCCAGGACATAGGGATCGGCTCCTTCGGGGTATTTGGACCGCTGGTCCTCGCCCTGGAAATGGCCGCCGAAGTGGAAGGGCATGAAGGCCACGCCCTCGCCCACCCGTTCGGTCACCATCGCCATGACCTTGACCTTGCCGCCCTCCGGACCTTCGACCCAGACCTGCGCCCCGTCACGCACGCCGAGATTGTTGGCGTCGCGCGGGTTGATCTCGACGAACATGTCCTGCTGCAACTCGGCCAGCCATGGATTCGACCGCGTCTCGTCACCGCCGCCCTCGTATTCCACGAGGCGCCCGGAGGTCAGGATGATCGGATAGTCCTGGCTGAAGTCGTTCTTCTGGATCGACGCATAAAGCGTCGGCACCCGCCAGAAATGCCGGTCCTCGTAGGTCGGGTAATCGGCCACCAGGTCGCGCCGGTTGGTGTAGAGCGGCTCGCGGTGCAACGGGATCGGATCCGGGAAGGTCCAGACCACGGCGCGGGCCTTGGCGTTGCCGTAGGGCGCGCAGCCATGGGCGATCGCGACGCGTTGGATGCCGCCCGAAAGGTCTGTCTTCCAGTTCACCTCGCCGAGCTTCTCCGTCGAGCCGGCCACCTTTTCGATCGCAGCGCGTTCTTCGGCCGTCAGGTCACCGTCCCAGCCCAGATCCATCAGCATCTGCATGGTGAATTCGGGATATCCGTCCTGGATTTCCGATCCCACCGGGTAGACACCCTCGGCCAGCAGGTTGTCGCCATCCCGCTCCACGCCGAAACGCGCGCGGAAACCCATGCCGCCTTCGGCAACCGGGATCGACATGTCGTAAAGGTTGGCCGAACCGGGATGGTTCATCTCGGGCGTGCCCCAGCAGGGCCACGGCATCCCGTAGAAATCGCCATCCGCCGGGCCGCCCACCGCGCGCAGGCTGGTACGGTCGAAGGTGTGCTGGTTGGCCATGTGCAGCTTCATCCGCTCGGGCGACTGGCCGGTGTAGCCGATCGTCCACATGCCGCGGTTGAACTCGCGGGTGATGTCCTCGACATTCGGCTCGTCCTCGCCATCCATGGCGATGTTGCGGAACAGCCGGTCCTCGAACCCGAACTTCTTCGCGAACTTGGCGATGATGACGTGGTCGGGCTTCGATTCGAACAACGGCTGGATCACCTGCTCGCGCCATTGCAGCGACCGGTTCGAGGCCGTGACCGAGCCGCGGGTCTCGAACTGCGTGGTGGCAGGCAGCAGGTATACGCCGTCCGTCCGGTCATGCAGCACCGCCGAGACCGTCGGGAACGGATCGACCACGACCAGCATGTCGAGCTTTTCCATCGCCGTCTTCATCTCGACCATGCGGGTCTGCGAGTTGGGCGCGTGGCCCCACAGAACCATGGCCCGCGTGTTGTCGGGCTGTTCGAGGTTTTCCTTGTCCTCGAGCACGCCGTCGATCCAGCGGCTGACCGTGATGCCGGACACGTTCATCATGGCCTTGTCCTTGCCGTCCGCGCCCTTCATCGTGGCGAAACGGCCCTTCAGCCAGTCGAGATCCTCCTCCCAGACGCGCGCCCAATGGGCCCAGGACCCTGCAGAGAGGCCGTAGTAGCCCGGCAGCGTGTCGGCGAGAACGCCGAGGTCGGTTGCACCCTGCACGTTGTCATGGCCGCGGAAGATGTTAGTGCCGCCACCGGCGGTGCCCATGTTCCCCAGCGCAAGCTGCAGGATGCAATAGGCGCGGGTGTTGTTGTTGCCGTTGGTGTGCTGGGTGCCTCCCATGCACCAGATCACGGTGCCGGGACGGTTATTGGCCAGTGTCATCGCCACGCGGCGCAGCTGCGAACCAGGGGCGCCGGTCACGCGCTCGACCTCTTCGGGGGTCCATTTGGCGACTTCGGTCCTGATCTGGTCCATCCCCCAGACACGGGTGCGGATGAACTCCTTGTCCTCCCAGCCGTTCTCGAAGATGTGCCACAGGATCCCCCAGACCAGCGCCACGTCGCTGCCGGGCCGGAAGCGGACATATTCGTCCGCATGCGCCGCGGTGCGCGTGAAGCGCGGGTCGCAGACGATGAGCGGGGCGTTGTTCTGTTCCTTGGCCTTCAGGACATGCAGCAGCGAGACGGGATGCGCCTCGGCCGGGTTGCCGCCGATGATGAAGATGGCCCTGGAATTGTGGATATCGTTGTAGCTGTTCGTCATCGCACCGTAGCCCCAGGTGTTGGCAACACCGGCGACCGTGGTCGAGTGACAGATGCGGGCCTGGTGGTCCACGTTGTTCGTACCCCAATAGGCGGCGAACTTGCGGAACAGGTAGGCCTGTTCGTTGCTGTGCTTGGCCGAGCCGAGCCAGTAGACGCTGTCAGGGCCGCTTTCCTCGCGGATCTTCATCATGCCGTCGCCGATCTCGTCGATCGCCTGTTCCCAGCTGATCCGCTTCCACTCGCCGCCCTCTTTCTTCATCGGGTACTTGAGGCGGCGTTCGCCATGCGCGTGTTCACGCACCGACGCGCCTTTGGCACAATGGGCGCCCAGGTTGAACGGGCTGTCCCAGCCGGGTTCCTGACCGATCCAGACGCCGTCGGCCACTTCGGCGACGACCGTGCAGCCCACCGAACAATGGGTGCAGACGGATTTCTTCAGTTCCACGGCAGCGGCGGCGGCGGTGTTCGCGCTTGCCTGCGTCACGGTTCCTCCCGTGGCGGCGATTGCGGCAAGCCCGCCGATCGCCAGACCGGACCCGCGCAGGAAAGCGCGGCGGTCAACCGAGGTGTTCGCCACCTCGGACAGGATCGAAGTCCGCTGGGGGCGTCTCGCTACCCCGTTGGTCTTTTTCCTCAACATGGTTTCTCTCCCTTGCTCGCTCCGGCCCTGCGGGCCTCGCTTGCTTGGCTGCGACATGGGTCTTGGCTGTCGGGCGTCTCGCTACCAGTCGCCGTGACCCGCTAACCGCCGTCCGCTTCGATCAGAAACGGGCGGACGCGTAGTAGGCGCGCGTATGCGCGGTGTCCTGCATGGTGTCCCGTGTCAGGTCTGGTTCGGCGGCTTGCGCCTCCGTCCCTGCCGTCGCAACCACGACCGCCGCAACCGGCGCCGCGGTTCCTGCCAGCTTCAGGAAATCGCGGCGCGAGGCCTTCGTTTCCTTGTCCATCTTGGCTCCTCCTCGATGGTGGGCGGGTTTCCCGCCCGTTCCGGCGGTTGCCCGCCGCTCGATTGCACAGGGGGTGCTACCCCGTGCGGCTCATCCGAAAAGCCTCGGCCTCGATCTCCATGAAAAGCCGCCCGACCGTTCCGACGGGGGCGTAGAAGACCGAACCCTTGGCTTTCTCCAGATCCGAATAGAAATGCCCCGCCCAGGGGCCGATATGCTTTGCGAAGAACGTCTTCTGGTCTTCGATCGTGGCCGGCGGTCCGAAACGCCCGACGATCAGCGCCCCCATCATCTCCATGAGGCTGGCGATGTTGTCCTCCGGCTCGAATACCGACTCCGCCCGGCTTATGCCCCGCGCCAGCATGTCCCGACGCAGGCTCGCAAGCGGCTTCTCGTTCAGGAAACCCGTCAGGTAATAGCTGGCATAGGGCAAGAGTTCGCCCCGGCCCAGCCCGATGAACAGCCGGTTGTATTCGCTTTCCACCGCGGCCGGTCGTGTCAGCTTGGCCAGCTTGGCCAGCGTCGTGATCGCCTGCCCCAATTCGCTTGCATCGCCCTGCAAACCGGCGGTCTGGGCCAGCAGCATTTGGTCCGGTGGCCCGGCCAGGATCACTCCCAAGAAGTTGTAAAGATCGGCACGGAGGCGGTCTTCCTCGGCGATGTCCTGCATTGCGGCCATGGCGTTCTTCATGTCGTCCTCGGGTCTGTCTCGAAAGAAAAGCGCATCCTGCGCGGGCTGTGCGCTGTTTCGGGTTGCGGTTCGGGTCCTGTATCAGGGTCCGCGTGCGGCACGTCGGCCAGAACGGGCGCTTGCTCGGCCGCCTGCTCCGGTGCGGGCTCCGGCTCGGCAGCCGCTTCGGCCACCGCCTCGGGTACAGGTTCGGCCACTATCTCGCGCAGGATGCCGCGGCCGACCTGGTAGGCCGTCTGAAGGTTCGCACGGACATGCGCGGCATCGGTGAAATCGCCGTCATAGTCGTTCAGCCCGTCGAGACAGGCCAGCACCGGGTTCATTCGCCAGAGCCGCCGCAGCGCCCGCTGCTTGAGCCGCTGCGGCAGGGCCGAGCGCAGGAATGCCTGAACCTGTTCGGATGTTTCAAGCGTATCGGGATCGGGCAACCCGGCTTCTTCCAGAAGTTCGGCGTCTTCGCGTTCGGCCAGCCGAGCCTCTTCCGCCGCCGCGATCGCCGATTGCGCCGCGGCCTCCTCGGCTCGTTCTTCGGCCTCGACCGCAGCGCGTCTGCGACTCCAGAAATCGCTCATATGAGCCTTTCCCGCTTCAACCGCGGCGAGGCATAGATATCGGCAGGTTTCGCGACACGCGGATCGCCGATGCCATCCTGCTTGAGGTCCACGCGCGTCTTGTCGCGCTGGCGCTTGACGAATTCCTCTTCCTTGTGGAAGGCATCGACAAAGTCCTGAACCCAGGCCACAAGCCCGGTCGTCATCGGCACCTTCTCGACGATATCCTCGCCATTGTCGCAGTAGTCCTGAGCCTCGTAGGGCGAAGCCGTGACCAGCACCATGTCAAGCGGCCGCTCTCCGTCCTCTGGCTGGCGCATCACGACGTAAACGCTCGGAACCCGCGCGGCGAGTCCGTGGGCATAGGCCTCGGTGTCGGAGCCATGCAGTTCAAGGGTAAGCGTCGCGGCGTGGAATTCCACCGCCTCGCCTTCGCGCCGCAATTCCACCCAGTCCGCGTCGCGGGCGCCTGGAAGGATCGCTGCAGCACGCCACGCGTACGCAGCCCACCGGGTCACGCCGGGCGTACGCCTGACCACAATCCCAAGCGGCATCGTCCGATACGAGTTGGGGTTATGAAACACGATCGGTCCTCCTCTTGCGTCACGCTCGCATGCAAGGGAGGTTCACTCAAAGAGAAATTCGTACACGACGGTATCCTGAATTCAAAATCGGACAATTTGGGCATGCCGTTCGCGCGGTAGCGCGCCCTATGGACAATTGGTCTATTTTGACTTTTTTGCTCGGGAATTAGGCGGTCAGCGAACCGCCGTGCCAACCTCGCGCTCCGGGGCGATTCGGCGTCCCTTGCCAGGGCACACGTCAAGAGAAATCGGCTTGTCGCGGCTTGCGAATCATGTGTAGCGTTGCCTCGCCGAAGGGTATCGCGGGGCCGGAAACCGGCTCTCGCAAGGAAGGGAAAATCATGGTCAAGTCATTGATAACTTGCGATTGTATGGGCAGTCAGACCATCGACGCCGAAGGCCTTGCCAAGGCCACCGGATTGCAGGTCCTTCCACCCTGCAAGGCGCTTTGCACCACCCAGATCAATCGCGCGGCCGAGGCGATGAAGGCGGAGGACACCGTAATCTGCTGCATGCAGGAGGTCCGCACCTTCGAGGCCTTGGCCGACGAACTTGGCACATCCATCCCCCCCCTTCTCGACCTGCGCGACCGGGCGGGTTGGACTGCAGATTCGACCCCGACACTACCCAAAATGTCCGCATTGGTGGCCGAGGCCTTGCTGCCCGCCGCAACCGTCCGCGCGGTCGATGTCGTGTCCGAAGGGCTTTGCCTGATCCTCGGGTCCGCCGATGTGGCTCTCGACGCCGCAGAAAGGCTCTGTAACCATCTCGGCGTCACGGTATTGCTTTCGGACACCGCCGCCCTGCCCGACAGTCGCGCCTATGACGTCATTGTCGGGAAGTTGCGGAATGCGACTGGCGCGCTTGGTCAGTTCGATGTGACCATTGACGCCTTGCAGCAGGTCGAACCCGGCGGGCGCGGAGGCTTCAGCCTGACCGAACCACGCGACGGCGGACGGTCGCAGTGCGACATCATTCTCGACCTGCGCGGCGGAACGCCGCTGTTCCCGGCGCATGAGAAGCGCGAGGGCTATCTGCGCGCCGAGCCGGGTCACGCCCCGGCCGTCGCCGCAGCGGTCATGGCGGCCTCACACCTTGTCGGCACCTTCGAGAAACCGCTCTACGTCCGGACCGAGCCGCTGCTCTGCGCCCATTCGCGGGCCGAGAAGACCGGCTGCACCCGCTGTCTCGACCTCTGCCCCACGGGTGCGATCACGCCGGACGGGGATCACGTCACCGTGGATCCGATGATCTGCGCGGGCTGTGGTGCCTGTTCCTCGGTCTGCCCATCCGGCGCCATCAGCTACGACGCGCCGCCGGTGGACCTGACCATGCGCCGGGTGCAGACGCTGGCCAAAGCGTTCCTCGACGCGGGCGGATCGGCGCCGCGCCTGCTGGCGCATGACGCGCACGGAGCCGAGATGATCCGCCTTGCCGCGCGATACGGGCGCGGGTTGCCAGCCGATGCGATCCCGCTCGAGATGTCTGCCATCGGCGCCTTTGGCCATGCCGAGGCGGTGGCCGCACTGGCGGCCGGTTTTGCACAGGTCACGATCCTGCCCGGACCCGGGGCAGACCGCCCTGCCCTTGCCGCGCAGATCGCCCTGGCCCAGGCCATCGCCGGGGAGGGCCGCGTCGCGCTGCTCGACACTTCCGATCCCGATGCGCTGTCGGACACGCTCTACGGCGGGCAGGCCGCTGCCCCGGTTGCGATCCCCGTCCGCCCGATGGGCACGCGGCGCCAGATCACACGGCAGGCTGCCCGTGCGCTGCACCCCGAGGCACCGAGCCTTCCGCTGCCCGAGGGCGCGCCCTATGGCGCCGTGCTGGTCGACACCGGTGCCTGCACGCTCTGCCTGTCCTGCGTGTCGCTCTGCCCCTCGGGCGCCCTTGCAGAGAATCCGGACCGGCCCGAGTTGCGCTTTCAAGAGGATGCCTGCCTGCAATGCGGCATCTGCTCAACCATCTGCCCCGAGACGGCGATCACGCTGGAGCCGCGGTTGAACCTTGCCGACGAGGCACTGCGGCAGGTCGTGCTGAACGAGGAAGAGCCCTTTGCCTGCATCGAATGCGGCGCGCTCTTCGGGGTGAAATCGACCATCGACCGGATCACCGAGAAACTGCAGAGCCACGCCATGTTCTCGGGCGACAAGCTGCGCATGATCCAGATGTGCGACGATTGCCGCGTCAACGCGCAGTTCCACGCCGAGAACAACCCTTTTGCTGCGGGCGAAAGGCCCAAGCCCCGCACCACCGATGACTACCTGTCCAAGCGGCGGGACCATTAGACGATGGCACAAGCGAGGTCAGTTCTGCTGCAAGGGCGCGCCAAGCTGGGCGGCCTCCATCGTGGCGACATAGGCAAGCACCGCCTCCACGTCGTCCAACGTGAGTTCGACAGGCGCGATGGGCGACGGGCGGTCGATGGGAAAGGGCGGCGTGACATCCGCGACCTGGGTGAAGGCGGGATGCGGGTTCAGCGTGTAGAAGGCGGAGAACCGCGCCTCCCAGTCGGGCAGGCTGCGCAGAACGGGAAAGCTGGGTGTAGAGGCGATGCCCGCCATCCGCGTCGCCGCATCGACCGCATGGCAGCGTGTGCATTTCGCCAGCGCCACCGCGAGGCCGAGCTTCGCGTCGCCGGCGAAGCCCATCACGGGTTCGACCTGTTCCTGTACCTCCGTCAGCGTGAAGAGCGCAACGCCGCCGGGCGCAAAACTGGTTACGGTGTTCCGCCCCACCTCGGAGACGAGCCAGTCGGCAAAGCGCCCGGTTCCCGCATGCGCCTCGTCCCTCACCACCATGTGCCAGACCTGCCCCGCGCCTTCGAACAGCGCCCTGCCCTGCGTACCCAGCACGATCTGCGCCTGCGCCTCGGGCACAAGCTCGACCTTCACTCGGGTCTTGAGCGTGAACCGTGGGAGGATATGTTTCATAAGCCCGGTCTCGACAAGCGGTTCGGGCGCATGCAGGAAGACGAGACGGTCGTCGGCCTGCACCGGAAGCGCGGCCAGCAGGGCCGCCGTAATGATCACGAGAACGCGCGTAAGCATAAGCCGATCCTAGGCACCCGCCCCTGCCCGCGTCAACGCATCCGAAGGAGGACCCGATGAGCGACGATTTCAACATGTCGATGCGCAAATTCCTGAAACAGGTCGGAGTGACCAGCCAACAAGCCATCGAGGAGGCGATGCGCAACGCCGAGACCTCGGGCAAGACCTTCGCGGTCAAGGCCGTCATCACCATCGAGGAACTGGGCCTCAACCATGAGGTCACCGGCACGATCAAGGGGCAGGAGTAAGCCGTGGCGGCAAGTCGGGAAACGGTTCTGGACGCGCTCAAGACTGTCGTCGACCCGGTGGCGGGCGGCGACATCGTCGGCAGCGGTGTCGTCCGTGCGCTGAATGTCAGCGACGCGGGCGCGGTGCGCTTCGTGATGGAAATCCCGCCTTCGGCCGCGACGGCATATCAGGCGGTCAAGGCGCAGGCCGAGGCGGCGTTGGCCGCGCTCGACGGCATCACGGGCGTCTCCATCGTGCTGACGGGCCATACCGACAAGGCGCCGCCCGACCTCAAGCCCCAGCGCAAGGCCGAGCCGAAGGGCCCCGAAACGATTCCCGGCGTCGCGCATCTGATCGCCGTGGCCAGCGGCAAGGGCGGCGTCGGCAAGTCCACCGTCTCGGCGAACCTCGCCTGCGCGCTGGCGCAGCAGGGCCGCCGCGTCGGGCTTCTGGATGCCGATGTCTATGGGCCCTCGCAGCCGCGGATGCTGGGCGTGTCGGGGCGACCGGCCTCGCCCGACGGTAAGATCATCCTGCCGATGCGCAACCACGGCGTCACCATGATGTCCATCGGCCTGATGACGAACGAGGATCAGGCCGTGGTCTGGCGCGGCCCGATGCTGATGGGGGCGCTGCAGCAGATGATGATGCAGGTGCAATGGGGCGCGCTGGATGTGCTTCTGGTGGACCTGCCGCCGGGCACCGGCGACGTGTCCATGACGCTGGCGCAGAAGGCGCAGGTGGACGGGGCGATCATCGTCTCGACCCCGCAGGACATCGCACTTCTGGATGCGCGCAAGGGCATCGACATGTTCAACCAACTGAAGGTTCCGATCCTTGGCATGATCGAGAACATGTCGACGCATATCTGCTCACAATGCGGGCACGAAGAACACGTTTTCGGCCACGGCGGCGTCGCGGCCGAGGCGAGGAAACTCGGCGTGCCGCTTCTGGCCGAGGTGCCGCTCGACCTGCAGATCCGGGTGGCTGCGGACGGCGGGGCGCCCATCGTGGTCAGTCAGCCCGACAGCGCGCAGGCCCGCGCCTTTCAGGATGTGGCGCGCGCGCTGGTTGCGCGGGGGGTGGCATGACGGCGCTCAGCTTTCCCCCGGCCATGACAGGCGAGGCGGTCAGCAGCGATCCGTTCGACACCGCCGTCATGCGCGCTGTCACCGGCTGCGAAGCCGGACTGGTGACGCATCGCGTCGCCCTCGACCGGGTGGGCGCGGCGCTGGTGCTAGCGCCCGAGGTGCCTTTGCGCGACGCGATTGCGATGCTTCCGCTTTGCGGCGTGGGCTTCCAGAACGCACTCGGTGCCCTGGCCCCGCCCGAGGTCGCGGTGCATCTGGACTGGGATGGTGGGCTGCGGGTCAACGGTGCCTCTTGTGGCCGCTTCCGCGCCTGCGCGGCGTCGGATGATCCCGACACGGTGCCCGACTGGCTGGTGGTCGGGTTCACGCTGCCGATCCTGCCCGAGGACGAGGAGACCGGCCTGACCCCCGACCGCACCGCGCTGATGTCCGAAGGCTGCGCCGAGGTCGATCCCGGCCGGCTTGTCGAAAGCTGGGCACGGCACACTTTGAACTGGATCGCCCGCTGGGAGGACGAGGGCGTGAAGTCGCTCCATTCCGAATGGCGCGGGCTGGCGTGGGGACTGGGCGAAGACATCACCCAGAATGGGTTCGACGGTACCTTTCTCGGCGTGGACGAACGGTTCGGGATGCTCTTGCGCGATGCGAAGACCACCCACCTCATCCCGCTGACCAACGTCCTTGAGGAGGCTCCATGAAGCTAGCCCGTGCGATCCATTTCGACGAAAGCGACCGGCATGTCTTTGCCAGCCCCGCGCGCACCGGCGAATGGTGCATCTCTGGCGGGTTCGAATTTTCGAACTGGACCGAAGGCGACCTGACCGGCAAAGCGCGGCAAGCCTTTGCCAATGGCTGGCTGGGGCTGGAAACCTTCGGGCGCGTGACTTTCGTCGCTGTGACGCAGGTGGAACCGCCCGAGATCGAGGCATTGACCGACCTGCTGGCGGATCATTTCGTGACCTACTACGGTGCCCCCTCGCGCGAGGCCGCGCGGCCCGTGGCCGCCGAGGAGATTGCCCAGATGGCCGATCTTTGCGACGAGCACGAGTCCAACACGCTGCTTGCCGTGTCGCGCGACCTGACCGCGGCTGGAGTGCGTGAAAGCTATCGGGTGATCGAAGCGCAGGCGGCGGGATTGGAACAATTCGCCATTCACGGCTCGCTCGACGACTAGGCTCACGGTGACGGGCAGCGCGCGAATGCTGACCTGGTCCCCGGCACATGATGGGTTTCTGCCCTTTGCCTCCGCACCGCAATTGCCCCTTTCTTTCCGGTGCGGACAGAATCCCATTGCCGTGCCGTGTCTTGGAGAAAGCTGATGAAATCCGTTCGTCTTCGATTGCTGGTCCTGGTGCTTGCGCCGTTTGCGGTCCTCATGCCGTTGATGCTGATGCTCGGCATGACGCGGTGGACGGCGGATTACGATGAACTGCTGATCGCCAACGTTGAAAGCGACCTGCGCATCGCCGAACAATACCTTTCCCGCCTGATGACCGAGACTCGCGACGACCTGGCGGGCGTAGCGGAGTCGGCGGAATTCGCGCGCGTTCTTGCAGATGAAGGGGCCGCGGCCGGGCCTTTCTTCCACCAGAAGCGGGAGGCGCTTGGGCTCGATTTCCTCTACTACCTGCCTGCGACCGCGGCGCGCGACACCGCCATACGCTGGCCCGTGGTGGCGCAGGCGTTGGACGGGATCGCCCTGGCCGAGATCGACATCTTCGATCCCGAGACATTGACGGGCCTTCCGGGAACACTTGCTGAACGTGCGCGGATCGAGTTGATCCCGACCGATGCCGCCGTGCCGACCGACCGCGCCGTCGAGGATCGCGGCATGGTCGTGCATTCCGCCGCACCCGTAAGGCTCGATGGCTTTGACGGTGTGCTGGTCGGGGGCATCCTTCTGAACCGCAATCTCGATTTCATCGACAGGGTCAACGCGCTCGTCTACCTCAACGCCATCACCGGGGGCGATCGGCAGGGCACGGCGACGCTGTTTCTCGACGATGTCCGCATCTCGACCAATGTGCGGCTTTTCGAGGATGTGCGCGCCTTGGGAACGCGCGTTTCCGCGGTGGTGCGCAATTCGGTACTCGGACAAGGGGAGACCTGGCTCGCCCGGGCATTCGTGGTGAACGACTGGTACATCTCGGGCTACCTGCCACTGACCGACAGTTTCGGCGAACGCGTGGGGATGCTTTATGTCGGTTTCATCGAGGCGCCCTTCACCGCCGAGAAGCGCGCCGCCTACCTTTGGATGCTGGGCGCTTTCGCGCTTGTGGTGGCGGCCTCGGTCCCTGTCTTCCTCTGGCAGGCGCGCAGCATCTTCGCGCCGCTGGAGCGCATGACCCAGACGATGCGCAAGGTGGGTGAGGGCGATTTGTCCGCGCGCAACGGGGACGTGGGATGGCGCGACGAGATCGGGCAGGTATCCGGTCATCTGGACGATCTGCTCGACCAGGTGCAGGACCGGGACGCCCGCCTGCGTGCCTGGGCCGAGGAACTGAACCAGCGGGTCGAGGAACGCACAGGCGAACTGCGCGAGGCCAACGCCAAGCTGGAAGAGACCTTCCGCCAACTCGTGATGAGCGAGAAACTGGCCTCCATCGGCGAGATCACAGCCGGTGTCGCGCACGAGATCAACAACCCCGTCGCGGTTATCCAAGGCAATGTGGACGTGATCCGCATGACGCTTGGCGAGGCGGCGGCGCCGCTGAAGACCGAACTGGACCTGATCGACCGGCAGGTGGGCCGGATCGGCGAGATTGTCGGCAAGCTGCTGCAATTCGCCCGGCCCGACGAATACTCCGACGAGATCGGACAGGTGGACCCGGTGCCGCTGGTCAGGGATTGCCTCGTGCTGGTCGACCACCTTTTATCACGGACCGAGATCATCGCGCTGACCCAGTTCGGCACCGTACCTCCGGTGCGGATCGCCGCCGGGGAATTGCAGCAGGTCGTCATCAACCTCGTGACCAACGCCGTGCAGGCGATGGGCAAGGAAGGCCAGCTTGCGCTGACGCTTCGACAGGAAGACCGCGATGGGATTCCGGGCGTCGCGCTTACGGTCGCCGATACTGGCGCCGGCCTGCCGGACGCGGTATTGGAACATCTTTTCGATCCGTTCTTCACCACCAAGAGAGGCGAAGGCACGGGTCTGGGCCTGTCGATCAGCCAGACATTGATCCAGCGGGCGGGCGGGATCATCACCGCCCGCAACCGGCCCGAAGGCGGGGCGCTGTTCCACGTCTGGTTGCCAGCCGGGGGAGAGGAAAGGGACTAACGCTTTCCGGCAATTGCTCCGTCTTCACTCCCGCTTTCCATGCCGTGCCGATAAGGGACGAGGAGATCGCCTTGCCAACCGTGGCGCGGCGGATAGTGTCAATATCAGGCGAAGCGCAGGTTGTGCCTGACATCAATGACGCCCGGTGTGCTCCAGGCGGCATCCTCGATTACATCTGCGATGGCGAGCACGCCGGACACCCGGCGTGCGGCACGGACGGCCGCCAGTTTTTCCAGGTATGAAGGCACATGCCCGGTAAGGGTGACGGCGCCATCCCGCACGGCCACACCAATTTCCGTTTCGCTAACGCGCGGCTCCCATTGCAACTCGGACAGGAGGTCGCGTTTCACATCACCATCGGGTCTTATTGCGGTATCTCCTTTCTCATGGTGTTTCGCAGGACTCCGTCAAGGTCCAGGGTCCCGACGGAAGTCTTCAGGTCACGCGACGCCCCTGACCTCGATCTTGCGGGCCGGGTGCTGGGCTTCGGGCGTCTTCGGAAGATGCACCGTCAGAACGCCGTTCCTGAACGAGGCATCGATCTTGTCCTGATCGATCCCTTCGGGAAGTGCAATGCGCCGCATGAAGCTGCCGAACCGGCGTTCGGAGACATACCGCTCTCCTTCCTTGCCGCCTTCCTCGATCTCTTCCCTCTTCTCGCCGCTGATCGTCAGCCTACTGTCGGTGACCTGTACGTCGTTGTCCTTTTCGGTGAGTCCCGGCAGATCGGCCATGAGCTTCACCTCGTTTTCCTTGTCGATTACGTCGAGCGTTGGGACCGCAGCGGCCGCATGCACCACCGGAGCGGAGGCGCGACGGCCCACAGGGGACCATCCACCCCATCCGGTTCGAAAGAAATCATCGAAGGGACCGTCGATTTCGTTGCGAAGTGTCCAGAACGGTGTCCATGCCCTTTCATAGACGGGCGCAGAGATTTCCGTCTTTTGATTTGGCTGGGCCCGCGTTTCTGTGATTTCTTTCCCTTTCTCTCATCAGTTTTCCAAGATCGGTTCCGGCGAAGCGACAGCTTCCCGCAAGGCGGTTATCGGTTCGCTCGCCTGCGGTCTTGCAAGAGCAGAGTGGCGGCTTGACGCAGGGCATGCATTAGCACTCGTTATTCCCGCGGCGACCTGACCGCATCATGACCAGATCAGGGTCACCAGGATAAGAAGAAGGACGACACTCAAAAGGGTCAACGGCGTTCCCGTTCGGATCTAGTCCAGAAACGTGTACCGCCCGGCGTCATAGACCAGGAGGCAGGCGGGCTCCAAAGGCGAGATGAATGACAGCGAGGCCGAGAGCGTGACGAGGATGGCGAGCATCCTCGGGTCAAGCCCGAGGCCGCCGCCGACGCGACCGGAATCACCGTCAGCGCCGCGGCAGCATTCGACATTTGTTGTGTGAGCAGGATTGTCAGAAGAATGAAACCGGCCATTGCCACGACCGGATCAAAGGGTTTGGTCAATGAAACGATATGCCGGGCAAGATACGAGGCGGCGCCGCTCTCTTCCATCGCAAGGCCAAAACTCGACATGGCGGCGATCAGCGCAGAAGTCGCCATTCGATATACCTGTAGCGGTCGAAGAACCCGATCTGCTTGAGCCGCCTCCTCAGCCCAGAATTCTTACGAATGCGTCCTCGTCGAGCATGTCGATACCATTCTCCCTCGCCTCGTCCCACTTCGATCCGGGTTCAGCGCCGACGACGATGTAGTCGGTGTTGCCGCTGACGCTGGATGCCACGCGCCCGCCGCGACGCTCGATTTCCTCGGCCGCTTCCTCGCGCGTCCATCTCTCAAGCGCACCGGTCAGAACGAATGTCTTGCCGCCCAGCGACTGGTTTCGCTGTTCGACGGGTTGCGGCGAAACCCCGGCGTCCAGTATCCGGGCCACAGCATCCCGGTTCCGCTTTTCGGCAAAGAATGTCGCGACGCTCTGCGCGGTTTCCTCGCCGATGCCGCCAATTTCCCCAAGGTCCGCCACCGACGCGGCTCTCAGCGCCGCGAGAGAACCCCGTGCCACGGCGAGCCGGCGCGCCGCGTCGGCGCCGACATGACGGATGCCGAGCGCGCGCAGGAACCTGTCGAGTGGAACCTCGCGGCGCGCATGGATGGCTTCGCGCAGCGCCCACGCGGATTTCTCGGAGAAACCGTCGAGCGCGGCTAGGTCCTCGGCGGAAAGATCATAGAGGTCCGCAACATCCTGAACCATGCCCCGCTCGACGAGCTGTTCGGCGGTTTTTTCCCCGAGCCCCTCGATATCCATGGATCCTCGCGCGCCGTAATGGAACAGTTTCGCGGCAAGCTGAGCGGGGCAGGCAATGCCCGCCGGGCAATAGCTGAGCGGCCCCCGCCGCTCCACTTCGGCCCCGCAGGACGGGCAGTGGTGCGGCATCCCGAAGGGGTCGGACCGCTTTACGCCTGGTTTCGGAATACGTTCCGCCACTTCGGGTATCACGTCCCCGGCCCGTTCGATCCGGACCATATCGCCGACACGCAGATCCTTGCGGTGCACTTCCTCGATATTGTGAAGCGTCGCCCGCGCCACCGTCACGCCGCCTACATCCACCGGATCAAGCAGCGCCACCGGCGTCAAGGCACCGGTGCGGCCAACACTCACCACGATATCCGTGATCCGTGTTTCCCCGGTTCTGGGCGGGAATTTCCACGCGATCGCCCATCGGGGGCTCCGGCTGCGCTGTCCGAGCTTTTCGCGCGCCTTGCGCGCATCGAGCTTCAGCACGATGCCGTCGATCTCGTAATCTAGATCCTCGCGCCGATCCCGCATATCGTCGTGGAAGGCTACGGCATCCTCGAACGTCCCGCAGCGCATCCTGTCTCCTATCACCGGAAGACCGAGATCGCGCAGCACCTGCAGCAGCTCCCACTGGCCAGGAACCTTTTGCGCATCGATCCCCGTGGCCTCGTAGAAGGTGATGGCAAAGCGAACGCCCGCTGCCTCCGACGGGTCGAGCCGGCGGAGAATGCCGGCCGCGGCATTGCGCGGGTTGGCGAAGGGCTCGTCTCCACGCTCCACGCGCGCCTTGTTGATCTTCTGAAAGCTGGACCTGGGCAGGATCGCCTCGCCTCTTACGGCGAGTTCCGAGAGCAACTCTCCCGCATCTCCGAGCTTCAGAGGCAAGGCGCGAACCGTTCTCAAGGTATGGGAAATATCCTCTCCTCTCTGCCCGTCACCACGGGTCGAGGCGCGGCAAAACCTCCCCTCTTCATAGACCACTTCAATCGACAGGCCATCGAATTTCGGCTCTGCCACCAGCGTGGCGTCCGCGCGCCCCACAGCCCTGCGCACGCGGTCGAGGAAATCCGCGATCTCGGCCGTGTCGCGCACCGCATCGAGGCTCAGCATCACAGCGACGTGCTCGACCTTGCCAAGCTCGCTTTCCGGCGCTGCCCCGACACGCTGCGTCGGAGACTCCGGCGTCACGATGTCGGGATGCGCCTCCTCCAGCGCCTTGAGTTCCGAGAAAAGCGCGTCGTATTCCTGGTCCGAGATCTCGGGTTCGTTTTCGACAAAGTACAGCCGGTCATGGCGATTAATCTCCTCGCGCAGCGTCTCCGCCCGTTTCTTGACGTTGGACTTGTCGGGCATGTACGGTGTCTCCCTCCTTTCTAGCGAACGCTATGCTGCCCCCGGCTTGCTGCCGTCGCCGGGACAGACAGCCATGTTCGGGGCATCATTCGTCGGGCTTCGCCATGGAAGAGGGCTCAACTCGCACCGTCGGCATCTGGGCACGTCGCGCCATCCGCTGCCTCTGCGATAGATCCATCTTTGCCGGGTAGAGGGTCGGGCAGATGCGGTGACGATAAGCGGGAAAATGAAGAACCAAACCAGAATATTTCGATCATGTCGGACCTCGGTCGTTACGATGTCGAGTCATCAGGAAACCTGTGCCTTTTGATGCCCCTTCCCTACCCGCGTAACATGCTGCATCGCCGCAGAACCCGCGTTAACACCTGTCAATGCCGGCCTCGCATTATTAGGGCAGCCCCGCTTCCCTGCGTAGTTCCTCGCGCAACGCAAATTTCTGGATCTTGCCCGAGGTCGTCATCGGCAGGCTGTCCCGCAGTTCCAGCCGCGATGGCCAGTATTTCTTGGTCACGCCGCGGCCCTGAAGAAAGGTCTTCATCTCGTCGAAGGTCAGGGATTGCCCCGGCTTCGGGATGACGAAGGCGCAGGCGCGCTCTCCGAGACGTTCGTCCGGCGCGCCGACGACCGCAACCGCGGCGACGGCCGGATGCTTATAAAGCTCGGCCTGGGTCGCCGGTTTCGAACCAGTGTTCGGTATCCATTCCGTTCAGGTGGGACCGTTTGAGATAGCCGCCAAAGACCGAGCAGGCGCGAACAAAGATATCGCCTTCGATATCCGGCCCGACGGGCTTGCCGTCGGGATCGCGGATTAGAAGCTTGACACCGGGCGGCGGACAGCCGTCGGAAATCGCCGATTGGTTGTCGAGGTCGTCCAGTTTGACCGTGGTCACCGCGCCGTTCTCGGTCATACCCCAGGCCGAGATGACCCGTGCACCCAGAACCTACGGTGCGCGTTCCACTACCGGCCCCGGAATGACCGTGCCCGCGCAGAAGAATATCCTCAGCGAGGACGCATCCGTGTCGCTTCGGCACGGAAGCCCACAATTGCCGCAGTGTCGGGCCATGCCGTTGGGGGTGGCTGCGAACTGGCAATGATGTGCGACCTTATCGTTGCTGCCGAATGCGCGAGAATCGCGCTGCCGGAAACAACGATCGGCGTGATTCCGGGCGCAGGAGGCACTCAGCCACGGACCCGCGTCGTTAGCAAGGCTCTGGCCATGGATATGATCCTGATCGGTCGGTCAACGACTGCCGAAGAGGCCCGTGAGGCAAGATTGGTCGCACGTGTGGTTCCCGATGGCGAGCATATTGCCACAGTGCTCGAAATGGCCGCGCGCATCGCCGGTTCCTCCCTTCCTATCGTCACGCTTGCCAAGGAAGCCGTCAACAAGGGTTATGAGATTCATCTGGCGAAAGGTATCCATCTTGAACGACGCTTGCTTTATGCAACCGTCGCGACGGAAGATCGTAAGGAAGGTCTGACTGCATTCAGCGAAAAGCGCATTCCGCAGCTTCGGAATCGGTGAGCGGTCTTCAGCCGAGACCTTTGCCTCTTAGTGTCATATCGTTGACGACGGATAAGCTACTGATTTGCCCATGCGTTCATTCGAAATATCCAGCGATCTAGGCAACCGGAAACCTCACAAAGCCCTCAACTGCTTCGCCCGCTCAGCCATTCTGACAACCTCTGCGCCACGCCGCGCCCGATGACCTCTCCAGTGGTTAACGCAACGATCCTTGACCTGCCTTTAACGCCGTCTGTGTTGAAGAACCCACGCATGATCCCGGTCGAGCCGGCGACAACGGCGGGCACTGCCGCCACCATCAGGTTGTCCAAGTTCCCCCGCACGATCAGGGGCGTTGCGGCGACCAAGACCCTCTGCCGGAAACCACCCGCGCCACACGAAAAGACTGCCAATGGCAATCATTGTGAAAATGGGCAGCATCAACAGAAGCACATCGGTCATGGTCTCGCCTCAACGTCTAAAATGGATTGCGCCCCGCTCAAGGAAGAGCGCGGTGCGAATGGACTATTTTCCGGCTTATGCGCCGTGTTGCGGTTCGAATATCCCGTCAAAGAACGTGGTCAGATCATCAAATGCATCCAGCGGCAGAATGTGTGCGACATACTGGTCGGGCCGCACGACAATCAGGCACCCGCTCGTTCGGTCGATTCCGCGCATGTCGTAGATATCATCGCCCAGCTTGTGATCTACGCAGAAGACTTTCTCGAAGTCACGCAATCCGTAACGCCCTTTTGCGGGTCGCAGCAGCGAGGGCATGTCCTCATAGTTCAGGGATTTGAAGTCTTGTTGGAACACGGCGCGCAAGTCGATCAGGGCGTCGATATCTTCATCTTTGCGCGTGAACCGCTGAACGGGCGAGGCGGGGTCGTTTTCCAGCCAGTCGCACAGCCTTTCGATTGCCCCGCCGGGGGCGCCCACGTCATATTGCCCGGCAAAGGCATAGAGGCGCCAACGGCCATCCGCCTCGGCCACATGACCAAGGTGCAGGGGTTTGGCGTCTGAGAGCCGAATTACCGGGGCGGAATGGAAGCGTTTCCCAAGGATCTGTCCCGTCGCGAGCTGCTGATGAGTGGGCTCGGCAATGATCCGTGAGGGATCGTACTTTACCGCCAGTCCGCCGGTGAATTCGAGGTTTTCGATAAACTGCTTCTGAAAGCGCGGCATGTCGGTGCCGTCCAACTCAGACTTGCCAGGCGGCGCGCTCATGATACGGGCCCATTTGTGGTCGGTCTCAACCAGACGCTTAGCCTCTTCCAGCCGTTCGGCGGAATAGCTGTGCAAGAGGCTGGCATCGGACCGGCCCGTCAGCACATGGGCCAGTTTCCAGCCCAGATTGAAGGTGTCGCCCATCGAGACGTTCATGCCCTGACCCGCCTTCGGGCTGTGGGTGTGGCAGGCGTCGCCCGCGGTGAAGACGCGGGGGTTGCGTGTGGTGGTCTCGCCTTCCGGCACGTCATCGAACTTGTCCGTCAGGCGGTGCCCGATCTCGTAGATCGACCACCAAACCACTTCCTTTACGTCCACGGTATAGGGCCGCATAATCCGGTTCGCCGCCGCGATGATGTGTTCGGACGTCAGGTTCCGGTTCGCGACGCGTTCATCGGGGTTGAGCTTATCGAGTTCCACATACATCCGGAACAGGTAGCCGCCTTCGCGCGGGATGATCAGCACGTTGCCTTCGCGGGCCGACTGGATCAGGCATTTGCGGCGCAGGTCCGGGAAATCCGAATTCGCGAGAATGTCCATCACGCCCCAGGCCTGATGCGCGGCGTCGCCATGCAGTTTGCCACCGATCGCCTTGCGCACGTTGCTGCGTGCCCCGTCGCAGCCAACGACGTAGTTCGCGCGAACGGTCACCGTTTCGCCCGCGCTGCCGTCTTCCTTGACCCGTTCCAGCGTGACGCTCACCGGGTGATCTTCGGTGCCCGTGTCGATTTCGAGATCCACGACCCGCAGCCCGTAATGCGGCTCCAACCGGGTCGGGGATTTCTTCATCACGTCCAGGAAAAGCTGGTGAATGCGCGCCTGATTGACGATGGTATGCGGCATCTCGGACTGATCATCCGCCACATCCTGCGCGATTCCGACCCGGCAAATGTGGTCCGTATTCGCGGGATCGGGCTTCCAGAACGTGGTCTGGTTCACCCAGTAGGCCTCGCGCTTGACCTTGTCGGCAAAGCCAAAGGCCTGGAACATCTCCATCGACCGCACATTCACGCCATCGGCCTGTCCTTTTTCCATGGGGCCATGCTTTGGCTCGACGATCATCGTTGTGATCCCGGGAAAGGCCGCAAGTTGCGCCGCAAGGCACAGCCCCGCAGGACCGCAGCCGGCAATCAGCACGTCGACTGTCTGAGGCACCGCACCACCGTGGGGTTGCTCTCGACCGGGGGCGGGGGCCTTGAGATCCGGATCTCCGGGTCTGAACCCGTCAACATAGTACTGCATTGTTTTCTCCGAGTGCTGTGTCGCGTCGAACTATAGTATATATACTTACTATATTGAATCAAAAAAGGTATGCATACATACCTTTTCGGTTGTACTAACGATATGTGATAGCCGTATCGGAACGCGCATTCAGGAGTATCCACAGATGAATGTCACTGGCATGGCAGGACATTTGATCCGCCGACTGAACCAGCTTTCGACCCAAGTGTTCACGCATCGCATGCAGCAAGCGGGATTTGACCTCACACCGGTTCAGTTCGCTGCACTCGACACCATTCATGCGAATCCAGGACTGGACCAAGCGCGCGTTGCGGCGAGGATCGCTTATGACAAGGCGACAATCGGAGGCGTTATCGACCGGTTGGAACAAAAGGGCTATGTCGAGCGGTCCGTCAGCAAATCCGACCGGCGTGCAAGAGAGGTCAGGCTCACAAACAACGGCCGAAAGACGTATGAGGAATTATTGCCGATCGTTGCAGAGTTGCAGTCGGAGATACTCTCGGGTCTCGAACCGGCGGAACAAGAACAGTTTCTGATGCTGGCCACGAAGGCGATCCACGCTGGTTCGCGCGACCCGCAGTAGTTACACAGAAACAACAAAGAAGCCACATTATTAAAATAAACTTCTCTATTGGACCTCGACATGTGCAGCGGCTCTGTTCCACAAATCCTGTGAGAGATTCATCTTGTGAATCCAGCATATTAGCTGCGGGGCACGTTTCGAGGCGGCGACCGTTACGCACGTCACTGGTACGATCTTGAACGCCTGCAGGCCGTGGGTGTCGCTGCAAGGGCTATGGAGAACAAGGCGGTCGCCCAAGATTACCGGAAAATGCAGGAAGCGGGATTGCTTGAGTCAGACGCAATCGCTTTCGATGATTTAATGGCGCGTCTGATGGATCTTCAAGATCAGGCCAATGCGCGTCCTGCGTGAGGGAAGCGATTTCGGTGATGGGAGCGCATCCTTCATGACACCGTCTACCAACGTCGTGCCGATTGACAACATCCAGGAAACGCATCGAGCCTCCGCCTGATGAACTGAACGGCAAATAGCCGAGTTCGTCGAGGATGACCTAGTCAACCTTGGTGAGCATCTCGGTCATTCTGCCGGCCTTTCCGAGCGCCTTTTCCTGTTCCAGTGCATCGGCGAGTTCCACGGTCGAGTTGAAGCGCACTTTGCATCTGTGATGCTCGATAGCCTGAACGCCGATGACCGTTGCCCCTCCTGGCAGATTGCTGCGCAAAAGCCTGCCGGGCAATGGATGTGGCTTTTGCGCGCCCCAGGGCCGCCGATCAGGACAACGTTTTCGGGATTTCCGTGAACGGCGCGCCATTGCGCAGGGCCCCGGGTTTGCGCTGGATCACCGCCAGATAATGGCGCCAATCATAGATAACCCTGCCAGGTTTGTGGTGCGACCGCTCGATGATGCGGTCGTGGATGCAGACGGTTTGGCCGAGTGGTGTCAGCTTTGCTCCGCCTAAATTCCTGCGGTTCCAGGGAAACTGAAACCAGTTAGAATCCGACTGACAGCGACCAAAAGACAAATAACGCACTAACTAGTTACTTCTTTGTGCATCACTCCGTCAAGCCTATGATAAAGACGCGTCGTCGCATAAAGTGCTGCTTGAGAACCGGATTTTGACTGACCGGGCGAGAATGGACATCAAGCATAGAGAAAGTCACAAGGCCCGGTGGAGACATGGTAGTGAAAACAACAAAGAAAGTTCGCGATGCCGATGCAACGCAAGCGCGGATCCTGGCGGCGGCGAAAAAGGAGTTTGCCAAGAGTGGTCTGGGTGGAGCCCGCGTTGATGAAATCGCCGACCGGGCTAAAGCCAACAAGCGGATGATCTATCACTACTTCGGTAACAAGGAAGACTTGTTTCGAATCGTTCTGGAAGAGGCCTATACCGACATCCGAACCGCTGAACAGGCCCTGGAGCTGGAGCACCTTCCTGCCCGCGAGGCACTTGAAAAGCTGATCAGGTTCACCTGGGAATACTACCTGAAAAACCCTGAGTTCATCACTTTGGTAAACAGCGAGAACCTCCACAAAGCGCGCCATCTCAAGAAGTCGGACAAGATCGAGAATCTGTTCAAACGGTTTGTCGGTATGGTCGGCGCGCTCCTGGATCGGGGCGTGGAGGAAGGCACATTCCGCCCCGGGATCGATCCCGTACAACTCAACATCACGATCGCGGCCATCGGGTATTATTACCTGACCAACCGATTTACAGGCTCCATCGTTTTCCAGCGCGATCTGATGGCACCAGAGGCATTGGAGGAACGGTTGGCCTTCAACATCGAAACCATCATGCGCATGGTTTGCATAGATCCCTGAATGTCATCCAAGGCTCGGTTGTCCGGCACGGATGGCGGCATATACTGACCCGATCAGTTACCTGGGCCGAGGGTGCTATCGGGAAGGTGTTTGGCGACCCGGCCTTGAGGGGTCGCCGATTTCCGACAATTCAGAGGTCCAATGTCGCACCGGGCTGGTCTTAGCGCGAATGCCGAAGTTCCTCCATTGTCTTTTCTCGCATCACGAATTTCTGCACCTTGCCGGTGATCGTCATCGGCATCTCCTCGACCACGCGGAAATGGCGGGGGATCTTGTAGTGTGCGATCTGGCCCTGGCAGAACGCCCGCAACTCTTGGGCATTCAGCGCCTCTCCGGGCCGGGCCGTGGCCCAGGCGCAAACCTCTTCGCCGAACTTCTCGTCGGGGATGCCGAACACCTGCACATCGCTGACCTTGGGATGGCGGATCAGGAATTCCTCGATCTCGCGCGGATAGATGTTCTCGCCTCCGCGGATGATCATGTCCTTCACCCGCCCGACGATTGTGCAGAACCCCTCGTCATCGAACACCGCCAGATCGCCGGTATGCATCCAGCCGTCCGTGATGCTCTCGGCGCTCTTGGCCGCATCGTCCCAATACCCTTTCATCACCGAATAGCCGCGGGTGCACAGCTCTCCCTTTTCGCCCACGGCAACGATATCGCCATCCGGCCCGACCAGCTTGACCTCGAGATGCGGATGCACGCGGCCCACCGTTTCGCAACGCTTGTCGATCGGATCGTTGACGAAACTTTGGAATGACACCGGCGAGGTTTCGGTCATGCCATAACAGATTGTGACCTCACTCATGTTCATCTTGGAATTGACCCGCCGCATCAACTCGATGGGGCACGGCGCCCCGGCCATGATACCCGTCCGCATCGCGCTCAGATCGCGCGGGCGGGCTTCCAACGCCTCGAGCATGGCGACGAACATTGTCGGCACGCCATAAGCGGCGGTGCAGTGCTCCCGCTCCAGTGCATCGAGCGTTGCCACCGGGTCGAACCCTTCGCCCGGAAACACCATGGCGGCCCCCTTGCTGATCGCCCCCATCACGCCCATGACCATGCCGAAACAGTGGTAAAGCGGCACCGGAATGGCGAGCCGGTCGGTCTCGGTCAGGTTGATCCGCCCGGTCACGAAGCGAGCGTTGTTGACGATGTTGTAGTGCGAGAGCGTCGCGCCCTTGGGGCTGCCGGTGGTGCCCGAGGTGAACTGGATGTTGATCGCGTCGTCGGGGTTGAGCGTCCGGTCGACCGTCGGCAGGCGCAACAGCTGGGCCGGCCCGCCCAACCGGCGCAGCGCTTCGAAGGAAAAGGTGCCGGCAACCGGCTCCTCGCCCATCACCACGACGCTGCGCAAATGTGGCAACTTGGCCGAATGCAGCCGCCCCGGCGCGCAGCTCTCCAGCTCGGGCGCCAGGTGCCGAACCATGCCCACGTAATCCGATGTCTTGAACGCCCGGGCACAGATCAGCGCCTTGCAGCCCACCTTGTTGAGCGCATACTCCAGCTCGGCCAACCGGTAGGCCGGGTTGATGTTCACCATGATCGCCCCGATCCGCGCCGTGGCGAATTGCGTCAGCACCCACTCGAACCGGTTAGGCGACCAGATGCCGACCCGGTCGCCCTTCTCCAGCCCCAGGGCCAGCAGACCCGAGGCCAGTTCATCCACCGCCCGGTCCAGGTCGTAATAGTTCAGCCTTTTGCCCTGCTCGCAAAACACCATCGCCTCGCGCGGGCCAAAGCGCGACACCGCCTCGCGCAGCAGCTGCGGGATGGTGATATAGGTCAGCGGCGGGCTCGACGGCCCCCGGACATAGGACATCCCGCCCTGAGGGGCGAGCGTTTCAGGCCCCACTTCGGTGGTTGTATCCCAGCCGGAAATCCGGCTGGATAGACTTTCGCTCAGGATCGACATTCTCCGCCTCCCTTGAATGGCCCGGATGAGTCAGTATCACCCCGTCTGGTCACATGGCACGCCAATCGCCGCTTTGCTCAAAGGCATGTGCCGCCTGATAAATCTTCATCTCGCCGTAATTCGCCGCCACGAGCATCATCCCGATAGGCAGCCCTTCGCTCAGCCCGCAGGGCACGCTCATAGCGGGCAGGCCGCCATTGAACGGCGCGGTATTGGGAACCATCTCGAATGCCCGCTGAACATAAAGGCTGATCGAGCAGTCGGGCGGCGGGATCTCCTGCGGTTTGATCGGCAGGGTCGGCATCAGCAGCAGGTCGTATTGTTTCAGCGCAGCAAGGTAGCGCTCGTTCACCTTGCGCATGATATTCTGACCCTTGCCATAGAACCGCCCGCGATACTGGCTCTGGAAATGCTCGCCCACGAACATGCAGGCCTTCAGCGAATGGCTCAGCTCGTCGGCACGGTTGCGCCATTGCGCCATGTGATCCGTCATGGATGGCAGGAACAGGCCGCGATAGTTGGTGCCGGTCGAGTTGCCCCACATCATCAGGTCCTGGAGCCCTTCGAGCGTGATCGCGGTCCAGGCATCCATCGCGGTATAGTGCTCGGGGATCGACACCTCTTCGACCCGTGCGCCCAGTTCGCGGAACCGCTCGGCGGCTTGCATGACCTTCTGGTTCACGTCCAGCTCGGAATTGGGATGGGCAAAGCCCTCTTTCAACACGCCGATCCGCATCCCCTGCGCCCCTCGGCCCAGTGCCTCGGTATAGCGGTAGACCTTTGGCTTGTATTGCCGCGGGTCAAGCCCGTCTTCCCCGGCCAGCACCTCCAGCAAAAGCGCATTGTCCGCCACGTTGTTGGTTACCGGGCCAAGGTGGTCGATCGTCTGTTCGATCGGCATCGCACCGGTATAGGGCACCAGCCCATGGGTCGGCTTCATGCCATAGACCCCGCAGTTGGACGACGGGATGCGGATGGACCCGCCCTGGTCCCCGGCGATGGCCATGTCGACCTCGCCCGCCGCCACCAAGGCCGCCGAGCCGCTGGATGATCCCCCCGCCATGTAGCCGCGCTTCCACGGGTTGTGGACCGGGCCCTTGGCGTTGGTATGCGACCCGCCCGACAGGCAGAAGTTCTCGCAATGCGCCTTTCCGGCGATCACCGCGCCGGCATCCAGCATCCGGGTGACAATGGTTGCGTCGATCTCGGGCGTATAGCCCTCCATGATCGACGAGCCGTTCATCATCGGCACCCCGGCCAGACAGATAGTATCCTTTATCGCGATCCGCTTGCCGCGCAGTGGCCCATCGGGCGCGCCGCGCACCTCGGTCTTCACATACCATGCATTCAGCGGGTTCTCCGACAAGTCCGGGAAATGCCCGGGAGACCGTGGATAGCGCACCTCGGGCAAGTAATCGGGCATCGCGTCGAGCCGGTCATAGGCCTGCATATAGGGTTCGATGATCTGGGTGTATTCCATCAGGTCCTGATCCGACAGGCTCATCCGGAAACGGTCTGCCATGGCCCGCATCTGGGCAAGCGTAGGGCGTCTGATACTCATTGCGGTCCCCGCTGAGGTGATATGGGTTTGTGGTTTGGCCGGGTCGCGGCGCGGCCCGGTGCCAGCCGGGAACGAGGGCATCTCGGCTACGGATCGCGGCGACGATGGCGGGGCGGATCTGGTGACCGTACCCTGTGCCCGTGTCGACCGGGCTGCACCAAAGCCAAGGAACTGATCCACCTTGCTCTGATCACTCAGTTCGGCGCGGCTCAATTCGCCCGCGATCCGGCCTCGTTCCAGCACCAGAACCCGGTCGCTGAGATCGGCGATGAAATCGAAGTTCTGTTCCACAAGCAGCACCGAAAAGCCCCGACTGCGGCGCAGTTTCAGCAGGGTTTCGGCCATTTCCTCGATGATCGAGGGCTGGATGCCCTCGGTCGGCTCGTCCAATAGCAGGAAATCCGGATCGCCCATGAGGCAGCGCGCCAGCGCCAGCAACTGCTGTTCGCCTCCCGACAGCGCGCCACCGTCGCGATCCAACAGCGGGCGCAGGCGCGGGAAATCGGCCAGCACGCTTTCCATCACGTCCTGTTCCGAGGCGCCGGAATAATCGTGCCAGGCAAAGCGCAGGTTGTCGCGCACCGAAAGCTGCGGGAAAATCCCGCGCCCCTGCGGCACATAGCCCAACCCCAGCCCGGCGCGTTCATAGGGTGCCATGCGAGTGATCTCGGCGGCATGGAACCGCACGCTGCCCGACGTCGCGGGCAAGAACCCCATCAGCGTTTTCAAGAGCGTGGTCTTGCCCATGCCGTTGTGGCCCAGAATGCCTACCACCTCGCCCTCGGCGACGGCAAAGTCGATGCCGTGCAGGATCGGCACCTTTCCATAGCCCCCGGACAAGCCCTTGACCTCCAGCGTCATGGTTACGTCTTCCGCCATCTCAGGCCTTCTTTCCCAGATAGACATTGCGCACCTGTGGATCGGCCATCACCCGGTCCACATGATCCTCCATCAGCACCGCGCCCTGGTGGAACACCGTCACCTGTTCCGCGATCGAGCGGATGAATTGCATATCATGCTCGACGATAACGATCGCGGCGGTCTTGTTCAGTTCGCGGATGATATCGGTCATCCTGTCCACGTCCTCGGCGCTCATCCCCGCCGCCGGTTCGTCGAGCAGCACAAGCCACGGGTCGGCCACCGCCACCAGGCCCAGTTCAACCCGCTGCCGCTCGCCATGCGCAAGCTGGCCCAGGTTACTGCGGGCAATTGATCCCAGTGCCAGCCGCTCGATCATCTCGGTGGTCTTCCGGCCTGCCTCGTCGGAGGGATAAAACCGCCGGGCCGCCAGCCAGATATTCTCGAAGACATTCAGGTTATCCATCACGCTGGGCGTCTGCATCTTGATGCCCACCCCCAGCGAGGCGATCTGATGCGGCATCCAGTGGGTGGTTTCATGCCCGCGCATGAACACCTGACCTTCGGTCGGGGTTTGCAGGCCGGTCACGCATTTGAAAAAGGTCGATTTGCCCGCGCCATTGGGCCCGATCAGGCACCGCAGTTCGCGCGCGCGCAGCTTGAAATTCACGTTGTCGGCGGCGGTTACCCCGCCAAAGCGCATGGTCAGCGCCTGGGTTTCCAGAACGATCTCAGCCATTGAGCCGCTCCCGGTTGCGGGTCCGGCGGACCTGATGGATGCGTCCCAGCGGGCGGCGGCCAAAGCTGATCCGCCAGAGCGAGGCCAGCGCCGGCACGATCCCGCGCGGCAGGAACAGCACGAAGAGAACCAGGATCAGCCCCATGATCAATGTGTTGTCGATCATGCTTTGCTGTCCCAGCAGGAACTTGAGATAGGCCAACCCAGCCGCCCCCAGGATCGGCCCCAACCGGGTACCCAGGCCCCCGACGATGCACCAGATGATGATCTCGGCCGATTGGCTCAGGGAAAAGAGATTCGGCGTGACGATCTCGCCCCAGTTGGCGAACAGCGCACCCGCCAGCCCGGCAATCGCCGCGCCCACGGCAAACAGCGCCGTCTTGCGCGCCCGCACGTCATAGCCCATCAGCGCGATCCGGGTCTCATTCTCGCGGATGCCGACCGCGACGCGCCCAAAGCTCGACCTGAGCAGTGCCGAGACAAGCACAAAGACAATCGCCAGCGCCACCGCGCAGACATAGAAATAGGCGTCGCCCCAGATAAAGGCCGACGGGTCACCCGGCACGTTCAATGTCTGAAAGCCGGGAATGCCGTTGAACCCGCCCATCCGCGCCTTGCCAATCACGTATTGCGGCCCGGCGGTAGAGTTCATGAACTTGAAGAGGATGAGCGTCACCACCAGCGTGATCACACCCAGATAGACATCCGTGAGCCGCCCATAGAACATCATCGCGCCCAACAGGGCGGCAAAGACCGCAGGCACCAGCACGGCCAGGATCATCGGCACCGTGCTTTCGCCGATGTTGATCGCGGCAATCGCATAGGTATAGGCGCCGAGCCCGAAAAACGCCGCCTGGCCAAAACACAGAATGCCGCCAAAGCCCCAGATCAGCCCCAGGCTCAAACCCAGCATGCCGTAGATCACCAGCACCGTGAGTGTATAGGTCGCGATCATCAGCGGCATGATCCAGATCAGGATGGCCGAAACGAGGATCGTCAGGATCACGTCGCGCGACAGGCTGCCGGTCATCACAGCCTCCCCTTCAGGAAGCGCCCGGTGATGCCCTGCGGCAGCAGGCGCAGCAGGATGACAGCCGCCACCAGCAACGCGACCTCGCCGATCACCGGCGATATGGCAAAGGTAAAGACCTGGCTCACGATGCCGAAGAACCCGGCGCTCGACAGCAGGCCGGCCACCAGCGACGGCCCGCCCGCGATGACGGTAATAAAGGCCTTGGCGATATAGGCCCCGCCTGATGTCGGCACCAGGCCGACCAGTGGCGCCAGCACCGCGCCCGCCAGACCAGAAAGCGCCGAGCCGCAGAAGAATGTCGCCATATAGATCCGGTCGGGGCTGTAACCCAGCGACGCCGCCATATCGGCGCGTTGCATTGCCCCCCGCGCCACCAGCCCGGCGCGGGTAGTCTTGAGTACGGCAAGAATGCCGATCAGCAGCAGCACCGACACCACGATGATGAAGAAGTTGTAGCCGTTGATCTGGTAACCGCCGACCGCGAAACCGGGGATCGGCGTTGAAATCCCGGTGGTGGTATTGCCAAATATCATCGTGGTCATGCCGATGAAGAACAGGCTAAGCCCCCATGTCGCCAGCATGGTGTCGACCAGCCTTCCATATAGGTGCCGGATCACCAGTCGCTCGACAACCAGTCCGATGAGGCCCACGATCAGCGGCGCGATGACCAACATGGCGACAAAGACGTTCACGCCTAGGTTCACGGCGGTGATGGTGGCATAGCCGCCCATCATCATGAATTCGCCATGCGCCAGGTTGATCACCTTCATCATGCCGAAAACTACCGCCAGCCCCGCCCCGATGAGGATGAGCGAGGCGACGGCGTAAAGCATCTCCACCAGTATGACGAATGAAAGGTCCATCTTGTCTTTCGTTCTCTTCGCGCGTGCAGGGGCTGTCCCCCGGCGCAGGCACCGGAGGGGAGTTAGGGGGCGAGGTGGCACATGCCGCCCCGCCTCAGATCCGCAGAAACGTCAGATCTGGATTTCGTATTGGGTGTTGTCGTCCGGGTTGGCCTCCAGATCGCACACCGTCTGGGTGTCAATCGGCGGGCGCTGAGACAGGGTTTCAACCACGTCCATCTTCTGGTCCTTGAACTTCATCAGATGCACGTCGACGGTGGCGTGGTGCGTCTTGGGATCGACGGTGTATTTTCCCGCCGGTCCATCAAACGACACGCCCGTTTCCAGCGCCGCAACAACCGCGTCACGCTCGACCGAGCCGGCCATCTCCACGCCCTTGGCCCAGGTGTGAACACCGTAATAGGTCGAGATTGCCAGTTCGTGCAGCGCGCTGGGATCGCCATAGGCAGCGCTCCATCGCTCCTTGAAGGCGGTGTTGGCTGGTGTGTCGAGGTCCTGGCTATAGGAATAGGCCACCATGATGCCATTGCCCTCTTCGGGGGTCAGCACCTTGTGTTCGTTGCCGACGCCCAGCGTGGTCGAGGCCAGCGGGATCTTGTCCTTCATCCCCGAGGCCGCCCATTGCCGGAAGAAGCTCAGATGCGCGCCGCCCACCAGCGGTGCGATCACCAGATCGGGCGCGGCGGTCTGGATCTTGGCGATGGTCGCCCCGAAATCGGCCACGTCAAGCGGGAAGAAATCGGTCGAAAGCACCTCGCCCCCGGCATCGCGCACGTATTTCTCGATCCACCGCGCGGTGATCTGACCATAGTTATAGTCGGCGGCCAGCGTATAAACCTTTTTGCCGCCCGCCTCTTTCATCGCCCAAGGCACTAGCACCTCGGCCTGCTGCGCGGGGGTGAGACCATTGCAGAAGATGTTGCGGTCGCAGACGCCACCCTCATACTGGACGTTGTAGAAATAGAGCGTCCCGGTCTTGCGCATGGTCTGGCGGATCGCCTCGCGCGAGGCGCTGAGGATGCCGCCATGCACCACATCGACCTTGTCCTGACGGGTCAGCTGTTGGGCGTATTGTGAATACAGCGCCATGTCCGACTGGGTGTCATAGGCCATCACCTCGATCTTGCGGCCCAGCAGCCCGCCTGCGCCGTTGATCTCGTTCACCGCCAGGCGCAGCGCCATGTCCATCGGCTTGCCATAGGCGTCGAAGATGCCCGAGGTGTCGACGATCGAGCCGAGCTTGATCGTGTCGGCCGCCAGCACCGCCCGAGGTAACATTGCCGCACCCGTCATCGCCGCCGTCGCGCCCAGGAATTTCCGTCTGTTAAGTGTCATCCCATTTACCTCCGTGTTGTCTGTCTTGGTGTCATGCGCGGATGTATTCCGCGTCCTTGCTTCATTTGCCGTTGTCACGGTCGTCGCGTTCGATTTCGCGCTGGCTCGGGCGTTCGCCGGTCTTGCCCTTGATCCGGTTGGCGTAGTCCGCCGTCCGTCCGGCCAGATTGGCGTCGAAATCCAGGCCGATTTCCTCGCCCATCTGTTTCATCGCAGGCAGCCGCACCGCCATGCCCAAAATCTGGTCCATCGCCGCACCAAAGGCGCCGTCCACGCCGCCCTCTCCGGTTCCGCCTCCACCCATACCGCCAATCTGGTTGATGCGGATCGAGTCGATCTTCTCCACCGGCTTCATCATCTGGGTCATGATCTCGGGCATGCGGTCGAGCTTGCGTTCTTCCAGCCGCATCCGGATTACAGCATCCGACAGCGTGTTCTCGGCCGAGTTCAGCGCCATGCGGCCGGCAGCTTCAGCTTCCATCCGGGTCCGCTCGGCCTCGGCCGTCTTGGTCGCCGCTGTCGCCTCGGCCTGAGCGCGCGACAACAGGGTGTCGACCTCTCGCTTGACGCGGGCCTCCTCCAACTCGCTGTCCTTTTCCTGTTTCAGCCGGGAAATCTCGCGCTCGCGTTCGGCCTGGGCGCGTTCCTTTTGGGCCTGCACATGCTCGGCCGCCAGCAGCACCTTGGCTCGCGCCTCTTCTTCGGCGGCCTTGGCCTCGGCCTCTTCGGCGCGCCTGCGGGCCAGCTGGATGCCGTTGGCGATCTTGACCTCCTCCAGCGACAGGATCGCCGCCATCTCGGCCTTGCGCAGCGCCTCATCATTTTCGACCTGGCTGGTCTTTACCCGCCCGTCGTTTGCGATCCTTGCGGTCTCGGCCACCAGCCGCGCGACGTCGCGGGCCTGTTCCTCGCGCGATTTCGCCTCTGCTTCGAGCTTGACCAGATATTCCTGCTGCGCCACTTCGGCCTCGCGCTCGGCCCGTTTCAGCTCCAGCGCCCGCTGATGCTGCGCGAGCTGGCTTTCACGTACAGCGATATCAGCCTCGGTCTCGACCTTGACGCGGGCCTTGCGCTGGTCGGCCACCAGTTCGGCCAGACGCCGCATCCCTTGCGCGTTAAAGGCGTTGTTCTCGTTCCACTGGGTCAGATCACTCTGATCGACATGAATGAGAGAGACCGACACGAGCATCAGGCCCTGCCTTGCCGCCTGTGTCTCGATCGCCGCAGCCACGTCGGCGGCAAACCCCGCCCGATCGAGGTGAATCTCAGCAAGGCTGCGCGTTGCTGCCGCGTTCTGGATCGCATTGACCAGCGTACCTGACATCACATCCTCGAGCCCGTCCGTCCCACGGGCAATCCGGTGGCCGAGGGCCTGCGCCGCCGTGGCGATCCCCTCTTCGGTCGGCGCCACCCGCAATTCGCAATCAAAGCTTAGATCGGCGCGCATCTGGTCGCGCGTCAGAACCGCATCGCGGCCGGTGCGGGAAACTCGGAAATTCAGCGTTCCCATCGACACCCGCTGCACCCGGTGCAGGATCGGCAGCGCGATGCAGCCGCCATCGATCACCACCCTCCGTCCACCCAATCCGGTGCGCACCAGTGCGCTGTCGAGCGTCGATTTGGCGTAATAGCGTTGCAGGAACCAGATGCCGACAAGCAGGACAAGTACGGCAAGCACCAGAATGGCGATCCAGAGCACGGTTTCTCTCCCCGGTTATACAGTTTTCCTGACCTCACGACGGACGCCGGAAATTGTTACCTGAACGGTGAGAGATTTTATTTTCCAATTCAAGTAAAAAATTGAAATGGAAAATGTTTTCGCCTAAGATTTTGTTTTAGAATGAGTTAATGACCTCAAATTTCAACCCATCGGCTCTGGCCAGATAGATCTGTGCGCGGTTCGGGCGGGCTGTCCCCTGGCGTTGGCGCGCACTGCGGTGAATCACTGGCGGGATGGCACCGTGGCTTTTGTTCTGCCATGTCCTAGGCTGTTCCTGCAGCAATCCGGCCAGGAAATGTACGCCCTCATAGGTCGATTGCCCCAGCGCGTTCAGCACCGGCGCCTGGTCGCCGTGAAGCCCGTAGTAAACCTCTTTGAAGGCGGCATTCGCCTCGGTCGGCAGCGATGCGAAATAGGAGGACGCCACGAACATCCGCTTGCTGTTGCGCGCACCACTGGCCAACAGAGCGTTTTCGTCGACCGCACAGGACAGGCGCACGATCCGGTCGTGCAGTCCGGCCGCGCCAAAGGCCCTGTTGAACGCAACCGCGTCCTGTCCGACCAGCGATATCAGCACCGCCTCGGCGCCTGACATGGCGATATCATCGACATGCCGCGCCATGTTGCTCAGCCCAAAGGGCAGGTATTTCTCATAGGCGAGGTTGACCGCCAATTGCTTCAGCTTGGCCTTTGCATTCAGATGCGACATCCGTGGCCAGACATAATCGTTGCCGATCAGGGCCCAGCTTTTCGGGCGGTACTGGCTTTGCATCAATTCCATCGACGGGCCCAGCTGTTCGTCCGGCGTCTCGCCGATGGCAAACAGCCCGGCGGTCGTCTCCCCACCCTCGTAAAGCGGCGTGTAGATATAGGGGATGCGCTGGCGCACCACCTTGCTCAGCCGCTGGCGGATCGCGCTGATATGCATCCCCACGATGGCATCTATCGACCGGCTTTCGATCAGGTCATTGACGGTTTCCTCGATCGGCAGGCTCGATTCCTGTGCGGCGTCGATCATGATCAGCTGCACCTTGCGCCCGTTCAGCCCGTGGCCGCGGTTCAGTTCCTCAACCGCCGCCTGGGCGCTGGAGATGCAAGACGGCGCCCACAGTCCGGCCGCCCCGCAAAGCGGGATCAGCAAGGCGATGCGATAGCTGCTGCGTGAGGCGGCCATTGGGCCGTCACGTAACTCGGCCAGCTCGGTCGGAACGAAAAGTTCGGCAGCAAACCTGTTCATGTCGATCACGCCCCTCCACGCGGACAGGGAATTCGCACATTGCATTTGAATTTATTTTCCAAGTCAATTAAATTCTGGCAAAAGACCGAGCGAGTGCCCCATGGATCAGCCCGACAGACCAATGACCAACCAGTTGTCCTATGCGCTGGCTGCCGCGCATCGCAGGATCAATGCCTCTCTCAATGCTCGGCTGCGCGGGCACGGCATCCAGATCGAGGCGTGGCGCCTGCTCGAAGCGTTGGAATCGGGTCAACGCTTTACCATGGGCGAATTGGCCGAGATCGTGCTGATGAACCCGCCGGCGCTGACCAAACTGGTTGACCGCATGGTCTCGGACGGTTTGGTCCATCGCCAGGTCGCCCAGAGCGATCATCGCAAGATCAACGTGCTGACCACCGCACTTGGGCGCAAGCGCATGATGCAGATCCGGCGTGAGATCGAAGATCAGGATGCCAGCATTCAACGGCAGCTCGGCGAAAGCGACTCGCAGAAACTGATCAGCCTGTTGCAAGGTATCACGTGAGGCGCAGGACCATAGGCGTTGTTGCATAAATCAGCCAAGGGGCGGACGTCCCCTTTCCCCGGACGGATTTACTCTACGGGCACGGTGACGGGTATGCCAAGCGCGGTGTAGCCGTTCAGCACGGCAATGCGGACCTGCAATTCCACGACCTGGCGATCGAAGTCTAGAGCCATCAGTGACTGACCAAGCAGCTTGATGCAGTTCATCCTGGACTCGACACGGCTCCTGCGGTGATAACCGCTCCATCGTCGCCAGATAGCGCGACCCAGGTACTTTGAGGCTCGCAGAGCTTCGTTGCGTGCGACGGCGCCCGGG
>NZ_FMZV01000026.1 GCF_900101475.1 Ruegeria marina | reverse complement strand
ACCAAGCAGCTGCCGCTTAAACTTAAACAGAAACCGAACCAGAGCCTCCGTTACGAAACGGCCTGCGAAGTCCGAAAAACCCTGACGACGGACATCTTAGTGTAAAGGCGGTCGCGAACTGTGCGGCGCTAATTTTTTTCGGAACGAAACTGATTTGGCTCTCCTGCGATAATGTATGGGCTTTAGGGACAATCCGGTACTTCGAAGCGCTGGATTGTGCTAAGCGAATGCACCAAGATTATCGTCCCAGTTAACAAACGCCCACGCAAGACTTTACGCGACTATTTGACGATATCGCCCGGCCCGCCGCGGCAGAGCCAAACGGCTTTGCTCAGCTTACGATATGTTCAACGACGCGATTCGAGCATAGCATGAGTGCCAGGCGACGGCGTCAATCTCGGACAAGGTGCGAGTGCGCAAGCCGTCAAGCACAGCCATAAAAGGGCAAGAATAGGCATGGAGTCTCCTGTGTGATTCTCCCCCTTATCGCTCTAGCATTCGTCTTCCGAGACCTCGAACGCGATCGAGGACCAAAGAAATGCATTTCAGCACGCCCATATGCCTGAAACTGCTAGGAAACCCTGATGGCGAAAGTGGCTCGGAGCTGACCTGCGGAGACTCACCGCGCGTCGACCCGGTGACTTTGGTTCCCGCAGACGGTCGCCAGCGTCGACTTCTGCGCCCTAACTCCGATGACCTCGACGCTCCGCAATCCGCCCTTCAAAGCTGATCCGACTGTGACCTTGCTGCACTCTGCCTGACCGGCTGCCCTGACTAAGTTATTGCTAGTGCCAAGCCGCTCCCTGCCCTAAGGGCAGCAGTCGGTGCCCGGAGACCGAGTCAGTCGCTCAATGTCCGCTCTAGCCTTCAGTCGATAACAACTTCGCAATTGCGGAAAAGGTTGGACTCACATCGACACCGATGAGGCGGGAATGCCTAGTCGCTAATAAACGCACGAGGCTTCGTTCAGAAATCGTGAAACGATTATCATATTGAAGTCATGAAGCTTTATTGACCCGAGAACGAATCGTTGCACGGCAATTGAAACGATTAGCTGAATGGTGGATTCACGCTCCGCATCGCCAACTCGTTACCCGAAATCGACCTATGGTGCTTCGTCGACAACCCCGGCATCTTCCAACTGCTCCCTGTCGGGCAGGTCATGCAGACTCTCCAACCCGAACGCGACAAGGAACTGCTCCGTGGTGACGAAGGTATAGGGAGCGCCGCGCCGCGGCGACCTTGGCCCGGTCCCGATCAGGTCGCGCGCATGCAGTCGGCCTATCAGGTCGCGGCTGATTTCCTTGCCGAAGATGTCCTTGAGCCCGTCGCGCGTGATCGGCTGGTGGTAAGCGATGGCGGCCAGGACCGCGACGTCGAATTCGCTCAGGTCCAGCAATTGGTCCCCGATATCTGCCGCTGCGCGGATCGCGGGCGCGTAAGCGGCGCGCGTGCGGAACATCCAGCCGCCGGCGACTTGTGCGATCTCGAAGGCCCGCCCCTCCAGATCGGCGGCAAGGTCCTCGACCAGCAGATCGACCGACACCCCCTGCCCCACCACGCGCGCCAGGTCCTCGCGCGGGACCGGCGAGGCCGAAGCAAACAGCACCGCTTCGATCCGGCGCATCCATTCCCGCCACCGCAACTCGGGCGGCAGGTCGGCTAGCTCGCGATCCAATTCAGGGTCAGAGCGATCCTTCGCCATCGCTACACCCCGTAAAGCCGGAAGATGTCGCGCCCGGTCAGCTCGCGCACTGCGCCGAGGTCGACCAGCCGGTCGCAGAGCCGCCGCGCGGCGCGATCCGGCAGGGGTAGCGCCGAGGGAGCAACAGCATCGCGGGTCAGGAACATCTCGACAGCGTCGCACGCGCCCTTGGCTCGGAGTTTCGGAGCGACCGCTTTCAGGTGCGCGGCCCGCCGAGCGAGATCTGCTGAAAGATGCACGGCCTCAGCCACCGAAGAAACAATCGCGCGATGACAGGCCAAGCGAAGGTCATCGCCGCGCTTGCGCAGGTCGGCGCGTTTCAGGCCCGCGGCGAGTAGCGGCATCAGATGATCCCAACCAAGTGCTTGGGCGATGGCCGCATCCGCCAGGATCAGCGCTGTTACTTCCGCACGCGGCGCCTCGCGCAGCACGGCCTCCAGCACCATCGCGGCACGGCCGACCGGCCCACCCTGCCCCGTATCGAACCATGTAGCAATCTGGCCCGGCTCAACGTTCGGCAGGGCTCGGCCCAGAGCCTTGACCGACACCGGCTTTTCCACAGCGCGCTGCCAGGCCAGGTAGGTTTCCCCCGCCGGGCCGGGCAGATCGTCGGGGCGCAGAAGATGTACGGCGTCGCGCAACTCCCCTGCCCTCTCTGGGCGCCCAGAGAACGCGATACAAGCCTCGGCCGCGCGCAGCGCAAGCCTGTCTCGCAACAAGGTTTGGGGAACGTCCTCGCGGCTCAGCACTACATGCAGATGGCTCAGCGCGGCGCCCGACAGAAAGGCCACAGTTTCAAGGGTTTCCACACGCCCGGAGGTGACCCACGCGGGCATTCGGGGTATCGTGTCGAGGTCGCTCATGTGATCGGGCCGGGCAAATGTCATGCCGGAAGCCTACATCGTCGCGGCGCTTTCTGCCAGCAAATAGCGTATAAACCGCCTAGCCTTGCTGTTCTCGATTATGTCCAATAAGTTTGCCTTATCGGACACAACAAGATATGCTGGGAAGCAGTCCAATTTCATAGCCGGATTCAGTGGAAAGATGCCCTCAGAGACTGAGAAATCGACGTCAGCGCCCTCTGGTGGGTTGGATGATGCTCGCGTCGACGAGAGAGATCAAGAGGAAAGCGAGGGCATTGCTTTGCCCTCCCATGTCGCTGGCTCCGGCACGCTTGATCGACTGGTGGACACCGCCCGAGACTACGCACGTGCCGCGGCCTCAGAGAACACGCTGAAAGCGTATGCCAAGGATTGGGCGCATTTTGCGCGCTGGTGCCGGATGAAGGGCGCGGAGGCGCTACCTCCGTCGCCGGAGATGATCGGTCTCTACCTCGCGGATCTTGCGTCCGGGTCAGGCCCCTCCCCTACCCTTTCGGTCAGCACCATAGACCGGCGCCTGTCGGGTCTCGCCTGGAACTACGCGCAGCGGGGATTCACCCTCGACCGCAAGAACCGGCACATCGCCACGGTGCTGGCGGGGATCAAGCGAAAACACGCGCGACCGTCGGTTCAGAAGGAAGCGATCCTGGCCGAGGATATCGTCGCGATGGTCGCCACCCTTCCTTTCGACCTGCGCGGGTTGAGGGATCGGGCGATCCTGCTGCTTGGATACGCCGGAGGCTTGCGCCGCTCGGAAATCGTAAGCCTCGATGTACATAAAGATGACACGCCAGATTCCGGCGGATGGATTGAGATCATGGAGAAAGGCGCCCTCCTGACCCTCAACGCCAAGACCGGTTGGCGTGAAGTCGAGATCGGCCGCGGCTCCAAGGATCAGACCTGCCCCGTGCATGCGCTGGAGCAATGGCTGCACTTCGCGAAGATCGACTTCGGTCCGGTCTTCGTCGGCACCTCGCGCGATGGTAAGAAGGCATCCGAAACGAGGCTCAACGACAAGCATGTCGCGCGGCTGATCAAGCGCACGGTTCTGGATGGCGGTATCCGATCCGAATTGCCCGAGAAAGAGCGCCTGGCACTGTTCTCAGGTCACTCGCTGCGTGCCGGCCTCGCCAGTTCGGCGGAAGTCGACGAACGCTACGTGCAAAAGCAACTGGGACACGCCTCAGCCGAGATGACCCGTCGCTACCAGCGCCGACGCGACCGGTTCCGCGTGAACCTGACCAAAGCCGCCGGACTCTGACCCCCTGCCCCATCATGCTGCCTGCCCGCCGAGCCTGCCATAGAAGCTGCGCTCAAGGTGCAGCTCCCCTGCCCCGGCCTTTTCGACCATGCCGCGCAGATAGCCGCCCGGCGAGGACACTTCGCCCGCGCAATGCTTCTCGAAGACGAGCGCGAGCGCCGCTGTCGCCACCTGTTTGCCCAGCCGGTCCTGTGCCACGTTCCAGGCATGTTCAGAAATGCCGATCATCGGCCTGAGTTGACCAGCGACCCGGTGCAGATCGCCCCAATCCTTCAGGAACCCGCCCATATTGCGCGCCCAAGACGCAAATTCAGGGCAAGCCTGCATGATCGTAGGCAGATCCAGCGCTGCGCGCTTCTTGCGCACTTCGGCGACCCATTCTTCCAGCTCCCTATCAACTTGATCTTCGGGCTGAGCATTGGGCACCGCCGCCGCGACTTCCTCATTTTCTGAGGAATTACTAGTTACAGGATCAAGTTGGTTTGTAATTAGTATATGAGGGTCAGAAATGACCTCCCTGGGGTTCATTTCTTGAGTCTTCTTAGTAACTTGTTCCTTGGCTTCCCGCGTGTTTTCCACAGGTTGCACAACCTCAGTTGCCTTGAGATACGCAGCTTCGACGCGCTCCTGAAGCTCCTTGAACCAGGTTAGCAGCCGCACAAGCTGTTCTGAGGCTTCGTGATGGCGAGGAAGCCGGTCCAGAAGCTCCTCGTAAAGGCCTGTGAATTGCGTCCAAGGGCCGCGCAGCGCGCTGCTGACGGCCGCCTCAATCCGAGCGCGGATCATACGGCGTGCAACCGTGATCTGGCGCTTCAGGCGCTGACAGAGCTCGCGCTCGGCCTGCAAATCGGCATGAAGCTCCTCGAACTCCTCGACACGCGCCGACAGCGGCGACAAATCAAAGCCATAGGCCTCGACAATGCGCCCCTCGGCGTCCCTGCGGCCCCACCGCTTGCCGTTCGGGCTGTCCTGGAAGGAGATCACGCCAATCTCGGCCAGGCGCCGGGCATGGCGCTTGAGCGCGGAGAGCGAGAACCCCGTCTGCTCCATCAGATAGGCGTTCGACGCCCAGACGATCGGACGCTGCCCCTCCTCCCAGTCTTGGGCCTGCGTAAAGGCCCCGAGCGTGTCGAGAAGCATCATGTCTCCGGCCTTGAGGCCAATGTAGGCCCCCACCCGCTTCACAGCCACGAAGGCCCGTGTTTTGGGTACAGCCACCTGTTCACCGGCTTGGGCAAGCTGCTCTGCAATGCCAAGACCCGGTGTCGGCTTGCGCCAACCTGTATGTTTCATGCCTGTTTCTCACCTCCAGTTACGCAGAGGCAAAAGAAAGCCGTTCGCCGAAGTGGCGTTCTTGTTGACAGTGATTCGCGGGAGAGATATCTTCTAAGCGACCAAACTTCTCAGATTAGCTCTCAGGCCACGCTGCTTGGGGGCTTTTCTTTTGCCTAGATCATTGTTCTGACTGCTCCTCTTTCGTCGCGAGGAATTCGCTGTACAGCTGATCAAGCCGACCCGAGAGAAAGTCCCCGAACTCGGTTGAATCTTGTGCCGTAAGCGAAATGCTGAATGCCTTTCCGGACCGACCGATGACACCCTTGATGCGGCCTTTGCCAGCGGTCCAGGTCCGTTTCTTGGGCGCGGCACGCGTTTTTTGGCGCTTCGGCACCCTACCCGCTTCTGCCAGCTTGCTGTGCAGGAGCTCAAAGCGAGCATCACTATCGAGGTTCTGAAACCCGTCAAACTCCAAAGCTCCCTTGAGGATCTTGTCATTCGATGGTTCCGAAGCCAACTTCTTAAAGTCTTCCCAGCGATCACGCCCAATCTGCTTGGCCGGCCCAATCTGTTCGATGACGTGTCGAGGGACGTTCTGCGCCACTGACAGCATCCGTGAAAGCAACGTCCCATCGATGGTAAGTGCGGACTGAATCACGTCCTTCGCTTGCCCCATATCCAAGAGGCTCTTCGCAAATAGGGCCTTCTCAATAAAAGAAAGATCTGCACGCGCAGTGTTTTCCTGCCCTTGAGCAAGAATGTGGGCCACATCGTCCATTGGTTTTACAACCGCGCGAACCTTACGGCCTAGCGCCGATGCAACTCGCACACGGCGATGCCCGAAGACGATCATATAGCGGCCATCCGCTTCCGGATGCGGTCGAAGCAATACCGGTGTGTCCTGACGACCCGCTGCGATCGATGCTTTCAGTTCGTCGAAAGCAACATCGTCATCACTAAGCCGATCCGAAACGAATGACACATCGATCAATTGCGGATCGATCTCGACAATGGTTTCGCCTTCAAGGAGACGTTTCGAGTTCTCTGCAAGGCTATCAATCGAAACCTTCATCGATTTCGAAGCACCGCGCATTGCATATCCAGAGCGACCGGAATCCTTGGGCTGCTCCGGCGAGCCGGCCATGACGCTCTTCAGGAGGTCTTTGCGAGCCATCAAGCCATCTCCTTTTCGTCAGAATCCAACCTACGCGCTGCGCGCGTTTCGACAGTTGCACGGCTGTCAAAACTGGCTCTCTGCACGGCTGTCAAAACCTTACTCATTCACGCCCCCAAGCCTTGTGGATCAGTTCGGCGATTTCGTCGTTCACGTCATTCAAAGATGTCACTGCACGGTCGTAAGTAGTCCGCACGAACTGAGACCGTTCAACTTCGTAAAGCGTCTGCTTGGTAATCCCAGCGTCGGAGATCGCCGTAGACTTCAGCACAGGAGCTGACAGCATCTGATTTGGGAACATCGCCTGGAGGAACCCAACCATCTGCTTTTGGGGACCGTCCGTTGGTTCAAATCGCGTTACTAGGTAACGGAACCACTTCAAGCGCATGTTCGCTCCAGCGTCACGGATCGTCTTCATGATCCCGCCCAGCATCAGGAGAAACTGGCTCATCGACATGACGTCCAGCATCTGAGGATGGACCGTCACAATGACTGAGGAAGAAGCCGTGAGAGCAGTGAGCGTGAGGTAGCCCAGTTGAGGAGGGCAATCGATCACAACAACGTCATAGCGGTCATCAACCTCGCTAAGCGCCTTCGATATGCGAGTGAAGAAGGTACGGCCTTCGTGGGGATCGCTGCTCGTCAAAGCAACCGGGGTATCGTATTCGTACTCTTGAAGCTCGAGACTTGCCGGAACGATATCTAGGTTGGGAAAGTTTGTTGGCCGGATCACCTCTGAGATCGGCTTACGCTCGTCATCGTACCGAAGTGTCTCGTAGAGCGAAGGCACGTCGTCGAGTTCAGGCTGAATGCCGTGCAAAGCTGTAAGCGAGGCTTGAGGGTCCAAGTCGATCGCAAGAACTCGATGCCCTTTCAACGCCAAGTGCTGCGCAAGGTGGGCGGCGGTAGTGGTCTTTCCGGAACCCCCTTTGAAGTTCACGACGGACACGACGTGTAGTTCTTCGCCAGGCTGCCGATAGGGGACATAACGGCGTTTTCCGGGGCGGCCATGCTTGTCGAGATAAGCTCTCAGTTCCAGCATCTGCTCGGCCGAGTAGCTGCGCCTCCCGGACGACGATGTCTCAGGTTCAGGACCTTTGCCTTCGAGATGAAGCTTCTTGATGGTCGACTGCGTGACGCCGAGATAGTAGGCAACCTCGGCCAATGAAAACTGACGTAGACCTTTTTGGGCGTCCGGAGGATACTGTTCCTGCCGCAACATATTGAGACGGTCGGAAATCAACTCTCCTTGCTGTAGGATGATCTCGTCGAAGGGTTGATCCTTCGTATCAGCCGCAAAAGACCGTTCTCGCATCCGCCTGCCCTCTAAATATCGCTTTTTCAGCGATTTCGCTCACTAAAGTGTCATCTACACGGAAAACTGAGTCTTAACAACGATTTTCGCCCGGCGGCTAGATCTTACCCAATCTACCGGCGTTCCTAGATGTCTCGACAAGGTGTAGCGATCGAAGAATGTAGCTACCCAATATCTAGGGCAAACTGTCTCTGGCTCGGATGTGCAGTCAACTTTAGTCCTGCGCCCGACGCATCTTAACTATTTGTTTTTCTTTTATTTTTCCACTCTGCACGGCTGTCAAAATGAAAGATACTCGAAGCCTCAGAACGCTAGGGGAGCCACGAACCCGTCTCCTCCGAAAGGGATTGCGTCATCATCACCTTGCGCCAATTCAGTGATCAGTTGCTTCCACCAAGCGCACTAACCCCTGGCTCCAAGATGCGGGGAATGCGTGTCAGCGCGAAGGGAAACAGAGGAAATCGGCTGGGTTGCCCCAGCCGATTCTTTACGTTACGCGGCGTCTTTCGGGCCCCAGGGGATGACGGCCTGCAGGGACAGATCTTCCTGGTTCGCGGCCTTGCCGAGGTTGGCGCTGAAGCCGTGGTCGCGGATGGTCAGCGTGTAGTAGTCGGCACCGGTCTCCTTGTTCTGCTTCTTCCAGATGCCGCCGCACTCGACCAGCTTGCCGCGCGGGGAGCGGCCGAGGACGCGGTGCGTGGGGGCCATCGGGTTCGCGCTCGCGACAGGTTCGACCGTGATGTCGAGGTCGAAGGTCAGGGTCGAGATGGAGCCTGTGCCCTTGGCGGTTTCGATGTCGGCGCTGGTGAATTTGATGCAGTTCGTGGTCATTGCTCTTCTCCTTGTTTGCGTTGCAATGATGGTCACCTTGCAGCTGGCCAAGGCCCGGCCACACCGAAGGCGAAGCGCAGCGGAGAGGGGCAGGCGCCGGTCTTTTTGGCGCGCGAGGAATGGCCCGCAGGGACAGGGGAAAAAGATCGGCGACATCCTTTGTGGACGGGACGACAGCTGCGACCAGCATGTCATGCAACTCAGACAAAAGGAGAAGAGCGGTGGCCACGAAGGAAACTGAAGGAACAGCCGAGGGAAATACCGGGCGACAACCTAGGTTCGTACCGCGCGTTTGAATTTGGGCATCCGAGATCTCGTAGCGATCGAGACCGACCCATGGCCATCATCCCTAGATAGCTCAGTACGCGGCGATTGTAGTTGGCCTTCTGAGCGCTCATTGCATAGAAATTAGGAAGGATCTATCGGCGGCCAGCATGCAAAACAAGGTGCGCGCTAACCCGTACATATATCGTGTGCTAGCGACATTGGAACCACAAAAGTCTTGACTCACTTGTTATCCGGCATCATATAGATTCCCGGAGGCTTTGGAACGGTAACGTTGCATTGCCTTTTTTTATGCGCCCTCGTCAGGCCTGATCACGCGGCCTAAGATCCTTGATCTCCTTGATCCCCCAGACAATATCCCCGCCTTCGGTTACGTGCTTGTATCTCATGCGCTTAACGATCTCGAAGAGCGAAGCGAGTTCCGGTCGTGCACTCCTCGGCATTCGGTTCAGTCGCAGACCCCAACTGATGATGTAGGCCACCAAGTCAGCGAGTTGAACGAGGGACGTGAGATCTGAGTGCACGAACATTGGCTCCGGCACAATAAGCCGTGATCTTGTCCGACCGTTCTTAGTCTTCAGAAAGTAGCGCGATATCTGTCCGAGAAGGACATGGCTAGCGGTCTTGTCCAGCTCATCAAACACGAGGAAGCCCATCGGATCGCTCGGGGTTTGATTAAGAAAGTGGTAGTAGCGCTCGAGGAAGAACGCATAGTCCTTCCGCATCTCGTCGCCATTCGGAGGCCGAGGTGCTGACTGCGGGACCATTGTGGCGAAAATCTTGCCACCGTGTCGCCGGGTCAGGTCCAGGACGAATTCGCAGTAACTGATTTTTGCTTGGGCCAATGCTGTAAGCCGCGCCCGGGACACGGCAGTCCCGTCCTCCAAAATCTCCTTCGCGAGGCGCATCCGCTCGCCATTGTCGATTAGGTCCATCTGCCCGGCGTGCTTGAAGGTCTTCTTCTTCAGAAGCTCCTTGGCTTTCGCCTCATAACCGTAGGCTTCGAATAGCCGCATGCCAAAAAAGTGCTGCTGTGCGTCCGATATCTGACAGATCAGGGGCCAGATCTGTCTGTCCTCGATCGCGACCCCGGCTAACACCTCGTAGGGAGATTCCCGCTGATCCTGCCCGGATTCGTCGACGAAAAGTGTCCAGCTCATACTAAATTCCTTGTTTTTCGGAATTAGAGCGCTTTTCGTAGCCTCTTGCAACAAGAGCCGACCGATCAAATTCACACCGAAGTCATACACTTATGAGCATATGACGCAACCATCAGCGACCAGGCTGAAGCCTCGGGTACGGAGGAACTTAGCAGCGCTTCAGCCCTGCCGCTATTGACCGTTGATGCTCGAAAGGCCGCCTCGTCCCACACGACAAACCATCTCCGAAACTCAATCCTTTGGCGACAACGTGCTGATCAAAAGAAAATCGGGGCCTAAGCCCCGATCCTCTTGATGCGGATCCCGAGCTTGCGGGCCTTGTCGACGATGTTCTCGGTGATACCCGAACCGGGAGTGGCGATCAGACCCTGCGGCATCGTCTCAAGCATCTTGTCGTTGCGCTTGAAGGGGGCGGCCTTCCCGTGGCTTTTCCAGTCGGGTTTGAAGACCACCTGGGTGACGCCACGGGTATCTGCCCAACGAGCGGCGATCATCTCGGCACCCTTGGGCGTGCCGCCATGCAGGAGCACCATGTCGGGGTATTTCGTGTGGGTGGCATCGAGGACGGACCAGATCAGATCGTAGGCCTGGTAGTCCCCGCCCGAAAAGGCGATCCGCGTGCCTTCAGGGCAGTGCACCTCGGTCTCCTTACGTCGTTTGGCCGAGAGATAGGCCCGGCTGTCCACGACGGCGGAGGTCAAGCCGCGATGCGAGACTTTGGATCCGGTGCGTGGCAGCCAGGGAGACCCGGTGGCAGCCGAGAAGTGGCCCACGGCCAGATCGCGCATCTGCTCGAAGGCGTCGCGGTGGTCCCAGAGTTTGAGCCCGATCATCCGGAGGCGCTCAAGCTCGACCGAAGCGACCTCGGAGCCGTCCTGGATGGCCAGACTTTCCCGGACCTCGAATTCGTTGTCATCGAGGAGCTTCTGGATATGGGTAAGCCTGCGATGGAAGATCGAGGTGAGGGACCAGAGCATCTCTTCGAGATTGTCTTCCAACTGGCTGCCGGTGAGGAGGCCGATAGTGGTGTCAAAGAGCGTCGCCATGGCGAGCTCGACCTCGTCGGGCTGGGGCAGGGGGCGATGATCGGTCTCGCCGGGCCCGGGCGTTGCGCCGTGAAGTGCCAGGTGGTCGAGGATGGCGGAGGTCACGCCGGTCTCTTCTTGGATGTCTGTCTGATGGGGCATTGTCTGGTTCCTCTGTTTGATCTGACCCGATTTGGATGGGGCGATAAAAGGACCGGCGGCGACCGGGCCGCATCCGTCAGGATCGGAGCGCAGCGGAGAATGCGCCGCGGGCCGGAAAATTGGCCCCGCGAGGAATGGCCCAAAGGGGCAGGGGAATTTTCTGGTGCGGGGGGCATTGCTGCCCGGGCGAGGGGCACTCAGCCCCGACCCGCGGGTCCATCGCACCCCTTTTCCAAACGGGATCAGATCGAACCCGCGGAACCTTTGCCCGTTCGGACTTCGCTGAGGAAGTTGGCGGTCACCCGTCCTCGATCTCCAGACCTTGTGCTTTCATGGCCTTGAGCAGGGACCGGCGCAGCGCATCTCTGCCAAGTGCCCGCAGATCGTCGTTGAAATCGCCCATGCTCGGCACGAAGTCACCACAGGCAATTCCAAGCGATTCCAGTTTGTTACGCAGTATCTTTGATGCGTTGCGTCCGGCTTCGTCATTGTCCCGCGCGATCCAGATGCGCTTGATCCCCGGTGGCGGGATGAAGAGGCTGAGATGGGTAGCGGTGAGACAGGAGGCGAGATCGAACTCGGGGAGAGCAGTGCCGGCAGAGAGGGTGTTCTCGAGCCCTTCGCCGACGATGAGATCGCTGCGAGGTGAGCCGGACCAGAAGCGGATGGCATGGCCGTGCAGCTGTCCGAGGATCCGCTTCGGGCTCTCGATCGCAGCCAAACCGCCGGTGGACGGATCGAGATAGAGCCGCGCGCAGCCGGTGATCTGGCCCCGATTGTCGGTGATCTTTGCCAAAAGGGCAGGGGTCCTTTGCGGCGGATCGGCGTCGTCCTGGCCTTGCTGCAGAAAAACCCGAGGGTGATAACGGAGGGCAGGTCCAAGTCGTGTGATCCCGCGCCCCTGCAGATAGGTGGCGGCCAGGGTGCCAAGAACCGGCTTGCCGGCGGCGAAAAGTTTGCGCGCCCGCGCGATGCGTTTGCAGGAGGCAGCATCCGGGCGCTCCGCCTTTCGGGGTTCAAGAGGTACGGTGGGGCAGGAGGCTTCGCCGAGAAAGGACCGGGCTTCCCTCAGCGTCTCTTTGAGTGTGACCGATCCAAGCCGTTCATGCAGCAGGTCGATCAGATCGCCATATTCACCCGTCGCGTAGTCGGTCCAGGACCCGGCCTTGCGCCCGTCCTGCGCCTGCAGTCGGATCGCGAGACTCTGCCCCTTGGCGCCAGAGGTATCGCCGACCTGCCAATAGTTGCCCTGTTTGCGCCCCTCGGGGAAATACCGGCGGCAGAAACTCTCGGCGCGGTCTGAGAGGTCGACCGAGAGGTCTGCGATGCTGCGCCGCGCGCTCATGCGGCGGCATCCGCGGCGCTGGCGCCAACCGGGTGTTCGGTGAGTACCCGCGCCAGCACGTCGATGCCATCCACCGGGATGAACACACGCGTCTTCCACTGAATCACCTCGGTGAAGCATCCCAAAGCCTTCAGAGAGGGCAGGACCGCGCCCCATGCACCGATGAGCTCGAGCCTCGGCTGTCCCATGACCAGCGACCGGCGCAGTTGGTAACCGCCAAGCAGGTTCAGGGTCGTCCTCGCATCCATGACCGCTGCGACGACCTCCTGCGGCGTCATCTCGATCTGGCAGTCGAGGCCGAGCCGCGCATAGACATTGAGAAGCTGTTCCTGGCTGACCAAGCGGCCGATGGCGCGCTCGCCGTCCTCGGTCTGCAGGCGATAGATGCGCATGTTGTCGGCGGGCAGCCGGTCCCAGATCGGCAGAAGGAGACCGCAGATCAGCGTAATCCTCGACGTGGTGAACTCCGGCACCGCCTCGACCTCGGCCTGCCAGAGATGCTCGAACATCGCATCATCGATCTCTTCCCAGTGTGATTTCGAGAACTCGGAAAGCGCGAGGATCTCGGTGGTCATGGGTCGCAACAGTTTCACCCGCAGGATCGGCACACCATCCTCGTCCATGAAGGCCGGCGCATTCACCATCAGCGCCGCGCGTTTGGAAGTCTTGTTCCAGCAGAGCGTGGCGCCTTCCGTGTTTGCGCAGATCGCTCTAACCCGGGGCAGGGTGAGCGGATCGTTGCGATCGGTGCGCTCCACGGTCAGGGCGGTGGCCGTCGCCCCCGTCGCCTCATGCTCAAAAATGACCTTGCGATCGACGATCTCGAACTTCTCGGCGCGCAGGGTTTCGAGGCCGACATCGAGCGTACCCGCTTGGCGCGCATCTTCGATGATGGCCGAGAGGAACCCGCCAAAGGCCTCGAAAATCACGTCCTGCATGTCGATCCGGAGCGCGAGGCAGCGGTTCAGGAACTGCTGGATCGGCGGCAGGTTTTCTTTCATGGTGCCATCCGCCTCATCGAGCGTCAGCCCGGTCATCTCCTGAAACTTCGCGTAGGAGCAAGCCGCGATATTGCCCGCGCGCAGCTTGTAGAAGAACTGCCGCAGAGCTGCGCGCGCGTAGGTACTCTCGAGGTTGTCCTCAGCACGAAACATGTTCTGCCCGCCGGTCTCCCGCTGGCCCTTGGTGATGGCCCCGAGCGTGTCGAGGCGGCGCGCGATGGTGGAGAGAAACCGCTTCTCGCCCTTCACGTCTGTGGCGACGGGTCGAAAGAGCGGCGGCTGCGCCTGATTGGTTCGGTTGGTCCGCCCCAGCCCCTGGATCGCATTGTCGGCCTTCCAGCCGGGCTCAAGCAGGTAATGCACCCGCAGACGCTGATTCTTTGCCCCAAGATCGGCGTGATAGCTGCGCCCGGTGCCACCGGCATCGGAGAATATCAGGATGCGCTTGGTATCATCCATGAAGGCTTGGGTTTCGCCGAGGTTGGAGGAGGCGGGGCGGTTCTCGACCTTGAGCCGCCCCTCGCGCGTCTTCACGATGCGCCGCTTGCGCCCCGTGACCTCGGCAACAGCATCTCCGCCGAAATGCCAAAGGATCTGGTCGAGCGCGCCCTGCACCGGGGCGAGGGCACCAAGATGCTCGATCAGATCATCCCGCCGCCGCTCCGCCTCGCGGCAGATGATCGGATTGCCGTCTCCATCAAGGGCAGGGCGAGAGCGGAGGTCACCATTTTCGTCGGTGTAGGGCTCAAAGAGCTGCGTCGGGAAGCTGTGCATCAGGTAGTCCATGATGTTCTCACGCGGCGTAAAATCGACCTGCAAATCATCCCAATCCGAGGGCGGGATCTCTTCGAGGCGACGCTCCATCACCGCTTCGCTGGTCGAGACCACTTGAATGACGGCCGAGTGCCCCGCTGCCAGGTCCGCCTCGATCGAACGGATCAGCGAGGGGCATTTCATGGCGGTGATGAGATGGTTGAAGAAGCGCTGCTTGTTGCTCTCGAAGGCAGACCGCGCGGCGGATTTCGCCTGGGGGTTCAGCGTGCCAGTCTCGGAGGTGACGCCCGAGGCCTGAAGGGCGGCCTCGAGGTTATTGTGGATGATCTGATACGCATCAGCATAGCTGTCGTAGATCGCGATCTGGGCAGGCGTCAGCTCATGGACCAGCATCTCGTATTCGACCCCGGCATAGGAAAGCGAGCGCGCGAGATAGAGCCCGAGCGCCTTCAGGTCGCGCGAGATCATCTCCATGGCGGCAATACCCCCGGCCTCCATCGCGGCGACAAACTCGGCCCGCGTCACGAAGGGGAAATCCCCGGTGCCCCAAAGGCCGAGGCGCGAGGCATAGGCGAGATTGCCGACGACTGTCGCGCCAGTGGCCGAGACGTAGAGCACGCGCGCATCGGGCACGGCGTTCTGCAGCGCGAGGCCGGCGAGGCCCTGCTGGGACGCCTTTTTGTCGCCGCGGTCGGACTTTTCGCCGGTGGCGTTCGCCATGGCGTGGCTTTCGTCGAAGGCAATAACCCCGTCGAACCCTTCCCCGAGCCAGGCCGTCACCTGATCGAGGCGGGAGGCTTTCCCCTGGCGCTCAGTGGAGCGCAGCGTGGCATAGGTGACAAAGAGGATGCCCTCGGGCAGGCGGATTTCGCTGCCCTGGCGGAATTTTGAGAGCGGCACGATATCGCTTTCACGGCCACCGAGCGCCATCCAGTCGCGGCGGGCATCCTCGATGAGCTTGTCGCTTTTTGAGACCCAGACCGCGCGGCGGCGCCCGTTCAGCCAATTGTCGAGAATGATGCCAGCGACCTGCCGCCCCTTGCCGCAACCGGTGCCATCGCCCAGAAACCAGCCCTTGCGCAGGCGAAAGGCATCTTCGTCGCTCTCGGCCGCTGCCATCAGCTTGCCTTCGATCTCGCCGCGCTTGAACCAGCCCTTCAGGTGCGTCTTATGGGCATTGCCTGCATAGATGACGCTTTCGAGCTGCGGCGCGGAGAGAAGGCCATCCGCGACGAGGCTCTTCGGAAGGATGGGACGATAGGTCGGCACGGGCGGCGAGACCGAGGCCATGGCCGCGGATTGGACAAGCGCTGTCGGATGTTCCGCCCCGCCGTCTATATGGATCGCCTGCAGATCATAGGCCTCGTAGACCGTGTCCTGCAGCGTGCCGTCGGGTTCGCTCCAGGTTTTCGGCAGATAGTCGAGCGGGGCCGTCTCGATGTCGTCAAAGGGATGTTTCGCGCGTTCCTCGGCGAGAGCGCGGGTTTCCTTACGGGCGGCATTGCGCAGGGCGTGCAGGTTCGTTCGGGTCGGGCGGGACGGAACCGACAGGGCTGAACTGGTAGGGCAGGGCGGAAGGCTGCGGCGCTCCGGGCAGTGGGCCAGAACTGACGCAAGGAGATCGGCGGTGGTAGCGCAGATAGGATGATAGGCGGCCTCTATGTCGACCGGCGCGGTCGCTTCATCGCCAGCCACGCGCTTGTCGATCACCGTGAGCCGCGTGTCGATCGCAGTGCCATGCCGCGTGAAGACCTTGCCGTCGATCGCGGCGGAAAACACCACGTCGGCGCTTTGGCCAATCCGTTGAAACGTCGACTGGAAGGATTTCGTGGAGGGGCCGAAGCTCTCGCCAGTGATGACGACAAGACGCCCACCGGGTGCGAGTCGCGCCAGGGCGGAAAGCACATGTTGGCTGGTTGCCTGCCGGAACCGGCCCTCGACATGGTTCGCAGCAGAGAAGGGCGGGTTCATAACGATGACAGAGGGCGTGATCGACCGATCCAGCCGGTCGTCGATCGAGGCGGCATCGTGATCAGACAGGACCGCCTCCGGAAACAGATGTCCCAGCAAGGCGCGGCGGGTTTCAGCGAGTTCATTCAGCGCCAGCCGCGCGCCTGCAATCCGGGCGAAGATCGCCAGCATGCCGGTGCCGGCCGAGGGCTCGAGCACCAGGTCGTCATCTCGAAACCCCACCGCCTGCGCGACGATGGCTGCGAGCGGCAGAGGGGTCGAAAACTGTTGCAGACGGACACTGTCTTCGGAGCGCCGTGTGTGGGACGGTGCCAGACCGGCGAGGCGTTTGATCATGGTGAGGAAAGCCTGCGGAGAGGCTGCCCGGCGCTGCATCAGCGCGCCGTAGCGCGCGAGTATCAATATCTGAGCCACCTCGGCGGCCTCGTAGGCATCCTTCCAGACCCAGGCACCGCTGGCGTCGCTGGCACCGAAAGCTTCTTCCATCGCGGCGCGCAGGGCAGCGGCGTCGATGGACCTGCCCGTCTCGAACATGGGGGCGAGGGTTCTCGCAGCCTGGATTATGTTGTGGGCGAAGCGCGAGGCCGTGAGGCGGGCAGGGGGCTCGGCCTCTTGCGCAATAGGGACGGAATAGGTGTGAGCGTTCATCGGCAATCTCCGGGGTTGAGGGTTGGCCCCAAGCCCCGCGCGCAATCTCTCACCCGGGAGGGGTCACCCCTCCCACCCTTTCTCTCGCTCTTTCATGGCTCGTGAATAAGACAATTGCCAACCCCAACCACCTCAAGCGCCAACATCTCAATCTATGGTGTCGGCCAACACTGCGGATAATATGGGCTTTGGCCGCATATGTACTCACGGTAGGTTTGAACGCTTCGAGACCGCTGCGAACAATTCCTCAGGCGAGGTACTGCGATCGGCAGTCGGCTGCGCTTCACACCAAAGGCCAGTTTGGGCGGATTCCTGAACTTCGCTGCGAATTGCACCGGAGTTTGCTGTGCGGCCCAAGCTGACCGGAGGCAGGAAATTCCCTATCTCCAAGGAATACACCCAGAGTGCGCGTCAACGCTCAAAACGAACCAAGTAAATTAGCTTTCCTGCCTGTAAAAGACCTACTGGACGATCTGAGACCACTCGTAGCACTTCGTTCTAAAGCCATGCAGTGAGCTTGAATATTGTGGGAAACGGCTGCAATCGACCGCAAAATAGAAAGACTTCTCACGAGCAAACTTTCGGTACACTGAGTACAAGTCTTGGTATTCACCCCAAATTGAAAGTTCAAAGAGGGGGGTCGGGTGAAGCCATTCGCTAATCTCTTCACCACACTCAAGAATCTGCAATCTGCTCTCACCTTCACAACTTAGGAATCCAAGAAACGCTTCTTCCTCGGCTGCTGTTAACACGAACATCGTTATCATTCCTGCGCCAGCCCCTAGCTCCTCCCCATTAATCGGAGCGAATATATCAACAACCAAAAGATTGAATTCCTTGGTTTTATCTAGACTTGCAATCGAAGCGTTCAATCCCGGAATGTCATTGGATAAATCAATTTCTCCATTGCCTTCTCCATTTAAGATTTTCGCAGGCGACAGCGCGAGAGAATAACTCAGATCCTCTTGCCGCCGAAATCGATAAGTGACTTTCTCCAGCCCCCGGATTTCTTTAGGGCGAGTATCAGCCCCATTGGCTTTCAGCTCGGGGAAATATATGGAGAAGGTAAACTCTCTACCTAGATCCTCTCTCTGCTCGGCAGATAGGGTTCGTGTGTAGGACTCGATGCATCCTGACAGCAAAGTGGTGATCACAAGCCCAATCCGAAGCCACCTCATAGCATCTCCCCCAATTGAGTTCCCCGCGCATAGTTGAAGCGCCACTTTGTTCCAAGGCAATGATCTGGGTCAATTCGTTCAGATGATTCAATCTGGGTTCGAACGCGTTACGTCCACATTGGGCTGAGGGTGTGTGAAAACTGGGCGACGCGATCTCTCTCGTCGAGCTCGCTCCTGCAACTCTTCGGAATTTCCGCTCAGCTTGACGAGAAAGCGCAGATATCTCGGGATTTTGACCCGACGCGCCAGACCGCGGGAGTTTTCACACAGCCTCGGCTCGTTCCGGTCATGCGCTGCATGTTGCTCGAACGTCGGCTGTGGGCCGTTCAATACATTCGGGAGTCAGGGCGGGCAGTGGTCGTTCGCTACAGGTGCAAGAGCACCCCGGCGGTTACCCCAAAACCGCCGTTCGACTTCGGAGCTTCTGTGACAAGCTTTTCAAGGTGACACCTTCCTGTGTTGTTCTGACAGCCACTCGCAGAATTGATTTACCTCGCTCCGCTCTTGAAGATTGTCCTGAACGACTAGGAAGAAGCTCCGCTGTAGAGGGAGCCGATATTCGAAGGGAGAGATCAGAAGACCTTGCTCAATGTAGCGGCTCGAAAAGTCCTCGGAAATGATAGCGGCACCGATTCCGCTGGAAATCATCTGCAGGGCAATCAAAGAGGAGTCGGCCTTGATCGCGCCGGCGACAGGCGGCAATTCGAGCCCGAATTGCTCGGACATAAGGCTCCAGTCCGACTCTGAGCCAATAACCTGAACCGCGTGTGCGGCAAGCGTCTGAATGCTGAGATCTTCTCCGAAAGACGCGGCGAAGGCCGGGTGGCAGACGACTTCTGCAAGCCGATGACCCGACAGGTGCCTGATGTCCCGCTCGTCCCAATCTCCGTGCCCATATCGGATCTCGACGTCGATCGCCTCATCATCAATACGGTCAGTCCAAACGGCAGTCGTCAGTTGGACTTCAATGTCGGGGTGAGCTTCATGAAAGCCGCCAAGCTGTGGCGCCAGGACAATCGCCGCGTAACTGATAGAAGCACGCGCGCGCACGATCCGTTTCTTTTTCGATCCAAAAAGGCCGTTGGTGGCTTCCTGCATTTCGGCGAACGCCTTGCGGATGGGTTGCGCATAGGCATGGCCCATGTCGGTCAAGGCAACGCCACGCGGCTGACGTGTAAACAATTGCACACCGAAGTGCTGCTCGAGCAGTTTGATCTGCTGGCTGACGGCAGCTGGCGTGAGGTTCAGTTCATCGGCAGCCGAAGTGAAACTGCTGTTTCGTGCGGCCGCTTCAAAGGCTCTGAGCCATGTCACATGCGGAAGTTTCGTCATCCTCTTCTCCCTATTAGCTCTTATCAGTCGCCTATTTTGCCAAGCGCGGTGCATCTCTGCGCCGACCGCTTTGCGAAGCGAATGGGATGTGGCCCTAATCGCTGCGCTGATCCCGTATACAGAGTTAAATAATTTTGGGCCTAAGCAGTCAAAGGCATTGTTTGCTTAAAGGAGGGCGCGTGGTCCATTTACCGGGAAAGATGGGTGACCAATCGAATTACAGGGTAATACGGGCATGGAATTCGACTACATAATCGTAGGCGCAGGCTCGGCGGGATGCGTATTGGCGGACCGGTTGAGCGAAAAAACGAGCTCCAAGGTTCTGGTAATCGAAGCTGGCGGCTCCGATGCTCGCTTCTGGATCAAGGTGCCCGTGGGTTACGGTTTCACTTACTCCAATCCAAAGGTGAACTGGTGTTACAATGCCGAACCTGACGCAGGTTTGAATTCGCGGATCGCCTATTGGCCTCGTGGGCGCGTGATCGGCGGATCGAGCTCAATCAATGCCATGGCTTACGTACGCGGGTTGGCCCAGGATTTCGACGACTGGGAAAAGGCCGGCGCGGCGGGGTGGAACTGGGAAACGGCGCGATGGGCCTTCGAGCGCTTGGAAAGCCACTGCGAAATCGGGACCGATGACAGGATGCGAATTCGGGGCGATGGTCCGTTACGCATCTCGGATCTTCGTGAACATATGCATCCCTTTTCGGCGCGATTTCTCGAAGCTGCTCACGATCTTGGCTGGCCGACCAAGGACGACATGAATGGCGTGTCCTCCGAGGGGGTGTCCTATTTTCGCAGCACTGTGCGTAAGGGCCTGCGATGCTCGGCGGCAGACGCATTTCTCAGGCCGGCCTTGAAACGTCGCAATGTGAAAGTCGTGACAAATGCGCTGGTGGAAAAACTGGAAATCCGGAACGGGCGCGCAACCGGTGTGCATTACCGCGTCGGGAACCAGCGTATTCTGGCACGGGCAAAGGGTGAAGTCATTGTCAGTGCCGGGGCCATCAACTCGCCACAGATCCTGCAACTGTCGGGCATAGGGCCTGCGGAGCTTTTGAAGTCCCACGAGATCGAGGTGGTTCAGGATCTCGGGCAGGTCGGCAAAGGGCTGCAGGACCACTTGGCGATCACCCATCATTTCGCAGCAAATGAGCCGACACTGAACAACAGGCTGGGGCGAAAGTTCGGGCAACTCTTGGCCGGTATAGAATATGTGCTGACGCGGAAAGGCCCGTTGAGCGTCCCGGTCAATCAGGTGGGCGGTTTTGTCCGGTCCGATGCCGCCCAAGCTGTGCCGGACATGCAAATATATTGCAACCCGGCGTCCTATACGACGCCAGCAAACGGCAAGCCCACCATGGATCGGGCACCGGGTTTCATCCTGTCGGTGCAACCTTGCCGGCCGACGAGCCGCGGCGAGATCCGGATAGCATCAGCAGATCCAGCACAGGCGCCGCTCATCCAACCCAACTCGCTCTCGACCAAAAAAGATCTCGAGGATGCTGTGCAGGCGTGCAAATTGCTGAGGACGCTAGCCAATGCAACAACAATCGTTCGGGTGACAAAGGCGCCCAAATCCCCTGACATCAATAACATGAACGATGCCGAGATGCTGGAGAATTTCCGCGCCAGAGCCTCCACCAATTTCCACCCGACCTGCACCTGCCGCATGGGGCGTGACGCCTCGGATTCGGTGCTGGATGCTCGGCTAAGAGTTCATGGGGTTCAAGGATTGCGCGTTGTGGACGCTTCTGCGTTTCCCAATGTCACCTCAGGAAACACCAACGCTCCGACCATGATGCTGGCCATGCGGGCTGCCGATCTGATCATTGAAGACATGGCATTGGCCCGGCAGCGCAACTGAACAACCGAATTCATGAGGACCACATGCGCCTGGAAAAAATCGAAACCTTCGTCGTCGCCAACCCGCCTCCACGCCATGGTGGCCGCTATTTCATCTTTCTGCGCCTGACAACAGCCTGCGGGATCACCGGGGTCGGCGAGATCTACAACGCGACCTTCGGTCCCGACCTCTGCGCGGCCATGGCGGTCGATGTGTTCGAGCGCCACTTCGCAGGCAGCGACCCGCACCATATCGAACGGCTCTGGCGGCGCACCTATGGCGCAGGATACACGCTGCGCCCCGATGTCACTGTGATGGGCGTGCTCAGCGGCCTTGAAATGGCCTGTTGGGATATCATCGGCAAGGCGGCCGACAAACCGGTTTACGAGCTTTTGGGCGGCAAGGTGCACGAGCGTCTGCGCAGCTATACCTATCTCTATCCGCCGGAGGGCGACGTTTACCCCGATCCCGGCACACCCAATGTCTACAACGATCCGGATATTGCCGCTGAAGTCGCGGTCAGAATGGTCGAAAACGGGTTCACGGCGGTGAAGTTCGACCCCTCCGGCCCTTATACGATTTATGACGGTCACCAGCCGCGCCTAGAAGACCTGGAGCGCAGCGAACAGTTTTGCAAGCGCATCCGCGAGGCCGTTGGGACTCGTGCGGACATCTTGTTCGGCACCCATGGCCAGTTCACCGTGTCAGGCGCCAAACGACTGGCGCGGAGATTGGAGAAATACGAACCGCTCTGGTTTGAGGAGCCCACGACACCGGAAAACCCCGCCGACATGGCCGAAATCGCGCGCTACACCTCGATCCCTGTTGCCACGGGCGAACGGCTCTGCACCAAGCACGAATTTGCCCGCCTCCTCGAGACCGGCGCGGCATCGATCCTGCAAATGGACCTCGGTCGCGTGGGCGGCTTGCTGGAGGCCAAGAAGATCGCGTCGATGGCGGAAACCCGGCAGGCGCAGATCGCTCCGCATCTCTATTGCGGGCCGGTGACGGCGGCGGCCAATATTCAGATTTCCACCTGCAGCCCGAATTTCCTGATCCTTGAAAGCATCGGCACCTTTGACGGCCCGTACATGTCGGTCGTGTCGACAAAAATCGATTGGCAGGAAGGATACGTTATTCCGCCAACCACACCGGGCTTGGGTATCGAGCTTAACGACGAGGTGATCGCCGCCAATCCCTATACCGGTACGGAACTGCATCTCGATATGGCACGCGAGCCGGTCGTCCAGTGAAGCCGGAACTCTTGGAGCGCAGGAAGCAAGGCATGAAAAAGCTGAACAAATTTTACATAGATGGAGCTTGGGTCGATCCGGTTTCAACCTCGACAATGCCGATCATGAACCCGGCTACAAACAGCCGGATCGGCACATTGTCATTGGGCAACGAGGCGGACGTGGACAGGGCGGTCGCTGCTGCACAGCGCGCTTTCGAGACTTTCTCGTGCAGCACGAAGACCGAGCGTCTGATGCTTCTGGAGCGCCTGCTGGCTGCCACAAGGGCAAGAAAGGAGGATCTGGCACAGGCAATCACTGCCGAAATGGGCGCACCGATCACCATGTCGCGCGACGCACAGGCGGATTGCGGGATCGGACATCTCGAAGGCTACATTGCCGCGCTGAAAGCGCAGGAAGAGCGGGAAACTCTGCCGAACGGCGACGCTCTGACCCGCGAACCCATAGGCGTCTGCGGCCTGATCACCCCGTGGAACTGGCCGATCAATCAGATCGCGCAAAAGGTCATCCCGGCTCTTGCCACCGGGTGTGCCTGCGTTCTGAAACCCTCGGAGCACACGCCGCTATCGGCAGATATCTATGCCGAAATCGTTCATGAAGCTGGTTTTCCGGCCGGTGTCTTCAATCTTGTGCATGGTGATGGGCCGACCGTTGGATCCGCTATATCTCGCCACGCTGACATTGCCATGATGTCGTTCACCGGTTCGACCCGCGCAGGCATCCAGGTAAGCAAGGACGCTGCCGAAACCGTGAAACGTGTCACTCTGGAACTGGGCGGCAAATCGCCCAACCTCGTCTTCGCCGACTGCGATCTGGAAAAGCGTGTTGCCGAAGGAGTCGCACAGTGTTTCTACAATACCGGCCAGTCCTGCGATGCGCCGACCCGAATGCTCGTGGAACGCGCCTGTTACGACGAGGCGCTAGAGATCGCGGCGCGGGCGGGCCGGACCCAGAGTGTCGGCGACCCAAGCCAGGAAGGCGACCACATCGGCCCACTCTTCGACAGGATTCAATATGACCGGGTGCAGGCCATGATTCAGGCGGGCATCGAAGATGGAGCGCGGCTCCTAGTCGGAGGATTGGGCAAGCCTGAAGGATTGTCGCAAGGCTGGTTTGTCAAGCCGACGATTTTCGCCGATGTCACCAACGACATGCGCATCGCTCGGGAAGAGATCTTTGGCCCGGTGCTGGTGATCATGCCGTTCGACAGCGAAGACGAGGCCGTAAGGCTCGCCAACGACACCGACTACGGCCTCGCGGCCTACGTGCAGACCGGTGATCCAAAGCGTGCGGCAAGGGTTGCGGACCGGTTGCGTGCGGGCGGCATACATATCAATGGGCGCGGTGCGGGCTATGGGTCACCCTTCGGAGGCTACAAGCAGTCCGGAAATGGCCGCGAGGGCGGAGTATTCGGACTGGAGGATTATCAGGAACTGAAGGTCAGACCGCAGTTCAAACTATGAAACCCGCACCGGGGTCAATCACGCCATGAAGGTGTACGTGCATACACGGTTCGACCAGAAACGAGTTCGCATTGACCTTACGCTCCCGTATCAAGAGCTCCAACCGAGTTTCTGCGAGATGCATGAACGGCAGCTTGCAGGAAGCTGCACCGTAAAGCAGGGCGGCGGCGACAAGGTCGGCTCTGGGCCGTTAGCGATCCCAATTTGCCAACTTCAGGACGACCGCAGATGGCGCGGCACATCCATGGATTGATGAAGGACCCGGATCACGAATATCCTGTCCGGGCCGACCTCGTAGAACACGAGGTGCCGACCCGTGATCAGTTTGCGCGCACCCGGCAAGAGATCCGAACAGTCAGACCCCATTTGCGGATTGACGATGAGCCCTTTTAGGGCGCGATCGATGTCGTCGAGATAGCGGTCCGCCTGCGCCTCGCCCCACTGTCGATATGTTTCGGTCCAGATATCGACGAGATCGGATTTTGCCGCCTGGGAATGATGGATGTCACGCATCCGGAGCGCCGGAGCGGCTCCGTGCCTCGCGCTTGATCTCATCCATATCGAGCGGGCCAGCATCACCGGACTGTTTGCCCTCCATCAACGCAACCCGAAGCCGCGCCCGCTGGCCTTCCTGCTCTTCCATCAGGCGCAAAGAGGCGCGGATCAACTCGCTGGTTGACCCATAACGCCCCTCCTTCAGCATCAGGGCGATGAATTCGTCCCAATGGGGGCCAAGTGTGACGCTTGTGCTTGCCATGCTCACCTCCGGAATACGCATGAATAAGATATATGAGTATTTCGGGCATTTCAACTCGGGGGTGGGCTTGCGCCCTGTTCGGCGCCGGCAGGTCTGTGCAGCTCTCGCAAAGTCAGGTGATCTACAAATGCTCGTGCCTCGGACAGGCAGTCCAACTCATAGTGCCCGAAGAAACCCCAGCAGGCATCGACCTCCTCGCCGTCACGCTCGGCGACATAGCCATAAACCCGGCCGCCGAGGTAGGCATCGAAGGTGACGATCTCAGCGCGCAGAATGTCTTTGGCCTTTTCGCGCAGCGCCTTGGTGACGCGTTTCACACCGAATTCTTTCCGGACCGCCTCCAGCGTCACGTAAACGTAGCCGACCTGGCCGGAATCCCACGGGCAGTGAAACCCGATCGTGTTCATCGCGAGACCGGAATGATCGTAGAGAAACACGGGCAGTAAGATCGCCTTGCGCTCGGCGCGCTCGCGCAGCTGCTCCATCGAGAGGTCGCTCTGGTCTGTGACGCCCGAGAGATCGCGCAGGAACGCATCTGGGCTGTCGAAGGGATGGCTGTCGCCCAGCCGATAGCGCCGATGCCAACAGATCAGCGTACCGAGGTTGGACCACTCCCGTGGGCTCTCAGTATCGGGGTCGTGGTGGATCTTGATGATATGGCCTTGATAGGCCTCCTCGTAGACAGGGTCTTGCATGTCGATGTCCTTTCTTGAAACGCAATCGACCCGCCGAGCCGGTTGAGGCCGCAGGCGGGTCGATTGGGAAATGGTCAGATGGTTGGCGAGTTTGCCGACTGGCGGATCAGGCGGCGGCGCGGTTCTGGCGGTGCTGGACGTGCTCGACAGAGACCTTGAGAAGCCAGTCCTCGAAGCCGAGAATGGTTTGGTGATTGGCCACTGCCGCGACCCAAGCCGCGCGCGGATCGCTGCAGATCTGCATCGGATCGTTGTCGATCCGGCCATTGGCCATCCACGGTTCGGGCTGAATGCGTCCGAGCCAGTCCGCCAGCGACGGAATCCGCCCCTGACAGTCTTCGCGCACATGCTGCTCGCCAATCCAGCGGATCGGGACGACTCGGCCCGCGCTGTTGGTCAGGCTTTGGCCGAAAACGCGTTGAGCATCATAGACCCCCGCCGTATGATGACGATAGGCTCTGTGAACGAAGAGGGCCAGGTGCTCTTTGGATGAATCGAACCAATCATGCACCTGCTGGTAATCCTCTGGAACACCGCCAAACTTTCGGGCGGAGCTTTCGGCGTGGTGGAGGGGATGTGCCATGTCAGAGCCCCTCATGTTCGGTGGTGTTGGTTTCGATATAGCGGTTCGAGTGGCTGACATCGATCTTGTCCGCCTCAAGCGACCAAGTCAGTTCGCCGTAGCCGCCTTCGTTGTTCTCAAAGCCGGGGCTCAGCGCATAGGCGAAATCCCAGCCGAAGTCTTCGACACGGCGCCGTAGCTCTTCCGTGAGGGTGATCGTGTCAGGCGTCACGACAACGTCCTCGACATTGCCGGAATCGCCGTAACCTTCGTATTGCACCTCGATGCTCACCGCACCGAGGGCGCGCAGCTCTGAGAGAAGGGCCGCGCGGGTCTCCACCCGCTGTTCGGCAGCACGTCTCAGGGAGTCGAGTATCTGCGCGTAAAAATCAGTCTCTTGTGTCATGTCTTTGGTCCTTCAGAACAAAGGGAAAGGGAGGGCGACCCTTGCGCGAGGCCGCCCCGAAGGTTTCCTGTGCGGGCTTCAGGCTGCAGCGTCGCCGCGTTTCTCAGCCGTCCGGTCAACCAGGTTGAAATAGAGGTTCTCGGTCGCGCGCTTGAACCCTGGGGGTTTGCGCGGGGCGAGGCAGCGCACCGAGGCGCTGCAGCTCTCGCCGTGCTCCATCGCGAACTGCGTCACCTTTTCGATCAGGTCATCCATGCCTGCGGCCTGAATACGCCTCGTAGGGTAGCTCCCAAGCATCTGGAATTCGGTGACGACGAAGGCGCCATCACGATGCGCGGGATAGAGGGTGATCTGATACTCGAGTGTCTTGGCCATTTCTGGTCTCCTGTGGCGGGCGGGGCGCGGGTATCGCGCCCCTTCAAAACCCGGCAGCGCGAAAGGACCGCCCTTTGTGCAAGGGCGATCCAGGGAAGCGTTGGAAAGAGAGGTCGTCAGTATTCCGACGGCAGCAGCAGGGTCAGCACGCGTCGCGTCTGCTCGGGGTCGGAGGGATCCGGCGAGCCATACTGATAATCGACATCGTAGAGGTCCAGTTTGAACCAGACCGTCGTGTCCTCAAACTCGATGACACCCATCTCATGCCAGCCATGGGGATCGCTGTCGGCATTGAAGGTATCGAAGACGGCAACGCGGCGGCTCAGTTCCAGTTGCGCATCAATTCCGAGCGCCGCGACGCCGCGTGTCATCACGAACTGGCCCTGCGGGGCATCCGCGACAGGGGTAGTGCCGAGGATGGAACGTCGAAACGCATCGTTCTGCGCAGCGATCAGCGCGGCTTCCCGAACGGGATCAAGGTCGAGTGCGGTGGACATGAGATATCTCCGGGACGGGCCAGCCGATCCGATATCGGCTGTAGGCAACCCGTCAGCCGAATAGGGCCGCCCTCGATGTGAGGGCGGCCCAAAGCTCATGTCATGATCGGATGTGGCAACCGTTCCGTCAGGCCGCATCGCCGTTGAAGAAAGCGGGCAAGGATGACGGGCCCTCATTCTCGGCATCGGTCAGCGGATCTGCTGCAGGCACATCGCCTTCCTCGGTCTTCGACCCGTCACCCACCATGTCGGCACCGGCGTCCGTCGCACCGGCAAACACCATTCCGTCGGGCAGCCAGCGCGTCGTCCTGACAACCGTCGCCGCGTCGAATCCTTCCGTCTCACCGGCCGTTTCCGCGAAAGCCCGCTCCATGGCCGCGGCGAGATCGCCCTTGCGCTCGCGATTGCGATCCTCGGCGTAGTCGTCGCCGATCAGTTTTCTCGCTGTGGCCACGGCATGGCCCTTGTTGACCCGACCCCAGTAGTTCTGCGCGGTCGGGCGCCAGCAAGCCGCCACATCGACATCAAGCCGCGCACCGATCTCCTCGATGATTGGGGAGGGGCGATTGTCGGAGGAGAGCTGCGGTTTGACCGCCAGACCCGTCGCCCAGGCGAAAAGCGCCTGCTTGTCTTCGATCGGCAGCGCTGACATTGCCCGGAAGTCATCGGGTTTCTCCAGCTTCATCCAATCTGTGGCAAGGTCCTGTTCCAGCGCCTCGAGCATCTTCTGGGCGACAGTGTCCGCATGCAGCACCTCGCGGTTTTGCGCCTGGAAGGGCCGGATCGAGATATCAAGCGCCTCGTTATTGTAGGACCGCGCCAAAGTCTGCTCGCAGAGCGCGTAGAGCATCGCATCGAACGCCACCTCGAAATCCGCCGCCAGATGCGCCCGCAGGATATGCTGACGCGTCGCGCGCAGATCGTCGGCGAGACTCGCCGAAATCCCGTCCGCCTTGCGCAACGTCGCGGCCGGGTCCGAGCTCGGCACCGGCGTGGAGGAGGTAGGCGGCGTCACCTGTGGACGGGCAGGGGATGGGGCGCCATCCGCATCTGCGGTGACCTCGTCGCGCTCTGGTGCGGCTGGAATTTCCTCAGGCCGCACCAGGCCCTTCTCGACGCGCAGCGCCCCGTCATGACCGATGGTCAAAACCACACCGGCGATAGCCCGATCTGCGTCGGCATAGGGCTTCCGCTCACGCTGCAGAGCCTCGATCTCGCGCAGCCGCGGCTCGATGGCGTAGTATTCGTCCGTTTCCGCGTCCATCCAATCCTCACCGTCATTCTTCACCGCCAGTTCTTCCTCGCGCGCGATGAGACGCTCTTCCTCGGCAAGCAGGCCCGGGTCGGGTTCGATGTCCTGTGGATAGACCCGCCCGAAACTGCGAAACGCGCCGTAATCCACCGAGAGATGCACCTCGACCCATTTCCACGCCGCCTCGAAGGGTTGGGCGGCGGCTTGCAACTTCTCGATGGCAAGGCGCTCCAGGAGTTCGGGGTTTTCCATATGGGCGCTGGCCCGGTCGTCAAAGAGATCGCGTAGCAGAACACCGCCCGCCGCCTCATAGGCTTCGATGCCGACAAAGCGCCCGAGGGCCGAGTTCGCCGAATGCGCGGTTTCGGTCAGCTGGCGTTTGATGCTTTGCGGATGGATGTGATAGCCGCCCTTCACGGCGTTCCAGACCGCCAGTTGGCGATCATGGTCGTCGGTCAGGGTGAAGGCCATGACGCATTCGAGGGTCAGATCGCCCGCGCGGAACTGCTCGATGATCTCGGGCGCGACACGGGCGAGTTTGAGGCGGCGGCGCACCAGGTCGACAGAGACGCCGAACTTCAGCGCAATCTCATCCTCGCTGCGGCCTTCGGCGATCATCTTGTCGAAGGCTTCGAACTGGTCGGCCGGATGCATCGCCGCGCGCTGGAGGTTCTCCGTGGCGGAGGTAAGAACGGCGTTGCGCTCGTCTTCAACGAGGCATGGCACCGGGTGGTCTGCGGGGATCACACCGTCCTCGACGAGCTGCTTCAGCGCCTTGAGGCGGCGGCCGCCAGCATCGACAGCAAAACGTGTCTCAGACAGCGCATGAACCACCAGGTTCTGTTTGATGCCAGTCTCGCGAATACTGGCGAGAAGTTCAGCGTCGTCACTGGCGCTCGCGGCTACCTTTCGGACGTTGAGCGGGCTCGGCTCCAGCTGGTCGATCGGGATCAGGCGAATGTCGGCAGCGCCGTAAGGCGTTGCCGATCCGGCGGCTTCGGTCTTCTTTGAGGTGGTGGGTTTCGAGCGGGTCGAGGTCTTGGCCATGGGTCAGGGTCCTTGTCGCGCCGGACCCGGATGAGCCTCTCTCTATCCTTTCAAGCCCGGCACCCGGGCTTCCCTTTCTCTGGCTCTCTACAAATGCGGATCACGTCAACAATCAACCGTTTTTGAGTGTGACGGTGAGGTCAGCATTCGTCCTGTGGCCCCCGCGATTGCAGTAGACACGACCGGGGCTGGCGACAGCTTCAATGGCGCCTATCTTGCCGCCCGACTTGGTGGGGCATCTCGGTCGTGACACCGGCGCGATCGCCGCGATCGACCTCGGCCTTCTTGACCCATTCGTTCAGGGTCTGCGGCGCGCAACCAATCTTCGAGGAAATCGACAGGATCGCCGACCAGCGGCTCTCATGCTGCCCGGGATTGTCCAGAACCAGGCGAACGGCTCGTTCGCGCACTTCGGGGGAATACTTGTTCGTCGTCTTGCTCATGATGCTCCATCCTACTCAGGAGTTGGAGCCTCCGGCAAACCCGGCGCGGTTCAGAGGAATTGCCATGGATGTGCGGATCATCGTCCAGACGACATTTGAGAACGGAACCACAAGGACGCGGCGCGTAGGAAGCTTTTCCCGCCCCTTTCGGAGTACACAGCCGGAGGGCTTCGGACTGCTGCTCGAAGATGCGAAATCCATGCTTTGGCAATTGCAGCAAGCGATCCTTCTTGACCAAGTCGAGGAGATCTCGGAGGCGAGTAGGGTCTGTCCTGACTGCAACAAGGTCAGAGCGATCCATGACTATCGACCCAGGGTTCTGGACACTCTGTTTGGCCGGTTCCAAGTCAAGGTGCCACGCATTCGCCGCTGCGCCTGCAACGCCAAGTCTGAGGTCACCCTGGGTGGACCATTGTCGCCGCTGGCCCGTTTCTTCCCGGACCGATCAAAACCTGAATTGCAGCGCCTCCAAGCCGAGCTTGGGGCGCGACATTCGTTTCGAGAAGCCGCGCGTATCATGGAGATATTTCTGCCATGCGCCAAGCAGGCGAACACCTCGGTGCGTAACCGCCTCGGCAAGATCGCCAGGGACATCAGCGACAGCGAGTATGTGGAACCGGCCGTCTCGTCCACAGACAAGAGTGCGGTGCCGGTGACGGTCTATTTGGACGGTGCGCATGTTCGATGTAGACCGGAATACCAGAAGCGACATCTCGATGTTGTGGTTGGCAAGATCGAGAGCTCGCAAATGTGCCAATGTTTCGGGCTTGTGCCGCAGGCAGCTGGATCACCTTTCAGGCAACTACGGCATGGCCTGCAAGAAATTGGCTGGGACAGAAATAGCCCAGTTACCGTGATTTCAGATGGAGAACCTGCCTTGCCCAATCTTGTGCGCCTCGCCGTCGGCGGCTCGGTTCGCCATATCCTTGATTGGTGGCATATCTCGATGCGGGTTAAGCATGTTGAGAACGCCGTAAGGGGGCTGCTGGAAGCCAAGAATTTCCCGGGCATTCCTGTGCTGTTCGAACGCCCCGCCGAGAGACTGCGATGGTATCTGTGGCATGGAAAAGTTCGAGCAGCCACCACAGACGTTCAATGGCTGATGACCGACAGCGGGCGGCTCTGTAAAGATGATCCTGGAGTGCGCGACGCCGCTGCGCGTGTTCAAGCGCGTTGCCGGGAACTCTACACCCATCTGGCAAACAATATGGACAGCTTGACCAACTATGGGAGGCGATATCGCAATGGTCTTCCGATCTCCTCGTCCCGCGCAGAAGGCTGCGTGGACGACATCGGCAACACACGCATGGGAAAACGCCGACGCATGAGATGGTCACCAAAGGCGCCCATCGCGTCGCTGTCGTGCGGGCCGCCGTTCTCGACGGAAAGTTGACCAGCGCATATCGCAGGACCGAAGCCTAACCCCCAGGTTTCGCCCACTCCCAACAGTTTCTGACGCCTGCCGTAGAAATGCCCTTGCTGCATTGGCGTTTCGCTTCGCCGTCAGCCTGAAATCAATAAGCTGGCCAAACTGATCAACAGCGCGCCACAGATAACACCACCGTCCGCCAACTCGGACGTAAGTCTCATCGACGTGCCACTGAAGCCCTCGCCAGGAACGATGCGCCCCATAGGAGCGCTTGCGTATTTCGGGGCCGAACTTGCGAACCCAACGATGGATCGTTGAAGCGTCGACCGTCCCCCTCGCTCAGCAAGCATATCCCGGACATCGCGACACGAAAGGGGGTATCGGCAGTACCAGCGCACAGCCATCAGGATGATCTCGCGCGGAAACCGGTGCCGCTTAAAGGGGTTCTTGCGCCGTGACATCGGGTCCTCCATGATCAGATGCGGTCAGTTTTCTGAATTCGGACAGTTCCGTAGTGGCATGGTTAGTGTCGGAGGATTTGAAGGCGCCTGCCGTATCGGGCCCAAGATGGGCATCGATGGTTATGCCCGCGTACTGTTGGTCCGTTTCTGCCGCAGTGCGAGCACAACAGTCACCACGGACCCAGCCAGAAAAATGATCGAGATCCAGCTGGAAAACAGGAAGTAAGGATCTCCGCCCGTGGCCGAGAATGCCTGCCGCGCGCTGTTTTCAAGGCTTCCTCCCAAAACGAACGCAATGACGAAAGGCAGAGGGGACATATCGACCTTGCGCATCAGATAGCCCAATATTCCGAAGCCGAGGGTAAACCAGAGCGACTCCATGCTTGGTTCCTGGGCATAGACAGCCGTAAAGGTCAGAAGCAAAACCACCGGCAGCAAGGTTCTTTTGGGCACCCGTACCATGACTGTTGCGGCCCGCATGAACGCCCCGCCAAACGTCCAGTTGACGAGATTGGCAAACAACATCGCCGTGAACAATCCGAAAACCAAAACGAGTTCAGTGTTCACAACGCTTTCACTGAAGCGAAAGACCGAAGGGCCAGGGGTGAACCCGCCGATGGAATCCGTGGCGAGAATGATGAACACCGCCGCCGCATTGCCGGGGATGCCCAAGCCAAGAACCGGGATCAGGTTCGATCCAGAGACGGAACTGTTCGCCGCCTCGGTCGCGGCCACGCCCTCGATGGCCCCTTCCCCAAAGGCGGGCGCGCCTTCTGGGCGGCGGCGCACATAGCGCGCCCGTCCCAACTGGTAACCAAGCGCCGCTGCCAGCGTCGTTCCAATGCCGGGAAGGGCACCAATGATCGTGCCCACGAGTGATGACTGGCCAATGTAGGGAGCAATGCGCAGAACTTCCGCGCGCGTTAAGCGCTGGTCCCCGTGATCGACAATCCGTTCACGCGCTCCAGACAGATTGCTTCTGTGCCAAAGGTCTTCATATTCTTTCAGGACCGCGCCGACGATCAATACCCCCAGAATTGCCGTCATTATTGAAAACCCGCCCGCCAAAGCGTCGGTTCCCAAAGACAGGCGAGGGTAGAAGTCTTCGCCACCGCCGATGAAAACAGCAATCAATCCCAATGCGACCGAAATCAGCCCCTTGCCGGGAGAGCCGCCGATAACTGCCGCAATAAAGCTGAGCGACAGGATCAGAAGCGCGGTTTTCTCGGGAAAATCCAGATGCCGCTCGACCATCAAGGCAACGAATGGCGCGCATACGAACAGCGCAATATCGGAAAACGTATCACCAGACACAGACGACAGATGTGCGACCTTCAATGCCTTGCGAGACTGGCCGCGTTGCGTCAGAGGGTAGCCATCCAATGTGGTCATATAGGCATCCGGTGTCCCGGGTGTGTTGAACAGAATGGCTGGAACCGCCCCTCCGAGCGTCGCGCCTTTCATGATACCGATCAGAAACCCCAAAACGGGCAGCAAGGCTTCGACGTTGTATCCAAAGAACGAAATAAGGATCGGAAGCGAGATCGCCATCGCCATCGGCCCGGCCAGACCAGGTGTTGCGCCAACCAAGATGCCTGTGACTACGCCGGCAAAGACCATTACCAACGTCAGTGGAATTGGAACACCGAGCAGTTCGAAAGCGGCCGGGCCAAAAATGACCGCCTGCATCCCGGCTAAGATGTACTCCAGCGGCTGCATCAATAATCACCGTTGGGCGGCAGCAAAAGATCATCGAATGGCACATCGACCAGCGCAATCAAGCCCATTGTCACTGCGACCGCAATCAGGGCGGTGCGGGCCTGCAGGCGTCCAGCGGACAAAGACGCCATTCCACCAATCATTGTGACACCTCCAAGGAAATAACCGATGTATTTCCATGGGAAGGTTTCTCGCAACAGGCGGTACTCTGTGTCTGTGCCGCCGAATCCTTCGGCAACGAACAGAAGGCCCGGGCCTGCATGCCGCATGAGTAAAAGACCAAAGGCGATGACAGCGACAAGTGCAGCCGTATGCAAGAAAGGCGCCAGGGGCACCTTGATGCTCGTGTGCTGTCGCTGTTCGATCAGCAGAAGCGCACCGCCGATTGCCATCAGGGAAAAGGCGATGGTCGGCGCAAATGCGTCCCCGATGGTGACTTGCCGACGAACCTGAACGACCAGGCCCGTGCCTGTGTCCTGAGGAACCCAAAGGAACAAGCCGACAAGCGCAAAAAGCACCGCGCCACTTCCGATATAAATGTTCAATCGGTACATCCGATCTTCCTCACAAGGCTGTTGGTCGCGCCAACGCAAGCAGGCGCGACCCAGAGGCAAAAACTATTCGGAAGCCGCCTGCATCAGTTCCTTGGCGGATGCAAAGCTGCTGTCGATAAAGGCTTGGAGCTCCTCACCCGAAATGGCCTCACCTCCTCCGAAATTCGCTTTGAGCAGGGCGCCAGCCTTCGTGCTCTCGTCCAGCACGATTTCCGAAATCGATTGTGCCAGCGTCGCCTGCGCCGCGCCGTCCATACCCTTTGGTCCAAAGTACATGAAATAGATATCAAGATTGTACGGCACGCCCAGATCACCCAACAACGGTGCATCCGGCGTCAGGCTCAGCTTGCGTGACATGCCCGAGACCAGCTCTACCAGTTCGCCAGCTTTGACGCCCTTTGAATGCGCTCCGGCAACAAATCCGGCGTCAAGATCGCCAGCATAAAGCGCGTTCAACATCCCGCGCCCGCCTTTGACCATCGTGATGTTCATGTCGATGCCGGCTTCTTTGCCCATCAGATAGGTCACATCAGCGATTTTTGGCGTAATGGCGCCAACTCTCAAAGGCGCGCCGGCCTTGGCGGCAGCGACAAAATCATCAAAGGTTTTCCAACCTTTCGAGGCGGGCACGACGAATGCAACTTCAGCCAGCGTTGTGGTCACAATCGGCGTGACATCATCCGGCGTCATGTCGGCGGTCCCGTCCGCCATTCCGTAGTCAAGGGCTTCTGAAATACCAATGCCAAAGACGGTGCCATCCGCTGGGGCCCCCTGCATTTCCTTTGCCATGATAAGGCCCGCTTTACCGGGCGTATTCTGCGGCGTAATTGTCCACCCGTAACGGGTTTCCAGCTCTTCCGCGATCAGCCGCGCCTGGCTGTCGGAACCGCCCCCAGGCGGGAACGCAATGTGCATCGTGATTGGCCCCGGCGGAGTCCAGTCTTCAGCAAGGCTCGCCGTTGCTGCTATGGAATACCCAAGCGCAATTGCCCCAAAGGCGAGAAATTTTTTCATGGTAGTTCCTCCCAAAATCTCCATGTTGGAGCGGTAGCAGCAATAAGCCGGACATGTCAACCTTTTACTGGACATGTCCGGTAAATGTTCGTATTAGTCACTTAAACGAAGGATTACCCATGGAGCAAAAACGCCCAAAACCGTTTGACACGAATGAGCCCCTTCAGGAATCTGTGACATTCAAGATATCCCGGCTCAGTCAAAGACATGCCTCTCAGGCGTCAAGAGTTCTGCGGGAATTGTCGGGCCCACCGCTATCAGAGTGGAGGGTCTTGATGCTTTTGGCGACCTATGGACCCGGCACAGCCGCCGAAATCGCAAGATATCTGCAATCCGACGACTCTTTGATCAGCCGAACAGTGAAAACGATGCTGAGCAAAGGCCTTTTGCAAAGCACGCCTGATCCCAAGGATCGCAGAGCCAGCAAGCTCACACTCAGCCAGGAGGGAAGTGTGCTCTATGAGCGGATGCGACCAAGTATGCACCGCCGCCGTGTCGCCGTTCATGATGCTCTCAGCGAAGAGGAGCGGAACACGTTAAACGCGCTATTGGCCAAACTGGACAAGCGCATGGATGAAATCGATGAGGATTTACAGAGGTTCATTGAATGACCAACAGGACTCCCCCCGCTTCGCACTTGCCACTTGACGGCGTGAGAATTCTTGATCTGACCCACGTGATCGCGGGTCCGATGGCAACGCATCAATTGTGCATGATGGGGGCCGAGGTGATCAAAGTCGAACGTCCGGGGGAAGGCGACGGCATGCGTGCGATCCGCACACAACCAGACCAAAACGGAGTACCACCTGCATTCCGTGCCCTGAACGCCGGAAAGAAATCGGTCGTGTTGGACCTGAAAGCTGCAAAAGATCGGGATCATCTGCTCGCGTTGGCCAAGTCCTGCCACGTGTTCGTGGAAAACTTCAGACCCGGTGCCGCCAAGCGCCTCGGCTTGTCTGCGAGTGATATCCGGCGCGTTCGCCCTGACGTAATATATTGCTCAATCTCTGGCTGGGGGCAAACCGGGGAGCTGTCTCGCCTACCGGCATACGACCATGTCATACAAGCCGCGACAGGAATGATGGCGATGCAGGGCTCAGAGGGCCCACCTGTCAAAGTCGGTTTCCCGGTCGTCGATACGGCAACTGGCATGTCGGCAGCCACTGCGATCCTGGCGGCTTTGTTGCGCCGCGCCAACGGCGATACATCGGACATCGAAATTGATGTGTCCATGGTCGACAGCGCGATGCTCCTGATGGCAACCGTCTATGCGCAGACAATCGCGACAAACGCCGCACCTCCCCGCGTGGGCAATCGAGGGTTTGTTGGCAGTCCGGGCGCGAGCACCTTCGAAACCGCTGATGGCCATGTGTCGATTGCCGCCAATACAATGGGTCAGTTTCGAACATTGTGCAGCATCGTGGGCCGACCGGACCTGGCACTTCCGCCATACCTGCCGGGCGGATTGTCCAACACCGATTTTTTGTTCAACCTTGCCAGCCCCGAACTTGGCTCTGAATTGTCAGCAGAAATTCGAAAACTGGAAGCAGCCGAGTTCGAAAATGCACTCATCGCAGGGGGCGTTGCAGCCGCACGAGTCCGCGATCTGCACGAGTTCTTGACAGAGTTGCACCCCAAGACCCCGGGCTTGAATGTTCCCGAAGAACCAACGGCTCTTATGCCTGGTTTTCGCAGCGACGGCGCTCTCAGACAGGATCGGTGTCACGCGCCACTGCTGGGTGAGCATATAGAAACGCCTGAAACTGCATGAAGTCTCGAGGAAGCTACAGAAAATCACGCGCAATGCCGACCAGCCGACAATGTTAAATCGCCTGCCGCGCATACTGAGTTTCATGACTGAAATACTCTCCAGGTCGTGAATGTACCGAGCGGTGATGCTGATCTCGCCGGGCTCCTGACGCAACATCGGCAGCCGCTTCAACGGGAAACCATTTCTGACCCCGTCTTTGTCGGCGGCCTATTAGATGAGCGCAAGACTGAGGATCGGGAACTCGATCAGGATAAAGAGTACGATCAGCATCACGAATGCGAAGGGCAGGGCGCCCATGAACACATCCTTGAGCGAGATGCGATCGTCGTCGATGGTAGATTTGATGACGAAACACGAAATGCCTAGTGGTGGCGTCAGAAGCCCAATCTCCGCACCGACCACGGTGATGATACCGAACCAGATCAGCGACATGTCGAGCGCCTCTACCAGAGGCAGGAAAAGCGGCACGACGATCAGGATGATCGAGGCGGTGTCCAGCAGCGTGCCGAGGAACAGCATAAGCAGGACGTAAAGCAACATGACCGTCCAGAAGGATGCCGAACTCCCTGCAAGCAGGTCTTCGAGCTGATTTGGCAGACCGGCGAGGCCCAACATCCGGCTGTAGATCGATGCGGCGGTAATCAGGAACAGGATCGCCGCTGTGATGTGGCCGGTTTCCAGCAATGCGTTCCAGAAGGCCTTGGGCGTCATCGACCTGCGGAAGAACGCGATGATTAGTGCCACAAGCGCCCCGGCTGCCCCGGCTTCGACGGCTGTGAGCCAGCCTGTGTAAATGCCGCCCAGAACGACAGTGATCAGGAATAGGGTCGGCAGAGTCTTCGACGCGATTTCACGGGCGGACATCCACTCGGTGTCTTCGACCACCCGTCCGCCGACAAAGTTCGGTGTGAAGCGGCCCATGAACCAGATCGCGGCAACATAAGCGATGGCCAGCAGGATGCCTGGAATGACGCCGGCGAGGAACATGTCGCCCACCGATTGTTCGGCTACAAAGGAGTATATGATCAGCATGGCTGAGGGCGGGATAATCATGCCCAGCACGGACGACCCAGCCACGACCCCCACCGCGAAGCGGGAGTTGTAATCCTGCGCCATCATCTGCGGCACGGACACCTTGGTGAAGACCGAAGCCGACGCGATAGACGATCCGGTCACGGCGGCGAACACGGCGTTCGCGCCCACCGTGGCCATACCAATTCCGCCTTTGACCTTGCGAAACCGCATGGTCATGACTGCGTAGATGTCCCTTCCCAACCCAGCTTTCGACACGATTAACCCCATGAAAGTGAACAGCGGGATGGTGGCGAAGCTGTATTCCATCGCGCTGTCGCCAACCGCGATCTTGAGCAAGTTCAACGCAAGCGTGAAGTTGTCCCGCATCAACCAGATCGACACGAAGGACACCATGCCGAGCGCAACGGGGATGTAGACGCCCGAGTAGATCAGAAAGACGATTGCGACGACCGAAATGAGGCCAATTTCAATGGGGGACATTGTCAGGACTCATCGTGTTCGGGCGTGCGCACTAGCTCCGAGCGGTCTTTGCCCGCGATCACTTTGAGCACGAAAATCAGGCAGGACAGTGTCGTTCCCATAGAGATAACGAGTTTTACCGGCCACCACGGCAAGGTGAAGAGGCCGGGTACGCCGAAGTAGTCCTGTGTGCTCCACATGTGCAGGAATTCGGGAAAGGTGATGTAGGCGATCAGACCCATGAAGATGGCCGAAATCGCGTTGATGATCCGTCGCAGGTTCGCCGCGACCAGAGGTCGGCGCGCGTGGACAACATTCAGGAAGCCGTCGGAACGCGTCAGCCGGTCCACCCTGACCACATCCGCCAATTGCAGAAAAACGATGAGTACGACCGAGAATTGTACCATCTCGTAGGTGCCCTTGAGCGGGGCCGAAAACACCCCGCGGGAGATCACGTCAACATTCAGGATGACGACCAGCGCCAGCACCACAAGGGTACCCAAGGCGTTGGTCGCGATCGCAAGCGTATTGGTGATCCGGGACAGACCGGCGACTGCGGACTTGAACATGGTTGCGTTCCCCCGGATCGCCAAAGATTTAGTTTGCGGTCCAGTCACGTACGCCTGAAAAGCCCGCATCCGCCAACTTAGCGAGGTAGGCAGACAGCATTTCCGTGCCCTGCTCGCCATTGGCGTTCAGCGTTTCCGCCCATTCCTGCGCGATGTTGGGCATGGAGTTTGCCCAGACTGCGCGGTCTTCGGCAGAGACTTCGACAATCGTGCCACCGGCCTCGATATAGGCTGCTTTGGATGCCGCCGCGATGTCCATCGCAATGCTTGCCACGTGGTTGCGGTAGTCGATGGCGACGGCTCGCAGCACGTCCTTGACCTCATCCGGCAGGCCGCTCCAATAGCCGGCGTTCACGGTCACGGTCTTGGTGTTCACCGCACCCAGATCGGCCTGCAGCATGTAGGGCGCCACTTCGGCGATCTTGAACGTCGCCGCTGCTTCTGGCCAGAGCATCGCGCAATCCACCAGGCCCGTCTGGACCATGTTGTAAAAATCAGTCAGGCCGCCGCGCACACCGGCCGCGTCCTTGATCCCTTCGAGATACCGCAGGTTCAGACCCGCTCCGGCGATCTTCTTGCCTTCGAGGTCGGCGACCGAGGACACCTCGGACGAACAGAAGATCTGGTAGGTATCCAGCACAACTCCCGTCGCCAGATAGACCTGGTTCTGCGCTTCGAATTCGTTGTTCATCGCCGGGAATTCGCGAGCGATCTCGTCCACGGCTTTCGCCACGGCGCGCGCATCGGACGACACGAAAGGTGTAGAACCCGCGATACCCTGGCTGGGCAGTTTCGACGAGTGGAAGATCGTCGTCACGATACCGATGTCACCAAGGCCAAGCTGGATGCCTTCCAGAACGCCACGCGGCTTGACGATCGAGCCCCCGTAGTTTTCCTGCCACTCCATTTGATAATTGCCTGTTTCGGCAAGGCGTTTGTCGACTTCAGGAATGAAGAAATCAGTGAACTCCCGCACCCAAAGCGCGCGCGCCGGGTAGCCATCGATGACGACCGCCGAGATCTTTTCCTGCGCCATCACAGGCAGCGCTATGCAGGTTGCCAAAGCCGCGGCGATCAAGCCACTTTTTGTCGTGTGTGCCATGAATTTCCTCCCATGAATTTGGGCACTTGCGCCCGGATTATCGGTGTCAGTCTGTCGCCACCCATCCTTGCAGATATGCGGCGTCTCTATGCCGGTTGCCTTTGCCCCGAAGGCTTCAAATCACCTCGCACACATCATCAAATTCAAACCGGGGGAGCTTTTGAAAAAGTGCGGTTTCGTCCGCATGGCCGATGTTGCACAGAAAATTCGATTTCCATCCGTTTTCAGAAAAGAACTCCTCGTCCACGATCTTGTTGGAGAATCCGGACATCGCGCCAACATCAAGTCCCATCGCCCTTGCCGCGATCATGAAATACGCGCCTTGCAGGGTTGAATTGCGGAACGCGGTGTCGTGGGCGTATTCTTGCTTGCCCTCGAACAGTGGTTTGCGATCCTCGTGTGGGAAAAGGAAATCCAGCTTTTGCCAGTAGAGCGGATCCCACGCGATGATTGCCGTCACGGGGGCTGCGCGCATCTTGTCGATATTTTTAGCCTTCAGCGATTTGGCCAGACGATCCTTCGCGGCACCGCTTTTGACAAACACGATCCGTGCCGGGCAGGTGTTCATGCTGGTTGGACCCTGAATAGCAATGTCGAACAGAGTGTGCAGCATCTCGTCGTCGACAGGCTTGTCGGTCCAGGAATAATGTGATCGGGCATCTCGCAGGATGACGTCGATAGAGGCGTCATCCAGATGCGGCTTGCGCGCCCGCAGGCTGCGGACCGCCTTTTGGGCCTGCTGACGGAGGTCGGTCATTTCATCCGGCCCGCCCCGCATCGTTCGGCCGCTGTTCTTGTCGCAAAATTGTCTTCGTCGACCACGCGGTTTGCGCAAATGCCGATGCTTTCAGTCTCGACCTCAATGAGCTCGCCTGGGCGCAACCAGCGCGCTTCAGGTTTCTTGGCGTGCGCATCGCCGAACAAGAGATCAGTGGCCCGATCAGCCTCTAAGGCGACAAGACTGTGCACGCTACCGACGGGATCGTCGAGAAAATGCATTTCAGACTCCACGTTGACATACTATATTTTAGCGATAAAGAATCACAATGTCAAATAATATCGATATTTATGATCCAACCGGAGGAGCACATGCCCAGCTGGAATGAATACGAGGCCGAAGCCCGCGCGCGTGGGGCACTGGCCCACGAACTGTACATGGTTCTCTCAACGCCCGCGGGCGATCCGGCCAAAGTCAAAGACACACTTCCCGAGCATTTAGCCTTTCAGGCTGACCTCGAAGCGCGTGGAGCCCTGTTCCTTGCTGGGCCAATCTCGGACGAGACGGGCGAGCTGATGCAGGGTATCGGCCTGATTATCTATCGCGCTGCGTCCTTCGACGAGGCCCGAAAACTGGCCGAGGCCGATCCGATGCACGTGAAGGGCGCGCGCAGTTTCGTTCTGCGCCGCTGGTTGATCAATGAAGGATCACTTTCACTGTCCGTCTCACTGTCTGCGCAAAACGTGAAGTTTGGCTGACGTCGTGGCCTGGTACGGATTTCTTGGGGATATGCTCATAAAGCTGATCAAGTAGCGGTTGTCCCACTTGCGGGTTAGCGATGCTGTCGCCTTTCCGGAGAAAATCAGGAACCATCACCTCGGAAAAGATCGCGGAGGACGTTCTTTTGCACCTTACCCATCGTGTTGCGTGGCAGAGCGTCCAGGATCTCATAGCTGCGGGGATGCTTGAAGCGCGCAAGGCGGTTCTTCACCGTATCTGCGATCACTGATGGATCGACTTGGGTGCCATCTTTGGGGACAATTGCCGCAATGATCGCCTCGCCAAAATCGGCGTCTGGCACGCCGAAGACAGCGGATTCGCTCACACCGTCGATATCGTTTAGAACGTCTTCGATTTCCTTGGGGTAGACGTTGTATCCTCCCGTAATGATCAGGTCCTTGGCGCGACCGACTATGGACAAATAGCCATCCTCGCTGAACTGGCCAAGGTCGCCGGTAATGAAGAAACCGTTCTCGCGCAGTTCGGCTGCTGTCTTCTCCGGCATCTGCCAGTAGCCTTTGAAGACGTTGGGGCCTCGCACTTCTATCATGCCGACGTCTCCACTGGGGACAGGGTCCCCTGTGTCGGGATTCGTGAGGCGGAGCTCGACGCCAGAAAGCGGCTGACCAACGGTGCCCGCGCGGCGTTCCCCGTCATATGGGTTGGAGGCGATCATGTTGGTTTCGGTCATGCCATATCGCTCAAGGATATGGTGGCCGGTTCGATCAGTGAATGCGACGTGGGTTTCGGCCAGAAGAGGAGCGCTGCCAGAAATGAAAAGGCGCATATTGCGCACGGCTTCGCGGGTCAGGCGATGATCGCCGAGGAGCCGGGTATAGAACGTGGGCACGCCCATCAGCACTGTCGATTGGGGCATTGCCGACAGGATGGCGTCCAGATTGAACGACCGCATGAAGTGAACCGAAGTGCCAGCGAGAAGCGAGGTGTTGAGTGCCACGAAAAGACCATGGGTATGAAAGATCGGCAAGGCGTGGATAAGCGTGTCGTCCTTGGTGATCCGCCACTGGTCCACCAGTGTCTTGGCGTTGGACAACAGGTTGTCATGGGTCAGCATTGCGCCCTTGGATCGGCCGGTTGTTCCTGAGGTATAGAGCAGGGCGGCCAGGTCTTCCGGGCCGCGGACCACCGTCTCGAATGTCGAAGGATGCGCCTGAAGCTCCTCGGTCAAGCGGCCAGAGCCATCTGCATTCAAGGTCAGCAAAGTGGCCCCCACCTCTTTGGCAAGGCTGGAGAGCGAGGCTTCGCTTCGCGTGTCGCAAATGATGATCCGTGGAGCCGCATCGGTGACGAAATAACTGACCTCGTCCGTCGTGTACCCGGTGTTCAGGGGCAGAAAGACGCCGCCTGCCTGTATTGTTGCGGCGTAGAGCGCAACCATCTCAACCGACTTCTCAGCCTGAACCACAACGCGGTCGCCTGGAGCAAGCCCGCGCTTCTTGAGAACATGTGCGATGCGTGCCGCCAGTGCCACGAAGTCCTCGAATGTCAGGTCCGGCGCTTCGGGTCGCTTCAAAAAGACCGACGGCACCACCGCATGGGGCGCGATCAACGCGTCGTAGAGATGGTTTGTCATGAGGATCGTCCCTTTTGCTTGCGCGCATTTGATTTCTGGTTTGCCTCACGGAACGAGGGCGCCGTTGATATCTCTCCGTCCTGAACGAAGCGTTCGTGGTTTCGTTCGATCAATGCGAGATCGTAGTGGTAGTTCACCATCGCCCCACCTGACTGCCGAAGGCCGTTTTCGCTGATATCGGCAGCGGGATGGACCGCATGGATCTGTGCGCCGTTGCCGAGATGAAAGCGCGCGACGGGATCGAAGGGGTCTCCCCGCGCGGTCTTGGCATTCAACAAGTAGTCTGAGGCAACCGCCTGGATCTCTTCCTGGGTTGCGGTTCCGTGCAAAAGTCGCCTTGAGGCTTCGTCGTCTTGCTGCTCAAGCCAGGGCATCAGTCTGGGGATCGGGGACAGGGTCACGAATGTGGAGAGTTGCGGCAATTCCTGTCGCAACTCGTCTACCACTTGTTTGATCAGAAGGTTACCAAAGCTGATGCCTTTCAGGCCCGTCTGGCAGTTGGATATTGAATAGAATACCGCGACGTTTGTATCTTGCGCTTCGAGAACTGCACGATCATCCGCCAACACCTTTTGGATCGAGTCGGGAATGTCCAAAGTCAGGGCAACCTCGACGAAGATCAGCGGTTCGTCCGGCATGACCGGATGGAAATAGGCAAAGCACCTTCGATCAGTGGGATAAAGCCTCCGTCGCAGGTCGTTCCAGCTTTCGATTGCATGAACGGCTTCGTATTCGACGATCTTTTCGAGGATGCTTGCGGGGGTATCCCAGTTTATCCGGCGCAGAACCAAAAAACCACGGTTGAACCAGCTACGCAGCAAGTGTTGGAAGTCGAGATCAATCCGCGAAAGCGCAGGCGCGTCGCGGAGCATCGAAAGCAAGTCTGTACGCATCTGAACGAGAGCGCGGGTTGCTCCGGTGGGTTGGTTCAGCCGCCGCAGCAATTCCTGCCTGCGTGGTTCAGCCGCAACCGAAAGGTCACGGTAATCATTCGTAGATCGCGACTGGGCATAAGTTTGCACCGCCGCCTCCAGCGCCAAGAGATCGACCTCTAGCGCCTCGTTCAGAAAGTCAAAGAAGGTGAGCTTCTCACCGGCGCTCAGCTTCGCGTAACGCTCTAGAATGGCTTTCGCCAGATGGATACCGGACACCTCACCTTCGGCGTCGAGAAGCGCCAGACACATGTCCTCAAGGCTGCGCTGATCACTAGGCTCCAGACTCGTTCTTTTTCATAGCCAGAACAAAACGGTTGCGGCGAGAGCGATGGCTGAGAAGAAGGTTTCCGGGCATCGGTCGTATCGGGTCGCGACGCGTCTCCAGTCTTTCAGGCGTCCAAACATGACCTCGATCCGGTTCCGGCGTTTGTATCGGCGCTTGTCGTACTTGACCGTCTTCTTGCGGGACTTTCGGCCCGGGATGCAGACCTTTATCCCCTTGTCTTTCAATGCTTCTCGGTACCAATCGGCATCATAACCGCGATCCGCGAGCAACCAGTCAGCTTTCGGCAAGCTGCCCAGCAGCGCCGCTGCCCCGGTATAATCGCTCACCTG
>NZ_FMZV01000009.1 GCF_900101475.1 Ruegeria marina | reverse complement strand
ATTTCGGACCGAGGTGTTCGTCTGCTTTGCACAAGGCAGAAAAGCCTCCATGATACGTGCTGCTTCTCGAAACGAGTGTGGCGCCCAGGTTCGGCCTGAAGGCGCTGCAATTCAGGTGTCGACCGGCCCGGGAAGAAGGGGGCCAGCGGTGACAGTGGCCTACCGAGGGCGACGTCAGATTTGGCCCTGCACGCGCAGCGGCGGATGCGTGGCGCTTTGACGTGAAACCGACCGAACAACGTGTCTAGAACCCTCGGTCGATAGTCATGGATCGCTCTTACCTTGTTACAGTCAGGACAAATCCTGCCCGCCTCAGCGATTTCCTCGATTGTGAAACCTCCATCATAGGCAAATACCCCCACGTCTTGCCCACTCCCCGGCTTTCGGTGGGTCCTTGACCTTGGGCCTGTTTGTCGGCCTTGTTCAGATCGCGATTTGATTTGCGACAAACGGCGGATCAAATGGTCATTTCGGCACAAGGCCTCAGCAAAAGGCGTCTATTGCCCTGCCGCGTCCAACCGCATGAAACCGCCGATATAAGCCCTGCAAGCCGAAACCATCTGATCTGCCGTTGGGCTGCCCGACCCAAGCTGTACCTGCATCCAGTATCCCCAGAGCATTGCATTCAGTCCGGCGTGTGCCGTTTCGATTTCGTCCTCGGGCAGCGGATGCAGAATGTCCGCCAGAAGCGATTTCATCTCTTCGGCTTCCTGGGTATCCCAGGGACCCACGACCTTTCCATACAGGGAAGTGCCCTCCCTCACGCCCCAGAAAGCGAACCAGATCGAGACGTTGCGCGGATTTTGTGCGGCGTATTCGATTTCCCAGGAAATAAGGCTCACCAACTTGTCATATGGCGATGCACCGGCATCCTCGGCCCGGCGCTGCCGCGCCTCCCGATAGGGCGTGCCGATACTATCCAGTACCATGGAGAACAGATTGGTCTTGTTCTTGAAATGGAACATGATCAACGCATGCGACAGGCCGCTTCGCGATGCGATGTCTGCAATCGTCGTGCTGTTCAACCCGCGTTCTGCGATACAGTCGCCTGCGGCCTCGATGATGGCCCTTCGAGCTTTTCGGCCTTTTTCCTCTCGACCGTCGACTTTCCTGGGCACCGCTCCCTGCTCCTTTCAAGCTTGCAGATCGTGAGTAGACAACCGTCCCGGCCCGATCAACCGGCGCAAGGTCGGCAGCATGGAAATTTCTGCTGGACAGGATTCAGAATTAAACTTACTGACTACATAGTAAGTTTTATAGGACCCGGCACACCGGATCAATCCGAAACCCGACGATTGGCGCAGCGCTTTCATGCGGCGGAGGGCAAATGGGTACGACGGACAAGTATGACGCGATCATCGCAGGGGCAGGACACAACGGTCTGACAACGGCCTGTTACCTGCAAAAGGCGGGGTTGAAGACCTTGGTCGTCGAGAAGAATGACTATGTCGGCGGCGCGGCTGTCAGCCGGGAACTCCACAAGGGATGGACCTATTCCAACTGTTCATACGTCTGTTCATTGCTGCGGCAAGAGATCGTGCGCGACCTGGAACTGCCCCGCTTCGGCCTGCAGGTGATCCCGTACGAAGGAAACGTGACCCTTGCGCCGGGTGGCGAATATTTCGGCGCCTATGGAAACCATGACGCCTATCGGCGCGAGATGGAACGGTTCAGTGTCAAGGACGCCGATGCATATGACCGCTTCAGCCGCATCATCATGCGGCAGTGCCGGTTCATACGGCCGTTCCTGCTGCGCACCGCACCAGACCCGACATCTCTCAAACCCCGAGATCTTGGTGAACTGCTTTTCATGATCAAGCGCATGTGGGATCTGGGCCGGCGCGAAATCGACGAGACACTCCGGTTCTGGACAATGTCCATCGGGGACATGCTGGACGAGCATTTCGAAACGGATCTGATCAAGGCGGGGACCGCCGGATCGGGGATCATCGGCACCGGTCTGGGGGTCTATTCTCCGGGTACCGCCTATGTGTTGCTGCATCACTACATGGGGGATGTCGACGGATCGGTCGGCGCGTGGGGATTTGCCCGTGGCGGCATGGGCGCGATTACCAGGGCGCTGGCGGCTGCGTTCACGGAAGCAGGCGGCGAAATCCGCTGCGGGTCCGGGGTCGCCGAAATCCGCGTCTCGGGCGGCCGGGCAACAGGAGTGCTTCTGGACAATGGCGACAGTTTCCAGGCGCCTGTTGTCGCCTCCAACATGGATGTCAAACGCACCATGCTGAAGCATGTCGGGCGCGAACACCTGCCCGCCGCCTTCGCCAAGGCGGTCGAAAACTTCAAGATCCGCGGCTCATCCGGCAAGATCAACATCGCCCTCGACCGCTTGCCGACCTCGGACACCCTGCCCGACAACGGCAAACTGTTCTGTGGCGATTATTCCTGCACGGAATCGCTCAGGCATCTGGAAAAGGCATATGACGAATGGAAGGACGGGTATTGGTCCAGCCAGCCCTATTTCGACATGCTCATTCCGTCGAAAATAGATCCGACCATGGCACCGCCGGGCAAGCACATGATGACCGTTTTCACTCAATATGCGCCCTATGACCTGAACGTCGATGGTGTCCGCAGCCCCGACAACTGGAACGAGGAAACCAGGGCAGCTTTTGCAAAGTCGATTTTCGACCGGCTGGAATGTGTCATGCCCGACATCCGCGATTGCGTTGTTCATGCCGAGGTCCGCACGCCGCTGGATATCGAACGCGAAGTCGGCCTGACCGAAGGCAATATCTTTCAGGGTGAACTGACCTTCGACCAGTTGCTCTTCAACCGCCCCGTGCCGGGTTACGCACAGTACGACACCCCGGTGGACGGACTCTATATCGTTGGCTCCTCAAGCCATCCCGGCGGCGGCGTCATGGCCGCGCCGGGTGCGAATGCGGCACGCGAGATCCTGCGACGCAAGGGATTGGGGCGCAGGATGCCGAAACTGGCCAGCCGCTGGGAGGAATGAGCATGACCTATGATGCGATCGTGATCGGCGCCGGACATAACGGCCTGACGGCAGCGGCGACCCTGGCCCGCAAAGGCGCTCGGGTCTGCGTGGTTGAAAAGAACGCCAAACCGGGTGGCATGGCCCTGTCCGGAACGCTCGACGGTGTCGAGATGCCGCGCATGGCCCATCTGGTGTACAACCTCAACCCCCGCGTTCTATCCGAACTCGGCCTGTCCAACGTGAATCTGAAGCCTCTCAAGACGGTTTCCCTGTCGCCGGATGGGAACCATGTTGTCCTGGATGGAAACCGCGCCACCCGCGTCGATGGCACACCGCATCCCGAGGCCACCGCCTATGCCGCACGATACGACGACCTGAAACGGTTTTCCGCGTTGCTCGCACCATTGGCGGAACGATCGGCTCCCGGCGTTTCGTTCGGCGGCCGCAAGCTCGACAAGTTCTCCGAATTGATGGCCGCGGCCCGTATCGGGCTGAAGCTGAAACTGCTCGGTCGGCGCAACATGCGTGAATTTCTGCGGATACTCTTGTCGAACGTCCACGACTACACGCTCGACGAATTGTCGGACGGTCCGATCGCGGGCGCGATGGCCGCAGACGCGGTAAAGGGCTCGTGGTCCGGCCCTCGATCCCCTGGCAGCGTTCTGTCGCTGATGTACAGGATGAGCGGATCCGGCCCGGCTCATGTCATGGGCGGCATCGGCAAGCTGACTGAAGCCCTGGCAGAAGCCGCGCAATCACAAGCCGCCGAGATTCGTTCAGGGGCGGGAGTAGCCCGTATCTTCGTCGCGGAAGATCGCGCCGTTGGCGTCCTGCTGGATGACGGATCGGAACTGCGCGCCAGAACGGTTCTGTCCTCGATTGGCGCCTTGCAGAGCCTGAAACTCGCCGGGGTCGAGCATTTCGACGCCGAAACCGTCACACGGCTGCGCAATATCCGCACCAAGGGCACGGCGGCCAAGATCAACCTCGTTCTCGGCGGTGTTCCGACGTTTTCAGGATTACCCAGCGACCTGCTGGGGGCGCGGATCGTGATCGCGCCCGGATCGACCTATGTGGAACATGCATTCAACCCTGCGAAATACGGCGAGATGTCCGAGGCGCCAGTTCTTGAAATCGTGATGCCCGGCCAGATCGAACCCGGCACGACACAGCCCGACCGCCACGGCATGTCGATCCTGTTCCACTATGCCCCGCATGATCTCGAAGGCGGCTGGACTGACGCGGCGCACGCGCGGTTACTGGATATCACCTTGGCCACGCTTGATGCCTATGCACCCGGCCTGCGACAACTGGTTGTTGCCAGCGAAGTACTGTCCCCGGCCCGCATCGAGGCGGAAACCGGTGCGCCCGGCGGCCATTGGCATCACGGGGAATGGAGCACCGACCAGATGCTGACCACGCGACCCGCCAGCGGTCTTGCGCATTACAGGTTTGCCGTCCGGGGCCTCTACCTCTGCGGGGCGGCGACGCATCCAGGTGGCGATGTGACCGGACTGCCGGGCCGGAATGCCGCGCTGCAGCTGCTCAAGGACGGAGCTTGCGCATGACCCGACCCAATACCCCCGACACTCTGGTCTCCGTAAAGATCGGGATGATCGACACGCCGTTCCAGCCGATGCTGGAACCGCTGAGCGAAAGCCAGGCCTGGTACAGCTGGGCCGGATACAAGTCGGCGACCAGCTTTCGCAACGTGGACCTGGAGTATTTTGCCATCCGGAATCAGGCGACGGTCTTCGACATTTCTCCGATGTGCAAATACCGGATAAATGGCCCCGATGCCCTGCGGGTCATGGACCGCCTTGTCGTGCGCGACATGAAGAAGGTTCGCGCCGGCCGGGTTGCCTACGTCATGTGGTGCGACGAAGACGGTATGGTGATAGACGACGGTACCGCGTTCCGTTTCGCCGAGGATGAGTATGTGCTGTTTTGTCAGGAACGGACGTACAAATGGCTTTGCGAGATCGCATGGGGTTTCGATGTCACCGTTCAAGACTGGCAGTCGGCCTTATGCGGGCTGGCCGTCCAGGGCCCCTGCGCATTTTCCGTCCTCAAGGACGCGGGGTTCGCATCCATTGAAGACATGAAGCCTTTCGATCTCCGGCAGGTCGAACCGGGACTATGGATTTCCCGAACGGGTTATACCGGCGATCTGGGCTATGAAATCGTGACCTTTCCGGACCACGCCCCGCCGCTCTGGCACCGCCTTCGGGAGGCCGGTCAGCGATGGGGCCTGATCCCGATCGGATACGAGGCGCTGGATATCGCCCGGATCGAGGCCGGATTTCTGGCCCCCGGGCGCGATTTCCAGCCAAGCCACAAGGTCTCGCGCCTGCACCGGGGCCGCACGCCCTTCGAGCTGGGGTTCGGTTGGATGGTCGACCTTTCGACCGGTCATTTCAACGGGCGTCGTGCCCTGCTGGAACATGCCGCCAAAGGGCCGCGATACAACCTGGTCCGGCTCGATATCGAAGGGGATGCACCTGCCGGAAATGCATATGTCTATGCCGGCAAGTCCTTTGCGGGCCATGTGCGATCAGCCGCCTGGTCACCCACGTTCAAGCGCAACATTGCATTGGCCGATCTCAAGGCGCCATGGGGCAAGAGCCGCAAAAAGGGCTTGTGGGCCGAGATCTATGTCGAGCAGGAAGGCGTCTGGCAGAAACGGAATGCAAGGACGCGCGTCGTCGAAGGCCCGTTCATGAACATTCCGCGTGCACGAATGACTCCGCCCCAGGCATATTGATCGACCGCCCGCATGCCGTTCGCGACCTTCGTGACGGCTGAACACATTGAGCCTGATGAACCATGCCGCACGTCCATGTGACGCAGGCGGATGAGCGGCACCATCGTCCATGTTCAGCAGGAAACCCGATATCGCGAGCGACGCGCTGTTGGAACCGGATCGGGCACGTCCTGCGCGACTGATTGTACGGACCTGAACCGTCCGTTGAACGGTTGGGCGCGGCAAGCGGATTGCACGGCGCGGTATTTAAAAAGCCCGGGCCATGTGGCCCGGGCAAGGTCTCACACCAGGTGAGGAAGGAAGATCAGGATTTCGAGAATTCGGGATAGGCTTCCATCCCCAGTTCGGCCATGTCGAGCCCGTTGATCTCGTCTTCGGACGAGACACGGATGCCCATGACCGTCTTGAGCACGAACCAGATAACCCCCGACACGACAAAGGTGAAGGCACCGACCACCAAGATGGAATAGAGCTGGGTGCCCAGGCTTGCATCGCCATTGGTCAGGACCACGGCGATCGTGCCCCAGATACCCGCCATCAGGTGAACCGGAATCGCGCCCACCACGTCGTCGATCTTGACTCGGTCGAGGAAGGGCACGGCAAAGACGACGATCACACCGCCCACGGCACCGATCAAAGTGGCGGCACCCAGACTCGGGGTCAGAGGCTCGGCGGTGATCGAAACCAGACCTGCCAGCGCGCCGTTCAGGACCATGGTCAGGTCGACCTTCTTGTACATCAGCTGGGTCAGGATCAGGGCCGCAATGGCGCCACCCGCGGCCGCGGTATTGGTGTTGGCGAAGATGCGGCTGATGTCAGCGACGTTTCCGGCCGTATCCATGTAGAGCTGCGAGCCGCCGTTGAAACCGAACCAGCCCAGCCACAGGATGAACGTGCCCAGCGTTGCCAGCGGCAGGTTCGAACCCATGATCGGGATCACGCGGCCATCCTTGTACTTGCCGATGCGCGGGCCAAGGATCAGCGCGCCAGCCAAGGCCGCCCAGCCACCGACCGAGTGAACCACGGTCGAGCCTGCGAAATCTAGGAACCCTGCTGCATCAAGGAATCCGCCGCCCCATTTCCACGACGCCTGGATCGGGTAGATCAGGCCGGTCAGAACGACGACGAAGATGAGGAAGGGCCACAGCTTGATCCGTTCGGCCAGCGTGCCCGACACGATCGAGGCGGTGGTGGCGCAGAACATCAACTGAAAGAAGAAGTCCGAGCCCACCGAGGCATAGGTCAGATCGGTTTCGGTCTCGGCCAGGCCGACCGGCTCCATCGCGGCCATCGAGAAGGCGCCCAGCACCCCGTCGATGCTCCAGCCGTCGCCGGGATACATCAGGTTGTAACCAATGGCGTAATACATCAGCGCCGCGATCGAGAAGAGCGCGATGTTCTTGGTGAGCTGCATTGTCACGTTCTTCTGCCGCACCAGCCCGGCCTCGAGCATGGTGAAACCGGCTGCCATCCACATCACCAGAAACCCGGTGACGAGGAACATGAACGTGGTGAAGATATAGCCGATCTCTTCGTTCGGCGGCGTTACATCGGCCTCCTGGGCCAGTCCCAGCGACGGCAGCGCAATCAGCGCAGCAGCTGGAAGAAGTGTCTTGATAAGCGTCATAGCCTTGGTTTCCTTGAACATGTCTGATGCGCCGATCACAGCGCGTCCTCATCGGATTCCCCGGTACGCACGCGCAGGGCCTGCGCCACGTCGAGGACGAAAATCTTGCCGTCGCCGATCTTGCCGGTCCGCGCGGTGGCGGCGATGGTTTCGACGATCTGGTCGACAACCTGATCTGAAACGACCAGTTCGAGCTTGATCTTGGGCACAAAATTCACCGTGTATTCCGCGCCGCGATAGATTTCGGTGTGACCGGACTGGGCGCCGAACCCCTTGATCTCGGTCACCATCATGCCGCGTACGCCGGCATCGGTCAGGGCCTGCCTGACTTCCTCCAGCTTGAACGGCTTGATCGTTGCAATGATCAGTTTCACGTCTTTCCCCTTCGTTCCGCCGGTCGACCCGGCATTTTGCATCCGCAGAAAAACCGGGATCACCTTCTCAGCGAAGGGTTTTGCGCGAATTTTAGGCCAGCACACCAAGGTGAGTGCACAAATTTTGCACAAAAAATCCATTGTGCCCGATAATTAATCACTTTTCGAAGGGAAGCCGGTCGAAAATCGCACCTCTACATGGTCGGCCGGAGACGTTATTGTGCAGCCAAAAGAAACATTGGGCAGATCTGGCATGACGGATTCCAAACGCCGAAAATCAACTTTGGTCGCGGAAAAGCGATACGCAACCAAGGGCGGGTCCACGGCGTCTTCCAAATCGAAACCGGCGGCGAAGAAACCCGCCTCGAAACGCAGGGCGAAACCGCCCCGGCGCTCGGGCGGCAATTTCATCACCCGTTTCTTCGGCTGGCTCTTCGGTCTGATCTGGGGCTTGATCTGGCGCACCGGAATGATCGTGCTGCTTCTGGTCGGACTGGCGGTCGCCCTGATCTATTCCACCCTGCCCGAGGTAACCGCGCTGCTCGACGGTCGCGCGCGCGGATCGGTCACGCTGATGGACCGCGATGGAAAGGTTTTCGCCTGGCGCGGCGACCAGTTCGGTGGCGTGATCACCACGGATACCGTTTCGCCGCACCTCAAGAACGCGGTGGTTGCCACCGAGGACAAGCGTTTCTACTACCATTTCGGCATCAGCCCGCGCGGCGTGGCCAGCGCGGTGCGCATCAACCTGCGCGAGGGGCGCGGCCCGCTGTCCGGCCATGGCGGCTCGACCATCACCCAGCAGACGGCCAAGTTGTTGTGCCTTGGCGTGCCTTACGACCCGGAGGTCTGGAAATCCGAGGCAGAATACGAATCCGACTGCCGACAGGGATCGTTGTGGCGCAAAATCAAGGAAGCCGTCTATGCGATGGCGATGGAGGCAAAGTACAGCAAGGAGGAAATCCTCGACATCTATCTCAACCGCGCCTTCCTGGGAGCGGGAGCGCGTGGTTTCGAGGCCGCCAGCCAGCGGTATTTCGGCAAATCGGCTGCCCAGGTGAACCCGTCCGAAGCGGCGATGCTGGCCGGCCTTCTGGTCGCGCCCACCCGCTATGCCCCAACCAACAGCTTGAAACGCTCGCAGGAACGTGCGCAGGTCGTGCTGGGCCTGATGGAGGAACAGGGCTATCTGACCGCCGAGCAGGCCCGGACCGCCCGCGCCAATCCCGCGCGACTGTCCGAAGCCGCTGCAGCTCAGGCGGGCGGTTACTTCGCTGACTGGGTGATGAGCGAATTGCCCGATTATTTCGGTGGCAACACCACCGAAGACGTGATCATCAAGACCACGCTCGACCAGCGAATTCAGACTTCGGCCGAGGAAGCGATGCGTTTCATCTTTCAGGAAAAGGTGCGCGACGGGTCCAAGGCACAGGCCGCAATCGTGGTCATGTCAGCCGATGGCGCGGTACGCGCCATGGTCGGTGGCCGCGACACCCGTGTGACCGGAGCCTTCAACCGGGCAACACAGGCCGCGCGCCAGACCGGATCATCCTTCAAACCCTTTGTTTATGCCACCGCGCTGGAAATGGGGCATTCACCGCTCGATACGGTGGTCGACGAACCCTATTGCATCAATATCCCCGGATCGGGGCAGTGGTGCCCCAAGAACTACACCAACAAGTATTACGGCCGGGTCACACTGGCGCATGCGCTCAAGGATTCGCTTAACGTGCCGGCTGTGAAGGTGGCCGAGGCGATGGGCCTCGACAACGTGCGCCGGGTGGCCAGTGACTTCGGCATCGAAAGCGACCTTGCCGCCGGCCCGGCACTGGCGCTCGGTGCGTCCGAAAGCTCGCTTCTGGAGATGACCGGAGCCTATGCGGGCATCCTGAACGGTGGATCCTCGGTTGAACCCTACGGACTGACCGAGCTGCGCCTACAGGGCGAGAACGAGGTGCTGATGGCAACCGGCACCGGCATAGGGGAGCGCGTGATCAATGCCGAGGCCGCCGGTCAGCTGATCTGGATGATGGAAAAGGTGATCTCCGAAGGGTCCGGCCGCCGCGCGGCGCTGCCCGGATGGCAAGCCGCGGGCAAGACCGGCACCACGCAGGCTGCGCGCGATGCATGGTTCATCGGATTTACGGCCGATTACGTGGCGGGTGTCTGGATGGGTTATGATGACAATACCCCGCTCAGCGGTGTCACCGGCGGCGGCCTTCCGGCCGAGATATGGCACGAGACCATGATTCGGGTTCACGAAGGCTTGTCCCCGAAACCGCTGCCCATGCAGGCGCCGCGCCAGCCGAGCGTGATAGCAAAACCCAAACCGGCCCAGCCGCTAGGTGGCCTGGGACAGGCGGTCGACAAGCTGCTGAAGGATCTCTTCGGAAACTGACCGCCCGGAAACGGGCGGTCACGCGAATGATTACCCAGCCGAAGCCAGATCGCGTATCACCGCGTCGATATCGCCCCTGCGGCGATCCAGCATCGAGCCGATCTCGGTGCGTTCCGTCAGCAGCAGGTTCACCCCTTCGATGAACATGTTGAAGAACTTGTCCTTGCCGGACTTGTCGGACACCAGGAATGTCACGTCGAAAGGCGCCTGCCCCTGCAACTTGACCTTTGTGCGTACTTCATAGCCGGCCTTGATCTTCCGAGCTGCCTGTACCGTTACGGTACCGCCGATGAATTCACGGAAGCGTTTGCCGTACTTGCGCGAGATATATCCCTGGAACGCATTGGTGAAGTTCCTCAGCTGTGCCGACGAAGCCGAGCGCGCATCGGGCCCAAGCGCATAACGTGCCATGATCGGAACATCGCCATAACGGACAAATATCCGTTCGAAATCCTTGATCATCGCACTTTCGGACTTGCCCGAGGCGATCACCCTGTTGATCTCGGTCACAACCTCGTTGACCAGAGATGCAGCGCCTGCCTCGGTCAGGGCAAAGGCCGGCACCGGCAGGGACAGGGCGGTCAGACCGGCTGCCAGCGTGGTGGCAAAGCTGCGGCGCGAAAATAACTTACTCGGCATAGGGGTCCTCATACGGATCTGTCGCATCTGTCGCGACGGGGGTTCCGGTATCGGAATAGGGGTCGCTGTACAGTCCCAGATAGGCGTCTTCGTTGTCGGTTGCCAGTTCGAACCGGCGGTTTTGCAGATAGATCAGCCGCAACTGGGCGTAACTGTCCGAACTGCCGTAGAGAATCGAATCGACCGTGTCGGAATAGAGACCGCGATCACCCAGCCGGCGGACGATCTCGGCATAAAGACCGAGATTGTTGATCGGCCGGGTCGGCGCAAAGTCGATCGGATTGGTGAACAGGTTGACCACGACACCCACCGCGTCCCGCGCGGTCGAAGGGCCGTAGAACGGCAGTTCAAGATAGGGACCTTCGGCAAAGCCCCAGACATGCAGGGTCACGCCGAAATCCGTATCGGCACGTGGTATCTCGAAATCGCTGGCCGGATCGGCAAGGCCGGCAAATCCCACGGTCGAGTTCACGACGAAGCGAAAAAGCGTCGTACACGCTTCCTTCGGTTTGCCTTGCAAAAGGTAGTCAACCATTTGCCCGGGCAGGGAAAGGTTCTCGGCGAACATGTTGAAGGAATTCACCATCGGTCTGGGGATGACCGCGACATACCCCTTGGCGGCCGGTCGGAAAAATGCCTTGTCCAATCCCCGGTTGAAGGTGTGAATGGCGCGATTGGTGTTCTCGTAGGGGTCATAGATCCGGCCGCCCCCGTCCGCGTCGGGTGATGGCCCCGCGCAGGCAGCAAGCACGACGAAAGCCGGCACACGAAAACGGTTCAGCAACTTTTGGGGAAACAGGGTCATCATCATCTCAGGATTGCCGAAACGGTCTTTCACGGTCGAGGCGCTCAAATCGTACACCCGGATACAGAATTGGCGCGGTACGTAGAAAACACATAGGCTATCTTCTTCTGATTTGAAACAGCGACGCATTTAACTTGACGCGCAAGCATCGTAAAGGAAGCTGTGTTAATCGTGAGCCGAATTTGAGACGTTGTTGAAATGATGCCAAAATCACACTTGCACGGAGTCGAAGAACTCCGCGCGGCGCGCCGTAAAAACCGTTCTCTTTTCTGGTTCGTTGGCCTGTTCAGTTTTTTCGCCAACATGCTGATGCTGACCGGCCCGTTGTACATGTTGCAGGTGTATGACCGTGTGCTCGGCAGCCGCTCGGAACAGACGCTGGTCGCCCTGTCTTTGCTGGTTGTGTTCCTGTACGGCATCATGGGCATTCTGGATTATACCCGTGGCCGCGTCATGGCCCGCGCCGGCGCGCGCTTCCAGGCAGAGCTGGATCACCGTGTCTTCAATGCGATGGTGCGCCGCTCGGCAGTTGCACAGGATCCTGTTGCGCAGACGGGTCTGTCCGATCTCGAGTCAGTTCAGCGGTTCATCTCCTCTCCGGTGACGATGGCAATATTCGACTTGCCGTGGACGCCTCTTTTTCTGGTCGGCATAGCAATATTCCACCCTTGGCTGGGGATATTGGCAGTGGCAGGCGGTGGCGTGCTGATCGTCATCACCGTGTTCAACCAGATCTTTTCCCGCAAGCCTGCCCTGCATGCGGCCATCGCCGCCAACAGGGCGTCGCTGATGGGCGACGAGATTCGCAACGAAGCCGAAACGATCCAGTCCATGGGAATGCGCGGTGCAGCCTTTACGCGCTGGAACACCGCACGCGAGATGTCTCTTGTCGGTGGCCTGAGCGCGAGCGACGTCGTTGGCAGTTTCTCGACCATGACAAAGACACTGCGGCTGTTTCTGCAGTCGGCAATGTTGGGGCTGGGTGCCTATCTGGTCCTTTTGGGAGAATTGACTCCCGGTGCGATGATTGCCGCCTCGATCCTGTTGGGCCGTGCGCTGGCCCCGGTCGAAATGATCGTGAACCAATGGCAGGTCGCACAGCGCGCGCTCAAGGGATGGTCCAACCTTTCAGAACTGCTGGAGAAGGTCCCCCCTGAACAGCAGCGGATGCCCTTGCCCAAGCCAAAGGCCAAGCTCGAGGTCCAGGCGTTGACCGTGGTGCCACCCGGCGATACGCGGGCGCAACTCAAGTCCGTCAATTTTGTCGTTCAGCCCGGACAGGCGGTCGGCGTGATCGGGCCATCGGGTGCCGGGAAATCGACGTTGGCGCGGGCCCTGACCGGTCTGTGGCGCCCGGCGGGTGGAACGGTGCGTCTGGATGGCGCTGCGCTCGACCAATACGAACCGGACGTCCTTGGCCAGCACATCGGATACCTCCCGCAGCGTGTCCAGTTGTTCGAAGGCACGATCGCCGAAAACATCGCACGCCTGTCGGGTCAGCCCGATCCTCAGAAGGTCGTCGCGGCGGCCAAGATGGCTGCTGTCCATGACATGATCGTGCAACTGCCCGACGGCTACGACACCCGGATATCCTCGGGGGGCGGAAGGCTTTCAGGCGGGCAGATGCAACGTGTGGCCTTGGCTCGGGCTCTCTACGACGATCCGGTGATCGTCATTCTCGATGAACCGAACTCGAACCTCGACAACGAAGGATCCCTGGCGCTGAACAAGGCGATCAAGTCGCTCAAGGAAGCCGGCAAATCGGTGCTGATCATGGCGCACCGGCCCGCCGCCATTACCGAATGCGACCTGCTGCTGGTACTGGATCATGGCCAGGCAGTCGCCTTCGGACCCAAGGAACAGGTGCTGAAGGAACGGGTCGCCAACCACCAGACGCTTCAGAAAGCCCGTTCAATGGGAGGTGTCCGATGAGCGAAGACCGTTTTTCCGCCCGAAAACCTATCATTGTCGGCATTATCGGCCTGCTGATCCTGGTCGGCGGATTTGGAACCTGGGCTGTGATGAGCCAGATCGCCGGCGCGGTCGTCGCCAGCGGCAGGATCGAGGTAGATCGCAATCGTCAGGTTGTGCAGCATCTCGACGGCGGCGTTGTTGCCGAAATCCTGGTCGACGAAGGCGACACGGTCCCCGAGGGTCAGACCCTGATCAGGCTCGACAGCAAATTGCTCAACTCGCAACTGTTGATCGTCGAAGGCCAGCTTTTCGAACTGATCGCCCGCCGCGGTCGGCTGGAGGCCGAGCGTGACGGAACCGACACAATCTCCTTTGATAGCGAGTTGCTCGAAGCCGCCGCCAACCGTCCGGAGGTCGCGGAACTGATCGACGGGCAGGTGCGCCTTTTCAAGGCGCGGCAGGAATCGATTGCCAAGGAAACCGAACAACTGGAAAAACGCCGCGGCCAGATCGGGAACCAGATCGAGGGCGTCGAGGCACAACAACGCTCGCGCGAAGCGCAGTTGAAGCTGATCGAAGCCGAATTGGTGAACCAGAAATCCCTGCTCGACAAGGGCCTTGCACAAGCTACGCGCGTGCTGAGCCTGGAACGCACAAAGGCCGATCTCGAAGGCTCGCTGGGCGAGTTGATCGCGGCGAAAGCCCAGCAAGAGGGGCGTATCACCGAGATCGACATCGAGATCCTGAAGCTCGGCACCCGTCAGCGCGAAGAGGCAATCACCCGCCTGCGCGACCTGCAGTACCGCGAACTCGAACTGGCCGAACAACGCCGATCCTTGCAGGAACAACTTTCGCGCCTGGACATCAAGGCGCCGGTTTCAGGGATCGTTTATGGTCTGCAGGTGCACACACCGCGATCCGTTATCCGGCCCGCGGATCCGGTTCTGTTCCTTGTTCCGCAAGACCGGCCGCTTGTCATCGCAGCACGGGTCGAAACCATCCACATCGACCAGATCCACGTTGGCCAGCCAGTCATGTTGCGGTTCTCGGCGCTGGACCAGCGACAGACGCCCGAACTGGTCGGCACGGTGACACAGGTGTCCGCCGACGCCTTTATCGACGACGCAAGCCAGATGTCATACTACCGCGCTGAAATCGAGTTGAAAGAGGGCGAGACAGACAAGCTGCCCGAGGGGGCGGTGCTGATACCCGGCATGCCGGTCGAGGCGTTCATCCGGACCGCAGACCAGTCGCCAATCTATTATCTGGTCAAGCCGCTGGCCGATTATTTCACCAAGGCGTTCCGGGAAACCTGAACTTTGGCCCTTTTCGGCGCGGACGTTCCCCGCTAGCGTCCGCGCGATCAAAAGCCAAAAGGAGGATCCGCACCATGGGGATCGAGGATAAACTGGCCAGTCTGGGCGTGACCCTGCCCAATGCACCGGCCCCGGCAGCCAACTATGTACCCTTCGTCAAGGTGGGCAACATCGTCTATGTCTCGGGCCAGATCTCGAACGACGAAAACGGGCTGATCATCGGCAAGCTGGGTGACGATATGGATGTCGCCGGCGGGGCCGCCGCAGCACGGCGCTGCGCGATCAACCTGCTGGCACAAGTCAAGGCAGCCTGCGGCGGAGATTTCGATCAGCTGGTCCGCGTCGTCAAGCTGACCGGATTCGTCAACTCCACCGCCGATTTCACCAACCAGCCGCAGGTCATCAACGGCGCCTCCGACTTCCTGGTCGAGGTACTGGGTGATGCCGGGCGGCATTCGCGTTCGGCAGTCAGCGCCGCAGCCCTGCCGCTGGGAGTCGCGGTCGAGATCGAAGGCATTTTCGAAGTCAAATGACACCAGCCCTGCCCGCCGCATTTCTGGACGCACCGATCGCGCACCGTGGTTTTCACGATACCGCCCTCGGCCGGCCCGAAAACAGCCGCGCGGCAATCCGCGCGGCGATCGAAGCAGGCTACGGGATCGAGATCGACCTGCAACTGACTGCCGACGGGCAGGCAATGGTGTTCCACGACTACGACTTGCGCCGGCTGACGGGTCATCCCGGCGCGATACGCAAGATCAGCGCCGCCGAGGCGGCGGGCATGGCCCTGCTGAATGGTGACGGCGAGGGTATTCCGACCCTTTCCGAAATCCTTGATCTGGTGGCCGGCCGCGTGGCGCTGCTGATCGAACTCAAGGATCAGGATGGCGGCATGGGGCCAGATGTTGGCCCGCTGGAACAGGCGGCTGCTGACGCCCTCTCCGGGTACCAGGGGCCTGTGGCCGTCATGTCTTTCAACCCCCATAGCATCGCCGCGATGGCCCGGCTTGCGCCTGAACTGCCGCGCGGCCTTGTCACCAGCGCCTATGACCCCGAGGACTGGCCGCTGTCCGTGGCAACCTGCGACCGCCTGCGCGGCATTCCCGATTTCGATCGCACCGCCAGCGCCTTCATCAGCCACGAGGTCGAAGACCTCGGCCGCCCCCGGGTTGCGGAACTCAAGGCGCGCGGCGTTCCGATTCTGTGCTGGACGGTCCGCTCGGCCCGGCAAGAGGCCGAGGCAAGGACCGTCGCCGACAACATAACCTTCGAAGGGTACCCGGCTTGATCCTGCCCGCCCTGACCACAGATTGAGGGAGGAAGGGAGCCGGCGCATGGATCAGGCACAGATCGAGGTACGGGTGCTGCGGTCGCTGGGCGACATCGCAGCGGCGGAGTGGGACGCCTGCGCCTGCCCCGAAACCGCGAATGGGGGGCGCCCGCTTGACCCGTTCACCACGTATCGATTTCTCAGGGCGCTGGAAGACAGCGGCTCGGTCGGACGCGGAACCGGCTGGCAACCGCAATACCTGACCGCCCATCTGGACGGCATGATGATCGGCGCCGCGCCGATGTACGTCAAATCCCACAGCCAGGGCGAATACATCTTCGACCACAGTTGGGCCCATGCCTATGAGCGGGCAGGCGGCCATTACTACCCCAAGCTTCAGATCGCCGTGCCCTTTACCCCCGCGACCGGGCGCCGCCTGCTGGTCCGGCCCGGCTATGAGGAGATCGGCCAGTCTGCGCTGGTGCAGGGGGCGGTGCAACTGGCGTCCGGCAACACCATCTCCAGCCTTCATATTACTTTCTGTACAGCGTCCGAGGCAGAGGCCGGCCGCCAGATGGGGCTGATGCACCGCGTCACCCAGCAGTTTCACTGGCTCAACGACGGCTATTCCGATTTCAACGGCTTCCTTGCCGCGCTCTCGTCGCGCAAACGCAAGACGATCCGCAGGGAGCGCGCCCAGGCGCAGGGATTCGGCGGCCATATCCGATCATTGACCGGCAGCGCGCTGAAACCCGAACACTGGGATGCCTTCTGGCGTTTCTACCAGGATACCGGCGCGCGCAAATGGGGCTCGCCCTACCTGACTCGAGGGTTTTTCGACCTTGTGCACGAAACCATGGCCGATGACATTGTGCTGATACTGGCCGAGCGTGACGGCCAAGCAGTTGCCGGCGCGCTCAACTTCGTCGGACGGGAAACGCTGTTTGGCCGATACTGGGGCTGCACCGAACATCACCCATGCCTACATTTCGAACTGTGCTATTATCAGGCCATCGATTGGGCCATCGCGCATGGCCTGACCCGAGTCGAGGCCGGAGCACAGGGCGAACACAAGCTGGCGCGCGGATACCTGCCGACCCGCACCCATAGCCTGCACTGGGTCGGCGATCCGGGCTTTGCCAATGCGGTCGCCCGTTATCTCGAAGCCGAAGGTGCGGCAGTCGACGAGGAAATCGAGATACTGACGGATTACGGTCCGTTCAGAAAGATGCAAGTGGAGGAACAGCAATGACCGAACGTTTGTCCGAGGGAACCCGCGGGCCGCTGCTGGACCCGCTTTTGTCCAATGGCTGGTCCATGGCCCAGGGCCGGGACGCGATCACCAAGACGTTTCATTTCGACAATTTCGTCGATGCCATCGGCTGGATGATGCGTGTGGCGATCTGGGCCGAGAAATGGAACCACCATCCGGAATGGTGCAACGTCTATGGCAAGGTCGATGTAGTGCTCACCACACACGACGTCGGCGGCCTCAGCGCGCTCGATGCGAAACTTGCCCGCAAAATGGACAGTCTGCGGTAGCAAGGTTTGCCGGGCGGCTGTCCGCCCGGCCGCTGTTCAGATCTGCTCCAGCAGCTCTTCACCCACGGTCAGCTTGCAGGCGCCGGCTTCCTTTTCGAGGTTGAGCACCTTCACCACCCCGTCCTCGGCCAGGAGGGCGAAGCGCTGGCAGCGATCGTAAAGCCCCACCACCGGAGCATCGAACGCAAGCCCGATAGCCTTGGTGAACGCAGCGGTCGGATCCGCCAGCATGGTGATCCCGGCCTCGGTGGCGCCGCTCTGCTGGCCCCAGGCCGTCATCACGAACGGGTCGTTCACGGAAATGCAGATCACCTCGTCCACGCCTTTTTCGGCCATCGCCGCGCGGGTGCGGATGAAGCTGGGCAGATGGGTCATCGAGCACCCACGGGTAAATGCCCCCGGCAGGCCGAACATCACGACCTTGCGCCCCTTGAGTTTGGCGCCGAGATCAACTGTCTCGGGCCCCTTGTCGCTGAAGATCATGAACTCGGCATCGGGCAGCGTGTCACCGACTGAAATCATCGCTTTGAACCTCGTTGTTGGATTTGCGGAAGCAGTCCCTACGGCATATAGCTGACGGAATGCACAAGGCCACGGGAAATCGAAGGGCGGGAGGAACATGAGCCATTTTGTTGTGATTGGCGCCGGGCAGGCCGGGGCGTCTCTGGTGGCGCGGCTGCGCAAGGACGGGTTCGAAGGAAAAATCACCTTGATCGGTGCCGAACCGGTGCCCCCCTATCAGCGCCCGCCGCTCAGCAAGGCCTATCTGCTGGGCGAGATGGAGAAAGAACGCCTGTTCCTGCGTCCAGAGACTTTCTATGCCGAACAGAACATCACCTTGCGTTTGGGCGCGCGCGTTACCGCGATCGACCCGGTGGGCAAGACCGTTTCCCTTGGCGACGAAGTCATCGCCTATGACCAGCTGGCCCTGACCACCGGGTCCGAGCCGCGCCGCCTGCCTGCCGCCATCGGCGGCGATCTGGCCGGTGTGCATGTGGTGCGCGATCTGGCCGATATCGACTCGATGGCCCCCGCAGTGACCGTGGGCACCCGCGCCCTGATCGTGGGAGGTGGTTACATTGGTCTTGAGGCCGCCGCAGTCTGCGCCAAGCGCGGTGTCAAGGTAACGCTGGTCGAAATGGCCGACCGCATCCTGCAGCGGGTCGCCGCCCCCGAAACCAGCACCTATTTCCGTGCGCTTCATGCCGGTCACGGTGTCGATATCCGCGAAGGCGTAGGCCTGACCCGGCTCACCGGCACCGAGGGCCGCGTCACCGGCGCGGTACTGACCGACGGCAGCGAACTGCCGGTGGATTTCGTCGTCGTTGGCGTCGGCATCGCACCCGCCACCGCCCTGGCCGAGGCGGCGGGGTTGGCCCTTGAAAATGGCATCAGAACCGATGCGCAGGGCCGCACCTCGGACCATTCGATCTGGGCCGCGGGCGATTGTGCCTCCTTTCCCTACAGGGGCAGCCGCATCCGGCTGGAAAGCGTGCCCAACGCCATCGACCAGGCCGAGATCGTGGCGCAGAACATGCTGGGCGCGGGCAAGGATTATGTCGCGCAGCCCTGGTTCTGGTCCGACCAGTATGACGTCAAGCTGCAGATCGCCGGGCTGAACACCGGCTACGACCGGGTCGTGACCCGGCAGGGCGAGGGGCAGACCGTCTCGTTCTGGTATTACATCGGCGATCGGTTGGTGGCCGTCGACGCCATGAACGACCCTCGCGCCTATATGGTGGGCAAGCGGTTGATCGAAAGTGGCAAGAGTGCGGATCCGGCCATCGTGGCTGATCCTTCGGCGGACCTGAAACCGCTGCTCAAGGCGTGAGGATCATCGCGGGCAGTTTCCGGGGCCGGGCGCTGGCCTCGGTCGGAAAGGGCGATGCGGGCGCGCATCTGCGCCCCACCACCGACCGCGTGCGCGAAAGCCTGTTCAGCGTGCTGACGCATCTCGACGTGATCGAGGGCGCGCAGGTGCTCGATCTCTTTGCCGGCACCGGTGCGCTGGGGCTCGAGGCGTTGTCGCGCGGCGCGGCCCATGTCACCTTTGTCGATGACGGAAGGGTGGCGCAGGGGCTGATCGCTAGGAACATCGACCTGACCCGCAGCGCGGGCCAGACCACGCTGATCCGTCGCGATGCGACCCGGATTGGCCCGAATCCCGGCTTGCCCTGCAATCTGATCTTTCTCGATCCACCCTATGGCAAGGGATTGGGCGCGCGCGCCTTGGCCGCGGCGCTGGCCGGCGGCTGGATCGCCGAAAACGCCTTGATCGTGTGGGAGGAAAGCGCGCCCATGGCCGCGCCCGAAGGCTTCACCCTGCATGATGCGCGCAAATATGGCGACACCCATATTTCGCTGATGTGGAGAGTTTGACCCTCGTGTGATAAGCTGCCCGCATGGAACAGGTCCTGCGAATACCGCTTGTCTCGACCCGGTCAGCCCCACAGTCCACGACCGCGCCTGATCCCGAACCGCGACGCGCCCCCGTTTTCATCGGCGACGCCGTCACCCCCTGGGGACGGGAAACGCTGCTGCTTGCCCTGTGGCGTGACCAGGCTGCTCAGGATGGATCGTAGGTCGGGTGGAACTTGCCGCCCGGTGACAGGGTAAAGATGTCGACACCGTCCGCCGTTACCCCGACCGAATGTTCGAACTGCGCCGACAGCGACTTGTCGCGGGTAACGGCTGTCCATTCATCAGCCAGCGTCTTGGTCTCGGGGCGGCCAAGGTTCACCATCGGCTCGATGGTGAAGAACATGCCTTCCTCCAGCACCGGACCTGTTCCGGGGCGGCCATAGTGCAGCACATTGGGCGGTGCATGAAACACCTGGCCCAGCCCGTGCCCGCAGAAATCGCGCACCACCGACATGCGATGCGCCTCGACATAAGACTGGATCGCGTGGCCGATGTCGCCGAACGTATTGCCCGGCTTGACCATCTCGATCCCCTTGAACAGCGCGTCATGGGTGACCTGGATCAGCCGTTCGGCCTTGCGCGGCAGCTTACCGGCCACGTACATCCGGCTGGTGTCGCCGAACCATCCATCGACGATCACGGTCACGTCGATGTTCAGGATATCCCCATCGTTCAGCCGCTTGTCGCCGGGGATTCCATGGCAGACCACGTGGTTGACCGAGATGCAGCTGGCGTGCTGATAGCCCTTGTAGCCGATGGTCGCTGATTTCGCACCGGCGGCTTCGACCATTTCGGTGATGAGGCGGTCGATCTCGCCCGTGGTCTGGCCCGGAAACACATGCGCTGCTATGTCGTCAAGAATCCTGGCCGCAACCGCCCCTGCCGCGTGCATGCCGGCAAAGTCAGCGGTTTCATAGATGCGGATGCCATCCCGGGTCAGGCGGCCACGATGTTCCTTCATCGGCACAGGGCTCCATTGTTGCAGCGCAATCCATCTTTTACGCTGCTTGTGCAGAAAGTGCCAGAGGGCGCAACGTCACGATTTGTCAAAGCATATTCGCGATTTCGACCCCTTCGGGAGAGATATGGGTTGCAAAAACCAGCTTTTCCACGCCTCGGGACCGGGCCGCATCAAAGGCCCGCGCATAGGCCGGGTCGATATCTGCGGCCAAGGCGAACCTGTCGCAATCCGTGCGCTGCACGAGATACAGCATCACCGCCCGGTGTCCCTGCGCCGCCATCGCCGCCAGTTCCGCCAGATGTTTCGCCCCGCGCGCCGTCACGCTGTCGGGAAACTCGGCAAGACCCGGCTGGCGGCACAGCGTGACGCTTTTCACCTCGACATAGGCATCTGGCAGGCCCGGCTGGCTCAGCACAAAGTCGATGCGGCTGTTCTGCCCGTATTTCACCTCGGACCGCACCGTTTCATAGGCGGCCAGCGCGAGTATCTCCCGGCGCTCCAGTGCCATCTTCAACGCCCGGTTCGGAACCGAGGTATCGACACCGGTGAAATGGCCATTCTCGTGATCGACCAGCCGCCAGCCGAACTTCAACTTCTTCCTCGTGTCGTCGTTCGGTTCCAGCCAGATTTTCATGCCCGGCTCGGCCAGCCCCATCATGCCGCCGGGATTGGCGCAATGGGCCGTCACCTCGCGTCCGTCCTCCAGCCGGCAATCGGCTAGGAAGCGCTTGTAGCGGCGGATCAGGCGGGCGGGAACAAGAGGGGTTTGAAAGCGCATGATACCGGGCCTATACCTGCGGCAGGGGTCGATCAAGAGAGAGAGCGCCATGCCAAACCCAACCGCCGCCATGCTGGTCATCGGGGACGAGATCCTGTCGGGCCGCACCCGCGACGCCAACATGTACTTCCTTGCCGGGGAACTGACCAAGCACGGCATCGACCTCAGGGAAGTGCGTGTCGTCAGCGACGACGCCCCCGCCATCGAAGCCGCGGTCAAGGCCTTGTCCGAAACCTTCGACCATGTGTTCACCAGCGGCGGCATCGGTCCGACCCACGATGACATCACCGCCGACTGCATCGCCCGCGCCTTTGACGATCATATCGACATCCGCGCCGATGCGCGCGCCCTGCTCGAAACGCATTACCAGCGTACCGGGCTGGAGCTGAACGCCGCGCGCCTGCGCATGGCGCGCATCCCCGACAGCGCCACGCTGATCGACAATCCGGTCAGCACCGCGCCGGGTTTCACCATCCGCAACGTGCATGTGATGGCCGGCGTTCCCAGTGTCTTCCAGGCGATGGTGGCCAGCGTCCTGCCAACGCTGACCGGCGGCCAGCCGCTGTTGTCGCAAACCCTGCGCATCGACCGGGGCGAAGGCGACATTGCCGAGACACTGTCCGGGCTGGCGGCGGATTTCCCCGACCTTACCATCGGCTGCTACCCGTTCCAGATCAACGGCGCCTTCGGCGCAAACGTGGTCGTGCGCGGCACCGACGGCGCCCGCATCGACGCCGCCATCACACGTCTGGCGCGGGACACGGCCGGATGACCCCGGACTGGTTCGCCGTCGTCGACGCCACATGGCCCGCCGCGCGCATCGAAACACGCGGCAATCTCGTGCTGCGAGAGGGGCGCGGCGGTGGCAAGCGCGTCTCGGCCGCCTCGGCTATGGGTCCGCTGAGCGGGGCCGAGATCGGCGCGGCCGAGGATGCGATGCGCGCCATGGGCCAGCAGCCCCTGTTCCAGCTGCGCCCGGGGAACGAGGATCTGGACGCAGAACTGGCCGAACGCGGCTATGACATTGTCGATCCGGTCAACATCTACGCCATCGCCGCCGAGCGGCTGACCGACATCCCGATCCCCCGCGTCACCGTCTTTACCCTGTGGGAGCCGCTGGCCATCATGCGCGAGCTTTGGGCGCAGGGCGGCATCGGCCCCGGCAGGCTCGCGGTGATGGACCGCACCAAGGGACCCAAGACCGGCCTGCTGATGCGCCACCGCGACAAGCCGGGCGGAGTGGCCTTTGTCGCCATCCATGATAGTGTCGCCATGCTGCACGCGCTCGAGATCCCGCCCCACCAGCGCCGCCAGGGCCTGGGCAAATGGGCGATGCGCGGCGCGGCCTTTTGGGCGCTGGACAACGGCGCGCAGACCCTTAGCGTGGTCTGCACCAAGGCCAATGAGGGCGCCAATGCGCTCTACCGCTCTCTCGGCATGGAGATCGTCGGAGAGTATCACTACCGCCTGCTCGACGAAGGGAGAGAGACCACGTGACCGACCAGACCCGCCCTACCGCACTCGACCTGCCGATGGTGGACCCGCTGCCGCCCGAGACGCAGAAATACTTCGATATCTGCGTGGAAAAGCTGGGCATGGTGCCCAACGTGCTCAAGGCCAACGCGTTCGACATCGCAAAGCTCAATGCCTTTACCGCGATGTATAACGACCTGATGCTGGCGCCGTCGGGCTTGAGCAAGCTGGAGCGCGAGATGATCGCGGTAGTGGTCTCGTCGATCAACAAGTGTTTCTACTGCCTCGTGGCGCATGGTGCAGCGGTGCGGCAGCTGTCGGGCGATCCGAAGCTGGGCGAGATGCTGGTGATGAACTATCGCGTGGCGCCGCTGGATGCGCGTCAGCGGGCGATGCTGGATTTCGCCGCCAGGATGACCACCGCCAGCGCCGAGATCGAGGAAGAACACCGCCAGAAGCTGCGCGATGTCGGTTTCACCGACCGCGACATCTGGGACATCGCCAACGTGGCCGGGTTCTTCAACATGTCGAACCGGGTCGCCAGCGCTACGGCCATGGTGCCCAACGACGAGTATCATTCGCAGTTCCGATGATCCGCCGGCTCGCCCTCTGCGCGGCGCTTGCCGCGTTTCCGGCAACGGCTCAGGACTTTGGCCTGAGCCTGCCGCAGGGCAGCCGCCAGCTGACCGAACGGATCCGCGCGCTCGACAGCTATGACCTGCCGACAGGTGTCTGGGCCAACGGCGCTGTCCCCGTCCGGACCCTCGAAGGTCGGGTCGAGAAACGCAGTTGGCGCATCAGCGTCGGCTCCAAGACCACGCTACAAATCCTTGCCCCCCTGCGCGACCAGATCCTCGAGGCCGGATTCGACCTGCTGCTCGATTGCGCCGCGCAGACCTGCGGCGGCTTCGATTTCCGCTTCGCGACCGAGGTGATCCCCAGCCCCGACATGTATGTCGCCGTGCGCGACTACCGGTTCCTGTCGGCCATGCGCGGCGACGAGGCGCTCAGCCTGCTGGTCAGCCGCAACCCGCCCGACGCCTATGTCCAGCTGGTCCAGGTTTTTCCCCGAAGCGCGCCCGAGGCCGAGGATGAAACCGTCGTGGCACCGGCCCCCGTTCAGCCTGCTCCGCCGATCGACATGATGGGCCGGCTCCAGACCCGCGGCCGGGTCATCCTGTCGGGCCTCGACTTCGAAACCGGGGCGGGCGCCCTAGGCGAAGGCCCGTTCGACACACTGGGCGAACTGGCGCAGATTCTTGCCGCAGATCCGGCTCTAAATCTCGCGCTTGTCGGGCATACCGATAACGTGGGCAGCCTTGAATCAAACATCGACCTCAGCCGCCGCAGGGCCGAGGCGGTGCGCGACCGGCTGGTCGAACAATACGGCATCGCGCCCGACCGGCTCCAGGCGCAAGGCGCCGGCTACCTCGCGCCGATCGCCTCCAACCTCACCCCCGAAGGCCGCGACGCGAACCGCCGGGTCGAGGCGGTCCTGCTCGCGCCTCAACCCTGAAGCGTCAGGTTGCCCTCTTGCGCATCCCGCCTTCTGCCGCGCGCGTCGGGACGAGCGCACGTACAAGCTTCTGCATGTTCAGAACGCCGACCCGCTGCCCGTTCTGCATCACACGGAAACTGTGCGACGTGTCACCGCCGGACCGCGCGATGACGGATTCCAGCGTATCATCGGCATCGACCTCGCCGGCAACGCCCTCGGCCGGATCGGGAGCACCGGCCTCCATCACCGAACGCACCCGCAGTACACGGGCCCGGTTGATGTCGCTGATAAAGTCGACGATGTACGGATCGTTCGGATTCAGCAGGATGTCCTGTGGCTCGCCCTGCTGGACAACCGCGCCATCCTTCAGGATGACAAGGTGGTCCGCCAGTTTCATCGCCTCGTCCAGGTCGTGACTGATGAACACGATAGTCTTGTGCAATTCGTCCTGAAGTTCGAGCAGCAAATCCTGCATGTCCGTTCGGATCAGCGGATCTAGCGCCGAGAATGCCTCGTCCATGAGCATGATCGGCGAGTTCGAGGTCAGGGCGCGCGCGATGCCGACCCTCTGTTGCATTCCGCCCGAAAGCTGATGCGGATACTGGTGGCCCTGTCCGCCAAGGCCGACCCTTTCCAACCATTTCGCCGCCTCGCGCTCATAATCCTTGCGGTCTGCGCCGCGCACAGCCTGAGCCATGCCGGTGTTGTCCAGAACGCTCCGGTGCGGCAGCAGCGCGAAGTGCTGGAACACCATCGACATCTGCTTGCGCCGCAACTCGCGAAGCCGATCGTCATCATAGCGCAGGACGTCCTCGCCATCGACCATGATCTCTCCCGCCGTTGGTTCGATCAGCCGGTTGATGTGGCGAATCAGTGTCGACTTGCCCGATCCGGACAGGCCCATGATGACCGTGATGTCGCCGCTGCCTATATCAACGTTGATGTCGTTCAGCCCGAGAACATGGCCATGCCTTTCAAGAAGTTCGGTTTTGCCCACACCCTTGCGGACAAGCTCGAGAGCGCGCCGGGGGTCCGAGCCGAAGATCTTGTAGAGGCTGCGGATCGAGATACGGGTTTTCTTGTTCATGTGTCCGGTCTCCTCAGTGCCTTGGCACCGAACTGGCGGCATTGACCCTCGCGAGCGCCGCCTTGGTGACGCGATCCAGAATCACGGCCAGCAACACGATGCCAAGGCCAGCGACCAGCCCGACGCCAAGTTCGAGGTTGCGAATGCCGCGCAGGACCAGCACGCCGAGTCCGGGTGCCGACACCAGGCTGGCGATGACGACCATCGCGAGGCTCATCATGATGGTCTGGTTCACGCCCGCCATGATGTTCGGCAGCGCCAGCGGAATCTCGACGCCGTAGAGTTTCTGCCGTTTGGTCATGCCAAAAGCGTCTGCCGCCTCGATCACTTCCTTGTCGACAAGGCGGATGCCAAGATCGGTCAGGCGTATCACCGGGACGATGGCGTAGAGAATGATGGCTATCCCGTAGAGCTTTGGCTCGGTCACCGAGAACAGGAAGATCAGCGGGATGAGATAGACGAAGGTTGGCAAGGTCTGGAGCATGTCGAGCACGGGAATCATCGCCCTCTGCAGGCCGTCGCTTCGGGACATGGCAATGCCTATGGGGACCCCGAGAAGCACGCAGAGAACGGCGCAGACGAAGATGATCGACAAGGTTTGCATGGCAAAGCTGTAGTGGTCGATGAAGGCAAGAAAGCAGAGTGCACCGACAACGAACCCGACCAGACTGGCCGATTTCGAAGCGTAATAGACCACCAGTGCCAAAAATGGGATCATTACCCACCAGGGCGTCCACTGGAACAGGAACAGCGCGCCTTCCAGCAGCCAGCTGAGCGGTTGCGTCAACGGATCGAGAACGACCTTGAGGCCGTCCTTGACCGAAAGAAAACTCTGTTCGACGCCGCGCGTCATGTCCCGGGTGCGCGCGATCGCGGGACAGGCAGCGTTCAGCGCGTCCAGCGAGGGAAACGGCAAATTCCAAACGTCGGAAAGGCTGAACGCCTCCTCACCGGATCCAGCCTTGGCTCCCCCGGCAAGAAGCTGTTCCATTGTCATCGGCCCGCCGCTGCTTTCGCCGCCGCCTCCGCACCAGTGGCGCAGGCCAAGGCCGTCGAAAATGAAGTCATAAGTCGCCATTGTCCGCCCGTCCCGCTCCCTTGTGTCGGATACAGATCAGGGGGGCAGCCCGTGCGCCGGATCGCCCCCCTGATGTGGTTTACTTGAAAATCGCCCCCAGCTTCGCCGCTGCGGCTTCATTCACCCAGTTCATCCATGTGTCCTTGTTCTGGGTAAGGAAATGAACAGCTGCTTCTTCGGCCGAAGCGCCATTGTCGGTCTGCCAGGCCAGAAGCGTACTCATCTCTGCCGATGTGAAAGAAATGTTGCTGACCAGTTCGAAGACTTCCGGGTTCCGCTCGGCGAAGTCGGAGGTAACGACCGTGAGAACAGGCGCAGCAGGATAGGCAGATTTGCCGGGCGTGGCGCAGTCCACCGTCTGGTTGCAGGCGTGGATTTCCGGGTCATGCGGACCCATGTCCACCGCCACCATGTTGTAGCGGCCAAGAACGGCGCTGGGGCCGTATTCGTATCCGAAGAACGGCTCGCGCGCCTCATAGGCCGAGGCCATCGCGGCCGCCAGGGTTTCGCCGGAACCGTGGTTGAAGACCTCCATGCCGTGGCCGGCGAAATCGAAGGCCTTGATCAGGTTGTCGTTGGCGATCCGGCAGCCCCAGCCATCCGGGCAGTTGTGGAACTTGCCACCGACCAGAGCGGGGTTGGCGAGGATGCCCTCGATGGTTGCCAGTTCGGGGTGTTCCGCCACCAGATAGTCGGGCACGAACCAGTTCTCGGTGCCGCCGTCCGAGAAGACATCGGCAGCCTTGCGGACTTTACCCTCGGCTTCCAGTTTCTGGTAGAGCGGGGCCGAGTTGATCCACAGTTCGGGTACGACATCCGGCTCGTTGTTTTCGGCAAGAGACGTGATGGCCGTCGTCGTCGCGGACGGAACCACGGTGACGTTACAGCCATATCCCTGAGTCATCAGGAATTCGGTGATCTTGGTAATGATCGAAGCCGAAGCCCAGTTCATTTCAGCCAGCGAAACGTCCCCGCAATCCTGTGCGGCAGCTGGAAGCGCAAAGGCGCTGAACGCGGTGGCGAGTAGGATCTTCCTCATTTTTCAGTCTCCCAGTCGGGTTTTTGTGGTCTTGGTTGCAGAAAGGAACCGCCGTGATCCGGCCGTTCCCGGTAATCTTTCCGTTCCTCAGTCATTGTCGCTTACTCCGGCGCCTGCCCCTGACAGTGATTGCTCTGTGGCCGGAACGGTCATTCCCAGCGCCAGCCGGTCGAGACGGCCCCATAGGGCGGCAGGGATGGGAAAGTTCTGGTCACCCACCGGGTCCCGGCCAGCAGGCGGGAAATTGTCGGCAGCCCGAACGACGCGCAGATCGCACAGCGGCAGGACCGGAATACCTCCGGCGGCCGGAACAAGAGCATCGCCCGAGATCCAGGCGACCGGGATACCGTCCATCTCCAACCTGAGCGGAGTGGCGACTTTCAGCGCTGCCTGTGAAACAAACGGCACCACCAGAAGGGCATTCAGAACCTTGCCAAGCGACAGGACTCGGGCCGGGCCCTCCGGCAAGGTGGCAAAATCCGAAAGCGCGACGCCGATCCTCAGACCACAGGCCGGCCCGTCCGCTTCCCAGGCTCCGGGTCTCGGTCTGAAATCCACGCCCTTGTCTCCTTCGAGGCAGGACAGGAACGCCGTGGGCCAATCAAGCCCGGCCCGAGCCAGCCATTGCGCGGCCATGCCCGCCTCCTCGGCCAGCCCCCAGCCAAAACCCGCGCCACGTGCCGCCCGGGACGCGAGCGATCCGATTTCCGGCAAGGACAGCGAAACTTGCCCGCAGTCGAAACCGGCGGATTGCGAGGCAAGCTGTGTAGGGTCGTTCATTTCAACGCTCAAAGCCCAGCCTCCCCTTGCAGTTCGTCGGGATGAGGCGCGTTCTGGAACAGGCTGATCCTGACCCAACGATCCGAGCGCGGGTCGAAACGTGTCGCACCAAAGAAGGCCAGCTTGCAGCGCAACATGTCGATCGGCAGCAGGTCGGCTGACAGAAGATTGTCGCGGATCTCGGCAAAGGGCCTGCCCTGCGCCAACTGTACCCGGCGAACCATCAGGCGATGCTCGGGCGCATTCAGCAGAAGCCAGGCGATGGGCTCATCCGCCGGCCGGTTCCCCAACGCGCTGTCCAGCGCTGCCGCCTGCCGTCCGATGTCCAGCGGCAACTCCTTGTCGGCTCCCGGCTCTTCATGCCGTTCGCCAAGACGCGGCTCCAGCTTGTCCTCGGACACGTACCAGAAACGGGCGCAATTGTCCCGAGCGCCATAGTCGGTTCCCAGCGCCCAGGCATAGTCACGACGCAGCAGCGCCCGCAGCGTGCCCGCGGTCATCGCGCCATCGATGGCAAGCACGGGCGAGTCGTCACTCATGGTATCCTGGAGATCGTCCACCAGCGCCCCGTGCGGTTCGAGCATCAACCCGAGCAGCGCCTCCTGCGCCTCGGCGGCAAGCCGTGTCTCCCCCCAGCGCCAGAGCATGTCCCAGGGATGGCCACCCTTGCGGTCCCACGCGCCCGAGACATGGGCTGCGATCTGGTCCAGCCCGGATCTCAGATCCGCCAGCTTCTTCTGTTGCACCGGGTGCGCGCTTTGCCAAAGACGCGCATTCAGTTGTGCGGTGGCCAGCGCATCCATGAAATCCGCAACCTCGGCATCCTCGGCCTGCTCCTTTGCGCGCACGCGCGCCAGGGCTTCTTCGCGGGCCGCCATCCAGTTGTTCAGAAGCACCGGATGCCGCACGAGAAAAGGCGCCATGCCGAGACCCGTGGAGTTGCCAACCCCGAGCATTCGTCGCATCGCGGGATCGAGCCGCGTCGCCCGGTCGCCGCCGCGCGCGCGCGCCATGTGCTCCACCAGGTCGACGATGAACGTCCGGGTCAACCAGACTGACAGCATCTCCGCCTGAAACGGCGCTTTCAGTTCCATCCGGTCCGCGATGCCGTCACGGGATGCCGCGCCGAACTTTCCCGATCCATAAACCGCGGTGGTCCGCATCAGATAACCGGTCTCGGCCAGTTTGTCCGCGTCCGGCTGGCGGCCTTCCGACAATCGCTGCACGACATGCTCGAACAGCCGGACAGACCGGTTGGCCCGGCTGAGGGACAGTTCGCGCGGGCTGATCCGTCCGGCCTCCTGCAAGGGAACATTCGCGGCAAGGCGTTCAAGGTCTGCCTCGTCGGGCGTACCGTCGAACAGCGCGAATGTCGCGTCCCAGGCGGTTGCGATCACCCTGTCCGAGCGCTGGTCTTCAGGAAGGTCGTGACCGAAGGCGACAAGACTGTAGGACCGCTCGGGTCCGACGGCGCGGTAAACGGCCCTGCCGACGCCCGCCGCATCGAATTCGAATACCGGGCGGTCGAAGCACCAGCCCTGGTCCCGGAGACGACGCAGCAGAACCCGCAGGAAAGACAACCGCGTGGGATGCGCCGCACCCATACGTGTGAGGCGCATGACCTCTGCGGGATCGCGGCGGAACCTTTGCAGATCGGTCATGGAGACACCTGCATGACGCTCATTCCGCCACCTGTCGGACCAAGGCGGTGGCCGGGCCGAAACTGTCCCGGAAAAACCGCGCCCAGTTCCCGCCCATAAGTGCGGCGGTGTCTTCTTCGGAGAAACCAGAGGCGCGCAGCCCCTTGGCGATGTTAGAAAAATCCTGGTTTCCTCCGAACCAGTCGGGCATCGGCGGAAAGCCCGGAGCGTCGGCGCTGCCCTCGCCAAAGTCCACAGCCTTGGTCCAGCGGCCGGTGCGCATCCACTCCACGACGCTGTCGGGCTGATCCTGGCAGAGGTCGCTACCGATGCCCAGGTGCGCCAATCCATAGGTTTCGGCGGTACGCGCGACCATGTCACAAAACTCCTGCAGGGTGCAGCCGCCGCCGCCCTTCAGGTGATGCGGATAAATCGAAAAACCCAGCATTCCACCGCTTTCGGCCAGGGCGCACAGAACCGCGTCGGACTTGTTGCGCCGCGCCGGATGCCACTCCGCCGGGTTGGCATGGGTGATTGCGATGGGACGCGAGGAATGTTCGATGGCGCTCAGGGTAGAGCGCTCTGCGGAATGGCTCATGTCGACGACAAGACCAACCCGGTTCATTTCCGCCACCACTTCGCGGCCCATGCGCGTCAGGCCGGTGTCCTCGGCTTCGTAGCACCCCGAAGCCAGCAGCGACTGGTTGTTGTAGGTCAGTTGCATGAAGCGCAGGCCAAGACGGTGCAGAACCTCGACCAGACCGATGTCGTCCTCGATGCACGATGGGTTCTGCGCGCCAAAGAAGATTGCCGTTCGGCCGGTCTGGCGGGCGCGGTCGATATCCTCGGCCGTGAATCCCTGAAAGATCAGGTCTGGATGACGCTCGAACCAGCGGTTCCAGGCCTCGATGTTCAGCACGGTTTCACGGAAGTTCTCGTGATAGGTGATCGTCACGTGAACTGCGTCCACACCGCCCGCGCGCATCTGCCGGAAAATCTTCTCGGACCAGTTGGCGTATTGCAGCGCATCGATGACGGGCGTCATTCCGGGACTCCCGCGTGAACATAGGTGGTCTTGACGACCGAATAGAACTCGACAGCGTACTGCCCCTGCTCGCGCGGGCCAAAGGACGAGGCGCCGCGCCCACCGAATGGCACGTGATAATCGGTGCCGGCGGTCGGAAGGTTCACCATCACCGTCCCGGCTCGCATATTGGCGCGAAAATGGTTGGCGCGGGCAAGGCTGCGGGTCATGATCCCGGCCGTCAGCCCGAATTCGCTGTCGTTTGCGATGGCCAGCGCCTCGTCGTAGTCACTGGCCTTGATCACGCAGGTAATCGGCGCGAACATCTCTTCGCGGTTGATCCGCATGGCGTTCGTTGTCCCCGCAAAGACGGCAGGTGCCATGAAATACCCCTCGGTCGGCCGCTCCAGCCGGTCGCCGCCACAGATCAGTTCGGCACCCTCGGCCTTGCCGGCCGCGATGTAACCGAGGTTGCCCTCCAGCTGCGCCGCACTGACAGCCGGGCCGATCTGGGTGCCTTCCTCGAGTGCATGCCCCACTTTCAGCCCCCTTGCCGCAGCAGCCAGCTTCTCGACAAAGGCATCATGCACCTTTTCGTGCACGATCAGCCGCGACGCGGCGGTGCATTTCTGGCCGGTGCCGCCAAATGCCGCGTTGCTGCAATGGCTGACCGCCAGGTCCAGATCGGCATCATCCAGCACGATGATCGGGTTCTTCGACCCCATCTCCAGCTGGACCTTGGTCATGTTGCGCATCGCGGCAGCGGCAACCCCGCGCCCAACCGGCACCGAGCCGGTAAAGCTGATCGCGTCGATGCCCGGATGTTCGACCAGCCGCTGGCCGATCTCTCCACCCGGCCCCGCGAGCATCGAAAAAAGGCCCTCGGGGATATCCTGCCGGGCAATGATGCCCGCCATCGCCGCGGCGCTTGCCGGGGTCAGGTTCGCGGGTTTCCAGACAACAGCATTGCCGAAGGCGAGCGCCGGAGCGATCTTCCAGGCAGGCGTGGCAACTGGAAAGTTCCAGGGAGAGACAATAGCCACCACGCCCACGGGCTCGCGCCGTACATCGATCTCGATACCGGGCCGGACGCTCTGGGCATGATCACCGATCTGCCTGAGCGCCTCGGCTGCGAAATAGGTAAAGAACTGCCCCGCGCGATAGACCTCTCCCTTGCCCTCGGCAAGCGGCTTGCCTTCTTCACGGGAAATCAGCTCTCCGATCTCGGCCGACCGCGACATCAGCTCGGTACCGATCGCCATCAGGACATCGTGCCGCTTCTGAATTCCGGCGTCCCACCACAAACGCTGTGCCTGACGCGCAGCTTCGACAGAGGCGTCCAGTTGCGCAGCGCTGGCCTGTGCGTGCCTGCCGATGATATCCGAAAGATCCGACGGGTTCACGTTGGCGATGGTCGTTTCGCCGCCTTCCCAGCGTCCTGCAACAAGGTTTCGTGTCTCGATCGCCATTCCGTCCCCGGCCTTTCCGCTGGTGTTCATTTCCTTGTCAGCGCCTCGATCCGCTCGAACAGCGCATCATCAACCCCGACGCCCTCCTCTTCGATGCGGCGTCTGTTGTCCGCGCGCCGCCTTCCGGGCAGGCGTGCGCCATCCTGGGCCGTGATCGAAGCGCAAAGCCGCGTCATGGACGCCGCAAAGGCATCCCCGCCAAAAGCTTGCGGATCGATGGCGACAAAGAACTGCCCGGTGCCCGGAGGTCCGCCCTTCGTGCCGGAAAACGGGCTGGCCTCGGTGCTGAGATTGGCGCCGGACAACGCAGCGGCAAGGATTTCCGCCAGAAGCCCAACGCCGAAGCCCTTGTAGCCGCCTGCCGGCAGCATCGAACCCGCAAGAGCCGCGACCGCATCGGTGGTTTCGTTGCCCTCGGCATCCAGAGCCCAGCCTGGCTCGATCGGTTCACCTTGCCGGCTGCGCAAAAGGATCTCGGACTTGGCCACGACGCTGGCCGACTGGTCGATGACCAGAAGCGCGCCGCCGTCCCCGTCCGGCACCGCCACCGAGAACGGGTTTGTGCCGATCACTGGTTGCTTGCCGCCGGTCGGTGCAATCGACGCCGGTGCATGGGTAAAACAAAGACCGACAAGTCCCGCCTCGGCAATCCGTTCGGCGTGATGGCCCAGAACGCCGCAATTGTAGGAGTTGTGCACGCTCATGGCGGCGATTCCGCACCGCCGGGCCGCATTGGTGAACGCCTGCCACCCCGCGTCTATCGCGGCATGCGCAAATCCGTTGGCGGCGTCCACCCGAACCGCACCCGGGCGGGTTTCACTGACGGCGGGTGCGGCGTCCTTCGCGACTTTCCCACACTCCAGATGCTCGGCATAGATCGGTACGTAGAGCAGACCGTGGCTGCGGATTCCGTCGCGTTCGGCGAGCCGTGTCGACCGGGCCACAGAAGCCGCTGCCGCCATCGAAGCGCCGGCACTGGTCAATGCCAGTCTGGCCAGTTCCTCAACCTCATCGAGTGACAGCTTTCGTCTCATGCAGATTCCCCCGTGAGCCCTTTAGAAAGGATTGATCAGTTTAAGGCTATCGAATATTTTTTAATCCAATTTCAAACTTTCTGAAATATAAGGCGCCCGATGGTAAAGATAGACACTCTGCGGATCTTCGTTGCAGTCACCCGTCACGGAAACCTGCGCGACGCGGCTGACAAGGTTGGCCGGACTCAATCTGCGCTGTCGATGGCATTGAAACAGCTCGAGGCCGACCTCGGTGGTCCGCTCTTCGAAACAGACCGCAAACGCGACCTCACCGATCTGGGGCGTTTCGTGAGGGATGTCGGCGAGGATCTTGTACGGGAGCATGACAAGGCGATCGATCTGATCCAAGGCTATGCGCAGGGCCGCGTCGGACGCCTTCGCATCGCGTCGGTGCCCTCTGTCGCCGCTCTCATCCTTCCCGATCTTCTGCGTGCCTTCATGGAGGCCCATGAGGGCGCACAGATCGACCTCATGGACAGCGACAGCAGCAACGTCCGAACGATGGTTGCGTCCGGTGTCGCCGATCTCGGCATCGCCGGGCCAGCGCCCCAGGGCCAGACGCTGGAAGCGCGTCCGTTGTTCAGCGATCACCTGCATGTGATCTGTCGCGCGGATTCCGTTTACGCGCAGGCCAAGGCGGGGTTGTCCTGGAACGACTTGGCCAATGCGCCGCTTATCGCGAACCAAACCTTGGCGGTGACCGACCTGCCCGAGGCTGCGGCAATTGTCGCGAAAAGCCGACTGTCGGTCCGCAACATACTCTCGCTGCTTGCAATGGTTCGGTCCGGCATCGGGATAACCCTGCTGCCAGGCCTTGCAACCAGATCGCTGGATCCACCGTTGGTTGCCATCCCGATGACAGGTGCAGGCTGCACGAGAACGATCAGCCTTCTCTCGCGCAGCGGACGCGCGGAAAGCCCTCTATCCCGCGCCTTCCGGCAACACCTTGACGCGACAATCCGCAAGGTCGCACCTGACCTTGGGTTGAAGCCAAGGCTCTGAAGTCGAAAACCCGTGTGATTCATCGGGTAACGGCCACTCTCGGTGCGTGAAACTCCGGAAAGCGGGAACGCCGCCTCTGGTAGACATCGTACGTGCAGACCAGGGTCAGCGGGCTTGAGTGCAACCGTGACACCCCCTGCGCAAAGAAAAAGCCCCGCGTCTTGACGCGGGGCAGGAGGTCTTGCCAAGGGAAGCAAGCGGGAGGTTTTACCAGTGCATCGGGCCCTTGTCGTCAAAGGCATGGACCAGGAAATCGATAAAGGCCCGGACCTTGGGCTGGGTGAACCGGCCCGGCGGATAGACGGCATAGATGCCCTGGACCTCGTCAGGCAGCGAAGGCATTGCATCCTCGACCAGCCCCTTTTCCATCGCATCCGCGAACAGGTAGCAAGGCAGGTACGCGATCCCCAGGCCCGAGATCGCGGCGTTCAGCAGCGATTGGCCATCGTTCACGCTCAGCCATCCGGCGGTGCGCACCTGCCGCTTTTCCCCCGAAGGCGCGGTCAGTTTCCACACATTGCCCGATGACTGACTGGAATAATGCAAGAGCTTGTGCTCGTTCAAATCGTCGATCTTCTGCGGGCGGCCGTATTTCTCGAAATACTTAGGGCTGGCGATCATCCGCTTGGTGGTCTCGGTCAGCTTGCGGGCGCGCAGCGTGCTGTCCTCCAACTCGCCGATCCGCACCGCCATGTCGAACCCTTCGGAAATCAGTTCTACGTAGCGGTTGTTCAGCACCATGTTCACGGTGATGTCCGGGAATTCCGCCAGGAAGTCCGACAGGACCGGCGACAGGTGATTGACCCCGAAATCGGTTGCCACCGAAATCCTCAGCAGACCCGAGGGCGCCGATTGCATCGAGGTGACCAGCGCGTCCGCCTCTCCGGCATCGTTCAGCACCCGCCGGGCGCGGTCGTAATAGGCCAGCCCGATCTCGGTCGGCGACACCCGCCGCGTCGTTCGGTTCAGCAGGCGGGCGCCCAGACGGGCCTCCAGGCTGGACACATGCTTGGACACGGCCGACTTCGAGATACCCATCTTCTTTGCTGCATCGGTGAACCCGCCCTGGTCCACGACATTTGCAAAGGCTTCCATTTCTGTCAGTCGGTCCATTCCTGGTTCCTCGGCTGATTGCTGTACTTCAAGAGCCGTTTATCATTGGCAATCTGGGCGAGATCGGGGCAGAGCTGGGATAATATCGCGGTTTTGTCGCGGATCGTTTGCGTCGGGGAAACACGGAAACAATCGGGAAAAACCCGGGATCCTCAGAAACTGACGCTGATCAGATAGATCCACAGGGGCAGCGACACCGCGCTCAGCAGGGTCGATTGGGCAATCAGCGTGGCCACCAGTTTGCGGTCGGCGCCAAAACCCGACGCCAGCACATGCGCCGCAGATGCCGTCGGCAGGGCCGCAAACAGGATCACCACCGCAGCAAGACCGGTCTCGGCCTCCAGCAGGCGACACGTCAGCCAGACCACCGCCGGGGTCAACACCAGCCGCACCGTACAGAAATAGCCGTTGAACAGGTCCATCCGCGTCAAGGCACGCCAGTCCATGGTGGCGCCGATCGACAGCAGGGCGATCGGAATGGCGGCCTGCGCCAGCATCTGCGCCGGGGCGAGAATCGGATCCGGGATCTTGTACCCCGACAGGCCCACGCCCACCCCGGCGACCGAGGCCAGCAGAAAAGGGTTGAGGGCAACTTTCCGCACCGTGGCCCGCAGTGTAAGGTTTCCCCCCCGCGACAGCGCCGAGACCGCCAGCAGGTTGGCCACCGGAACCGCCATGCCGATGGCGACCGCCATCTGTCCGACATCGGCCAGATGCAGCGTTGGCATCGCGACAAAGGCCATGGCCGTGTTGAACCGCCAGCAGGTCTGCCAGGCTCCGGCAAAATCCAGAAACCGCTCGGGCCCGAGTCGACGGCCCAGATACCCCAGAATCAGCGCCAGCCCCAGCACCGCCCAGACGGCCGGGCCTAGGCGGATCACATCCTCTATCGCAATCGGCCGGTTACAGGCGGCAAAGAACAGCAAGGCGGGAAACAAGATCTCGAAATTGAGCTTGTCCAGCCCTTGCCAGGCCGCTGACGCCAGCCTGTCCCGGACTGCTCCACCCAGACCAACCATCAGAAAGCTGGGCACCAGCCCCATCAGGATTGTCGTGATCATGCCTACCCTAGCGCCCCACCGATTTGCGTGACCTTGCGTCCGCTCCCGCCGCTGCGCAAGCCCCCTCGCACGCGATGCATGGTCGATTCCACAGCGGCCTTCAGCTAGAATGAAACCAGTGTCCCAGCAACGAGGATCTGGTTATGAAGAGCTTTCTGGCAGCGCTTGGCATCGGCCTTCTGGCCACGACGGCCCTCGCCGGCGGCGATACGTCCGCCAACCCCGAGGCCAGCGTCTATTTCACCAATCTCGCGGACGGCGATACCGTCTCGTCGCCGGTTACGGTGATCTTCGGGCTCAGCGGCATGGGCGTCGCCCCCGCCGGGACCGAGGCCGAGAACACGGGTCACCACCACCTGCTGGTCGACCGCCCCCCGATGGGTCAGGGCGTAGACGGGGCCGAGGAATTGGCCAACCCGCTCCCCGCCGATGACCACCACCGCCATTTCGGCAAGGGCCAGACCGAAGTGACGCTCGACCTCGCGCCGGGCAAGCATACGCTGCAACTGGTGATGGGCGACCATTCCCACGTCCCGCACGCCACCCCGGTCGTGTCCGAGGTGATCACGATCGAGGTCAAGTAACGTGCAGATTTCGACGGGAGACGAATCGTCACCCGCAGACCTTGCCCCAAGCCCGGGCTCCACGCGACTCCTGCCTCACGCCAGTTCGCTGCAGAGGCAGAACCTTGACATCGCACAATCCAAGAAGTTCATTGCGCGCGCAGACCGGGCATGGCGCAAACCGGCTTCGGCCCCGCATGGAGACCCTACATGATTGCCATCATCTTCGAAGTGGAGCCCGCCCCAGGGCAACAGGACGCCTATCTCGATCTCGCTGGCCGGATGCGCGCCTTGCTCGACGACATGCCCGGCTTCATCTCGGTCGAACGATTCCAGAGCCTGACCAATCCCGGCAAGCTGCTGTCGCTCTCCTTCTGGGAGGATGAAGAGGCGGTCGCGCGCTGGCGCGAGCTTGCCGCCCATCGCGGCGCGCAGACCCGCGGCCGGGAGGTGCTGTTTTCCGACTACCGCCTGCGTGTCGCAGGCGTCATCCGCGACTACGGGATGACCGAACGGGACGAAGCCCCCGAGGACAGCCGCGCCCGCCACGGGTAACGCAAACGCAGCCAGTGCAAAACAAGGGTCAGGCAGGACGGGGCGCGGTCCGATCCGTGTGCCAGTCAATCCATGCCGGCATCGGCGCACAGCCTGGCCAGCACCGTCGGCGAATAATTTTTTACGCCGCCGCGTGCAAACATGTATTTCGCGATCCGCTCGGGGCCAGGCGCATGTCCCGCAGCGCACAAGTGAATCCGCGTACGCCGATTTCCATCTCGGGCCGCGACAAGCCCGGTTGCGCCTCGGCTACGATATTGGCAACCGAGCCTTGCGAGCCGGACTTGAAACTGGTGGCCTCGATCTTCGGCAGGACAGCAACCCGATTTCAACCTGCCGGCCGCTGACCGTACGCCGCTGGTCTCGCGGGGAAAGGGGACCGCGCACGCGTAATGCTGGTCCCTGGCCGCCGGATCGCCCGGTCGCAGACCGCCATCGCCGGTCAGGTCCAGATCAAAACCTTCGGTGTGCGATTAGGCCGGATCGCTGATCCGGAACCGGTAATCCGAGAACAGCGGAGCGCTCGACGACAGAGGCTCGTATTCAGCCCTATCCGACATGTTCTCGTCCAATTCTTGCACCCTACGGGAGAAATCCACCACGCAGCATCTGGCGCACAGTTCGATTCCGGCGGCGTTTGCGCTTCATCTTTTCCCAAATACTCCCGCCGGAGGCGAAGATTTTTCGTCGAAAAATCTTTCCCCCGCCCGGATCAGAAGGTCAGCGCCAGCCGGGTCCCCTGGTTTATCGCGCGCTTGGCATCCAGTTCGGCAGCGACATCCGCCCCGCCGATCACGTGGCAGGACACGCCTTTCGCCTCCAGCGCATCCGCCAGCGAGCGATCCGAAACCTGACCCGCGCACAAGACCACGGTGTCACAGGCGATCACGGTTGGATTCTCCCGCGCCTCGCCAAAGCTCACGTGAAGACCCGCGTCGTCGATTGCCTCGTAATTCACGCCGCCCACGAAATTGACGCCCTTCATCTTCAGTGTCGCGCGGTGGATCCAGCCGGTGGTCTTGCCCAGATCCCTGCCATGCGCCTTGGCCTTGCGCTGCAACAGCGTCACCTCGCGCACGGGCTTCGCGGGCTGTGGCCCCTCGGGCGCCAGGCCCGAGCGGTGCTGGGCCGGATCGGTCACGCCCCATTCCTTCATCCAGAGCGGCAAGTCGGTCGCCGGACTGTGACCCTCTTCCAGCAGGAACTCGGAGACGTCGAACCCGATGCCACCCGCGCCGATCACCGCCACCCGCTTGCCCACCGGCTTCTTGTGGCGCAGCACGTCGATATAGCTCAGCACATTGGCCCGATCCTGCCCCGGGATCGCCGGATCGCGCGGGCTCACCCCGGTGGCGATCACCACCTCGTCAAAACCCGCCAGATCGTCGGCGCCCACCGCACGTCCCAGTTCGACCTTGACCCCCAGATCGGCCAGCATCACCCGGTACCAGTCCACAAGGCCCCAAAACTCTTCCTTGCCCGGCACCTGCTTGGCCATGTTGAGTTGGCCGCCGATCTCGTCGGCCTTGTCGAACACCGTCACCGCATGGCCGCGCTGGGCTGCCGTAATCGCAGTCGACAGACCCGCCGGACCCGCACCCACTATGGCCACGGTTCTGGGCGCCGCCGCCTTCACCACGACCAGTTCCGTCTCATGACAGGCGCGCGGGTTCACCAGACACGAGGTCAGCTTGCCGCCGAATGTATGATCCAGACACGCCTGGTTGCAGGCGATGCAGGGCGCGATCCTGTCGCCCAGACCCGCGGCCGCCTTGTTGACGAAATCCGCATCCGCCAGCATCGGCCGCGCCATCGACACCATGTCGGCGCAGCCACTGGCCAGCACTTCCTCCGCCACTTCGGGCGTGTTGATCCGGTTCGAGGTGATGACCGGGATCGACACCTGGCCCATCAGCTTCTTCGTGACCCAGGCAAAGGCCGCGCGCGGAACGCTGGTGGCAATGGTCGGAATCCGTGCCTCGTGCCAGCCGATGCCGGTATTGATGATGGTCGCTCCGGCCTTCTCGATTTCCTTGGCCAGTTGCACCACCTCGTCAAAGGTCGAACCATTCGGCACCAGGTCGATCATCGACAGGCGGTAGATGATGATGAAATCACGCCCCGCCGCCTCGCGGGTGCGGCGCACCACCTCGATCGGCAGGCGCATCCTGTTCTCGTACGCCCCGCCCCAACGGTCGGTGCGCTTGTTGGTATGGGTGACCAGGAACTGGTTCAGGAAATACCCTTCCGACCCCATGATCTCGACCCCGTCATACCCCGCCTGCCGCGCCAGCACCGCGGCATTGACGATATCGCCGATCTGCTTCTCGATCCCCTCTTCGTCCAGCTCGGTCGGCGGAAACGGAGAGATCGGCGATTTCACCGGGCTGGGGGCCACGCATTTCGGCCCATAGGCATAACGCCCGGCATGCAGGATCTGCATCGCGATCTTGCCGCCCGCCTCGTGCACCCGCGCGGTGACGATGGAATGGTTCGCGACATCCTTCTCGCTGGTCATCATCGCGGCCCCGGGCAGGACCGAGCCTTCCATGTTCGGACCGATACCGCCCGTCACCATTAGCCCCACGCCGCCCCGCGCGCGGTCGGCATAGAATTCGGCCACCCGGTTCCAGTCGCGGGTCTCTTCCAGCCCGGTATGCATCGAGCCCATCAGCACGCGATTCTTCAGCGTGGTGAAGCCCAGGTCGAGCGGGGCCAGAAGATGTGGGTATGCAGTCATCGGAAAACTCTCCCTGTCGGATCTGCCGGCAAGAATTGCCGCCACCGCGCCGCCCTGTCACGCGAAACCCGACGTCACCCCCTTTGCCGCCGTAACGTCCCTTGCTAGAGAGGGACAGCCGCAAGGAAAGACACCCGATGACACCCGAAGAAATCGCCAGACTGCCCTATCGCCCCTGCGTCGGACTGGTGCTTATGAACGCCCGGGGCCACGTCTTCGTCGGCCAGCGCATGGATCAGAATACCGACGCCTGGCAAATGCCCCAGGGCGGCGTCGATGTCGGTGAAGACCCGTTCGAGGCCGCCCTGCGCGAGCTTTGGGAAGAAACCGGCGTCACCGCCGACCTGGTCGAACTGGTGGCCGAAACCGAGGGCTGGCTCCCCTACGATCTGCCGCAAGACCTGGTGCCACGTATATGGAAAGGACGCTATCGCGGGCAGGAGCAGAAATGGTATTTGTTCCGCTTCCTTGGCCGCGACGATCAGATCGACATCGCAACCGATCATCCCGAATTCAGCCGCTGGAAATGGCAGTCTCCCGACCGGCTCGTGGTCGAGATCGTACCGTTCAAGCGCGAGGTCTATCGGCAGGTGCTCCAGGCGTTCTGCACTTACTTGCAATAGCAGGATCGCAGACCAGGCCGCTGCGTTTAGATCGAACAGTGCGCCTGCGGCGCGCATTTTTTAGTTTTCTGTTGAGGGACGCTGTCCCTCAAACTCCCTGGAGTATTTTCGACCAGAAAGAAGCGAATGCCATTTTCCTGCTTCTTTCTGGTCGAAAATACTCCGGGGTGAATTGCCCGCAGGGCAAGAGGGGCAGCGCCCCTCCGCCGACACCGGGGTCAGAGCAGCCCATGTTCCCGCAGCAACTCCACCATGTTCGTCTCCGGGCGCGGTCCGATATGGCCGATCACCTCGCGGGCGCAGACATTGCCGATCCGGGCACAGGTCTCGTAATCGCGGCCCTGGGCCATGCCGAACAGGAATCCGGCAGCGAACTGGTCGCCCGCGCCGGTGGCATCGACCGGCACCACCTTTTCCACCGGAACGTCGATGCGTAGCGTGCCATCCATCACCGTCACCCCGTCGCCCGAGCGGGTACACACCACCAGCGGGCAGATGCCCGAGGTCAGCATCAGCGCATCGTCCAGATGGTCGGTCTCGAACAACGACTGGATCTCCGCCTCGTTGCCGATCACGAAATCCAGGTCGTGCTGGATCAGCGACAGGAAATCGGCCCGGTGCCGGTCGACGCAGAACGGGTCGGAAATCGCGATCCCCGCCTTGCCACCCGCCGCACGGGTTGCCCGCGCCGCCTCGCGGAATGCGGATTTACCGGCGTCATGGTCGAACAGATAGCCTTCGAGAAACATCAGCCTCGCATTGCCCGTCACCTCGCGCGGCACATCGGCGGAACTGAGCGTGGTCGAAATGCCCAGGTAGGTGTTCATCGACCGCTCGCCGTCGGGCGAGACGAAGATCATCGAGCGCGAGGTCGCCAGGTCGCCTGCCACCGGCGGGTTGACGAAGTCGATACCGCCCTCGTTCATCGCATCGGCATAGAAATGGCCCAGCGCATCGTCGCGCACCCGCCCGATGAACGCGGCATCCAGACCCAGCGCCCCGGCGCCCGCGATCGTGTTGGCAACCGAGCCGCCGGGCGTCTGCACCCGGTCCTTCATCGAGGCGTACAGCACCTCGCCCCGCTCCTGCTCGATCAGTTGCATGATCCCCTTCTCGATTCCCATCAGGTCGAGAAAGCTGTCGTCGGCTTGCGAGATGACATCGACAACCGCGTTGCCGATGCCGACGATATCGTAGGTCTTCATAGGGTCTTGTCCTCATATAGGCACAGGTCGCGGATGATGCAGGTGCCGCACATGGGCTTGCGCGCCTTGCAGTGATAGCGGCCATGCAGGATCAGCCAGTGATGGGCGTGCAGCTGGAAATCGGCCGGGACGTTGTCCTCGATGGCGCGCTCGACCGCGTCGACATCCTTGCCCGGGCAGATGCCGGTGCGGTTGCCGACGCGAAAGATATGGGTGTCCACCGCCTGCGCCGGCATTCGCCACCACATGTTCAGAACCACGTTGGCGGTCTTGCGCCCGACGCCGGGCAGCGATTGCAGCGCGGCACGGGAATTCGGCACCTCGCCGCCATATTGCTCGACCAGGATCCGGCTCAGTTTGATGACGTTTTTTGCCTTCTGCCGGAACAGGCCGATGGTCTTGATATGCTCGATCAGTCCCTCTTCGCCCAGCGCCAGCATCTTCTCGGGCGTATCGGCGATCCGGAACAGCGCGCGCGTGGCCTTGTTGACGCCCGCGTCCGTGGCCTGCGCGCTCAACGCGACCGCCACCACCAGCGTATAGGCGTTCACATGCTCCAGCTCACCCTTGGGTTCGGGATCGGCGGCCTGGAACCGGGTAAAGATCTCGCGGATCGTGTGGTAATCGAGTTGCTTTGCCATCCGGGCCTTAATGCCGCCCGTCGCTGCACCAGACAAGCCCAAAGATCGGTTTTGCCCCGCGTGGTACAAAACGGCAAGACCGGTCACCGGGGCGGGTACAAAACAGCACATTCCGGGTCGCTGACCGGTACAAAGACGCCTACATTCGATCTCGAAGGATGCGAGGTGTGCCATGAACGTCAGAACCGGAGAAGAGGGCTATCACTATGGCGTCATCCGCCGCGCGATCGAGTTGATCGACGCCGGTGGCGAGACGCTGTCGCTGGAGGATCTGGCAGCCCGGATGAACATGAGCCCCGCGCACTTCCAGCGTGTATTCTCGCGCTGGGTCGGGGTTTCACCCAAGAAATACCAGCAATACCTGACGCTGGGCCACGCCAAGGCGCTGCTGGAGGAACGGTTCACCCTGCTGGAGGCGGCCCAGAACGTGGGTCTCTCGGGCACCGGGCGGCTGCACGACCTCTTCGTCCGGTGGGAGGCGATGAGCCCCGGCGACTATGCCCGTAAGGGGGCGGATCTGACGATCTATTGGGGCTGGTTCGAAAGCCCCTTTGGCCCGGCGCTGGTCATGGGAACCGAACGCGGCATCTGCGGCATCGGCTTTGCCGCCGAGGCGGGGGCAGAGGCCACGATGGAGGATCTGCTGTCGCGCTGGCCACAGGCGGAATTTGTCGAGGACCCGATGCGCCTGCGCCCCTGGGCGCTCAGCGCCTTTGGCGCCGCCAGCGACCGGCTGGAGCCGGTACCGCTCTACCTGATCGGTGCGCCCTTGCAAATCAAGGTCTGGGAGGCGCTCTTGCGCATCCCCTCGGGCCAGGTCACCACCTATGGCGAACTGGCCCAATCCATTGGCCAGCCCCGCGCGGTACGCGCGGTGGGCACGGCGGTGGGACGCAACCCGGTCAGCTGGCTGATCCCCTGCCACCGCGCGCTGCGCAAATCCGGCGGCCTGGGTGGCTATCACTGGGGCCTGCCGGTCAAACGCGCCATGCTTGCCTGGGAGTCGGCGCGCAGCGAAGCGTGACGGGCCGGGCTTGCGCCAGAACGATGCGAGTTTGGGCGATGTTTCGCCGATTTTACCGCATTGCTGCTTGTTCGTACCGGACCCGGCGGTGATATACTGGTCCCAAGCATCACATCCCGAGCCAAACGGGAGCAGGAGCAGAAAGTGAACCCATGACCACTAAAAAACATACACTTGCAGCAGGGATGGTGGCCGTTCTGGCGCTGGGCGCCTGTACCGATCCGACTTCTCTGAGCACCAATGCCGACCCGAACAAGAATACCAAGACCGGTGCCATCGCGGGCGCCATACTGGGCGCCGGCGTCGGAGCAATCGCCAACGATTCCAATCCCGCGCTGGGTGCGCTCGCCGGGGCGGCCATCGGCGCCGCGGGCGGTGGGCTGATCGGAAACCAGCTGGACAAGCAGGCGGCCGAGTTGCGCCAGGAACTGGCCAATGACGGTATCTCGATCATCAACACCGGCGACCGGCTTGTCGTCACGGTGCCCAACGACATCACCTTCGACACCGACAGTTATACCGTGCGCCCGGCGCTGCAATCGGACTTGCGCAAGGTCGCGACGCATCTCGTGCGCTATCCCAGGTCGAACGTCCAGGTCATTGGCCATACCGACAGCGACGGCGATGCCGCCTATAATCAGGGCCTTTCCGAACGCCGCGCAAACGCGGTAGCCGACATCCTGCAATCGGGAGGCGTGACCTATGACCGGATCTCGACCATCGGCATGGGCGAGAACAATCCGATTGCCTCGAACCTGACTCCCGAGGGCAAGGCGCAGAACCGCCGGGTCGAGATCGTGATCATCCCGAAGTGATCCATTCGCAGGACTTGGAAAGGGGGCGCAACTGGCCCCTTTTTCGATTCTGGAACCTCCGCGCATATTCACACAAGGGTTGCGCGACGGCAAAGGTTTGGCAGCTTGGCCGCCCGCTCTAGGTTGAGGACGAGGAAATCAGGAGACCGACATGACCGACCTTACCCTTCTGGGCATCAGTGGCTCTCTGCGCCGCGAGGCCACCAACCGCAAGCTGATGCGCGAGGCAGCGCGCCTGTTCGCGCCCGACCGGTTCATCGAGGCCGATCTGAACCTGACGCTCTATGATGGCGACAATGAAAAGGCCGATGGTATCCCTGCCGAGGTGCAGGCGCTGGCTGACCAGATCGCCGCCGCCGATGCGGTGGTGATCTCGACGCCGGAGTACAACAAGGGACCTTCGGGTGTGCTCAAGAACGCGCTGGACTGGGTCAGCCGGACCAAGGGCAAGCCCTGGGCCGACAAGCCGGTTGCGGTGATGTCGGCGGCAGCCGGCCGATCCGGAGGCGAACGTTCACAGGCGGCCCTGCGCAGTTTTCTCGTGCCGTTCCAGCCCCGGCTTCTGACCGGGCCCGAAGTGCACCTGGCCGACAGTTCCAACCAGTTCGACGACCAAGGTCAGCTGATCAGCGAACAATACACGGCGACCCTGCAACGACTGATGGACAAGCTCCGCGCCGAGGCTCTGCGCTGAACCGAAAATTGTCGCAAACCGGCAAGCGCGGCGCCCAAAGCCGCGCCAGCCTGATCCCATCAGGCAACAGGGGGCCGGAATGCATAACAGCGCGCTTCATCCGAAATTCGGACGCATCATCCAAGACGTCGACCTGCGCGAAGTGACAGCCGATCACCTCTACCCCGAGATACGGGCGCTGTTCGAACGGCATTCGGCGCTGCTGTTCCCGGCGCAGTCGATCTCGGATACCGATCATACCCGGCTGGGCGAGTTGTTCGGACCGCTGGAAAACCGCGATGCGATGGCTGCCGGGCGCGACGTGGAATTCCAGGTCTCGGAACTCAGCAACCAGACGTCGGGCGGGCTGCGGGCGCATGACGACCTTCACATGCTGAACCTGCAATCCAACATGCTGTGGCACACCGACAGTACGTTCCTGCCCACCCCGGCGTTGATCAATATCCTGACCGCGCTTGTGGTGCCACCCTCGGGCGGCGAGACCGAGATCGCTTCGACCCGCGTTGCCTGGGCCGAGATGCCGGCACATCTACGCGAACGACTCAAGGATGCGGTGATCTGGCATCGGCTGTCGTACAGCCGCGCGAAACTCTCGGCCGATCTGGCCCGCCTGCCGGTGATGACCCGCTGGCCCGACCGGCCCTGGCGGGCGATCTGGCCCAACCCGGCCACCGGGCAAGAGGCGCTGTTCATCGCCTCGCACGCCTTTGCCATCGAAGGGCTGGGCCATGCCGAAAGCCAGGAGATCCTGGAAGAGGCGATCGCCTTCTGCACCCGGCCCGAATATGTCTACACTCATCGCTGGCAGGTGGGCGATGTGCTGATCTGGGACGAACGCGCCACCCTGCACCGGGGCCGTCCCTGGAACTATGATCATGAACGCACCCTGCGTTCGATCTGCTGTTCGGTGACCGAAGCCGACGGGCTTGCCGCCGTGCGGGTTCTGAATGCCTAGACCGGCAGGCCGGTAGCGCGCTCCTTCAGTCGCCGGTCGAACCGCCACATGCCCCAGGCGATGGGGATCAGCGCCAACCCGCCGATCACATAGGCCAGCGGCTCGTCGCCAAAGCTTTCGAACATCTGGGTATAGGCGTGGATCACCCCGAACACGAGCGAGGTGTTGAACAGCCCCCGGTTGCCGCGATGCGAGGCCCGGAACAACAGCGCCAACAGCGCCACCGCCCAGAGGATGGAATAGACATCTTCGGAAATGAACAGTGCGGTTTCGCGATAGGCGTCGCGCGCCCTTGTATAGGCATCCCAGGCGCCTTCGCTCCAGACCTCGGGTTCCGCCGGACCCCAGATCGTCTCGCCGATCACATCGCCCCAGAGCGAGCCGACCAGCGCACAGAGGTTGGCCACGACAAAGGCCAGCACCGAAAGAATGCGCGCGTGCCGCGCCACGCGCTCGTCATATCGCCCCGCCACCCAGACACAGGCCAGCAACAGTACCGCCATCTGAACGATCGAAAGCGTGGATTCCGGTGAATAGAACACATAGGCCGCGTGAAAATAGAAGGTTCCGGTATCCAGCATCTGCGCAAAGGGAGCAATGGCCAGCGCCGTGACCAGCCGCACGTCGAGCAGCCAGCCACCCCCCGCAAGCAGGACGGCCGTATAGAGATAGAACAGGCTTGCCGGCAGGCCCGATACATCGTTGTAGGCAATCAGGTAGCCCAGTCCGCCGACATGCATTGCCAGCCCCATCAGCGCCACGGCCCCGATGACAAAGCGTACGCCCATGAAGTCTCGGACAAAGACATAGGCCGCCACCCCCATGACCAGTCCGCCCAGGAGCGTCAGCGCCTGGCCCGCGATCTGTTCATGGTTCGACACCAGCTCGACCGTGCCGCCGCCGCAGAGCATTCCGCCCCCGATCAGCACCGCTGCATTGCCGAACATCCGAAATTCCTCGGTGCCGCGTGCCAGAACGCCGAGCCCCCCGGCCAGCAGCATCAGCCCCACCACGGATACCGCGAGCGGGTCCTGCAACCAGAAGATCAGCCCGCCAGTTGCCGACAGGATGCCCAGGCAAAGAACGGTGTTGATCCCCAGCGTCACCATCGCCTGCCGCGACCGCGCCTCGATCTCGCGCGCGGCTTCGGGCGTGATCACGCCATCAGCGACCAGGCCATCTGTATCTGCAACTGCGAACATTGTTCCCCTCCCCGGCGACCCGGCTGTCCCACAGCCTATCACCGAAAGGCCATCTTGAAAGCTGAATGCGCGGCAGACGGCCCGGAGTCACTTGTGCCGGCTGACCGCCGACCGTATCTAGACGCAAATCGGATGTGCAGGAGATACCCAATGTTCAAAGGACTCGGCGGTCTTGGCGACATGGCCAAGATGATGAAATCGGCGCAGGAATTGCAGACCAAGATGGCCCAGATGCAAGAGGATCTGAACAGTATGATGGTCACCGGCGAATCCGGGGCCGGGCTGGTCAAGGCCACCGCCAGCGCAAAGGGCGAGCTGAAGGGGCTCGACATCGACCCCTCGATCTTCAACAGCGACGACAAGGAAGTGGTCGAGGACCTGATCCTCGCCGCGATCAAGGACGCCCAGGCCAAGGCGGCCGAAAAGGCGCAGGAGGAAATGACTCGCCTGACCGAAAGCATGGGCCTGCCCAAGGACATCAAGCTGCCGTTCTGAAGGCGGTCGTTTCCTTTGTCGTGAACTGCGTGCAGGATCGCGGCAGGGCAGACACCGAGCAGGGAACAGGATCATGGCCGGATCGACCAAGGATATCGACGCGCTGATCGAATTGATGGCGCGTCTGCCCGGACTGGGGCCGCGCTCGGCCCGGCGCGCGGTGCTGCACCTGATCCGCAAGCGCGCGCTGCTGCTGACGCCGCTGGCCGAGCAGATGAACCGGGTCGCCGCCACCGCCCGCGAATGCCTCAACTGCGGCAATATCGGCACCTCGGACGTGTGCGACATCTGCACCGACGACCGCCGTGCCACCGGCGAGCTCTGCGTGGTCGAGGACGTGGCCGATCTCTGGGCGATGGAACGCTCGGGCGTGTTCAAGGGCCGCTATCACGTTCTGGGCGGCACCCTGTCCGCGCTGGATGGGGTCGGCCCCGAGGATTTGCGCATTCCGCGGCTGGCCGACCGGATCGCGGCCGAGGAGATCACCGAGGTGATCCTGGCCCTGAATGCTACCATCGACGGGCAGACAACGGCCCATTACATCGCCGACCAACTGGGTGGCCAGGTGCGGCTGACCTCGCTGGCGCAGGGCGTGCCGATCGGCGGAGAGCTGGATTATCTCGACGACGGCACCATCTCGGCCGCCATGCGCGCCCGCAAGGATCTCTAGTCCCGCCACCGAAAGGCGGGTACGCTGTCCGGGACCCCGATCCGGGGGCGCCTCGCAGAGAGGGCCGGGAATTGACAACAGGCAGTTTGCGCATCTTCTTGCCCGTGGCGATCCGGGGGCTGATGACGCGCCTTGGCCCACGCCTCGACACGGCAGCCGGCGCAGCCGTCGCGCAGACGGTCGACCTGAACCCCCGGATACCCGAGCGCATCAACGCCGGCGAAGCCTTCGACATCGGCCTGACCAATCCCGAATATGTCCCGGCCCTGATCGACCGCGGCCGGGTTGACGCGGCGACACACCGGCCCTTTGGCCGGGTACCGCTTGCCGTCGGGCGGCGGTCAGGACCGGAAACGCAGGTCCTCCGCGACGCGCCCGCAATCTCCGAGCTTTTCCGAAAGGCCGAAAGCATCGCCTATACCGGCGCGGGGACCAGCGGACGCATGTTCCTGAACGCGGTTGCACGACTGGGACTGCCGGAAACCGTGGCCTCCAAAAGCCGTCCTATGGGTGGCGGCGAACCCGTAGCTTCGGTCGCGGCAGGTGAAACCGAACTGGCCGTCGCGCCTCTGACCACGATCCTGTCCACGCCGGGCATCAGTCCTGCCGCCGTGTTTCCCTCCGGCTTCGGCACCGACATCGACATGTCGGTGTTCCTGGCCATGTCACCCGGTTCGGGCGCGGCGGCCGTTCTCGACCTGCTGACGACAAGCGTGCTGGATGAAGAGCTCGCGGCGGCAGGCATCCAGCGCTTCCGCCTAGAATGACAACCCTGGTCAGTTTGCCGGCTGTCGCGGCAGGGCATCGGCCTTCGTTGTGCAAACACGCCGATAAGCGGTTGCGCAATACCCTCTCCGATCCGGCGAAATCACGTGATTTCTAGAAAATAATGAAATCGGCTTCGGTGAGCGATGCCACAGAAACACCGTCCAATGTCAGAGTGTTTCCAAACAGGTCGGTAATGATTGCACTGCCACCGAATTCGCTCAGCTGGTTCTGTTGCAGGTTCGCAAAATCAACAATCCCTGGCACGCCGGAAAGGTCGATCCGATCTGACCCTGCCGAAAAATAATAAACGATGTCGGAACCATCCGAGAAACGGATGACATCCGAACCCGGTCCCGCAAAGATCCGATCATCGCCCCACCCACCGTCGATCGTGTCATCGCCCGCCGCGCCGTAGATGGTGTCGTTGCCGTCGCCGCCCTCGATCTGGTCGTTGCCCAGCCCGCCGAACAGCTGGTCGTTGCCAAACCCGCCGTTCAGAACGTCATTGCCCTGGCCTGCGCCGATCTGGTCATTGCCGTCGCCGCCGTCGAGCGTGTCGTTGTCGTCGGCGCCCCAGAGCTCGTCGTCGCCGGCGCCGCCCGACAGGCTGTCGGCCCCGTCCGCACCGCCCAGCGTGTCGTTTCCGGCGCCGCCGTCGAGCGTGTCGGCCCCGATCGCGCCCCAGAGCTCGTCGGCATCGCCGCCGCCCGACAGGCTGTCGTTGCCGGTCGATCCGCCCAGCGTGTCGCTTCCCGCGCCGCCTTCGATGGTGTCGTCCCCGAACGAGCCCCAGAGCCCGTCATTGCCATCGTCGCCGTGGATCTCGTCATTGCCGCCGGAGCCGCCCAGCACATCGTCGCCGGCGCCGCCCCAGATCGTGTCGTCGCCCGCCGCGCCATAGGCTTCGTCATTGCCCGCGCCGCCCAGCAACAGGTCGTTTTCCGTGGTGCCGCCCAGCAGGTCGTTGCCATCGCCGCCGTCGAGCGTATCCGCACCCGGACCGCCATAGAGCGTATCGTCGCCCCCCAGCCCGGAGATCGAGTCGTTGCCCCCAAGCCCCCATATCAATTCGGTCCGCCCGGACCCCATGATCGTATCGTTTCCGTTCGTCCCGATACGCTCGATCGGTGGCAGGCTCAGGCCATTGTCATAGACCCAGACACTCTGGCTGGTGAACGCCAGGATTTCCTCGACACCGTCGTTGTCGAAATCGACCAGCGCCAGCGCCTCGTTCGAGCCGCCTATGGTCTGATCGTCAGACCCCGGAGAGAAACGTCCGCCTTCCTGATAGAAAATCCTGTGGCTGTTGGGAAATTGCATCTGCACCAGAAGGTCCAGGTCTCCATCTAGATCGAGGTCGGAAAAGAACAGCCTTGATCCCCAGCCGTTCGGGTCGTTGGCCCCCACGAAATCGTGGGGGTCGAACCAGTCCGTCGTGCGATCGCTGAATTGTCCATCAGGCTGCTGGATCAGAACCTGAATGGCAACCCGCGTGTAGAAGGGGTCGGCATCGGTCAGCAGCATGACGATATCGGGCCTGTCGTCGCCATTCAGATCGGTGACCTGGATATCGAGCGCAATCGACTGATCCAGCGTGGTCTGCGCAGGAAGCTGGGTCATCGCGAACCCGAAACCGTTCCACCGCGCGATCTGGCTGCTCAGCCCCGGCGCAATGTTCTGGTCGGCACCCAGGATAAGTTCGTCGATATCGTCGCCATCCAGGTCGGCAATCGCCGATGTCGTGTAGGTACGAACACCGTGAAGAGGCAACGCGTCGAAGCTGGGCGTGCCATCCGGGTTTACCGAAACGATATAGGCCGGGTCTACTCCGAGATTGCCCACGAAGACGTCCGTCACTCCGTCTCCGTTCAGATCGCCCGACGCGATGGAATGGGTGAAATCCGTGCCGCGCGAATACTCGGCGCTTCGATCCACCCAGCCCCCTTGGCCATCGGACATGAGTACCGTGTTCACCTGGCCGGGAAAGGGATGAACATCGAGACCATGGTCGGCGACGAAAATGTCGTCCCAGCCGTCTCCGTTTAGATCATCCACGATCAGGCCGCGGCCAAAATCGACCTGCGGGAGAGCGCTCCCGCCGATCTGGCCTGCGATATTGGTCAAGGTACCGTCGAAACCGATTTCCAGAATCGGAAGATCCTGCCATTCGCCACCAGGTACGGTAAACCGTGTCAGGACGATCTCGGGCAACCCGTTTCGATTCAGATCCGCAGCCTGTGCCCAGCCTACATAGCCAATATCAAAGTTCAGGTAGATGTCCGTACTGTAGGTGAACACGCCCGCTCGCTCCCGGTTCTGCATTTTTGCCGGATTGTTCACAAATTCACGGCATCACGCAAGCATGCGGCCCTGCAAGCGAGAACCGGGATCGGGCCGGTTCGATCAGAACAGGAAATGATCGGATGTCAGCTGAGCCATCGAAACCCCCGCCAGGGTCATGGAATTCATGCCGTCCGTTATCATCGTACCTCCCCCTGCCTCGGTCATATGGTTGGCCTGAAGGTCTGCGAACCCCTCTATGCCGCTCGCAAATCGAAGATCCACAATATCCCCTGTTGGCGTGGCCTGGAAATCGAGCACCAGATCCGCACCATTGCCAAAGACGAAGACGTCCCGGTCAAGTCCGCCGGTCAGACTGTCATCCCCCGCACCGCCATAGAGCGTATCGTCGCCGGCCCCGCCGCGCAGTTCGTCCTGCCCGTCTGCGCCGAAAATGACATTATTGCCAGCACCACCCCAAACGGTGTCATCGCCGCCTGCGCCGGCCGCGCGGTCGTTTCCGGCACCCGAGAAAACAAGGTCGGCGCCATCGCCGGCCCACAGATCATCGGAACCGTCGGCACCGGCGATGGTGTCGTTGCCAGCGGCGGCAAAGATCGTGTCGTTGCCGGCGCCACCCCAACCCTGATCGTCCCCGGAGCCCAGACCGATCGCGTCGTTGCCATCGGATCCGCCCACCGTGTCGGCGCCGCCTCCGGCAAACAAGCTGTCGCTGCCAGGGCCGCCCCATATCTCGTCTTGTCCGGCGCCGGTCTGTACGCTGTCGTTCCCCGCGCCTGCAAACACGGTGTTATCGCCGGAAAGATCTTCTATTTCGTCGTCGCCGTCATGCCCGGCCAGAAGATCGTTGCCCCCGGAACCGAACAATGTGTCGGCGCCGCCGCGCCCAAGAACCGTATCGTTGCCGGACAGGCCATCCAGAAAATCGCCCTGCGGTCCACCGGACAACCGATCGTTGCCGGCCGTCGGCAAGGACCCTGACTGCGCAAGCGTTGCAACCTCGATCACGCCATTGCTGAATTGCAGGAATTCGACACCCTGGAGGAAATCCACCCCTTCCGAGGATGTGACGACCACGGTTTGGCCGTTCCTTTGAATGGTGGCCATGCCGCTATGAATTGAAAATGCGGCGCGATCGGTTCCCTCCTGGCCAACCAGGGTGTCATTGCCCAGACCGCCCCACAATGTGTCATTACCGGACTGACCGTGGATCTGGTCAGCTCCGGCGCCGCCGAAAAGCGCGTCATTGCCTGCTCCGCCATAGAGTTCGTCCGACCCTTCGCCGCCGGAAAGCGTATCCCGGCCGATGCCGCCGAACAGGAAATCGCCGCCGCCGAAACCACGCAGAATGTCGTTGCCTTGCAGGCCGTACAGGCCATCCTCCCCGTCACCGCCGTCCAGTACGTCCGCGAAATCGACAAGTCCGGGTGCTTCGTCCCCGAATTCGGTGTTGGCGAACAACGCTCCGAAATCGACTTCGTCAGCCAGTGTGGCCAGCACGTTTTCCAGGTTCTGGCGTATGGTCTCGAGTCCGTCGGAGACAACGCCGATCAACTGCTGCGTCGCCGACTGCAGGGTCGCCAATGCACCAAACAGCGGTTGCAGTGCGGACAGCATGGCGTCCTGCACAGGATCGAACACCCGGTCTATGTCGATGCCCAGACTGCGAAGAATGGAAAAGACCAGATCTTCGACAAAGCCGGAAATCGCCGAAAACACCCCCGAAATGGCTTCGATCACGTCGAGCAGATTGGTGTCGGGAAAAGGCCAGGGAAGATTCACGTCGACATCGAGTGCGTCCAGAATGCGGTTGGCGGTGTTGGCCGCTCCGCGAAAGACCGACAATGCCCGGTCCAGATCGGCCCTGACGTCAGCCAGATTCGGCAGAAGGGTTTCGATGTCGTCCACTGCCACGGTTACCTGGTTCAGCGCGGACCGCATCGGTTCGACCAGCGCATCACGCTGTTGGAACCAGCGTTCGGCGCCTTCGACATAGTCGGACAGGCGGGTGTCCAGTTCGGTCCCGGAAGGGACCTGTTCGGACCCGAAACTGGCGGACAGGGCTTGTGCCTCGTCCACGCGCACGCCGGTTGCAATTTCGAAACCCGCAAGCGTCACAGAAGCGGTGGACCCCGCCTCGGACAAAACCGTGACCAGATTTTGGGCAGGTTGCCAGGACAGGTCCAACGCAGCAAGAATGTCGGCCTGGGCATCAATTGTGCCCGACACGCTGTTGGCGACCCGATCCAGTTGCCGGATGGCGGTGCCGATGCCATAGGGGATAGACCCTAGCAACCGAACGACCGCGTTCGGCAGGTCGATCAGGTCCGCCCGATCACGCAAGAGGGTCTCGAGATTGCCCGGTAACGCCAGAACCCGGTCGGCCGTCTGCAGCCCTGCGTCCAGCACCAGCAGAAAGCTTCCCAAATCGGAAAGATCCTCGGAAACCTGAGACGTGGCCTGCAGGTACTCTTGTGTACTCGTCATAACAACACCCTAAGAACTATGAACTCCACTAAACTGTGTCTGAATACCACAAATTCGGCATTTACGCGATTGTACAAGAACCTGTGCCCCGTACCGCACGAGGTTGAGTTTGACTTGCAAAGGGCCTATTTCGGCTTCGATACTGCGCAAAGGACATTTCCGTGGCAAATCACCTGTACAAGAACGACCTGCCCGACGGGCTGGACCTGGGTCCCATAGTGGCGATCGATTGCGAGACCATGGGGTTAAACCCGCATCGCGACCGGCTGTGCGTGGTCCAGATGTCGGGCGGCGACGGCAATGCCCATATCGTGCAGGTCGAAAAGGGCTCGACCAGCGCGCCCAACCTCTGTTCCATGCTGGAAAATCCGAATGTACTGAAGTTGTTTCATTTCGGACGCTTCGATATCGCAGCATTGTTCAATACCTACAAAACGCTGGCGGCCCCGGTTTACTGCACAAAGATCGCCAGCCGGCTGGTACGCACCTATACCGATCGGCACGGGCTGAAGAACCTGACGCAGGAATTGCTGGGCATCGACATCTCGAAGCAGCAGCAGATGAGCGACTGGGGCGCCGAGACCCTGACCGAGGCGCAACTGGATTATGCGGCATCGGACGTTCTGCACCTGCACCGCCTGCGCGAGGAACTGAACAAGCGGTTGGAGCGCGAGGGGCGCGCAGATCTGGCGCAATCCTGTTTCGACTTCTTGCCAACTCGTGCCAGACTGGACTTGGAAGGCTGGCCCGAAATCGACATCTTTGCGCACTCATGACCGACATGGAATCCTTTCTGTCCATTGCCCGCCAGGTCGTTCTGGACGAGGCCCGTGCGCTGGACGCGCTGGCCGACAGCCTGGACGAGGACTTTGCCAAGGCCGTCGACCTGATCCTGAATACCAAGGGCCGGGTGATCGTGTCGGGCATTGGTAAGTCGGGTCATATCGGGCACAAGATCGCGGCCACGCTCGCCAGCACCGGAACACCCGCCTATTTCGTGCATCCCGCCGAGGCCAGCCATGGCGATCTGGGCATGGTATCCGGTGGCGACGTGGTACTGGCGATCTCGAACTCGGGCGAGGCGCCCGAACTTGCAAACCTGCTGGCCTTTACCCGCCGGTTCGGCATCCCGCTGATCGGGCTGTCGAGCAAGCCCGAAAGCTCGCTGATGACGCAGGCCGATGTGCATTTGCGGATCCCGTCGCTGGGCGAAGCCTGCGGTTTCGGCATGGTGCCCTCGATCTCGACGACCCTGACGCTGGCGATGGGCGATGCGCTGGCTATCGCCCTGATGAAGTTCCGCGATTTCCGCCCCGAGAACTTCCGCGTGTTCCATCCCGGCGGCAAGCTTGGCGCCCGGCTCAGCCGGGTGTCGGACCTGATGCATACCGGCGATGCCGTGCCGCTGATCGCTGCGGAGACCCGGATGAGCGAGGCGCTGCTGGAAATCAGCCGCAAGGGGTTCGGCGTGGTCGGCGTCACCGATGCCGAAGGACGCCTGACAGGTATCGTCACCGATGGCGACCTGCGGCGGCACATGTCCGGCCTGCTGGACAAGACGGCGGCCGAGGTCATGACTCGCAACCCCACGACCATCACACCCGATGCCCTCGCCGAGGAAGCGGTGGCAATCATGAACGCGCGCAAGATCACCTCTCTTTTCGTCGTGGACGAGGCCGATCCGGGCAAGGCGAAGGGCCTGTTGCACATTCACGACTGTCTGCGGGTTGGCCTGGGATAAGCCATGGCGAAAGATCGCTACTCGCGCATGGTTAAATTGCTGAAGGTGATCCTGCCTCTGGCGGCGTTGACCCTGTTGTCGGCGGTGTTCCTTTTGTCGCGCGGGGTCGATCTGGGCTCTCCCATTCCATTCGCCGAGGACGAGATTGCCGAACGCACCCGCGACCAGCAGGTCACCGGCCCGTTCTTTTCGGGCGTCACCCCGCAGGGCGAACAGATCCAGGTACAGGCGGAACTGGCGCGTCCGGGCGGGCCGGATTCGCGGGGCGAAGCAATCGATCTGTCTGCCGAGATCCGTCTGGAGAATGGCAGGCTGATCACGTTGCGGTCGGACGTGGGGTCCCTGGAACTGGATCGTGACATGGCGAACTTTTCCGGCAACGTGGTCATGACCACTTCGGATGGCATCCGCGTGACTACAGAAGAACTCAACACCGCGTTGAGCGGCGTTTCGGGAAACACGCCCGGGGCAGTAAACGGAACCGGCCCGATCGGAGAATTTACCGCAGGTTCAATGGAAATAGGGGCTGAAAACGAAGGCGGACCCATCCATATTCGTTTCAAGAATGGCGTGAAACTGGTATATGATCCGAAAACGTCAGAAAGATAACCTGTGATCCATTTTCGCGCGTTGACAATCGGCATCCTCTTGACGCTTGGCTCGGTCGCCGCCCATGCGCAGGGCGCCAATGTGGCTTTTGGCGCGATCAAGGCGGACCCGACGCTGCCGGTAGAGGTCACCTCGGATACTCTGGACGTGAACCAGGCGGACGGTTCGGCCGAGTTCAAGGGCAATGTTCTTGTTTCGCAAGGAGAAATGCGTCTCTCTGCCCAGCGCGTTCTGGTTATCTATCGTCAGGAACGATCGGGCATCGAGCGGCTGGAAGCGACCGGTGACGTGGTTCTGGTCAGCGGCCCGGATGCGGCACAGGCACAGCGAGCGGATTATACAATCGATTCCGGCATCATCGTGATGACCGGAGATGTCCTTTTGACCCAGGGCCAGAATGCGCTGACGTCGAGCAAGATGACGGTGAACCTGATTTCCGGCACGGCGCAGATGGTCGGCCGGGTCAAGACGATCCTGAACCCGGAAAACAAATGATGACCCGACCTGCTCTGACCGTAACCGAGGGGTCATCGGGCCTTAGAATCGAGAAGCTGCGAAAATCGTATCGCAAGAAGACCGTTATCAGGGACGTGTCCATGACCCTGGGTCGGTCCGAGGTCGTGGCCCTTCTCGGCCCGAATGGTTCAGGCAAGACCACCACATTCTATTCTATTGCCGGTCTGGTCTTTCCCGAAGCGGGCAAGGTCATCATTGATGGTCAGGTCGCAACCACCTTGCCGATGTACCGCCGCGCCCGGATGGGAATCGGGTACCTGCCGCAGGAAATGTCGATCTTTCGCGGCCTGAGCGTCGAGGACAACATTCTCGCGGTGCTCGACGTTACCGAAAAGCACCCCCACAAGCGGCGCGAAAGACTCGAGGAACTCTTGTCGGATTTTTCCATCGAGCACCTGCGCCGGGCGCCCGCGCTGGCGCTGTCGGGCGGCGAACGGCGCCGGGTCGAGATCGCGCGCTGTCTGGCGGCCGACCCCAAGTACCTGCTTTTGGATGAGCCATTTGCCGGTGTGGACCCGATCAGCGTAGGGGATATCCGACATTTGGTGTCGGACCTCAAGAACCGTGGCATCGGCGTTCTGATCACCGATCACAACGTCCGCGAAACTCTCGAAATCGTGGACCGTGCCTATATCCTGCACGACGGACAGGTCCTGATGTCAGGTAATCCCGAGGAAGTCGTGGAGAACGAAAACGTCCGGCGGGTTTACCTGGGAGAGAATTTTCGCATCTCCTGACCCGCGACCCGGCTTTCCGGACGCAACAGAGGAAAATCCGTCGCAGACCCGTGCTTGTGATTGACAGTACGCGCGTCTCTTGCCTCAATAGAGCTATGGCAAAGCTGCGGTTCGAAGCTGTTTCTGGTCACCCTTTCGAGGAAGGGAACAAACGTCCACAATCCGAAACTTTGTCAATTCCCGTCACCCAAGAATAACAGGCGCACCGTATATCGCGGTGTCAATAGGGGTGAAATTTGTGAAGGAGATCACATGCGTTATCAAATCAGCGGAAAGCAAATCGACATAGGTGCCGCCTTGCAGACTCATGTCGAGGCTGAACTGGGAGAAGTCGTATCCAAATACGCGCAACGCCCAACTGACGCTCAAGTCGTGTTTTCCCGCTCTGCCCATGAATACGTGTGCGAAGCAACCGTGCACCTGTCGACCGGCTTGACCGCCCAGGCAAAGGCGCATGCCAACGAGATCTACGCTGCCTTCGACAGCTGCTGCGAAAAGATGGACAAGCAACTGCGCCGCTACAAGCGCCGGCTGAAAGATCACCACAAGGATCGGTCCGAGCCGGTTGAACTCTATGGGGCAGCATCCTATATCCTCGCGTCTGATGAAACTGACGCCGAGGCCGAGCCTGACTCTCTGCAACCGATCATCGTGGCCGAGATGGAAACCAAGATTCCCTCGCTTTCGGTCGGCGAAGCCGTGATGCAGATGGAATTGGCCGGAGCCCCGGTTCTTGTGTTTCGAAACGAGAGCAAGGATGGGTTGAACGTCGTATACCGTCGCGAAGACGGCAATATCGGCTGGATCGATCCATAAACCGCAAGATTTGACCAGACATGCCTCCGCCCTGTGCGGTGGCATGTCCGAGGAGCAAGAACATATGGAGCTTTCGAGCATCCTTAAGCCGAAAGCGGTCCGAGTGATTGGCGCCGCTTCGAGCAAGAAGAGATTGTTTCAAGAAATCGCGGACTTGGCTGAAAGTGCCCTGAGTATGAACGCTCAGGAAACGCTGGAAGCATTGCTGGAACGGGAAAGCCTGGGCCCGACCGGAGTCGGCCATGGCGTGGCTTTGCCGCATGCCAGAATTCCCGGGCTCGAGTCCGTCGCCGGCGCATTTATCATGCTTGAAAAACCCTTGGACTTCGGCTCCGTCGACCGGCTTCCGGTCGACCTGGCCTTTTCCCTGTTCGCACCTGAAGATGCGGGCGCCGAACATTTGAAAGCTTTGGCATTGGTGTCGCGGACCCTACGGGAGCAAGCTATTTGCACCAAGCTGCGGGCCAATCCGGATCCCAACAAGATCTACGCGATTCTTACCGAATCACATCCCCTTCAGGCGGCCTGACTCTCATTCTGAATGAAAAAAAAGGACCCCGGCGGGGTCCTTTTCCATTTGTAACGTGGCGTCGATCTCAACCGCCCATTTCCAGGGCCCACCAGATCTTGCCGTTGTTTTCCTGAAACCATGCAAAGCCCATGTTGACCGCCTTCGGGTCCAGTATCACGGAACGCGGGCCGGGTTCTTCCATCCACGCGGCAAGCGTTTCAACCTCAGTCTCGTAAGTTTCCGAAATTGCTTCGCCCAGGAACACGCCCGGATAACCGGCGCGCACGGCCCGGTCGATCGGAGAGGACCCGTCGGAGCCAAAGTGCCAGGGGCGGTTCTGCACCGACATGTCACGAGCATGGGTAGCCGCAGCTGCATTGAGTTGTGCGTTCAGCTGCACTGGCGCAAGCCCGGACGCCTGCCGCAGAGCATTGACAGAGTCGAGCATCCTGAACTGGAGCGTCGCCGGATTTCCCCGGATCTTGTAGGCCTTGGGCAAGGGTTTGCCATCCGAGCCAAGAGTGCTCGGTCCGGTGTCGGTACAAGCCGCCAACCCAAGAAAGCAAATCACCAGCAGGGAGATTAGTCGCGCCATGGTTTCACCAATTGTATCTTCGCGCCTTGAAATAGCGTCAGACACGCCACGATGCAAATCATGTCCATTGCCGGGGGCACAATAGATCGCGAGATCGCGGTTTGATTTGCGACCGCCGCACGACAGCCATATGATTGGACCGTCTCGTAGTATTAGCGTAAAGGTCAGATCTCATGGTCAAGAAGATTTCGAAACTCTCGACCCGGCGCACATTTCTGATTGGTGCCGCATCCTCTTTCGGCATGCCCGCGCTGGCCCAGTATATTCCAGACGATCCCACCCGTCCCGCACCTGAGCCCGAAGCGCCGGTGCGGCGCAACATTTCGAGTTTCAAGGCGCTGTCCTGGCAGCCCTATTTCTCGAACACCCGCAATGGTGCAATTCTCGTGGATACGGTGTCGCGCGCCTTGCACTTCTGGTCGGATGACCAGAGCGTATACAAGCTCTACCCCTCGTCGGTGCCACTGACCGATGACATGACGCGACGCGGCCGCACCAGCGTGATTCGCAAGGTTGTCGGGCCAAGCTGGTCGCCAACGCCCTCGATGAAGAAACGAAACCCGGAATGGCCCGATTACATTCCGCCGGGGCCGGACAACCCGCTGGGCACACATGCTTTGTACCTGAGCTGGCAGTACTATCGGATCCACGGAACACACGACACCCGCAAGATCGGTCGAAGATCATCGAACGGATGCATAGGCCTGTACAACGAACATATTTCCGAACTGTTCGAATTGACCAAAGTAGGCACGCAAGTGTTGCTAATTTGACGACATTTCAGCACTCAAAGGGGTGAACACCACAACAACCGTTTGCATTCGAACCGGATAGCTGATTAGAAAAACTCACGAGGTAAGTCTTGGGTGCGCGGTTCACATATTGGAGAATCGCGCAAATACTGGAGGTTAACATGAAGAAACTCGTTCTCGCTGCTGCTCTTTCCGCCGCTGCTTCGACCGCATTCGCCGGCAACCTGTCGGAGCCGGTCGTTGAAGCACCGGTCATCGTCGAAGAGACCCAGAGCTCGTCGAGCGGCATCCTGCTGCCGCTGATCCTGCTGGTTCTGGTCGGCGTTGCAGTTGCAGCCAACAACTAAGCGATAGGCCTCTGGCCAATCACGAGAAAGGCGGTGGGTCCCCCACCGCCTTTTTCTTTTGCAGCAGGGGCCTGCGGATCAGAGTTTTTTAGGGAATACCCCATAACCTCAACGCAATGCGTCGCTTCGCGCTCTTTTGGCATGCGCAATACTGGATACTTCGGCTATTCCCCCCGAAAAACTCTAGTCCAGCCAGCCGCGCAGGTTGTCTTCGACCACCTTGGCCAAAGCTCCGATATGGGCATCCTCGTCGTTCAGACAGGGGATATAGGTAAAGGTTTCGCCCCCAGCATGTTCGAAGCTTTCGCGAATCTCTTCGTTGATCTCTTCGAGCGTTTCGATGCAGTCGGCGGAAAACGCAGGCGCGATGACGGCGATGTTCTTCTTGCCCTGCCGCGCCAGTTCGGCAACGTGCTCGACGGTATAGGGCTTTAGCCATTCCTCGGGGCCGAACCTTGACTGGAAGGTCGAGACGATGCGTGATTCGTCCCATCCAAGACGTTCGCGCAACAGCCGCGTGGTCTTGGCGCATTGGCAGTGATACGGGTCGCCCTGCATCAGATAGCGCTCGGGCATGCCGTGATACGAGCAAACCAGCACATCGGGTTGCTGGTCCATTGCCGCATAGGCCCGTTCGACCGACTGCGCCAGCGCGTCGATATAGGCAGGCTCGTCGAAATAGGCGGGCACCGTCCGGGCGGAGGGCTGCCAGGTTTCCTCCATCAGCGCGCGAAAGAACTGGTCATTGGCCGTGGCGGTCGTGGCACCGGCGTATTGCGGGTATAGCGGAAAGAACAGGATGCGGTCGCAGCCTTCGGCGACCATCTGGCGCACCTTGGACCTGGTCGACGGATTGCCGTACCGCATGCAGAAATCCACCATCACATTATCGCCATAGCGTTCGACCAGCGCTGCCCGCAGCTTTGCTGTCTGGTCCTTTGTGATGCTCATCAGCGGGCTTTCACCCTTGTCATGATTCCAGATGGATTTATAGGCCGCACCCGAGCTGAAAGGGCGCTTGGTCAGGATGATCGCCTGCAGGATCGGCTGCCATTTCCAGGCCGGATAGTCGATCACACGCTTGTCCGACAGGAACTCGTTCAGGTAACGCCTCATGGGCCAGTAGGTGTAGTCGTCAGGTGTGCCGAGATTGGCGATCAAGACGCCGACACGCCCCATCTTGACCTTGGGATGGTCGGTCGGGGCATGGGCAGGGCGGGTAGCATCGAACATATCTGGCTTCCTGAATTCTATCGGTTTCGACCTGAGATAACCGGATATCCCCCGCCGTCAATCCGGCAAACCCTTCTCTTCGGAACCCAGAGCCGCGGCAAGGCGCATCTGGGCCGATCCGGGCCGGAGGGGTTTCGGCTGGCTTTCGTCCGGCGCCCAGCCGGTCAGGCAGATCAGTTCGAACGTGGCAGGCAGCCGGCCTTCGGGCGTTGAATGCTGTTCCGTGTAGAGCGCCGCCGCACGGTCGAACACAGCCCGGCGTGTGGGGCGACGCAGACGTGCCGATAGCGCATTGGTTTCCCCCATGGCGCGCAGGTCGTGCATCAGGTGGAACAGGTCGCGGTATTCCGCCGTCAGGCTCAGGTTGTCGGCGACAGGGAGCGCGAGGCCCGCGCGCTGCAGCAGCGCGCCAAGATCGCGGATCTCGCCCATCGGTGCGATGCGCGGGCTTAGCCCGCCTGTGACCTCGGCCTCGGCCTGGGCAAGCACGGCGCGCAGTTCCGAAAGCGTCTGCCCACCCAGGCATATCGCCAGCAACAGTCCATCGGGGCGCAGCGCCCGGCGGCACTGTATCAACTGACCTACCGGATCGTTAGCCCAGTGCAGCGCCATCGCGTGCACCACGAGATCGCAACTCGTCTCGGGCAGCGCGAGGACATCGTCGTCGCCGACCATCCGGGCCCCGGCGAAGGCTTCGTCCCAGATACGCGGAAAGGGCGTGACGACCGCGATATCCGTAAAGCTTCTGTTAACCATGGAGAGACGATCCTGCACTTCGTCCAGCGCCGCATTGTGCAGGAACAGCGCGTCTTCTCGGCTCCGCCGCCGGCGCGCGGCAAGAGCGGCACGATCGACCAAAACGGAAGTGGTCTGACTACTTGGTGGTTTCATGAGGCGCACCTAACCCATGTGGCAGAAAATTCAAACCGCGATCAAGACAATCTATCCCCCGCGCTGTCTTGGGTGCGGTGATCTGGTCATCTCCGACTTCGGCCTGTGCGGCACCTGCTGGCGGGACACCCCATTCATTGATGGAACTGTCTGTGAAAGCTGTGGCGCGCCGCTGATCGGGGCCGCCGACGGGCACCGGATCGAATGTGACGACTGCATGGCACATCCCAGACCATGGAAGGATGGACGATCGGCCCTTCTTTATACCGGGCGGGCGCGGCGCATGGTGCTGGCGCTGAAACATGGCGATCGGCCCGAACTGGCACGGCCGGCCGGTCTGTGGATGGCACGGGTGGCAAAACCGCTTCTGCATGAGGGGATGCTGATCGCACCAGTGCCTTTGCATTGGTCACGGCTGGCGCGGCGGCGGTACAACCAGTCGGCCCTGCTGGCCCAGAGTGTCGGGCGTATCACCGGCTTGCCTGTCTGTCCTGACCTGCTGTTCCGCGCCGTGGCGACACCGATGCTGGAGGGGATGACGGCGGCGCAGCGAGGCGAGGTTCTGGACAATGCCATCGCCGCACATCCGCGCCGCAAGCACCGGATGGCGGCGCGGGACGTGTTGCTGGTCGATGACGTGATGACCTCGGGCGCGACGTTCGGGGCCTGCGCCCGGGCCTGTCTGGATGCGGGAGCGGCTCAAGTTTTCGTATTGGCTCTGGCACGGGTGACTCGCGATACCTAGATGTGCTGAATTCCCGATCCGAACTGTCGCAAAACCTGTCTCCACTTTTTCGGGAAATGCTCTAGATTGTCGCAAACCCGAAGGACCGATACATGAAACCTGTCGAAATCTACACCTCGCCGCTCTGCGGTTATTGCCATGCGGCCAAGCGTTTGCTGACCAAGAAGGGCGTCGAGTACACGGAAATCAACGTGCTCGCCAATCCGGGCCGCAAGCCCGAGATGATCGAGCGTGCAGGTGGTCGCCGGACAGTTCCGCAAATCTTCATCGGAGACACCCATGTTGGCGGGTGCGATGACCTGTTCGACCTTGAGCAAGACGGTAAACTCGACCCGATGCTGGCCAGCTGATGAAAACCGCGCTGCTGCAGATAAGCTCTTCGGACGATCCGGCCGAGAACCTGGCAATGGTCCGGACCATGATGGCCGAGGCTGCCGCACAGGGCGCCCGATGGGTGTTGACGCCCGAGGTGACGAACTGTCTCTCGACCAGCACCACGCGTCAGCGAGAGGTCTTGCAGCACGAAGAGGACGACATCACGCTGGCGGGCCTTCGGGCTCAGGCGGCAGAGTTGGGGATATGGCTGCTGATCGGATCGCTTGGGATCAAGACCCATGACGCCGACGGGCGTTTCGCCAACCGGTCGTTCATGATAGGGCCGCAGGGGCAGATCGTAGCCCGCTACGACAAGATCCACATGTTCGATGTACAGGTCACCGAGACCGAGACCTTTCGCGAATCGGCCAACTATCGCCCAGGAAATCGGGCGGTTCTGGCCGAGACCGATTTCGGCAAGGTGGGTATGACGGTCTGTTATGACCTGCGCTTTCCGCATCTGTACGCTGCCCTGGCGCAGGCGGGTGCGCGCATTATGACGGTTCCGGCGGCCTTTTCACCCGTTACTGGTGCAGCCCATTGGGAACCCTTGCTGCGCGCGCGGGCGATCGAGACCGGCTGCTGGGTACTGGCGCCGGCACAGACCGGCGAGCACAAGCTGAGCCGTGGCAAGCCGCGCCGCACCCATGGCCACAGCCTTGTTGTTGCGCCCTGGGGTGAGGTGCTGATCGACGCAGGCACCGATCCCGGCATTCACTTTTTTGAAATGGATGATAAACCTGTTACAGAAGCCAGGCGCAGAGTCCCGAGCTTGACTCATGTACGCGCGTTCGACGGACCCTGACCCAGAAATTGAAATGACTGATGAAACTCATGCCTTGGCAGTGGCGCTGTTCAGCGAGATCCTGACGGCAGATCAGCTGTTGCGTAACCGGCTGAGTCGGATTCTGCCCAAGGGCATGGAAATTTCCCATTTCTCGGTGCTGAACCATCTGGTTTTCGTTGGCGGAGAACGAACTCCGGCACAACTCGCCAACACCTTTCACGTGACACGCGGCGCGATGACCAACACCTTGGCCAAGCTGGAATGGGCCGGTTACATCCATATCCGCCCCGACTGGGACGATGCACGCCGCAAGATGGTGGCAATCAGCCCCGCAGGGCGGCAGGCCCGCGATCAGGCGATTTCGATGATCGCTCCCCTGATCAACAAGGTCGTCGGCGAATTGGGTTCCGAACGTGTGCGGCTGACCCTGCCGGTCTTGCGCGATCTTCGGCTGAAGCTTGAAGCAGAATAACACACCCGTTCAAACATTGCCGGGTTAACGGCAGGCCCCTTCAGGCGGGATCAGGATCATTCCGCAGGACGAACGCCTGCAATACGCCCATTTCGAAGGCGATCCTCCCTATAGGTATTTTCAAAGCAACGTCGCAGATCGCGCCGCCACTGCCGCGATAATCATTGCCGTCCAATGCCCTGGACAGGAGCAGGACTGGAACATCTTCATGCTTCAGCCGGATCAGGGCCAGGAAATCAAAGATCTCGTCATCGTCCCGCGTTCCGTCCATCATCACGACGAGCAACGAACAGTCATCATGCTTGCGTTCAAGCATGCCCAGAGCGTGGTCCATGTTCTTGCTGGTGACTACGTCGGCGCCAAGGTCTTCGAGCCAGCCCGCAACATGGCCGGTGGCGCGCCAGGAGGTTCCGACAACCAGTACCGACCGACCAAGAAGGAGACCCGGACCAATCAGGTCCATTGCCATGCCCAGCAGTCTCGCTGGTGGATTGAAGTCATCTTTCGACGGCGGAACTTTGCCGGACGCAAAGTCGTTCTCGCTCGACTGGTCGTTTGCGAAAGCGGCCTTGCGGCCCGGATGCAAGGGTGGCTTCAGCCAAGCCTTCATCCAGCCGAGCAGTGAACCGGAACAATCGGGACCAACTGCAAAGTGTCTCATTCTTGATCTGCCTCGATATGTTTTGTTTTTCTTAATTCTAGAAAAGAAGGTCAGCACGACAACCTGTCCGCAAGATCAACCGGACAGCTATTACGTAGATGAGAAATATACTTTTGAGGTGCCGCTCACATATCGGGACGCCAAAGGCCCGCCCCTCCGAGCGGCAACTCAGGCAAAGGGGTCTTCCATCGGGAATTGGGCGACAAGTGGAGCCTCGCGGCAACTGCAAGGTCGCCTGCGATTCAGCCCCGTCCGGGATTGTGCCCGTTACCGCTTTACACTGGCCGTCACGTAGTTGACGCTCAGGTCACGGTCTGAAATCGACCATTTCCACGAAATCGGGTTGAAGACGAATCCCTTGCGGTCGACCGGCTCCAGCCCGGCCTGCCGCAGCAGGTCGAACAGCTCGTCCGGGGTGATGAATTTTGACCATTCATGTGTGCCGCGCGGCAGCCATCGCATGACGACCTCGGCTCCAAAGATCGCCATGGCATAAGACTTGGGGTTGCGGTTTATGGTCGAACAGATCTGCAACCCGCCAGGTTTCAGGAGTTGCTGTGTGGCGGTCAGATAGGACAGCGGGTCGGAAACATGCTCGACCACCTCCATGTTCAGCACCACGTCGAATTGTTCGCCTTCAGCCGCCAGAGCCTCGGCCGTGCTGTGGCGATAGTCTATTTGCAGACCGGATTGTTCCGCGTGGATCCGTGCGACCGGCAGGTTGCGTTCGGCCGCGTCGGCACCGACAACCTCGGCTCCCAGCCGGGCCATCGGTTCGCTGAGAAGACCGCCGCCGCATCCGATATCCAGCAGCCGCAACCCGGCAAACGGCTTGTCCCCTGTCAGGTCGCGGTCGAATTCACCCGCGATTTGTCGCGTGATGTAATCCAGACGGCACGGGTTAAGCATGTGGAGCGGCTTGAATTTCCCGTGCGGGTCCCACCACTCTGCGGCCATCACCTCGAATTTTGCGATCTCGGCCGGGTCGACCGTGTTCGGATGCACTTGCATTCCTGTCTCCGTATGCTCTTTTACCCTTTGCGGACTATATAGGGCTGTAATGGACAAGTACCCGGACCAAAAGCGCGCAGTGCAGTTTCTGTACCCGCCGATCGACGCGTTCGATCAGCGCATGCTGGGCGTTGGCCAGGGGCACCAGATCTACGTGGAACAATGCGGAAATCCGGACGGAATTCCGGTTGTCGTGCTGCATGGCGGCCCCGGCGGCGGGTGCAGCCCGGCGATGCGCCGCTATTTCGACCCGGCGGTCTATCGGGTGATTCTCTTCGACCAGCGCGGCTGTGGCCGATCACGGCCGCATGCCTCGGTCGAGAACAACACGACATGGCATCTGGTCGCCGACATTGAACGAATCCGTCAGGCGCTGGATATCCAGGACTGGATCGTTTTTGGTGGAAGCTGGGGCGCGACGCTGGCGCTGATCTATGCCCAGACCCATCCCGAGCGTGTGGCCCAGCTGGTCCTGCGCGGGGTTTTCCTGATGACTCAGGCCGAACTGGACTGGTTCTATGGCGGTGGCGCCGGGAAGTTCTGGCCCGAGGAGTGGGCGCGGTTTTCGGCGCCGATTCCGGATGAGGAACGCGGCAACATGATTGCCGCCTATCACAAGCGCCTGTTTTCGGGCGACATTGCCCAGGAAATCCGCTTTGGCCGCACCTGGTCGGCCTGGGAGAACGCCCTGGCCTCGATCCACTCGCACGGGACAGCCGGCGAGAGCCCCGGCGATTATGCCCGCGCCTTTGCACGGTTGGAAAACCATTACTTCATCAATGACGGTTTTCTGGAGTTTGACGGCCAGATTCTGGCCAACATGGGTCGTATCTCTCACATTCCGGGTTATATCGTTCAGGGGCGTTACGACATGATTTGCCCGCCGACCTCTGCCTGGCGTCTGAGTGAACTCTGGCCCAACGCCGATTTGCGCATGGTGCGAAACGCAGGCCACGCCTTGTCGGAACCAGGCATCAGCGCCGAACTGGTTCGAATCATGGACGGTATAGCCGAGGGCTGGACATGACACGCATAGACCGCCGCGCTCTTTTTGCTTCAGGCGCCGCCGCGGCGCTGCTGGCCTCGGCCGGCATGTCGCTGGCCGACAGGCCCAGTCCGGGCGGCGCGCTTCGCCTCGCCGTGCCACGCGATGACAGCCTGGAACTCATCGCCAGAGGCGCGGTGTTCGATACGCTGACCGAAGTTGCGCCCGACGGAACCCTGCGGGGAGAGCTGGCCATCGGCTGGCAATCAGATGCAGACGCTCGGGTCTGGTCCTTTGACCTGCGCAACGATGTTCTGTTCCATGATGGCGCCGACCTGGGGGCAGAGGACGTGGCCGCTGTGTTGGCCGAAATCGGATTGGCAGAGGCGATGAGCGCCCATCGTGTGCGCCTGGAACTCGCCGAGCCCAATCCCGGGCTGCCCTTTCTTCTGGCCGACAGCCGCTTTACCATTCCCCGCGCCGGGGCGCAGGTTTCCCCGCTGGAAAAGGCAAACGGAACAGGCTGTTATCGGGTCGAGCGCGCCCAGGACGATCGCCATTTTCTGGGCCGCAAGGTCGAAGGGCACTACAAGGCCGGGCAGGCCGGTTGGGCGGACACGGTCGAGGTGATCGTGATACCGGATGCCGCCGTGCGGGCCGAGGCGCTGCGCGACGGTTTCGTCGACGTGGCCGCCCTGCCAATGCCCGAAGGGCTCCGTGGCCGCGCCAGGTTCCGCTATCACCCGTCCGAGGACGATATGGCCCTGGCGGCCGCCGATACCGTCGGCCTGCCCCGCCGCATCGGCACCCGCGGCGCGTTGGACGACGGCCGCATCGCGGAACGGTGGTGGTTGGCGTAGACGGGCAGGCCGGCTTTGCGGCAGGACCCCTTGCAGACTCATCCCATCCCGCGTATATGGCTTGATAACAGCGGCGCGTCGGGCACTGGCCTGGGGTTCCACCGGATAGATCGACGGGCCGCGCGCCCGTTTTTTTGTACCCGGAGTTTGGGTAAGACACGAGATGACCAACACCCTGATAGCAAAGGCTGCCATCGACCGGCGCCTGGCCGAGATCGTCGGCCCCGTGATCGAGGATCTCGGTTACGAACTTGTGCGAATCCGCCTGATGAGCGGCAAGACCACGACGCTGCAGATCATGGCCGACAAGCCCGATGGCGGGATCGAGGTCGATGACTGCGCCGAAATCTCGAACGCGGTCAGCGCGACGCTGGATGTCGAGGACCCGATCCTTGACGCCTATACGCTGGAAGTGTCGAGCCCCGGCATCGACCGGCCGCTGACCCGGCTGAAGGACTTCGAGATGTTCGAGGGCTACGAGGCCAGGATCGAGACAACCGAACTGATCGACGGCCGTCGCCGGTTCAAGGGCGAACTGGCCGGTGTCGAGGGCGACGAGGTGCTGATCAATCTCGACCAGAACGGCGAGACGGTGACCATCGGCCTGCAATTCGACTGGCTGAGCGATGCCAAGCTGGTGCTGACCGATGAATTGATCCGGGAGATGCTGCGCCAGCGCAAGGCCGCTGGCGTGCTGAACGAAGAGCAATTCGACGAAATCGTAGAGGAATCGCCCGAGACGGGTGAAGAGACCATGGCCCTGGACGGGTCCGAAGAGGAGACGAAGTGATGGCAATCACCTCTGCAAACCAGCTGGAGCTGTTGCAAACCGCCGAGGCCGTGGCCCGCGAAAAGATGATCGACCCCGGTCTGGTGGTCGCGGCGATGGAAGAAAGCCTCGCCCGCGCCGCCAAGAGCCGCTACGGCAGCGAGATGGACATCCGCGTCAAGATCGACCGCAAGACCGGCCGCGCGACCTTTACCCGCGTACGCACCGTGGTCGCCGACGAGGATCTGGAGAATTACCAGGCCGAGATGACCGTCGCGCAGGCGCGTCAGTACATGGAAAACCCGACCGTCGGTGATGTCTATGTCGAGGAAGTGCCGCCGGTCGAGATGGGCCGGATCGCCGCGCAATCGGCCAAGCAGGTGATTCTGCAAAAAGTGCGCGAGGCAGAGCGCGACCGCCAGTACGAGGAATTCAAGGACCGGGCCGGCACCATCATCAACGGTGTCGTCAAGCGCGAGGAATACGGCAACGTCATCGTCGACGTGGGCGCCGGCGAGGCGATCCTGCGCCGCAATGAGAAGATCGGCCGCGAAAGCTATCGCCCGAACGACCGCATCCGCTGCTATGTCAAGGATGTGCGCCGCGAGCCGCGCGGGCCGCAGATATTCCTGTCGCGCACCGCGCCGGAATTCATGGCCGAGCTGTTCAAGATGGAAGTGCCCGAGATCTACGACGGCATCATCGAGATCAAGGCCGTTGCCCGTGACCCCGGTTCGCGCGCCAAGATCGCGGTCATTTCGTATGACAACTCGATCGACCCGGTCGGCGCCTGCGTCGGTATGCGCGGCAGCCGCGTGCAGGCGGTGGTGAACGAGCTTCAGGGCGAAAAGATCGACATCATCCCGTGGAACGAGGATCAGCCGACCTTCCTGGTGAATGCGCTGCAACCGGCTGAAGTGTCCAAGGTGGTTCTGGACGAAGAGGCCGGCAAGATCGAGGTGGTGGTGCCCGAGGAACAGCTGAGCCTCGCCATCGGCCGCCGCGGCCAGAACGTGCGCCTGGCCAGCCAGCTGACGGGCCTGGACATCGACATCATGACCGAGGCCGAGGAATCGGCACGCCGCCAGAAGGAATTCGAAACCCGGACCAAGCTGTTCATGGAAACGCTGGATCTGGACGAATTCTTTGCCCAGTTGCTGGTGTCCGAAGGGTTCACCAACCTTGAAGAAGTCGCCTATGTCGAACTGGACGAGCTGTTGGTGATCGACGGGGTCGACGAAGGCACCGCCGAAGAGCTTCAGGCCCGCGCCCGCGATTATCTCGAGGCACAGGCCAAGGCCGCACTGGACAATGCCCGCGCGCTGGGCGCCGAGGACAGCCTTATTGAATTCGAAGGGCTGACACCCCAGATGGTGGAGGCGCTGGCCAAGGATGGCGTCAAGACGCTTGAGGATTTCGCCACCTGCGCTGACTGGGAACTGGCCGGCGGCTGGACCACGGTCGACGGGCAGCGGGTCAAGGATGACGGCATCCTGGAGCCCTACGACGTTTCGCTGGAAGAGGCGCAGGACATGGTGATGACCGCCCGCGTGATGCTGGGCTGGGTCGATCCCGAAGACCTGCAGCCCGATGCGGACGACATCGAAGGCGAGGAAGGCGACGAGGAGGCCGGGGCCTGATCCCGGGCCCCGCGGAGACGAACATGACCCGTGGCGGTGCAACAAAGGACCGGTCGGAAGGCCCAGAACGCAAGTGCATCGCCACAGGCGAGGCGCAGCCGCGCCACGGGCTGATCCGCTTCGTGGCCGGCCCTGACGGACAGGTGGTGCCGGACATCGCGGGCAAGCTGCCGGGCCGGGGCACCTATGTTGCCGCCGACCGGGCCGCGCTGAAGAAGGCCGTGGACAAGAAGCTGTTTGCCCGCGGCCTGAAAATGCCGGTCACGGTACCGGCGGATCTGGTGGACGAGGTCGAGCGGCAGCTGATCCGCCGGGTGGTCGAGACGATCAGCCTGGCCCGCAAGTCGGGCGCGGCGGTTTCGGGGTATGAAAAGGTCAAGACCTGGCTGGACAAGGAAGAGGCTTATGTGCTGATCCAGGCCGCCGACGGGTCGGGCCGGGGCAAGTCGAAACTGAGTACACCTCATTTCGGCAAGTACATCGGCTGGCTCACCGCGGATGAATTGGGCATGGCCTTTGGCCGCCAAACAGTGATACATGCGGCGCTGGCCTCTGGTGGACTCGCCAAACGTGTTGTAGAGGAAGCGCAACGCCTGAAAGGGATGCGCAAAACGGATGACGGCGGCAAGGGCCGCGCGGAAGGGTAAGAAGCTTTATGAGCGATACTGACGGCAAGAAGACATTGGGTCTGCGTGGGGGTTCCCGTCCCGGGAACGTGAAACAGAGTTTCAGCCACGGACGGACCAAGAATGTCGTGGTGGAAACCAAACGCAAGCGCGTGGTGGTCCCCAAGCCGGGCGCCGGAAAGCCCACGTCCGGTGGCGGCGCACAGTCGGGCGATCCGTCGCGCCGTCCGGCTGGCATTTCCGATACGGAAATGGAACGCCGCCTGAACGCGTTGAAAGCAGCCAAGGCCCGTGAAGCCGAGGAAGCCGCGCAGCGCGAGGCCGAGGAACTGGCGCGCGCCGAAGAGCGCGAACGCCGCCGGGCCGAACAGGAGGCCAAGGAGCGCGAACAGCGCGAGGCCGAGCAGCGCGCCCGTGAAAAGGCCGAAGAGGAAGAGCGCCAGCGTCAGGAAGCCGAAGAAGCTGCCAAGCGCGCCGCCGCGCGTGCGGTCGCCGAAAAGGAAGCACCCAAGGCGGAGCGGACGGAACGTGCTCCCGCAGCGCCACGGACCGACGCACCCGAAGGCTCCCGCAAGGTGGACCGTGAACGCGAACGCGACCAGCGCCAACCTCGCGGCAAAGGCCGAGAGGACGGACGGAGGTCGGGCAAGCTGACGCTCAGCCAGGTTACCGACGGGGAAGGCGGACGCCAGAAATCCCTTGCTGCAATGAAGCGCAAGCAGGAACGCGCTCGTCAAAAGGCGATGAGCGGGTCGGCCGAGCGCGAAAAGGTCATCCGCGAGGTTCAGTTGCCCGAGGCCATCGTGGTCTCGGAACTGGCCAACCGTATGGCCGAACGTGTCGCCGACGTGGTCAAGGAACTCATGAAAATGGGCATGATGGTCACGCAGAACCAGACCATCGACGCGGACACCGCCGAACTGATCATCGAGGAATTCGGCCACAAGGTGGTTCGTGTTTCCGACGCCGATGTCGAGGACGTCATTACCGATGTCGAGGACAAGGACGAAGATCTGAAGCCGCGCCCGCCGGTCATCACCATCATGGGCCACGTCGACCACGGCAAGACTTCGCTTCTGGATGCGATCCGCAACACCAAGGTCGTTGCCGGCGAAGCCGGCGGCATCACCCAGCACATCGGCGCCTACCAGGTTGAGACCAATGACGGCGTGACGCTGACCTTCCTTGACACTCCGGGTCACGCGGCCTTTACCTCGATGCGTTCCCGTGGCGCTCAGGTGACGGATATCGTCGTTCTGGTGGTGGCGGCGGATGACGCCGTGATGCCGCAGACGGTGGAGGCGATCAATCACGCCAAGGCCGCAGGGGTTCCGATGATCGTTGCGATCAACAAGATCGACAAACCCGACGCCAACCCGACCAAGGTGCGCACCGACCTTCTGCAGTACGAAGTGGTTGTCGAAGCGATGTCGGGCGAAGTGCAGGATGTCGAGGTTTCCGCAAAGACCGGAGAAGGTCTGGACGAATTGCTCGAAGCCATTGCGCTGCAGGCCGAAATTCTCGAACTCAGAGCCAATCCCGACCGTCCGGCTCAGGGCGCGGTGATCGAGGCGCAGCTGGACGTCGGCCGTGGCCCGGTTGCCACCGTTCTGATCCAGAAAGGAACACTGCGCCAGGGCGACATCTTTGTTGTGGGCGAGCAATACGGCAAGGTCCGTGCGCTCATCAACGACAAGGGAGAACGTGTAACCGAAGCCGGGCCTTCGGTTCCGGTCGAGGTGCTGGGCCTGAATGGCACACCCGAGGCGGGCGACGTCCTGAACGTGACCACCACCGAAGCGCAGGCGCGCGAGATCGCCGCCTATCGGGAACAGGTCGCCAAGGACAAGCGCGCCGCCGCCGGCGCAGCCACCACGCTGGAACAGCTGATGGCCAAGGCCAAGGCCGACGAGAACGTCGCCGAACTGCCGATCCTGGTGAAGGCTGATGTGCAGGGTTCCGCCGAAGCCATCGTTCAGGCGATGGAAAAGATCGGTAACGACGAGGTGCGCGTACGCGTGCTGCATTCTGGCGTTGGTGCGATCACCGAAACCGATGTGGGTCTCGCGGAAGCATCCGGAGCACCGATCATGGGCTTCAACGTCCGCGCCAATGCCACCGCGCGCAATACCGCGAACCAGAAGGGTGTCGAGATCCGCTACTATTCGGTGATCTACGACCTCGTGGATGACGTCAAAGCGGCCGCGAGCGGCCTGCTGAGCGCCGAGATCCGCGAGAACTTCATCGGCTATGCGACGATCAAGGAAGTGTTCAAGGTGTCCGGCGTCGGCAAGGTTGCCGGCTGCCTGGTTACCGAGGGCGTCGCCCGCCGCTCTGCCGGCGTCCGCCTGCTGCGTGACAACATCGTGATCCACGAAGGCACGCTGAAGACGCTCAAGCGGTTCAAGGACGAGGTGTCCGAGGTCCAATCGGGCCAGGAATGCGGCATGGCCTTCGAGAATTACGACGATGTCCGCCCCGGCGACATCATCGAGATCTTCGAGCGCGAGGAAGTCACACGTACCCTGGCGTGATCCTTCGGGAAAGAGACTTGAGGGCGGTCCCATGGGGCCGCCCTTTTTCTTTCCTGCGGGTCGCTTCACAAACATGGAAAATTGAACAAAAGAGGCGAGGATGACCTTGGTTCATCCTCGCCTGCAAGACCGTTGTGAGTGATGGTCTTTAAACTTTATTGTCTGTTTCAGGCGGCTTTTGCCTGAACCGGCTGACCAGTAAACACCTGATCACCTACCCTTATGGATATCCTTCCATCCGCATGATTGCGAACGAAGATACCCTGAATGAGCACGGAACTGCCCACAGCAATTGTCCGCAACATGCCATATCCTCCCCACAGAATTTGACATGTAAAATTTACAACAGAACGCCAGGCAATTCACATCAAATATTTGTAGAAATTCCGCGTTTTCCAAAACAAAACCACAAAATGTTGTTGATTGAAATGCTGCAATCGCGAAATATTCGGCATATTCACGCACATAACGGGCCTTTAGTCCAAAAATGTGCGCTTAAAGCCAGTCCCTCAGAATCGGGATCAGCGGCACATCCGCTGGCGGCATCGGGTATTCCCGCAAGTCCCGGGCGCGCACCCATTTCAATGCCTGACCTTCGCGGGATTGCGGAACGCCCTCCCATTTGCGGCAGGCAAAGAGCGGCATGAGCAAGTGAAAATCGGGATAGGAATGACTGGCAAAGGTCAAAGGCGCCAGGCATGAGGCCCAGGTGTTGATCCCGAGTTCTTCGTGCAACTCGCGGATCAACGCCTGCTCGGGCGTTTCGCCCGGCTCGACCTTGCCGCCCGGAAACTCCCACAGTCCCGCCATCGACTTGCCTTCCGGGCGCTGCGCCAGCAGCACCCGGCCATCCACATCGATCAGGGCGACGGCAGAAACCAGAACGGTTTTCACGACCGGTAATCCGCGTTGATCTCGATGTATCCGTGGGTCAGATCGCAGGTCCAGACGGTCGCCTGCCCGTCGCCCAGCCCCAGATCGACCCCGATCACCAGTTCCTGCCCCTTCATGTAGGCGGCGGCTTCGGCCTCCTGATAGTTGGGGCTGACCCAGCCTTTCTCGGCCACCAGGATATCGCCGAAGGAGATGCTGAGCAGATCACGGTCGGCGGCGGCACCGGATTTTCCGATGGCCATGACCACGCGGCCCCAGTTCGGGTCCTCGCCGGCGATGGCAGTCTTGATCAGCGGCGAATTGGCGATGGCCATGGCGTGAACCTTGGCATCGGCATCGCTGGCCGCGCCTGTCACCCTGATCTCGACGAATTTCGTCGCACCTTCGCCATCGCGCACGACCTGCTTGGCCAGATCCAGCATCACTTCTTCGAGTGCGGCTGCAAACTCGGCGTTCCCGGTGGCATCAACGCCCGACGCGCCGGTTGCACACAAGAGCAGCGTGTCCGACGTCGAGGTATCGCTGTCCACCGTGATGCAGTTGAATGTCCGGTCGGTCATTGCCGACAGCATCCCCTGCAAGGCCCCCTGCTCAACAAGGGCATCGGTGAAGATGTAAACCAGCATCGTCGCCATGTCAGGTGCGATCATCCCCGAACCCTTGGCGATACCGGCGATCTTGACGATCTTGCCGCCAATCCCGACCATTCGGCATGCCCCCTTGGGGAAGGTGTCGGTGGTCATGATGGCCCGCGCGGCCTCTTCCAGGGCATCCGGCCGCAGTGCCGCGTTCAGTTCACCCAGCTTGGCCACGATACGCTCGTGCTTCATCGGTTCGCCGATGACGCCGGTAGAGGAGGTAAAGACCCGCTCGACCGGCACGCCGGTGACTTCGGCCACCGCGCGGGTGACCTCGGCCACCGAAGTCTGGCCGTAATGGCCGGTGAAGGCATTGGAGTTTCCAGAGTTGACGACGATCGCCGCCGGCCCGTCGCTGGCGCCGCCGATCTTTGCCTGGCAATCCAGAACCGGTGCCGAACGGGTCGCTGACCGCGTGAACACGCCGGCGACCGAGGTGCCGGGATCCATCACCGCCATCATCACGTCGGTGCGGCCCTGGTAACGCACGCCCGCCGCGACGGTCGCCAGACGCAGGCCGCCGATCTCTGGCAAGGACGGGAAACTAGCAGGCGCCAGCGGGGAAACCTTGGTTATCTTGGCCATTTCAGGGGATCACTCCTGCACGAGTTCGAGTTGGCGCAGCACGTCCGGAGTAATGCCGCTGAGATGGGGTTTTTCGATATTGCCGTCACTGGTCAAATCGGCCAGCCGCGCCTCGACGGCGTCCTGCTGGATCTGCGCGGCCAGTTCGTCGCGCACCTCGTCGAGTTCCGGTGCGGTGGACTTGCGCTTGTCATTGAGCTTGATGACATGCCAGCCAAACTGGGTCTGTACCGGCGCAGATACGTTACCGACCTCGAGCGCCATCACCGCCGCCTCGAATTCAGGCACCATCGCGCCTGCACCGAACCAGCCCAGCTCGCCGCCGTTCGGGCCCGACGGACCGGTCGATCTCTCGCGCGCGGTGGCGGCGAAATCGACACCGTTGTCGAGCAACTCCTTGACGGCCTTGGCCTCGTCCTCGGACGGCACAAGAATATGAGAAGCGTTGAACTCGTCCTCGCCGAAACCGTCGGCATATTTTGCGTCATAGGCCGCCTGAAGCGCCTCGTCCGTCGTGACCGATGCCATGATCTGTTCGATGGTCTCCCCGGCCAGCAGCGAGCGTTCCTCGTTTTCCAGAGACAGCACGACCTGAAGGGGCGTGCGTCCCCCTTGCACCTGCTTGAGCAAAGTCTGCTGGATCAGCTGGTCCAGGATACCTTCGAACAGGACCTCGTCGGGCAGTTGCTGGTACTGCTGCGGCAAGGTGGCCCGCGCGATGATCATGTGGCCCAGGGTGATCTCTTCACCATTGACGCGGGCGACCACGGTGTCGGCCTCGGCCTTGGTCTCGGAATGCGCCGGCAGGGCCATGACCAGCGCAAGCGCCAGCGATGGCAGGAAAGTGAGACCTTTGGGCATTGAATTCATCCTATTCTCAGGCCGCGACTGGGCACGGCGTTGACACTCTGGAGCCTGCCGCTTACATCGCTTGAAGCCTTTGACAGGACCGCCTTCACCCCCCGTATCTATGGGTTGCGCACATGGCGGGCAAGCCTGTCGTAACCATGACAGAACAGATCCGCTGGAGTGCATATGCTGGGACTTGGAACGCTTGCCAAAAAGGTGTTCGGAACACCGAACGACCGCAAGATCAAGGCAACCCGCCCGCTGGTCGCCCGGATCAACGCGCTGGAAGAGGAATTCGCCAAACTGTCCGACGACGGGCTGAAGGCAAAGACCGAAGATCTGCGCAAACGCGCGCTGGCAGGCGAAAGCCTGGATGACCTTCTGCCCGAGGCGTTCGCCAACTGCCGCGAAGGCGCCAAGCGCGCTTTGGGGCTGCGCGCCTTTGATGTGCAGCTGATGGGCGGCATCTTTCTGCACCAGGGCAATATCTCGGAAATGAAGACAGGTGAGGGCAAAACGCTGGTCGCGACCTTTCCGGCCTATCTGAACGCGCTGACCGGCAAGGGCGTGCATGTGGTCACGGTGAACGAATACCTGGCCAAGCGCGACTCGGAATGGATGGGCAAGGTGTTCGCGACGCTCGGCATGACCACCGGCGTGATCTGGTCCGGCCAGCCCGACGACCAGAAGATGGCCGCCTATCGGAGCGACATCACCTATGCCACCAACAACGAACTGGGTTTCGACTATCTGCGCGACAACATGAAGGGCGACCTGAACGAGGTATACCAGAAGCATCACAATTTCGCGATTGTGGACGAGGTCGACTCGATCCTGATCGACGAGGCGCGCACGCCGCTGATCATCTCGGGCCCGGCGCAGGACCGTTCCGACCTTTATGTCGCCATCGACGCGCTGCTGCCTTCGTTGTCGGACAGTCACTATGAGATGGACGAAAAGTCCCGCAACGTCACCTTTACCGATGAAGGCAACGAGTTCCTCGAGGCCCAACTGGTCGCGCGCGGCCTGCTGCCCGAGGGCCAGTCGCTCTATGATCCCGAAAGCACGACCATCGTGCACCACGTCAACCAGGGACTGCGGGCGCACAAGCTGTTCCAGCGCGACAAGGACTACATCGTACGCGACGGCGAAGTCATTCTGATCGACGAATTCACCGGCCGGATGATGCCGGGCCGCCGCCTGTCGGACGGTCTGCATCAGGCTATCGAAGCCAAGGAAAACGTCCAGATCCAGCCCGAGAACGTGACGCTGGCCAGCGTGACCTTCCAGAACTATTTCCGGCTCTACGACAAGTTGGCCGGCATGACCGGCACCGCGCTGACCGAAGCCGAGGAATTCGCCGAGATCTATGGCCTGGGCGTGGTCGAGGTGCCCACCAACAAACCGATCGCGCGCAAGGACGAGGACGACCAGGTCTATCGTACGGCGACCGAGAAATACGCGGCCATGATCGCCGAGACCAAGAAGGCACATGAAAAGGGCCAGCCGGTCCTGCTGGGCACCACCTCGATCGAGAAGTCCGAGATGCTGAGCCAGATGCTGAGCAAGGAAGGCATCGCGCATAACGTCCTGAACGCCCGCCAGCACGAGCGCGAGGCACAGATCGTGGCCGAAGCGGGCCGGTTCGGCGCGGTGACCATCGCTACCAACATGGCCGGTCGCGGCACCGATATCCAGCTGGGCGGCAACGTCGAGATGAAGGTGCTGGAGGCGCTGGCCGAAAATCCCGATGCCGACCCGGCCGAACTGCGTGCCCAGGAAGAGGCCCGGCACGCTGAAGAGAAACAGAAGGTTCTGGAGGCCGGCGGCCTGTTCGTCATGGCCTCGGAACGGCACGAAAGCCGCCGCATCGACAATCAGCTCCGCGGCCGCTCGGGCCGTCAGGGCGACCCCGGGCGCACGGTGTTCTACCTGAGCCTCGAAGACGATCTGATGCGCATCTTCGGATCGGAGCGGCTCGACAAGGTGCTGACGACGCTGGGCATGAAGGAAGGCGAGGCAATCATTCACCCTTGGGTGAACAAGTCGCTGGAGCGCGCGCAGGCCAAGGTCGAAGGCCGCAACTTCGACATGCGCAAGAACGTGCTGAAGTTCGACGACGTGATGAACGATCAGCGCAAGGTGATCTTCAGCCAGCGGCGCGAGATCATGGCGGCCGAGGATCTGTCCGAGATCGTGGCCGACATGCGCGAACAGGTGATCGACGACCTGATCGACGAATACATGCCGCCCAAGAGCTATGCCGACCAGTGGAACACCGAGGGGCTGTATGCCGCCGTGATCGAGAAGCTGGGCATCGACGTGCCTGTGATCGAATGGGCCGCCGAAGAGGGCGTGGACGACGACGAGATCCGCGAACGACTGGTAAAGGCCAGTGGCGAGTTCATGGCGCAGAAGGCTGCCGATTTCGGATCCGAGAACATGCGCAACATCGAAAAGCAGGTGCTGCTGCAGACCATCGACAGCAAATGGCGCGAACACCTGCTGAAGCTCGAACACCTGCGGTCGGTCGTGGGATTCCGCGGCTATGCCCAGCGCGACCCGCTGAACGAGTACAAGAACGAAAGCTTCCAGCTGTTCGAAGGGCTTCTTGACGGTCTGCGCGAAACCGTGACGCAACAGCTGTCGCGGGTGCGCATGCTGTCCGAAGAGGAACAGCGCCAGATGATGGCCCAGATGATGGCCCAGCAGGCACAAGCGCAGCAGGCCGGCCAGCGTGCCGAGCAGATTGCCGAAGCCAAGGCATCAGGCGATGCGCGACCGGGTTTTGACGAAACCAACCCGGACACCTGGGGCAATCCGTCGCGTAACGACCCCTGCCCCTGCGGCTCGGGAAAGAAGTTCAAGCATTGCCACGGCCGGCTGGCCTGACACCCGGCAGAGCTGACACAATGACTCCCACAGGCGGCCATATCTTGGCCGCCTTTGTTTTCGACACTGCTCGCGGTCTATCAGGTGAGGAGTGGGGAAATGGCGCAGAAGAGTCGCAAGATCCTGACAGCAGGCGGAACCGTGCTTTGTGCGGCACTGATCGGATTCCTGATGCAGCAAAACGCCGCCCGCGAGGCGCGGCAGATGGCCCCGCGGCAATCCGTGGTTCAGCAGGCAGTTCAGCAACCCGAAACCGCGATCGCGCCCGAAGACCATGCTGTGACCCGCGCCGTGGGCCTGTCCCTTGCCGCCGCATCGATAGAGATGAACCAGCCTGTCCGCTTGCCCGCCCTCGCCCTGGAACAGGCCAGCCCGTTTCTGGTAAAGGGCGAGGTTCTGCCTGAAACCCCGCCCGACCCTTCGGAGCCTCGGCTGGGCTGTGCAGTGCAGGCGGTGGCCGTACCGGCCCCCATGGCCAGCGCGCGACTGTCGGTGTCTGCACCTTGTTACGGCAACCAGCGTGTGAGCGTGCATCACAGCGGACTGATCTTCACCGATACGACTGATGACGCCGGAAACCTGGCTGTCAACGTCCCGGCAATGTCGGCCAGCGCGGTATTTGTGGTGGCCTTTCAAAATGGCCGCGGGACCGTAGCGGTGACGGAGATCGAGGATTTCGACCAGGTGGCGCGGGTCGCGATACAGTGGTCGGGCGCCCCCGGTTTCCAGCTGCACGCCCGTGAGTTCGGAGCATCCTACGGAGAACCGGGCCACGTCTGGGCGGATGGCGATGCCGGAGGCCAGGGCCAGGTGACTCGGCTGGGCCAACCAGACAGCTTTGCCCCGCAATTGGCCGAGATCTACAGCTTTCCCGTTTCGGACAGCGACCGGTCCGGCAGCATCGCACTGTCGATCGAAGCCGAGGTGACAGCACGGAATTGCGGGCGCGACATCTCCGCGCAGTCGCTCGAACTGCGCGGCGACGGATCTCTTGCAACTCATGATCTGGTCTTCTCAATGCCGGATTGTTCGGCCGCTGGCGATTTTCTGGTGTTGAATAATCTGGTCGAAGACCTGAAGATCGCCGCCAAGTGATCCGCAGGTAATTTCAGGTATCCCATGATTTGGCTTCGTGCGGCGGCTTTCGCCGCACTTTCATTTGCAACAGCGGTCCCGGCCAGTGCGCAGGACATCACGCTCACCTCGCATGACGGCAAGGTCGAGATCACCGGCAACTTGCTGGGCTTCGATGGCGAATTCTATCGTGTCGAGACGCGATACGGAGAACTGACTGTGGACGGGTCAGGCGTGACGTGCGACGGCCCTGCCTGCCCCAGCCTGACCGATTACGTGGCCGAACTGACGCTCAGCGGCTCCTCCACGATGGCCGAGGTCCTGCTGCCCGCCCTGATCGAAGGTTTTGCCTTGCGCAACCGTTACCAGACCCGGCGCGAATCGCAGGATGACACCCGGTTCAGCTATTTCCTGATGCAGAACGATCCGGCCCGTCCGCAGGCGGTATTTTCCTTTCGTGTCACCACCACGGACGAAGGTTTTGCCGATCTTCTTGCCGACGAGGCCGATCTGGTGATGGCGCTGCGGGAAATCCGCCCCGAGGAACGACGTCGTGCACTGGAAATCGGCCTTGGCGACATGACAGACAACAATCGATCCAGAGTTCTGGCGCTCGATGCGATGGTTCCCGTCGTCGCCCCGACCAACCCGGTGCAGAGCATCTCCATGCCCATGCTCGCACGCGTTTTCGCCGGTGAAATCCTCAATTGGGCCGAACTCGGTGGCCCCGACGCGCCCATCGCCCTTCACCTGCCCACCTCCGGATCGGGCCTTGTGCAGGCGGTCGAGGATCGCCTGCTTGCACCGGTGGGCAAGACGCTGCCCACGGATGTCATTCGCCACGCCCGCTCGAGCGAGCTGTCGCGCGCGGTAACCATTGATCCGTTTGCAATCGGGATTGCGAGCTTTGCCGAAACCGGCACCGCGCGGCCGCTGACCCTTACGGGCGATTGCGGCTTCTCGCTGGCCGCCACCCGCCGCAGCATCAAGACCGAGGATTACCCGCTCAACTCGCCAATGTTTCTCTACATGCCTGCGCGCCGCCTGCCCAAGGTTGCGCGCGAGTTCCTTGCGTATATGCGCAGCCCGGCAGCCCAGATCGTGATCCGGCGGGCGGGTTTCGTAGACCAAGCTCCGGAACTCATCCCCATTGCCACCCAGGGGAACCGGCTGGCCAATGCCATTGCCGCCGCCGGTGAAGAAGTGCCCCTGTCCGAACTGCAACGGCTGATCGCCACAGTATCGGGCCTGCAGCGGCTCAGCCTGTCGTTCCGGTTCGAAACCGGATCCTCGCGCCCCGATGCGCAGTCTCGCACCAATATCGTGCAATTGGCACAGGCGCTCGAAAGCGGCGCCTACGACGCGCGCCGCCTTCTGTTCCTTGGATTCAGTGATGGCGAAGGACCAGCCCAGGGCAATGCCCGTATCGCCCTGAAGCGGGCCGAAGCGGTGCGCGACGCGGTGCTCGAGGCCGCCGAAACCCTTGATCCCGGGAAAATCGATATTTCGGTCGACGCATTCGGCGAAGCCTTGCCCATGGCCTGCGACGACAGCGAATGGGGCCGCCAGGTCAATCGCCGGGTCGAAGTCTGGGTAAATTGATCCCTTAATCTTTTCCCAAATACTCCGGGGGCGCCAACAAAATTCGACGAATTTTGTTGGCCGGGAGCAGCGCGCCCCCCTTTTTCATGCGGCATCCTTTCGCAAAGGTCCTGTTTCCACTTTTCGCGATGCGCCTTACAAATACCCTTCGGACCGGAAACTCAGTTCCACTGATTTGCCGATGATCAGGTGGTCATGCAACGTCAGCCCCAAAGCCTCGCAAGCCGCCCGGATGCGCATCGTCATGTCGATATCCGCCTGCGAGGGCGAAGGGTCGCCCGAGGGGTGATTGTGTACCAGGATCAGGGCTGAGGCGTTCAGTTCCAGCGCGCGTTTGGCCACCTCGCGCGGATAGACCGGCACGTGGTCCACCGTACCGCGCGCCTGCTCCTCATCCGCGATCAGGACGTTCTTGCGATCGAGGTAGAAGACCCGGAATTGCTCGGTCTCGCGATGCGCCATGGTGGTGTGGCAATAGTCCAGCAGTGCATCCCAGCTGGAAATCACCTGCCGCTGCATCACCCGCGCCCGCGCCATGCGGTGTGCGCTGGCCTCGAGGATCTTCAGATCGGTGATCACCGCCTCGCCCACGCCCTTGACCTCGGCCAGCCGTTCCACCGGTGCCGTGAGCACCCGATTGAAGTCGCCGAACGTGTCCAGCAGCAGCCGAGCCAACGGTTTCACGTCCTGCCTCGGGATCGAGCGGAACAGCACCAGTTCCAGCAGTTCGTAATCCGGCATCGCCGTCGCCCCGCCTGCCATGAACCGGTCGCGCAGGCGCTTGCGGTGGTCCCGGATATAGGACGGCAACCGCCCCGAGGGCAGCGGCATCTCCGGTGCTTCGTCCATATCGAACAGCATCGGGGCCTCGGAAAGTCCTGGCTGGCGCATGGCCGGCAGCCTTGCAGAGAATCGGTTTCCGAGAGGTTAACGCTCTCCCGCCATCCGCCGTGTCGCGCGCCGCATCGCCAGATGCAGCAGCACCGACAGAACGCCCAGCGTCAGCATGGCGGCGAACATCAGGTCGGTTTTCGCCCGGCCATTGGCCAGGAGCATCAGGTAACCCAGTCCTTTGGAAGCCCCCACCCATTCCCCGATCACCGCGCCGATCGGCGCATAGACCGCGGCCAGCCGCAGGCCCGAGGCCAGCTGCGGCAGCGCCGCCGGCACCCGGATATGCCAGAGAACCGCGCGCGGGCTGGCCTGCATGGTGCGGGCGAGGTCCAGATACCCCACCGGCGTGCGCATCAGCCCGTCGAAAAACGCCGCTGTGATCGGGAAATAGATGATCAGAACCGCCATCGCCACCTTGGACCAGAGGCCATAACCGAGCCACAGCGTCAGGATCGGCGCCAGCGCAAAGACCGGCAGCGCCTGGGTAAAGACAAGCATCGGCTGCACCAGCACCCGTGCAATCCGGGAACTGGCCAGTTGCAGCGCGGTCGCAACACCCAGCACCGCACCGCAGGCCAGGCCGATCAAGACCTCCAGCGCCGTCACGGCCGTATGTTCGGCGATCAGCCAGCGGTTCTGCCACCAGGTCTCAGCGACCAGAACAGGGCCGGGCAGGATAAAGCGCGGCAGGTCTGTGAGACCTACCACAGACTGCCAGATCGCGAGAGCAAAGACCGTTGCCGCAAGGGCCGGAAACCAGCGTGTCATCGCCCGCCCTCCCGCAACATCCGCATCAGCGCGCCTTGGCATTCCAGCGTTTCGGTATCATCCACCGCGCGCGGCATCCGCGCGGTCGGCGGAGCGACCGGAGTCAGCCCCCCGCCGGTCATCACCTGGATCGAATGGCCCAACCGCGCCGCCTCGGCCGGGTCATGAGTTACCAGCAGCACCGTCCGCCCGGCGAGCAGCTCGGCGGCAAGCTCCTGCATGTCCGCACGGGTGCGCGCGTCGAGCGCCGAGAACGGCTCGTCCAGCAGCACCACCGGCTTGTCCTCCATCAGAGTACGCGCCAGCGCCACCCGCTGTCGCTGACCGCCGGAAAGCTCTGCCGGGCGCTTGGCCGCATGGTCGGACAGTCGAACCCGGCGCAGCAGATCGTCCAGCCGGGCGCGATCCACCTGTTCACCACGCAGCCGCGCGCCCAGCGCCATGTTCTGCGCCACCGTCGCCCAGGGCAAGAGCAGGTCATCCTGCGACATATAGGCCACCCGTTCCATCACAGGGGCGCCGTCCGAAGCGGTGATCGTTCCATGAAACTCCGCTCCCGTTTCCAACCCCGCGATCAGCCGCAGCACTGTCGACTTGCCGACGCCGGACCCACCCAGCAGGCAGGTCCATCGCGCCGCCTTGAGTGACAGTGTCAGCGGCGCGAAAAGCGGTGCGCCATCAATGCTGGCGCTGCCGGTTACGGTGATGGCAGGGGCGGGTGTCACGGGGTCAGTCCCATCTGCCAGAAGTTGACCTCGAGCTCGGTCGCGGTGCAAAAGGTCCGGCACAGACGCTCCCAGCGCGGCGAGGATTCGAAATCCGCCCCAATTCGCCGTGTCAGGGCCTGATCCATCAATTCACCGACCGCCTTGCATGCGGATTGATACTCGGATCCGGCATAGGTGTCGATCCAGCCCCTGTAGCTCTCGCTGGTCGCCTCGACCACCAGTCGCGCGCCGATCTCGCCATAGCCCATGACGCAGGGCGCCAGTGCGGCCAGCAGATCGGCCAGGTCGCCGCTGTACCCGGCCTCGAGCACGAAGCGGGTATAAGCCAGATTTTCGGGCCGTTCCGGGGTGGCAAACAGCTCATCCCGCGAAATCCCCGACGCCTCGCACACCCCGATATGGAGCTGCATTTCCTCGGCCACCAGCGCGTTGACGGTAGCGACGGCGGCCAGCATCTCGGCATGGGTTTCGCTCTTGACCACGGCCAGCGCCCAGGCGCGAGAGAAATGGATCAGGAACACGTAGTCCTGCCGCAGGTAATGCAGGAATGCATTGCGTGGCAGGGACCCGTCCTTCATCCCCTCGACAAAGGCGTGGCGGGTGTAGTCCCGCCACGGCTGGCCGGCCGCTCTGCGCATCCGCCCGAAGGCGCGGCCATAGTCGGGAGCGGTCATTCGGCGGTCACGTCAATGGTGATGGCCGAGACCGGGTTCACGCTGTCGATCAACCCGCTGTCCTTGAGGAAATTCTCGAACCGGGCATAGCGGCCCGCGTCGAACCCGGCCGGGCGCAGGGAAAAACGCGGCAGCGTATCCGCCCAGGCGCGCTTGTTCAGTTCGTCCTGCAACTCGGGCGAGGTGGCGGCGAAGATCTCCCAGCTGGCCTGCGGGTTGTTGACGATGAACTGCGTCGCCTTCTCGGTCGCCTCAAGGAAGCGCGCGATCTTGTCGGCATCCATCCGCTCGGGATTGGCGACATAGATCAGCTCGTCATAGGACGGCACGCCCTCTTCCTCGATATAGAAGCAGCGGCCCTGCACCCCTTCGATATCCATCTGATTCAACTCGAAATTCCGGAAAGCCCCGATGACTGCGTCGACCTGGCCACTCATCAGCGCGGGCGACAGCGAGAAGTTGACGTTGATCATCTCGACATCGCTCAGGGCAACGTCATATTTACCCAGAACCGTGGTCAGGATCGCCTCTTCGACCCCGGCGACCGAGAAGCCTATCTTCTTTCCCTTGAGGTCGGCGGGCGATTTGATCGGGCCATCCTCGAGCACCAGAAGGCAGTTGAGCGGGGTGGCGACCAGCGTACCCACGCGTTTCAGGGGCAGCCCCTCGTGGATTTGCAAGTGCAGTTGCGGCTGATAGCTGACCGCCAGATCGGCCTGACCGGCCGCCACCAGGCGCGGCGGGGCCGATGGGTCGGCCGGGGCGACGACCTCGACCTCCAGACCCTGTTCCGCAAAATATCCCTTTTCCTGCGCGATGATGATAGGGCCGTGATCGGGGTTGACGAACCAGTCCAGCAGCAGGGTCATCTTGTCCTGCGCCAAGGCGGGCGTCGCGGTCAGCAGCGCCAATGCGGTTACCAGGTGTTTCATGTCGCGTTTCCTTTCATGATGTGGCGGCCGCGACGAGGACGATCTCACCGGGCCAATCCGGTTGCAACCGCTCTGCCATGCGCCAGGCCCGAAGGCCGGTGGCGCAACACAGAGCCAGTCTTTTTCCTTTGTTAGTGTCTGATATCGTGATCTCGGGCGTTGTCATCCGCAGGGCGGATGGGTGCGCAGGACGTGGCGCTTCGTCCTCGGATCGCAACTCAATAATGAGGTCCTCGGTCGTCAGCTCCGAGGGCGCGACAAAGCGGAAGGCGGTCACGGGTTCTGGCGCGTCGTCGAAACGGAACGCGCTGTTCCGCCAGGTTTGCGCGTCGACCTGCACTATCTGGCCCAGCGGCGAAGGTGCCAGCCCCATAAGCACCGAGAGCGCCATTTGTGCCTGTATAGAGCCTAATATGGAAACAACCGGCCCCAACACGCCAGCCGTTGCGCAACTGGCCGTACCATCTGGCGCGTCGGGAAAAACCGCGCGCAAGCTGGGTGCCCCGCCGCAGAAGCCGCCGGCATAACCGCCGAGCCCCAGAACCGAGGCGCTGATCAGCGGTTTGCCCAGCGCAAGACAGGTGTCGCTGAGCAGATAGCTGGCGGCGTAGCTGTCGGCGCAATCCAGCACCAGATCGGCGTTTTGACCGTTTTGCACCACGTTTTCCGGGGTGATTGACCGTTTTGTACCGGTCAGGACACTTTCCGAATTGAGCGCGCGACAGCGTTCGGCGGCGACCTCGGCCTTGGCCCGGCCAACATCCGCCTCGGTGAACAGCGTCTGGCGGTGCAGGTTCGACAGCTCGATCCGGTCGCCGTCGAAGATGTCGATCCGCCCCACCCCGGCGGCGGCGAGCAAGGGCAGCGCCGAGGCCGCGAGACCACCGGCGCCGACCACCAGCACGCGGGCGGCGGCAAGCCGGGCCTGCCCCTCGGTCCCGACCTGCGGCAGCATCATCTGGCGGGTATAGCGATTCATCGGGTGACCTCGATCCACTGGCGCACCCGTGCCTCGGGGTCGGGGTTGAGGGTAATGTCGGTGACGACCGAGACGATATCGGCCCCGACGGCCAACACGCCCGGCGCACGCTCGACGCTCATCCCGCCAATGCCGACCAGCGGGATCGCTCCCACGCGGGCCTTCCACTCGGTGACACGCGGCAGGCCCTGCTGGTGCCATTTCATCTGTTTCAGGATGGTCGGATAGACCGGACCCAGCGCGACATAGTCGGGATCCATGCCCAGAACTCGCTCCAACTCGTCATCGTCATGGGTGGAGACGCCCAGTTTCAACCCTGCCTTGCGGATCGCGCGCAGGTCGGCCTGATCCAGATCCTCTTGCCCCAGGTGCAGCCAGTCGCAGCCCGCGTCGATGGCCGCCTCCCAATAGTCGTTGACCACCAGCACCGCCCCATGCGCGCGGCAGAGGTCGCGCGCGATGGCAATCTCGGCGCGGATCAGCGCGTCGGGCTGGTCCTTGATCCTAAGCTGCACCAGCCGGACCCCCAGCGGCAGCATCCGGCGCAGCCAGTCGGTACGGTCGAAGATCGGATAGAACCGGTCGAGCGTCATGACAGGAAAGCCTTTCCGATAACAGGGGTCGAAGCGCTGGCCATATCGCGCGCTTCGATCGGGTCGGCGCGATGGGCCAGTTGCCCGGCCTCGATGGCCAGCGCCATGGCGCGCGCCATATCCACCGGGTCGCCCGCGCGGGCCACGGCGGTGTTGAGCAGAACCGCGTCATAGCCAAGCTCCATGGCGCGGGCGGCATGACTGGGCAGACCGATGCCCGCATCGACCACCAGCGGCACATCGGGAAATTCGGCCCGCATCGCGCGCAGCGCATATTCGTTGTTCAGCCCCCGGCCCGAACCGATGGGCGCGCCCCAGGGCATCAGCACCTCGCACCCCGCCGCCAGCAGCCGTTCGCCGACGATCAGGTCGTCGGTGGTATAGGGGAACACCTGGAACCCGTCGTCGGTCAGGATGCGCGCGGCCTCGACCAGTTGGAACACGTCGGGTTGCAGGCTGTCGGTATGGCCGATCAGTTCTAGCTTGATCCAGGGCGTGCCGAACACCTCGCGCGCCATATGGGCGGTGGTCACCGCCTCTTTCACCGTGTGGCAGCCGGCGGTGTTGGGCAGGATCAGCACGCCCAGATCACGAATCATCGACCAGAAGGTCTGTCCCGCCCCGGATTCCCGTCGCAGCGACACGGTGGCCACACCCGCCCCGCTGACGCGGAACGCCTGTTCCAAGATGGCGGGGCTGGGATATTGCGCGGTGCCCAGCATCAGCGGGTTCGGCAATTCAGTTCCGTAGAATGCACGCATGTCTCAGCCTCCCTGCATCGGGGCGAGAACCTCGACCCGGTCGCCATCGTTCAGCTGGTGACCCGCGCGCAGGGATGAGGGCACGAAACTTTCGTTCACGGCAGTAGCCACCCGACCCGTCAGGCCGCATTCCAACAGCAGCGCGGCCAGGGTTTCGGCCTCGACCTCGCGCGATTCTCCGTTAAGCACGATCTTCATCGACCAACTCCGTATGTGTGTTGCTGAGCGCCAGGTCGGCCACCCCTTGCGCCAGCGCAGGCGCTAGCAGGTAGCCGTGGCGATAAAGGCCATTGGCATAGATCGTCCGCCCCAGCCGCCGGATGCGCGGCAGGTTGTCGGGAAAGGCCGGGCGCAGATCGACGCCGATTTCCAGCACCTCGGCCTCGCCAAAAGCGGGGTTCAGCGCATAGGCGGCGCTAAGAAGTTCCAGCATCGAGCGCGCCGTGATGCGGCCGCTGTCCTCACTCTCGATCATCGTTGCGCCCAGCATGTAGACATGATCGCTGCGCGGCACGACATAAAGCGGCATGCGTGGGTGCAACAGGCGAACTGGCCTTGTTAGAGCCACATCTGGCGCGCGGATCACCAGCATCTCGCCCTTGACGCCGCGCAGGTCATGCAGCACCTCGCGCGCGTGCAGGCCACGGCAGTCGATGGCGTTCTCCAGCCCGGTGGGGGCAGGTTTGCAGTGAAAGGTGACGCCCTTGTCAATGAGGCCGCGATAAAGGTCCGAGAGCGCGCGGCGCGGATCCAGATGCGCTTCGTCCGGGAAAAACAGGCCTTTGGAGAAGAACGCAAGATCAGGCTCTAACTGAGCAATTTCCGCGTGATTGACCTCGGCAAACCCTTCGGTCCGGCGGGCAAAGCGGCGCAGGTCCGGCAAGTCGCGCGGGTTGGCCACCACCAGTGTGCCGCACCGGGTGACGGTAGTGTGTTGCGCCCACCATGCGATGGCCTGCTGGCCCAGGCGCAAAACCGGCTCCTCGGCGTTTTCATACTCGCACCAGGGGGCAAGCATGCCGCCTGCCCACCAACTGCACCCATGCGGGCCGGGCGGTCCGGAGGGATCGAACACCTGCACCTGTGCGCCGCGCGCGACCAGCTCGGTCGCGACCGCCAGGCCGGCAACCCCCGCACCTATGACCGACCAGAGCATCATGCCGGCCAGACCCGGTGGAAATGATGCACCGGGCCGTGACCCTGCCCCACACCCAACCCATCCGCCGCCACGATGGCACCTTGCAGATAGGTATGCGCCTCTTGCACCGCGCTCTTCAGGGACAGACCTTTGGCCAGACCGGCGGCAATCGCCGAACTGAGCGTACAGCCGGTGCCATGGGTGTTCTTCGTTGCCCGGCGCGGTGCGGTGAACTCGGCCAGTACTCCGGCCGGTGTCACCAACAAATCATGACACACCGTGCCCCGGCCGTGCCCGCCCTTCATCAGCACGGCCCCCGCCCCCAGGGCAAGCAACGCCTGCGCCTGAGTGGCCATATCCTCTGGCGTGTCGGCATCTGTCTCCTGCAACAGGCGCGCGGCCTCGGGCAGGTTCGGCGTCAACAGGGTCGCGCGCGGCAAGAGCCGGTCGCCCAGGCTGGCCACTGCCGCCTCGGCCAAAAGCGCATCACCCGATTTCGCCACCATCACCGGGTCCAGCACGATGGGCCCGTCAAACCCGGCAATGGCATCGGCCACGGCCCCGATGATCTCGGGCGTCGCCAGCATGCCGATTTTGATCGCCTTTACGTCAAGATCATCCAGAACCGCATCGATCTGTGCCCGGATAACCTGCGTTGGGATGCCGTGTACCGCCGTCACCGCGCATGTGTTCTGCGCGGTCACCGCCGTGATCACCGAGGCGCCATAGACACCCAGCGCCGACATCGCCTTCAGGTCGGCCTGGATACCGGCGCCACCGCCACTGTCGGACCCCGCAATCGTCAGGGCAATCGCCGCCATATCCGCTACTCCGGTTCAGGGGCAACGGGGGCATGGAAAACGTCCGAAAGTGCGAGACCGTTCCCTACGCCGGTATTGCCCGGATCAGGTTCGATGGGTTGACGCATCCGCGCCTCTCAGCCCCACACGGGGCACCCCAACGGTTGGCGCGCACAATCTCAGGTGACGCAATGACAATCAAGAGGAAATCTCAAACAAAAACGGCAGACGCCCGCGCGCCTGCCGTCTTCATCTTATCAAAAATACTCCAGGGGAGTCGCCGCCCCGCGGCGACGAGGGCAGCGCCACCTACCCTTTCATCCCGTCCCAGAACGACTTGACCGAGGAGAAGAAGCTCTTGGTCTCGGGATTGTTGTCCTCGCTCAGCTCCTCGAACTCGCGCAGCAGGTCCTTTTGCCTGCTGGTCAGGTTGACCGGGGTTTCCACCGCCAGTTCGATGAACATGTCGCCGATACCGCCGCCTCGCAGCGCCGGCATACCCTTGCCGCGCAGGCGCATCTGCCGGCCCGACTGGCTGCCGGCGGGCACCTGCACCCGGCCCCGGCCGCCGTCGATGGTCGGCACCTCGATGGCGCCGCCCAGCGCCGCCTTGGCCATGCTGACCGGCACCCGGCAATAGAGGTTCACACCGTCGCGTTCGAACAGATCGTGCTTGGTCACCTCGACAAAGATATAGAGATCGCCCGGCGGGCCGCCACGCATCCCCGCCTCGCCCTCGCCAGCCAGGCGGATGCGGGTGCCGGTCTCGACACCGGCGGGAATGTTCACGCTGAGCGAGCGGTCTTTTTCGACCCGGCCCGCGCCGCGGCAGGATTTGCACGGGTTCTTGATGATCTGACCGAGGCCCGAGCAGGTGGGACAGGTCCGTTCGACGGTAAAGAACCCCTGTTGCGCGCGCACCTTGCCCATGCCCGAACAGGTCGGGCAGGTGGTGGGTTCGACCCCGCCCTCGGCGCCGGTGCCTTCGCAGGCCGAACAACTGACGGCGGTGGGCACATTGATCGTCTTTTGCATGCCCGAGAAGGAATCCTCGAGCGTGACCCGCAGGTTATAGCGCAGGTCCGACCCGCGCGCGGCGCGCCGGCCACCGCCGCCGCCGCGCTGGCCCATGAAATCACCGAACAGATCCTCGAACACGTCCGAGAACGCGCTGGAGAAATCGCCGGACCCGAAGCCGCCGCCCGGCCGCGCGCCCGCGCCGGTGCCGTTTTCAAACGCGGCATGGCCGTACCGGTCATAGGCCGCCTTTTTGTCGGCGTCCTTGAGAATGTCGTAAGCCTCGTTCGCTTCCTTGAACCTGGCCTCGGCGTCCGGATTGTCCTTGTTCCGGTCGGGGTGCAATTCCTTGGCCTTGGTGCGGAAGGCCTTCTTGATCTCGTCCGCCGACGCGCCCTTGGACACCCCGAGCACGTCGTAATAGTCGCGTTTTGACATCCGATTTTCCTTCTGCCTCAACGAATGCGGGCCGGTCCGGTGAACGGACCGGCCCGTTCTGGCCCGGATGACCGGTTACTTGCGCTTGTCTTCGCCCAGATCTTCGAACTCGGCATCGACGATATCGTCATCACGACCTTCGGCATCGGCCGCAGTCGGCTCGTCATCGCCGCCTTCGCTCTGCGCCTTGTAGATCGCTTCGCCCAGCTTCATGGCCGCTTCGGTCACGTTCTGGATGCCCGACTTGATCTTTTCGGCGCTGACGCCATCCTTTTCGAGATCATCCTTGAGCGCGGCAATAGCCAGTTCGATCGCCTCGACGGTGGTCGGGTCGACCTTGTCGCCGTGCTCCTCGATCGACTTCTCGGTCGAGTGGATGAGGCTTTCGGCCTGGTTGCGCGCCTCGACCAGCGACTTGCGCGCCTTGTCGGCTTCGGCGTTTTCCTCGGCGTCCTTGACCATCTTTTCGATGTCCTCGTCCGAGAGACCGCCCGAGGCCTGGATGGTGATCTTCTGTTCCTTGCCGGTGCCCTTGTCCTTGGCCGAAACCGACACGATGCCGTTGGCGTCGATGTCGAAGGTCACCTCGATCTGGGGCATGCCGCGCGGTGCGGGCGGGATGTCTTCCAGATTGAACTGGCCCAGGATCTTGTTGTCGGCGGCCATTTCACGTTCGCCCTGGAACACGCGGATGGTCACCGCGTTCTGATTGTCCTCGGCGGTCGAGAAGACCTGAGACTTCTTGGTCGGGATCGTGGTGTTGCGGTCGATCAGGCGGGTGAACACGCCACCCAGGGTTTCGATGCCCAGCGACAGCGGGGTCACGTCGAGCAGGACCACATCCTTGACATCGCCCTGCAGAACGCCGGCCTGGATGGCGGCACCCATGGCGACCACCTCGTCGGGGTTCACACCCTTGTGCGGCTCCTTGCCGAAGAACTTGGTCACTTCCTCGATGACCTTGGGCATGCGGGTCATGCCGCCGACCAGAACCACCTCGTCAACGTCCGCAGCCGAGATGCCGGCATCCTTGAGCGCGGCCTTGCACGGGTCCATCGACTTCTTGATCAGGTCGCCCACCAGGCTTTCCAGCTTGGCGCGGGTCAGTTTCATGACCATGTGCAGCGGCTGGCCGTTGGCGCCCATCGAGATGAACGGCTGGTTGATCTCGGTCTGGGTGGTCGAGCTGAGCTCGATCTTGGCCTTTTCGGCGGCTTCCTTCAGGCGCTGGAGCGCCATCTTGTCCTTGCTGAGATCGACGCCATGCTCTTTCTTGAACTCCTCGGCGAGGTAGTTGACGATCCGCATGTCGAAGTCTTCGCCACCCAGGAAAGTGTCGCCGTTGGTCGACTTGACCTCGAACAGACCGTCGTCGATTTCCAGGATGGTAACGTCGAAGGTACCGCCGCCAAGGTCATAGACCGCGATGGTCTGGCTGTTCTTCTTGTCGAGCCCGTAGGCCAGCGCGGCGGCGGTCGGTTCGTTGATGATCCGCAACACTTCAAGTCCGGCGATCTTGCCGGCGTCCTTGGTAGCCTGCCGCTGGGCGTCGTTGAAATAGGCGGGCACGGTGATCACGGCCTGGGTCACGTCCTCACCCAGGTAGGATTCCGCAGTTTCCTTCATCTTACCCAAGATGAAGGCCGAGATTTGCGACGGCGAAAACTTCTCGCCACGGGCTTCGACCCAGGCGTCGCCATTGCCGCCGTTCACGATGGTGAAGGGCACCATCTTCTTGTCCTTGGTGACCTCGGCGTCGTCGACCCGGCGGCCGATCAGACGCTTGACGCCAAAAATGGTGTTCGAAGGGTTGGTGACCGCCTGGCGTTTTGCCGGCTGCCCGACCAGTCGCTCGTCTTCGGTGAAGGCGACGATCGAGGGCGTGGTCCGCGCCCCTTCGGAGTTTTCGATGACCTTCGGCTGGGCGCCGTCCATGATGGCAACGCAGGAGTTGGTGGTGCCGAGGTCAATACCGATTACTTTTCCCATTGTTCGATCCCTTTCTGTTCAAGGCGATGGCTCGAGACCCGAACCCGTTTTGGCATTCCGGCCCCGATCTGTTTGCGCAATGGCACTACTCCACGGCGCGTCCCGGCGTATATAGGGGGCGAAAACAGGGCCTGCAAGCATGCTGAATTGCAGGTTTTCGGGAATCTGCGTGGATTGTGGCAAGGGTTCATCAACCAAGGGATGCGGATGGAATGACCAGGCTGATGGTGAGAGGGGTCGAGATCCGCAAGGGCGTGCTGGATGGCGCGGCCCAGGCCCGGCTGATCGAGGCGCTGCGTCCTGTGCTGAAGGCAGCGCCGCTGTTTTCTCCGGTCACCGCCAGCGGCAAGGCGATGTCGGTGCGGATGACTTCGGCCGGGGAGCTGGGCTGGGTGTCGGACAAGCGCGGCTATCGCTATCAGCCGATGCATCCGCGCGGCAGCGCATGGCCGGCGATCCCCGACCCGATCCTGGCCATCTGGCACGAGGTGACCGGGCATGACCGCGCGCCTGATTGCTGCCTGATCAACTATTATGGCGAGGGTGCGAAGATGGGCCTGCACCAGGACCGCGACGAGGCGGATTTTTCCTGGCCGGTGGTGTCGGTGTCCCTGGGCGACGACGCGCTGTTCCGCATCGGCGACACGATGCGTGGCGGCAAGACGGAATCGGTCTGGCTGAGTTCCGGCGACGTGGTGGTGATGGGGGGTCCGGCGCGGCTGGTCTATCACGGGATCGACCGAATCCGGTTCGGCTCGTCCCGGCTGCTTCCCAAGGGAGGGCGGATCAACCTGACGCTGCGGGTCGCCGTCTAGTCTGCCACCAGCGAACAGCAACCGGAATAGAGCGTTCCGTCCAGCACAAGGGAAATGTCCAGCCCAAAAGCGCGGTCCGACATGCCGTCGTGACATTGCTCCTGTCGGATGACGGCGAGGTTGTCGCCCAGCGCGATCATGAACCGGTTGATGACGCCGACCCCCGGTTGCAGGGTTCCGGCCGGAACGGTCCGGGGTTGATCAGCCAACGGCTCGAACCGGGCGGAATCGCCCTGGTCGATGGTCAAGGACCAGAACGGTTCGGTCCCGAAACACGCCAGCCGGGGAGTCATCCAAAGCGTCGGGTGATCCGGCCGCCGGGCAAGATAGCGCATCGCGACCCAACCGCTGCCCTCGCCCGCATTTACCCGGCCCCATGTGCCGTCAAGGGTGAGGTCCACAACCTCGACCCCGGTCGCATCATGCGCGAGTTCGCCCAGTTTTTCAGAACTGCCGGACGGTTCGGCGCGCATGTTCAGGACATCATTGAAGGCAACACCCGTCACGTCATAGAGCGCGGGCACCGGATCGGCGCGCAGGACGGAGCCTGCCCCCAAAAGAAACGCGAGGATCAGTAACCGGATCATCGCCGCGCGTACCAGCTGGCCGAGACATGGCGCCGGGTGTAGAATTCGCCCATCAGCCCGATCATGATCAACACGATCCCGACCCACAGCGCATAGTGCCAGTCGCTGTTGTGCGGAAAGTAGTTCTTGAACACAAATCCGCGGCACTGGTCGATCGCATGAAACAGCGGGTTCCAGTCGAACATCGCCAGCATATAACCCGGCAGGGTGTTGGCCACGAACATCTTGCCCGAGGCGATCATGTTGGCCCGCTGGTAGATCGTGGTCATCACCCCGACAACCGTGGGCGCCCAGGGCTTGATCGACAGAAAGACCAGCCCCACGGCAAAGCCCGTGAACCAGGACAGCATCAGCATGGCAAAGGCGCCACCCCAATCGTCGATATAGACCGGGTTGAAGGCGACATGATAGCCGAACAGGATCAGGATCAGGGTCAAAAGCTGGGTATAAAGCGAGGCCAGCGCCGCCGACAGGATGGCGACGATCGTGTTCATCGGCGCGTGTTTCATCATCGCGCTGTTCGGCCCCTCGGCCCCTGCGACGGCGCCGACCGTCTTGATATGGACCATGAACAGGAAGATGCCCGACATGATGTAGAGCAGGAAATCGCCCCGGATCGCAGAGCCGCGCAGGCCGAGGATCGAGAACATCATGTAAAAGACCAGCACGAAGACCAGCACCTGCATCATGTTCTTGGCCAAGGCCACAAAGGCGTTTGAATGGCCCTGGCGCACGCTTCGGACCACGTTGTGAAAGATGAGCTCGGCCATGGTGAAGGCGCCGCTCAGAAGTGAATTGTGCTGCCTGAATTTGAACACGCTGCCAGTTCCTGTCGCTCTGCCTTTGAAAATTCCATGGAATTCTTGCCGATCCCTTGCCATCACAGCATAAGGGCAGCTGCATCGCGGATCAACAAATCACGAAATAGGAGCAAATTTGTGACCTATACCGACCTTATTCCAGTCATTAGGCGCCTTGCGTTGGAGGCAGGTGACAGGATCATGGAAATCTACAACGCCGATGATTTCGACGTGAAGGTGAAGTCGGACGCCAGCCCGGTGACCGAGGCCGACGAGGCTGCGGATGCGCTGATTTCGGCCGGATTGCGGGTGGCATTCCCCGATATCCTGCTGGTGACCGAGGAGCAGGCGGCCTCGCACAGCGAGACGGGCGATACGTTCCTGATCGTCGATCCGCTGGACGGGACCAAGGAATTCATCAACCGGCGCGGTGATTTCACGGTGAACATCGCGCTGGTGGAGAACGGCACGCCGACGCGCGGGGTGGTCTATGCCCCGGCCAAGGGGCGGATGTTCTACACGCTGGCCGACGGCACGTCGGTCGAGGAGACCGGTGCGCTGGACAAGGAAACCCCCGGTGATCTCTCTCCGATCCGGGTGGCCGAAGCGGACAATGCGGCGCTGATGGTGGTCGCGTCGAAATCGCACCGGGATCAGGCAACCGAGGATTACATCGGCAAATACAGCGTCAAGGACAGCAAGAGCGCAGGGTCCTCGCTGAAATTCTGCCTTGTGGCCACGGGCGAGGCGGACCTGTACCCGCGTGTCGGCCGCACGATGGAATGGGACACCGCCGCCGGGCACGCGGTTCTGGCCGGGGCCGGCGGCAAGGTGGTACGGTTCGACAATCACCAGCCGCTGACCTATGGCAAGGAAGGCTATGCCAACCCGTTCTTCATTGCCTACGCCCCCAGCGTTGATCTCAAGGAAGCCTGAATGTCCGTCCTGATCGCCATTCCCGCCCGCTATGCCTCGACCCGCTATCCGGGCAAGCCACTGGTGCCGCTGACCGGCGCGACCGGCGTGTCGATGACCCTGATCGAACGGTCCTGGCGGGCGGCGATGGCGGTTGCTGGGGCCGACCGGGTTGTCGTCGCTACCGATGAAGACCGCATCCGCGAAGTGGCCGAAGGGTTCGGCGCCGAGGTGGTCATGACCTCGTCCAGCTGCGTCAACGGCACCGAGCGATGCGCCGAGGCGCATCAGGCGCTGGGCGGTGGTTTCGACATTGTGGTGAACCTGCAAGGCGATGCGCCGCTGACGCCGCATTGGTTTGTCGAGGGCCTGATCACGGGGCTGCGTGCGGCGCCCGAGGCCGATATCGCCACGCCGGTCTTGCGCTGTGACGGGATGGCGCTGAACGGGTTTCTGAACGACCGCAAACATGGCCGGGTCGGCGGCACCACGGCGGTGTTCGCCGCCGACCGCAGCGCGCTTTATTTCTCGAAAGAGGTGATCCCCTATACCTCGGAGACCTATGCCGACGATGACCCGACCCCGGTGTTTCACCATGTCGGTGTCTATGCCTACCGTCCCGGCGCGCTGGCGGACTATCCGGGCTGGCCGGTCGGGCCACTGGAAACGCTGGAGGGGCTGGAACAGCTCAGGTTCATGGAGAACGGGCGCAAGGTCCTGTGCGTCGAGGTCGAGGCGCGCGGGCGGCAGTTCTGGGAGCTGAACAATCCCGCCGACGTGCCCCGGATCGAAGGCATGATGGCCGCCATGGGGCTGGAATAACCCGAGACGCCGATGACCGACAGCCCAGCGCCCCCGTTGCAGCCGATCGGATGGACCGATGCCTATCGGCTACGGTGGAAACGGCGGCGGCTGCTTTGGCGGTCATTTCGCAGCCGCCATGCGCTGCGGTCGCTGGCGGATCGGACCGCGGCGATCCGGCCGGGACATGTGCTGGCTTTCACCACGCTCAGGAACGAGGCGCTGCGCCTGCCCGGCTTCCTGGACCATTACCGGCGGCTGGGGGTCGACCACTTTCTGATGGTCGATAATGGCAGCGATGACGGCAGCTTGGAGATGCTGGCCGCGAAGCCGGATGTGTCGCTCTGGCAAACCGCTGCCAGCTATCGGACCGCACGCTTCGGGCTGGACTGGCTGACCTGGCTGCAGATGCGTCACGGGCATGGGCACTGGTGCCTGATGGTGGATGCCGACGAATTGCTGGTCTATGCCCATCACGACACCAGCGACCTGCACGCGCTGACCGGTTGGCTGGAGGGACAGGGCCGCACTGCTTTTGGTGCGCATATGCTGGACCTTTACCCCAAGGGCCCGGTTGGCGCACAGTCTTTCCTGCCCGGGGACGATCCGCTGGACCTGCTCGGCTGGTTCGACGCCGGCCCCTATCGCGCCCGGCGCCAGCAGCCGCTGGGCAATCTTTGGGTGCAGGGCGGCGCGCGCGAACGGATGTTCTTTGCCGATGATCCCCGCCGGTCGCCCACATTGAACAAGATCCCGCTGATGCGCTGGAACCGGCGCTATGCCTATGTGAATTCCTGCCATTCGGCCCTGCCCCGGCACCTGAACGGCGCCTATGACGGGCCGGGCGGCACATCCCCGTCGGGGGTGCTGCTGCACACCAAGTTCCTGCCCGATATTGTTTCCCGTTCAGAAATAGAAAAATCTCGTCAGCAGCATTTCCACAGCCCGTCGGAATTCGACCGCTACTATGACGATCTGGTGGCCTCTCCCGATTTCTGGACCTCGTCCTCGGTCCGGCTGAGCGGGTGGCGGCAGTTGCAGGAACTTGGACTGATCACACCCGGTGGTTGGTCCGGCTAGGCGGCCAACAACCGACTGCAGGGAAATTCGTGGCAGATATGTCAACCCTGGCGTAACCATTTCTAAATTCGTTGCCCTCAAGGATGTTTCGGTGACATAACCGGTCTGTACCACTTGGTTTTCCGGTGTTGTGGTGTTTGACGTGCTCGCGTCGCTTGATGGTTGGATGACAGCGTGAGCCTATGGGAATCGTATAAGATGCGAGTGCGGCGCAAGCGCCGTCTTTTGCGTTGCATGCGAAAGTCGCGCGAGTTGCAGTCGGTGCAGAACAATACCGCGGCCATCCGGCCAGGTGACGTCCTGTTGGTCAGTACAGTACGCAACGAGCGCATTCGCCTTCCCTATTTTCTGAACTACTATCGCGATCTTGGGATTGACCATTTCCTGTTCGTCGACAACGACAGCAGCGACGGCACGCTCGATTTTCTTTCAGGGCAGCGTGACATTTCCGTCTGGCACACCAGCAAAAGTTACAAGTCGGCCACCTTCGGCGTCGACTGGATGAACTGGCTGAAACGGACCTATGCCCATGGGCATTGGGTGCTGGTGGTGGACCCGGACGAGTTCTTCATCTACCCGTTCTGCGACACCCGCCCGATACAGGCGCTGACCGACTGGCTCGACAACTCCTCGATCCGGTCGTTCAGCGCCATGCTGATCGACCTCTACCCCAAGGGCAAGATCGACGAGATCCCGTATGTCGAGGGGCAGAACCCGTTGGAAATCGCCAACTGGTTCGACAGCGGCAACTACACGATCAAGAAGAACCCCGAATACGGTAACCTGTGGATTCAGGGTGGCCCGCGCAGCCGGGTGTTTTTTGCGGACCAGCCCAAGAAGGCCCCGGCGCTGAACAAGATTCCACTGGTCAAGTGGAACCGGCGCTATGCCTATGTCAGCTCGACCCATACATTGCTGCCACGTGGCCTGAACCAGGTCTACGAGGAATGGGGGGGCGAAAAGGCTAGCGGCGCGCTGTTGCACACCAAGTTCCTCGATACCTTTACCCAGAAGGCCGCCGAGGAACTGACACGCAAACAGCACTATGCGAACTCCATCGAATACAAGGCCTATGCCGAAACGGTGAAATCGCAGCCAGACCTGTGGTGCAAATGGTCCGAGAAGTACATCAACTGGCGCCAGCTCGAGATCCTGGGCCTGATGTCCAAGGGGAACTGGGCATGAGCACGGTCGGCATCGTCATGCTGGTGCACACGGCGCTGGACCGGGCGCAGCAGGTGGCGCATCACTGGACGGCCTCGGGATGCCCGGTTGTCATTCATGTCGACAAGAAGGTGCCGCGCCGCACCTATCGCGCCTTTCACGACGCCTGCATGAAGGACCCGCTGATCCGGTTCAGCAGCCGCCATCGCTGCGACTGGGGCACATGGGGGATCGTCGCCGCATCGCAATCGGCCTCCGAACTCCTTCTGTCCGAGTTTCCCGACATACGGCATGTCTACCTTGCCTCGGGATCGTGCCTGCCTCTGCGGCCGGTACAGGAGTTGATCGACTACCTCGCCAGCCGCCCGCGCACCGATTTCATCGAAAGCGCCACCACGGCGGACGTTCCCTGGACCGTGGGCGGTCTGGATCACGAGCGGTTTACCCTGCGGTTCCCGTTCTCGTGGAAAAAGCAGCGCTGGCTGTTCGACAGATACGTGAACCTGCAACGGCGGCTGGGGATCAAGCGCAAGATTCCCGCCGGCATCGTCCCTCACATGGGCAGCCAGTGGTGGTGCCTGACCCGGCAGACACTTTCGGCGATCCTGCAAGACCCCGAGCGCCCGATGTTCGACCGCTATTTCAGCAAGGTCTGGATTCCCGACGAAAGCTATTTCCAGACCCTGGCGCGGCAATATTCGACGAATATCGAAAGCCGGTCCCTGACCCTGTCCAAGTTCGATTTCCAGGGCAAGCCACATATATTCTACGACGACCATCTACAGTTGCTTCGGCGGTCGGACTGTTTTGTGGCGCGCAAGATCTGGCCGCGCGCGCATCGTCTGTATGACGCGTTTCTGACCGACAAGGCCGGCGCCATGAAGCGCACGGAACCCAATCCGGGCAAGATCGACCGGATCTTTGCCAAGGCGGTCGAGCGCCGGACGCGCGGGCGCGACGGGCTCTACATGCAAAGCCGTTTTCCCCGACACGGCAACGAGAACGGGCTGACCTCGAATCCCTATTCGATGTTCCAGGGATTCACCGAACTGTTCGAGAATTTCGAACCCTGGCTGGCGCGCGCCACAGGCGCACGGGTACACGGCCACCTGTTTGGCCCGGATCGGGTGGAATTCGCCGGCGGACAGACAATGATCAACGGCGCGCTCAGCGACAGCGCGGCGATCCGTGACTATAACCCGACCAGTTTCCTGACCTCGCTGATCTGGAATACGCGGGGCGAACGGCAATGTTTTCAGTTCGGTCCCGCCGACAACCAGGAAATCAACTGGCTACTGGCGCGCGACCCGAATGCGCAGGTCTCGGTGATCACCGGGGCCTGGGCGGTGCCGCTGTTCCGGTCGAACCGGAATTTCGCCGATCTGCGCAAGGAAGCAGCCCGACTGCAACAGATCGAAAGCAAGCATCTTGAAATCCTGCGCTCGGTCTGGACCAAGGCGCGCGTACGCATCTGGACGATGGCCGAATTCGTCGAGGCGCCGATGGAGCCGATCCAGACCATTGTGGACGAGATCGGCCCCGCCAACCCGCGCCGCCTGACCGAGGTGCCGACCATGGTCGACCTGACCGGGTTCGGCCAGTTCCTGCAGAACCTGAAGAACCAGGGGATGCACCCCTATCTGATGGGCGATTTCCCGGTCGAGCAGGCGCCAGTCAATGCGCCGAAAGAAAAACGTAAACCCTATCTGGTCCGATAAGCCCGAATGAGCAGTTCCTTTGATTACTTCGTCGTGTTCGCTGAAATGCGGACCGGCTCGAATTTTCTCGAAACCAACCTGAACGCGCTTGAAGGCATCAGTTGTTTCGGGGAGGCATTCAACCCGCATTTCATTGGTTATCCGAACAAGACCGAGATTCTGGAAATCAGCCAGGCGATGCGCGACGCCGATCCACAATGCCTGCTGGACGCGATCAGAAACGCGCGCGGCATCCTGGGGGGATTCCGGTACTTCCACGACCATGATCCGCGCATTCTGGAAACGGTCATGACCGATCCGCGCTGCGCCAAGATCATCCTGACCCGCAACCCGCTGGACAGCTATGTCTCGTGGAAGATCGCCAAGGAAACCGGTCAGTGGAAACTTACCAACATCAAGAAACGGAAAGAGGCGCAGGCAAGGTTCGATGCCGAGGAGTTTGCCCGCCATGTCGAGGAATTGCAGGATTTCCAGGTATTCCTGCTGAACAGCCTACAACGCAGCGGGCAGACACCGTTCTACATTGCCTATGAGGATCTTCAGGATCTGAGAGTCCTGAACGGGTTGGCGAAGTGGCTGGGCGTGACTGCAAGGCTGGAGGGCCTGGACGACAGCCTGAAGCGGCAGAACCCCAGCCCGGTGACATCGAAGGTGATCAACGCACAGGAGATGATCGAGGCGCTGAGCGGCCTGGACCGTTTCAACCTGACCCGTACTCCGAATTTCGAACCCCGCCGGGGTCCGGCGGTGCCGACCTATGTCATCGGCGCGGTGACACCGCTGATGTACCTGCCGACCCGAGGTGGACCCGAGGACCAGGTGATCCGCTGGATGGCCGATCTGGATGGGGTGATCGAGGCGGCGCTGGGCACCGGGCTGAACCAGAAACAGGTCCGCCAATGGCTCAAGGGCAACGAGGGGCACCGCTGTTTTACCGTGGTGCGGCACCCGCTGGCCCGTGCGCATTCGGCCTTTTGCCACCGGATCCTTAACAAGGGACCGGGGTGCTACACCAAGATCCGCAATACCCTGCGGCGACAGTTCAGCCTGCCCATCCCCGAGGATACGCCCGGCGTCGATTACGGCCGTGCGGATCACCGCGCCGCGTTCGAGGCATTTCTTGAGTTTCTGCGGATGAACCTGGCCGGGCAGACCGCGATCCGCATCGACGGATCATGGTGCAGCCAGGCGCAGGCAATCGCCAGTTTCTCGGATTTCGTCAGTCCTGACGTCATCTTGCGCGAGAATGAGATGGCTGAAGCCCTGCCCGCACTGGCCAAGCGGTTCGGACATGCCGAACCGCCGGTTCCGGCAATGGCGGCGCCGGACACGCCATTTGCCCTGGCCGATATCTACGACGACGCGCTGGAAGCGCTGGCCGCCGATATCTACCAGCGCGACTATGTGGTCTTCGGTTTCGGCCCCTGGCGCAAGGCCTGACCGGTCAAATCAGGCGCGCAGCGTAATCACGGTGCCGTCGCGCACCATGGCATAGATCTCTTCGATCTCTTCGTTCTTCACGGCAATACAGCCCGCGGTCCAGTCCTGTGTCTTTTTCGCCCGCTTGCGTTCACGCAGCTGGTTCGGCTCGCCATGAATGAAGATCTCGCCACCCGGTTTCTTGCCCAGCGACCGGGCATAGGCGATGTCTTGCGAATTCGGGTACGAGATGCCGAGCGACAGGTGATAGCTGCTGTTGGGGTTGCGCCGGTCGATCAGGTAAGTGCCTTCGGGCGTCTTGCCATCACCTTCGAACTGCTTGTGGCCGCTCGGGGCAAAGCCGAGATCCACCCTGAATTCCTTGAGTACATTCTGGTCGTTCAGAAGGTACATCTTGCGCGCACCCTTATTGACCACGATCGACGTGACCGCGGGCCCGTAGTACCGGCGAAACTTGCTGTCCCCGCCGCTACCGCAGGCCGACAATCCCAAGGTGGCGATTGCGGTCAGACCGAAATGCCGACGATCCATTTTTCACTGCCCTATGTCTGTTTTAAGACGATCAGATACCGGCGAATCCGCCAATTGCAAAATCACTTTTTGGTTTCGCCGAGCATCTTTATTCGATTTTCGATCTGTTCCAAACGGGTAAGCACCTCGTCGCGATAGGCGTCGGTGCGCACGCCGTCCTCGGCATGGTGGGCGTCCTGCATGGAATTGACGATGAGACCCACCAGCAGGTTCACCACTGCGAAGGTGGTGATCATGATGAAGGGAACGAAAAACATCCATGCGTAAGGGTAAACCTCCATCACCGGGCGGACGATGCCCATCGACCAGCTTTCCAGCGTCATGATCTGGAACAGGGTGTAGGCGGACAGGCCGAGGTTGCCGAACCAGTCGGGAAAACTGCTGGCAAACAGCTTTGTGGCGATCACCGCACCGATGTAGAAGATGATGGTCATAAGCAGAAAGACGCTGGCCATGCCCGGCAGCGCGGTGATGAATCCTTCGACCACGCGCCGCAGGCGGGGCGCCACCGAGATCACCCGGAGCACCCGCAATATGCGCAGCGCCCGCAACACCGAGAGCCCGCCGGTGCTGGGCACCAGGGCAATGGCGACAACGGTGAAATCGAAGAGGTTCCAGCCGTTGGTAAAGAACCGCCGCCCCTGCACCGCCAGCTTCAAGACAATCTCGATGATGAAGATCGTGAGGCAGGCATTGTCGATTGCCAGGATCAAGTCGCCCCAGCGCTGCATCAGATAGGGCGAGGTTTCCATCCCCAGCACCACGGCATTGACCATGATGACAAAGGTGATGAACTGCCCGAATCCGGGCCGGTCGATGACTGCCTGCAATTGCTGGCGAACCTGCATGCCAAGTGCTCCTTTTCCTCAGCCGCCCATATGGGTTAGCGAGAGGGAGGCTGCAAGCTCCACATGCGCCGACCAGCGGAACTGATCGACCACCTGCACCCAATTGAGGCGATACCCGGCCTGGATGAGGATTCTGGCATCGCGCGCAAAGGTGACCGGATTGCAGCTGACATAGGCGATGACCGGCGGTTTCGCGCGGGCCAGCTCGGTCACCTGCGCCTCGGCCCCGGCGCGGGGCGGGTCGAGCACCACGGCGTCGAACCGCTTCAACTCGTCCGGCAGCAGCGGGCGGCGGAACAGGTCGCGCGCCTCGGTGGTCAGGCGTTTCAGCCCCTGCGCCCTGCGCCAACCCTGGTCGAGCGCTGCGGTCATCGTGGCCTCGCCTTCAACGGCGTGCACCTCGGCAGTTTCGGCCAGCGGCAGCGAGAAGGTGCCACAACCGGCAAAGAGGTCAGCCACACGTTTCGCATCGCCCACGATTTCGCGCACGGCCGAGAGGAGCGCCGCCTCGCCGTCTTTCGTCGCCTGAAGAAAGGCGCCGGGCGGTGGCACGACCGCCGCCTTGCCGAACCGCTGCACCGGGGCGTGGCGGCTGGCGATCACCTCGCCCTCCCATGCCAGGCGGGCAAGCCCGTACTGTTCGGCAGCCTGGGCCAGTGTCGCCTCGAACGGGCCGTCAAGTGGCTTGCCGCCGCTGACCAACACGTCGAGCCCGGCCTCGGACAGGGTCAACGTGACCGCCAGCACTCCCTTGCGGCTGCCCCCCAAAAGGGCCAGCGCCTGGGCCACCGGGATGGCGGCGAGCAGTGCGGGGTCGAGCAGCTGGCAACCGGGGATTTCGGTGATCACATCCGAGGCACGGCCATGGAACCCGGCCAGCGTTCCCTTTTTCGTGCGGCGCACGGCGATGGTGGCGCGGCGGCGGGACTGCGGTGGCGAGGTGTGGATCGGGCGCAGCGGGGCCTCGACCCCCTGCGCGCTGAGCGCGGCGCGCACCACCTCCTGTTTCCAGCCGGCCACAAAACCGTCCGAGGCATGTTGCAACTGGCATCCGCCGCAGGCGCGGTAATGGCGGCAGGGCGGCGCCACCCGGTGCGGCGAGGGGGTGACAACCCGCATCTCGGCCAGCGTGTCGCCCTCGAGCGTGCCGCTGACCACCTCGCCGGGCAGGGCGCGCGGCACATACAGCGGTCCGGGGGCGATGCCGTCGCCCTGATAGCCCAACCGGGTGATGGTGATTTCCTGTGTCATGGCTGCCTGATACAGGGGCGCGCGGTGCCGGGAAAGCCCCTACTCGGCCGCCTCGGTCCGGATGAACCCGCCCGACTGGCGATGCCAGAACCGGGCGTAGAGCCCATCCCTGGCCAACAGCGCATCGTGACTGCCGCTTTCGACGATGCGGCCCTGATCCAAAACCACGATCCGGTCCATTTCCGACAGGGTCGACAGGCGATGCGCGATGGCCAGAACCGTCTTGCCCTCCATCACACGGTGCAACGCCGTCTGGATCGACGCCTCGACCTCGCTGTCAAGCGCACTGGTCGCCTCGTCCAGAACCAGGATCGGCGCGTCCTTGAGGATGGCGCGGGCCAGGGCGATCCGCTGCCGCTGGCCGCCGCTGAGCTTGACCCCCCGTTCGCCCAGATGCGCGTCATAACCGGTGCGTCCGCGTGCATCCTCCAGCGACAGGATAAACTCATGCGCCTCGGCCTTTTCAGCGGCGGCGATCATCTGCTCTTCGGTCGCGTCGGGGCGGCCATAGAGGATGTTGTCGCGGGCCGAGCGGTTGAACATCGCGGTTTCCTGCGTGACCGTGCCGATCTGGCGGCGCAGGCTGTCTTGCGTCACCTGCGCGATATCCTGACCGTCGATGCGGATGACACCGGTTTCAGCGTCATAGAGCCTGAGCAGCAGCGACACGAGTGTCGATTTGCCCGCGCCCGAAGCGCCGACGATGCCCAGTTTCTCGCCCGGCGCGATGGTCAGTTGCAGCCCCTCGACCCCGCCGGTTTCCCGGCCATAGGCAAAGCCGACATCGTCGAACACGATCTCGCCACGGGACACATTCAGATCGGTCGCGCCTGCGGCATCCTCGATCCGCACCACCTTGGCCAGTGTGTGCATGCCGTTCTCGATCTCGCCCACATTGGCGTAGAGCCCCATCAGCGTGAAGCTGACCCAGCCGGTCATCTGCGCGATCCGGACCGAGACAGAGCCCGCCGCCACGATATCGCCCGCGCTGGCCTCTCCACCCTGCCACAGGAACAGCGTCGCCCCGATCAGCAATACTGGCAGGACGCCCGCCAGGAACATCAGGATGAACCGGAACCCGGCAGAGAGCCGCCCGAAATCCAGCGAGCGTTCGCGCAGCTCGACCATGGTTTCACGGGCGGCGCTGTCTTCTTGTGTGGCATGGGCGAACAGCTTGACCGTCTTGATATTGGTGATCGTGTCCACCACCTGCCCCGACACCATCGCCCGCGCCCCCGCCCGTGCCGACGACCGCTTGCGGATACGCGGCAGATACCAGCAGACCAGGGTGAAATAGACCCCCAGCCACAGGACAAAAGGCAACATGACCAAAGGATGGATCGCCCCCAAGAGTGCAAGGCTGCCCGCCAGAGAGGCAAGGGCAAAGACGACGGCGCTGATGGTTTCCGACACCACCGAGGCCAGGGCATTGGCCGTCTGCATCTGTTTCTGGGCGATGCGGCCAGCGAAATCGTCGTCGAAATAGCTGACCGACTGGCCCAGCGTCCAGCGGTTCAGCCGCGCCAGCACCAGCGGCGTGATATTCGGCATGACGATGTAGTTGTTCGACAGGGCCGAGAGGCCAAAGGCTGCCGGGCGTATCAGCATGAAGAATGCCGCCGCCCACAGGACCGGACCAAGGTTTTCGGCACTGAAGAATCCTCCAGGCCCGCTGTCGACGGCAGTGTCGATGACCCGGCCCAGAATCCAGGCCGTGCCCGCCTCGAACATGCCAGCCAGGGCCGAGAAGGTGGCCGCGGCAAACAGCGCGGGCCAGGCCCCGGTCAGGCACCAGCGGATGAACGCCCCGAGCCGCTGCGGCGGGGGCGTGTCCATTTCGTGGAACGGGTCGATGACGTCCGCCAGCCTCATTCCGCGGCCTCGGTGTTGAGGAACCCGCCCGACTGACGCGCCCAGAACTGCGCATAGACCCCGCCGCGCGCCAACAGGTCGGCATGGGTGCCTTCCTCGACGATGTGGCCCTGATCCAGCACCAGGATACGGTCCATCTGCGCGATGGTGCTGAGCCGGTGCGCGATTGCGATCACCGTCTTGCCCTGCATCATGCCATAGAGCGTGTCCTGAATGGCGGCTTCGACCTCGGAATCGAGCGCACTGGTCGCTTCGTCCAACAGGAGGATCGGCGCGTCCTTGAGGATCACCCGCGCCAGCGTCACCCGCTGCCGCTGCCCACCGCTCAACTTCACGCCCCGCTCGCCGACGTGCGCGTCATATCCGCGCCTGCCCTGCGGGTCCTCAAGATCGAGGATGAACTCATGCGCCTCGGCCTGTTTGGCGGCGGCAAGCATTTCCTCCTCGGTCGCGTCGGGGCGGCCATAGAGGATGTTGTCGCGCACCGACCGGTGCAACAGCGCGCTGTCCTGCTGCACCATGCCGATATGGCTACGCAAACTGTCCTGTGTCACTTGGGAGATATCCTGACCGTCGATCAGGATCCGGCCGCTGTCAGGGTCGTAAAACCTGAGCAGCAGCTTGACCAGCGTCGACTTGCCCGCGCCCGACCGGCCGATCAACCCGATCTTTTCGCCCGGCGCGATGGTCAGGTCGATCCGGTCGAGACCGCCCGCGCCGCGCCCATAGTGGTGCGAAAGCTGCTGCAACTCGATCCGGCCCTCGGTCAGCCGCAACGGCGCCGCGTCGGGCGCATCGACCAGGTCGATCGGTTGGGCAATGGTCTGCATCCCTTCGGCCACCACGCCCAACTGCCGGAAAAAGCTGGTGAGCGCCCACATGATCCAGCCGGTCATCGCATTCAGCCGCAGGGTCAGCGCCGAAGCGGCGGCGACCACGCCGACGCTCGCCTGTCCCTGCATCCAGAGCGTGATGGCCCAGCCGACGACGCCGACGATCAAGAGCCCGTTCAGCGTGACCAGCACCACGTCCATTATGGTAAAGATCCGCATTTCCACCTGGAAGGTGCGGCGGGTTTCCTCGATCGCCTCGCGGGCATAGACGAGTTCATGATCGCTGTGGGCGAACATCTTGACCGAGTGGATGTTGGTATAGCTGTCCACCACCCGCCCGGTCACGGTCGAGCGCGCGTCCGATGCCGCCTGCGATGCAGGCCCCACACGCCGGATGGTCCAGCGCACCAGCAGCGCATAAAGCGCGAACCAGATGAGCAGCGGCAGCAACAGCCGGATGTCGGCAGCCATCAGCAAGATGGCCGCACCCAGAAGATAGGCCAGCGAAAAGGAGATGGCGTCGAACACCTGAAAGATCACCTCGCCCGCCGCTGGCGGGGTCTGCATGATCCGGTTGGCGATGCGCCCGGCAAAATCATTCTCGAACCAGCCGACCGACTGGCGCAACACGTGCTTGTGCGCGCGCCACCGGATCAGGGTTCCAAAATTGGGCAGGATCGCGTTGTTCAACAGCAGCACGTCAGCCACGTGCAGCGCGGGCCGGATCAACAGCACGAACAGCGCGAGCACGATGAACTCGGTGCCGTACTGGGCCCAGACCTCGGCCGGTTCACCTTTCAGCACATCGACCACGCGGCCCATGTAATAGATCAGCGCGATCTCGACCCCGGCCACGATAACGGACAAGAGCGCGGTCCAGAAAAAGACGCGCATGAACGGGCGGGAGTAGTCCAGCAGAAATGGCCACAGACGGGTGGGCGGTGTGTCGGTCTCGTCATAGGCGACAAAGGGGTCGACGAGGTTCTCGAAATAGCGAAACATGACGATGCTCCAACTGAGCGGCAACGGTCTAAAATGCGAAGCAGGCGGCGTGCGGAACACCAACCTGAACGGGTCGGTTATTCCGGCTTAGCCGAACCAGAGCCCGTAATTCATTCGCACCCCTCCTGTCAGGTTTCCGGTTTGACCCTAGTTGGAACTGGGCCGGTCTGTCACGAGGGAAAGTATTGACCTTACGTCAACCATGCTCGGACAATAGCGCCGCCCGGTCCAGAGTGAAGCCCGAAACGATCCAACGTCTCTTGAGTTGCGCCAGTTTTTCGCCCAGCGCCTTGCCGCTATAGGCGGGCATCAGGTCTTTGGCGGATATCGGGAAAACGGCACGCGCGCCGTGTTCCACCTCGGTCAGGCAGGCGGGATCGAAGGGCATTTCCAGAAGGGCCGCCCGCAGCAGCAGCGCATCGCGGGCGGCATCGAACCCCAACTCGTGACCGAGTTCGCCGGGGCCAGCAGTGCCCGAGGCGGCCGCCCGCAGGCGGGCCAGCATGGTCATCTGCGCCTTGCTGAGGCGCAAGTTTTCCATCAGTTCGGGTTCGCCCAGCGCGGCAAGACGGCGGATCGGATCGGGGGACAGGTCGCCCTCGAGATGCATCAGAGGGGCGAGCGCCCGGTCATCCGCGCCCGGAAGGATCCGCGCCAGCACCCCGATCGTTCGCATCGTCGCCACGGCGGACGCCGGATCCGGCGCGGCCAAGAGCTTCAGCAACTCGGCCCCGACCCGTTCGCGCGACAGGCGGCTCAGCCCTTCGAGGTTGGCGGTAATCGCGGCCAGCGCTTCCGCATCGAACCCGGCCCCTTCATCGCCATACCATGCATGAAACCGGAAATAGCGCAGCGAGCGCAGGTAATCCTCGCGGATACGGTCCGTGGCATTACCGATGAACCGGACCCGGCGCGCGTGCAGGTCGGGCAAACCGCCGAGCGGATCCAGAATGGTGCCATCCGGCCGGGCATAAAGCGCGTTCATGGTAAAGTCGCGCCGGGCCGCGTCCTCGTGCAGCGAGTCCGAAAACGCGACCACCGCGCGACGGCCATCGGTTTCCACATCGCGGCGAAAGGTCGTGACCTCGTGCGGGATGCCGCCTTCGACCAGTGTCACTGTGCCATGTTCGATACCGGTCGGAACCGCCTTGATCCCGGCGGTCTCGGCCAATTCGATCACCCGTTCGGGCCGGGCGTCAGTGGTGATGTCGATGTCGCTGACCGGCGCGCCCAGCAGTGCATTGCGCACGCAGCCGCCGACGAACAGAGCCTGCGCGCCGGCATCGGTCAGCGCCCGGCAGACCGCCTGCGTCGCCTTGTGCGTCAGCCACGGGTCGGTGATCCGCATCAGCCCTGCATCCTTGCCGCCAGCCCGCGCAACATCCGCGCGGTCGCGCCCCAGATGTAATAGGGTCCCCAGGGGACCGTGTAATAACGCCGCCATTGTCCGCGCCAGCGGCGCGACTGGACCGAGTAGTTGGCCGGTATCATCAGATGAGACAGGGGCACCGAAAATACCTCTTCCACCTCGCCCGGCTCAGGGCGGATGTCGAACCCGCGTTCGATCACCGCCACCACCGGCGTCACCATGAAGGACGTGACGGTTTCATGTGCGGGCAGGGTTCCGAGAACCTGCGGCAAGTCGGACGGCAGGCCGATTTCCTCCTGCGCCTCGCGCAGGGCGGCGGCGATGACGTCGGCATCGCCCTCGTCCTGCTTGCCGCCGGGAAAGGCGATCTGGCCGGGATGGTGCTTCAAGGCCGACGACCGTTTTGTCAGAATGACCCGTGGCACGCCATATGCCAGCGTGACAGGCACCAATACCCCGGCAGGTCGCAACTTGCGTCCTTCCGGCAGGACGATGCCGGGGTTCAGGTCGAAATCGCTCGACCCGGGTCCCGGCCGCAAAAGGGCCGCCCGCAGAGAGGCGACCGTTTCACTCACTCTTGTTGGCCTCGAAGCCGAGGCTCTCCGGGTCCATCACGTAATGGGCACCGCAGAACTGGCAATCGGCGGTGACCATGCCGTCTTCGGTGGTCATGTGGCCGATATCCTTTTGCGAATAGATCGACAGGCTCTGGCGCACCCGGTCCTCGGAACAGGTGCAGCCAAAACGGACCGGTTGCGAGTCGTAAACGCGCGGCTGTTCCTCGTGGAACAGACGCACCAGCAGGTCGGTCGGCGGCAGCGCCGGCCCGATCAGTTCCAGTTCCTCGACCGTATCGAGCAGGATGTTGACCCGGTTCCAGTTCTCTCCCTCTTCGCCGTCGACCAGATCGGCGGCGGTCAGGATGTCGCCGGTTCCCTGCCCGCTGGCGGCAAAGGGCGATGCCTTGGGCATGTGTTGCAACATGATACCCCCGGCGCGCCAGTGTTCCGGGACGCCCGGTTCGATGGACTTGCCAAAGCGCAGGACGAACCGCGTGGGCAATTGCTCGGACTGGGCGAAATAGGCCTCGGCGCAGGTGCTGAGCGACCCGCCCGCCAGCGGCGTGATGCCCTGGTAGGGCTGGGTGCCCTTGCCCTGGTCGATCAGGATCGCGAAATAACCCTTGCCGATCTGTGCGAAGGGCGGTGCGTCGGTCAGGCGGTCCCGGTCGAAACTGGCATAGGCGCGGATGCGCGCCGGTTCGCCCTCGACCTTGGGCGCGTAGTAATCGGTCGCGATCATCCGCACAGGACCATTGGACTGCACCTGAAGCGACAGTTTCCAGCGCAGCTTGATGGTCTGGCCGATCAGCGCGGTCAAGAGGGCCATCTCGGCCACCAGCGCCTCGACCACGGGTGGGTAGTCGTGCTGTTTCAGGACGCCTTCGAGAACCCCGTCGAGTCGGGCGATACGGCCGCGCATCTGGGGCAAATCCAGTTGGAAGGGCAGGACCGTGTCGTCCCACGCGATTTTGGTTCCGATGGTCATGGGGTTTCCTTGTCCGCCAGGTCTTGGCATATCGCGACCATATAAGGTCGGACAAGCCGCGTTGAAAGGGGCCTTACATGATCAGACGTTTCGGCGAAACCCCGGAACCGGGCCGGAAATATGTCCGTCGGGTTGGCGCCTATGCGCTTTTGCCACGCGGCGATGCGCTATTGTTGACCTGTCAGGCCGAGCCGGGCCCCGACCTGCAATTGCCAGGCGGCGGGATCGATCCGGGCGAATCGCCGATCACCGCCCTGCACCGCGAGGTGTACGAAGAAACCGGTTGGCTGATCGCGGCACCGCGGCGGCTCGGAACCTTCCGGCGCTTCACCTACATGCCCGAATACGACCTCTGGGCGGAAAAGGTCTGTCTGATCTACTCCGCCCGTCCCGTCCGCCGCCTGGGACCGCCGACCGAAACAGGTCATACGGCGCTGTGGTTGCGCGCCGAAATGGCGGCTGAGGAACTCGGCAACGCCGGCGACCGGCATTTCGCCACCCTGCACCTGAAGCGGCTCAAGGACCGTTGAACTCGAAAAATGCGGCCGAAACGTCGTCTTCCAGCCCGAATTCAGGCGAAATGACCTGTGTCAGCCGCCAGAACAGGTCATCCAGAAACTCCTGCCCTGCCTGCCGCGGGTCGCAGTCGCGCACAAGCCGCAACAACCCCTCGGGTTCCAGCATGTCGCCGTTTTCGAGACGGCATTCGGTGAAACCATCGGAATAGAGCAGCAGCCGGTCGCCCGGATACAACTGCGCCTGGTACTGCGTATAGGGAATGTCCGGCAACAGACCGATCGGAACGCCACCGTCGCCGATGAATTCAGTGCTACCGTCCGCGCGTATCAACAGCGGATGCGGGTGGCCGGCCTGCACCATCCTCAAAAGCCCGCTGCGCAGGTCCATGATGACGTAGACCATGGTGAAGTATTCTTCGATCCCGGTATCGGCGATCAGGCGAGAGTTCAGCGTGCTGGCCACCTCCTGTGGCGGGCGCAGGGCATAGAACTTGCCGAACCTCTTTTCCATCGCGACGTTCTGATCGAAATATCGGCTCGACAGATAGCCGCCAAGCCGCGCGGTCATCATTGCCGAGGTGATACCATGACCGGACACGTCGATACTGTAGAACCCCAGCCGGTTGTCCCCGGGCGAGAACATGCCCACCAGGTCGCCACCGATATGTCCACAAGGTTTCAAGAGCAGGCTGACCCGCGAACGACCAAAGTCGCGGCTGAATTCCGGCACCAGGGATTCCTGTATCTTGCGGGCCTGGATCAGATCCTTGTCTATGGCATCATGAGCAACCTTGAGCTCGTCGAGCGCGCGGGCGATCATCTTGTTCTTGCTCGACAATTCCCGCTGCATGCCCAATATCCGCGCGCCCGCCGATATCCGCGCCCGCAGTTCGTCGGAATCGACCGGCTTGATCAGGAAATCGTCGGCACCCGCATCCAGGCCCTGCGCCACTTCGTTCTTTTCGCTCTTCGACGTCAGAAGGATGAAATAGCAATACTTGTCCGAATTCAGCTGTCTGAACGTGCGGCAGAAATCCAGCCCGGTCATTCCGGGCATGACCCAATCGCTGACAATCAGGTCCGGCATGTCCCTTGCGCAGATCTCCATCGCCTGCTCGCCGCTGTCGGCCTCGATCACTTCAAAGCCCCATTTCTTGAGCGAACTGGACAGAATCCTTCGCTGTAGTCGGCTATCGTCGACAACAAGAACCTTGCGGATCGCCCCCAGTTCCATCTCGGTCTGGGCCTCCATTTCTGTCGCCTGCAACACTTCCCCCGACCCCGAACGCACCTGGATTTCGACGAAAGGCAAATTAGGGACACGCCTCTTAACATCGGATGAAACGAATAATTCGATGAAACCAGCCGGGTTTCTTAACCCTGCGTTTACCGCCGATGTCCTAAGCAAGAGTAAAGGAGAGGCTTGATCGGAGGCACGTGATGATCAATTGGCCCCGCGTTGCACAGTTGAAAGACGAAGTTGGCACCGAGGATTTCGGTGAAGTGGTGCAACTGTTCCTTGAAGAAGTGGACGAAGTCATTGACCGTTTGCGGAACAACTCGGATCCGGCAAGCCTGGCGGGCGATCTGCACTTTCTCAAGGGCAGCGCGCTCAGCCTCGGGTTCGAGTCCTTCTCGGCCATGTGCCAGGACGGCGAAAGGATGGCTGCCGCCGGACAGGCTTCCGAAGTGGACCTGGGAGCGATCATCCGAAATTTCGAACAATCGCGCGACACGTTCCAGGCGGACCTGGCGCAGGTGTGACCGCGATCAGATCACGAATTGCGCCAATGTCTCGTTGCGGGTGATGTCGGTATAGGTGAACCCCGCCTCGTCCAGACGAGCATAGAGCCGTTCGAAATTCTCGGGCTTGCTGGTCTCGATACCGATCAGGACCGATCCGAAGTTGCGCGCCGATTTCTTCATGTATTCGAACCGGGCGATATCGTCATCCGGGCCGAGGATGTTCAGAAACTCCTTCAGCGCGCCGGGTCGCTGCGGCAGACGCAGCAGGAAGTATTTCTTGACCCCTGAGTAGCGCTGGGCGCGTTCCTTGACCTCGGGCAGGCGTTCGAAGTCGAAATTGCCGCCCGAGGTGACACAGACCACCGTCTTGCCCCGGATGAAGCTTTGCACATCGGCCACCGCCTCGACCGAGAGCGCGCCGGCGGGTTCCAGCACGATACCCTCGACATTCAGCATCTCGATGATGGTGGTGCAAATCCGGTCCTCGGACATCACCAACACATCCGACATGTGCCGCGACTTCAGCAGCTCGAACGTCTTTTCCCCGATCCGGCCCACCGCCGCGCCATCGACGAAATTGTCCACATGATCGAGCGTCACAGGATGCCCCGCCGCCAGCGCCGCCCTCAGACACGCGCCGCCCTCGGGTTCGACAAAGATGCAATGGCTGCGGTCGCCGAACCAGGTGGCCACACCCGCCGACATGCCGCCGCCACCCACCGGCAGCACCACGTGATCGGGCACGCCGCCCAACTGCTCCTCGATCTCGACGGCAAGCGAAGCCTGCCCCTCGATCACGTCGGCATCGTCAAAGGGCGACAGGAAATGTCCGCCTTCCTGCGCGCACCAGGCCTGCGCCGCCGCCAGCGTCTGGTCGAAATAGTCGCCGGTCAGGTGGATCTCGACCTGATCGCCGCCGAACATCCGGGTTTTCTGGATCTTCTGCTGCGGCGTGGTCACCGGCATGAAGATCACGCCGCGCACGCCCATGTGCCGGCACATAAAGGCCACGCCCTGGGCATGGTTGCCGGCGCTGGCGCAGACAAACAACCCCTGCTCCGGCTGCTTGCGCATCGCGTTGAAGGCGCCGCGGATCTTGTAAGACCGCACCGGGCTCAGATCCTCGCGCTTGAGCCAGATATCGGCACCATAACGCGCCGACAGGTGGTCGTTGCGCTGCAACGGGGTGGCGGGAAAGACATCGCGCATCGCCTGTTCGGCGGCGCGGGCACGGGACATGAAATCGGTCATGTCCGCCTGACTGCCGCAACCCCGCGCCCGAGGCAAGGAATACATTGGTGTGCCGCGATCGGCCCTCCGATTTCGTCGCACATCCGACGCCGCAACTTGCCCCCAACCGCAAAACCCGCTAGGCCGCTTGCGTCATGCGTTTAAGGGGAATTCCGATGTCCGCGCCCAAGAAAGTTGTCCTGGCCTATTCCGGTGGCCTCGATACCTCGATCATCCTGAAATGGTTGCAGACCGAATATGGCTGCGAGGTTGTCACCTTTACCGCCGATCTCGGCCAGGGAGAGGAACTGGAACCCGCCCGCAAGAAGGCCGAACTGCTGGGTATCAAGCCCGAGAACATCTATATCGAGGACGTGCGCGAGGAATTCGTCCGCGACTTCGTCTTCCCGATGTTCCGCGCCAACGCGGTGTACGAAGGGCTGTATCTGCTGGGCACTTCGATCGCGCGGCCGCTGATTTCCAAGCGTCTGGTCGAGATCGCCGCCGAAACCGGCGCCGATGCGGTGGCCCATGGCGCCACCGGCAAGGGCAACGACCAGGTGCGGTTCGAACTTTCCGCCTATGCGCTGAACCCCGAGATCAAGGTGATCGCGCCCTGGCGCCTGTGGGACCTGACCAGCCGCACCCGCCTGTTGCAATTCGCAGAACAGAACCAGATCCCGATCGCCAAGGACAAGCGCGGCGAGGCGCCGTTCTCGGTCGATGCGAACCTGCTGCACACCTCGTCCGAGGGCAAGGTGCTGGAGGATCCGGGCGTCGAGGCGCCCGATTACGTCGCACAGCGCATCGTGGCGGTAGAAGACGCCCCCAATACGCCCGAGTTCGTCGAAATTACCTTTGAAAAGGGCGACGCGGTGGCAATCAACGGCGAGGCGATGTCGCCCGCGACCATCCTGACCAAGCTCAACGAGTTGGGCGGCAAGCATGGCATCGGCCTCCTGGACTTCGTCGAAAACCGTTTTGTCGGGATGAAATCGCGCGGCGTCTACGAAACCCCCGGCGGCACCATCCTGCTCGAGGCGCATCGCGGCATCGAACAGATCACGCTGGACAGTGGCGCGGGTCACCTGAAGGATTCGATCATGCCGCGCTATGCCGAGCTGATCTATAACGGTTTCTGGTTCAGCCCCGAGCGCGAGATGCTGCAAGCCCTGATCGACAAGAGCCAGGAGCATGTCACCGGCACTGTCCGGCTCAAGCTCTACAAAGGGTCGGCGCGCACCGTCGCCCGTTGGTCGGATCACTCGCTCTATTCCGAAAAGCACGTGACGTTCGAAGAGGACGCGGGCGCCTATGACCAGCAGGATGCCAAGGGTTTCATCCAGCTGAACGCGCTGCGGCTGAAACTGATCGCCACCCGCAACCGCCGCGTTGCGGACAAGTGAGCGGCGAAGACGACTTTGACGAAGACGACGAACTGGAGATGTTCGTCGAGGCGCAGGACACCGTTTGGCCGGATGTCCTGCGCGAACTGACATTGGGACAAAAGACGAGCCACTGGATGTGGTTCGTCTTTCCGCAACTGGCCGAACTGGGCCGGTCGCATATGGCGCAGCTTTACGGGATCGGGGATCTGGAAGAGGCTGCTGCCTATCTGGCCCATCCCGAACTGCGCCGTCGTCTGGTCGAGGTCAGCCGCCTGATGCTCGGCCACGTCGGTAAACGGCCCGAGGATATCCTGGGCGGGATCGACGCGAAGAAACTGCGCTCGTCGATGACCCTGTTTGCCGCCGTGCCGGATGCGCCCGAGGAGTTTCGCGCGATTCTGGAGGCGTTTTACGACGGGTCGCCCTGTCCCCTGACCCAACGCGCGATGGGCGGCTGACCCTGCCCCTTGGTCAGGCTTGCTAAGCGCGGGCCTTGACCCTACCGCTTGGGCCAGAAACGAGGGGTGCGGGACATGCTTCAGGACATCGCCGACAGGATGCAGGCCGGGCTGGCGGGCAAGAGCTTTCACGGATCGCTGAAATTCGACTGCGGCCCGGATGGCGTGATCGTCCTGGCCGACAACACCGCCAGCACCCGGGACCGCGACACCGATTGCACCATCCGGCTGAGTCAGGACAATCTGGTAAAGCTGCTGACCGGCAAGCTGAACCCGATGACCGGGGTGATGATGGGCAAGCTCAAGATCAGCGGCAACATGGCGGTAGCGATGAAGCTGGGGCAGCTGCTGGGGTAGAACCGCCTCAGAGCTTCTCCGCACGCATCCGCTCGTAATAGGGCAGCGCCGCATCCAGCACCGGCTGCAACGCCTCCGGCACCTCGGGCAGGTCGCCTTCGGGACCGGCAAACCCGATCGAATTCCACACCGAACCGTACCAGTGCCGCGCCCAGACGCCATCGTCCTTGTGGCCGCCTTTTGGCCAGCTGAGCATATGCGGCGACCAGGGCACGCCGATCCGGTCGCAAAGCCGTTCCAGCATGCGCGCCGGATCCTCGCGAATGTCATGGCTGTCGATCACCACCGGATCGCCGCCCCAACCTGCGACTTCTTCGAACAACTCGGCCTGCTGTCGAAAGCCGATATCCTCGAGCGTCGGGTTTTCACGCTTTTCGACATAGCTGGCGATCACCCGAGCGGGATGGCGGATCAGGAACACGTTGCGTGCCGCCCGCATCCAGTCGCGCGGGATGCCGGGGATCATGTGCTGGGTCATGTGTTTCTGGTACCAGAACGGCCGCGCGCCGGGGTTGGGGCCCACCAGCATCGCGGCCACGCTGTCCGGGTCCTGCGACTGCGCGGCCAGAACCTCTTCGCGCATCGGGTGGTCCAGCCCGGTCATCGCCAGATAGGCCGCATAGAACGGCTCGTCGATCACCGCGCAATCGGTCCGGGCGCCAAAGGCGTACATCATCGCCGTCGACAGGTTGCGCGGTCCCGACCACATGGCGATTTTCATTCCGGCCCCCTTTCACGTGCGCAGTCGCGCGCAAGCTATCGGTCTCGCCATCCGGTTCCAAGGGGTAAACGCCGGATCAACAGAGCGTGACAATCCATGTCGGCGGCTTGCCGTCAGGACAGGATCGCGGCAGCCTATGGATTCAAGTCAGAGGAGGTTCGAAATGTTCCCGATCCAGACGCTCAAACTCTTCATCCTTGTCGCCGCCATGGCACTGGCCTTTGTCCTTCGGCCATCCCAGGTGCAGGCCGCCGGCCCCGAAACCCTGACCGTTGCGGGCGGCTGTTTCTGGTGCGTCGAGGCCGATTTCGAACAAGTGCCCGGCGTTCTGGGCGCGGTTTCCGGCTATACCGGGGGCAAGACCAAGGATCCGACCTACAAACAGGTTACGGGCGGCGGCACCGGTCATTACGAGGCGGTCCAGATCACCTTTGATCCCGCGAAGGTGTCGCGCGAACGCCTGCTCTATCTTTTCTTTCGCTCGATCGACCCAACCGATGCGGGCGGCCAGTTCTGCGACCGGGGCGACAGCTATCGCACCGCGATTTTTGTCTCTGACAAGGAAGAATCCGCGCTTGCGGCTCAGGCGAAAGCCCAGGCTCAGGCAGAACTGGGGCAACCGATCGTGACCCCGATCCTGAACGCCGAAACATTCTATCCGGCCGAAGAGTTTCACCAGGACTATTACAAGGGCGGCAGACTGGTCTTCACCCGTTTCGGGCCGGTGCCCCAGAAAAAGGCCTATAAGCTCTATCGCAAGGGCTGCGACCGGGATGAACGAGTGAAACAGCTTTGGGGCGATGCGGCGCCGTTCACGGACGGCTAGAATCGCGCTTCCAGCACGTCCTTGAGGTCGGGGATGACGTCGGCCGTGCCGTGGCGCATCACCATCAGCGCCGCGGCGCGCATCGCCTGGGCAATCGCCTGCGGCATCGGCAGGCCCCGGTCCATCCCCGACAGGACATAACCGGTAAAGGTATCGCCCGCCCCCGTGGTATCGACCGCCTTCACCTTGTGGGCCGGATATTCTGCCGAATTCCCCTGTTTAGTGTCGAAATGGCGTGCGCCTTTCGACCCCAGGGTCACGATGACATGGCGCACCGGCAACTGCTCGGGCGACAGGCCGGTCGCCTGTTGCAACTGCTCGGCTTCGACCGCATTCAGGATCAGGAAATCGAGCCAGGGCAGCACCGCGCGCACCGTCTGCGCATCAAAGGGCGCGGCCGCATAGCAGACGGTCAGACCCCGTTCCCGGCCCAAACGCGCGGCCTCTACCTGGGCGCTGGTTTCGTTCTGCATCACCAGCAGGTCACCGGGTGCGGTATCCGTCAGCACCTGCGCCACCCGGTCGGGTGAAATCGCCCGGTTGGCGCCGGGCAAAAGGATGATCTGGTTCTCGCCCCCCGGTTCCACCGCGATGATGGCATGACCGGTCGGCGCATCAAGCGTCGCGATATGGCGGGTATCGACGCCATATTCGGTCAGCCGGTCGATGGCCCAGCTCCCGTCCGGCCCCACGGCGCCGATATGGCGCACATACGATCCGGCACGGGCGGCGGCCACCGACATGTTGGCGCCCTTGCCGCCCAGAAACCGCTCCATCCCGGATGCGGCCAGCGTCTCGCCCGGCCCGGGCAGATGCGGCACGGCATAGACCATGTCCGCATTGATCGAGCCGAGGTTCCAGATCGCCATGACCTAGCCGATCTCGGCCGAGGCCAGCACCGCCATGTTCAGGATGTCATTGGCGGTGGATACGGTCGAACAGATCTGGATTGGCTTATCGACGCCGGTCAGGATCGGGCCGATCACCGTTGCCCCCGCCATTTCCTGCATCAGCTTGGTCGAGATCGAGGCCGAGTGCCGCGCCGGCACGATCAGGATATTCGCCGGACCGGTCAGGCGCGAGAAAGGATATGCCTCTTTCGAACGCGGGTTCAGCGCCACGTCGACGGTCATCTCACCCTCGAATTCGAAACTGACCCCGCGTTTTTCCAGGACCTTCGGCGCCAGCGTCAGCTTTTCGGTACGTTCCGACAGCGGATAACCGAAGGTCGAGAAGCTGACAAAGGCCACGCGCGGCTCCAGCCCCATGTGGCGGGCGACATCGGCGGCGCGTTCGGCGATGGTGGCCAGGTCGTGTTCATTCGGCCATTCATGCACCAGCGTATCGCCGATCAGCACGATCTTGCCCTTGTGCAACAAGGCAGTGATCCCCGCCGCGCCATGCGCCGCATCAGCGTCGAACACGTGGTTGATCTGATCCAGAACGTGTGCCGACTTCCGGGTTGCCCCGGTCACCAGCCCGTCGCCATGCCCATGCGCCAGCATCAGCGCCGAGAACACGTGCCGGTCGCGCGCAGCCAGCCGGTGCACGTCCTTCTGGTCGACACCCTTGCGCTGAAGCCTGCGGTACAGGAACTCCTTGTAGGTCTCCAGATGCGTGGTATTGGCGGCATTGACCACCTCGATCTCGCGCACCGCATCCTCCAGACCGGCGGCTTCGAGCTTGTTTCTAACGTCTTCCTGCCGGCCCACCACCAGCGCCTTGCCATACCCCGAGCGCTGGTACATCACCGCCGCGCGCAGCACGCGCGGATCGTCGCCCTCGGCAAAGATCATCCGGCTCTGCGCCTTGCGGGCGCGGGCGTTGATGCCGCGCAGAATGCTGGCGGTCGGATCCATCCGCGATTTAAGGCCCAGTTCGTAGGCGTCCATGTCGATGATCGGACGCCGCGCCGCGCCGGTATCCATGCCTGCGCGCGCCACGGCGGGGGGAATGCGGTGGATCAGGCGCGGGTCGAACGGGGTCGGGATGATGTAATCCCGGCCAAAGGTCAGGCTCTTGCCATAGGCCATGGCAACCTCGTCGGGCACATCCTCTCGCGCCAAGGCGGCCAGCGCATGGGCGCAGGCGATCTTCATCTCGTCATTGATGGCGCGGGCGTGAATGTCCAGCGCCCCGCGGAACAGATAGGGAAAGCCCAGGACGTTGTTGACCTGGTTGGGATAGTCACTGCGCCCGGTGGCGACGATAGCGTCTGGGCGCACCTCGTGCGCCTCTTCGGGCGTGATCTCGGGGTTGGGGTTGGCCATGGCAAAGATGACCGGGTTGTCGGCCATGCTCTGCACCATCTCCTGCGTCACCGCACCCTTGACGCTGACCCCCAGGAACACGTCGGCGCCCTTCATCGCCTCTTCGAGGCTGCGCAACTCGGTCTTGACCGCATGGGCCGATTTCCACTGGTTCATACCCTCGGTGCGGCCCTGGTAAATCACGCCCTTGGTGTCGCAGACGATGCAGTTCTCGTGCCGCGCGCCCATGGTCTTGAGCAGTTCGATACAGGCGATGCCCGCCGCGCCCGCTCCGTTGAGGACGATCCTGACATCCTCGATTTTCTTGCCCGAGATATGCAGCGCGTTGATAAGCCCCGCCGCGCAGATCACCGCCGTGCCGTGCTGGTCGTCGTGAAAGACCGGAATGTCCATCTCTTCCTTGAGCCGCTGCTCGATGATGAAACACTCCGGCGCCTTGATATCCTCAAGGTTGATGCCGCCGAATGTCGGCCCCATCAGCCGCACGGCGCGGCAGAATTCGTCCGGGTCCTCGGTATCCAGTTCGATATCGATCGAGTTAACATCGGCAAAGCGCTTGAACAGCACCGCCTTGCCCTCCATCACCGGCTTACCGCCCAACGCGCCCAGGTTGCCAAGGCCCAGAACCGCCGTCCCGTTCGAGATCACCGCCACCAGGTTGCCCTTGTTAGTATAGTCATAGGCCAGACCGGGATCGGCCGCGATCGCCTCGCAGGGGACCGCCACGCCGGGGGAATAGGCAAGCGACAGATCGCGCTGCGTCGTCATGGGAACGGTTGCCTGCACCTCCCATTTGCCGGGGGTGGGTTCCAGGTGAAAGGCAAGCGCCTCTTCGTTGGTGATCTTCGCTTTGGGCATGGGATGGGTCGTTTCTCTGCTAGTGCGGGCTTTGGTTTCTTAGCGCAGCCTATCGCGCGCCTCAATGACAATGCGTTTTCGCCTTTAACCGAACAGGGCGGATTTGTAAGGTCTCGGCCAATACCGGGGGAGACGTCAGCCTTGACCACAGTCACGCCGATGATGGCGCAATATCTCGACATCAAACAGGCCCATGCCGACGCCCTGCTGTTCTACCGGATGGGCGATTTCTACGAGATGTTCTTTGACGATGCAGTGGCCGCGGCCGAGGCGCTGGATATCGCACTGACCAAGCGCGGCAAGCACGAGGGCGAGGATATCCCGATGTGCGGCGTTCCGGTGCACGCGGCCGAAGGGTATCTGCTGACCCTGATCCGCAAGGGATTCCGGGTTGCTGTCTGCGAACAGATGGAAAGCCCGGCCGAAGCGAAAAAGCGCGGCTCGAAATCCGTGGTCCGGCGCGATGTAGTACGCTTGGTCACTCCCGGCACCCTGACCGAGGACGCGCTGCTCGAGGCACGCCGCCATAACTTCCTCGTAGCCTATGCGGTGGTCCGCAGCGGTGCGGCGCTGGCCTGGGCCGATATCTCGACCGGCGCGTTTCACGTGATGCCGGTGTCCCGCGAACGGCTCAGCCCGGAACTGGCGCGGCTTGCACCGTCGGAACTGTTGGTGGTCGACGAACCGGTGTTCCAGCAACTGCGCCCGCTGGCCGACGACCACCGCATCCCGCTGACGCCGCTGGGCAAGGCCAGTTTCGACAGCATGGCCGCCGAAAAACGCCTGTGCGAACTGTACAAGGTTGGATCGCTCGAGGGGTTCGGCAATTTCAGCCGCGCCGAGCTTTCGGCCATGGGCGCGCTGATCGACTACCTGGAGATCACCCAGAAAGGCAAACTGCCGCTGCTGCAACCGCCCCTTCAGGACGCCGAGGACCGGTTGATGCAGATCGACGCCGCCACCCGGCGGAACCTGGAGCTCACCCGATCGCTGTCGGGCGAGCGTTTCGGGTCGCTCCTGTCGGTGATCGACCGCACGGTCACCCCCGGCGGGGCGCGGCTGCTGGAGCAACGTATCGCCAGCCCATCGCGCAATCTCGATGTGATCCATGGCCGACTCGCCGCGATCGATTTCAGCATCGAGAACGCGTCACTGGCCGGCGAACTGCGCGCAGCCCTGCGCAAGGCGCCCGATCTCGACCGCGCGCTGTCGCGCCTCGCGCTCGACCGGGGTGGCCCACGCGATCTGGCCGCGATCCGAAATGGCCTGGTCCAGGCCGCAGCGATTGCCGATCTCTGCGACGGGCTCGATCTGCCCACCCTGGTCGCGACCGCCACCGCCGACCTGCGCGGGTTCGACGATCTTCTCTCCCTGCTGGATGCGGCTCTGGTGGCGGAACCGCCGCTCCTGACCCGTGACGGCGGTTTCATAGCAGCGGGCTACGACCCCGAACTCGACGACGCGCGCGAGTTACGGGACAAGGGCCGGGGCGTCATCGCCGGGTTCCAGCAGAAATACATCGACCACACCGGCATCGCCTCGCTCAAGATCAAGCACAATAACGTGCTGGGCTATTTCATCGAAACCACCGCCACCCACGCGGCCAGGATGCTGAACCCGCCGCTGAGCGAGACCTATATCCACCGTCAGACCACCGCCAACCAGGTCCGCTTCACCACCGTGGAACTGAGCGAACTGGAAACCCGCATCCTGAACGCCGGAAATCTGGCGCTGGATATCGAAAAGCGGCTCTATTCCAGCCTTTCCGGCGCGGTTTTGAATCAGGCGGCCCGACTCAACCTGGCTGCGCGCGGGCTGGCCGAGCTGGATCTCGCCACCGCGCTGTCAGATCTCGCACGCGGCGAGAACTGGTGTCGGCCCACGGTCGACCAATCCCGCAGCTTCCTGATCGAAGGCGGGCGTCACCCGGTCGTGGAGCACGCGTTGCGCCGGCAGGGGGGCGACCCCTTCGTAGCCAACGATTGCGATCTCTCGGCGGAAAAAGGCGCCGCCATCCGTCTGCTGACCGGTCCGAACATGGCCGGCAAATCGACCTATTTGCGGCAGAATGCCCTGATCGCGCTGCTCGCCCAGATGGGCAGCTATGTGCCCGCCGACCGCGCCCATATCGGCGTTGTCAGCCAGCTGTTCAGCCGAGTCGGCGCCTCCGACGACCTGGCGCGCGGGCGCTCGACCTTCATGGTCGAAATGGTGGAAACCGCCGCCATCCTCAATCAGGCGGACGAGCGCGCGATGGTCATCCTCGACGAGATCGGCCGCGGCACCGCCACCTATGACGGGCTGTCCATCGCCTGGGCAACGCTGGAACACCTGCATGCCGCCAATCGTTGCCGCGCCCTCTTTGCCACTCATTACCATGAACTCACCGCGCTCGCCGGCACGCTCGACGGAGTCGAAAACGCCACGGTCGCCGTGCGGGAGTGGGAAGGCGAAGTAATCTTCCTGCATGAGGTGCGCAAGGGCGCCGCCGACCGCTCCTATGGTGTGCAGGTGGCGCAACTTGCCGGCCTGCCGCCTTCCGTCGTGGCGCGCGCGCGCGCAGTTCTGGACCAGCTCGAAAAATCCGAACGCGAAGGCGGCAAACAAAAAGCGCTGATCGACGACCTGCCGCTGTTCTCCGCTGCGCCTCCGCCGCCCCCTGCGCCGAAAACCTCGGCCGCCGACACGATGCTCAAGGACATCCACCCCGACGAGCTTACGCCGCGCCAGGCGCTGGAAATGCTCTATAAACTGAAAGAGGCGGTCAGATCCTGACCGCCCCTTCATCTTTTCGACAAATACTCCTGCCGAAGGCTTGGCTTCGCCCTGGCGAAGCCAAATCACTTCGCCGGCATCGAGGAAACACCAACCTGCGCGGGTCGAAGCAGACGGTCGTGCAGCATGAAGCCTTCGGCGGAAACCTGGATGATGTCGCCCGCCTTGGTGCCCGGAACCGGCGCCTCGAACATCGCCTCGTGCATCTGCGGGTCAAACCGGTCACCGACCTGCGGCGTGATGATCCGGATGCCGTGTTTGGAAAACACGTCCAGCAACGCCCGCATCGTCAATTCGATCCCTTCGATCAACGCACCCGACACGGCCCGTTGCTCTTCGGTCATCGCTTCGAGCGCGCGCTTCATGTTGTCATAGACCGGCAGCATGTCGCGCGCCAGTTTCGACCCGCCATATTGCTCGGCCTCGCGCCGCGCCCGTTCCCCGCGCTTTCGGATGTTCTCGGCATCCGCCAGCGCGCGCATGAACTTGTCCTTCAACTCGTCCCGCTCGGCCCGCAGCGCGTCGACCTCGGCGTCCTCGCCGCTTATTTCCGCCATGTCCTCGGCATATTCCTCGGCCTCGGCGGTTGCTATATCGTCCAGGAAATCTTCGTTCTTAGGCTCTGCCATACTTCTACCTCTAACTCCGGTCGGAAATCAGCCGCCCGACCAGTTGTGCCGTGTAATCCACGATCGGCACGATCCGTCCATAATTCAGGCGCGTGGGTCCGATGACCCCGACCGCTCCGATGATCTTTCGGTCAGCGTTCATATAAGGAGACACCACCAAAGAGGAACCCGAAAGTGAGAAAAGTTTGTTCTCCGAGCCAATAAAAATGCGCACACCCTCGCCCTGTTCGGTCAATTCCAAGAATTCGGCGATGTCCCGCTTGCGTTCCAGGTCGTCGAACAACGTCCGGATCCGTTCCAATTCTTCTTCCTGACCGGCGCCGCCCAGCAGATTCGCCCGCCCCCTGACAATCAGCCGCGCCGAATCCGCGCCTTGCCCCTCCCAGACGGCAAGCCCGCTTTCGACCATCTCACGCGCCAGTCCGTCGATCTCCTGCTGACGTTCACGGATCTCGGTCTGCATCATCCGCCGCACGTCGCTCAGCGTCTTGCCTTCGATCAGCGCATTCAGGAAATTGGCCGCCTCGCGCATCGAACTGGGCGTCTGTCCCGGCGGCGGCGTGAACAGCCGGTTTTCCACGTGACCGTCGGAAAAGACCAAAACCACCAGCGCGCGGTCATGCCCCAGAGAGACGAACTCGATATGCTTGATCTCGGTTTCGTGCTTGGGTGTCAGCACCAGCGAGGCGCCCTGGCTGACACGGCTGAGCGCCGCACCGATCTTGTCCAGCGCACCCCCGACATCGCCGGCATTCCCGCCCAAGGTGGCGTCCAGCTTTTGCCGGTCATCCATATCAAGGTCGCCGATCTCCAGAAGCCCGTCCACGAACATCCTGAGACCCATCTGGGTCGGGATGCGCCCGGCGCTGACATGCGGGCTGTCCAGCAGGCCCAGATATTCGAGGTCCTGCATCACGTTGCGCACGGTGGCTGCACTGACCTTCTCGCTCAACGTGCGGGTCAAGGTCCGGCTGCCGACCGGCTCGCCGCTGTCGAGATAACTTTCGACGATCAGACGAAACACCTCGCGCGAGCGATCGTTCAGATCGTCCAGGATTTTGCGTGCGTCACTCATCTGTATTCCCTGACTGTCAGGTCATTAAATCCGCTGCCCTGAAAAGGTCAATCGGGCTTGCATCGCCGCCCCTGCGGGCGGTATCCCCTGCGCAACAGCAAAGGATGACCCATGCGACCCTCTGGACGAGATCTAAGCGAAATGCGCCCGGTTTCAATCGAGACCGCCTTCACAAAACATGCCGAAGGCTCATGCCTGATCAAGATGGGCGACACGCATGTCCTGTGCACCGCCACTATCGAGGACCGCGTACCCCCCTTCATCAAGGGCTCGGGCCTGGGTTGGGTCACCGCCGAATACGGCATGCTGCCGCGTGCCACCAACACCCGGATGCGGCGCGAGGCCGCCAGCGGCAAGCAAGGCGGCCGCACGGTCGAGATCCAGCGCCTGATCGGCCGCGCCCTGCGCGCGGGCGTTGACCGGGTAGCCCTGGGCGAACGCCAGATCACCGTCGACTGCGATGTGATTCAGGCCGATGGCGGCACCCGCTGCGCCTCGATCACCGGAGGCTGGGTGGCGCTGCGGCTGGCCGTGAACAAGCTGATGAAGGCGGGCGATGTCATCACCGACCCGCTGGTCGATCCGGTGGCCGCCGTGTCCTGTGGCATCTACGCCGGCCAGCCGGTGCTGGACCTCGATTACCCCGAGGACAGCGAGGCAGGCGTCGACGGCAATTTCATCATGACCGGATCAGGTAAACTGATCGAGGTGCAGATGAGCGCCGAAGGTTCCGTCTTTAACCGCGCGCAGCTCGACCAGCTTCTGGGCCTCGCCGAAAAGGGTGTGGGCGAACTGGTGGCCGCACAAAAGGCCGCCACCGCATGACCCGCAGGTTCGAAGGCGATACGCTGCTGATCGCGACCCACAACAAGGGCAAACTGGAAGAGATGGCGCATCTCCTCCAACCTTTTGGGGTCAAGGTCGTTGGCGCCGCCGAAATGAACCTGCCCGAGCCTGAAGAAACCGAGGACACCTTTGTCGGAAATGCCCGGATCAAGGCCCATGCCGCCACCCGTGCCACCGGCCTGCCGGCCCTGTCCGACGACAGCGGCATCACCATCGACGCGCTGGATGGCGCGCCGGGCGTCTTTACCGCAGACTGGGCCGAAACCGGCAACGGGCGTGATTTCATGATGGCCATGACCCGCGCCCACAACGAACTAGAGGCCAAAGAAGCCCCTCATCCCCGTCTGGCGCAATTCCGTTGCACGCTGGTGCTGGCCTGGCCCGATGGCCATGACGAAGTGTTCGAAGGCGTCGCCCCCGGTCACCTGGTCTGGCCCATCCGCGGTGCGGCCGGGTTCGGCTATGATCCTATGTTTGTACCCGATGGCTACGACCTGACCTTTGCCGAGATGGACCGCTGGGAAAAGAACAAGATCAGCCACCGCGCGCGGGCGGTGGAGAAATTCGTGAAGGGCTGTTTTGGCGGATGACTGGCAACATGGGGGCTTTGGCCTCTACGTGCATTGGCCCTTTTGCCAGGCCAAGTGCCCCTATTGCGACTTCAACAGCCACGTTGCCCTTGAAATCGACCAAAAAGCCTGGGTTAGAGCCTATGTCTCAGAGCTTGAACGCTATGCATCTGAACTTCCCGGAAGAGTTCTGAACACGATATTCTTTGGTGGCGGCACTCCGTCGCTGATGATGCCGGAAACGGTTGCGGCGGTGATCGAAACCGCCCGCCGCCTCTGGCCCACCTCCAATGACATGGAAATCACGCTCGAAGCCAATCCCGGTTCGGTCGAGGCCGGACGTTTTGCAGCCTATCGCGACGGCGGGGTCAATCGCATTTCGATGGGTGTACAAGCGCTGAATGAACGTGACCTGCAGCGGCTGGGCCGTATTCACACCGTCGCCGAGGCCCGCGCGGCATTCGACATTGCGCGGCGCTGTTTCGACCGGGTGAGTTTCGACCTGATCTATGCCCGGCAGGACCAGACGCCCGATGCCTGGCGCGCGGAGTTGAACGACGCACTGGCGATGGCCGTTGATCACCTCTCGCTCTATCAACTGACGATCGAGGACGGCACCGCTTTTGGCGACCGCTACGCGCGCGGCAAGCTGCGCGGCCTTCCAGCCGATGACGACGCCGCCGACATGTACCTGATCACGCAAGAGGTCTGCGCAGCACACGGCCTGCCTGCCTACGAGGTCTCGAACCATGCCCGGCCAGGAGCGGAGTCGCGGCACAACCTGATCTATTGGCGTTACGGCGATTACATCGGGATCGGCCCCGGCGCGCATGGGCGCGTTACGATTGACGGCAAAAGGTTTGCCACCGAAAGTCCGCTCAATCCCGGTGCCTGGCTGTCTGCGGTGACCAAGGGCTCCGGTGAATCGGTCAGAACAGCGCTTGATCTACAAGAACAGGCAGATGAATACCTGATGATGGGGATGCGAATACGCGAGGGTCTAGATATTGACCGCTGGCAAACCCTGTCGTCGCGTCCTTTGTCATCGCATCAAGTTTCTCACCTCGCCGATCTGGGCATGATCACGGTGGAAAACGGACGCCTGCGCGCCACATCCAAGGGGCGGGCCGTCCTGAATGCGGTCATCCTGGAATTGATGGCGGAGTAAGCCGATGCAATACATCTGGGCGGCATTGGGGTTGGTCTGCGTCGGACTGGCTCTTATCGGCATTATCCTGCCGCTTCTCCCGACCGTTCCCTTCCTCTTACTTGCCACATTCTTCTTTGCCCGCTCATCGGAACACCTGCACACTTGGCTTCTGACTCATCGGCTGTTCGGCCCGATGATCAACGACTGGCAGACGTTTGGCGCCATTCGGCCGACGGCAAAAAAGGCGGCAACCTTGTCGGTGGCCGCCGTTTTCGGATTATCGGTCGTCTTTTCCGCGCCATCCCATGTCCTGATCATCCAGGCCGTGGTTTTGGGCTGTGTACTTGTGTTTATCTGGACGCGCCCTAACGGCTGAGTTTTGCGCAAAGGTCATCCAGTTGATCTAGGTTCTCATAGGTCAGGATCACCTGCCCTGTTTCCGTTCCGGGTTTGTGGTTGATCACGACTTTCATTGCAAGGATAGCTGAAAGATCCTTTTCCAGCGCTCGTGTATCGGCATCCTTGTCATCTCTGATGGTCTTCGGGCGTACTGGTGCGGCTGGCTTATCCCCTTCGGCCTGTTTCTTGACCAGTGCTTCGGTTGCGCGCACCGACAACCCATCACGGACGACAATTTTCGCTAGTTCCAACGGATTGTCGCTGGTGATCAGGGCACGGGCATGACCCGCCGATAATTTACCTTCGACCACCATCTGCTGCACGTCATCCGGCAGCGACAGCAACCGCAGCAGGTTCGCGATATGGCTGCGGCTTTTGCCAAGCGCCTCAGCCAGCTTTTCCTGCGTGTGACCGAACCTGTCCATCAACTGCCGGTATCCGGCCGCCTCTTCCACCGCGTTCAGGTCGGCGCGCTGGATATTCTCGATGATGGCGATTTCCAGGACTTCGGTATCATCCAACTCGCGTATCAGTACCGGAATGTCATGCAGTTGCGCCAACTGAGCCGCGCGCCACCGCCGCTCGCCCGCGACGATCTCGTACATTCCACCTTCGACCGGGCGCACGATCAATGGCTGAAGAATCCCTTTTTCCTTGATCGACGCCGCAAGTTCGTCCAACGCCTCCTGAGTGAAACTCCGGCGCGGCTGGTTCGGATTTGCCCGCAGCTTTTCAATCGGAACCGCGCGATCCGGGCGTCGAGGAGAATCCGCCGCCTGCGTTTCGGCAGAGTGAGTGACATCCGCCATCAAGGCCGACAAGCCACGTCCCAATCCCCTAGGTTTGTTGGAAACCATGCGTCGCTCCTCTCTGCCGCTTAGGCGGCAATCTTGTTATGCTTCTTCAACAGTTCAACCGCCAGGTCCCGGTATGCAATAGCGCCCAGAGAATTGGGATCATAGCTCAGAACCGGCATTGCATAAGATGGCGCCTCGCTGACCCGGACATTTCGCGGAATCCGGGTTTCAAACACCAGTTCGCCCAGATTGTCGCGAGCGTCCTTTTCCACCTGTTGGGACAAGTTGTTGCGTTTATCATACATGGTCAACACAACACCTTCGATCCGGAGGTCCGGGTTGGCCGCCTGACGCACTTCTCGGATGGTCAGCATCAATTGTGACAGACCTTCCAGTGCGAAAAATTCGCTTTGCAGGGGCACCAATACCGAATGTGCGGCCACCATGGCATTGACGGTCAGAAGGTTCAGTGACGGTGGGCAATCTATCAGGATGTAGTCCCAGCCAAAGGCATCCATCGCCGTCTGCCGCAGGGCATCGTGCAACAGAAAGCTTCGCTTTTCATTGGCCATCAACTCGATATCCGCCGAACTGAGATCAACGGTTGCCGGCACGATGGAGAGACCGGGAATACTGGTCCGCTGAATTACTGCATTGAGAGGTGCGTCGTCTACCAACAATTCGTATGTCGTCACATCGCGGTCTTCGATACCAAGTCCGGTCGACGCGTTCCCTTGCGGATCAAGATCCACAACCAGCACGCGCAAACCGGTTTCGGCCAGCGCCGCCGCCAGATTTATGGCGGTTGTCGTCTTCCCGACCCCGCCCTTCTGATTTGCGACCGCTATGATCCGGGGGCCTGCAGGACGGGAAAGATCAGACACGCGCGATTCCTTTGAGTTTCAAAACAACGGCTTGAGGCTCGGTCAAACTAGTAACGGGATCGACCTGGAAATTCCATTGCTTCCGCGCATTATCCACTTCTTTTTTCCAGCTTTCACCTTTTGGAAACAAGGCGATGCCGTCAGGTTTCAGATGCCTTTCGGCAAATTCCAGCAATCCGGAAAGATCCGTTAATGCACGGGCAGACAGAACGTCGGCTTGCTGCGGTAGGGCTTGTTCAATTCTTTCATTGATGATGTCGCAGCGAACGTCGCACTCGCGCACTACGGTTCGCAAGAAAGCCGATTTCCTTTGGTCGCTTTCTATACAGACAAACCGGGCTTCGGGCATTTTCTCTCGTCCAAGAATGGCGCAGACCAGTCCCGGAAACCCGCCGCCACTTCCAAGGTCAACCCATTTTTCTACTGGTGCCGCCAGGTCGAACAACTGAACGGAATCAGCAATATGCCTTTCCCAGATCTCATCCAGACTTCGGCGGGATACCAGGTTTATGCGTGGATTCCACTTGCGAACCAACTGCACATACTGATCCAATCGATCGAATGTTTCACGTGAAACATCGAGGGAAAGTGTAGACAATGGCCAGTTCATGCAGAGCGAACCTTGGCGTCCCGCCGGAGGCGAGCCAGAATCAAGGCAAGTGCCGCGGGAGTCACCCCGTCAATTCGGGCAGCCTGAGCAATGTTCTCTGGTCTGGCGCGACCCAATTTCAGCTTCAGTTCGTTTGAAAGGCCATCAAGTTGCTCGAATGGAAAATCACGCGGGATTATATAGGTCTCGTCCCGCTTCATGGCTTCTACATCCCTTTCCTGCCGGGCAATGTAGTTCGTGTAAAGCGCATCACGTTCAACTTGTTGACGGATCTCGAGCTCGGTATCGGCCAAGTCGGGTACAAGGCTGACGATCGTGTCAAAGCTGACATCGGGAAACGCCAGGACTTGCAAACCGGTCCGTCGAGTTCCATCCTGATTCAGCTGAACGCCGGCCGCCAGTATTTCCTTCGGTGTAAATGTCCTGTCTTCCAGTGTGCGCCTTGCCGCAGCGAGTTTTTCCGCCTTTGAACTGAACACCTTACTCCGCTCTTCGCTGACGCAGCCCAGTTCCATACCGATCGGCGTCAGGCGTTGATCGGCATTATCCGCCCGAAGAGACAGGCGGAACTCGGCCCGCGACGTGAACATCCGATAGGGTTCAGAAACACCGCGCGTGGTCAGATCATCGATCATTACGCCAATATAGCTATTGCCGCGACTGAACTGGACTGGATCGCGCCCGAGCACCCGGCAAGCCGCATTCAAACCGGCAACAAGCCCTTGTGCCGCGGCCTCTTCATATCCCGTGGTCCCATTGATCTGGCCGGCAAGATACAGTCCTGGAACATCCGGCAAGCTCAATTGCGAGGTTAAGGCACGCGGGTCGACATAATCGTATTCGATTGCATAACCCGGTTGCAGAATGGTCACGTTTTCCAACCCGAAAATCGAACGGACATAGGCCTCCTGCACATCCACCGGAAGAGAGGTCGAGATTCCATTTGGATATACGGTATGGTCCTCCAAGCCCTCTGGTTCCAGAAAGACCTGATGTGACTCCTTATCGGCAAAACGGACAATCTTGTCCTCGATCGAAGGACAATAGCGTGGACCTACACCTTCGATGTGACCGCCATACATCGCCGATCTGTTTAGGTTCTTTTCGATGATCTCGTGGGTGCGCGAGTTCGTATGCGTAATTCCACAAGCTATCTGCCGGGCGTAAACCGATTTCGACAGAAATGAAAAAAGAACAGGCTCTTCGTCTCCTTCCTGCCTTTCCAGCACATCCCAGTTTATGGTCCGGCCATCCAGTCTCGGCGGCGTACCAGTCTTGAGGCGACCCGTCGGCAAGCCGTAGCCGTCCAACCGTTCCGCCAACTGCACCGACGGGCGATCACCCATTCGCCCACCTGGACGCGATACATCGCCAATATGAATCACCCCACGCAAAAATGTGCCCGAGGTCAGAATCACCGCTTGAGAGCGCAATTCGGAACCGTCCGCCAGAATGACACCGCGCACCGAATCTCCATCCAAAAGGAAATCGACAACTTCTCCCTCGACAAGCTCCAACCCCTTGCGCGCGCGTGTTTCGGCCAGCATGGCAGCGCGATACAAGGCGCGGTCAGCCTGTGCCCTTGGTCCCTGGACGGCCGGCCCTTTCCGGCGATTCAACAAGCGAAACTGGATACCGGCCCTGTCGGCAACCCTCCCCATGACGCCGTCCAGAGCGTCGATCTCACGTACCAGATGCCCCTTACCCAAACCACCAATTGCCGGATTGCACGACATCACGCCAATGTCGCGTTCGGAAAGCGTGACCAATGCTGTACGCACGCCCATTCGCGCCGCAGCATGTGCGGCTTCCGCGCCGGCATGCCCGGCTCCAATCACGACCACATCGAAATCCGAATGTTTCACGTGAAACACTCCTTATTTTCCCAAGCAGAAGGATGCAAAAATCTCATCCAACAGGTTTTCCACATCTATCCGGCCAACCAGAGATTCCAGGGCGCGGATCGCGGTTCGAAGTTCTTCCGATGCAATATCATACAGGTCCGGACCCGATTCCAGAATGCCCTCTGCCCGCATCAGTGCATCCGAAGCAACCATCATAGCCGCACGATGGCGTTCGCGGGTTGCAATTCCGGCGCTGGCCGAACGCGTTTTTAGCACCGCGGCAATCCGATCGACCAACTGGTCGATCCCCTGCCCCGTCACACCCGAGATGGCCCCGTCCGGCGTCTTGCGTTGATCGGCCTTGGGAAGAACATGGATATCGCTCTCCCTTATTTCAATTCCAGTCGCCAAAGGATCATCGGTCAGGAAAACACGCAGATCCGCCGCCTCCGCCCTGCGACGCGCCAGAGCAATTCCCATGCCTTCGACAACATCTCCGGTATCGCGCAGTCCTGCGGTATCCAGCAGGGTGACAGGCAATCCGCCTAGGTCCATTCGAACCTCGATCACATCCCGTGTCGTACCGGCAATTTCGGAAGTCAGGGCCGCCTCGCGCCCTGCCAAAGCATTCAAAAGCGTGGATTTCCCCGCATTCGGTGGACCGATGATCGCAACCTCGAACCCCGTCCGAATACGCTCGGCAATGCGCACCCCCGAGATTTCCCGTTGCAACTGCCCTCGGACACTGGTCAGCAGGTCCCGTACTTCGGGAGATACGTCTGTAGGCACTTCTTCGTCGGCAAAGTCGATCACGGCCTCCAGCAAGGCGGCCGCGCGGATCAGTTTTCGCCGCCAGCTTTCGGCAAGTTGGCCAAGCGCACCGGATAGAACTGCCTGCGCCTGTTTCCGTTGCGCCTCGGTTTCGGCGTCGATCAGGTCGGCAAGACCTTCGACCTGGGCCAAGTCGAGTTTTCCGTTTTCCAAAGCCCGCCGCGTGAATTCCCCCGGTTCAGCCAAACGCAGCCCATCGTACTGCCCCAGGCAGCGCAGGACAGCCTCGGTCGTCGCCAGGCTACCGTGTATCTGGAATTCGACAACATCCTCGCCGGTGAAACTCGCCGGTCCCCGAAAGGACAAGACAACCCCATCATCCAGCCGAAGGCCTTTGGAATCACGCAAGGTGCGCAAAACCATGCCCCTGTCTGGCACGGGGGACCCCGTCAATATTTCGGCAGCCTTGTGCGACAGCGAACCGGACAAGCGGATCACCGCCACGCCTGCCTTTCCCTGCGCGGTGGCCAGGGCGAATATCGTGTCCATCTCCAGCCCCTAACCCCGATGTGAACCGGATCAGGTATTCATTGAATCGAAGAATTCGCCGTTGGTCTTGGTCTGTTTAAGCTTCGACAACAGGAACTCGATCGCATCTGTCGTCCCCATCGGGTTCAGGATGCGGCGCAGAACAAAGGTCTTTTGCAGGTCGCTCTTCTCGACCAACAGGTCCTCTTTCCGGGTGCCGGACTTGAGGATGTCGATGGCCGGGAACACCCGCTTGTCGGCAATCTTGCGGTCCAGCACGATTTCCGAGTTGCCGGTGCCCTTGAACTCTTCAAAGATCACCTCGTCCATCCGGCTGCCGGTGTCGATCAGCGCGGTTGCGATGATGGTCAGCGACCCGCCTTCCTCGATATTCCGTGCGGCGCCAAAGAAGCGCTTGGGTCGTTGCAACGCGTTTGCGTCCACACCACCAGTCAGAACCTTGCCCGAGGACGGCACCACGGTGTTGAATGCCCTACCAAGTCTTGTGATCGAATCGAGAAGGATAACAACATCTCGTTTATGTTCGACTAGGCGCTTGGCCTTTTCGATCACCATTTCCGAAACTGCCACGTGACGCGCCGCCGGTTCGTCAAAGGTCGAGGATACCACCTCGCCCTTGACCGAACGCTGCATGTCGGTGACTTCCTCGGGGCGTTCGTCGATCAACAGAACGATCAGATAGCACTCGGGGTGGTTCTTCTCGATCGAATGCGCGATGTTTTGCAGGATCACCGTCTTGCCGGTCCGCGGCGGCGCCACGATCAGCGACCGCTGCCCCTTGCCGATCGGCGCGACCAGATCGATGACCCGGGCCGAGCGGTCCTTGATGGTCGGATCCTCGATCTCCATCTTCAGTCGCTCATCCGGATAGAGCGGTGTCAGGTTGTCAAAGGCGATCTTGTGACGCGCCTTTTCCGGGTCTTCAAAGTTGATCTTGGTGACATTGGTCAGGGCGAAATACCGCTCGTTGTCGTCGGGCGCCTTGATCTCTCCCTCGACCGTGTCGCCAGTGCGCAGTGAATACTGGCGGATCATATCGGGCGAAACATAGATATCGTCCGGACCCGGCAGATAGTTCGCCTCGGGCGAGCGCAGGAACCCGAAGCCATCCTGAAGGACTTCCAGCACGCCATCCCCGCCGATGGTCCAGCCCTCGTCAGCGCGTTCGCGCAGGATCTGGAACATCATCTCGCCCTTGCGCATGGTCGAGGCGTTTTCGATCTCCAGATCCTCGGCCATGGCCAGAAGGTCCTTGGGGCTCTTGGCTTTGAGGTCGGCAAGATTCAGGGATTCGATCGTCATCGTATACGGTCCTCTGCCGCTTGCAGAAGCGGCTCAAACGGAATTGGCATCGGGAATTGCACGGCTGCCCGGACGGGCGCTTGCGGCCTAGATAAGGCGGCTGGCGGCGAGAGTCAAAGGGGGATCAGAATTTCACGATCACCGCCAGCACGATCACTACCATCAACAACGTCGGCACCTCGTTCATCATCCGGTACTGCCGGCCGGTCAGACGGTTGCGGCCCATCAGGAAATCCTTGCGCCGCAGTCCCAGCCAGTGATGAAACCATGTCATCCCGATCACCGATACGCCCTTGGCCCAGGGCCAGACCGCGCCCCAGTCGATGATACCCGGCGTGACCACCATGATCAGGCCGCAGACCCAGGAAACCACCATCGCCGGGCGCATGATCACCCGGATCAGCTTCTCCTCCATCTCCTGGAATATCACCGGTGCATCCTGCACCTTCCCGGCCTTTTCGACGTGATAGACGAACAGACGAGGCAAGTAGAATAAACCGGCCATCCAGCTGATCACCGCCATGATATGCAGGGACTTGACCCAGGGGTAGATCACGAACAGCAGGTCTTCCATCTCGTCTCGCTCCGGTGTGCCGGGTCGGGTCTAATCATAAATATAGAAAAGAAGAAAGGATGTTGGTTTTGTAGGGAACCCTGATCCCGTGGATAACTGCGCCATCCCGGCCTTTTCCCCAATGTGAAAAACGCGCGACAGGTTTTCATACAGATGTGGAGAAGATAAAAATAATTGAATTTAAACAGATATTTACCTGAAACCTGACAAGGTGGAAAATTACAGGATCATCTGTTGATCCGCTGGGAAAACCCGGTTTATCCCGCAGGCCCGAGTTATCCTTGTCCCGAAAGGATGGATCGCGGGCGACTCCCGCGGGTTTTTCGCGTTCTCCATGGGGTTGCGTGTCAACCCGAAAAGAATGAAAAACCATGCAAGTCAAACCAACGCCTTGCCCACGGGGTTTTCCACATGACTGTCCCCCTGATCCTGGCATCGGGTTCCGAGATACGGGCCCGGTTGCTGGAAAACGCCGCCATTCCGTTTACCCGGATCGTGCCGCGGGTCGATGAAGAAACCGTAAAAGCGGCGCTGCTTGCAGAGGGCGCCCCGCCGCGCGACATCGCCGACGCCCTGGCTGAGCTGAAGGCGCGCAAGGTCAGTGACAAACATCCCGGCGCCCTGGTGATCGGCTGCGATCAGGTGCTCGACTTTAAAGGCAGGATGCTGTCCAAGCCCGACAGCCCGGATACCGCGCTGGGGCAACTCAAGGAGATGCGCGGCCAGTGGCATATGCTGCTCTCCGCGGCGGTCATCTATCAGGACGGCCAGCCGATATGGCGTCACGTCGGGCAAGTGCGTCTGCGAATGCGCGAACTGTCCGACGCCTACCTGACGGGTTACGTCGCCCGTAACTGGAACAGCATCCGCCACGCCGTGGGTGGCTACAAGCTCGAGGAAGAGGGTGTTCGTCTCTTCACCGCCATTGACGGCGACTATTTTAACGTTTTGGGTATCCCCATGTTGGAACTACTCAACTTTCTGGCGTTGCGGGAGGTGATCGAGACATGACGGACAGCCGAATTCCATTGGCCGGGGTGATCGGCCATCCGATCGCCCATTCGAAATCGCCACGCCTGCATGGCCACTGGCTCAAGACCTATGGCATCAATGGCCATTACATCCCGATGGATGTCGCGCCGCAGGATCTGGCGCAGGTGATCCGAACCCTGCCCAAGGCTGGCTTCGTGGGTGTCAATGTCACCATTCCGCACAAGGAAGCGGTGATGTCCTGCGTCGACCAGATCAGCGACAGGGCTACCCTGATCGGAGCGGTGAATACGCTGACTTTTCGCGAGGACGGCCGCATTCTGGGTGATAATACAGACGGATACGGATTCCTCGAAAACCTGCGCAGCGGTGCCCCTGATTGGGATCCCAAGGCAGGTCCGGCCGTCGTGTTCGGCGCTGGCGGCGCGGCGCGGGCGGTGATCTCGGCCCTGGCCGAGGCCGGTGTGCCGGAAATCATCGTGACGAACCGCACCCGCCCGCGCGCCGAGAAACTGCGCGATGATTTCGGCCAGCGTGTGACCGTGGCCGACTGGGTGCAGGCCGGCAACGTGGTCGAAGACGCACGACTGGTGGTCAACACGACCTCGCTCGGCATGGTCGGCAAACCCGAACTGCGCGTGCCGCTGGACGGGTTGCGCCCCGATGCCGTGGTGACAGACCTGGTTTATACCCCGCTCAAGACCCGTCTTCTGGCCACGGCCGAAGAGATGGGATGCACCACCGTCGATGGTTTGGGCATGTTGCTGCACCAGGCGGTCCCTGGTTTTGAACGCTGGTTCGGGGAACGGCCCACGGTCGATGCGGCAACGCGGGCGGCCGCCCTCAGATGACATTTTTACTTGGCCTGACCGGCTCCATCGGCATGGGCAAGTCGACCACGGCGCGCCTTTTTGTCGAAGAGGGATGTGCGCTCTGGGATGCCGACGCCGCAGTGCACCGGCTTTATGCGCCCGGTGGCGCGGCGGTCGAACCCATGCGCGCCGTTTTTCCCGAAGCCATTTTGAATGACGCGGTCAGCCGCGATGCGCTCAAGGCGATCATTGCGGCCGACCCATCGGCGCTGAAACGGATCGAATCCATCGTACATCCCCTTGTGGCGCAGGACCGCGCGCGGTTCCGTGAAACCGCAACCGCCGACATCCTCGTCTTTGACATCCCGCTGTTGTTCGAAACCGGCGGCGATGCGGCGATGGATGCGGTGGCTTGCGTTTCGGTTCCGCCCGAGGTGCAAAAAGACCGCGTGATGGCGCGCGGCACCATGACCGAGGCGCAGTTCGAACAGATCCGCGCCAAGCAGATGCCCAACGACGAAAAATGCGCCCGCGCCGATTTCGTCATCGTCACCGACACGCTGGACCATGCCCGCGCACAGGTGCAGGATGTGGTCAGGCAGATACGGGCAAGGCAAAGCGATGCGTGAGATTGTTCTAGATACGGAAACAACAGGTTTCGATCCGGAAACAGGCGACCGAATTGTCGAGATCGGGGCCATTGAACTGTGGAACCATGTCGCCACCGGCGAAACCTATCACCAGTACATCAACCCCCAACGGATGATGCCGGCTGAGGCATTCGGCGTCCACGGCATCGGCCCCGATCTGCTGGACCCGCCGCAACAGCCGCAGCCCGGACAGGTGACACTCAAGGACAAGCCCGTGTTTTCGTTGATCGGCCAGACCTTTCGCGATTTCATCGGCGATGCGAAACTGGTCATCCATAACGCTGCCTTCGACATGAAGTTCCTCAATGCCGAACTGCGCTGGATTGGCCTGCCGGAAATTCCCTTTGAGCGGGCCATTGACACGCTAGCCATCGCCCGGCGCAATTTTCCCGGTTCACCTGCGACATTGGATGCGCTCTGCCGCCGCTTCGGGATCGACAATTCGAACCGGGTGCTGCACGGCGCGCTGCTCGACTCGGAAATCCTAGCCGAAGTCTATCTGGAACTGATCGGGGGAAAGCAGCCGGATTTCGGCCTGTCCGCCGTCGTCAGCAGCGGTGCAGGTACGATCGAGAGCTGGCGCCCGCATCCGCGGCCGACCGCTTTGCCGCCGCGTATCACCGATGACGAGCGCGCTGCGCATGACGCTTTTGTCGAAAAACTGGGGGAAAAGGCGCTGTGGAAACGCGCCTGACGCAGGTCAGGCGCGTTTACAGGATCAGGCATCGGCCTGCTGTTTTTGCGATTGTGCGGCGGCTTGCTGACGCGCCAGTTCGTTGCGGTAGAGCGCCATGAAATCGATGTTGTCCAGGTTCAGCGGCGGGTAACCGCCGTCACGGGTCACATCGCTGACGATGCGACGCAGGAACGGGAACAGCATCCGCGGGCATTCGATCAGCAGGAAGGGATGCAGTTGCTCGTTCGGTACGCCCTCGACATGGAAGATACCGCAATAATCCAGTTCCAACACGAACAGAACGTCGTCCATGCCTTTTGCCTTCGAGGTGATGTTCAGCTTGATGGAAACGTCGTACTGGTTTTCCGCCGAACGCTTTTTGGCGTCCAGCGAAACCTGAACGCTGACGTCCGGCTGAACATCTCCGGATGCTCCGCGCTGGGCCATGACGTTTTCGAACGACATGTCCCGGATAAATTGGCCCAGAACACGCATCTGGATTTGCGGCGGTTGCTGGGGGGTGGCAGCGTCGGTTTCGGCCATGGAGTTCCTCCAAAATATGGTTTTTCTTTTGCTTAGCAGCTTGGCTGCCCCACCTCAATGGCGGTCCGGCCCTTCGACCCAGCCGGACGGGCCGCTATCGCGCCGGTGCGGTTTCGGCGCTTCTTCCCATTCGCCATCTATCACGTCGCCACTGCCGCCATAGGTGCCTTTGGGGCCACCGAAACCTGCCCCCGGTCCCATCTGGAACTGTGTCACCGTGATGCGCGATCGCAGATAGCGGAATACCGCCACCCGCACGGCCGGAACCAGCAGGGCAAACCCCAGCGCATCGGTAAAGAACCCGGGGGTCAGCAGCAGCGCCCCGGAAAACAGGATCATCGCGCCATGCGCCAAAGGCTCGGTCGGGTCGTCCAGATCAGAAAAGGCGCGCTGCAACTGGGCGAGAGCCATGCGACCTTGTGTCCGCACCAGCCAAGTTCCCAGAACCGCGGTCAGAACCACGATGGCAAGCGTCGGCCACAGCCCGATCAGGCCGCCAATCTGAATAAACAGGGCGATTTCTATGATTGGAACCAGCAGAAATGCCAGAAACAGGTACATTTGCCTTTTCCTTTCCCTTAACCTCGGCTGTGGACTTGACGGGATCGGTTCCCTACATAGTGACCGAACGGGAAACTTACAAAGTTTCTGGCCTGAGATGAGGACATAATGAATTCTCCCCTGATCCAGCTTCTTGTGCTGGCCGGCATCGCGATTTTCCTGATTCTGCGCCTGAAGAGCGTGCTGGGTACACGTGAAGGTTTTGAAAAGCCGCCCGAGGCTCAGAAACCCGAAAACAGGACCCGCCGTGATTTCGAAGTTATCGAGGGCGGACCCGATCGCGACATCACCGATCATGTTCCCGAAGACAGCCCGCAAGCTCAGGAACTGGCTGCAATGAAACGCATCGAACCGGCGTTTTCCGTCGGCGATTTCGTTCAGGGTGCCCGCGGGGCCTACGAGATGATCGTGATGGGTTTCGAACGTGGTAATCTGAAGGAAATCGAACCGTTTCTGGCCGAGGACGTGTTCGAAACCTTCGTCGGCGTTGTCGCCGCCCGCGAAGATCAGGGCCTGACGATCGAGGCTGAATTCGTTGGCGTGCGGGAAACCGCCATTCAGGACGTGCATTTCGACAAGGACAGCAACCGCGCCGAGATCACCATGCGTTTTGTGGGCGAACTGACCTCGGTCGTCCGCGACCGTGGCGGCGACATCGTCGAGGGCAGCCCGACCTCGGTCAAACGTCAAAAGGACGTCTGGACCTTTGCCCGCGTCATGGGCACCGACGATCCCAACTGGTTGCTTGTCGCAACGGACGCATGATTGGCGCGCTCCGGTCGGCAGTTCTGGCAGGCGCCATCCTGACCGCTCACACCGGAGCGGCGGAGACGATGCATACGATTCTCACCTTCGACATGCTGGATGGATGGGCCGCGGACGATCACGCCGCGGCCCTTTCGGTTTTCACCAACACCTGTGACTTGTTCGATGATCCGGACTGGCGAACGCTCTGTGCCGTGGCCCGCGAACAGACACCGGACACGGCGCGGGGCTTCTTTGAACTGTTCTTCCGCCCGGTCCTGATCGAGGACGGTCAGGATTGCCTTTTCACGGGTTATTTCGAGCCGGAACTGACCGGATCCCGGTTTCCTTCAGCGCAGTTCCGTTATCCACTGTACAAGATGCCGCCCGAGGCACTCGAATCGAACCCTTGGCTCGACCGTCGGCAGATCCTGACCTCGGGCGTGATGGACAACCGGGGGCTGGAAATTGCCTGGGTCGACGATCCGGTCGAACTCTTCTTTCTCCAGATCCAGGGTTCGGGCCGGATAAGCCTGCCGGATGGCCAGACCCTGCGCGTCGGATACGGCGGCGCCAACGGTCACCCCTATCGTTCGATCGGGGTGGAACTGGTCCGGCGCGGAATATATTCGGCACACCAGGTCAGTGCCGAAGTGATCAAGAACTGGGTCCGCCGAAATCCCGAGGCCGGTCAGGAACTGTTGTTTCACAACCCTTCCTATGTCTTTTTCCGCGAACTTCGCCATCTGCCTGCCGATCGCGGGCCTCTGGGCGCGATGAACCGCTCCGTCACGCCGCTGCGCTCGATCGCGGTTGACCCGGCCCACACGCCGCTTGGCGCACCGGTCTGGATCGAGAAGGACGGTCAGGGCAAGATGCGCCGCCTGATGGTGGCGCAGGACACCGGGTCGGCGATCAAGGGCTCGCAACGGGCCGATATCTTCTTCGGCACCGGCGATGCGGCCGGACAGGCGGCCGGCACCCTGCGTGATACCGGGCGCATGGTCGTGCTGCTGCCGATTCAACGGGCCTATGCCCTGTTGCCGGACGGGTTCTGATGACCCGGCGGAAACTGACCAGGGAAGAGGTGGACCTCTGGCGCAAGGTGGTCCGGCAGGCTGACAGGCTGCACCCGGAACGCATGGATTCGACACATCCCAAGCCGCTGCCGAAACCGAACCCCGCCAAACCCCTGCCAATGTCGCTGGACCCGTTCGAAATCGGCCAGAGCGCGCGCGCCAGGCCGCAGCGCCACGTCTTGTCGCCATCGATCACCGACCGTCTGGGACATGCGCCGGTCCAGATGGATGCCAAGGTCTATACCCGGATGCGGCGCGGCAAGCTGAAACCCGAAGGCAAGCTCGATCTGCATGGCATGCGGGTCGATACCGCCCACCCCGCGCTGGTGCGATTCATCCTCGCATCGCAGGCGCAGGGCCGGCGGCTGGTGCTGGTGGTGACCGGCAAGGGTAAGGATCGGGACGATCCCGGACCGATTCCCACACCTCGTGGCGTGCTGCGGCATCAGGTGCCGCAATGGCTGTCATTGCCGCCGCTGGCGCAGGCGGTTCTACAGGTCACGCCTGCCCATGTCAGCCACGGCGGCGAAGGGGCTTATTACGTCTATATCCGGCGGGCGCGAAACTAGCGCGCCCCGCCGGCCAGGTCGATGCCTAGATATTCACGCGAATAGCTGACGATGCCCGGAAAGGCCCGTTCCAGCGGCAGCCCGCCGGCTTCGAACAGGTTGGTCATGTTTCGGGCATCGGCGATCATGGCCAGCAGCGTGGGTGACGTCGCGGCCACGAAATGAGCGGACTCCGCCTCGTCCGAGAAGCGGCTTGTATCTATCACCGTCACCGGCAGATCGGCGATCAGCGCGGCCGAGCTGATCTGTCCCAGCCGTTCGCTGCTTTGCAGGCCGCGCAACCGCCGCGACAGGTTCAGCACGTTGTCCTTTTCCGAAGCCATAACGATGAACGGCTGCGGTACTTCCTTCAGTCGTGTCACCTGGCTGCGGAAAATGTCCAGATCGAGATCGGGAGAGATCAGCACGACACCATCGAGATTGCGCGACGTCCAGCCTGGTTGCTGCAGGTCGATCTGGCGCAGCGTTTCCATCAACAGAAACGATCCCATTGAATGCGCCACCACGGTTAGCCGGTCGATTCCGGACGCTCCCAAACGCAACAGCACGTTTTCCAGCCCGTCGCGGGCAAAGACCACGCTGTCACCGTCATAGGCATACCCCAGTGCATGGCCCTTGCTGGGCCATGAATAGATCATCAACACTCCCGGCATCTCGATATCATGCGCCAGTTGCGCCGCGCGATAGGCGGTTTCGGTCTGGGTCGAGTTGAACCCATGGATGAACAGCGTCAGTTCGCGATTGCCTTGAGGCTGGCGCGCCAGCTCCTCGCGCAGCCGTGCGGTGAATGCATCGGGCCGGTTGAACACCTTCTGCCCGGCTAGGATGAACTGCTTCTCCGGGTTGGCCTGACCGTAGCCGAAATCCAGCCGCCCCGGCCGGCGATCCGGCGGGATCGACACGGTCAGTTCCAGCAAGCTCAGCCGTTCCGTGCGTTCGGGGCCGAAAGACCCGTCCTGTTCCTGTTCACGGGTCGTCGCCGCAAACACGGTCGCCGGAGAGCCGATCTCCAGCGCTTCGGGTGTTACCGGCGTAAAAGAGCGATCGGTGCAGCCCGCCAGCAGCGCGACACATGCGAAGATCACGATCCGCAACCGAGTGTCAAAACCTCGACCTGGCAGAACCCCGGCCACTACAACACGTACCTGCTCAGATCCGTCGACCGAACCAATTCCCCCAGGTTCTCTTCGACAAATGCCGCATCGACGGTGACCGCCTCGCCCGACCGGTCCGGCGCGGTAAAGGACAGCTCCTCGAACACGCGCTCCATCACGGTATAGAGCCGCCGTGCGCCGATGTTCTCGACACTGCGGTTCACTTCGGCTGCGATCTGCGCCAGGGCGGCGATTCCGTCGGGGGTAAACGCGACCGTGACCTTCTCGGTGCCCATCAGCGCGGTATATTGCCGGGTCAGCGCATTGTCGGTCTCGGTCAGGATGCGCACGAAATCCTCCTCGGTCAGCGCCCGCAGTTCGACCCGGATCGGCAGGCGTCCCTGCAATTCGGGCAACAGATCGCTGGGCTTGGCGATGTGGAACGCACCGCTGGCGATGAACAGGATGTGGTCGGTCTTGATCGGACCGTATTTGGTGCTGACGGTGGTGCCCTCGATCAGCGGCAGCAGGTCGCGCTGCACACCTTCGCGGCTGACATCGGCGCCGCGTGCGTCCGAGCGGGCGCAGACCTTGTCGATCTCGTCGAGGAAAACGATGCCGTTCTGCTCCACCGCCTCCAGCGCGGTACGGGTGACCACTTCGTCATCCAGAAGCTTGTCGGCTTCTTCCCCGATCAGAACGTCATAGCTTTCGGCAACTGTCATCTTCTTGCGAGTGGTGCGGCCCGCAAATGCTTTTCCGAACAGGTCACCCAGGTTCATCATCCCCATGTTCGCGCCGGGCTGGCCCGGGATCTCGAACATCGACATCGGGTTCGAGCTGTCGGCCAGTTCCAGTTCGATCACCGTGTTGTCCAACTCGCCCGCTTTCAGTTTCTTGCGGAACATCTCGCGCGTGCCCTCGCGGGCGTCGGTCCCGGCGATGGCCTCGATCACACGATCCTCGGCTGCCTTCTGCGCCCGTGTCTTGACCTCGTCGCGCATGTATTCGCGTGTCTGCATGATCGCGGCATCGGCCAGGTCGCGGACGATCTGTTCGACATCACGCCCGACATAGCCCACTTCGGTGAACTTGGTCGCCTCGACCTTGATGAAGGGCGCCCGCGCCAGTTTCGCCAGCCGCCGGCTGATCTCGGTCTTGCCGACGCCGGTGGGGCCGATCATCAGGATGTTCTTGGGATACACCTCGTCGCGCAGGTCATCCGACAACTGCTTGCGCCGCCAGCGGTTGCGCAGCGCCACCGCCACGGCGCGCTTGGCGTCCTTCTGGCCGATGATGAAACGGTCAAGCTCCGAGACGATCTCGCGCGGGGTCAGGTCGGTCATGTGCTCTCAATCTCGTTGTTGCGCCCCGGAACCTAAGCATGAGGATCGAAAACACAAGCGGGTCCCGTGTCGCGGCGGCAGCGCACTGATCACACACGCAGGATCAGAGACCTGTGAAGGCATCTTTTCGCCCAAAGGGATACACAGCATTTCAGACCTGTAACACCGGGCGTCACCACTCACTTTTTCCGCCCACGAGGCCGCGTCTTTATCCGCGGCCTCTGTTCATTTCGCGATTTTCTCCACCGTCAGGTTGCCGTTGGTATAGACGCAGATATCGGCGGCGATCGCCATGGCGGCGCGGGCGATCTCTTCGGCGCTCCTGTCGCTGTCCATCATCGCCCGTGCGGCGGCCAGCGCAAAATTCCCGCCCGAGCCGATGGCGGCCACGTCATGTTCGGGTTCCAGCACATCGCCCGCGCCGGTGATCACGAACATGTCCTGCCCGTCGCTGACGATCAGCATCGCCTCCAGCTTTTGCAGGTATTTGTCGGTGCGCCAGTCCTTGGCCAGTTCGACCGAGGCGCGCGCCAGCTGTCCGGGTGTCGCCTCCAGCTTGGCCTCCAGCCGTTCCAGCAGGGTGAAGGCATCCGCCGTCGACCCGGCAAAGCCCGCAACCACATGGTAACCGCCAGGGCTCAGCCGCCGCACCTTGCGCGCGGTGCCCTTGATAACGGTCTGGCCCAGGCTGACCTGCCCGTCGCCAGCAATCACCACCTCGCCACCCTTCTTGACGCCGATGATCGTGGTTCCGTGCCAGCCGGGAAAATCGCTGCGAGAGTTGCTGTCCGCCATAAGTGCCTCCGTTCTGCCCTGCGTTCCCGTATATGGTCCGGCAAAAGCACAAGAGCAAGTTTTGCATTCTGCGCGTTTGTTATGCACTGGATGCAATTCGGGACTGTAAACCGGGCATTTGTAAGACTCGTACCATTCTCCTAGATGAGCCTCACAACCGACGCAGGGTCGGCTGTTTCAACCCAGGAACGCGCAAATGGCACATACCGCAAGCACCACAGCGCCGCTCGGAGCAGTCACCGTTCTCCGCGTGGTGGACTTTTTCATCTCGGCAAGAAACGCCGTCGTCTCGTGGAACGAGAGCCGCCTGACCCGCAATGCGCTGTCGGCCCTGACCGACACCCAGCTGGACGACATCGGCCTGAACCGTGGCGACATCGCCAATCTCTGATCCAGTCCCATGGCAGACCGATAGAAGAGCCGCTCAAACAGGGCGGCTTTTTCTTTTGCTTGCCCTTCGAAAGGATGCCGGTGAACGCCCGGCGCACATCAGGCCTTGCAGATATAGCTGACGGTCAGTATCCGCCGCTCCTTCAATCCGCGCAGCTGGTTTTGCGTCATTTCCCGAAACTCCGGCCCGAACAATAGCTCTGTCGTAACCGGCAGGGGCTTTGCCGCGCCGGTTTGCGCGGTTCTGGCCTCCAGCCACTGAAGGCTGTCTTCGGTTGAATCGATCACCCGCACAATTTCAAACCCGGCATCGGCAAGCAGAGTTTCCATCTCGTCCGGGGTTGCCAGATGGCTGATCGACGGGTCCCGCGCCCAAGGTACGGGATACAGAATGTCCTCGCCGGCTCCCCGCAGAATGTCGTAGACTGCAAAAGTCCCGCCCGCCGACAAGATCCGGCGGGCTTCCTCGTACATCCGCATCTTGTTTTCGATGTTCATCGCGACATGCACAGTGATCGCTGCATCAAATTCGCAATCGTCAAACGCAAGGTTCAACGCGTCACCTTGCTGAAACTTGGTCTTGTCAGAGAGACCAACCCAGCGTGACAACTCCGTGGCCGCGTCGCAGAATTCGGCGGTCAGATCGACACCGACAACTGACAACCGACCACCTCGGCAATCGTGCGTGACACGCCCCCCAGGTCCGAGCCAATGTCCAGAACCCGCGACTTACACTCAGACCCATGTGGTCGATCAGGTCCAGCGTCGCCGCCCTGCCGCGAAAATGAAACTCATCAACCGACTCCAGATCCGACGGTCGCAAGGCATGCGGCTCCAACCCGTTTCGCCGCAAGCCTTCGGCAATTTTCGCGGCCAGGCCGCCGCCACCGCTGTAGGTGTTGAAATTCGATCCGTCATACCGTGGGCCTCCCTGAAAGGCCCGCACAAAAGGAACGCGCCGAAGTGGGAAATTGTCTCAATACACCCGATCCTGACCTATGACGCGCCGGTTGCCAACGCCAGAACCAGCTATTCGATGGGGCCAATCCCTCTGTACAAAACGGTCAATTTGGGTTCCGGACCGTCTACAAAATGGCCAAAACGAAAGAAGCGCCCGAATGGGGCGCTTCCGAAATCCTGGTCTGGCCGGGCTCAGATCGAGCTGTCGATCCAGTTCTGCAGCGCCGCCTTGGGCGCCGCGCCGGCCCGGTTCGACACCACTTGCCCGTCCTTGAAGATGAACAGCGCCGGAATGCCCCGCACGCCCATCGCGGCGGCCGAGTTCGGGTTGCTGTCCACGTCGACCTTGGCGATCTTCACCTTGCCGGCGTATTCGGCCGCCAGCTCTTCCAGGGCCGGGCCGATCTGCTTGCAGGGGCCGCACCATTCGGCCCAGAAATCCACCACCACGGGGATGTCGGAGTTCTTGACTTCGGCGTCAAAGGTTGCGTCGGTGACGGCTACGGTGGACATGATCTGTCTCCTCAATGGGATGCAATGCGCTTGGGTGTCGAAGTTAGGAGCGCCAACGGGCAAGGTCAAGATATCTGGGTGCGACCCAGTGCAGCCGTCACAAGATCGTGTGGCAACCACATCATCCGAGCCGTTCGTGTCCACAGGAAACCGGTGCGGATCTGATGGGCCGGATATATCTGCGCCAGCGCCTGTGCATAGGCGCCCATCTGTCGCAAAAGCCCTTCCGGACAGGCTTCGGGCGTATCGGGAACCACGGCATTGCTTTTGAAATCAATCACCTGAACCTCTGTCGCGGTGATGACCAGCCGGTCGATCACCCCGTGCATCCGGCGCGCTCCGATGGTTGCGCTCACGGGAACTTCGGCCAGCGTTCCGGCTGCGAATACTGGTGCCAGCTCTGGGCTGGTCAGCACGGCATGCGCCTCTGCCAGCAGCTTACTGCGCTCTGCTTCCTGCATATCCGGCAGAAGCCGCGCGCAGATCTCGGCCCAGGCGGTCTGATCCACCGGCGGAAGGTGTTCCAGCAACAGGTGAAGCCGTGTGCCTCGCAGTTTTGCCGCTTCCTCGTCCAGTCCCGCTTCGCCGGGCAGTGCCTTGGCGCCGCCAAGATCCGAGGGCGAAACAGGCTTTATTTCGATGCGTTCCGGCGCCAGATGGTGGACCCAATCGGGCAATGGCTGCGTGCCTGTGTTCAGGGTTCTGGCCTCGGTCAGCTGCGCGCGTTCCCATTCGCCATGTTCCAGCCGCAGAAAATCCTGACCCTCGACCTGCGCCGCCCCAGCCCGCGCCATCGCATCGGCGACCATGCTGTACCAACTGCTGCCATCCTTGCCGATATCGCCCGCAGCTGCCACGATCAGCCATTTTTCAGCCCGGGTCAGTGCCACGTACAGAAGCCGCAGCCTTTCGTTCGTTTCGCGGGCCTGCGCCGAATCGCGCGCGGCGGACAGAACGGAGGGCGAGTCGTCCCTGGAGACGCGCCACAAAGGCAGATCGCCCGCCTTTATGATCTCGGCGTCGCGCTGCGCCCGGCGCTGGGCGGTATCGGGCAGGATCACGATCGGCGCTTCCAGACCTTTCGAGCCATGCACCGTCATCACCCGCACCATGTTGCCGACGCCGGTCATCTGGCGCTTGATTTCCAGATCGTCTGTCTGCATCCAGACGAGAAATCCGGTCAGGCTTGGGATATCCGAGCGTTCATAGGCAAGCGCCTGGCTGAGCAGCGCGTTGATCCCGTCTTCGGCCTCCGAGCCCAGACGGCCAAGCAGCTTCCGCCGTCCATCGTGGCGAGTCAGGATCCGTTCGATGAGATCGTAGGGCCGCAGGAAGTCGGTCTGCGACCGAAGGTCGTCCAGGACTGCAAGTGTCCGGGGAAACTCGTTTTTGCGGGATCGCAGAGCCGCCCACAGATACCGATCCGTGCGCCTGTGGGCCAAGTCGAACAACTGCTGCTCGCTCCACCCAAAAAGGGGCGATTTCAGCACTGTGGCCAAAGACAGGTCGTCCTCGGGCGTGGCGAGGAAACTCAACAGCGCGGCCAGATCCCTGACGGCAAGTTCCGCGCCGACCTTCAACCGGTCTGCCCCCGCAATGGGCAGGCCGGCGGCCTTGCAGGCCCGAATGATTTCGGCAAACAGGTCGGATCGGCGCTGTACCAGGATCAGGAAATCGCCCGGTTGCACCGGGCGTCGCAAGAAGGTTCCCGGTGTCTCGCCGTCGATGGGGATGGTCTCGCCATTGTCGATCATCGACTTGATCTGGCGGGCCACGCGTTCGGCGAGGATCACGGTGTGGTGGCGCGAGCCGGGCCGGTCCACCGGGTCGGTCCAGTCTCCATCCTCGTCGTCCTCGACCTTTTCCACCACTGGCCAGAGATCCACGCGGCCGGGCATGTCGGACTTGAAGGCGCGGTGCAGCGACTCTTTGCGGAATCCGGCCTCGGCCCGGTTTTCGAACACCAGATCGACAAGGCCAAGAATGGCGCTGGAGGAGCGGAAGGAGTATTCGAGCGTTAAATCTTCCAGATTAGAGCCTGATTCACGCAGCTTGCGGCCGAATTCTTCCTGCATCCGGTCAAAGGCGTCCGGGTCCGCGCCCTGGAAGGAATAGATCGACTGTTTCTTGTCCCCCACGACAAAGATCGTGCGTTCGACCCCTGCCCGCGCGCCCTCGCCGCTGGTGAATTCCTGCGCCAGTTTCTCGATCACGCCCCATTGTTCGGGGCTGGTGTCCTGCGCCTCGTCGACAAGTATATGGTCTATGCCGCCGTCGAGCCGGTAGAGCACCCAGGCCGCGACGCCGGGATCGCTGAGAAGCTGCCGCGCCTTCTGGATCAGGTCGTCAAAATCGAGCCAGCCGCGCAATTGCTTGCGCCGCTCGTATTCCGGCAGAAAGGCCGCGGCGAACCTGTGCAGCGCCAGCGACTTGCGCGCGGCCGTCAGGGCCAGTCTGCGGTCGCGGGCTGCTTCGACCCGCAGCATCAGCGCCTCGAGTTGCGGCATCTGCCCCGCCAAGGCCCCCTGGCGCGGGCCTTTGGTCGGGAAACCGCCGATCTTGGCGGCAAAGGGTTCCTTGGCGGTTGCTCCGGTCAAAAGCACGTCTTCCAGTACGGTCAGACCATCCAGTGTCGGGCCATCGAACCGGGCCAGTTTTGCGCCGGCTTTCTGGTCGTTAGGCCCACTGCCTGCCAGCGCCGGCAGGATCGAGCGGATCAGTTCCATCTCGCCGCCCAGATAGACCTGCTCCAGCAAAGCGCCCTCGTCGAACGCGGGTGGCAGACCGAACGCCTCGGCCAGGTGCTCCCAGTCCATCGGGTGTGCGAAGCCCGCGCGGTGCTGGCAAATGGCGGCGGTCAGGCTGTCGAACCCGGTATCCGTGATATAGCGGGCAACCATTTCGACCAGCGGGGCCTGCGGCCCTTGGGCAAGATCCTCGACGATTTCCTCGCGCAGCAGCGCCGCGGCGCGGTCCTCCATCTCGGCGAATTGCGGGCTGACGCGCGCCTCTAGCGGAAACCGGCGCAGCAATGCCGCGCAAAAGGAGTGGATGGTCTGGATCTTCAGCCCGCCGGGCGTCTCGATCGCGCGGGCGAACAGGGTCCGGGCATGGGCCAGACGTGCGCTGTCGATCGAGCCGTGAACACCCAGGTCCGAGAGTTGCGCCCTGAGCGGCACGTCACCCAGCATCGCCCATTCGCCCAATCGTTTGAACAGGCGGTTCTGCATCTCGCTGGCGGCCGCCTTGGTATAGGTCAGGCACAGAATGTGTTGCGGCTCGACCCCGTTCAGCAGCAGGCGCGCCACGCGGTCGGTCAGCACCTTGGTCTTGCCCGAGCCCGCATTGGCCGCAAGCCAGGTCGAGGCGGCCGGATGCGAGGCGCGAAACTGCGCCTCGGTCGCTTCGTTACGCTGTGTCATGTCAGGTCCTCGGGCTTGGGCGTGGCGGTGCGGTCCCATTCGCCGAACCGGGCAAGGTGGTCATAATCCCCGATATCGCTGTCCTTGTGCAGCATGCGGCGGGCAGTAAACCCTTGATCAGGCTCGAAATAGGCGGCGATCAATTTGTGCAGTTCGGCCCAGACCCGGGCTGGCGGCTCGTCTGTCAGCGGCGCCGGAACCTCCTTGTAGCTGCCACCCATCCCGATGAAGGCCGCCCGCGCGACCGGCGTGGGGTCTATCCCTTCGAACCCGCCCTCTTCGGCCAGCGCGGCCTCGATCAGCAGTTGCTTGTCGAACCTGGCCTGCTGCTTCTCGCTGGGTGGCGCGCCGGTCTTGTAGTCATAGATGCAGAGCGATCCGCGTTCCGTCATGTCGATCCGGTCGGCACGCCCTGTCAGGGTGAAATCAAGCCCGTCGAGCCGACGGTCCATCTTCACTTCGAAGGCGACCGGCCCGCCATCGGCGCGGCGCTCCGCCTCGGCCGCCAGAAACGCATCCGCCACCCGTTCCAGCCGTGCCTGCCACAGCGCGCGGGCGGTCGGCCATGCAACCAGTTCGTCCAGCAGTGTGGCAGAGCGTTTAAGGAAATGGTCACGGGTCAGCAAAGCACTGTCCAACACGCTGTCCTTGACGAAGCTTTCCAGGATCTCGTGGATCACGATACCACGTAGCAGCGCATCCGGAGCCTGTACCAAAGGGTCCAGCGGTTTCAGCCGAAGCACGTGGCGGGCGTAGATGGCATAGGGATCGCGGATCAGTTTCTTGATCTCGGTCACCGAAAGCTGCCTTGGCCGCGCGGCGACCGGCGGCCGGGGCGAGGGGCGTGGCGCAGGATCGGTGTGTGGGGCGTATTCCAGCGCTTGGGCCCAATCCAGCCAGTCGCGGCCCCGTGCACGCATTCCAGCCAGCGCCACACCGCCGCCCTGCTCCGGCAAGCCCTGCAACAGGTTGGTCAACCGGTTCAACCAGCGCGAAGGTACGGTTTCGGCATCGTCCGAGCGTTTCGAGCGGGTCAGCCAGACTTCGGCGGCGCCGATGGCCTGCTGGAAATCATGCGCCGACAGGCCGATCCGGCGTTCCGGCAACAAAAGGCCTGCATCATGGCGCATACGTCGATTCAGCCAGGGATCGGGGGCAGGAGATTCGGGCCAGCTGCCTTCGTTCAGCCCCCCAAGGATCAGCAGGTCTGCGCCCATGACCCTTGCTTCGAGCGTGCCCCAGATCATGATGCCTGTGTGCGGCGCGTCACGGTCACGAACCTCTCCGGTGGACAGGAGACCACCCAGGAGGTCCGTAAAATCCCGGGCGGACATGTCACCGCCATGCGGGGATTCGTTTTCAAGCGCGGTAACGATGGCCAGGGCTTCTTGCCCGGCCTTCTGGTCCCACAAGGTTCCGGTTCCCCCGGCCGATCCGGCGGACAGCGTTTCGGCAAGGTTTCGCAACCGGCCAATCCAGTCTGTCAGCGACAGCGTTCCAGTGACTTGTTGCCCGCAGAAACTGTCGGCAACCCAGCGCGCCCAGTCATCAGGGACATCGCGGCGGATGGCAAAGTTGGCAATATCCTCTGTCTCGGGAAACGGCGGACCGTTGCGGCGAAGATCCAGTTCCAGATCGCGGGTATGCAGCAAATGTTCGTTGCGGCCAGCGCCGGTGTGGCACAGCGGGTGTTTGAGCAAGGTCAGCAGCGCCTCGCCATCCAGCCGGGCCGCGAACAACCCGGCCACGTGGCGCAGGAACCGGCCCGGAGGCGACAGCTGCAACGGCAAGCCGGCGCTGTCGTCCGGCAAAAGGGTCCAGCGGTCGAGCGCGGCACTGACCTGGCGGGTGAGCATACGATCAGGCGTGATCAATGCGGCGGTCTGCCCTTGTTCTGCCGCTTGCCGCAGACGCAGGGCGATGGCCAGCGCTTCATCCCGAGGCGAGGGCGCCTCGACCAGGGTGATGTCGCGCGTCGCGGTATCCAGCCCGGTCAGTTGCGGACCCTCGGACATCCAGGCATCGGTGACGGGTGCCGGTCTGAGAGCGAGCGACACCAGCCGGTTCCTTGCAGGGCAGGGGGCAGGTTCGCTTGTCCAGGGCGTGATCTGATCTGGCGAGAGCGAGAGCTGCTCCATCAACCTGGCAAATCGGAATTGAGGGTGATCCTCGGCGGTCAGAGCATCGCCGAGTTCGGGCCAGACATGGTCCGGCTGGTCGAAATCGAAGCCCGGCAATACAACGGCCCCTTGCGGAAGACGGGCCACGGCCTCCATCAACAGCATGGTGGTGCCGCGCGATCCGGTCGAACCGGCAAGGACGATCGGGTGTTGCGGCGGGTTGGCCTGCCATTCGGCAACCAAGGTCTCGACAATGCGCCGCTGCCGGGCCTGAACGTCCAGCGCATCATCGGTGGCGCCCAGATACCTCGCGGCGATCGAAATGAATTGCTGCGCCCGCGCCCAGTGTCCGGAAAGGTCCGTCACGTCCAGCGCGTGTATCTTCTCGGCCGCGACGCCTTCACCCTGCATTTCGTCGATCAGCGCGGCCAGGCTGTCGGAAAGGTCGAAGATCGAGGCACGTGCCGCCAGATCGGGCTGCTGGTCCAGAAGGCGGGAAATCAGTTGCACCAGTTGCAACCGGCGACGCAGGGGCGGCAAGGCCGGTGGCAGGTGCGCGGACAGGCCCAGAGCGCCCAGGTCGGTGACCAACGAGATTCGGGGCAGGAGGCTGGCCGGTCCAGTATCGAACAGCCCGGCGATGCGTCGCTCCATCCTGCGGGTGTTTACCACCAGATGCACCCGCGCCAGCGCATGCGGAGGCAGATCCGCGCACCTCTGGCGCAGCCCGTCAACCAGCGCACGGGGAAAATCGACGCCAGGGGGCAAGGCAAAGACGCGGGGATGCGAACAGGGGTCAAACATTCGCCAGCATTTCCTCGGCCTGCGCAATCCCGTCAGGATGGCCCACGTCGCACCACCGACCAGGATAGGTCAGACCGAAAAGCCGCCCCGCTTCGCCGATGCGATTCCAAAGACGGTTCAACGAAAAGACATGATCCGGAATGTCCGCCAGCCCATCCATCCTGACGATCTGCACTCCGCCATAGACCAACCCCGCTCCACGGGTGATCTTTCCTTGCGCGTCACGCGAGAAATCGCCCTGACCCGTGTAACCCACGGTCTGGGCCACGGGTATGCACATCAATAGCGCGTCCATCCGCTCGGGCTCCCAGGCCCGGGCAAGGAGCGCCAGGGGATTGGGGCCGGACCAGATCGCATCCGTGTTCATGGTAAACACGGTTTCCGCCCCCAACAGCGGCCACGCCTGCCGCAGGCCACCGCCGGTGTCGAGTATATCGGGCTGCTCGTTGGACAGAAGCACACCCCGTGGCCCGAGGTGGTTGGCCAGTATCGGCGCCAGATAATGGGTATTGGCGACGATCCGCGGCGGCTCGACGGCCTGTGCGAGATCAAGCGCATGGTCGATCAGCGGACGCCCGGCGACCTCGATCATCGGTTTCGGTCTGGATCGGGTCAAATCGCCCATGCGGGTTCCGAAACCGGCAGCAAACAGCATCACGGGAAAACGGGTCTGGTTCATTTGGGGTTCAATCGGTTCAGGTTTTCCGGTGTTGGCGGAGGCAGCGTTTCCCGCAGCAGGTCGGCGACACCGGCAAGTGCGGGGTGTTCCAGATCGCGCATCAAATGCGCCCAGACGGCGGGCATCAGCGCCAGGTAACGCGTCTTTCCCATTTCGCGGGACAATCTTGCAAACACACCGAGAATGCGCAGGTTGCGCTGGACGCCAAGCACCGGATAGGCGGTGCGAAACTCATGATCGTTTGCGCCGGTGGCCTCGATGAACCGGCCGATCATGTGCATTTCGGTCGCAATCGAGACATCGCGCCGGATGTCCTGCAACAGGCTGACCAGATCATAGGCCGGGTGGCCGATCACGGCATCCTGGAAATCGAGGAGGCCGACCCGGGCCAGACCCGAGCGCTCGGGCAGCCAGATCAGGTTTTCGGCATGGTAGTCCCGCAGGATCAGGACCTCTGGTCCCTGCATCGTCTCGAACAGAAGGTTTTCAAACCGCTCCACAAACCGCGCCATCGCCCCTGGTCGGGGGTCGCCGATCATACCGGCAACATAGTGCTCGAAGGCGATCCCGGTTTTTTCGGCCATGGATGTCGGGCCATAACTTTCCAGTCCCGCGGGCAGGGGTGCATCCCGCAAGGAGACCAGCAGATCGGTCGCTGCCTCGTACAACGGGCGCTCCGTATCCGGTTGACGTTCGATCACCCGGGCAAACAGATCGTCGCCCAGGTCTTCGAGCAGCAGGAACCCGTTTTCGGTATCTTCTGCGAGGATTTCGGGCGCGCTCAGGCCGAGCGAACGCAGGTGATGCGCCAGTTCGACAAACCCGCGCACCGTTTCCCCGTGTTCCGGCGGCGCGTCCATCAGGACCGCTGTGCGGCCGGTCTTGCGATCGGTCAGACGCTCGTAACGTCTGGCCGAAGCATCGCCGGCCAGTGGCATGTGCACGGCATCGTCCCACGGGGTTCCCGCAATCAATGCTCGGGCGAGAATGGTGCGCTCCGTCATGTCTGCACCTCGATGCGGGAGGTCCATTTCGGATCTGTCCAGCTGAGCGTCAGGACGCGGCGGGATTCGTGAATGGGATCGGCTACGAAATTCACGGACAACGCATTTTCGGGCGCAAGAGAGCCAAGCCGGTCGGGCCATTCGATCAATGTGATCGCATCCGTGAACGCGTCGGTCAGCCCCAATTCCTCTATCTCTTCGATGGCGGTCAGACGGTAGAGGTCGGAATGCCAGATTTCTCCACGGTCGGTTTCATACACTTGAACCAGCGTGAAGGTGGGCGATGGCACGTCTTCGGGCGAGGGCAGGAGAGACTGGATCAGACTTCGGGCGAAGTGAGTCTTTCCGCAGCCGATTTCACCTGCCAGCAGGATGCAATCTCCGGGCCGGAGAGTTGCTCCTATGGCCACGGCGAGGCGGGCGGTTTCCTCAGGCGATTCAAGGGACAGGATCAGGGGCGAAGCGGTCATGCCGACACAATGGCGACAGGGCTTTCCGGCTGCAAGCCACGATCAGGTTCTGGCCTGCGCGACCGCCTGTTTGGATACCCTTTTGATAATGGTGAAGGAAACCAATGTCGCGCCATTCTGAATGGGGCTGACGGCGCAGTTCAGCATCCTTCCATCCCGCATGTGTACGCGCCCTTCCCAATCGGCGCGATTTTCACGGTTCTCGACAAAGTCGCGGATATCGCCCCAGATAGGTGTGGCGGCGCATGTGTCCTGCCAGACCCGTATCGCGTCCAGAACGGTGACCTGCGCAAAACTGCGGTCCGGGTCACAGTTCCATAGCTGGTGATAGGCTGCGTTCGATAGGGCCAGCGTACCGTCGGCGGAGAATACGGCAATCGCCCTGTCGATCTGATCCAGTGCCGCCTGTCCAAGTTCTAGTTCAGAACGGAACCTGCGCGTCAAGGTGACTTCTGCGGTGATATCCTCGAACAGAAAGGCCACTGCGCCATCCGGATGTGGCCTGCCGCTGACGGAATACACGGAGCCCGACGGCAGGGACCAGGTTTCACGGTAATTGCCATCCGTTGCAGCCTGTACCAGATCGTTCATCTGCTGTCGCCATCCGCCGTAATTCTTCGGCTCGGGCATCATGTTGAGATTGCGCAGGCGATCGAAAAAGCTCGACACCGAAGGTCGGCTGCTCAGGAAATCCACCGGCAGGGACGTCAGATCAACAAGAGCCGGATTGAACAGCGCCAGTTGCCGATTCCTGTCGAATATGGCCAGGCCCGTGGACAACTGGGCAAATGTCTTTGGCAGTGTCTGTACAAAGTTCCGCTGTGCGATTTCGGCATCGACAACGGCATTGATGTCCATGGCGTAGCAGAGACATCCGGCGTCATGCTGCACGAGCAGAACATCGAACCAGAGTTTTGCGCCGCTGGGTTCCATCGAAATCGAGACCCGGTTCTTTTTACCGGGTCCGATTGTCTCGACGGGGTTCGGAAACAGCGGCTTGCACAGGTCGGGGACGCCATCCCGTACCTTGCGGGTCAGTTTGACATAGGCGGCGTTGCACCACCGCAATGCTCCGTCGTTATCCAGAAACCAGACGGGATAGGGAGCCTTGTCCATCGCCGAGCGAAGCGGGTCGGTGCACCCGTCGCAGGAAGATGCAAGCCCGAGGCTCATGCCATTGCGCAATTCCACCCGCACGATACCATCCAGCCATTCGCAAAAGACGTCTCGACCTGTGCGTCCGTCGATCGGGCCAACGATGATTTCACCATTTTTCTCAACCTGTTCGGGGTCGGCGGGAAAGCCGGGAAAGTCGGCCGCCAACCGGTCGCGCAGATCGTTCCAGACGTGAATGCTCCGATCGGCGCCTGAATGAGAGGTCCCCACAAGGTCGTGCCCGTCGAAGAGGAACACATGATTGGGAGCCTTGGCGTGCGCCAGATGACCGTGGCCGACAACTTTCGAAAGCCTGGGACCTGAAAGCATCCACGCTGCAAGCATCGCCGAAGAAAGGCAGATCAAAGCCAATGCCAACCATTCTGCCATGAGTGTTTCCTGACCTGATGAAAAACCGGTCTGGCTAGGTTCCTCTCCAAAAGTTAACGATCATTTAAGTCAAACTCGAAATTGTTCGTTAAGTCCGACAAGCACGGCGTTCTGGCCGGTTTGCGCATCAATCTGGCTGCGCGGCCAGACGACCTGAACGATCGCACCGCGACATTCGGCACGATCGGTCAGGGTTTGATAGGGATCCGAGCCATTGGCGAACTCCAGTTCCGCTCCGCTGCGTTCAAGCAAGGTCTTTGCAATGAACAGACCCAGTCCCATCCCCTCGTATTCGGGGCGCGTGCGGTAATCTGCCTCGACCCGTCTTCGGCGGACAAAGGGGTCTCCGATCCGTCCGATCATATGCGCCGGATAGCCGCGGCCATCGTCCATGATGGTGACCTCGATCTTGTCGGCAGTCCATTCCGCCTCGACCCATACCGTGGACCGTGCGAAATCGACGGCGTTCTGGACCAGGTTGCGCAAGCCGTGAATGATCTCGGGTTTGCGCAGGATCGAAGGTTGCTGCATATCCCCGCCCTCGCCGGGGCCCTCGTGGAAATGGAGCGTCTTTCCCCGGTTGACATGTGGTTCCGCCGCTTCGCGGATGACGGTCGACAACGGTGCCTGACGCAAGTGCAGGTCGTCCTTGCCGGCCCTGCCCATGTTTCTCAGGATATCGCGGCAGCGATCAGCCTGTTCGCGGATCAGAGCCGCGTCCTCGCGTAGGTCGGGCCTGTCGTCCAGCTCTTCGACCAGTTCGGAACTGGCCAGCTTGATTGTTGCAAGCGGGGTTCCGAGTTCATGCGCGGCGGCTGCCACCACACCACCGAGATCGGTCAGCTTCTGTTCCCGCGCCAGTGCCATTTGCGTTGCGGCAAGCGCTTCGGACATGGACTGAACTTCGGAGCTGATGCGGAAGGAGTAGGCGCCAAGGAACACCATGGCGATGACAATCGCGGTCCAGTGGCCGAATACGAAAACATCCGGGATACGCAGGATGAAGCCCATTTCGGTTCTGAGCGGCAGATGATAAAGGCCGAGCAGGGTCACGAGCACAATCGCGGTCGTGCCGATGATCAGTGTCGAGCGCAAACCCATCACGTTTGCGGAAATGATTACCGGACCGACCAGCAACAGGGCGAAGGGATTGTGCAATCCGCCGGTGAGATAGAGAAGTACGCCCAGTTGCAGAAGGTCGAAGAGCACGAGCAGGAAGTTTTCGAACTCGCTGAGGCGCTTGTTGCCCGGAAAGACGAAGATCGCAAGGGTGTTCGCGACCGCTGAAACGCCGATGACCAGATAGCACAGGCCGAGGTTCAGCTGCAGGTGATAGGTCTGTTGCGCCACCGTGATCGCCACGATCTGGCCGGCGATGGCAACCCAGCGCAACAGGATCATGGTGCGCAGACGAATCCAGCTGCTGCGTTCTTGTCCAAGCACGAGGCTCATGTTGGATTCAGGCATCGTGCACTTATGTCCTGTTGCAATGGTCGTGTATCTTGATAGGTCTCCGGCCCGACACGATCAACCACCCTGTCCGCGAGGCCCGTAATGACCCGTATTTATGCCATTCTTGCCGTAACGGTAGCCGCAGCCGCGCTGGGTGCAACCTGGATTGCGACGCGCGGCGGAACTGATGACAGGTTTGCACAGTGCCGGTCCAGTCAGATTGCCGGTGGCGCCGACACGATCGGCGGGCCGTTCGAACTTGTGAACTCCAGGGGCGAGACGGTAACCGACAAGGATGTGATCACCGAACCGTCGCTCCTCTACTTCGGTTACACTTTCTGCCCCGATGTCTGCCCGCTCGACACGTCGCGCAATGCGGACGCTGTGGATATTCTGGAAAGCCGGGGAAAGATGGTGACTCCTGTCTTCATCTCGATCGACCCGGACCGGGACACGCCGGAGGTGGTGGGCGATTTCGCGGCCAACCTGCACGAGCGGATGGTGGGGCTGACGGGCTCACCAGAACAGGTCAAGGCTGCAAGCCAAGCCTACAAGACCTATTATCGCGCGCAGGACAAGAGTGATGAATACTATCTGGTGGATCATTCGACATTCTCCTATCTCGTTCTGCCCGAGCTCGGATTTGTGGAATTCTTCCGCCGTGACGAGACGGCCGAGCAGATGGCGGACAAGATCGGCTGTTTTCTGGATGCGATGTAAGCACGCCAGAGCAGTTTGACCTTGGCGTGGGTGCTGATAATACTTGCGTCCAGGCAAAAGAACGAGAAACAGCGGAAAGACAGAGCATGACGGATAGCCCCCTGCCCGATATCGGCCCCGACAAATCGCTTTTGCTTGTCGATGACGATGAACCGTTTCTGCGCCGTCTCGCGAAAGCCATGGAAAAACGGGGGTTCGAGATCGAGACGGCTGGATCCGTGGTCGCCGGGCGCGCAATTGCCACGGCGCGGCCGCCAGCTTATGCGGTGGTAGATCTGCGGCTTGAGGATGGCAATGGCCTTGACGTCGTCGAAGTGCTGCGCGAACGCCGGCCGGATTGCCGCATTGTCGTGCTGACCGGATATGGCGCGATCGCCACGGCGGTTGCCGCAGTCAAGATCGGAGCAACGGACTATCTCTCCAAACCGGCGGATGCGACAGATATCACCAATGCCTTGCTGGCCAATGGGGATGCGCTTCCGCCCCCGCCGGACAACCCCATGAGCGCGGACCGGGTACGTTGGGAGCATATTCAGCGAGTATACGAGCTGTGCGATCGTAACGTCAGCGAAACGGCTCGGCGGCTAAACATGCATCGCCGAACCCTGCAAAGGATTCTGGCGAAACGAAGCCCGCGCTGAGAGGTTCGCGATGGCGGAAACGCCTGACCTGGATCCTGATGATCCCAATTCGCAGCCGCTGCCCGAAGGGGGGTGGTCCGAAACGATAACGCGGCTGGCAGAAGCGGTTGTCGTTCCTCCGGAAGCAAGCGGTTTCACCCAGGCCGCGGGTGTGCTGTATTTCGACGGCAGCTATTGCCCCGAAGCCGCGCTGTGGCGCAGATATCGCCCACTGACCACGCGGCCCGAAGTACCGAAAGAGATTGGCCAGACATTGCCTGGACGTTGGGTCTGGGGTGGCGTGTTGTGGGCCCATTTTGGCCATTTCCTGGTGGAAAGCACCTCCCGGCTATGGGCTCTGGACCATGTCGGCGGCCCGATCGACGGCGTCCTGTTCATACCGAAACGCCCCAAGGTGGGTGATCAGATCCGTGGGTATCAGCGCGACTTCATCGACCTTATGCGGCCCGGTCTGCCCATTCATGTCGCTACCGAACCGACCCGTGTCGAAGAGCTGATTGTGCCCGGTCAGGGGTTCGGGCTGGGTACGATCACCCAGGGGACGAAAAGGTTTCGGGACGCAATTCACAACAACTTTGCAAAATCGGTCGAACCGGATGGACCGAGCAAGCTCTATATTTCCCGCTCGGCGCTGGGTCTGGGCAAGGGCGGTCTGCTGGGTGAAGAGCGGCTCGAGGATCTGTTGCGTGCTGAAGGGTACGACATTTTTCATCCAGAGAAGTTCTCGCTCGAGACGCAGCTTTCCCGTTACAAGGCCGCAAGCCATGTCGTGGCTGCTGATGGCTCTGCCCTGCATCTCTACGCGATGGTGGGCCGGCCCGATCAGGACGTCGCGATGATCCTGCGGCGCAAGGCGGGACCCAACAACCTGCTGGCCAAGAACGTGGCGCATTTCTGCCGGTCCAAACCGCTTGTCATCGACGCATTGTATACCGAGTGGGTGCGCGGGAAATCCGGAAAGTCGAACCGCCTTTCCTTTGGCGAACTGGATCACGCGGTCATTGGCAGAGGGCTGGTTGCGGGCGGGTTCGTCCGCCGCGACATCGACTGGCAGCGTGCCACTGACGCAGAACGCGCGCAGATGTTCAAGGACAAGGGGCTGGACCAGGCCGGCGATTTTGTAGAGAGCGCCGACTACCAGAAACGTCGTCGTCGAAAGATGCGGCAGGAACGCCGCGCCCGGCGCGCGCAGCGCGAAGAGGTGGATCAGAGCTCGGAAATCAGCGTCAAGTAACGCGCGGTGTAGGCTTTTCGGGTTTCGACCGGCGGTCTTAGCAGAATATCGAGCCCGTCCATCAACGCCGGGTTCGGTCGCCCGAAGAACCGGTTCGCCTCGGTCTCGGAGAACCCGGCGATGCGGGTTGCCTCCATCCAGGCGCTGATCCGGTCGGCGCGCTTGATCTGTTTCTTGATTTCGGTAGGCAGCTGCGCTGGCAAGCCAAAGCGGATGTGGATTGCCGCTGTAAGCCGTGTGTCGAGATGTCCGTAGTCCGACCCGATCGCGGCCTTTACCGGCGAGATCATGTCGCCGATCACGTATTCCGGGGCATCGTGCAACAACGCGGCCAGGCGCCATTTCGGCCCCGCTGTCGGAGCGATGCGGGCAAACAGGGTTTCGACCAGCAGCGAGTGCTCGGCAACCGAATAGGCATAGTCCCCGTGTGTCTGCCCATTCCATCTCGCGACAAAAGCCAGACCATGCGCGATATCCTCGATTTCGATATCCATCGGGGTTGGGTCCAAAAGATCCAGCCGACGTCCCGACAGCATTCTTTGCCAAGCTCTGGGTTGTGTTGCCATTCCGCCACGTCCCTTTTTTCGTGCCTTTTTTCCGCCACATTCCGGGCGCAGCCTGAAGTTCATTCCGAGTACATGCTGCCAGCCGTTACAATTTGCGTCGTGGGTCACACCTGGCGGCATGATCGGGATATCAAGTGTCGGGGGGCGTGTTTTCCTCCCTGCACGCCCCCCCTTCAGCCCTGAATCTCTACCGAAAGGAGCTTGTCGTGATCAAGCATCTGATGGGGATGGGAATAACATTCGGCCTGATCGCATCGGCGAATCCGATGCTTGCACAGTCCTGAGCGGAACGCGAGGCGGTAATCGGCAAGTTGCAGGAGAAATACTCCGAGCAGTTGACCGCTGGCGGCCTGCAACCCACGCGAAGCGGGCAGTCGGTGATCGAGTTCTGGGCTTCGACGGAAACAGGGACGTTCACCGTTCTCCTGACCGATGCCAATGGTGTCAGCTGTATCGTAGCCGCCGGAACCGACTACTTCCAGGCCAGCCCTGTCCCGGTCGTCGGTGACATACCCAGCTGAAGTCGTGACACGAAAACCCGCTCTGCCGGAACGAAGTTGCCACTTGTCGCCATGAATGGTAGGGCGTCTGGCGACCGATTGTACCGGAATGGAGTGAAGAATGGCCGGGGATTATATCGTCAAGGACATTGCACTGGCCGATTACGGCCGCAAGGAACTGGACATTGCCGAAACCGAAATGCCGGGATTGATGGCGCTGCGTGCCGAATATGGTGAAAGCAAGCCCCTCAAGGGCGCGCGGATCGCCGGCTCGCTGCACATGACCATTCAAACCGCAGTTCTGATCGAAACGCTGGTGGCTCTGGGCGCCGACGTGCGCTGGGCGTCCTGCAACATCTTCTCGACACAGGATCACGCCGCCGCCGCGATTGCGGCCAGCGGCACCCCGGTTTTCGCCATCAAGGGTGAGACGCTGGAGGAATATTGGTCCTATACGGACAAGATCTTCCAGTTCCCCGAGGGTGGTGCCAACATGATCCTCGACGATGGCGGCGATGCCACGCTGTACATCCTGATGGGCGCCCGCGTCGAAGAGGGCGAGGAAGACCTGATCGCGGTTCCGACCAGCGAAGAGGAAGAATACCTTTTCGCCCAGATCCGCAAGAGGATCGCCGAAACGCCGGGCTGGTTCGTGAAACAGCGCCACATGATCCAGGGCGTCTCCGAGGAAACCACCACCGGCGTGCACCGGCTCTACAAGATGATGGAAAAGGGCCACCTGCCTTTCCCCGCGATCAACGTCAACGACAGCGTGACCAAGTCCAAATTCGACAATAAGTACGGCTGCAAGGAATCTCTGGTCGACGGCATCCGCCGCGCCACCGACACCATGATGGCCGGCAAGGTCGCGCTGGTTTGCGGCTATGGCGACGTGGGCAAGGGCTCGGCCGCTTCGCTGCGCGGCGCTGGCGCACGGGTGAAGGTGACCGAGGTCGATCCGATCTGCGCGCTTCAGGCGGCGATGGACGGCTACGAGGTCACCACGCTGGAAGATGAGGTCGCGAGCGCCGACATCTTTATCACCACCACCGGCAACAAGGATGTGATCCGCATCGAGCACATGCGCGAGATGAAGAACATGGCCATTGTCGGCAACATCGGCCATTTCGACAACGAGATTCAGGTCGCGGCGCTGAAGAACCACAAGTGGATCAACATCAAGGACCAGGTGGACATGATCGAGATGCCCTCGGGCAACAAGATCATCCTGTTGTCCGAAGGCCGCCTGCTGAACCTCGGCAACGCCACCGGCCACCCGTCGTTTGTGATGTCCGCTTCGTTCACCAACCAGGTTCTGGCGCAGATCGAGCTGTTTACGAAGGGCGATCAGTACCAGAACGAGGTCTATATCCTGCCCAAGCATCTGGACGAGAAGGTGGCGCGCCTGCATCTTGACCGGATCGGTGTAAAACTGACCAAGCTCAGCCCGGAACAGGCCGATTACATCGGGGTCCATCCCGAAGGCCCGTTCAAGCCGGAACACTATCGCTATTGATTTGACACAATGAGCGAAGGCTCATTTGTGAATCGGTGCCGCCCCGTCAACCTCGGGGCGGCTTTTTCATACTGTTCGAAATTGTTTGTATGAAGCTTGTATCGCGATATCATTCAACTACTGATTGTTCATGAAGTGCAAATCGTCATTTAAAGCGTTTTGCGGAGTGGGATATCGTGAAAGAGCCTTTCCTTTTTGGGGGTTTGACGAAACTGCTATTCGCTTTGACCCTGAGCCTTTCCATTGCCGCTATGGCGGTCGAGGCAAAACCCCAGGTTTCGATCGAGCACAAAACCTATTCTGTGGACGCCACCACCGCTAAGGATCTGGTCCGGCAGATGGATCAGCGAGGTCCGAATGAGTTTTGGGCCTATACCGATTGGTACGTGAACTGGACGGGCAGTTGCGACCTGTCGGTCCGGATCACCTATACAATGCCCAAGCACAAGAACGAGGCCAAGCTTGATCCGGCCCTGCGCAAAAGCTGGAAATCCTTTACTGACGCGCTGAAGAAGCACGAAGAGAAGCACGGGGCGCATGGCATTCAGGCCGCTCGGGAAATCGAAGAGACCAACTGTGCCGATGGCAATGCCGTGATCAAGAAGTGGAGCAATCAGGACAATGTTCTCGACAAGCGCACCGACCACGGCAAGAAGGAAGGCGTTGTTCTGAAGTAACCCTCGACAGGATTAAGGGCCTCTTTTTCGTTCGCGCCGTTGCGCTAGAATCTGAGAAGATCACCTTTGGGGGGCATCTAATGCATCGTCTCGCGAAACTGGTATCAAGTATCGTGCTGTCTGGGCTACCGTTCATCGCGTGAGCGCAGGAAGACACGGAACTGGCTCAGCAGCTGGCGAACCCGGTGGCATCGCTTATCAGTCTGCCTTTCCAGTTCAACTACGACAACGGCACTGGGCCAGGCCAGCGCAGCCGCTGGGTGGCCAATGTCCAGCCCGTTGTATCGGTTTCCATCGGTCAGAACTGGAATCTGATCTCGCGGACGATCATTCCCTCCATTGCCAACGACGGTGTCGTTGCCGGAACCTCGCCCTCGGGCGTCGGCAACGTCGTCCAGAGCTTCTTCTTCTCGCCCAAGCAGCCGACTTCGGGAGGGCTTATCTGGGGGCGGGTCCCGTTTTCCAGTTGCCGACCTCGACCGATCCGCAGTTCGGCCCCGACCAGTTCGCCGCAGGGATCACCGGTGTGGTGTTGAAACAGAATGGCCCCTGGACCGTGGGCGCGCTGGCGAACCACCTGTGGAACCTGGGCGGCAGCACCGACATCAGCGACACGTTCTTCCAACCTTTTGTCACCTATACGACGCCTACGGCCTGGACGTTCAGCCTGAACACCGAAACGAACCACAACTGGATTTCCGACGAAGCCTCGGTGCCGATCAACGCCGTGGCTTCGAAACTCGTCCGGATCGGTCGCCAGCCGGTCAGCATCGGTGCCGGCGTGCGATACTGGGCCGATACGCCCGCCGGAGGGCCGGAGGGCTGGGGCCTGCGTCTGACGGTGACCTTGCTCTATCCCAAGTGACCGCTGCCGGATGCGCAAGAATGCCTGGATTTTCCCCTTGCCCGGGCAGGCCGGGCGGGTAATCTTACCAACATAAATCGGACTTGGGAGGAACACCGAATGGGCAAACGCGACGATCTGATCGCAAAATACGCTGATGACCTGAAGAACAAGTGCGGGATGAACCCGGACCTGGATCTGCTAACCAAGGTTACGATCGGCTGTGGCCCGGCGATCTACGATGCCGATGCCTCGACTGTGGCAGCCAGCCAACCAGGCGAACTGGAAACCGTAAAGAACAATTTCCTCATCAAGAAACTCGGTCTGTCCGATGGTCCGGAACTGGATGCGGCCATTGCCACGGCGATGGAAACCTATGGTCAATCCGAGCGCAACAAGTACCGCGCGGTAGTCTATTACATGCTGACCAAGCATTTCGGCAAGGAATCGGTCTACGGCTGATATGCTTCTACGAAAGGAACACGAAGCGCCCGCGGTTTCGCGGGCGCTTCGTGTTTTAGGATAATTCTTTGGGCTTCGTGTTTGTATCGACCGGGTTTCAAGCGCTATAAGGATCACATGACCAGGACGGTCAGAACCTCGGAATTCGTTCGCGTGTGGTGAGTAGGGAGCACGCGGGGTAGGGGAGGGTTCTGAACTGTCAGGGCCTTCCCCGAATTTCCGTTATCCGATCACTAGAATACGGTCAGGATCAGGCCCATTGCGGCGCAGGCCACCGTTGCATATCCGCCGTCGATCAAGCTGAGCCGCAGCGGGCGCATGGCGAAAAGATTGTTGAGTGCGACCCACGGCGAAATGAAGAAAAGTCCGACGCCGATACCAGCGACAAGACCTGCCCCCGGAGACTCGATCCCGGACAGGGCAAAGACATGCCGCATCATTCCGGCGACGATCAGTTGCAGCACGAAACTCATTGCAAGGACGGCCGGCTTCATCCCTCCTTTGGGTTTGCCATCTTCGTCGCGGGGAACGCCCGATGCCTGCATCCACGGCTCTGCCAGGACCATGTACCAAACAAACCCCAAGAAAAAGGCGACCAGGGCCGCTGCGAATACGTTGAGGATTTCCATTCCGTGCCCATCGAAGAGTTGCGACGGGCCAAGGATGCCCGATCAATCCGCAGCTGTCTGCCCCAAAGCGCAGATTATCTTCCATTCATCCACGCTTACCGGTTGTACGGAAAGGCGCGAGTTCTTCACAAGGACCATCTCTGCAAGCCGCGGATCCGACTTGATCTGCTCAAGCGTCACCGGCCGTGCAAACGGGCGCACCGCCTTGATATCGACGCATTCCCAGCGCGGGTCGCCAGCCTTGCTGTCCGGGTGCGCCTCGGCGCAGACCTCGACAATGCCGACAACCGCCTTTTCCGATTGCGAATGGTAGAAGAAACCCCGGTCGCCCAGCTTCATGTCGCGCATGAAATTGCGTGCCTGATAGTTGCGCACGCCGTCCCATTCCTCGCCTTTGTCGCCCTTGGCGATCTGATTGTCCCAGCTCCAGGTCGAAGGCTCGGACTTGAACAGCCAGTAGGCCATCAGATCACCTTTTTCCAGGGGATGAGTTCGACCGACTGGAACAGTCCCGCCTTGGCATAGGGATCATTCGCCGCCCATGCCTCGGCTGCGGCCATGTCTTCTACGTCGAGGATGACAAGCGATCCTATCATCGTCTCGCCATCAAGCAACGGGCCCGCTTGCGATACGACGCCGCCGGTATCCTTGAGATAGGCGATATGCGCGGGGCGATTGTCGAGACGGGTTTGCAGGGCGTCGTTCTTGTCCTTGGCGATCAGGGCTACCAGCATGTCATTCCTCCTTGAGCGGTCGTGCCAGCAATTGAGCCATCGCCTCGTCCAGGGTCAAGCTCTGGTTCAACAGGCCGGTCACGCAGGTCGTGATCGGCATGTCCAGATGCGTGTGATCGGCTTTTTCCGAGACGGCAACTGCGGTTGCGGCGCCTTCAACTGTAATTGACCGGTCAAATGCCTGGCCGCGCCCGATCGACAGGCCCAGCCGAAAATTGCGCGAAAGCTCCGAGGTGCATGTCAGAGCAAGGTCACCGAACCCGCTGAGCCCGGCCAGTGTTTCGGCCCGTGCTCCCAGCGCCAGCGCCAGGCGCTGCATTTCGGCATAGCCGCGAGTCATCAGCGCTGCCCGGGCGCTGTCTCCCAGCCCGGCGCCGATCACGGCGCCGCAGGCGATCGCAATCACGTTCTTGAGTGCGCCGCCAACTTCGGCGCCGATGGTGTCGGTCGTCCGGTAAAGCCGCAGATTGACCGTGGACAGCTCGACCTGAAGCGCCCTCACGATATCCGGGTCCGCACAGGCAAGGGTCAGCGCTGTTGGCAGACCGCGGGCAATGTCCGCAGCAAAACTTGGCCCGGTCAACAACGCCGGAGTCGCATCGGGAAGGACTTGTGAAATCACGCTGACCGGACCCAGCCCGGTACCCAGTTCGATTCCCTTGCAACAGGCGACCAGCCGACGGCCCGACAGAAGGGCTGCATGAGAGTGCAGAGTGGCGCGCAACTGCTGCATGGGAACTGCCAGGAGGATGGTTCCCGATCCGGCCGCGATGCTCAGGTCGGATGTGGTTTCTAGGCGGTCAGGAAACGAGGTGCCGGGCAGGCGCCTGTCATTGCGACGGCTTTCACGCATCTCCTCGGCATGGTCCGGGTCGCGGGACCACAGGGTAACTGGAGTCTGGCGGGCCAGCGAAACTGCCAGCGCGGTGCCAAAGGCCCCTGCACCGAGAACCGCGACGCTCATGCCTTTGCTCCCTTCTTGCCGCTACCCAGCAAAGCGGGACTGTTCTGATCCAATGGCCAGCGCGGCCGGGCCGACAGATCCATACCGTCGACCTTGCCGGAACGGAACCGTTCCAGACCGGCATAAGCGATCATTGCGGCATTGTCGGTACACAAATTCAAAGGCGGGGCGACGAACAGCGCCCCCTGATCGGCACAAACCGACTCCAGGGCAGCTCGAATTGCGGTATTCGCGGCAACGCCTCCGGCAACCGCGACGACAGGGTGTTGCGGCCGTTGTTCCATGTAGATGGCAAGCGCCCGGCGAGTCTTCTCAGCCAGCGTGTCGACCACCGCTGCCTGGAAGCCGGCACAGAGGTCGGCGCGGTCCTGCCTGGTCAGGCCGCCCTGATCCATGACCAACTGGTCGCGCATGCGCATCAGCGCGGTCTTGAGACCGGAAAAGGATAGATTGCAGTCTGGCCGGTCCAGCAGGGGCCGGGGAAAGCGGAAGCGTTTGGGATCGCCCGCCCTCGCCTCGGCCTCGACCGAAGGTCCGCCCGGCTGAGGCAGACCCAGAAGTCGCGCTGTCTTGTCGAACGCTTCTCCCGGCGCATCGTCGATCGTCCCGCCGAGCCGTGTGAAGGTCTCCGGTCCCTGCGTGATCAGGTATTGGCAGTGTCCACCGGAAACCAGAAGCATCAAGTAAGGGTAGTCGATCTGGTCCGTCAGGCGCGGGGTCAGCGCGTGACCTGCCAGGTGGTTCACTCCGATCAGCGGCAGACCGGTTGCCGCCGCGATCCCCTTGGCGCACATCACGCCGGACATCACCCCGCCGATCAAGCCGGGCCCCGCCGTGACGGCGATGGCATCCAGCTCGCTCAGGCTGATGGCGGCAGCGTCCAGAGCTTGACGCACGCACAGATCGAGCTTTTCCGCATGCGCGCGTGCGGCGATTTCCGGCACCACGCCACCATAGGCGCTGTGCAATTCGGTTTGCCCGTGAACGACCGACGACAAGATCTCGGGTACCGAGTCGCCACTCTGCCGCACCACGGCGGCGGCTGTATCATCACAGCTGCTTTCCAAACCGAGAATGGTTAAAGTGGTAGCCATTGCTTACAACCGTTGCATCCTGTTCAGGACGCGGGGTATCACCGCGGGCATTGGCAAACAATCCCAGCCAGCGGGAGACAACCGTGATCCACCTGTTGATGACCCGCCCCGCAGAAGCCTCGGCACGGTTTACAACCCGGCTTTCTCCGGAAATTCGGGCCTCGGTAAGCGTAATTCATTCCCCACTTCTCGAAATCGAGCCATTGGACGCTGCTCTTGATCTTCGAAAGGTACGAGGCCTCATCTTCACGTCGTCCAACGGTGTTGCGGTGGCTTCGGACCTGACTGACTCGCGAGAGTTGCCTTGCTATTGTGTGGGAAGAGCAACCACCGAAGCGGCCCGACGCGAGGGCTGGACTGCAACCATGGCTGGGGAAAACGCCGAAACCCTGACCGCTTTTCTTTTGGTTGCCCGGCCAGCGGCGCCGCTTTTGCACCTGCGCGGAGAGCACAGCCGCGGAAATGTCGCACAAACCCTGTCCAGCGGAGGATTGGTCACAAGCGAACGCGTGATCTACCGGCAGAAGCTCCTGCCGCTGTCGTCCGAAGCGGCCTCGGCTCTGGCGGGAACATCACCCGTCGTCTTGCCCTTGTTTTCGCCCCGAACAGCGCGACAATTTGCCGATATGGCGTTGCCGAACGCCCCGCTGTTCATGGTTGCACTGAGCGATGCTGTCAGGGAACCCGTTGAAAAAATGGTAAATTCCAAAGTGATCACGGCAAGCCGGCCAGATGCGGACGCGATGCGAGAGGCGGTCGAAATGCTTGTGAGGCAGGCTATGCGGGTTGAGGGGCCGTCGCGCGCGCATTAGTCTTCATAGATATCCGGTACTTGAAGAATTTCAGAATCGAAAGGGACACCGCGGTGGCTGGCAAGAAAGACCCAGAGTTGGAACCCGCAGTCGAGGCGAATTCCGAGACCGGAACGGAAACAGGGGTTGGGCCTCGGGTGGACGACAAAAGCGAAGCGGTGATTGACGCCGGACAAGAGGCCGAACAGGTCTTGTCCGAAGCCGAAGCCGAAGCCGAAGCCGAAGCCGAAGCCGAAGCCGTTCCGGCTGCCCCCCAGCGTCGTGGAGGATTCGGCGCTGCCCTTTTGGGCGGCGCGTTGGCGGCTGTTCTCGGATTTTTTGCGGGACGGGCGGAATTTCTCGACTCGTTCCTTCCACCTGCATGGCGTTCGGTGAACGTCGAAGAAGCCTTGGCCGATTTCGATACGCGCCTGTCGGCGCGGGAAAACTCTCTGGCCGAACTGAATTCGGCGCTTGAAAACCTGGAGATCCCCGATGTTTCCGGGTTGGAAAGCCAGATTGCGGACTTGACTCAGGTATTGACGACCGCCTCGGAACGGCAAGCGGCCCTAAACGATGACCAGACTGCGGCTGTTGCCGCATTGACCGAGCGGTTGACCGAGCTGGAAAAACGACCTGTTACCGAAGCTGCTTCGCCTCAGGCAGTGGCGGCATACGAGGCCGAACTGACCCGTATGCGTAATGCATTGGCAGAGCAGAGGGCAGAAGTCGAAAAAATGGTCGCGGACGCTCAGGCGCTGAAAGCCAGCGCAGCGGCGGATGCCCGGGCTGCGGCAGTTCGGGGATTGATGACCCGGCTGCGTACCGAACTGGAGGGTGGCGCACCATATGGCGACATTCTCGAACAGCTGGACCTGTCAGGCGTCGAGGCGCCTGAGCAGTTGACCGCGCCCGCGGCAGATGGAGTGGCCACGCTGGCGGAACTCAGGGCGGCCTTTCCCGCCGCCGCCCGCACCGCCTTGGCGGATCTGCGCGAAACAAGCAAGGGAACGGGTTTCCTGGCATTCCTTGAGCGCCAGACCGGAGCCCGGTCGGTCGTCCCGAAGGAAGGTGATGACCCCGACGCGGTTTTGTCCCGCGCCGAGGCTGCAGTTACTGCCGGGGATCTTTCAACTGCGCTTGCCCTTCTGGCCTCCCTGCCGGAACCGGCCCAGAGCGCCATGGCGGATTGGATGGCGCAGGCCCGCACAAGGCACGAGGCTCTATCGGCCGCGGACTCGCTTGCACAAAGTCTGAACACGAACTGAAGGACAGCCCATGCTGTGGTCATTGCTCAAGATCCTGGTTTTTGTCGCGATTGTAGCCCTGCTGGCATTGGGTGCGGGGTTCCTCATGGAAACCAGCGGTGGTGTTCAGATCACGGTGTCGGGAATGGAATACACCCTTGGCCCGCTGCAATCGGTTATCGGGTTTGCTGTTCTGGTTTGCTTGGTATGGCTGTTCTTCAAACTGTTGTCATTGCTGGTGGCGACGCTCAAATTCCTCAACGGGGACGAAACCGCCCTGTCCCGGTTTTTCGACAGGGGCCGGGAAAGACGCGGTTACCAGGCGCTGTCCGAAGGGCTCATGGCGCTGGCGTCGGGCGAGGCGCGTCTGGCAATGGCCAAGGCCGCCCGTGCGGAAAAGCTCCTGCAAAAGCCTGAACTGACCGATCTTTTGGTAGCCCAGGCCGCAGAGTTGACCGGCGATACAAGGAAGGCATCCGAGACGTATCGCAAGCTGATCGGGAATCAGTCCACCCGGTTTGTCGGCGTCCGGGGAATCATGAAGCAGAAGATCGCGGAAGGAGACGAGGAGACCGCGCGCAAACTGGCCGAAAAGGCTTTGGCGCTCAGGCCCAAGCACGAAGAAACACAAGACGTCCTGTTGCAACTTCAGACGCGGGCTCAGGATTGGGCCGGCGCGAGAACGACGCTGGGCACCAAGCTCAGGACCGGCACATTGCCTCGCGATGTCTACAAGCGGCGCGATGCTATTCTGGCCCTGTCCGAGGCAAAGGACCTGCTGGCGGACAATGCATCCATGGATCAGCAGGAACGCGCGATCGAGGCCAACCGGCTTTCGCCGGACTTGATTCCCGCCGCAACAATGGCCGCCCGTGCGCATATCGCCAAGGGCAAACCCCGGAATGCCGCCAAGATCCTGACCAAGGCCTGGCAGGTGCGTCCACACCCCGATCTGGCGCATGCCTTTGCCGAGATCGCACCCGACGAGTCGCCCGCCGAACGCGTCAAACGCTTTTCCGCCCTGGCAAAGGTCCATCCGGACCACGCCGAAACCCGGCTGATGATGGCGGAACTCAACATCGTGGCAGAAGATTTCCCCGAAGCCCGTCGGGCGCTGAGCAATTTGCTGGATCGGCAACCGGACGCGCGCGCATACACTTTGATGGCTGCGATCGAGCGCGGAGAAGGCGCTTCGGACGCCGTGGTGCAGGGATGGTTGGCCCGAGCGCTGACCGCACCGCGTGGACCGCAATGGGTCTGTGAGAATTGTCGTCACGTTCATGCAGAATGGGCGCCGATCTGCGAAAACTGCAACGCATTCGATACGCTGACATGGTCAGCGCCCCAGACGCCGGAAATCGCTGCGGTCACGGCGGCCAACCTGCTGCCGCTGATCGTCGGTTCTGCGGGCAGCCGCGAAGACCTGGCCGAGCCCGCAGCGGAAACCGATCCGGAGATGGTCGAATCGGACGATATTCAGGACTCTGCCTCCGAAGCGGGCGAAGACGTCGAGCGCAGGTAGCCTCTGTTGTTCAACGCAACCTGCTTGCCGTGCTGGTTGTGGCAGGAAGGATCCCGGCAAGTGGAATCATCGAGAGTGAAGAACCCGCCGCGATCCAGTTCTGTCTGAAGTTGATGGCGCCGTTCGGGATTGGATCGAACGCAAGTCGTGCCTTCTCCTGCCGGCGCACTCATTCCCACAGTACAGGCAGGTTCAGAACAGGGCCGGTTTTCGTTGAAAATCAGGCAATTTGCTGTTTTTAAGAAGAACTGGTGCCGCTGAAGGGACTCGAACCCCCGACCCCATCATTACGAATTTTGCCGTCCATATGTTGTACGTGACCGGACCAGGCCCGCCTAGGCCCTATAACTCATTACGATTAAATCACTATTTTAACCCGCGCTCTTGGACGGAGCCGGACAGAGCCGGAGAACGTTTGACGTACATTCCCTACTAATCCCCTATTAAACTGCGGTTGTGATCCAGCTGTCCGACAAAGAGCAAAGCGTGGCGTACTGGTATGTGTCTTAGGAAACTCTAGGAGCACCGTATCAAGTGCTACGCGTGGTTTTTTGTGGGCTGCCTTTGCACCAGTCGATCCGACCTTGCCGGATCCAAAAGTGACACCGACATTCGTTCGTCTGCCGGACCGAAGGCGAGATCGTTGGCCGTTTTAGCCAATCCGGGACAGCAGTCCACCTGGGCCTTCGGTTCTTACCGAGGGACAGCTTGATGGTCTCGCCGCACCCACCGGGACATTGGAAACAGGCCCACTTGTCGACGACGTCGCGGACGATAATCATCTCCCCCGGCACGATCTGATCTGGCGTCGGGTGTGTCGGTGTTACCCTGGCGACCAGGTCACTTCGCGGAATGAGACGGAAGAGCTCGAGGCTCTTCCGCATTATGTCGATCATCATAATGCCACTTACCCGATACGATCCAGGAAGGGGTCGACGTCGCCGAGGCCCCAGTATTCCTCGCTGCCACAGACCGGGCAGTCCGGCCGGGGCTGCGCCGCCTGCGAACGCTCGAAGCCCTTGTCGAGCTTGCGATAGCGTTGCCATTCCCATCCACCGCCGCCGCGGAAGTCGACGAGACCAGCAAGGAGTTCGTTCACCGCCATGGTGGCCGCCTCGGAGGTGAAGGTAACCACGGCCGGTGCCGGATTGCCTCCGCCGCGAACGTAGGCCTCGGTCTTTTGCCGTTCATATTCCGTGGGGTCCGATCGCTGGAGATCCTCCTCGCGAGCCCTGACGCGATCGACCGTGCCGCGGCAGCCGTGACACGCCGATGTGGGAAACAGCACGCTGACCCTCGCGGCCATCTCGAGGAGGCCGGACTCACCATCGTCACGTGGCATCAGGACCAGCCCGACATCGATGACCGGGATCAGATAGAACTGCGCGACGCGGTTCAGGTAGAGGCGGCCGGCGTGATCGTCCGTGCATCCGAAGATGACATCGCAGGACTTCAGCGCGTCACGGATATGCGGTGCATCCACCCAGCCGTTCATCGACCGGATCTCGACGTCAAGACCCATCCTTGTCACCTCACGCGCCATGACGTCGACTTTGGGCACCGCGTTGTCGGCATCCTCCCGGGTCGCGCCTTGCAGGCGGTTCAGGTTGGAATGCTCGACCACGTCCTCGTCTATGATAACGAGGCGCCCCACGCCTAGGCGGGCGAGGAGTTGGATTACCGGGCTGCCGGTTCCACCGCACCCGACGACGGCAACGGATAGCTGTTGGAGGAGGCCGTTGACCTCGGGCCCGAAGGCCAGTGCCTGCCGAGCCAAGGCTTCCGACGGAGCCGGCACCTCGGTCGAATGGACCTCGATCCGGGTACCGACGACGGTGACGCGATGACAGGGCAGGGGTACAACGTTGTCTTCCCAGACCCGCGCCCGATAGAGGCTGTCGCCGACCTGCACAACGCTCACCAGGCGCGTCCCGGCACCGTTCCGGTTCCGGGCCATGGTGAAGAGGTCGCGCTCGTTGCGATCGTCCTGGGTCGAGAAACCATCGAAGCCGCCCGGGTGACTGTGAACGATCGCCGGCACCAGGTCTTCTTCCTTCGCCCGGCGGCAGAGCTGGGCGAAGGAGTTGGTGTTCCAGGTGACATGCTTGTCGCTGGCATCGACCCGGTCTTCCTGCGGGATCGCGATGACCTCATAGGAGGTGTAGCGGGTCCGCGGCTCGAGGTCCCAGGGGTCGTGCGCGATCTCGCTCTTGCCGAGCAGCATGTAGGCGGCGCCTTCGTGCCCCCGGGGGTGCGCGAGCAGCGCCTGCAGCTTGTCGCGGTGACGGGCGTGGAGAGTGATGTCGCTGCGCTTCATGCTGCTACCTCCAGGGCCTCTTCGACCCGCTTCAGCATGGTCCAGATGCCGTCAGTGCCGGGACGCCACTGGTTATTGTGGCGAGACCAGCGCTGCCAGGTCTGGCCATCGAACGCCTGGCGTGCCTGCGTGCAGCGGGGCTCACGCTGGCCGGCAACGAGCTTCAGATGCGGCACGGCGTAGAACATGTCGGGCGGGACCTCGGGATACGAGGGTGGCAGCAGGATCAGGATATCCGCCTGGGCGACCTGATACTTGCCTTCCGGCAGCGTGATCCCGGTGAGGATCACGCCCTTGTTTGCGCCTTCGACGACCTCGCGAAAGGCCATGCCGCGACCCTCGAGGTAGCGGCGATCCTGGCGGGGGAGGATGCTCATACCGTATCCCCTTCCGTGGTCTGGTGCACGCCGGTGAAGAAGTGCTCCAAACCTGCATCCGCGAGGCAGATGAGGTCTGTGTCTTCGACCAGGATGTCGTCCTTGCCGGGGATGACCTGCCAGACGGCGAACTTGGCGGGATCGACCCCGGCAAGCTTCTTGAGTACGCGCCCGCTGATGACCTTATGGCCCCACTCGAGGCGCTTACCGTCGATGTCGAAGCGGAAGGACTCCGCGCTCGAAAATACCAGGAACCGCTCGACCTGGCCGGAGCGCAGATCCGTGGTTTCCTCAAGGCGCAGTTCCTCAAGTTCGCCGTTGCGCAGCACCTGAAACACCAGATGTTCTTCAGCTTTGCGGAAACCGGCAGCCTCGATGACCTGACGGCCCGTGGGTTTCGGATCGTCGATGACGGCGTCGATGAAGTTCAGGTTGTTGTCGCCGACCTTCACCTTATAGGGCCCGTGATCGCGGGGCTTGCGGCCCGATTTCAGTGTGGTCATCAGGTCTTCGTATTCGATTTGTTCAGTAGTCATGGCAGCATTCCTTTGCTCGATATTGCCGCAGCGGCTGGTTTCACTTGCATTTCGAGAAATCTGGACTGATAATCCAGAAGAGTCCCGATGTGGACAATCTACATTTGGACTAAACAAGACGTCAAGTCTATTTTTGGACTGGGAGGCCATATCTATGCCACAATCAGGACCCGGGTCGGCTGCGGCCACGGGCGGAGATAGGATTCAAGCCGCCATGGAAGCATTCTCAAAACTGTCGGATGCTTGGGAGCTATCTACAGATGAGCAGATCACCCTGCTTGGAACGCCGGGGCGCTCTACGTTTTTCAAATGGAAGAAGTCCGGAGGAAACTTGCCAAATGATGCCGTCGAAAGGATTTCGCATTTATTGAGCATTTATAAAGCTTTAGAGATACTTTTGCCGGACCCCAAGGCTGCCGATAACTGGATTAAGCGGAAGAACAGGTACTTCGGCGATCAGTCGGCACTGGAAGTTATGCTGGGTGGACAGGTCGCAGATATCTATCGTGTCAGGGAGTATGTGAATGCCCAACGTGGCGGCTGATCTTCCACTTCGTGACATAAATGACGATTTTTTCCTTCTGATACCGTCGCGATTCCCGCCGGTGGAACTCTTTGATCGACTGTCAGTAACCAGTACCCAAGAGGTTGCAGACATTGAAAGCCTTACCAACCCCAGGCTGCGGGCCAAGGAAAGGCTTTCTCATCGGCCTGACGGGTATGTCGACGACCAATCTCCAAAGTTGCAGAACTGGAATTTGGCACCGTTTACGTACCCAAATCCTGAGGGCACTACACTCTTCCCTAGTTCTCTCAGGTGCCTGGAGATGTCGGGAGACATACAAACGGCGCTAGCGGTTGCCGTCGCTAAGCGAGAAGCATTTTTGGGCCGAACTCATGAAGATGCGATTGGGCTGGATATGCGAATGCTTAAGCGGAAAGTGCTTGGCCGGTTTATCGATGCGCGAGGCTTAACACTAGCTCAGGCTGAACTGAATTACCGAGAACTGGGACAACAGATCCTGTCCCTGGAAGAAGAGATCCGTTTCGACGGCGTGTTGTTCCATTCCAATGAAAGACCCTCAGGAACTCGTGTCGTGGTACTCAACGGGGACGTTTTGGATCGCGCCATCCAATGCGAGCATTATAGGTTTCATTGGGACGGTAGTCGCATTTCGAGAATCTACAACTTTGATAGCTCCTTACCGACAGCAAAGAACTCGATCGACCCCTCTGCACTTGTAGGCGAAGAGAATCTATTTTCTGACTAGCTGCTCCAAGAGCTGATCCCTTTTTCGATCCTCGACGTTTGTTGGATCGCAAAAGCGACCAAGATCTTGTCCTTTGTGGTTTTTTTGCTTTACCTTCGTAGTCGAGAGACTGCACTTGTCACATCGCGGCTCATACGGCAATGCCGTACTTCCCACTTGCAAAAGGTGCGGCAATGCCGTATATGACATGACGTACTCACTGCCGCCGCACTGTCTAGCTGCTACTCCAACGTTCGAAGCCCAAGCCCGCAAGGCTGGCATCAGTGAGGACGAGATGAAGGAGATATGTGATCGTATCGCGAGTGATCCGCAAGCCGGAGACATAATTTCTGGGACCGGTGGCGCAAGGAAGTTGAGGCACCCGGCGCCAGGCGGCGGAAAGAGTGGTGGGTGGAGAACAATACATTACTGGGGTGGCAATGATGTTCCAGTATTCTTACTCGCTGTCTACGCGAAGTCGCAGAAAGATAATATTTCGCAGGCTGAAAAGAACGAACTGAAGAAGATTTTGCCACTTGTCGCGGATGCATACCGGAAGAGCACGAAACTGGCGGCCAAACGCAAGTAACTGGCTGTAGCTATCTAGGAGACTAAGATGTCAACGTTTGGCGAAGAGCTGATCAAAAGCGCGCAAGAGGCACTGCAAATTGCAGAGGGCAATGCGAAGCCTGCATTCGTTCACGTTCCTGAAAGAGTTGATGTGGCTGCAATCAGAAAGCGGAAGAAGATGTCGCAAAAGCGCTTCGCTGAGACCTTTGGGCTTGCTCCTTCCGCTGTACGTGATTGGGAACAGGAACGTCGAGCGCCTGACCGTACTGCACGGATATTGCTCACCGTGATTGATAAGAACCCTGAAGCTGTTTCTACTTCCTTAGAAGCGGTAGCGAGTTGAGAAATCACTAAAAAATACGTCTGAAAAAAGATTCTGCCTCCAACTCGGCTAAGTTGAAAAATATCTAACTTTGCTTGCCTACGACGTCAGTGCTCAAGGTCCGTTATGTTAGATGTTGGTTTTGCGCACTGCAGGTGGCCCAACCAAACCCGGCAAACACGGCGCGCCTAGTGCTCTTTAGCCAACGAGACCCTCGACCCAGGCTGAAACTGCCGCGCCCATAGACGTGATGTGATCCGCATGTGTATGGCCTGAGACGCGCTTGCGCGGCTTTAGATCGTGATCGCCGTCTTCAAACCAACGCAACTGGATCGCCGATGACAGCTCGTACTCGCTGAATTCATCCTTCGAGCCAAACTGGTCGCGTGTTCCCTGACAGATCAGTGTTGGGTTTCGCAGGTGTTTTAGGTGCTCAGTGCGAAGTTTTTCAGGTTTCCCAATCGGGTGAAATGGATAGCCCACACAGAGCAACCCGGCGATGCGATGCGCTTCAAACAGCTCATCCGCAATCATACTAGCAACGCGCCCGCCCATGGATTTTCCGCCTATGATCAGCGGACCATCAACTTGCAGCGCTTCGATTGCGGCTAGATACTCTGAGTTCAGCTTTTCAGCGCGTGGCGGGGGTTTCCGGGTGCCTTCAGTTCGGCGGGCAGCCATGTAGGAGAATTCAAAACGAACAACTCTTAGACTCTGTTCAGCCAATGCATCCGCGATTGCTGTCATCACAGAAGAGTCCATTGGCGCACCGGCGCCGTGTGCAAACAGGATGGTTGCGCTTGATGATTTTGGTCCAAGCTCCAGGAATGCGGCCGGCATAGGGTTTCCTATCAACGGCTCAATGGGGCCAAACGGCCGGTCCGGAGTGCTCGCGACGATGGCAGTTTGGGCAAAGCGCAACGGCGTTCTCAACCGTGTCAGCGCCATCCTTTGCAAGTGGTATCTTGTGGTGGACTTCGAGGTAAGGCGTCCCATCAGACAGGCGGTCGAATGGGGCTGGTTCATGACATGCTTCGCAGATGCCATTGGCGCGGAATAGCACCTCCGCGATAACGTCTGGGTTTCGCTTGAATATCGTTGTTGTCGCCTTTTGCTTCTCCGGCTGCCGTGGAGCTGAAGCGAGGCGCTTCCGCCGCGCCTCTGGGTCAAGTTTCATCGACTGTTGAACTTGTTCATCCAGGGATGTTTGCGCCGCACTCATGGCCGGAAGCTCGCCCAAGCCGTTTGACCAATCGACCAGCTCAAACCATTTCGAGCCGTCAGTTTCCGTGTGAATTGCAAACGGGAAGAAGCGACCCCAGTAGGTAAATTTCTCTTTATCTGTATCGCGCACAAAGACGAGAACTGGGTTTTGGGGATTGTTGATGATCGCAGCGTTGTCCTGATAGGTCTCTTTAAAGGTCCCGCTTATTGCCTTCATGAAGTATTTCAGCTTTCGGCCTCGCTCGAGCCATTCATTAGGATAGGTGCCACCACTGAGGGTGGCCTTTATTGCAACGAACTCTGCTTCTCCGTCATTACCGAGTACGGGCAGAATTCCACCACTTCTGAGGTCATAGCTGCCGCATATGGCGTGTATCATATGCGTTGGGTACGTCTCTCCAACTTGCAACCCGTCTGCATCAAGGCGGTCAGCTAGTTCGTTGGCAAATCTCATCTCGAAATCAGAGATCAGTTCAGTAATTGTCTTCAGTCCGAGGCGCGATTGGTTAGAGAACACTACCGTGTCGGAGGCACCTTCCAGGAATTTGAGAAAGTCATACATATTCCCAGTGTGTGTGAATGCACGTGCCCAGGCTCGGTAATTTCTAGCAATGTTCCGTACTTTTTCGTCGCAAGCTGGGTGCTCGATCGTTGGATCGAAGAAGACGTCGCAGACAAATTCGATGGCTTCGGAGACAGACATGAATGACCTTTTCAAGACCCCAGTACACTTCGAGTTCTGACCATGCCCTTCGGCCAGGATCGGGTAAAGTCTCGAACAAGGTCATCTTTCAGCGGTCCGCACCGAAGCATGTTGGCGCTTTTAAACAACTGTTGAGCCAGTGGCACTGGCGTCAAAACTCGGCACACCCAACCCCATGCACGGCTCTTCGGTCCCGGGGCTGATTGCGCGCTCCCGGTCCGCGCTCTCTCGCTGTTGTCTCCGAGCCAGTTAGAAACAGGTGCGATGAATGATCTTAACCCGCTGAAGCTTTCTTTGAGTTCTTCCCAACCCGCGAATCGGTTCGCTGTATGACCGTCTCAGGTCGCTAGTTCGAAGGATCTTGGAACAGCATTCTTCTGTAGCTTTCCCGGACAGAGCCAGCTTAAGCCGGACCATGCTGGACAAGAAAAAATGTTTTTTGTCAGTGACTTGACCAATGCCCCAGTCCGATGTCCGGTGAAAAACACCAAGGTTAAATGGACGCTCGTTGCGAGACACACATCCCGCGGGCGGCCGTTCGCTTCCTGGGTAACGCAGACCTGAAACAGGAAAGGGAAACCAATGTTTCATCTCAATCCAAACGGCCTAGCCATAACTCGACTGGACTCTTCGGCACTTGACGCGGTTGAAGCCCTGCAATTGGTCGATGGCCTTTACGTAGTGTCGGGCGCCGTCCAGGTGATGATCTTCCACGAGCGCATTGGACAGCTCGGTGGCCTCAGCACGGATCGGTGCGGTCAGTACATCCTCGCGTCCGCAGTTGCTGGGCGGATCAGCGTTGAGCGCCTTCGAGAGTTGGGTTTTCGCTACGCGACCCGCAATGACGGCTCTCACTACTGGTATCGTCCTGGTCACGTGGACTTCCACGGCCTGTTCAAGGCCCTGGGAGAAATCACAGGACTCGCCATCTGACACGCGGCTCACCCGCAGGACAGAAGATCGCAAAAGATTACGGGCCGGCATCGACCGGCCCGTTTTCTATTTTCCGGTCAGGAATTCTGGCAGGGCCTCATGAGGCCTCGTAGCTGGCGTCGAACAGCGGTTTAGCTCGCTCGAAATCGGCTTCACTTGAAATCGTTACTTCAAGGTCGCCGGTGCCGAAGTGACCGATCTTTCGAACATCGCGTGTGAACCCGTCCTGCAGGTCTACGGTGTCCGGATTAACCTTCAAGTAGACCAGCACCTTGCCGGTCTGAGGCCGAACCTCGACGCAGGCGAAGTTCTTGATCCGCCGAAACGCAAAATAGAACTTAAGGGTTTTCTCCTGAACGTCGTCCCCTAGTGCCAGGAGATAGGCCCTTACCGCTTCAAAACGGTCCTTCAGCCCCTGGTCGCTCTGCGCCAGATATTCGCTTGCAGTCTTGTACACCGTGTTGCCGGGCTTCGGCTTGCCGTTGTCGGGTAAGGTGGTTTTCGTCGGCTCGGCCGATGCTGCAGTCAGCTGCTCTAGGAGCAAAAGATCGTCGCCAAAGCGCAGGTATCGGATCAGCTCGATGTTGCGGTTCATCTGATTGACGGCATGTGTGTCGTACTTGGTGAAATCCCCGGCGATGCAAATCAAACGCGGCGCTGACCACTCGATCTGATCGGAGACCTCCTTGCCCAGAGTGTCCATCACCAGGATCCGAAAATCGGCCTGATGGTCCATCAACCAGTCGAGGTAGAACAAACCTTGGTTGATGACGTTTTCGTTTGTGCTGCGCTTGTACTCGATGATGACGGGACAGTTGTTTTCGTCGATGCCAAGCGTGTCCATGCGGCCGCGATTGGACGTTCGGTATTCGGACGCCAGAAAGCGGACCCCCAACAGCGGCTCCAAATTTCGCTCAAAGATATCCTGCAGTGACTTTTCGAGTGCCACTGCCCGGCCATCGAGTTCGTCGACCGAATTCGCCCCGAGCTTGAAAAGCTTAATGTCTGCCATCGCCTCAACACGTCCTCAAGAATCTCGTTTCCCGCTTATTCCTTTCGCGGTTCTCTCAAACACCTTAGCCGCGCTTTTCGTTTGAAAAAAGGCGGTTAGGCGGTGACCCCGCCCCATGCACGGCGATGGACGTGAAGGCGCCTCAGGCCTCTCTTGGTCTACCGTCTCTGCCGACCTACTTGGAACCATCTGCACGGGTCTGGAACAGCACCAGCCAGTGTCGGCTCCGAAGACACGTTCGAGGAAGCTAACTCTATACCCGGTGATCCTGCAGGCCTTTGCTCATGCGCGCGCACGTAGGATGGCGCCAGATGATACAAGATAAGTATCTGATAATGATTGTTTTTTCGAGATTTCATGCTTAAGTTGAGTTGAGGCCACAGGAGGTCTCAATGCCATCACTTCGTTTCACCAAACGCGCCGTTGAGGCGCTGCCTCATCCCCACAAGGGCCAAGTCCTTTACCGTGACGAGCTACTCCGCGGGTTCGGAGTCCGTGTCGGAGCTCAGTCAAAGGTCTTCTATGTTGAAGGTCAGGTGGCAGGTCGTACACGCCGCGTAACCATCGGCCGTGCTGACGCCGTACCGGTGGATGAAGCGCGCAAGCGAGCGCTGGGCATCTTAAGCGAGATGGCAGCCGGCGTGGACCCCAATGCTGAAAAGCGGCGGATCGCGCAGGAAAGTCTGACCCTCGGCCAAGCCTTTGATCGCTTCTTTGAAACCCGCAGCAGTCTCGCGGACAGTACCCGCGAAAGCTACCAGCGTACTGCAGACCTGTACTTGAAGGACTGGAAACGCTCGTCGGTCACCAGCATCACCCGTCAGATGGTGCTCAAACGCCATCAGCGCATTGCCAAGGAACACGGCGAAGTCACTGCGAACAATGTCATGCGGCACCTGCGGTCGGTCTATAATGTAACGGCCGCGGCGCATGACGAATTCCCGCCGAACCCGGTCAATATCCTGACCCAGGCACGCGCCTGGTACCCGGAGCGGCGCCGGCGTGGTGCAGTCTCTGCAAATGATCTGCCGGCTTGGTGGGCGGCGGTGATGGAAGAGCCCGACTACGCGCGCGACTTCCTGCTGATCGCGCTGTTTACCGGCATGCGGCGGAATGAGATCGCCGCCTTGCGCTGGGAGCAAGTGAACCTGGAAGAGCGCGCGTTGCATATCCCCAGGACCAAGAACGGTGATCCTCTCGACCTGCCGTTGGCCGACTATCTGGTGACCCTGATGCGCAACCGGAAAAAGCAGGTTGGTCGATCGCCCTGGGTCTTCCCGAGTTCGGGCAAGAAAGGCCATATCGTCGAGACCAAGAAATTCACCGCGCGCGTCACGGAACGGAGTGGCGTCAGTTTCACGCTGCACGACCTGCGCCGAACTTTTATTACTATCGCGGAAAGCCTGGACATTCCGCATTACGCCTTGAAGCGGCTCCTTAACCACCGGCTGTCGGGTGACGTCACGGCTGGTTACATTGTCAGTGATCTTGAACGGTTGCGCGGACCTGTGTCGCTGGTGGCGGCCAAGATACTGAAGAGTGTCGCCGCAGCAGAAGAACATGCAGAGCGCAGAGCTGGCTAGTGGTGCGGCTTGATCCAAGACCTTCCAAGTAAATTAGACGGCTAGAAAGCTTGATTGCCGCTTTGCCCTGATATACTTGAGGAATTGTGGGAGTTGACAGGCCTGCACCCGGGACATCCTGGGACGTGGCGTGCGGGGTACACCTCAAAGAGGTGCCGCAGCATCGGGTGAAACCCCCGGCGAACCCGTCTAGTACCGACGACCGATCAACGACGGCCGATCGCCCTTTTGGCATCCTTTGAAACTCGAGCAGTGGCTTACGGGTAGTGGCGTATCCGTGCATGAGCCGACGCTCAAGAATCAGAAGGAGCGCCGTTATGCGTTCTCATGAAGACGTGCTGCTGAACACAAAAGAAGCAGCAAAGTACCTCGGACTCAGCCCCTACACGTTGGAGAAATGGAGGTCCAAGGGTATTGGACCGGGTTGCGTTCGGATCGGCAGCAAAGCCATCCGTTATTGGCGGTCTGATCTCGACGCCTTCATTCTCGGAGGCGCCAATGGCTGACAAAGAGTATCTGAAGCAGCGCCGGTTTGACCTTGTCGCAGGTATCGTTTCGAAAGTCCGGCAAGACGCGTATGCCGCGTATCAGAAGACGGGCAAGCAGAAGTATCGCCTTGTTGATGAACCGGTAACACCAGAAGTAGTTGTTGGGCACCTTACCGGTGCCCAACCGATTGCCTGCTATGCGGTGTTCGACGATCAGACCTACACAGCGGTTCTTGACTTCGATGATCACGACAAGACGCTCAGTTGGGATGTCTTGGTGGCTGCAGCACAGCCGATAGTTGATGAGCTCCGGCGCCTCGGGCTTAAACCGCTGTGTTGTCGCTCGGGCGGCGGTTCAGGATTGCATATTTGGATCGTCTGGGACGCTTCCCAGTCAGCCAAGCTGGTCAAACAATTCCTGCGCCATCTGCTGGAGACACAGGGCTTTAAGCATGGCACCGGTGGCGTCCAGAAGAAGGAGATCGAAGTTTTTCCTAAGAATGATCGCGTGAAGGAGGGAAGTTACGGCAACGCCGTAGCTCTTCCCTATAGCCGGTCATCGGTTCCTCTCGGCGATGATCTCCAACCTCTTGATTGGTTGGAATTTGAACCGCCGGAATTGGAAGATCTGCTGTCTCCTAACGTTTCGGAAGTATTCACAGCCCCACCGCCCCCGAGACCAGCACGGACGACGCTCCTTCAGACGGGCGCGGGTTCGGGCTTCGGCAACGATGCCCTGCCTGGCGACGAGGAAGAGGTGAAGGCGGCGCTGAAGGTCGTGGGGTCAGATGACTACGAAACGTGGATCAATTTCGGCCTGGCCATGAAACATAGCCTTGGCGATGACGCATTCGACATCTGGGATGATTGGTCGAGCAAGTCTGCCAAGTATGAGGGCAGCGCCGCATGCCGCGAGGTGTGGGATAGCCTCAATCCGGATGGCAGTTTGACCATTGGGACGGTCTTTCACGTGGCGAAGCAGCGGGGCTGGAACGGACCGAGCCATCCCCACATCCGGCGTATGAATGCGCAATTCGCCATATACACCAGCGGCAAGTCGACGATGATCATCGAAAAGAACCTGGCGCCCGACGATCTTGAAGTCGTTCGTATGGTCGGGAAAGGGGCATTCGCGGACCGTTTCGCCTGGGATCGCATAGAGATGCAGGATGCCAACGGGAATCTTACACGGCCCAAGGTCGTCGATCTCTGGATGAACCACCCTCTAGCAGCGCACGTACACCGCTTGGACTTCGACCCCGAGGGCCGTCCGGGACAAACTGCAACGACATGGAACGTATGGAGCGGGTTCGGCGTGGAACCTAGACCGGGTGAATGGGGCTTGATGCAGGCGCACATACGCAACGTCGTGGCGGATGGTGATTCTGAGCTCAGCGACTGGTTCTTCAACTGGATGGCCGTCGGCGTTCAACAGCCTGGTCTCGTCATTGGAACCGCCCCGGTTCTCATGGGATTGCCGGGTGTCGGGAAGGGTATTGTGGCCAACGCCTATGGACGTCTTTGGGGGCGCCATTTCTTGACGGTCACACATGCGACCCATGTTCAAGGCAACTTCAGCGGTCACTTCTTCGGGAAACGGTTTGTGTTTGTCGACGAAGGTATGTTTGGAGGCGATCGGTCTTCGGCCGGCATCATCAAGACGCGCATGACCGAACCCTACACCCTCTTCGAGCGGAAGGGCGTCGATGCCGAGCTGGTGCGTAACCGCCTTATCTTTATGGTCGCCTCCAATGAGGATTCAGTGGTCCCCGCCGACCTTGCAGATCGACGCTGGCAGGTGCTCCGCGTGAATGACACACACAAAGAGGATCGGCCATATTTCCAGGCAATCGTGGAACAGATGGAAAATGGTGGGCACGAAGCGATGCTATTCGACCTTTTGCACCGCGATGTTTCCAAGGGCCCTGATCCGCGGCGCACGATCAAAAACGAAGGCATCTTTGAGCAAGCGCTCCGCGCGGCTGGGCCGGAGGTTCGATACCTGTTTGCACTTCTCGACGAGGGCGAGCTGCCTCAACCATCCGCACCCGGAAATGGGCCCGGAAAGACGACAATCCGGGCGCTCTACGCCGACATGTGTGACCGCGATCAGCGAGCGCGCTACGTCCCGCAGAGTGCGTTTGGGCAGAAAGTTTCCCGGATCTTTCCTACCGTCTCGAAGGTTCAGAGTGGTGTGTTCATGGAGCGAGGCCCATCGGGCTACGAACGTCGGCGCTCGACCCGCTACGAGTTCCCAGAGCTCAGCATATGCCGCCGGCAGTTTGAGGCGTTCGTCGGATTACCTGTGCCGTGGACATTCGAAGAGCTCGAGTGGCAAGAGGTGGAAGACCACAAACTCGACCCGCCATTTTGATGGCCGAATGATATGGGAGAGCTAGGGCATACCGGCGTTTTGGGTCTACTGTTCGGTTCGCCGCGGCTCTCCCTACTTACTTGTACCCCATACACCCCATACACCCCATTTCGGGGTCCAAGTGCACCCAAGTGGCACCAATCAAGCCTTGGAAATGGTGCCGAGTGATCGCAACGTGACGCCAGGGCTAGGCCTCATGCTTGCTTCCAAGCCAAGTTCTTATGGCCGCGAATGTTTCGCCAGTATCCTCGCTCTCGTCGATGTCGGCCATTGCATCGCCGATAGTACGCCCCGCTTGCACGCCTTCGCGGCCGTGCAACCGATTGTGAAGCCAGGTCTCAAGGCTCTGACGAAGCTCGGGCCGTAGCACCTCCGGATGTTCGAGAAACACGATGCGCCGCCCGAGTTCGCGCAGGCGGTCGTCTTCGAGGGTCTCGACTATCTCCGCGCGCTCCGGCCAGGTCGCCGCGTGAAAAGCCTGCATGCGCCCTTCGTCCGCCCGGCTGGGGAACCCTTCATACATCCGCGCCTCGACCACCTCAGCGGCCGGCCAGGGCGGGTAGCGCTGGGCTAGGGCTTGCCCCACCCGCGCGGCAAAAGGGCCGTCCTGGGCGATATCCGAAGCTCTACGGACGACCTCCGAAGAGGTAATACCAAAGTCAGGCCCGAGCGACATCTCCACCACTGCCGGCATCTTGTTCGACGTGACGATCCTTATGGCCCTATCGGGCCCTTGCATCGCCTTCACCAACCCGTCGACATCCAGTCGCAGAATCGGTTCGGGGTCCTTGGTCAGATCGAAGACCCCGAGCATGGTCGGATTGTCGGGGCTCTGGCCGCAGCCCACCACCGGAAGCACGGTCGGACGGCCCATGTGGTACTGGACGAGACATAGCGGCTGACCCGACAGCACCCGCGCCTGCACTTCCGCCTTGTCGACCAGCGGCATCAGGGACGCCCAGACAGCCGGCGCGCGGTCGCGGATCAGACGGGCCATGAAGATGGTCGCCTCAACGTCCGCCAGCGCATCATGGGCGTTCTCATGAGCAAACCCGTTGGCCGGGGCCAACATGTCGAGCTTCAGGGTGGGCCGCTCATTGTGGTTGATGGGCACGGTGATGGCGTTGGGCGCCAGGGCTGCCGTGGCCTGTGCCAGGCGCAGCACATCCGCCCGCTGATTGCCATTCGTGTTGGTCAGGTAGATCGGCTGCAGGGTCTGATAGAATGCTTGCCGCAGCAGCGGTTCGTCGAAGGCGAGGGTATTGTACCCGATGAAGATCGCCGGCGACCACTCTCGCACCTTCTGGGCGATGGTCAGCATAGCCTGGTAATGTGTCGGCAGGCTGGGGTCCATCAGCATCGCTGGCGTCACCCGCGTGGCCAGCAGAGCGCCTGGTGCCGGAACGACATGGGGCAGCAGTCGGCAGCGGATTTCGAAGCGGTCGAGCTCGTTCAGGTCGTCGTCCGTCCGGATCGCTGCAAACTGCAGAATCTGGTCGAACGTGTTGTCCGTGCCGGTGGTTTCGGTGTCGTAGAAGACGCAGGTCATCTTTTTTTCAAATGGTTGTCGCAGTTAAGCCGTTACCAGGTACACGAACCAACGCGACATTTCTGCAGAGCGCAACGCAGCTAGACCTGTCCGCCGACGCCTTTGTATTTCTCTACAAATGATGCGATTTTCTCAAATACTGTCCTCTTCTTAGATCGAAACTTCGGGTTCAGTGGGCTCATCTTCGGTAGAATGGCATTCAGATCCGCACCGTTCTCGCTAGCGAACTCTCTCTTGATAGATGTCGAGATATAGCGCTTTGCTGCTTCCACATTTAGATCCTCGGAATCGATGAGCTCTTTAGCTTCACGACGCTGCTCTTCTTGGGCAAAGACGAAAAAGGCGTCAATTACACTTGCCTTGTCGTCAAGCTCATCGAGATCGGTTTGGTTGATGAAATCAACAATCAGGCCTTCTTTCGCTCGGTTACCTAGGCTAGCGCGGATAATCCGTCTAGTTTCGGAAATCAGGTCCCCCTTATCTGCACCCTTCCTATTTTTTTCAAATATCAGCTCAAGGATATAGTCTAGATTGATCTCCTGAGACTTGAGCAGATCCACCTCGAAGACGATATCGTCCCAATCGATGTTGGTCTGCTCCTTCTCGACCGACGACTTCTCTCGGCGCAACCAATCTCGAATGTCGTTGTAGGTAGATCTGTAGTCTTGAATCTTCCTCTCAGGCGGCAATTTTATTGCCCCCAACTCACGAAGGTCATCGTCACTTAAATAGTGCTCTTCCATAAAGGCTTTGACCTCGTCGGCATTGCTGCGATCAACGTCTTGAAAGGCCTTCAGTGCAGAGAATTCATCATAATTTCGAAGAACGTTTTCGACCCTCAGATACTCTCCAAAGAGTTTGGCAAAATCTTTCTTGTCTTCTTCCCTGAAAATCTCATCTGGATTTGGAAAGCGCTCTTCAAGTTCATTTAGGATACTGATGAACCCGCGACGCGCGTCACCAGTTTCCTGATCCTGAAAGCCTTTCATGTATTCATTGTAGCTTTTCTCTAGCACTACATTTTTTGTATTACTGTCGCCAAACAGCGTAATCGCATCGACGGTGGCTTGTTCGAGATCACGGAATGCTACGATATTCCCAAACGTCTTCGTGGCATCGTAAATTCGGTTGGTCCTGGAAAAGGCCTGCAACAGACCGTGGTAGCGTAGATTCTTGTCAACAAACAATGTGTTGAGCGTCGGGGCGTCAAAACCGGTAAGGAACATTCCAACCACAATCAGCAGATCAACTTCTTTAGATCGAACGCGGTTAGCCAAATCGCGATAGTAATTCTGGAAGCCGTTACCATCCACGCTGAAATTGGACTTGAAAAAGGTATTGTAGTCAGAAATCGCCGCGCTAAGAAACTCCTTCGCGCTACTATTCATAGCAGACACGTCAAAGCTTTCATCCAGAATATCGCCGACTGCGCTCTGCTCCTCGTTCGCTGCAAAAGAGAAGATCGTTGCTATTCTTAATGGCTTGTCACTGCCCGCTTGCAGCGCGTTCAACGTCTCATAATAGAGTTTTGCAGCATCTACACTGCTAACAGCGAACATGGCATTGAAGCCGCTGTTGCCGGCTTGCATCCGGTGTGTCTTTTGACGGTAATTGCGCAGAATGTATTGTGATACTTCCCTGATACGTTCTGGGTGGAGTAGCGCGTACTTATTTTCTGCGGCGCTAAGCTTTCTCTCATCCTGCTCGGTTTCAATGTCCTTAAACATTGGTCGGACATCATTATAATCCACCTTAAACTTCAGAACTTTTTCGTCACGAATAGCATCCGTAATCACATAGGAATGCAGCTCGCGTCCAAACACGCTTGCTGTAGTCTCGGAGCCGAGCGCGTTCTCCGGAAAGATTGGGGTCCCCGTAAAGCCAAACTGGTAATATCGCTTGAACTTCTTCTTAATGTTCTTCTGGGCTTCGCCAAACTGGCTGCGGTGGCACTCGTCGAAAATCAATACAACTTGCCGTTCATAGACGGGCAAGTCCCCTTCGCTTTTCATCAAATTATTGAGCTTCTGGATGGTAGTGACAATGATCTTGTTGTCATCTTTTTCCAAGTTGCGCTTGAGACCAGCTGTACTATCGGAACCGTTGACACTGTCAGGGGAAAACCGCTGATATTCCTTCATTGTTTGGTAGTCGAGATCCTTTCGATCAACGACAAAGAAAACCTTATCGATGAAATCTAGCTCGGTCGCCAAACGGGCAGCCTTGAAACTCGTCAGCGTTTTGCCAGAGCCCGTGGTGTGCCAAATAAAGCCGCCGCTCTCCGGCTTGCTCCAGGTTCTGGCTTCATACGAGCTTTTGATCTTCCACAGGATGCGCTCTGTTGCGGCAATCTGATAGGGCCGCATTATCAACAGCGTATCACTGGCATCGAAAACGGAATATTGTAACAAGACGTTCAACACAGTGCGCTTCTGCAGGAAGGTCGCCGTGAAGTCCTTTAGGTCCTTGATCAGGCTATTGTCTGACTTCGCCCAGTTCATAGTGAAGTCAAAGCTGTTCTTGTTTCGCTTCGTCGTGTTTGCAAAGTAGCGCGTGTCTGTGCCGTTCGAAATCACGAAAAGCTGCAGAAACTTGTACAGTGAGTTTTCGCTGTTGAAGCTCTCCTTGCTGTAGCGGTGAATTTGGTTGAACGCCTCGCGAATGGCCACTCCGCGCCGTTTCAGCTCGATTTGCACCAAGGGCAGACCGTTAACCAAGATCGTCACGTCATAGCGATTGGCATGGGTTCCGGCTTGCTCGAACTGCTTGATCACCTGCAGCTTGTTTCGCGCGATGTTTCCTTTGTCGAACAAGTAGATGTTCTGGATGTGCCCATCATCAAAAACAAAGTCGTGAATGTAGTCATCATGAACCTTGCGGGTCTTGTCGACGATGGTGTCACTGGGTCTGTCCAAGTAGGTTTCGACAAAGCGCTTCCACTCGTCATTCGAGAAGTCGACGCTGTTCAGCTCCTCCAGCTGGCTCCGAACGTTCGCAAGCATCGCATCAGGGTTCGTGAGGTCTGGAAGAAACTCATAACCTTGATTCACGAGGTCCTGAACTAGCTCGCGCTCCAGGTCGTCTTCGCTCTGATATTGTCCAGCGGCGTCCCACTCTTTGGTGTACCTGTCTAGGACGATGAAGTTCTTCGTCTCCGCGATGGTTTTCGTGTGCTCAACCATTCTGTTCGTCCTGCCGCCAATAGCCGTAGTTATCGATCAGATTGTCCAGAAGGAGCTTGACCGTCTGCTTCTCTGGCGCCGTCGGGTCACGCACTTCCTCGGTGGAGAGCCTGGAGTGGCTTGAAAATTGAATAATGCGGTTCAGGTACGCTTGCTTTTCTCCTGGTGCGGTGTCCAGAAGATCGCCCCATTCACGGTGCCCCAAGAAACCGGCTGTTTTTTCATAAAGATTGCGCAAGAGAGTGAAGTGGTAGCGCTCGATCTTATTTTCGGCGATTGCCTCTTCCAACACTCTCTTTAGGTGCAAGTGGTAGGAAAAACTCTTATTTGAGTCGCCGTACTTTACATTCAGGTTGAAAGTTCCGTCTTCAAATCGTTCCAGTAGGTAGCACCCTTCCTTCTTGCCCTGTTTCTTCAGGCCAAGCTCGTTGTGCAACACATTGTAAAATAGGGGGCTATGCGTGGTGATGACAAATTTCAACTGCTGAGGAGCGACCTTAACCAGGGTCGCCAGGTTTACCGCCAGCTCTATCAGGTGGTTTTCGTCCAGCGAACTAACGGGATCATCAATGAATATGTACCGTAGCTGGTTGAATTGATCGGTTGTTCGATCCTCTGGTTCTGCGACGTTCAGTACGGAAATCACCTCTTCCAGTAGCGTATAGAAAACACTCCAGATGAAGTTGCTTTCCTCGCCCTTGGAGATCTTGAAGTTGCCCGCTGGGTCGTCTCCGCCCGTACCAAGCGAGAACGTCACTTCGGAGAATGCCGGAACGACCGTCTCCTTTCCGTCTAAGTCTTGGCGCGTGTACTCTGCGTTGAACCTCGGTGTCAGCTTGTCGTTCGTGTAGCGCTGGAAGTTGGTGATGATGTTAAAATCTTGCCCCTGCTCCTTCAAAATCCAGTCGGTGAAGGAGTTTGGCTGGATCTTTAGTTTGGGCTCACCGCCGCCCAGAAGATCATTGTCCCAATAGAATAGGTCTTCCGTGAAAGCGTTGTAGTACAGGATTTTTTGGCGCGAGGGCTCTCCTTCCTCACCGTTTTCAGGCTTGGGGGCGACGAGATCTCGTAAAGCCCGGGACAGACGAGTTTTCCCCGTACCGTTGAAAGCGTAGATAAGCTGAATCTTGTTGTCGGCCGCGTGCAGCTGCTCTGCGATCTGTTCGAGGGTTTGGCTCATTTACGCCGCCTCGTCGGGCTTGGGGAAGCTCAGGAGAAGGTCGCGGTAATATTCATACTGCTGCTGCCGTAGCTTGATCTCGCGCGGCAGGCCTTCGCTAAGCGAGGTGGTCAGCGTGTCGAACGTGTCGAGGATGGCGACGATGCGGGCCTGCTCTTTCAGAGATTTCTCGGGGTCATTCGGGTAGGGCACCGGCAGCCTGACCTTCCTGATGCCATCAATCAGGAGCCTTTTGATCTTGCCGCTGGAGACGTGTTTCGCCTTCTCATCATGGAAGGCGTCCGTTTGCATTGCATACGCGATGAACTTGGGGTTCATCTTGTGGCGAAAGGCGTAGCTGTCATCATGAATAGCCACCTTTTCGTCTCCGAGCCACGCCACAGCCTTGCCGACGTCTTCGACCGTCTCGCTGACGCCGGCGATGACGACATCGTTCGGTTCGGCGTATCGCAATGAGTCGGCCATATTGCTTCTGACTTTGGACAGCGTTTCATGGGCATAGACACCGTAATGCGTGTAGATCTCACCGTAGTGGATGGCGGGAATTCCATTTTCGACATAGTCGGCCTTCGTGAACCGCTTCCCTCGGACGAACTCGCCAATTTCTTCCAAGGTTCTCCATTCGACATCTCCACTTCCCGGGATAAGAAGTCGATCACGATAATAGTTGTATTGCTTTCTGCGGGCCTTAAGCTCGGTTGTCAGCTCGGAACTAAGTTCGACGTTGAACTCTTTTAAGGCGTCCAGGATACGGACGATTTCTTGTTGAACAGTTATGTGGGGAACAGGAATGAAGTATTCTTCACGTATGACAGACGGGTGGGCCTTTTTTGTATAGTCGAAAGACTTTCTGGACCAAGCATTTGAGAGTGCGTGGAAAACAAAACGTGTAGACAGAATATTCTGATCGGCAACCTTCAACCATCCGCAAACGTTTGTAACCGAGTATCTATGCGGGTGTCGGTAAAAGAAACGCCCACCGCCGTCGATGGACCAACTAATACGCTCATCATCAAACATAAATTCGCCGTAGCGCCCAAACTCTCCGCTACCCACCGCAGAAGAAGAATAGACAGGATATTCGCCTGGAGAATTGGCCAAGTCATATTTGGAGATGACCTTACCTCTACCCAACTTCACTATTCCCGCGTCTTCTAAGTCGCCAAGCTTCTTCCAGTTGATGCCATCGGGGCAATATTGGAAAATCAGTCTGTCGACTTCGTTCATGCCTCAATCTCCGCGATGATCGCGTCGATCTCCGATCGCAATTCATTAATTCTGGATACCGTCGTTTCCAACTGTGAATTTAATGTTGATATGTCGATTTCTTCGCGAGTGTTTTTCGCTTCCACATAGGAAGTTACGGACAAATTATAGTCTCCGTTTACAATCCTGTCGTAAGCTACTGTTTCAGCTACATGAGGTACATTGTCCTTCTTGTCGAACATCTCGACTATCGCAGCGATATGCTCGTCTTGCATGATGTTGATGTTGACGCCTTTCTTGAAAAATTCCGCACCAGTGGCATCGATGAACTGTACCTTGGTGTCGGGCTTGTTCTTAGCCAGCACGAGGATGTTCACCGCAATGGTGGTTCCGAAAAACAGGTTCGGCGCAAGCGCGATTACGGTTTCGACATAGTTGTTGTCCACCAGATATTTGCGGATCTTCTGCTCTGCACCGCCGCGGTAGAAAATACCGGGGAAGCACACGATCGCGGCGCGACCTTTGGCCGACAGATAGTGCAGCGCATGAAGGACAAAGGCGAAATCGGCCTTGGACTTCGGGGCCAGCACACCCGCGGGCGCAAAGCGGTCATCATTGATCAACGTCGGGTCATCTGAGCCCTTCCACCGAACGGAGTAGGGCGGGTTCGACACGATGGCATCGAAGGGCTTCTCATCGGCGAAGTGGGGGTCCTCGAGCGTGTTGCCGTACTGGATATTGAACTTGTCGTAGTTGATGTTGTGCAGGAACATGTTCATGCGTGCGAGGTTGTAGGTTGTGTAGTTGATTTCCTGCCCGAAGAAGCCGTCTTCGATGATGTGCTCGTCGAAGTGTTTTTTCGCTTGTAGAAGCAGCGAGCCGGAGCCTGCGGCCGGATCGTAGATCTTGTTGACGCTGGTCTGCTTGTGCATCGCCAGTTGGGCAATCAGCTTGGACACATGCTGTGGCGTGAAAAATTCGCCACCCGACTTGCCAGCATTCGCTGCGTAGTTCGAGATCAGGAACTCATAGGCATCGCCGAAGAGGTCACCTTCGCTCTCCTCGAATTTCAGGGGGAGGCCCGCTACGCCCTTGAGTACCTTCGCCAGGCGTTCGTTCTTTTGCTTGACCGTGTTGCCAAGTCGATTGCTGGTGGTGTCGAAATCGGCGAAGAGGCCTCGGATGTCATCTTCTGAGGGGTAGCCCCTGGCGGAAGATTCAATGGCAGTGAAAATGGCGGCCAGGTCGGTGTTCAGGCTTTCGTTGGTACTGGCTGATTTCGCCACGTTCACGAACAACTGGCTCGGGTAGATGAAATACCCCTTGGTCTTGATGGCATCGACTTTCACTTCATCTGGTATGTCGGTGTCCGACATGCTCGCATAGTCAACGCTCTCGTCTCCGGCCTCGATATAGCTGGTGAAGTTCTCGCTGATGAAGCGGTAGAAGAGTGCGCCAAGCACGAATTGCTTGAAGTCCCAGCCATCTACGGCCCCCCGCACCTCATTTGCGATGCTCCAGATTTGGCGATGCAATTCGTCCCGTTGCTGCTGACCTGTCATTCTTGACCCCCTTCTTGTTTTTGTTCCTGCTCAGAAATCCAGCGCTCGATCTCGCTTTTTCGAAAGCGCCACGCACTGCCCACCTTAAACCCCGGGACTTTGCCATCGGACGCGAAGCGATACGCCGTTTTCTCCGCGATCTTGAGATACTCGGCGAGCTCTTTCACAGTCAGAATGTCATCGATAGGCATTCCGTATGGTCCTCTCCAATGGAATAGGATTGAACCTAGAGGCAGTGGAGGTAACGAACAAGCTTCGTGCCCTGCTAGCCAGCGTTGCATCTTACCACGAAGCGATAGGTCAAAATACGCGCAGGTTTCGATCCAGACCGAAGAAGTTTCGATGAGCGGCCGGTCAGCCCGCCCGGAAACTACCTGTTGAGCCAAGCATTCACGGGCACACCAAACCCCCCAAGGCAGCATGGCTTTGGGGTTTCAGCGTCAAGGTCTTGATTTTTCTCGAGAAGGATGGTGCCGGTGAAGGGACTCGAACCCCCGACCCCATCATTACGAATGACGTGCTCTACCAGCTGAGCTACACCGGCATCCTTCTCTGTCGCGGCCCTACTATGGCCCTACTAGTTACAGCGCGCCGCGCCTAACCAACTGGTGTCAAACGCAGTTTGCGAGCGGACCCGCTAATTACGAATGACGTGCTCTACCAGCTGAGCTACAGCGGCCTTCCGGACCCTGCGTAGGGCCTGGTCGTTCTTCTCCATTGCCTTTACCGTTTGATTTCGCATGTCATTCCAGCGAAGATCCGCGAATGAGGAATGACGTGCTCTATCAGCCAGGCCAAAGTGGCAACGCGAAGGTTCGTTTAAACGGTAGGAGCTGTTCGTGCAAGAGGATGATTGCTGTTCGACGCCGGGTTGGCATGCCGGTGAGGGCCTCTTGATCAAATCAATGTGGCGACGGTGTGCGAGAACCGTCGCTGCGACCCTCTTGGAGCGTCTGGTTACTGTCGTTTTGCCTTCACTGAACCTCGTCTCGGTGCGTCCAGGACGTCAGAGATATCGAGTTTGCGATCGACTCAGATGGATTCGTTTCATTCAAGACAAAGCTGCCAGCTTTTTCACACTCGCACTCTGCCGCGAGTCGGGTGCTGAAATATCGGGCAAATTGTGGATCTATGTCTGCGCGCTACAAGATGTTGATGGACCGCCGTAGAGTTGCAGCAAGTTCTCCGGCATTGCCTTGCCTAGGCCGATGCAATTCCAGTGGAAAAAGCAGGAAGATACCTTATAAGTATTTGAAATAAATAACTTAAAATATAATTCGAGCATTTTGTGAACTTTTTGCAAAAAGGCCCTTGCGGCTGATTGAGAGAAGACGTAGATAGCCCCTCACCGGCGGCGCTGAGGTGCTGTTGGTGGTCTGAGAGAGGGCCGGACGCGCTGGAGAGACGGCGGCATTCGAGGGATGATCGGGGCGGGCGCGCTGAGGTATTGGCGCAACGGTCTTGTTTTTGGCCTTCGGGATGCAGTGTTGTTTGACATTGATGGATGACTGAAGAGATATGCGGGCGGTTTGGTTCGTTTCGACGAGCGAATGTCTGTATATCGCACTGGTAGGGTTTTGGCCCGATGATCCAGTGTCAGCTTCACTGTTTGAGCGTGCAACGTTTCTTTTGGAACGATGTACATC
>NZ_FMZV01000002.1 GCF_900101475.1 Ruegeria marina | reverse complement strand
GCGACCCGCTATGACCGATGCCCCGAGGTGTTCCTATCGGCCATCGCCCTCGCCGCGACCGTCATCTATTGGTTATGAATCCTGACCCTAGCAGACAAAATACCGCTTTCGTGCTATCGTATCAAAACCCAGATGCCACTCCAAAAGGCAATGATGTCCCATATCGAACACCTAAAATCTTTGTACCCGCTGCAAGGGGTTCACGTTGTCGATGTTGGGGCAGGTGACGGCATCTATTCACGCCAATTGCATGCTGTGGGCGCCAAGGTCACTGCAATCGAGATCGATCCCAGAAAAGTCGCTAAGGCGAGGGAGAACCTGCCGAGCAGCATCCAGGTCAAACTTGGCGCCGCTGAAAAACTACCGCTAAGCTCGGGCGCTGCTGACTTGGTCGGGATGTTTTTCTCGCTTCATCACGTGCCGTCCGACTTTCAATCTGCCACCTTTCGGGAAATTCGACGAGTTCTAAAGAGTTCCGGGCGCCTACATATTGTAGAGCCATACCCCTATGGAACCATGTTTGACGTCGTCCGGATGGTTGAAGACGAAACGCATGTCCGGACCAGATCGCACCAGTTGTTGAACGGGCTCGACCGTGATCGAGGTTTTGAGCTCGTGAACAAACGGGAATATGTCCTGACCCGCGAATATCCAACCTTTGAGGTCTTTCTGGAAAAGATAGTATTGCCAGATCCTGACCGAACCCGGGCGTATGATGCCGTTGCTGCCGAAATGGCTGCTACATACGAGCGTGTCGCGGAAACAGTCGATGGACGTGTGGTCTTACATCAACCCTGCGCTGCCTACCACTTTTCGGTCGCCGGATGATGGTCGGCGCAGCGGCCACCCTGTCCCGGTCGCGGTCGTTTCACCAACTGTTCGTCTATGCATTGCAGTGAACGACTGCTTTGAACGGTGATCGTCAAGCCTCCAGTAAACGGCCGAATGCAATTTGGGCGACCGGCTAGGCAATGCTATCCTTCTTGCGAAAGAAGCGCGATGTATTGTGACGAAAGATGACACCCCGGGGTTTTGAAGTTTGCATTTGAGATTTGGGAGGACAAGCGATGACCGACGAAAAGGAAATTCGAGCTCTGATCGGCAATCACTTTGAGCCGATGAAGTGGGGAGAGGACAGTTTGCCCGACTGGGATAAGTTTAGGGAGGACTTTCTGCCCGATGCAATCCTGTGCGGTGCGGCGCGACCAGTGCAGGTTCGAACACTCGAAGCCTTCATCGACAGGATGGAGAATGTAGCACGAAAAAACCTGCACAGCTTCGAGGAACATACGCGTGGCATGAAGATCATGCGCTTTGGGAACATCGCCGTGGTGCTGGCCATGTCCGAGCTGACAGAAAACGGGACTGAGAATAACTACGATATCAGCGGCTACCTTCTGGTGAAGTCCGAGGGTCGATGGTCCATCGCGGCTCATGCCTGGGATCAGGCGGGCCACGACAAACCGGTTCCGGAAGACCTACTTTGAACCTCAAGCGTCGATGAAAACAAACTGATGAGCTGCGAGAGAGGCCGGAAAGTCCGCATGTGAGACATCGAATGCAGTCCGGTGAAACGGGGTGCCGGAGAAGGCCTGGGTTTTGCCGGATGGGTCTTGCACAGAAACTGTGCCAAACTCACGTGTTTAGCCTGGATCAGTTCCTTGGTTTTCAGAATGAAGGACAAGGTATGAACCTCCGCCTAATCCCATTCCTTCGATTGGCTCTGGCTCCCGCGGTGCTAGCCCAGCAATCGACAGAATTTCCTACGAACCAAAAGTGCATCATCCAAATGACCAGCTCACAATTTGCGAGCGGTTTTTTGGGAGAATACTTGGTGCCGCCATTGCTTATAAGCATTTGAAAAGAAGGGGATGGTATATGCCTACGACTCCGAAGCGGATTTCGCCGCGATGATCGAAACAGGCGCGGATGTCGGCAAATGGTATGAGGCGGATGACGCGGCAGACGTTGCCAAAGTCTGGTTATACAAGCGTTTCGTCACGGTCGGCCTTACACCTGCGGAAATCGATATAGAACCGCACGGAAAACTCACGCCCAGTTTCTCGAGAACCAGCGCCGTCTTCCGCTCGCTGTCCACCCTTTGATGCTCTCGTCCATCGTCATACTCATTGCTATTTTCCTCCTTAAAGCATGAGCAGATTTTTGCTGGGTCGATACAGGTGCTGCGCGCGTCGGCCACGACAAGGCTGTGACAACTTGCGTGGTGACAATGGCGCACAGACCGGCGGTATGGCGGTTGACAGGAACCTCGATGGACCGCCCTCAAGAGGGCTCCCGGATTTCACCCGTGTCCAGAACCGGGGCTGCGTCCAATTCTTCGGCATCCAGCATTGCCGCCACGCGTTCCAGCGCTGCGATCAGGGCCGCCTGTTCCCAATCCTCCAACGCCTCGAACTTGCGTACGAAACGCTGTTGAAGGGGGTCGGGCGCGTCCTCGATCGCCTGCTTGCCCTCTTCGGTGGTCAGGATAATCGTCTGACGGCGATCGGTTTGTGACCGCTCTCGCACAACCATTCCGTGACGGACGAGCTTGTCGACCAGCGATGTCACCGTTGCCTGGGTGATCCGCATCTGCCGGGCGATCTGCGTAGCGGTGCAATGGTCATTTTCGGCAACGATCTGCAACACGCGGAACTGTGCGGCCGACAGCCCGACGGACTGCGCCAGTTCGCGGCCGAACAGGTCCGTGGCCCGCAGGATGCGGCGCAGGGCGATCAGGCTGGCATCGATACGGTCCATGGCGGGATGCTGGCAGAACCGCCCCGGAGAATCAATCAGGAGAACGCAGTATCCACGAGTCAAAGAACTTAGTTTTTCAATGCAATTTGCCCGCGATAGCGGCTCGCATGGCGTGGTCTGGTGGTCTATTTTTGACGAAATGTCGCGATTTTCCGGTTCGTCTTGAAAATTTCACAACCGAATGATACTTAGCCTATCAAATCAAAATGGAGGCACCACAAAGCAGATGCGACATGCTCTAGAGTTCTTTCGGAAATCCACCCCGACGCTGCGGCAGCCCGTGGCCGAGGATGGCGCGCGTATCTGGGAACTCGTGCGCGCCTGCAAGCCGCTCGACGAGAACTCGATGTACTGCAACCTGATCCAGTGCGATCATTTCCGCGACACCTGTGTGGTGGCCGAACTGGATGGTGAAATTGTCGGCTGGGTCTCGGCCTATGTGCTGCCTTACGACCCGGAAACGCTGTTTGTCTGGCAGGTCGCCGTGTCGGAAAAGGCCCGTGGCACCGGGTTGGGTTCTCTTATGCTGAACGGGCTTCTCCACCGTGAAGCCTGTGCCAGCGTGAAGCGTGTGCAAACCACGATCACAGCCGATAACGAGGCGTCGTGGGCCTTGTTCCGCAAATTCGCGAAAACCATGCTGACGCAGCTGGACGTGCAACCCTATTTTACCCAGGCGCTGCATTTCCGCGATCGTCAAAGCACGGAACACATGGTCACGATTGACCTGGAAGAGCGCGCGCGCAAGGCAGCCTGACCACGGTCGAGACGCTTTGTACCGCCTTCCCATACTGAATCTTCCGATCCCAAAAGGACATCTTATGTTGACTGACACGTCAGCCGAAATTTCTGTATTCAAACGTCGTGAATCCGAGGCGCGCAGCTATTGCCGTGGCCTGGACACGGTTTTCACCCACGCTCAAGGCTCTGAAATGACAGACGAAAATGGGCGCACCTATATCGATTTTCTCGCCGGGTGCTCTTCGCTCAATTATGGTCATAACGACCCTGACATGAAGGCCGCACTGATCGAGCATATCGCGGGCGATGGCCTTGCCCACGGGCTCGACCTGCACACCGACGCCAAGGCCGGATTCCTGGCCGCGTTCGAGAGGCATATCCTGAACCCGCGCAACATGGACCACAAGGTCATGTTCACCGGCCCGACCGGAGCCAATGCCGTCGAAGCGGCGATGAAACTGGCACGGAAAGTCACCGGCCGAACCAATATCGTCGCCTTCACCAACGGGTTTCATGGCGTGACCATGGGCGCACTGGCCGCTACCGGCAACGGCTATCATCGCGGCGGTGCCGGCACCACGCTGAACGGCGTGACGCGCATGCCCTACGAAGGGTACTTGAGCGGCGATTGCGACACGGCCGGGTTGCTCGAAGCGATGCTGGCGGACAAATCCAGCGGAATGGACGCGCCCGCCGCGATCCTGCTGGAAACCGTACAAGGCGAAGGTGGCCTGAACGCGGCCAGCGCGGACTGGGTCCGCCGCGTGGCGGATCTGGCCCGGGAACACGGCGCACTGCTTATCGTCGACGACATTCAGGCCGGCTGCGGCAGAACCGGGACGTTCTTTTCGTTCGAAGAGATGGGCTTCACCCCGGACATCGTGACCATGGCCAAATCGGTCTCGGGCTTTGGCCTGCCGATGGCGCTGATGCTGGTGCGACCCGAATACGATATATTTGGTCCGGCCGAGCATAACGGCACCTTCCGCGGCAATACCCATGCCTTCGTCACCGCCCGCGTCGCGATCGAGAAATTCTGGAGCGACGATCAGTTCGAGCAGGATATCGCAGCCAAGGCCCGCCTGCTGACCGCCGTCCTGGGCGAAATGGCCGAGCAGGTGCCGGGATCCGAAATCAAGGGCCGCGGCATGATGCAGGGGCTCGATGTGAAATCGGGCGAGCTGGCCGCCGATATCTGCGCCCGCGCCTACCGCAAGGGCCTGATCATCGAGACCTCGGGCAACGAGGACCAGGTGGTCAAGGTGCTGGCCCCGCTGACAACCCCCGATGCGCTGTTCCGCAAGGGCCTGACCCTGCTGGTCGAGGCCACAGGGGACGCAACCGACAACACCCAGATCGCCGCGGAGTGACCCCATGATCGTCAGAGACTTCAACAAGATCATCCAGAGCGAACGCGACCGGGTCGTGACCGATGCGCAATGGTCGTCGGTGCGGATGTTGCTGGCCGAGGACGGGATGGGGTTTTCCTTTCACATCACCTTTCTCGACGCCGGATCCGAGCACACTTTCGAATACAAGAACCATTTCGAGAGCGTCTATTGCATGCAGGGCACCGGCTCGATCACCGATCTGGCCACGGGCGAGACGCATCAGATCAAGCCTGGTGTAATGTACGCGCTGAATGAACATGACCGGCATACGCTGCGCGCAGAGGAAGAACTGGTGATGGCCTGCGTCTTCAACCCGCCCGTCACTGGCAAGGAAATACACCAGGAAGACGGCTCCTACGCGCTTCTCACCGATTGAAAAGGCTCCCGGTCCAGTCCGGGGGAACTGAGGAACATGACCTTTCCCGAACATACTGTCGAGAAGATCGGCGGCACGTCGATGTGCCGTTTGACCGAGCTTTCGGAAACCCTGATCATCGGGGACCGGGCAGGCGAAGAACTCTATCACCGCATCTTCGTCGTATCGGCCTTCGGTGGCATTACCAACCTGCTGCTAGAGCACAAGAAAACCGGCGAACCGGGCGTGTATGCGTTGTTTGCCAATGACGATAACGATCATTCCTGCCTGGGCGCACTTGACCGCGTCGCCAAGGCGATGGGCAAGGCCCATGACGCCGTGCTGGACGAAGCGGCAGACCGGTCGCTGGCCGAGGATTTCGTACGCGAACGGATCGAGGGCGCGCGCAGCGTTCTGTTCGACTTGCGGCGGTTGTGTTCCTACGGGCATTTCCGTCTCGCCTCCCACATGCAGGTGGTGCGTGAACTTCTCTCGGGCCTGGGCGAAGCGCATTCTGCCTTTGTCACGACGCTTCTGTTGCAGCGCAAAGGGGTGAATGCGCGTTTCGTCGACCTTTCGGGCTGGCGCGACGAAAGCGACTGCAACCTGAAGGAACGCATCGCAAGAGGACTCGAGGGAATCGACCTCAGCCGCGAGATGCCCATTGTCACCGGCTATGCCCAATGCCGCGAAGGGCTGATGCAGGAATATGATCGCGGCTATTCCGAGGTTACCTTTTCTTCGATCGCCGCCTTCACCGGTGCGAAAGAGGCGATCATTCACAAGGAATTCCACCTCTCCTCTGCCGATCCCAAACTGGTGGGCGAAGCCTCGGTGCGCAAGCTGGGCCATACCAATTACGACGTTGCCGACCAGCTGTCGAACATGGGGATGGAGGCGATCCACCCCAACGCGGCCAAGACGCTCAGGCAGGCGGACATCGCCTTGCGCGTGACCAATGCGTTTGATCCGGGCGACCCGGGTACGCTGATCGACGACACCCCGGCGCAGAACCCGGCCGTCGAGATCGTCACCGGCCTTGATGTTGTGGCGCTGGAGCTGTTCGAACAGGATATGGTCGGTGTCAAAGGCTATGACGCCACCGCGCTCGAGGCGCTCCGGCGGCACAATGTGCGCATCGTATCCAAAACCACGAATGCCAACACGATCACTCATTACGTCGATGCTCAGCTGAAATCGGTCCGCCGCGTGGTCGCCGAGCTTGAAAGAGCCTATCCGTCGGCCGACATCGGCGTGCGCAGCTTGGCCATCGTTTCGGCCATCGGCCGTGACCTCAGCGGGTTGCGCGCCTTCAGCCGCGGGCTCGGCGCCCTTGAAGATGCCGAGGTCGAAGTCATCGCGGCGCACCAGGCGCCACGCAACGTGGATATCCAGTTCGCCGTGGCGCGTGACGATGCGGACCGCGCGACTGCCGTGCTGCACCGCGCCCTCGTGGCAGCGCCGCTACGTGAGGTCGCCGAAAAAGCGGCCTGAAGGGCCCTGTATGGTCAGGCTTTTCTGATGAGCCCGGTCGCCCTGATCCAAGGCCATAGTGAGAAGGCGACATCGCGTGCGTTGGCGCATTCGGGCAAGGCGTCGTAATTGGCGGATCGGGCATGAAGCGCTCGCCTGACAACAGCCATCCGATGTTTGGTGTCCAATGCGCGGACGCAGCAGTCGTCTTCGACCCCCAAAGGCACGCCTGACTCGCATCGCGCCATTGTCATGTGCGATCTGGCGTCGAACCAATCCGGGTATCAGCGGGTCTGAAGGGCAGTCAGTGTTCGAGCGATCGGATCAGTTCGACCCGTTCGGCATGCCGGCCGCCTTCGAACTCGGCGGACAGAAATGCATCGACAATGTCGAGAGCTAGCCCTTCGCCAACCACTCGGGCGCCGATGGACAGCATGTTGGCATCGTTGTGCTGTCGGATCATGCGGGCGGAGAAACTATCGGAACAGACGCCGCAACGAATTCCCTTTATCTTGTTCGCCGCCATCATGATCCCCTGGCCGGTACCGCAAAGTATGATCCCCAATGCGCAGTCTCCGGAAGCCACGCGCCGCGCGGCGGCCTCGCCATGTTTGGGGTAGTGGGTGCTTTCCGGCGTGGTGGGGCCGATATCGACCACGTCCCATCCCAGTTTCGCGACATGTTCGGCAATCGACTGGCGAAGCTCGATGGCGGCATGGTCGCTGGAAAGGACAATACGGGTGTTTTTCGTCATGGGTAGCATTCCGACATTCGTGCCAACTCCCGACCTCGGCCAGGGACTTCCGTTTCAGGTTGCAGAGTTCATAACACATCGGTCGGCGAAGAGAAGCGGCCGAAATGCTGAGAAACCGGAGGCGGCATGCGCATGCGCTGGTGCATCATCCATCATTGGGGGAGGAGTACATCTGAAGAGTGACATGGGGGCTGACACGGTTTGGAAACAAGTCCACGGAAGGAGGCAGGCGAAAAGCACCTGATCGGGAAAATGGCCGAAACCGTGGTCCGGCAGGAAAATCGTGACGGTCGGGAAGGGGGCGCCGCCCCCTCTTGGCCTGCGGCCAATTCACCCCCGGAGTATTTCCGACCAGAAAGAAGCGCAAAAGTTTTTCACATGCCGGAGGGCCAGGCGGTTTCGGATCACGGCGAGCGCGGCGGCAAAAGCATTCTTGCTCATCATGGTCTGATACCGCGTCATTCGCGGTTTCCTTCACGAGCGCGTTTGCGAGGGTGGCAGTTTTGGCATGATAACCGTGACGGCAAGTCGCGCGGGTTCTCCGGCGGAGTTCATGCGCTCATATTGAACCGCGAGGTCAGAACCATTTGGGGAGCGATCGAGGGTTCGGCCGCCGCACGGGACAATGCCGCGCAGAAGGCCGGGGAAGCCGAAACCGGGGATCGCGGCCAGCCCGGTCTTCCGTCAATCCAGGATGAAGAATTCAACCGGCATTTCGAAGCCGTTGATTTCGCAAGTGAATGGCACGCCAGCGAGGCCGATGGCGATATCCTTGAACCGTGAAGAGCACAGTGTCCTGGCGTCACGTGACGATGCCTCGTGCAGCATGCGGGCGCAGAGGTTCACCGCCGGGCCGATCGCGGTAAAATCGAGCCGGTTTCGGCTGCCGACATTGCCGAAGAACACATCGCCCATGTGAAGAGCCGCGCGAAAGGCGATCGGAGGCTTGTCGGCCTGGTCGGCGAGCGCCTGCCGGGCCTCGGTGATGGCAGTCATCGCGCTTTGGGCAGCGGCCTCTTGCGCGGTCAGGTCGTCGGGCGTGGGAAAGATGACCAGCACGCCGTCGCCGAGGAATTTCAGGATTTCCCCGTTGTTGCGGGTCACGGCCGCGTCGATCACGTCGAAGAAGCGGTTCAGCACCTGCAGGACATCGGTCGAGTCGATGCGGTTCGACAGAGAGGTGAAGCCCTTGATGTCGGCAAACAGGATGGCGGCGGATATGGTCTCGCCGTCGCCGCGGACGATCTGGCCGCTCAATACCTTGCGGCTGGTGGCCTCGCCGACATAGGTGGCCAGCGTGATCTGCTTGTCGAACCTTTCGGTAAAGAACTCCTTCATCCGGGCCAGCGGTGCCTGGACCCGGCGCAGGGCGGTAATGTCCTCCTCGCCGAACCCTTCGGCGGACTGGGTGGCGAATTCGATGCAGCCCGAGACCGTGCCATCGAAGTTGATGAGCGGTAGCACGAGGATGTCGGTATAGCCCGAGGCCCGGAACGCGGTGGCATAGGCGGTATCGGTTTCGGGATCCTGGGGCGCGAGCTGAATGCGCATGGAACGCCCGGTCGCGATGGTGCGCGAGATCGGGGTTGCAGCGAAATCGCTGGTTTCGAAATAGGCGTGGCGGAAAGTGACACGGCGCACGCCGTTCCGCCCGGTCCAGCGGATCTGGATGCCACGGATATCGGGGTGGATGAACAGGCCGCTGATGATCATCGCGTCAAGCGGCAGTCCGGCGGCGCGCAGGCGGGCGGCGCATTCCTGGACTACCGCCTCTATGGGTTTGGGTGGTTGCGCACCGGCCATGAGCCAGCTTGCGACGGCGGCGAGTCTGAGCGGATCGACCATGGCCCCCTTTCCCTGCAGTGGTGTGATCATCCGGTTCGGATCAGGTCATCATGCCCGAGAGTCGCAAAAAAACAAAACCGGCCATGCCGGGCGGGGCATTTGGCCGGGTTCGGTTTTTCCGCAAGGGGTTTGCGGGGCGACGGTGGGCGCCGCCCCGCGTGCGAGGGTCACGAATGGATCGGCCCGTCGCCACAGGCAAGCGCGGCCTCGCGCACGGCCTCGGAATAGGTCGGGTGGGCGTGGCAGGTCAGCGCCAGATCCTCGGCCGAGGCGCCGAATTCCATGGCGACGCAGATCTCGTGGATCAGTTCGCCCGCCGCCGGGCCGATGATATGGGCGCCGAGTATGCGGTCTGTCTCCTTGTCGGCGAGGATCTTGACGAAGCCGTCGCCGGCGAAATTGGCCTTGGCGCGGCCATTGCCCATGAACATGAACTTGCCGACCTTGTAGGCGCGGCCCTCGGTCTTGAGGCTTTCCTCGGTGGCGCCGACATTGGCGACCTCGGGCGTGGTGTAGATCACGCCGGGGATGACGCCGTAGTTGACATGGCCGTGCTTGCCCGCGACCTGTTCGGCGGCGGCCATGCCCTCGTCCTCGGCCTTGTGGGCCAGCATCGGGCCTTCGATCACGTCGCCGATGGCGTAGATGCCGGGCACGTTGGTCTGCCAGTCGGCGCCGACCTTGATCTGGCCACGCTGGGTCATCTCGATGCCCAGCTTGTCGAGACCCAGACCGGCGGTATAGGGTTTCCGGCCGGTTGCGACCAGCACGGTGTCGGCCTCGATCTCGTGCTCGGTGTCCTTTTTCGTCAGCTTGTAGGTGACCTTGGCCTTGCCCTTTGAAACTTCGGTCTTTTGCACTGCGGCGCCCATGACGAAGTTCAGACCCTGCTTTTTCAGGATGCGCTGGAAGGTCTTTTGCACTTCGCCGTCCATGCCGGGGGTGATCACGTCGAGGAATTCGACCACCGTCACCTCGGCACCGAGGCGGGCATAGACCGAGCCCAGTTCCAGCCCGATCACGCCGGCGCCGATCACGACCATGGATTTCGGGATCTTGCCCAGTTCCAGCGCGCCGGTCGAGGTTACGACGGTTTTCTCATCCACCTCGACACCGGGCAGCGAGGCGGGTTCGGAGCCTGAGGCGATGATGATGTTCCTGGCCTCGTGGGTGTCCTCACCCACCTGCACCTTGCCGGCGGCAGGGATGGTAGCCCAGCCCTTGATCCAGTCGATCTTGTTCTTCTTGAATAGGAATTCGATGCCCTTGGTGTTGCCGTCGATGACATCCTGCTTGTAGGCCAGCATCTGTTTCCAGTCGACTTTCGGCGTGGCGACCTTGAGGCCCATCTTCTCGAAATTGTGCTGTGCCTCGTGCAGCGAATGCGAAGCGTGCAGAAGCGCCTTGGACGGGATACAGCCCACGTTCAGGCAGGTGCCGCCCAGCGTTTCACGGCCTTCGACAACGGCGGTTTTCAACCCAAGTTGGGCGCAGCGGATGGCGCAGACATAGCCGCCCGGGCCGGCGCCGATTACGATAACGTCATAACTAGCCATTTTATCTCTCCTTCGTGTGCGCCGGGCGGGCTGTTGCGGCCCGGTGCCTGAAATGTCGTGTTGCCGCCGGATCAGACCGGTGTCAGCAGTTTCACCGTGATATGGGCGATGCCGCCGCGTTCGTGATGCATGGCCAGTTCCTCGCTGTCGAAGAAGGCCTTTGCCGAGACGAGGTTGGTGATTTCGAACAGGGCCACCGCGTGATCGGCGCGATCAGGGTCGCGCCAGACGTGCAGGTCACGGATGCCTGCCGCCTTGCGCATCGGGCGATCCTCGCGGAACACCTTGAGCCAGGAGTCGAAATCGGCCACGTCGGCCTGCCAGAGGGCGTGTGTTGCCATGGGTCAGTGTCCTTTTGATCCGGCATGTAAGGTAGCGGGCCGCCTGTGCGTGGCCCGGAGCGCGGCAAATCTGGATATCAATCCGGCAATCATCTGACCTGTTCTACCCGACTTTGCTTGCCTGTGCGACCTTGGGTGGTTCCGGCCTCGGACCGGAAATGGTGCGAGGCCGGTTGTCTTGGATCACAGATCCATCAGCAGGCGGCGGGGATCCTCGAGCGCCTCTTTCACGCGGACCAGGAAGGTCACGGCGCCCTTGCCGTCGACGATGCGGTGATCGTAGCTGAGCGCCAGGTACATCATCGGGCGGATCTTGATCTCGCCGTTGATGACCATCGGGCGGTCCTGGATCTTGTGCATGCCGAGGATGCCCGACTGCGGGGGGTTCAGGATCGGCGAGGACATCAGCGAGCCATAGACGCCGCCGTTGGAGATCGTGAAGGTGCCGCCCTGCATCTCGGCCATCGACAGCTTGCCTTCGCGGGCGCGCTTGCCCTTTTCGGCGATGGCCTTTTCGATCTCGGCAAAGGACATCTGGTCGGCGTCGCGGATGACCGGCACCACCAGCCCCTGCGGCGTGCCGGCGGCGACGCCCATGTGCACGTAGTTCTTGTAGACGATGTCCTGGCCGTCGATCTCGGCGTTGACTTCGGGCACTTCTTTCAGCGCGTGGCAGCAGGCCTTGGTGAAGAAGGACATGAAGCCCATGCGTACGCCGTGCTTCTTCTCGAACGCGTCCTTGTAGGTGTTGCGCAGCGCCATCACCTCGGTCATGTCCACCTCGTTAAAGGTGGTCAGGATCGCGGCGGTGTTCTGGGCGTCCTTCAGGCGCCGGGCGATGGTCTGGCGCAGGCGGGTCATGCGGACGCGTTCCTCGCGCGCGGCATCCTCGGCCAGGGTGGGGGCGCGGGGCGCGGCAGCGGGTGCCGGAGCGGCGGGTGCGGCAGGCGCGGCGGCAGCGGCCGCTACGGCAGCGGCGACATCATGTTTCATGATGCGACCATCTCGGCCGGTGCCCGAGACCTGCGCGGCACTCAGGCCAGCTTCGGCCATCGCCTTTTCAGCCGAGGGTGCGTTGGCCACGTCCTTGCCGGTGGCGACGGCGGGGGTGACGGCAGCGGCGGGCGCGGCAGGCGCGCGCGAAGTGCCCGAGCCGCTGCCCGAGATCACGGCCAGTTTCGCGGCGGCGTTCACCGTAGCGCCTTCGGCGGCGAGGATTTCGGCCAGAACGCCCGAGGCAGGTGCTGGGACCTCGACCGAGACCTTGTCGGTTTCGAGCTCGCACAGCATCTCGTCCTGCGCGACGGTGTCGCCCACCTTCTTGAACCAGGTGGAAACGGTGGCTTCGGTCACAGATTCTCCCAGGGTAGGCACCATCACGTCGACCGAACCGCCAGATTCGGCCGGGGCTGCTGCTGCGGCGGGTGCTGCGGCGGGGGCGGCAGCGGCCCCTTCGCCGGCGGTGATGGTCGCCAGAAGGGCGTTGACGCCGACGGTCTCGCCTTCCTTGGCGACGATTTCACCCATCACGCCGGCGGCGGGGGCGGGGACCTCGACGGTCACCTTGTCTGTTTCCAGCTCGCAGAGCATCTCGTCCACGGCCACGGCGTCGCCGGGTTTCTTGAACCAGGTGGCCACGGTGGCTTCGGTCACGGATTCGCCCAGCGTTGGGACACGAACTTCGATCGTCATCGGTTACTTTCCTTCGATGCTCAGCGCTTCGTTCACGAGCGCCTCTTGTTGGGCTTTGTGTTGGCTGGCCAGACCGGTGGCCGGCGAGGCCGAGGTGGCGCGGCCCACATAGGTCGGGCGCGAGTGCTTAGCGCCGATGCGGGTCAGCACCCATTCGATATTGGGTTCGATGAAGGACCAGGCGCCCTGGTTCTTGGGCTCTTCCTGGCACCAGACCATCTCGGCTCCCTTGAACCGCTCGAGCTCGGCAATCAGCGAATGCGCGGGGAAGGGATAGTATTGCTCGATCCGCAGCAGGTAGACGTCGTCGATGCCGCGCGCGTCGCGTTCCTCGAGCAGGTCGTAATAGACCTTGCCCGAGCACATGACCACGCGCTTGATCTTGTCGTCGGCGACCAGCTTGGTGTCCGAGTTGCCCTTTTCCGCGTCATCCCACAGCACCCGGTGGAAGCTGGAGCCGGTGGTGAAATCCTCGGCCGTGCTGATCGCCAGCTTGTGCCGCAGGAGCGACTTGGGCGTGAACAGGATCAGCGGCTTGCGGAATGTGCGGTGAATCTGCCGGCGCAGGATGTGGAAATAGTTGGCCGGCGTCGTGCAATTGGCCACGATCCAGTTGTCCTGGCCGCACATCTGCAGGAAGCGTTCCAGGCGGGCCGAGCTGTGTTCGGGACCCTGGCCCTCGAACCCGTGGGGCAGAAGCACCACGAGGCCGGACATCCGCAGCCATTTGCTTTCGCCCGAGCTGATGAACTGGTCGAACATGATCTGCGCGCCGTTGGCGAAATCGCCGAACTGCGCCTCCCAGAGGGTCAGGGCGTTAGGTTCGGCAAGGCTGTAGCCATATTCGAAGCCCAGCACCGCGTATTCGCTGAGCATCGAGTCGATGACTTCGTAATGAGCCTGACCCTTGCGGATGTTGTTGAGCGGATAATACCGCTCTTCGGTTTCCTGGTTGATCAGGCCGGAATGGCGCTGCGAGAAGGTGCCGCGGGTGGCGTCCTGACCGGCGAGACGGACCGGGTAGCCTTCGGTCAGGAGCGAGCCATAGGCAAGCGCCTCACCCGTGGCCCAGTCAAAGCCCTTGCCACTGTCGAACATCGCCTTCTTGGTCTCAAGCAGGCGTTCAACCGTCTTGTGCATGGCGAAGCCTTCAGGCGCGCGGGTCAGGGCGGTGCCGACTTCGGCCAGGGTTTCGGGCGTGATGGCGGTCTCGCCGCGCACGTATTCTTCCTTGTTGCGGTCGAGATGCGACCAGCGGCCATCCAGCCAGTCGGCCTTGTTGGGCTTGTAGTCCTTGCCGGCCTCGAACTCTTCGTTCAGATGCGCCTGGAAGGCGGCCTTCATATCCTCGATCTCGCCCTCGGGGATCAGCCCGTCGCGGACCAGTCGCTCGGTATAGAGGCTGAGCGTGGTCTTGTGGGTCTTGATCCGCTTGTACATGATCGGGTTGGTGAACATGGGCTCGTCGCCCTCGTTATGTCCGAAGCGGCGATAGCAGAAGATGTCGATCACCACGTCCTTGCAGAACTTCTGGCGGAATTCGGTGGCCACCTTGGCGGCGTGCACCACCGCCTCGGGGTCGTCGCCGTTGACGTGGAAGATCGGCGCCTCGACCATCAGCGCGATATCGGTGGGATAGGGCGAGGTACGGCTGAAATGCGGCGCCGTGGTAAAGCCGATCTGGTTGTTGACGATGATATGCATGGTGCCGCCGGTGCGGTGGCCGCGGATACCGGAAAGCTGGAAGCATTCCGCCACAACGCCCTGGCCGGCAAAGGCCGCGTCGCCGTGCAGCAGAACCGGCATGACTGAAGTACGATCCTTGTCACCGAACTGGTCCTGCTTGGCGCGGGCCTTGCCCAGAACCACCGGGTTCACCGCCTCGAGATGCGAGGGGTTGGCTGTGAGGCTGAGGTGGACGCGGTTGCCGTCGAACTCGCGGTCCGAGGAGGCACCGAGGTGGTATTTCACGTCGCCGGACCCGTCGACATCCTCGGGCTTGAAGCTGCCGCCCTGGAACTCGTTGAAGATGGCGCGATAGGGCTTGCCCATCACGTTGGCGAGGATGTTCAAACGTCCGCGGTGGGGCATGCCGATGACGACTTCCTTGACCCCCAGCGCGCCGCCGCGCTTGATGATCTGCTCCATCGCGGGGATCAGCGCCTCGCCGCCGTCAAGGCCGAAGCGCTTGGTTCCCATGTATTTGACATGCAGGAACTTCTCGAAACCCTCAGCCTCGACCATCTTGTTCAGGATCGCCTTGCGGCCCTCGCGGGTGAAGGAGATCTCCTTGCCGTAGCCTTCGATCCGTTCCTTCAGCCAGGCGGCCTGTTCCGGGTCCGAGATGTGCATGTATTGCAGCGCGAAGGTGCCGCAATAGGTGCGTTTTACGATGTCGAGGATCTGGCGCATCGAGGCATGGGTCAGGCCCAGCACGTTGTCGATGAAGATCGGCCGGTCCATGTCGGAATCGGCAAAGCCGTAGGTGCGCGGGTCAAGCTCGGGGTGGGGGGTGTTGGCGCGCATGCCCAAGGGGTCGAGATCGGCCACCAGGTGGCCCCGGATGCGGTAGGCGCGGATGATCATCAGCGCGCGGATCGAATCCAGCACGGCGCGCTTGACCTGCTCTTCGCTGATTTCGACGCCTGCGGCGGCGGCTTTTTCCTTGATCTTCTTGCCGGCGGCCTTGCCGTCGATCTCGGACCATTGCCCGGTCAGGGCGCTGGTCAGATCGTCGGCGGGCATCGGCGGCCAGTCGGCGCGCGCCCAGCTGGGGCCGTCGGCCTCTTTCTTCACATCGGTTTCCGCGTCGCCCATGGCGCGGAAGAATTCGGCCCAGGCGGCATCCACCGACGCGGGATCGTTGGCGTATCGGGCGTAGAGCTGTTCAAGGTATTCCGCATTGTGCCCCTGCATGAAGCTGGAGGCGTGAAACATGGAGTTGGGCGAGTGTTCGGTCATTGTGTTACCTCATAAGGGTTGGGACCGTATTGATTGGTGCCCGGCTGGCTGGGCCGGGTCAGCCACCACAGCACCAGGAGCGGCGAGACGAGCAGGACGACAAGCGTCGGGATCAGCAGGAGCAGCGTGGCGCGGGTGAAGAGGATGTCGAGCGAGCCGCCGGCGGCGAAACCGGAGGCGATGCCGATGCCGAAGACCAGTACCAGCACCGCTCCGAGCATCAGCAGGAAGGGCAGGAGGGCATAAAGCCCGCTGCGCCCGGTGTCATGCATCCGGCGGAAGGCCACGGCGAAGTGCGGCAGGAATACGGCAAGCGAGAACAGCGCGGCGATGGGGCCGGTGTTTTCGATACTCGCGCTGGCGCCGGTGTCCGAGGTTTCGACCGTGGTCGTCACCGAGTCGAACAGTGCTGCATCAAGCATGGTTGCCACGACATTGCCCAGCAGGATGAACAGGAAAAAATACCAGTACTCCGGGCGAGAGGCCCGCCCGGAGAAGGTGAAGTATTTCGAGAAACACGTTCCTATGGACCCGCCGAACGTCATGTGTCCTCCCGATTTGCGTGCCGCCCCGCCGGGACGCGGGGCGGCGGGTTACTTGCCGATCGCGGCCAGCACGGCCTCGCCCAGGGTGGCCGGGCTGTCGGCCACGACGATCCCGGCCGAGCGCATGGCTTCGATCTTGTCCTCGGCGCCGCCCTTGCCGCCGGCGACGATGGCGCCCGCGTGGCCCATGCGGCGGCCCGGAGGGGCGGTGCGGCCCGCGATGAAGCCCGCGACCGGCTTCTTGCGGCCCTTTTTGGCCTCATCCTTCAGGAACTGGGCGGCCTCTTCCTCGGCGCTGCCGCCGATTTCGCCGATCATGATGATGCTTTCGGTTTCATCGTCGGCCAGGAACCATTCCAGCACGTCGATATGCTCGGTTCCCTTGATCGGGTCGCCGCCGATGCCCACGGCGGTGGATTGGCCCAGGCCGATGTCCGAGGTCTGTTTCACCGCCTCATAGGTCAGCGTGCCCGAGCGCGACACGACGCCGACGCTGCCGCGCTTGTGGATGTGGCCGGGCATGATGCCGATCTTGCAGGCGCCGGGGGTGATCACGCCGGGGCAGTTGGGGCCGATCAGGCGCGAGGACGAACCTTCGAGCGCGCGCTTGACCTTCATCATGTCGAGCACCGGGATGCCCTCGGTGATGCAGACGATCAGCTCCATCTTGGCGTCGATCGCCTCGAGGATCGAGTCGGCGGCAAAGGGCGGCGGCACGTAGATGACGGTGGCGTTCGCCTCGGTCATCGCCTTGGCCTCGTGCACCGAGTTGAAGACGGGCAGGTTCAGGTGGGTCTGACCGCCCTTGCCGGGTGTGACCCCGCCAACCATCTTGGTGCCATAGGCGATGGCCTGTTCCGAGTGAAAGGTCCCCTGCGAGCCGGTGAAGCCCTGGCAGATGACCTTGGTATTTTCGTCGATGAGGACTGCCATCTTGGCGTTCTCCTTTGAAATCTGTCGTAGGGTGGGCATTGTTGCCCACCATTCATTGGGGGATGGTGGGCGGGCCGCCCACCCTACGTTCAGCCCTTGACCGCTTTCACGATCTTCTCGGCACCATCCGACAGGTTGTCGGCGGCAATGACGTTCAGGCCGGAGGTGTTGATGATCTCCTTGCCCTTTTCGACATTGGTGCCTTCGAGACGGACGACCAGCGGAACCTGAAGGCCCACTTCCTTGACCGCGGCGACCACACCCTCGGCGATCACGTCACAGCGCATGATGCCGCCGAAGATGTTGACCAGGATGCCTTTGACGTTGGGGTCCGAGGTGATGATCTTGAATGCCTCGGTCACCTTCTCCTTGGTGGCGCCGCCGCCGACGTCGAGGAAGTTGGCGGGCTCGGCACCGTAGAGCTTGATGATGTCCATGGTGGCCATTGCAAGGCCTGCGCCGTTGACCATGCAGCCGATCTCGCCATCCAGCGCGATGTAGTTGAGATCGTACTTGGAGGCTTCGAGTTCCTTGGGATCTTCCTCGGTGGTGTCGCGCAGTTCGGCGATGTCCGAGTGGCGGTAGATCGCGTTGCCGTCAAAGCCCAGCTTGGCGTCGAGCACCTTGAGGTCGCCCTTGTCGGTGACGATCAGCGGGTTGATTTCCAGCATCTCCATGTCCTTCTCGACGAAGGCACGGTAGAGCAGGCCCATCAGCGACACGCATTGTTTCACCTGCGCGCCTTGCAGGCCCAGGGCAAATGCGATGCGGCGGCCATGGTAGGGCATGTAGCCGGTCACCGGGTCGACCGCGAAGGACAGGATCTTTTCGGGGGTGCTGGCGGCGACTTCCTCGATATCCATGCCGCCCTCGGTCGAGCAGACGAAGGAGATGCGGCTGGTCTGACGGTCAACCAGCAGCGCGAGGTACAGTTCGGTCTCGATGCCCGAGCCGGCCTCGATATAGATGCGGTTCACCTGCTTGCCGGCGGGGCCGGTCTGGTGGGTGACGAGCGTGCGGCCGAGCATCTTTTTGGCCTCCTCGGCGGCCTCTTCGACCGATTTGGTCAGACGGACGCCGCCCTTTTCGCCGGCATCGGCTTCCTTGAACTTGCCCTTGCCGCGGCCGCCGGCGTGGATCTGCGCCTTGACGACCCAGAGCGGCCCGTCAAGTTCGCCGGCCGCGGTCTTGGCGTCCTCGGCCCTGAGAACCACGCGGCCATCGGACACCGGAGCGCCGTAGCTGCGCAGAAGTGCCTTGGCCTGATATTCATGGATATTCATTGAATCTGTCCCGTCTGACTGCGATTGACGTGCATATAGGGTGGTCTAACACCGATCCTTAAAGGGTTTTTTTATGGCTTGGGGGTTTTTCAGGGAGATTTTCGGTTTATGTGATCACACGCTGAAAAAGTGTGATCACATATGCGAAATCCGTTGTGCATTCTTGATTCGCGACCGAAGAAAGCATGGGGGCGACTTCGCTTCGGACTTTTGCGCTAACGGTGTCGGGCTCCTTTGAGCCGCAGTCGCGGTTGATCTGGTACGGGGCTGGGGCTAGCCTGTCGAACAAGCGTGAAAGGCGTGAGGGCAGCGGGGCAGCCATGTATTTTCGGGACGCTGTATCAGAGGGGGCGACCTGGGCGGTTGTGGCCACCTGCCGGGAACCTTCGGTGCTGACACTCTGTTTCGTGACCCACCATCTGGCGCTGGGGGCCGCTTACGTCGAGCTGTATCTCGACGCGCCGGAACCCGCTCAGGAGGCGGCGCTGGCGCGGATCCCGGGGTGCCGGGTGACAGTCTGCGACGAGGAGTACTGGCAGGAAACATTGGGCGGTACGCGCCCGCCAGCCAACGAGAAACGACAGTTGCGCAATGCGGCGCGTGCCTATGCGCGGGCCGAGACGGATTGGCTTGTGCATCTCGACGCGGACGAGTTCATCGAGGCGGACCTGCCGCTGGCAAGCATTCTGGACGCCTTGCCGGACCGGATCGATTTCCTGCACCTGCCGAACCTCGAGCGGGTGTTTGATGCCACGCGACCTCAGGAGGAGTTGTTCGACGGTTACATGCGGGCGCCGCTGGCGCGTGGTTGGCCTGGCCAGACGGATCTTCTGGATCCGGACGTGTGCGCCATGCTGCATCGGGGTGTCGTTGCGCATTCGCAGGGGAAATCGGCGGTGCGCACGGGGCGTGGTTGTTTGATGGGCATTCACTCGCCGCGCGCAGCGGCGGGCCTAGAGCGGCTGCTGCTCTGGCCCGCAACGACGGCGCGGGTGCTGCATTACGATGGCCTGACCGGATTCCACTGGATCATGAAGCTGTTGCGCGGCTGGTCCGACCGTGGTGGCGGTGCCGCGGCCCACGGCGGTCTGGCCCCGGCACGGCAGGCCCAGATCGGCTATGTGGACGAGAACCGCGGCGATATGTTCGCGCTGTTGGAGTTGCACCAGAAGCTCAAGGCTCTGGTGCCGGCAGACCTGCATCGACTGGAAACACTGGGCTTGTTGCGTCGGCCGTCTGTCGATCCGGGCGCGGCCCTGCGCGCGATGGGGCAAGCGGGGGAGTTGTCGGTGCGGGCCTTCGACGATGCCCTGTCATTCGACATACCGGACCTGGATCGCCACCGTACCCGCTGGCGGCGGCTCTACCGGATGCATTTCGAGGGCGAAAAACGCATATCGGCATGAAAAAGGCCGGTCCCATGACAGGACCGGCCCGGTATCTGATTCGGGTGCCGATCAGGCCAGAGAGCCGTCGATACCCTTGCAGGCCTCGACCAGGCCTTTGACCGCGTTCACCGAATTGTCGAACATGTCCTGCTCTTCCTTGGTCAGCGACACGTCAATGATACGCTCGATGCCGCCTGCGCCGATCACGGTGGGCACGCCGACATACATGCCCTTGACGCCCAGTTCGCCGTCGCACCAGGCAGCGCAGGGCAGAACGCGCTTCTGGTCCTTCAGATAGGCTTCGGCCATTTCGATGGCGCTGGTGGCCGGGGCGTAATAGGCCGAGCCGGTTTTCAGCAGGCCGACGATCTCGGCGCCGCCGTCACGGGTACGTTGTACGATGGCGTCGAGTTTCTGCTGGCTCGTCCAGCCCATCTTGACCAGGTCGGGCAGCGGAATGCCGGCAACGGTCGAATAGCGCACCGACGGCACCATGGTGTCGCCATGGCCGCCCAGAACGAAGGCGGTGACGTCCTTCATCGACACGTTGAACTCTTCGGCCAGGAAGTGGCGGAAGCGGGCCGAGTCGAGCACGCCTGCCATGCCGCAGACCTTGTTGTGGGGCAGGCCCGAGAATTCACGCAGCGCCCAGACCATCGCGTCGAGCGGATTGGTGATGCAGATGACGAACGCGTCGGGCGCGTTGTCGCGGATGCCTTCGCCGACCGATTTCATGACCTTGAGGTTGATGCCCAGCAGGTCGTCGCGGCTCATGCCCGGCTTGCGCGGCACACCGGCGGTGACGATGCAGACATCGGCGCCCGCGATATCGGCATAGGACTGGGTGCCCTTCAGCTTGGCGTCGAACCCTTCGGAGGGGCCGGATTCGGCGATGTCGAGCGCCTTGCCCTCGGGCGTGCCTTCGGCGATGTCGAAGAGGACGACATCGCCCAGTTCCTTCAGCGCGACGAGGTGGGCGAGCGTGCCGCCGATCTGACCTGCGCCGATGAGCGCGATCTTGGGTCTGGCCATTTGGAGTATCTCCGGTCCGGTTTAAAATCGACGTTGTGCTAGAGCGTAATGCGGCATCGCGCAAGGGTTCTGCGACGCGGCATCACGGCGCATTATCACTGTCCGGATGGGTCTGGTTGCGCTAAAGCTGTTTCCGGACCGAGGGTTATGGGGAAACAGGACGTGCCGGAACTGGATATCGGCTTTTTCGCGGTGACCATTCCGGCGGTGATTTTCGCCGGAATATCAAAGGGTGGCTTTGGGTCTGGAGTTGCTTTTGCCTCGGCTTCGATTCTGGCGATCTATCTCGATCCGGGGCTGGCGTTGGCATTGATGTTGCCGCTGCTGATGGTGATCGATCTCGCCACGCTCAGGCCCTATTGGCGGCGCTGGAGCTGGCCTGACGCCAGGTTGCTGATCCTGGGCGGGTTGCCGGGCGTGACGCTGGGCGCGTGGCTTTACCATGCGACCGATGCCGACCTGCTGCGGCTTCTGATCGGTGGGATTTCGATCGCGTTCGTCGTCTGGCAGGTGGCGCGGGGGCGCGGTTGGGTGCGGGAGTTCTCCCGCCGTCTGCCTGCCGCGGCCGGGCTGGCGGCCGGGATCGTGGCAGGGTTCACCAGTTTCGTGAGCCATGCGGGCGGGCCGCCGGCCGCCGTCTATCTGTTGTCGCAGAGGTTGGGAAAGACCGAATTCCAGGCAACCACGGTGATCACCTTCTGGGCGATCAATATCGCCAAGTTTGTACCCTATGCCTGGTTGGGAATGTTCACGCTGGACACAGGCTGGGCAAGTCTTTTGCTGACGCCGTTTGCGTTGCTCGGGGCCTGGCTGGGGGTCCGGGCGCATTACATGGTGTCCGAGCGGCTGTTCTTTGCGCTGGCGCATGTGATGCTGACAGTCACCGGGGGCAAGCTGATCTGGGATGCGTTGACCTGAGCGAATGGGCGGGGGCGGCTGGCCCCCGCCGGTTCAGGCGTCGTTGCTTGTGGCGGGCAGAGCCTCGGCCAGGGCCTCGTATGCCTCGCCCGAGGCCACTAGGCAGGTCATGCCGTTGGGCAGTGTCACGACGATGGTCCAGGTGCGGGTCTCGTCAGAGGCGAAAACCTCCATCACCGATCCTTGCTGCACCAGGCCGATGCCGCGGCGGGCCTCGCCGTATTTCTCGGTCAGGTGTTTCAGGACCACGTCGCGCGGAGCACAGTTCCGTGGTTGGGCCTGCGCGTTCGCCTGCTGGGCCGCAAGAGCCATCACGCCAAGGCCCATCGTCATCTTGAACATGGTCTTCATCATGGGTCTTCCCCTTTTCCCTGGGGTCGCCCGGCAGGGTTCGTCCCGCCCGGCACCCCGATCCAGTGGGAAAAGCCTGTCGAAAACCTGCTGCAAACCGGTTAATCGGGCGTTCGGCGGCCTGTAACGAAACGCTTATGCTGCAATGCGGCGATTTTTGTCTTGAACATTCCGGTAAAAAATGCCCCTCTCCGCGCAACAATATTGCTTTGGGAGAGACTCATGGATCCGCGTCAGCGCCCTTACCGTTCCGTCCTGTATATCCCCGGCTCAAAGGAGCGGGCGCTGGACAAGGCGCGCAGCCTGCCGGTGGATGCGATAATCTTCGATCTGGAGGACGCGGTTGCCGCGGACGAGAAGGAAAATGCCCGCGAGACCCTGAAGGCGGCGCTGGCCGAGGGCGGATATGGTCAGAAGATGCGGATCGTTCGGATCAATGGCTTGGATACCCCCTGGGGCCGGGCCGATGCCGAGGCCGTGCGCGAGATGGATGCCGATGTGGTGCTGCTGCCCAAGGTAGGAAGTGCCGCCGACGTCGATGCACTGGCTGCAATCACCGGCGACCTGCCGATCTGGGCGATGATGGAAACTCCGCGCGGGATGCTGAACGCCGCCCAGATCGCGGCGCATCCGCTGCTGACCGGGTTCGTGATGGGCACCAACGACCTGGCCAAGGAGTTGCAGACCCGCTATCGCGGCGACCGCCTGCCGATGATGACGTCGCTGGGCCTGTGCCTGCTGGCCGCCAAGGCCGAGGGGCTGATCGCCATCGACGGTGTCTACAACGCCTTCAAGGATGACGAGGGTCTGGCCGTCGAATGCGCCCAGGGCCGCGACATGGGGTTCGATGGCAAGACGCTGATCCATCCCGCGCAGGTGGATATCGCCAATGCGGCCTTTGCACCGTCGGAGGCGGAAATCGACCTGGCCCGCCGGCAGATCGCCGCCTTTGCCGAGGTCGAGGCCAGCGGGCAGGGGGTTGCTGTGGTGGATGGCAAGATCGTGGAAAACCTGCACGTTGCCACCGCCCGTGAAATTCTGGCAAAAGCAGAGGCGATACTGGCTTTGCAAGCGGGATAAATGTTCATGGGCTTCGTTCTTCTGATCCTCGGTGTGGCGCTCTGGTGGGCTGCACATCTGTTCAAGCGGGTCCGCCCCGCGCAACGCGCGGCGATGGGAGCCCGTGGCAAGGGGATGGTGGCGCTGGCGCTGCTGGTCTCGATCGTACTGATGGTGATCGGGTTCCGGATGACGCCTTATGTGCATGTCTGGGCGCCGCCTGCCTATATGACCCATGCCAACAACCTGCTGATGCTGGTGGCGATCTGGATGATGAGTCCGGCCGGTACCAAGGGCAAGCTGTTGCACAAGATGCGGCATCCGCAACTGGCCGGGTTCCGGGCTTGGGCGGCGGCGCATCTGCTGGTCAATGGCGACCTCGCCTCGATCATCCTGTTCGGCGGCCTGTTCATCTGGGGCATCATCGAAGTCGCCGTCATCAATGCGGCCGAACCTGACTGGACTCCGGGTCCGGAGGGAACGCTGGCCAAGGATGGCATGTTCCTTGTCGCGTCCATCGTTCTGCTGGCCGTGATCGGCTATATCCACGGACTGGTGGGCCCATCGGCCTTCCCGATGTAAGGAAAATTTCCATGTCGAAGCTCTATCGTCTCCTGACCGAGGAGGATACCTCGGCCTTCTGCCACAAGGTCTCGGACGCGCTGGCCAAGGGGTGGGAGCTTTATGGCTCTCCCGCCTACGCCTATGACGAGGCCAACGGCATCATGCGTTGCGCGCAGGCGGTGACCAAGGATGTTCCGGCCGACTATTCCCCTGACATGAAACTGGGACAGCAATGATGGCAAAAACCAATCCGGGCCGCTTTTTCGAGGATTACTCCGTAGGGCAGATCCTGCACCACGCGGTGCCGCGGACAGTAACGGCGGGTGAGCGCGCGCTTTATCACGCGCTCTATCCGGCCCGTCATGCGCTCTATTCCTCGGACGCGTTTGCTCAGGCGTGCGGTTTGCCGGGAAGCCCGATCGACGATCTGGCCGCGTTTCATGTGGTGTTTGGCAAGACTGTGCCGGACGTGTCGCTGAACGCGGTGGCGAACCTCGGGTATGCCGAGGGCCGCTGGCTGAAGCCGGTCTATGCGGGCGACACGCTGCGCTCGGTGTCCGAGGTAATCGGGCTGAAGGAGAATTCCAATGGCAAGACAGGGGTGGTCTATGTCCGTACCCGCGGTCTGAACCAGCGCGACGAGACCGTCATGGAATATGTCCGCTGGGTCATGGTGCGCAAGCGCGACATGGATGCACCGGCGCCGGATACAGTGGTGCCCGAGTTGAAGAAGGTGCTGGCGCCCGAAGACCTTGTGGTGCCAGCGGGGCTTGATTTCTCGTCCTACGATTTTGCGCTGGCCGGAGAACCGCATCGCTGGGGCGATTATGCCGTCGGCGAGACGATCGACCATGTGGATGGTGTAACCGTCGAAGAGGCCGAGCATATGCTCGCCACGCGCCTGTGGCAGAACACGGCCAAGGTGCATTTCGACCTGACCTTCCGTCCCGAGGGGCGGTTGATCTATGGGGGCCATGTGATCTCGATGGCGCGGGCGCTCAGCTTCAACGGTCTGGCAAATGCTCAGATGATCGTGGGGCTGAACGGCGGGGCGCATGCCAATCCCTGTTTCGCCGGGGATACGATCAAGGCGTGGAGCGAAGTGCTGGACAAGGCCGAGACCGGGGTTCCCGGTGTCGGCGCGCTGCGTCTGCGTCTGGTGGCGACCAAGGGCGGCGCGCCGTTCGATCTGCGCGACGCGGCCGGGAAATACCAGCCGGGCGTGCTGCTCGACCTCGACTATTGGGCGCTGATGCCGCTTTGAGCCCTGAATTCAGGCATTTTGAGTTCACGATTCCGATTAAAGGCAAACGGGCCCGTGCGAGCGGGCCTGTTTTTGCGTTATAATGCCTCGCGTACGTTGACGGACTAACGACCGAAAGGATTCGACCGTGACGGAACCTCGTAAACATACGGATTATCTTCCCGAAAACTTCGATAGGGTCTCCTCGATGGATGCGACAATGGCGCATTGGCTGTTGCGTTTCGCATTGTCTGCTACATTTCTGTTCCATGGCGCAAAGAAGGTCTCGCACATTCCGCAGACCGCCGAGATGTTCGGCTTGTCACCGGAAACCATGACGGTTGTCACCGGAGTGGAACTTGTCGTGCCTGCGCTTCTGGCTGTAGGCGGACTGACCCAGTCACAAGTCGGCGATCTGCTGACCCGCCTTGCTGGATTGCTCGCGATCGTGATTCTAGTGGGGGCCATTTCCGTGGTGCATTGGGGGCAATGGAATTTCGCCCCGAGTGAAACCCATCCATTTGGTGGAATGGAGTTCCAGGTAACGCTGATCGCCATCGCCCTGTTCTTCATGATCAGGGGTAACGACGCCTGATGGACCGAACGCCCGTAGAGCAAGCGGGTTTGTTCCGGATGTGAGATGCGGGTTCATGCCTGCCGCTTTGGTACAGGACAGTTCGGCGCACCTCATGTACCCTGCCAGATATGCAGCTGTTTGTTTCTTCATTGGCGGGTATGATCGCCGGTCCGGTTCTGGCCTGCGATCTGGCATTGGCTCTGGCGGTCGATGTGTCCGGCTCGGTCGATGAAAAGGAATACCGTATTCAAATGGATGGGCTGGCGCTCGCCCTTCGCGATCCGGTGGTGTCGGAGGCGCTGGTTCGTGCGCGTGCCCGGCTGATGCTGGTGCAATGGACCGGATCCTCGCGCCAGCGGGTGACGATACCGTGGACCGTAATCGACTCGTTTTCCGTGCTTGATGATTTCTCGGAACGGGTCGCAGCCGATACGAGGGTCTGGAGGAATTACTCGACCGCAATCGGCGAGGCGCTTGACGCCACGATGGCGGCTTTTGCCGAGGTGGATAACTGTGCGCGGCGTCTGATCGACCTGTCGGGCGACGGGTTGTCGAATGAAGGTGTCGAGCCGCGCGAGATTCATCCTTATTTGCGCGCACGTGGTATAACGGTCAACGCAATTGCCATCGAGCAGAGCGAACAGGAACTGACTGCTTATTTCTTCGAGAACGTGATCGTGGGGGAAGGCGCCTTTGTCGTGACTGCCGCTGGGTTTGCCGATTATCCGGCCCGTATCCGAAAAAAACTGTTGCGGGAAGTCACACAACAGACGGCGGAAGTGCAATAGTCAGGTGTGGCAAGATTCGTGATCACAGGCGGCCGGACTGCTATCGCTCACATTCCAAGTGTGTCGAGAATAATGTGATCACGCTCAATTATTGTGTGATCACAAAGCCATTTTTCTGCACCACAAGGACAAAAAACCGTGTCATTTTGCAGATGCAGCGCGTGACAGATCGAAAAAAACGGGTAAAACCAAGCGCAGCCAACGGAAAGGAGCCACCATGGCCGATGTCAATCGGGGCAACCGCCCGCTTTCGCCGCATATATCGATCTATCGCCCGCAACTGACCTCTATCACTTCGATACTGACCAGGATTACCGGCAACGCGCTGATTGTGGCAGCGCTGCTGATCGTTTGGTGGTTTCTCGCGGCCGCAACCTCGCCCGAGTATTTCGCGGTGGCCGACGCGGTCATCACTTCGCTTCTGGGCGATCTTGTCATGGCGGCGTCGCTTTGGGGCCTGTGGTATCACACGCTGGCGGGCATCCGGCACCTGATCTGGGACTACGCCCTGGGCCTTGATTTGCCGACGGCCGAAAAACTGGGGTGGGCCGTTGTGATCGGGTCCTTTGTCCTGACAGCCCTGACCCTCGTGGTCATCGCATAACGGAGGCTGAGATGCGCTATCTGACAGACCGCAAACGCGCTGTGGGCATGGGTTCGGCGAAATCCGGTGTCCACCACTTCTGGATGATGAAGGTTCAGGCGGTGGCATTGCTGCTGCTGGTGCCGCTGTTCGTCTTTACCTTTGGTCCGGTGCTGGGTGAACCGCATGAGACTGTACTGGACTATTTTTCTCGCCCGTTCCCGGCCATCGTGGCCGCTCTGACGCTGATCGTGGGGTTCAAGCACTTCGCCGACGGTGCGCAGGTGCTGATCGAGGACTATGTGCACGGGCTGTCGCAGAAGGTTCTGATCATCCTGGTGATCTGCCTTTCCTATGCCGCCGCGGCGACGGGCCTGTTCGCCATCGCGCGCATCGCACTTTAAGACCGGAGTTTCTGTACAATGGCTGCTTACGCATATGAGACGCATGAATATGACGTTGTCGTGGTCGGCGCCGGCGGCGCCGGTCTGCGCGCGACGCTGGGCATGGCCGAACAGGGTTTGCGCACCGCTTGCGTGACCAAGGTGTTCCCGACCCGCTCTCACACCGTGGCCGCGCAGGGTGGCATCGCGGCATCGCTGTCGAACATGGGTCCTGACCACTGGCAGTGGCACATGTACGACACCGTCAAGGGGTCGGACTGGCTGGGCGATACCGACGCGATGGAATACCTTGCCCGCGAGGCGCCCAAGGCGGTTTACGAGTTGGAACATTACGGTGTGCCGTTTTCGCGGACCGAAGAGGGCAAGATCTATCAGCGGCCCTTTGGCGGCCACACCACCGAGTTCGGTGAAGGTCCGCCGGTGCAGCGCACCTGTGCCGCCGCGGACCGTACTGGCCACGCGATCCTGCACACGCTCTATGGCCAGTCGCTGAAGAACAATGCCGAGTTCTACATCGAGTATTTCGCCATCGACCTCATCATGTCCGAGGACGGGCAATGCCAGGGCGTGGTGTGCTGGAAACTGGATGACGGCACCTTCCACGTGTTCAATGCCAAGATGGTGGTGCTGGCGACCGGCGGGTATGGCCGCGCTTATTTCAGCGCCACCTCGGCGCATACCTGCACGGGCGACGGCGGCGGCATGGTGGCCCGCGCGGGTCTTGCGTTGCAAGACATGGAATTCGTGCAGTTCCACCCGACCGGCATCTACGGCTCGGGCTGCCTGATCACCGAAGGCGCGCGTGGCGAGGGCGGGTATCTGACCAACTCCGAAGGCGAGCGGTTCATGGAGCGCTATGCGCCCCAGTACAAGGATCTGGCGCCGCGCGACTATGTCAGCCGCTCGATGACGATGGAAATCCGCGAAGGCCGGGGCGTGGGCAAGGATGGCGATCACATCCACCTGAACCTGAGCCACCTGCCGGCCGAGGCGCTGGCGGAACGGCTGCCGGGGATTTCGGAAAGCGCCAAGATCTTTGCCGGCGTTGATGTGACCAAAGAGCCGATCCCGGTTCTGCCGACGGTACATTACAACATGGGCGGCATTCCGACCAACTACTGGGGCGAGGTGCTGAACCCGACCGCTGCCGACCCGAATGCGGTTGTTCCGGGCCTGATGGCCGTGGGCGAGGCCGGCTGCGCAAGCGTGCACGGGGCGAACCGGTTGGGCTCGAACTCGCTGATCGACCTGGTGGTATTCGGCCGGGCCGCCGCGATCCGCGCCGGCAAGGTGGTGGACCGCGACGCTTCGAACCCGGTGCTGAACATGGCCTCGATCGAGAAGGCCTTCGACCGGTTCGACGGGCTGCGCCATGCCAAGGGCAATATCGCCACCGCTGAACTGCGGCTGGAGATGCAGAAGACGATGCAGGCCGATGCCGCCGTGTTCCGCACCGCCAAGACCATGGCCGAAGGTGTCGAGAAGATGACTGCAATCGCCGCCAAGATGGACGATCTGAGCGTGACCGATCGCAGTCTGGTCTGGAACAGCGACCTGATGGAAACGCTGGAACTGACCAACCTGATGCCGAACGCGCTGGCCACCATCGTCGGTGCCGAGGCGCGCAAGGAGAGCCGTGGCGCCCATGCGCACGAGGATTTCACCGCCCGTGATGATGAGAACTGGCGCGTTCACACAGTGGCCCGGGTCGAAGGCAACAAGGTGGATCTGAGCTATCGTCCGGTTGTCGTCGATCCGCTGACCACCGAAGAGCAGGGCGGGATCAGCCTGAAGAAAATCGCGCCCAAGGCGCGGACCTTCTAAGGAGAGGAAACCATGGTACAACTGACCCTCCCGAAGAATTCACGCGTCACCACAGGCAAGACCTGGCCCAAGCCCGAAGGCGCCAAGAATGTTCGCAAGTTCCAGATTTATCGCTGGAACCCGGACGATGGGCAGAACCCACGGGTCGATACCTATTTCGTGGATATGGATGACTGCGGGCCGATGGTTCTGGATGCGCTCATCTACATCAAGAACAAGATCGACCCGACGCTGACATTCCGCCGGTCCTGCCGCGAAGGGATCTGCGGTTCCTGTGCGATGAACATCGACGGGATCAATACGCTCGCCTGCATCTATGGCATGGACGAGATCAAGGGTGACGTGAAGATCTATCCGCTGCCGCATATGCCTGTGGTCAAGGACCTGATCCCGGACCTGACGCATTTCTATGCTCAGCACGCCTCGATCATGCCGTGGCTTGAGACCAAGACGAACCGCCCGGCAAAGGAATGGAAGCAGTCGATCGAGGATCGCAAGAAACTCGACGGCCTTTATGAATGCGTGATGTGTGCGTCCTGCTCCACCTCCTGCCCCAGCTACTGGTGGAACGGCGACCGCTATCTTGGGCCGGCCGCGCTGCTCCATGCCTATCGCTGGATCATCGACAGCCGCGACGAAGCGACGGGCGAGCGCCTGGATCAGCTCGAAGATCCGTTCAAGCTGTATCGCTGTCACACGATCATGAACTGCGCCAAGACCTGTCCCAAGGGTCTGAACCCGGCAAAGGCAATTGCCGAGATCAAGAAGATGATGGTTGAGCGCGCCGTCTGAGCGCTGCGCCAGTGTTTTTTGCAGCGGGTCCGCCGGATGGCGGACCCGTTTTGGATTCTGGGCGCTTGCCCTTGATTTTGACGCATGCCAAGGTTGCGAGACTGAGGGGTGCACTCCGCGCCTTGATCGTCTAGAATGGAATATAGGGAGGGCCAATTCTGATAAAAAGGATGACGCCCATGAACACTGCAGACCATTCAATGAAATCCAGGATCTCCAGGCAGGAAGCGCTGTTTCTGTTGGAGCAGGCTTGGGCCTATTTCACCCCTGAAAGATTGATTGAGCATCGGGAAGAGCGGTTGGAGTTGTTCCAATACGCCAACGCACGCTGATCCTGGAATTGCCCGGACCGAAACAAACAGATAGGACGGGGGAATGCCTGTCCTTCTTTTGCTCATGGCGCTGGGAGTGTTCGGATACTTCCTTTGGCGTTCCCGCACCACGACACTGACCCGCAATTGCCGCTGGCGGCTGGATCGGGGCGCGGACGAATGGTATTGCGCCTATTGTGGCGGACGCGCTCGGGGCGGTGTGGACAAGTCCCCAACCTGTTGCGTTCAAACATCGAATTCGGGCCCCTGAAAAAAATCATCCGGGCTGCGAAATTTCTTCTTGAAACGACTCGATGTCTGCCCGATATGGCGGATCAAGACGCCAACGCACGCGCCTCTGTCGCAAGGGACGCACCCTATGGTTACGCAGCGACGGTAACGTCTCCACTTTTGCCACGCGACCCGCTCGCTTCTGTTGGAGATGACCATGAACGCTTTCGTAACCGGGCCCTTGGCCCGTGAAGTCTCGACTCTGTCCCGTGCAGAAACCTTTATCCTGACCAACCGTTTCGAGCGGCCGACATTGGTGATCGATACCGAGACTGTGGCTCGCCAGTTCGCCGCCCTGGCGCAGGGACTGGGCCGTGCGCGTATCCACTACGCAGTCAAGGCAAACCCGTTGCCCGAGATCCTCGAGACGCTGGCGCGGCTTGGAAGCAATTTTGATGCCGCTTCGCGCGCCGAGATCGAGCTGTGCCTCGCCGCCGGTGCCTCGGCCGACCGGATTTCCTTTGGCAATACCGTGAAGAAGCCCGCCGATATCGCTTGGGCGTATGCGGTCGGAGTGACCCTGTTCGCTGCGGATGCCGAGGAGGAACTGGACAAGATCGCGGCCCATGCGCCGGGCGCAAAGGTCTATATCCGCATGATCGTTGAGGCTTGCGAGGCCGACTGGCCGCTGAGCCGCAAGTTCGGATGTGCGCCGGACAAGGCGATCGCGGTGTTGGACTACGCACGGTCCGTTGGTCTGGACCCGGTTGGCCTGTCGTTCCATGTCGGCTCGCAAACCCGCCGCGCCGGGATGTGGGTGCCTGTACTGGATCAGGTCGCAACCGTCTGGCACGCCGCACGCGCGGCCGGGCACGATCTGAGCCTGCTGAACATCGGGGGCGGCTTCCCAGCGTTTTACGGTCAGGAAGTGGATGCGCCCGAGCTTTATGCTGCCGAGGTGATCCGCCTTGTGACCGAGCGGTTCGGCGATGTCCCCCATGTCATGGCCGAACCGGGCAGGGGCATGGTGGCCGAGGCTGGCGCGATCGCCGCCGAAGTTCTTCTGGTTTCACGCAAATCCAGCAATGACCTGCATCGCTGGGTTTACCTGGACATCGGCAAGTTCTCGGGCCTTGCCGAGACCATGGACGAGGCGATCCGCTACCAGTTCCTGACCGAGCGCGAGCACGAGCCGACCGGCCCCTGCATTCTGGCAGGGCCCTCGTGCGACAGCGCCGATGTGCTCTATGAAAAGAAGCCGGTGCAATTGCCATTGGGCCTGCGCGATGGCGATCGGATCATCATCCGCAACTGCGGTGCTTATACGTCGACCTATGCCAGCGTCGGGTTCAACGGTTTCCCGCCGCTTGACGTTGTCGCGATCTGAGCTGTCCTGGTCGGGCACGGTCTTGCGCTGTTGCCCGACTAGCGGCTTTATGGGGTGGACAGCTGACAGGTGATCGCCCCATGACAGAAGCCCCCCCAGACGCGGATGCCCGCCGTTCCATAACGCCGGTGATCTGCTATCCCAACGAAACTTTGCCTAAACCCGATCTGGCCCTGTACCGTGACGCGCGGGTGGGGGCAGAGAAGGTATCCGAGGTGCTGGTTCCGCCACGTGAGGGCCGGTGTTTCGAGGTGCAGGCCGGGCGGTTCTTTCGCATCAGCTCGGTCGAGGGGCCGCAGGTCGGCGACCTGAACCTGCACAACCTGCATGACCTGTCCGAACGGTTTTTTTCGGGCAAGACGCGGGCGCTGCACGGTACGCATGTGACCACCGGCGAGCGGCTTTGGTCGAACCTTCCCTATCTGCGTCCGATGGCGACGATCATCGAGGATACGTTGGGCTGGTACGGGATCGATCAGTATGGTGGCTCGGTACATGACGTGATCGGCACCCGCTGCGATCCTTACACTGGAAACCTGCTGGCGGGCGGGCATTACCATCATTGCTGTCATTCCAACCTGACCCGGGCGTTGTCGGATCATACCGGCCTGCCGCTGCACGAGGCCGAGACAATGGTACATGACGTGTTGAACGTCTTCATGTGCACCGGTTTTACCCGCGATACGGGACAATATTTCATGAAGGCATCTCCGGTGCGGCCCGGAGATTATCTGGAGTTTTTCGCCGAGATCGACCTGTTGGGAAATCTCAGCGCTTGCCCCGGGGGAGATTGTTCGTCAGAGCATTCTTCCGACACGGCAGCGTGCCACCCTCTGCTGGTCGAGATCTTTGCTCCGGTCGAAAGCGCATTGGACGGTTGGTCAAGTCCAACCTTAAACGGCTACGATCGCAGCCACGGACGGTAAAGGAAGTGCGCGGCCCTTCCGGCCGCGCTTCGTCAGTCAGGGCTTCAGGACGGGAACGCGGCGTTCAGTGCGATATCGACCATGTCTCCGAAGCCGGTTTCACGATCTGCGCTGGCAAGTGCCTCTCCGGTCAGCAGGTGATCCGAGACGGTCAGAACCGCCAGTGCCCGGCATTTGTGCCGCGCGGCCAGGATATAGAGTTCGGCCGCTTCCATTTCGACGCCCAGGATACCGTGCCGAACCATCTGTTCGTTCAGATCAGGACGTTCATCGTAGAAGACGTCCGAAGAATAGATCCCGCCGACATGCGTTTTCACGCCTTTTTCCGCGGCAGTCTTGGCAGCCGCGCTGAGCAACGACCAATCAGCGCAAGGCGCATAATTCAATTCACGGAAAATTCCGCTAGACGGTGTGCTGAGAGTGGATGCAGTCATGGCCAGAATCACGTCCTGTACCGCGACCGAAGTCTGCATTGCGCCGCACGAGCCAATCCGGATCAGTGTTTTCGCGCCGTAATCCCTGATCAACTCGTTAACATAGATTGACAGCGATGGCATTCCCATGCCCGAACCGTGAATGGTAACCCGGTTTCCTTTCCAGAAACCGGTAAAACCCAGCATTCCGCGCACCTGATTGACGAGTTTTACATCGGTCAGAAATGTCTCGGCCGCCCACTTCGCCCTGTAGGGGTCGCCGGGCAACAGGACAGTCTCGGCTATTTCGCCTTTTTCAGCGCCAATGTGAATCGTCATGTGCAACTACTTCCGCTTCAGATTTCCAGATCGGAAATATCCGCGCCCGAATGCAACGCATCATGAATCCATTGTGGTTTGCGCCCACGCCCGGACCATGTCTGCTCGGGGTCCGCAGGATTGCGGTACTTCGCCCTGGCTTTCGTGCCTTTGGTCGACTTTCGCGCTTCGGCTGAAAGCTCGGCAAGCGAAAACCCGAATTCGGCGGCGGCTTTTTCAGCCGCTTTCAAGGCCTCCTGTCGCTCGCGTTGTTCGGCGTTCTTGATCGCGGCATCCAATTTCGACCGCAGGTCCACCAGTTCCTTGCGCGACATGCCGCTGAGGTCGATTCCCATTTTGTGCTCCGTTTATTGTTGGTCGCCAAATGCAAGAAATGTGGCGTTGTTCGCGCCACATTTATCGCAATTACAGACGCACTTCAGCATCATTCTGGAAAATCGACAGTTTTACTCTGCTGCAATATCGCTTTCTTCCAAAAGCGTCACAATATCCATCATTATCGAATTCAATTCGAAGTCTTTCGGGGTATAGATCTTTGAAACTCCCATGGATTGAAGCTTGCGCGCATCTTCTTCCGGGATAATCCCGCCGACGAGGACTGGTATGTGATCCAGCCCGGCACCGCGCAGTCCATTCATCACATCCTGCACCAACGGCAGATGGCTGCCGGAAAGGATCGACAGCCCGATCACATGGGCGTTCTGATCCAGTGCGGCCTGAACGATTTCTTCTGGTGTCAGGCGGATACCGTCATAGCTGATGTCCATGCCGCAATCGCGGGCGCGGAACGCGATCTGTTCAGCCCCGTTGGAATGACCGTCGAGACCGGGTTTGCCGACGAGGAACTTGAGCCGGCGACCCAGCCGGTCGCTGACTGCGTCAACGCGACCACGGATTTCTTCCAGTCCTTCGGTCTTGTTCGATACCGAGCCGGATACGCCGGTTGGACCACGATAGGTGCCAAAAGCCTTGCGCATTTCTTCGGCCCATTCGCCGGTGGTGACCCCGGCCTTGGCCGCCGCGATCGAAGGTTCCATCACGTTGGCACCGGTTCTGGCTGCCTCGCGCAGCGCGGCAAGCGCCTCCTGCACCGTACGGTCATCCCGGTCGCGGCGCCAACTGTCAAGCCGTGCGATCTGCTCCTGTTCGACCGCGGGGTCCACGACCATGATACCACCATCTTCTGTTTGGAGGGGCGAAGGTTCGCCCTCGGTCCAGCGGTTCACGCCAACGACAACCGTTTCGTTGCGTTCGATCCTGTTGAGCCGTTCGGCATTGGCCTCCACCAGCCGCGATTTCATGTATTCGATCGAGGTCACAGCCCCGCCCATCGAGTCCAGGTTGGCGAGTTCCGCACGCGCGCCGGCTTTCAATTCTTCGACCTTGGCATCCACGACCGGATTGCCGTCGAACAGGTCACCGTATTCCAGAAGGTCGGTTTCATAAGCGAGGATCTGTTGCATCCGCATCGACCATTGCTGGTCCCAGGGACGGGGCAGACCCAGCGCCTCATTCCAGGCAGGGAGTTGCACGGCGCGGGCGCGGGCCTTTTTCGACAGGGTGACGGCGAGCATTTCGATCAGGATGCGGTAGACGTTGTTTTCCGGCTGCTGTTCGGTCAGGCCCAGGCTGTTGACCTGCACCCCGTAGCGGAAGCGGCGGAATTTCGGGTCGGCGATGCCGTAACGGGTTTCCAGGATTTCATCCCAGAGATCGACAAAGGCGCGCATCTTGCACATCTCGGTGACAAACCGGATGCCCGCGTTCACGAAGAAGGAGATACGGCCGCAGAGCGCCGGAAAATCCTCGGCCGGGACGCGGGGCTTCAATTCGTCCAACACGGCGATGGCGGTGGCCAGTGCATAGGCCAGTTCCTGTTCCGGTGTCGCGCCCGCCTCTTGCAGGTGATAGGAACACACGTTCATCGGGTTCCATTTGGGCACGTTGGTATAGCAGTACTCGGCCACGTCCGCGATCATCTTGAGCGAGGGTTTAGGCGGGCAGATATAGGTGCCGCGGCTGAGGTATTCCTTGATCAGGTCGTTCTGGACGGTGCCTTGCAGTTTCGAGATGTCTGCGCCTTGCTCCTCGGCCACGGCGATGTAGAGCGCCAGGAGCCAAGGGGCCGTGGCGTTGATCGTCATCGAGGTGTTCATCTGCTCCAGCGGGATCTGGTCGAACAGCATACGCATGTCGCCCAGATGGCAAACCGGTACGCCGACCTTGCCCACTTCGCCCCGCGCCAGTACGTGATCGCTGTCGTAGCCGGTCTGGGTCGGTAGATCGAAGGCAACGGAAAGCCCTGTCTGCCCCTTGGAAAGGTTCGACCGGTAGAGCGCGTTCGATTTGCTGGCGGTCGAGTGGCCCGCGTAGGTGCGGATCAGCCAGGGACGATCGGCCTTTCGGGCGGCGCCTGCGGTCTGAATGTCTTTCTGCGTCTGCGACATGGGCGGCATCCTCGATTCTTCTGCGGCAATAAAATTACTCTGAGAGGTTCTAAATCGTAATTTTCGGGACATGTCAATTCGCTGCATCGCGGCAAGGAACGCAGTTTATCAGACGATTGTGAGGCGCGGCTTTTGGTGGCAGGGTGCGGCCATGACCGAGACCGTGGAACTTCCGCTTTGGCTGTTCGTGCTGATCGTGCTATTCGCAGCGGTCACTTTTGCGTCGCATTTTTTGTTTCCATCGGTGCGGTGGTTTTTTCGCCGTCGGCTCGAACGTGCTGTCACCCGATTGAACACCCGGCTGGCGCGGCCGATTCAGCCATTCAAGCTGGCGCGGCGGCACGACATGATCCAGAGACTGATCTATGACCCCGAAGTTGCCAGAGCGGTCCAGGAACGTGCGCGCGAAGAGAGTATTCCCGAAGCGGTCGCGTTCGAACAGGCGCGAAGATATGCCCGTGAAATCGTTCCGGGGTTTTCCGCATTCACCTACTTCAGTTTCGCCATCCGGCTGGCGCGGTTTCTTTCGAACTCGTTTTACCGTGTCCGGCTGGGGCATCTGAATCCGGAGGCGCTGAAACAGATCGACCCCGAGGCGACGGTGGTTTTTGTCATGAACCATCGCAGCAACATGGATTACGTGCTGGTGACCTATCTGGCCGCAGATCAGTCGGCACTGAGCTATGCGGTTGGGGAATGGGCAAGGGTCTGGCCGCTGAGTGGCCTGATCCGGGCCATGGGGGCGTATTTTATCCGCCGCAGATCACGCAGCGATCTGTACCGCAAGGTTTTGGCCACCTACGTCCGTCACGCAACCGAGGCCGGGGTGACGCAAGCAATGTTTCCCGAGGGAGGGTTGAGCCTGACCGGGGGATTGGGCAGGCCGAAGCTGGGTCTCTTGAAATATATCGTGGACGGGGCCGACCCCTCGGGGCGCGATGTCGTGTTCGTGCCTGTATCGCTGAACTATGACCGGGTGCTGGAGGATACGATTCTGACTGCGGCGGCAAACAGCGGCGAGCGTAGGTTCCGGGCGCGGATCGGCGTTATCACCATGTGGTCGCTGAAACAGTTCTGGCGCAAGATCACCGGCCGGTTCCACCGTTTCGGCTATGCTGCAGTGAGTTTTGGAGCGCCGCTGTCCCTGACCGAGTTCCGGCGGGACAGGGAGGGGGATGTCACGGTTCCGCTGGCCAGAGAACTCATGCTGCGCATCGGATCCGTTGTGCCGGTGTTGCCTGTGCCAATGGTGGCCTGGCTGATCCGGCAGCACGGGCCGATGACCCGCAGCGCGCTTGCCTCGGCCTTCGACGATGTGCTTGCCGGTCTGCCTAACGCTCAGATTCACCTGCCACGCGATGACCGATTTTACGCGATCGAGGTAGGTCTGCGCCAGTTGATTGATCGCCGGGTTCTGGTCGAGAAGGATGGGCGATTTGGCCCCGGAACCGAAAGGCAGGAGTTGCTGGGCTACTACGCGGCGTCGATTGAGCATCTGATGGATGGCAGCGCTGCATATGCGAAAGAACTTTCTGCACCCGCTGGGTCATAAAATTACAAAATTACACCGAATGTTGTTGCAATGTTGCGCACTCGTTAGTACTTCATCCTTAGAGCTGCGATTCTGCATTGCGGCAACGACTTGATAAAGGAGGCCACCATGGCTTTGGACACCGACAGCGGTATCGCTTCCTACGAGGCGCCCGAAAAAGATCTTTATGAAATGGGCGAAATCCCCCCGTTGGGATACGTTCCGAAGAAGATGTACGCTTGGGCGATCCGCAGGGAACGCCATGGCGAGCCCGATACCGCGATGCAGCAGGAGGTCGTGGATATCCCCGTGCTCGACAGCCATGAGGTGCTGGTGCTGGTGATGGCCGCAGGCGTCAACTACAACGGTGTCTGGGCGGCGCTGGGTAAGCCGATCAGCCCCTTCGACGGCCACAAGCAGCCCTATCACATCGCGGGTTCCGACGCCGCGGGCATCGTTTGGGCGGTGGGTGACAGGGTCAAGCGCTGGAAGGTCGGCGACGAAGTGGTGATCCACTGCAACCAGGACGACGGCGATGACGAGGAATGCAACGGCGGCGATCCGATGTATTCTCCGAGCCAGCGCATCTGGGGGTACGAGACGCCCGACGGCTCGTTCGCGCAATTCACCCGTGTTCAAGCGCAACAGCTGATGCCGCGCCCCAAGCATCTGACCTGGGAGGAAAGCGCCTGCTACACGCTGACGCTGGCGACCGCTTACCGGATGCTTTTCGGCCACCCGCCGCATGACCTGCAGCCGGGTCAGAACGTCCTGGTCTGGGGCGCGTCGGGCGGTCTGGGCTCCTATGCGATCCAGCTGATCAACACTGCCGGCGCGAACGCGATCGGCGTGATTTCGGACGAGGACAAGCGCGACTTCGTCATGGGGCTGGGCGCCAAGGGCGTGATCAACCGCAAGGAATTCAAGTGCTGGGGACAACTGCCCACGGTCAATACGCCGGAATATGCCGAGTGGTTGAAAGAGGCCCGCAAGTTCGGCAAGGCGATCTGGGATATCACCGGCAAGGGTGTGAACGTGGACATGGTCTTTGAACATCCCGGCGAGGCGACCTTTCCGGTGTCGTCGCTGGTGGTGAAAAAGGGCGGCATGGTGGTCATCTGCGCCGGCACCAGCGGGTTCAACTGTACCTTTGATGTGCGTTACATGTGGATGCACCAGAAGCGCCTGCAGGGCTCGCACTTCGCTCATCTGAAACAGGCGGCGGCCGCCAACCGGCTGATGCTGGAGCGTCGTCTTGATCCTTGCATGTCCGAAGTGTTCACCTGGAATGATCTGCCCGAGGCGCATATGAAGATGATGCGCAACGAACACAAGCCGGGCAACATGTCAGTTCTGGTGCAATCGCCCCGGACGGGTCTGCGGACTCTTGAAGAAGTGCTCGACGCCCGGGGTTAACCCCGCTTTCAGCTTGAAGCAGTCAACATGCCCGCGAATCACAGATGTGGTTCGCGGGCCATTTCGTTTGCAACCGGCGCAGACAGCGTTTCAGTGGTTTGCGAATTTGTGCCTCACTACTTTTGGGGAGTGGAAAGAAGCGAATTTCCTAACCCAATGGGTACATGCTATGGTTGAGTTAACGCTTCGTTAACCTTTTCGGGGAGAGTCTGATGCCACATAACGAATGGATCCTGGACGTACTGTCGGACCTCAAATCTTTCGCCGTGGCGAACGGTCTGAGTGCGCTGGCCGAGCAGCTTGACGATACCAAGTTGATCGCCGCTACCGAGATTGCGTCCAAGTACGAAGAGGCATTGGCGCTTACTCATGGACGGAAAAGTCAATTTGGAGCCCATCCTCGAGGAGTTGGACGCTGCCAGCGCGCTTGAGGAGCTAGAGCAGGTAACCCGGACGCTGCGGGATACCCTCGCCATTGATCACATTGTCTATCACTGGGTAGACAGCGCAGGGGATCAGTACGGGTGTACGACATACCCGCAACCTTGGGTCGACCGCTACCTGTTACAGAATTATCACCGGATTGATCCGGTCATTCTGGGGTGCTTCCAAAGGTTTCACCCGGTTGACTGGAAACGCCTCGATTGGTCCGGCAAGGTGGCAAGGGCATTCCTGAAGGACGCCATGGAACATGGCATTGGCAACCAGGGGTACTCGATACCGATCCGGGGGCCAAACGGGCAGTTCGCCCTGTTCACGGTGAACCACACCTGCGACGATACCGTCTGGTCTGATTTTACCTCGACCTATTCGCGGGACCTGATCCTGATCGCGCATTACTTCAACCGTAAAGCGCTGGAATTCGAAGCCAACCGCCAACCGGAATTCTCGCGAACCTTGTCCCCTAGGGAAGTGGACGCCATGACCTTGCTGGCGCTCGGGTACAACCGGGCGCAGGTTGCTCATTCCCTGTCGATTTCAGAGCATACCTTGCGGGTCTATATTGAAAGCGCCCGGTTCAAACTGGGCGCCCTGAATACAACCCATGCGATAGCGACGGCGATGAGTCGCGGTTTGATCGTGGTTTAATGCGGTGCACGACCTAATGACCGGATGTTAACCATTCTTTCGTACCCCTTTTGTTCCATATTGGGACGGCAAGGGGACAAAATCATGTTGCGTTACCTGTATGCAGACGAGTTGTACCAGTTTCCAAAGTTGGCGAGGTCGATGTTTCTGGATCGTGCCGACCAGTTCAAGACACGTCTTGGTTGGGATGTTCAAATCAACGAGACTGGCGAGGAAAGGGATCGCTACGACGACCTGAACCCGCTTTATGTCATTTGGGAAGAGCCTGACGGTACGCATGGCGGATCGATGCGCTTTCTGCCTACCACAGGGCCGGTGATGATAAACGACGTCTTTGGGCATCTGACCGGTGGAAGCCCGATCTGCAGCCCGCTGATCTGGGAGGTGACACGCTTTTGCCTGTCACGGCGGGCCAGTTCGGTCGTTGCGGGGGCCATCATGCTGAGCGGCGGCGAGGTCATGGATGGGTTCGGCTTGACCCATATAGCGGGCGTCTTCGACGACAGGATGATTCGAATTTATCGCCTGATCGGAGCTTCGCCGGAAATTCTGGGCAGCGAAGGTGAGGGCCGCAATCGGGTATATGTCGGTCTGTGGCCCTATTCGTCTGCCGATTGCGAGCGTGTTGCCGCCCGCGCGGGTGTGTCGCGCGACCTGTCGCGCATGTGGTTCAACGCGGCTTTTGCAAAGGGCGGCCAGCTGCGGAAACTGCGTTCGGCATGACCTGACGGTACTGGTGTGGCGCGACCCTCGCCTGTAGGGTCGCGCCATGACACAGAATGCCGTCACCTTTTCCGACGATCAGGCCAGTGCCTATGACGCGATTGCCGAGCTGTTGAACGCCGCTGGCATCGACCTGGAGGACGAAGCGCTGTTGCGCCCGCCTGGCGGCGGCGTGACCGGCGTGATGGCCGTCATCGGCAAGGCGGGATCGGGAAAGACGTTGCTGCTGGCCGAGTTGTGCAAGACCCTGACGCAGGCCGGTGTGCAGGTCGTGTCCGGCGACTATGAAGGGCGAAAGACCAAGGACCGCCGAACCCTGGCGGTGCTTGCCCCCACCAACAAGGCGGCCAGCGTCTTGCGGCTGCGCGGCGTTCCTGCAACCACAATTCACCGCATCCTTTATACCCCGGTCTACGATCCGGATTACGAGCGGATCGCCGAATGGCTGGCAGGCAACGGTGAGCGCCCGGAGATCGAAGGGCTGAGCTATGAGGCGCTGGACCGCGCCGCCTCGTTTTATGCGCGCAACAATTCGATCCCCGGGGCTTTGGCGGCTGCGGGGCTGCGCGGATCTGATTTCATCACAGGTTGGAAGCGGCGAGAAGAACCGCTTGATATAGGCTTCATCGACGAAGCCTCGATGCTCGACGACCGCCAGTTCGAGGACCTCAAGGAGATATTCCCGACGCTGGTTCTGTTCGGCGATCCGGCACAGCTGGCGCCGGTGAACCAGTCGGGTTCGATGGTGTTCGACGGATTGCCCGAGCCTCGCAAATTGAACCTGAGCCGCGTTCACCGGCAGGAGGCGGACAACCCTATCCTGGACCTTGCCCATGCGTTGGCCGACCCGGCGCTGGATTTCGAAACCTTCGAGCACATGGTCGAGGACAAGGCACGCGGGGACGACCGGATCGTCTGGGGACAGAGGGTCGAGGTGGACCTGATGGCGCGCAGCCCGGTCCTGGTCTGGCGCAACGCCACCCGAATCCGCCTGATCAATGCCTTTCGCACTGTTTATGGCGCTCCGGACGAGGAACTGCTGGAGGGCGAGCCGCTGATCTGCGACGGGATTGAATTGCCGCTGAAGCACCGCAAGAAGCGGCTCGATCTGGAGGCGCGCGGGCTGATCAAGGGCGCGCAGGTGATCTATCTCGGCCCCGGCCGCAAACCCGGGTTTTCGCGGCTGCACGTGATCGGTGCCGAAGATCCGCAAGTCTCGGCTGCCTCGATCGTCAAGATTGAAAAGCCGGATGAGGAAGAACCGTTCATCCCTTTTGCCGCGCGTATGGGCGCAACATTTCTGCACGGGGCGGCGGTGACCATTCACAAGGCGCAGGGGTCGCAGTGGGAAACCGTGCAGGTCTTTGCTCCGGATCTCTATGCCGCCGCGCGTGCAGGACGTGTCGAAGCAGGGCAACCCTTGTGGAAACGGCTGGCCTATGTGGCCATAACCCGGGCACAGGAACGGTTGATCTGGGTTGTTCGCAACCGTTTGTCGAAACCGACGCACCCCTTGCAGGTTGAGGATCTACGACAGGCCGCCGCACCCGTTCTGACACTCGAAGAGGAGACACCTGAATGAAAACCATCCTGATCACTGGCGCCAGTTCCGGTATCGGACGGGCCACTGCCGAATTGTTCCTTGCCGAAGGATGGACTGTCGGGCTGCTGGCGCGCCGGAGTGATCTTCTGGACGACATGGCGGCGGGCCAGGCGCGGGCAATACCCCTGGCTGCCGATGTCACCGAGCCGGAAGCCGTCGAAGCGGCTTTCGACCGGTTTTGCATGCAGACAGGGCGGTTGGATGTCTTGTTCAACAACGCGGGTATCTTCGCCCCGGGCGGCACCATTGACGAGATCGCGCTGGACGACTGGTACAGGTCGGTCAATGTCAACCTGAACGGGATGTTCCTGTGTGCCCGTGCGGCCTTTGCCCGGATGCGCCGACAAGAGCCGCAGGGCGGCCGTATCATCAACAACGGCTCGATCGCGGCCCATGCACCGCGGCCGAATTCCGTGCACTATACCGCAACCAAACACGCCATCACCGGGCTGACCCGCAGCCTGTCGCTGGATGGGCGCGGGTTCGGCATCGCCGCCGGACAGATCGACATTGGCAATGCGCGTACAGACATTGTCGAGAGCCTGAACAAGGCCGTGCTTGAACAGGGGCGGGTGCCCGATCCCACGATGGCGGTCGAAGATGCGGCGCGTTCGGTGCTGCACATGGCCAGCCTGCCCGCCGAGGCCAATGTTCTGTTCATGACGGTGATGGCGACCACCATGCCCTATGTTGGCCGGGGCTGATCCCGGCCAGACCCATCAGTTGCCTCGCAGGGCCCGGAAAGCTGCGGAGGCACCCCAACCGGCGGCAATTGCAATGGCCAGCGACAACAATCCATAAACTATGGGTTGTTGTCGCGACAGGTTGAACAGGAAGCGCTCCAGCCCGACTTTCTGGACATCTATCGTGGTTTGGTAAGTCGATATGACCTTGCCGCCGCGAGTCAGGTAGATCCGGGCTGCGTAGTCGCCTTCGGTCAGGTTGGCCGGCATGTCGATCTCGGTCCGGAACAGGGTTTGTTCATCGACGGCGACGGTGTTTTCACGTATCGAATAGAGACCCTCCCGGGCCCGGATACGCACGACCGCTTCGGCAAACTCCTGAGCATTCTGAATGTTCATGTCCGCCCCGACCGACCGGATCGCACGATTGATCGAGATCTTGTGGCGCAGATCTTCCGTATCCGTGATCACTTCGGTAAACGGGCTGCTGGTTGCAACCGCGTAGAAACTTGGTGCGGCATCAACCAGAACGCTATCGGTGTTTACCCAGATTCCGAACTTCTTTTCCTTTCGACGGACGAGAACCGGCGCAGACGGGCCGGATACCGCAACGATGACTTGCAGCGGGTCACCCGATGGTATTGGACTCTCGCGCTTGATCGCGCCGAAGATCAGGATGTCGGACCCGTCGAAATTGGCGGTAATTGCGACGCGGTCCCGGCTGAGGCCCAGAACGACCTGCTCTTCCGTGGCTTTCACGGCCTTCGGAGCGAACAGCGTTGCGGCAAGCAGGACAAGGCTAAGTACGCGCATGTCAGTGCCCCCCAGTCGTGCCGAGCGAGTAGATCTCGCCCGGCATCAACAGAAGATCCAGCGCCAGTTTGCCGCATACGGCCAGAACCAGCCCGGCCAACAATATGCGCAACTGTTCGGCCTTCATCCGTGCCCCGATCACCGTCCCGATCTGTGCCCCGACCACGCCGCCGATCAACAGTAGGACGGCCAGAACCACATCCACGGTGTAGTTGGTGGTGGCATGCAGCATGGTCGTGAAGCCGGTTACAAAGATGATCTGGAACAGCGAAGTCCCGACGACGACCTTTGTTGGCATTCCCAGCAGATAGATCATTGCAGGCACCATGATGAACCCGCCACCGACACCCATGATCGCCGACAGTACGCCGACAAACAGCCCGACCACCAACGGAGGAATGACCGAGATGTAAAGTCCGGACGTGCGAAAGCGCATCTTGAACGGCATGGCGTGAATCCAGCCTCGCTGACGGCGTTTCGGAGCGGTCCCGCCCGTCTTTCGCGATTTGCGGATGGCATTCAGGCTTTCGATGAACATCAACCCACCGATGATGCCGAGGAACACGACATAGCAGAGCTTGACGAGCAGATCGACCTGGCCGAGGCTTTTGAGATAGTTGAACAGCACAAGGCCCAGGGCGGCCCCGGTCAGGCCGCCGATCAGCAGAACTGTGCCCATCTTCAGATCGACCGTTCGCCTTCGGAAATGCGCCAGAACGCCCGAGAAGGACGAGGCGACGATCTGGTTTGCTTCGGTGGCAACGGCGACCGCCGGAGGTATGCCGATAAAGAACAGCAGCGGCGTCATCAGGAATCCACCGCCGACACCGAACATACCTGAAAGAATACCCACCATCCCGCCCAATCCCAGCAGGAGAAAGGCGTTGACGGACACTTCGGCGATGGGGAGATAAATCTGCACGGTCAGACCCCGCCTGAAACGGAAAGATTGAAATGGTCACCGGGTTCGAGAAGCAACTCGAACCCGATCTTGATCGAGACGGACAGCACAAGCAGGGACAGCAGTACCCGTAGCTGCTCGGCTTTCAGGTAGGCACCAATACGCGTGCCCAATTGCGCGCCCAAGACGCCGCCGACCAGCAGGAACAGGGCCAGGACCACATCGACCGAGAAGTTCGTCGCGGCATGCATCATCGTCGTGAAACCGGCGACAAAGATGATCTGAAACAGCGATGTGCCGATTACCACCTTTGTTGGCATGCCGAGGATATAGATCATTGCGGGCACCATGATGAAACCGCCTCCGACACCCATCACCGCAGACAATACACCGACGCCAAAGCCGACAAACACCGGCGGAAACGCCGAAATGTAAAGGTTGGACGCCCGAAACCGCATCTTCAGCGGCATGGTTTGCACCCAGCTGCGCTGGCGCCTCTTGTACGGGGCGACGGGCGCCGTCGAACGGGATCGCCTGATCGCATTCAGGCTTTCGATGAACATCAGCCCGCCGATGACACCGAGGAACAGGACATAGCAGAGCTGCACCGCAAGATCGACCTGTCCAAGGCTCTTCATCAGGTTGAACAGCGTCATTCCGATTGCAGCGCCAACCAGCCCTCCTGCAAGCAGCACGCCGCCCATCTTCAGGTCAACCGTCCGCTTGCGGAAATGCGCGAGCACACCCGAAATCGAAGAGGCGACGACCTGATTTGCCGATGTCGCCACCGCGACCGCAGGGGGAATGCCGATCAGAAACAGCATGGGGGTAATCAGAAACCCGCCGCCTACACCAAACATCCCCGACAGAATCCCCACGAAGCCGCCAATCCCAAGCAGGATGAGCGGGTTTGCGGATACTTCGGCGATAGGGAGGTATATCTGCATGTTTTTTGTTAAACCGGCACCCCCATTGAAATCAATGAAGAATGCCGCCATGCAGCGAACAGGACTGAAATTCCTTGTCGATCTGGCCCTATCAGCGCTCCTTGACGTAGGGCTCGCCACCCGCCCGAGGGGGGATCGCCTTGCCAACGAACCCGGCAAGGATGACGACGGTCAGCACATAAGGCAGTGCATCCATCACTTGTACCGGAATGACAACGCCGCCGAGGTCGATGTTCTGGAAGCGCAAGGCGATAGCCTGCAACAGGCCGAACAGCAGACAGGCCCCCATGGCATGCCAGGGCCGCCACTTGGCAAAGATCAATGCCGCCAGAGCGATGAAGCCGCGCCCGGCTGTCATGTCCTTGACGAACCCGGCTTGCAGCGCGGTTGCCAGATAGGCCCCGGCAATGCCGCACAGCACGCCGCAGATCGCCACCGCCGCATAGCGCAGCCCCACGACCGAGACGCCGGCGGTGTCCACGGCCGCCGGGTTCTCGCCCACCGCCCGCAGGCGCAGGCCGAACCTTGTTCGGAACAGCACCCACCAGGTCGCGGGCACGGCCAGAAAGGCGACATAGACAAGGATCGAATGCCCGGACAGAAGTTCGGAATAGACCGGACCGATCAGGGGAAACTCCCTCAGACTTTCTGCCAAGGGCCATTCGATCGGCCCGAACCGCCCACCGCCGATCAGCGAAGGCGTACGGCCGCCCTGCTGGAACCAGTCCTGAGCGATCAGGACCGTCATGCCCGCCGCCAGAAAGTTGATGGCGACGCCGGAAATCAGCTGGTTGCCGCGAAAGGTGATCGAGGCAAGCCCATGCAGGCCGGCCAGCACCAGCGAGGCCGCAATGCCTGCCAGAAGACCCAGCCATACCGACCCTGTGACCGCGGCAACAGCGGCCGAAAAGAAGGCCGACATCAGCATCTTGCCCTCTAGCCCGATGTCGAAAATACCGGCGCGCTCGGAAAACAGCCCGGCCAGACAGGCCAGCAGCAGGGGCGTGGCGAGGCGGACCGTTGAATCCAGCACCTGGATGATCGTGAGAAAGTCCATCACGCTTTGCCTTTCCGCAGGGCCAGGAAGATCTTTTCAAGCGGCATCCGGACCATGTTGTCCAGCGCCCCTGTGAACAGGATCACCAGTGCCTGGATGACGACGATCAGCTCGCGCGGGATATTGGTCCACAGCGCCAGTTCCGCGCCGCCCTGGTAGAGAAACCCGAACAGGATTGCCGCCAGGAACACCCCGAACGGGTGGCTGCGCCCCATCAGGGCCACGGCAATACCGATGAAACCGGCGCCCTCGGTCGAGTTCAGGACCAGCCGCTCGGCCTCGCCCATTACGTTGTTGATGGCCATCAGGCCAGCCAGCGCACCCGAGATCAGCATGGCGACCATGGTGATCTTGTAGGGCGAGATACCCGCGTAGAGCGCCCCTGTTTCGGAATGGCCATAGGCGCGGATCTCGTACCCCAGACGGGTGCGCCAGATCAGCGCCCAGACCACGACACAGGCCAGAACCGCCACCAGCAGCGAGACATTGGCCGGTGCCGCCTTGGAGAAGTTGATGCCGATCGGGACCAGAAGTTCGTGCAGCGTAGGCAAATGCACGGTCTCGGCAAACCGTGCGCTGGCCGGATCCATCGAGCCCACCGGGCGCATCACGTTGACCAGCATGTAGTTGAGTAATGCCGCCGCAATGAAGTTGAACATGATCGTGGTGATCACGATATGGCTGCCGCGCCGGGCTTGCAGATAGGCCGGGATCGCCGCCCAGATCGCCCCGAACAGCATCGCGGCCCCGCAGGCGGCCAGCAAGGCGATGCTCCAATGCGGCCATGGCACGTAAAGACAGACCAGCGCCACGCCCAGCCCGCCCAGCATCGCCTGACCTTCGCCGCCGATGTTGAACAATCGGGCGTGAAAGGCGACGGCCACGGCCAGGCCGGTGAACATGAAATTGGTGGCATAGTAGAGCGTGTAACCCCAGCCATAGGTCGACCCAAGCGCGCCGGATACCATCATGTTGACGGCGGCGACCGGGTCTTCGCCGATGCCGAGGATAACCAGTGCCGACAGGATCGCAGCCAGGATCAGGCTGATCAGGGGAATGAGGACCACATCGGCCCATTGGGGCATCTTGTCCATCAGGCGGCCTCCCCGCTGACACCGGCCATCAACAGGCCCAGTTCCTTTTCATCGGTCTCATGCGGCAGACGTTCGCCCATGATATGGCCGTCGAACATCACGGCGATACGGTCGGCGAGGCCGAAGATTTCCTCCAGTTCGACCGAGACCAGCAGCACCGCCTTGCCCTGGTCGCGCAGGGCGACGATCTGCTTGTGGATGAACTCGATGGCACCGATATCGACCCCGCGCGTGGGTTGACCGACCAGCAGCAGGTCAGGATTGCGTTCGATCTCGCGCGCAACGACGATCTTCTGCTGGTTGCCGCCCGAGAAGTTCTTGGCCGCCAGCCATCCATCGGCGGGGCGGACATCGAACTTCTCGATCTTGCGGTCGGTATCGGCGCGCAGAGCGGCGTTGTTCATGAAGATGCCGGATTGATAGGCCGGATCGTGGTGATAGCCGAAGGCGACGTTTTCCCAGGCGTGGAACTCCATGATCAGCCCTTCGCGCTGGCGGTCTTCGGGAACATGCGCCACATGGGCGGCGCGGCGCGCACGGGCATCCGATCCCGGCCCGCTCAGCGGCAGGGCTCTGCCGTTCAGCCGGATCGCGCCGCTGCCCGGGCGCATGCCGCCCAGAACCTCGAGCAATTCCGACTGGCCATTGCCCGCGACGCCGGCAATGCCCAGGATCTCGCCCGCGCGCACGGTCAGGTCGATGCCCTTGACCCGTTCGACTCCCTTTTCATCGACCACGCGCAGGTTCTCGATCTCCAGGATCGGCTTGCCGGGCCTGGCGGGCACCTTGTCGACGCGCAGCAGCACCTTGCGGCCCACCATCAGTTCGGCCAGATGCTCGGGACTGGTTTCAGAGGTCTTGACGGTGGCCGTCATCTCGCCGCGCCGCATCACGCTGACGGTATCGGTCGCCTCCATGATCTCGCGCAGCTTATGGGTAATCAGGATGATCGTCTTGCCCTCGTCCTTGAGCCGATGAAGGATGCGGAACAGCTGATCGGCCTCGGCCGGGGTCAGCACGCCGGTCGGCTCGTCCAGGATCAGGATTTCCGCCTGCCGGTACAGCGCCTTGAGGATTTCGACCCGCTGCTGCTGTCCGACGCCGATTTCTTCGATCACCGCGTCGGGGTTCACGTTCAGCTCGTATTCGGCGGCCAGTTCCGCCAGCGTCTTGCGCGCCTTGGCCAGCGAGGGTTGCAGCAAGCCGCCGTCTTCGGCGCCGAGAATGATGTTTTCCAGCACCGTGAAATTCTGCACCAGTTTGAAGTGCTGGAACACCATGCCGATACCGGCGGCGATGGCCGCCTGGCTGTCGGGGATCTCGGTCTTCTTTCCTTTGATCCAGATCTCGCCCTTGTCGGCCTTGTAGAAGCCGTAGAGGATGCTCATCAGCGTGGATTTGCCCGCGCCATTTTCGCCGATGATTCCGTGGATCGTGCCGGGGGCGACGCTGATCGAGATATTCTTGTTTGCTTGCACAGGTCCAAAGGACTTGGAAATCCCTTTGAGCTCGATGGCGGGGACAGCCTTGATTGTTTTATCTTCCACGACAGATCACGCGCTCATTTTGTGAAACCGGGATATCCTTTTGCAAGAAGGACCGCGCGGAGCGAAACCGCGCGGTCCCCCTTCTGACATAAGCAAGGCTTAGAACTTCAGCGCGGGGCAGCTGTCGTTCTCATAGTAGCTGACGACCTTCAGATTGCCGTCGATGATGTCCTGGCGCGCCTTGTCGACTGCGGCCTTCATCTCGTCTGAAATCAGCGACGCGTTGTTCTCGTCCAGAGCGTAGCCCACGCCTTCTTCGGCGAGGCCCATGTTGAAGACGCCGGTTTCCAGGTTCTCGCCCGCCTTCATCGCGTCATAAACCGCGACATCCACGCGCTTGAGCATCGAGGTCAGAACCTTGCCCGGGTGCAGGTGGTTCTGGTTGCTGTCCACGCCGATGGACAGGATGCCTTCGTCGGCGGCGGTCTGCAGCACGCCGACACCGGTCCCGCCGGCAGCGGCATAGACCACGTCGGCGCCCTGGCTGATCTGGGCCTTGGTCAGTTCCGACCCCTTGACCGGGTCGTTCCAGGCGGCCGGGGTGGTGCCGGTCATGTTGGCGACGATCTTGATGTCCGGGTTGACCGCCTTGGCGCCCTGGGCATAGCCGCAGCCGAAGTGGCGGATCAGCGGGATGTCCATACCGCCGACAAAGCCAACGGTGCCTGATTTCGAAGCCATCGCCGCCATCATGCCGACCAGATAAGAGCCTTCGTGCTCGGCAAAACCGATCTGCCGGATATTCGGGGCATCAAGCCAGGTGACGTCAACCGCGACGAACTTGGTGTCGGGGTAGTCCGCTGCCACTGCACTCAGCGGGTCGGCCATGGCAAAGCCCATGGTGATCACCGGGTTGGCGCCCGCTTCGGCAAAACGGCGCAGGGCCTGCTCGCGCTGGGCTTCGGATTGCAGTTCGATCTCGCGGAAGCTGCCGCCGGTCTCGTCGGCCCAGCGCTTGGCGCCGTTGAAGGCAGCTTCGTTGAAGGATTTGTCGAACTTGCCCCCGAGATCAAAGATCAGGGCCGGTTCGGCAAGGGCTGCGCCCGCAGTCAGCGCAACGGCTGCCGCGGCGCCCATCAGGGTTTTCATGAGGCTCATAATGTACTCCCGTTGGTTATTTTCCGGGGCGGTGGACAAATCCGGACACCCCGCTCATAGCGAGCAGAACTGCTGTGATGGCGATGATTAAGGCCGCTTGCCCGGCCGCCGGTCAACCGCTTTTTGACCGCCTGGTCCGCAATTCTTACTTGCCGTCAGGGCAAGGGGCGTTCCATGAGGATCGCATTCACCTTTTTCCCGTCCGCGCGCTGATAATAGGCTTTGCGCAGGCCACAGGGCACGTAGCCACAACCGGCATAGAGCGCGATGGCTGCCGAATTGTCGGCGGCAACATCGAGCAGTCCCCGGCGTGCACCTCTTCGAAAGGCTTCGGTTTGCCAATTGTTCATGCAGGCGCGGGCGAGGCCGCGGCGGCGTTGCGCCGGATCGGTGGCGATCGTCAGCAATTCGGCTTCGTCGCCAATAACCTGGAACACTGCAAAACAGTCAACGGAGCCGATGGCATGAACGAACTCGCCGGCCAGCAGGTCGGCAAATTCCGTTTCCGTCCATGCGCGGGTTTCGGAAAAGGCCAAGGCATGGGTCCGGGCCATCTCTTTGGGGGTCATGGGTCGAGAAGCGCCGGGGCGACGTCGCGCGACGGGGCCGCGTCGGCCGGCCTGACATAAAGCGGCGCCGGAGGGGCTGAGGTTTCCGCGGCCCGCTCGGCGGCGAGCACGGCAATCGCTTCGGCCAGCGCGCACGGCGAAAACTCGGTTTGCAGCGGCCCGAGAGAGGCAGTTTCGTCTCGGCTCACCAGCATTGCCTCACCTCCGGCGGGCCGAATGTAGACCTGATCTCGTGGGGCCGGGATCGCCGGAAGATGGCCGGGGGCCGTGTCTGGTTCGCGTGCGTCGAATCCATCGACGCCCACGGCGGGAATGCCGAGGGCCAAGGCAAGGCCGCGTGCTGCGGCAACCGAGATCCGGATGCCGGTGAAATTGCCCGGACCGACGCCCACGCCGATCGCCGTCAGATCACGCCAGGTTTTTCCGGCCTCTTGCAGAACCTCCTCGAGCAAAGGGATTAGACGTTCGGCCTGACCGCGCCCCATGTCTTCGGCGCGGGCGGCAACGATGCGGTCGCCCACCAGCAAAGCGGCCGCGCAATGCGCGGCCGATGTGTCAAAAGCCAGAACGACCGGGTCAGACGGCAACGGGACGCACCTCGGTCACTTCGGGGATGTAGTGGCGCAGCAAATTCTCGATCCCCATCTTGAGGGTGAGCGTGGACGAAGGGCAACCGGCGCAAGCACCCTGCATGTGCAGATAGACCACGCCCCTGTCGAAGCCGTGGAACGTAATGTCGCCGCCGTCCTGGGCAACGGCCGGACGCACGCGGCTATCCAGCAGCGCCTTGATCTGGTTCACGATTTCCGAATCTTCGCCGCTGTGATCGGCATGGCCCGAGGCCGTTTGCGCATCCGCGCCCATCACCGGCTGGCCGGACTGGTAATGCTCCATCACCGCGCCCAGGATTGCCGGTTTGATATGGTCCCAGGCAACGGCATCGGACTTGGTGACGGTCACGAAATCGTTGCCGAAAAACACGCCGGTCACCCCGTCTACCGCGAAGATACGCGCAGCCAGGGGCGATTTCTCTGCCGCTTCGGCCGAAGGAAAATCAGCCGTTCCCGCGTCCAGAACGGTCTGTCCGGGCAGGAACTTCAGCGTCGCCGGATTGGGTGTGGATTCAGTCTGGATGAACATGGTCGGAATTCCTTATCGCTCTGGTCAGATATGAGGCGTGACCCGGCTGATGTCAATCTTTGGAACTGTTCTAAAGTGAGGCGGCGCATGCAATCGCCTGGTCCAGGCGGTCGTCTCCCCAGAACAACTCGTCCTGCACGATGAAACTGGGTGCACCGAAAAGCCCCAGATGCACGGCCCGCTCTCCCTGGGCGAACAACTCTGCCTTGGTCTCTTCGTGCCGGGCCTGATCCATCATGTCGGACGGCAAGCCAGCCCTGTCCCAGCACGCAGCGAGAACCTTTGGCTCCGAGATGTTTTCCCGGTCTGCGAACTGCGCCGAAAAGACTGCCCGCGTGAAGGGTGCGATGCGGCCCGCCCTGCGGGCCACCAGTGCCAGGCGCGCGGCCGACAGACCGTTTTGCGGAAACGGATCTGGCCTAAAGAAGGGCAAGCCGCGCAAGGCGCAGAGACGCTCCATGTCGCGCCACATGTAGCGGCCTTTGGCGGCGTAGAGGTTGAAGGGTGAACTTGTCCATCCTTGCGCGGCAAAGATCGGACCCAGCAGGAACGGTTCCCATTGAACGCTCACACCATGACGGTGCGCCGCCTCTTCGATCCGCATTGCCGACAGGTAGGAATATGTCGATGCGAATTCGAACCAGAATTGGATTGTCCCGGCCATCTTCCGGCCTTCAGGTGATCGCTTCAAGCTTTTCCTTGCTCAGGTCGCCCGGAACGATGGTGATCGGAATTGGCAGGCTGCCCGATGATCGGCTCATCTGCGACACCAGCGGGCCGGGGCCTTTCTTGTCGGTTCCGGCACCCAGTACCAGCACACCTATTTCCGGGTCTTCCTGAATATGCGCGATGATCTCGGGCACCGGTTCGCCTTCGCGGATGATCAGTTCGGGTTCGATGCCTTGCTTGTCACGCATCCATTTGGCAAAGACCTCGAAATGCGCGTGAATACGTTCACGGGCCTCCTCGCGCATGACCTCGCCTACGCCGATCCAGTGATTGAATTCGTCCGGCGGGATGACCGAAAGGATCGCCACGCCGCCGCCGGTATGGGCCGCACGCATCGCCGCGAACCGCATCGCGTTCAGGCATTCGCGGCTGTCATCGAGAACCACCAGAAACTTGCGCATGAGTTTCCCTTTCTTTCGCCGGATCATGCCCGAGCAGGCTGTGCCTGGCAACCGGGGGTTTACGCCTCCGAAGCTGCCCAGTCCCAGTAAAGCTCACGCGCGCGGCGGGCGATAGGACCAATCTGGTACTGCGTGTCGTCCAGAGCGGTGACAGGCGTTACCTTGTTCATGTTGCCGGACATGAACACCTCGTCGGCAGAGTGGAAATCTGCAAATGTCAGCACCGTTTCATGCACGGTGTACCCGTCGGCCCGCAGGTTTGTCATGTGACGGGCGCGGGTGATGCCAGCCAGGAAGGTGCCGTTGGCGATGGGGGTGAAAACCTCGCCATCCCTGACCATGAAGATGTTTGCTGTCGCCGTTTCAGCCACGTTGCCCATGGCGTCGGCGACCAGTGCATTCGAGAAGCCCTTGGACCGGGCCTCTTGCAACATGCGAGCATTGTTGGGGTAAAGACAGCCTGCCTTGGCATTCACCACGGCGTCCTCCAGCACGGGCCGGCGGAACCGGGTCGTGGTCAGGGTCGCCGATGCGGTAGCGGGCGCCATTGGAATCTCTTCCAGGCAGATCGCGAAACCGGTGGTATCGGCGTTGGGTACGATCGCGGTGATATCGCCGTCGATCCCCCAGTACATCGGCCGGATATAGACGGCCTGGTCCTTGCCATAGGTTTTCAGGCCCTCGTGCACGATCTCGACCATTTCTTCGGTCGAGACGGTCGGCGTAACCATCAACGCCTGGGCCGAGCGATTGACGCGGGCGCAATGTGCGGCCAGGTCTGGTGCCATCCCGTCGAAATACCGCGCGCCGTCGAACACGCCGGACCCCAGCCAGGCGCCGTGGTCGGCCGCGCGCATGATCGGCACGTCTCCGTCATGCCAGGAGCCTTCGAAATAGGTGCGGATGTTCTTGCCGGTTGCCATGGTCGCCTCCCTCGGGTTGGCGACAAGTTAGGCGCGGTTGGGTCATAGGTCCAGACCTGTTCGGCGCGTCATGCGGGCAGGGTATCGCGCCGCACCATGGTGCGCAGGGCAAAGTTGGAGCGCAGGTTGCGGATGCCGGGGATTTTCATCAGCCGGTTTTCGAGGAACGCGTCGAAAGCCGTCAGATCAGCCGCGACCACACGCAGCAGGATATCGCGCGACCCTGTCATCAGGTAACACTCCATCACTTCTTCGCAGCGGCGGATCGCCTGTTCGAAGGCGTCCACAGCCGCGCGATCCTGTTTTTCCAGTTCAACCGAGACAAAGATCGAAACCGACAGGCCCAGCTTGGCGGGGTCCACAGTGGCGCTGTAGCCCGTAATCACCCCGTCCCGCTGCAACCGTTCCAACCGCCGGGCACAGGGGGTGGGCGACAGCCCGACCTTGTCTGCAAGTTCGGTCACGGTCATGCGGCCGTCCTTTTGCAAGGCGCGAACAATCCAGCGGTCGATCTGATCCATTGGAGGAATTCTCCATTCTGGGTGGCATTATTGTGTATTTTCTCTAACCTGAACCATTCGGCCGCGCAATATTAGTGAAAACCGGCGTTGGATCTGTGGCACCTTGGATGTAGGAAATTCGGAGGATTCCATGCAGATCACCGTTGTCGATGCGCCCGAACACCAAGAGGTCGTGCGGATAGTCGACCAGGCCAGCGGGCTGGTCGGGTATATCGCCATTCACTCGACCCTGCGCGGTCCGGCTGCCGGTGGCGTCAGGATGCGTCCCTACGCGAACGAAACCGATGCGCTGACTGATGCGTTGCGCCTGTCGCGCGGAATGACCTACAAGAACGCAGCCGCCGATCTGGCGCTGGGCGGGGGCAAGGCGGTGATCATCGGGAACCCTGCCACCGACAAGACGCCGGAACTGCTCGAAGCCTTCGGTATGGCTGTCGAGGCTCTGGAGGGGCGCTACTGGACAGCCGAGGACATGGGTATGACGCCCGCCGACATGGCGCGGATCGGCACGCGCACGGCCTATGTGGCCGGGCTGGCCGTTGGGGAGTTTGCCAGCGGTGATCCGTCGCCGATCACCGCGAAGGGCATCTTCAACGCGATCCGGACCGCTTCAAAACATCGGCTGGGCTCGGCGGAGCTGTCTGGCCGCACCGTTGCGGTCCAGGGCCTCGGCCATGTTGGCCACTATCTGTGCGGTTACCTGCATCGGGCAGGGGCAAGGCTGATCGTGACCGATATCGACGAGGCACAGGTTGCCCGTGTTGCCGCGGAATTCGGCGCGGCCACGGTTGCGCCCGATACGATCTATGGGGTTCAAGCCGACATCTTTGCCCCCTGCGCCATTGGCGCCATCCTGAACTCCGAGACCATTCCGCAGTTGAAAGTTGCCGTCGTGGCCGGCGGGGCGAACAACCAGTTGGCCACGCCCGAGGACGGCAAGCGGTTGCATGCGCGCGGTATCCTCTATGCGCCCGACTATGTCGCAAACGGCGGCGGCATCATCAACGTCGCGACCGAGATTCTGCGCATTTCGGGGCGCGAGGTCTGGGTGGAGGAAAAGCTGAAAGCGCTTGACCGGACCATGGACCGCATCCTGACGCGCGCCCGTACACTGTCGGTCAGCCCAGCAGAGGTCGCCGACGCCATCGTCGACGAAATCCTGCATTCGAAAGCGGCTTGACCAATCGGAAAGGCCCCTTTCCGGGGTCTTTCTATTCCGCTTCGGCGATCAGTGCCCGCAGATCCAGCGGGTCGCTCACCATGGCGAGGCTTCCGTCGGGCAGGCGGGGCCAGTCCTCGACCGGGCGATCACGGTACAGTTCCACCCCGTTTCCATCCGGGTCCTTCAGATACACAGCCTCGCTGACGCCATGGTCGGCGGCGCCGTCCAGTGGCACACCGGCCTCGATCACACGGCGCACGGCCGTCCCCAGCGCCTTTCGGTCGGGATACAGGAAGGCCGAATGGTAAAGACCTGTCGCCCGCGCGTGGGGTTGCGGTCCGCCCCGGCTGTGCCAGGTGTTCAGCCCGATATGATGGTGATAGCCGCCCGCGCCCAGAAAGGCAGCGCTGTCGCCGAATTTCTGTTGCAACTCGAACCCCAGCACATCGCGATAGAACGCGATCGACCGGTCTAGATCGGATACTTTCAGATGAACGTGGCCGACACAGGTGCCGGCAGGGGCAGTATAGGTCATGGCGCGTCTCCTTTCTTCCGAATATCGGATGGATCCGCGCCTTGTGAAAGGTAGAAAACCCGCGCAGAACGCCTGCGCGGGCGCACATCAGTTCCGCGCGGACGAGACCATGCCCACGATGTCGTAGGTCTGGCGCAGGATCGGTTCGGCAATGACGCGGGCGCGTTCCGCGCCACGTGCCAGGATGCGGTCGATTTCGGCCTGATCGTTCATCAGGCGCGCCATCTCGGAGGAGATCGGCGAGAGCTTGGAAACCGCCAGTTCGGCCAGCATCGGTTTGAATTCACGGAACTGCTTGCCGCCCACCTCGGCCAGCACCTGCTCGACGCTCTGATCGGCAAGGGCGGCATAGATGTTGACCAGGTTACGGGCGTCGGGACGCCCTTCCAGCCCCTCGATCTCCGAGGGCAGGGCGTCGGGGTCGGTCTTGGCCTTGCGGATCTTCTGCGCGATCGCGTCGGCATCATCGGTCATGTTGATCCGGCTCATGTCGGACGGGTCGGATTTCGACATCTTCTTGGTGCCGTCGCGCAGGCTCATCACTCGGGTCGCGGCGCCTTCGATTACCGGTTCGGTGACGGGGAAGAAATCTACACCGAAATCGTTGTTGAACTTGATCGCAATGTCACGGGTCAGTTCCAGGTGCTGTTTCTGGTCCTCGCCCACCGGGACATGGGTGGCGTGGTAGATCAGAATGTCGGCGGCCATCAGAGAGGGATAGGCGAACAGGCCCAGCGATGCGTTCTGCTGGTTCTTGCCGGCCTTGTCTTTCCACTGGGTCATGCGCTGCATCCAGCCCATGCGCGCCACGCAGTTGAAGATCCAGCCCAGCTGCGCATGTTCGGGAACCTGGGACTGATTGAACAGGATCGACTGTTCCGGGTCGATGCCCGAGGCGATGAACCCGGCGCACAGCTCGCGCGTGTTGCGTCTCAGCGCGGCGGGGTCCTGCCAGACGGTAATGGCGTGGAGGTCGACCATGCAGTAGATGGTTGCGAACTTCGGTCCCTGCATGTCGACGAAGCGTTTGATCGCGCCCAGGTAATTGCCCAGCGTCAGCCCGCCCGAGGGCTGGATGCCGGAAAACACGCGCGGCGTGAATTTGGTTTCGGTCATGATGGGAAACTCCCGTCTGGAAAATTCGGCCTCCGTCGCTTACCCATGAGGCAAAGGGACGTCAACAGCCGGGAAAGGCCCGCCCATGAGCAGTGATAACGATACATCGCCCGTGAACCCCCTGCCGCCGGTCGTGGTGGCGCTGGTGCTGTTCATCATGGGGATCGAACTGGCCTTTTCGTTTGGCGCGCGCGGGATTGTCGGCGGGCCGCAGGCGGTGGGCTGGCGGCTGGCGGCGATGCAGTCTTACGCGTTTTCGCCTGATATCCTGGCATGGATGTGGGAGTCCGGACGCTGGCCTGTCGAACACGTGATCCGGTTCGTGACCTATCCGTTCGTCAATGTATCGTTTACCCAGTCGCTCTTTGTCTGTGTCTTCGTGCTGGCGATGGGCAAGATGGTGGCCGAAAGCTTTGGCAGCCTCGCCATGCTGGTGGTATTCGTCGCCTCGGGCGCGGTGGGGGCGCTGGGGTACGGCGTGCTGACCAGTTCTCCGATGGCACTGGTCGGAGGGTTCCCGCCTGTCTACGGGTTGATCGGGGCGTTTACCTGGCTTTTGTGGCGCAACCTGTCGCGGGTGGGCGAGAATCAGGCGCGCGCCTTCAGCCTGATCGCCTTTCTTATGGGGGCGCAGCTCCTGTTCGGGCTGCTGTTCGGTGGCGGGCTCGACTGGGTGGCCGATCTTGTCGGCTTTGCCACCGGCTTTGTCCTGTCGTTCTTCCTGGTGCCCGGCGGCTGGTCGCGCATTCGCGGCCGGATCCGTCACGACTGACGGCCCGGCCGCCAGAGGTCATTTCTTCAGCGGGCAGGTGTTGATGCCGAGAATACTGTAGAGCGGGCAAATGCCGACCATTCCGGTCAAAAGCGGTACGATACCGATCAGGCCCCACATGGTTTGCGGGCCAACGACGGTCAGGGAAAGCAGCGCCAGTCCAAGGATGATGCGGGCCGCACGGTCGAAAGTGCCTTCGTTGCGGGTCATGTCCGGGTTCCTTTCAGGAAAGTTCACATGTCCTCATCCTGACCTGATGCGGCTCACGCGTCGGTGACAGTGTCACCGTTCGTCTGCGGCAATCCGTTCCAGGCCGGCGCGGTCCAGTAGCGTGACCCGCCCGCGCGCCAGTTCGACCAGCCCCTGGCGCGCGAATTCGGCAAGCCGGCGGCTGACGAAGGCGCGGCCCGATGCCGTTTCGGCGGCCAGCGCCTCGTGCGTCGCGGTTACGCTATCGTCTTTCGAAAGGCGCAACAAAGCGCGGGCAAGACGGGCGTCGAAGCCGGTCAGCGCGACATCTTCGACAAGATGTTCGAAATCGGCAAAGCGGCGGGCGACCGCGTGCAGGATCTCGGACCGGAACCCGTCATCTTCGGCCAGCGCGCGGCGAAACTCGGCATGGCTCATCAGGGTTCCACGCGTATGCGTTTCGGTGACGCCCTCGGCGCTGTAGCTGCGACCCTCGGTCAGGCAGGCGAAGGTTTGCAGGCACACATCGCCGGGCCCGACCCGGTACAGCACAACCTCGCGCCCGTTCGCGGCGGTAAGGGTGACGCGGATTGATCCTTCGTCGAGGCGCAGGAAGCCAGGGCACTCCTCTCCTGCGTGAAACAGGACCGTTCCGGATGGACAGTCCAGCCGGCTCATGACCGCCTCAGCGCGCGTCTGAATTCCGACAGGCGGAAGGCGCCAATAAGGTGTCCGACCCCGAAATAGACGACCGCGGCCAGCAGGATGAGCGCCAGCAAGCCAAGATAGCGCCAGCCAGGCAGGGCCAGAACCCAGGCAAAGGGGACGAGGATACCGAATAGGACAGCGCCCATGATCAGCGATGCGGCCAGGATGCGCCCGGCCCGACGGTGGAAACGTGCGTCGAACCGTGCGACCTCGCCCATGCGGCGCGCACCGGCCGCCAGGAGCGCCACCATGGTCCAGCCCGCCGCGCTGGCGGCAATGGCCGGTGCGAACCAGCCGACGAGAGGATAGAGGCCAAAGGCCAGTCCCGCGTTCACCACCATTGCCACCACCGCATAGCGGAACGGGCTCCGGGTGTCTTCGCGCGCGAAAAACAGCGGCTGGTATACTTTCTGCAACATGAACGCGGGAAGGCCCATCCCATAGATTGCAACCGCAATCGCGGTCGCGGCGGTGTCCTCTGGCCCGAAGGCGCCCCGCTGGAACAGGACCGAGACCAGCGGCGACGGGATCACCACCAGCGCCACGGCAGAGGGCAGGGTCAGGATCAGGGAAAATTCGCCCGCGCGGGAATAGGCATCGCGCGATCCCGCCATGTCGCCGGCACGCAGGCGACGCGACAGGTCGGGCAGAAGGACGATACCGACTGCGATACCGACCACGCCCAACGGCAACTGATACAGTCGGTCCGCGGTAAACAGCCAGCTGACCGCGCTTTCGGTGCGCGAGGCCACCAACTGACCCACCACGAGGTTGATCTGTGTGACCCCCATTGCCAGAGCGGCGGGAAAGGCGACGCGGACCAGTTGGCGCATCTCGGGGTCAAGGCGCGGCAGGCCCGGACGCAGGCGAATCTCCGCCCGCTCGGTCGCGATCCAGACCAGTGCCAGTTGCGCCACGCCCGCCACGGGGATGACCCAGATCAGCCAGTCGATCACTGCGCCGCCGAACACCGACCCTGCCAGCATCGCCGCACAGGCGAACACGTTCAGAAGCACTGGCGCGGCGGCAGCGGCGGCAAAACGGCCGGTTGCGTTCAATACGCCGGAAAACAATGCCGCCAGGGACATGAACAGGATGTAGGGGAACACGATCTTGCCGTAGCCCACGGCCAGATCGAACCGTGCATCTCCTGCAAAACCACTTGCCGTGAGCCAGATCAGGACTGGCATGAACACCATCGCCAATCCAACCAGGCCCAGCACGGCTGCCGTCAGAAGGTTCAGCGATTTCTGTGCAAAGACTATGGCATCTTCGCCCGCCTCAAGCCGTTTCGAGAACATCGGCACGAAGGCGGCGTTGAACGCGCCCTCGGCAAAGAAGCGTCGGAACAGGTTGGGCAGGCGGAAAGCGGCGACAAAGGCGTCCATCACCGGGCCAGGGCCGATGTAGGCGGCCAGCATCATCTCGCGGACAAAGCCCAGGATGCGGCTGGCCAGAGTCCAGAACCCGACCGTGAAAAAGCCGGCCATAAGGCGAATGGGCTTCATGAAGCGGCTCTTTTGGCGCCCTCGGAGATCGCTTCGCGCAGTTTTTTCTCAAGGGTGCGCTGCTTGGATTCCGAATAGTATTTCAGGCCGAACATGTCCTTGACGTAGAATGTATCGACGACCTGCTCGCCATAGGTCGCGATGACCGCGTTGGCGATGTAGACGTTCGCCGCGGCCATGGCGCGCGCCAGATCATAGAGCAGGCCGGGCCGGTCGCGGGTATCGACCTCGATGATGGTGTAGATTTCGGACCCGTCGTTGTCGAAGGTGATATGGGTCGGAACATTGAAGGCTTTCTCCCGCTTCTTGATCTTGTCGCGGGATTTCAGCGCCTCGCGCGCCACCACTTCACCCTTGAGCGTCTTGAGGATCATCTGGCTCAGCCGGGGCAGGCGGGAGGCTTCGTAGGGATGGCCTTCGGCGTCCTGGATCCAGAAAGCGTCTGTCACATAGCCGTCCTTGGTCGTGTAGCTACGGGCGTCGACCACATTCGCGCCAACCAGCGCCAGCGCGCCGGCCATGCGCGAGAAGATGCCGGGATGGTCGGCCATCGCGAAACAGGCGCGAGTGGCATCGCGGTCAAGATCCGGCTCAAGGCGGATCTCGACGGCGCCCGGATCGCCGCTTTCTTCCAGCTTGCGCAGCATCTCGGCGAATTCGACATGGGTCGAAAGGTTTAGGCCCTGCCAGTACGGGTCGTAATGGCGGCCGGTTTCAACCTTGAGATCCTCGCGCGGCCAATCAGAGAGCGCTTCGCGCAGCGCCTTCTTGGCCTCGTTGCCGCGACCTTCGCGGTTCAGATCCTCCATCCCGGTTTCCAGCGCGCGCTTGGTTTCGGCGTGCAGGGCGCGCAGCAGCGTGGCTTTCCAGTTGTTCCAGGTATTCGGACCCACACCGCGGATGTCACAGACCGTAAGCACGGTGAGCAGGTCGAGACGTTTTACCGTCTGCACCGCCTTGGCGAAATCGCGCACCGTGCGAGGGTCGGAGATGTCCCGTTTCTGCGCCATGTCGGACATCAGCAGATGATACCGCACCAGCCATTCGACCGTTTCGCATTCGGATTTGTTGAGGCCGAGGCGCGGCGCCACCTTGCGAGCGATGCGGGCGCCCAGGATCGAATGGTCTTCGGGCCTGCCTTTGCCGATGTCATGCAGCAACAACGCGGTGTACAGCACCTTTCGATTGACGCCCGCCTTCAGGATTGACGACGCCAACGGCAAGGCTTCGACCAGTTCGCCCTTTTCGATCTGGGCGAGGTTCACGATGGTCTGAATGATGTGCTCGTCGACCGTATAGCTGTGGTACATGTTGAACTGCATCATCGCCACGATCGGTTCGAACTCGGGGATGAAGGCGGAGAGAACGCCCAGTTCGTTCATCCGCCTGAGGGCACGTTCCGGATTTCCGTGTTTGAGCAGCAGGTCCAGGAACAGGCGCTGGGCTTCCTTGTCGTTGCGCATCTCATCGTCGATGAGGGCCAGATTGGCCGTGACCAAACGCATGGCATCCGGGTGAATGAGCATCCCGGTACGCAGACCTTCCTCGAACAGGCGCAACAGGTTCAACTTGTCCGAAAGGAATGCCTTGGGATCGACGACATCAAGCCGTCCATGCACGACCTTGTATTCGGGCTTGATCTTCGGCCTGCGTCGGAAGATCCGTTCGAGGAGCGGCGCGCCCTTCATGTGCTGTGCTTCGAGCTTGGTGAGAAATATCCGTGTCAACTCGCCGACACGGGTCGCCTCGCGGAAATATTTCTGCATGAAGATCTCGACCCCGCGCCGGCCCGCACGATCCTCGTATCCCATGCGATCGGCGACCTCTACCTGGAGGTCGAAGTTCAACTGTTCGGTTGCCCTGCCGGTCACGATATGGAGATGCCCGCGCACGGCCCAGAGAAAATCCTCGGCCTGCACGAAGGTCTGGTACTCCGCCGGGGTGAACAGGCCCAGTGGCACCAGCTCGGCGGTATCCTTGACCCCGTACACGTATTTCGAGATCCAGTACAGCGATTGCAGGTCACGCAATCCGCCTTTGCCTTCCTTTACATTGGGCTCGACCATGTAGCGCTGACCCTGCTTGCGGTGCCGGGCGTCGCGTTCTTCCAGCTTGGCCTCGATGAACTCGCGCTCGGTGTCCTTGAACAGGTCCGATTTCAACTTCTTGTCGAGCGACTGGGCCAGCGGCAGGTGCCCCGACAGGAACCGGTGTTCCAGCAGTGCGGTGCGAATGGTGAAATCCTCGCGTCCGAGCCGCAGACAATCTGTCACCGTGCGCGAAGAATGCCCGACTTTCAGACGCAGGTCCCACAGCATGTAGAGCATCGACTCGATCACACTCTCCGCCCAGGCGGTGATCTTGTAAGGGGTCAGGAACAACAGGTCGACATCCGAATGCGGAGCCATCTCGCCCCGGCCGTACCCGCCGACCGCCATGACGGCAATGCGTTCTCCCTGTGTGGGAGTGGCCAGAGGATGCAGCAGGTTTGCCGCCACATAGAGTGCCGTCATCACCAGCCCGTCGGTCAGGTAGGTGTAGGCCCGGGTCATCGGGCGGGCGGCGAAGGGGTTGTCGGCAAAACCTTGGGCTATGGCGGTGCGCCCGTCTGTCTGCACTTCCCGCAGGACTGCCACGACAGCGCTGCGCAGCGCAGCGTTGTCCGTGGCTTCGTCCGCTGCCGTCCGGATACGGTCGAACACGGATGCAGCATCGAATACCTCGACCGGATCCCGGACAAGGTCTCCGGTCAGCTTCGGCTGAATGGCATGGTGGTCGTAAATCGGCTCAGAAGCCGGCGCCTGAGAAGCTTTGTGGGGCAGGGTCAATCACAACCACCTGTTTGTTCTGAATTGTGGCAACAGCAAGTCCCCGTTCATTAGTGCCATCCGGACGAAGACGGAAGATCCCTCCGACTCCCTGAAACCCGGCGCTTTGAGTAAGGGCTGCGCCTGTGAGAGCGTCGGATTTTCCGGCGCCGACCAGAGCGCCTATGGCCGCGATGCCGTCATAAGCCAATCCGCCGATCGGGTGCGGCGCGCCTCCGTAGGCGGCCTGGTAGCGCGCGTTGAACGCGGCGCTCTTGGAGGGGTCGGGCAGGGCAAACCATCCACCCTGAACACCTGGCAACTCCAGTGTCTGTGCGGGAATGTCCCAACGTGTAAGCCCAATGAACTGTTTCTCAGCTGGCGACAGGCCAGCCTCGGGGAGGAGTTGCGAAAAGAGCGGCAGGGCACCCGCCGTGGTCGCCGTGAAGAATACCGAATCGGCGCCAGTCCCATCGACGGTGGCCTTGACCTGCGGCACGGAGGTGATCACGCCCTGCTGTGATTGCTCGAACACAACGGACCCGGCCAGATTGGCCCCTGTTTGCGAAATCGCCTGGGTGATCGCGGCCTTGCCGAGTTGGCCAGCCTCGTCGTTGCTGTGCACGACGACGATGTTTCCCTTGCCCTGGCGGGCTGCGAAACTGGCCAACCGGTTTGCCGTATTTTCAAACGTCGGCCCGAGGACAAACACGTTTCCGCCCGCAATCTTGGGGTTGTTGGAGAACGAAAGAACATTGATGTTCTGGTTCAGGACGGCCAGACCGGCAGCATTGGCCGCTTGCGCATAGACCGGGCCAAGAATGATTTTTGCGCCTTCGCCCACCGCCTGCTGCGCGACGGCAGCAGCGGTATTGGCATCGCCCGCGGTATCATAGACACGCAGGTCTATCTGCACGTTCTGAAGGTCTCCGATGGCCATTCGTGCCGCGTTTTCCAGGCTTTGGGCAAGCACGGCGTCGCCCGGCTGGGCAGAACCGCGCGGCACCAGTAAGGCGACCGGAACCGGGTTCGAGGCATTGATCGACGGGCCTCCGCCTCCGATCGTGGCGGTATCGCACGCGGACAGAATGGCCGCTGCCGCCACGGCGAGCGCGGAAAGGGCGAACTTGCGGGCGGGGTTGAAAACGGCAAACATCTAATCAATAGCTCCCTGATCCGGCGGCGGACCGCCGCGTTGGTCGAGCCGCGATAATAAACGTCACGAAACACGGGTCCAGCGTTGAATTACCAAAAGCTCAGATTGCCGGCAGGCTTGTATTTCGTCGGAACACCGATCGGCGCCGCGCGTGACATCACGCTCAGGGCACTGGACGTGCTGGCCTCGGCCGAAGTGATCGCTGCCGAGGATACACGCTCTCTCAGGCATTTGCTGGATATTCACGGTATTCCGCTGGAGGGGCGGCGAGTCCTTGCCTATCATGATCATTCGGGTGCGGGCGCCCGCGCAAAACTTCTGGATGCCCTCGCGGAAGGGCGTTCGGTCGCATATGCATCCGAGGCCGGAATGCCGCTGATCGCCGATCCGGGGTACGAGCTGAGCAAGGCGGCGGCCGAAGCGGGGTACATGGTCACAACTGCGCCGGGCCCTTCGGCGGCCCTCACGGCGTTGACGCTTGCCGGCCTGCCGACCGACGCGTTTTTCTTTGCCGGCTTCCTGCCGAACACCAGGTCGGCGCGCAAGACGCGCCTGGAGGCGTTGCGCGATGTTCCGGGAACACTTGTGTTCTACGAGTCGCCTAAACGGGTTGCCGAAACCCTTTCCGACATGTCGGCAGTACTGGGCGGGTCGCGTCCTGCCGCCCTGTGCAGGGAGTTGACGAAGAAATTCGAGGAAATTCGACGGGGCACACTGGACAGCATTGGGGCCTCCGTGGCGGATACGGCAGTCAGGGGCGAAATCGTTCTGCTCGTGGACCGGGCCCGTTCAGAACCCGTTAAGGAGACGGATATAGAACAATCCCTGCGCGATGCGCTTGAAAGCCATTCGGTAAAAGATGCCGCCGATCTGGTCGCCCGAATGCACGGGGTTCCCCGGCGTCCGGTCTATCAGATGGCACTGAAACTGGGGAAACGGTGAGATGTCGGCAAGAAACCTGCGCGGGAGACTCAATCAGCTGTCAGGTGATGCGGCAGAGGGAAGGGTCGCTCAGGATTACGAAAGGCGCGGCCATCGCGTGGACCGCCGCAGGTGGCGCGGCAAGGGCGGGGAAATCGACCTGATCCTCCGGTTCGGGCAAGAGGTGGTATTTGTCGAAGTCAAGCAGAGCCGCGATTTCGATAGCGCTGCCGCCAGCCTGGGAGCACGGCAGATGGTGCGCCTGCAAAATGCCGCCGCAGAGTTCCTTGCCGGGGAACCGCTTGGACAATTGACCCCGGTGCGGTTCGACGTGGCGCTGGTCGACTCCATGGGCCGCCTTCAAATCCTTGAGAATGCCTTCGGTCACCTCTGATCGCCATTGAACCCCGCCGCCGGCTGCGCCATGTATCGGACAGCCGCTAACGAGGGACGAAGAATGAAGATCGCCTTTCAGATGGACCCGATCGGGGCCGTGAACATCAATGCCGACAGTTCGTTCCGGCTTGCCGAAGAGGCGCAGGCGCGCGGACATGAACTGTTCTACTACGGGCCGGACCATCTGGCCTATCAGGAGGGGCGGATCACCGCGCGCGGCCATGACATGACGGTGCAGCGGGTGGCAGGCAACCCTGCAGTACTGGGGCCGATGCGAGAGGTGGACCTGGCCGATTTTGACGTGGTCTGGCTGCGGCAGGACCCGCCGTTCGACATGCACTACATCACCTCGACGCATCTGCTGGACCGGCTCAAGGGGCAGACCCTGGTCGTGAACGACCCCTTCTGGGTGCGCAACTATCCCGAGAAGCTGCTGGTGCTGAATTTCCCTCAGCTGACACCGCCAACCGCAATCGCCCGCGATCTGGACACGATCCGCACGTTCAAGGCCAGGCATGGCGACATCATTCTGAAACCGCTTTACGGCAATGGCGGCGCGGGCGTGTTCCGGCTGGATGAAAACGACCGCAACCTGTCGTCGCTGCACGAGCTTTTCATCGGATTCTCGCGCGAGCCACTGATCGTGCAGAAGTATCTGCCTGCCGTGCGCCAGGGCGACAAGCGCGTGATCCTCGTGGATGGCGAGGCGGTCGGTGCCATCAACCGCGTGCCTGCCGAGGGCGAGACGCGGTCGAACATGCATGTGGGCGGACGCCCCGAAAAGATCGGGCTGACGGAACGCGATCTGGAAATCTGTGCCACTATCGGACCTCTGCTGCGCGAAAAGGGGCAGGTCTTTGTGGGCATCGATGTGATTGGTGATTATCTGACCGAGATCAATGTGACCTCGCCCACCGGTATCCAGGAGTTGGAGAGGTTCGACGGCGTCAACATCGCGGCCCGCATCTGGGAGGCGATCGAGGCCAAGCTCTGAGGGGAAAACCGGCAGGTCAGGCGAGCGACCTGGCCGCGACCCGAAAACTGAGCGCTTCGGCCACATGCGGGCGGCGGACGTCGGTGTCACCGGCGAGGTCTGCGATGGTGCGCGCGACGCGGAGGATCCGGTGGTAAGCCCGTGCCGACAGGCCGAACCGGTCTGCCGCCTTGACCAGCAGATCGCGCCCCTCGGCATCCGGCGTGGCGATTTCCTCCAGCGCCTTTCCCTCGGCATCGGCATTCTGCCGCATGCCGGACTGTCCGGCGAACCGCATCCTCTGGATATCGCGGGCGGCGGCGACGCGGGCGGCCACTTCGGCCGAACCCTCGGCGCTGGGGGGCAGGTCGAGATCGGTAAAGGCCACCGGGGGAACTTCGATGCGCAGGTCGAACCGGTCCATCAACGGCCCCGAGATACGACCGAGGTAATCCTCGCCGCAGCCCGGCGCGCGCGAACAGGCCCGCGCCGGATCGGTCAGATAGCCGCAACGGCACGGGTTGGCCGCCGCGACCAGCATGAAGCGGCAGGGATATTTCACATGCGCATTGGCGCGGGCGACCATAACCTCTCCCGTTTCAATCGGCTGGCGCAGGGTCTCCAGCACCGTGCGCGGGAATTCCGGCAATTCGTCGAGGAACAGAACGCCATTGTGGGACAGGCTGATTTCTCCGGGCTTGGCCCCCTTGCCACCGCCGACGATGGCGGCCATCGAAGCCGTGTGATGCGGTTCCCGAAAGGGGCGGGTTCGGCTGATCCCGCCCTCGTCCAGCAGGCCGCACAGGGAATGGATCATCGACGTTTCCAAAGCCTCTACGGCGTTCAGCGGTGGCAGGATGCCGGGGATGCGGGCCGCCAGCATGGATTTTCCCGACCCCGGCGTGCCGATCATGATCATGTGGTGACGTCCGGCGGCAGCGATTTCCAGGGCGCGTTTGGCGCGTTCCTGCCCCTTGACGTCGCGCAGGTCGCGCAAAAAGGCGGGCGACTGCACTTCGCCGGGCCGTGCCGCGTCGATCGGGGCCTGCCCGGTATAGTGGCGAATGACCGCCGCGAGGGTTTCGGCACCAATCACCTTGGCCGCATCGACCCAGGCCGCTTCGGCGCTGGACCCTTTGGGGCAAAGCAGCATCCTCTCTTCCTCGGCCGCCGTCATCGCGGCCGGCAGCGCCCCTGTGACCGGAACCAGCGTGCCATCGAGCGACAGTTCTCCAAGGGCAAGCGTGCTTTCTGCGGCATCCGCCGGCACAATTTCCAGCGCCGCCAGCAGCGCCAGCGCAATCGGCAGGTCGAAATGGCTGCCTTCCTTGGGCATGTCGGCGGGCGACAGGTTGATTGTTATCCGCTTGGAGGGCAGGGCAATGGCCATGCCGCTCAGTGCGCTGCGAACACGGTCGCGCGCCTCGGACACTGCCTTGTCCGGCAGGCCAACGATGGAAAAGGCCGGCAGGCCGGGGGTCACGGCACATTGCACCTCGACGGTGCGGGCCTCGACCCCCTGAAAGGCGACAGTATAGGCGCGAGCGACCATCCGGATCCTGCCTCTTGGTTAACGCTTTGTTGCTACAGCGAGGCAGGTTTAAGAATGGTTAACCGGTGGTGACCATCGCCATGAATTTCGGCCAGGCCTCGGGGTCGGCATCGGTCTTGTCACGGCAGAACCTGTTGCAGAAGCCCCAGATCCGTCCGTCCATTTCCAGAAAGTCGGTGACAGGCTTGCCTGAATAGGGACAGGTGGCGTTGAGGGAAGGACCGCCAGCAACGGACCGGGCCGCGCCGCTGGCGCCGATCGGCCAGGCAGTCGTGGGCAGATCCAATGCATAGGGTACCGGATCGTACGAGACAGTCGCTCCCATTGCGCGCCATTGCCGGACACTGGTGTCGCTGAGCAGGTCCAGGCAATATTGCCGGTTGTCGGCACTGACTGGCAAATTATAGCCCACAATCCGCGCAGCCACTGGCGTGTAGAATACATCGGCCAGAGAATAGCGGCCAAAAAGCGGCCCGGAGGCCGCGCCGGACACGGCGCGTGCATGCGCCCACAGGGTTTCGATACGCGCAAGATCGCCATGCGTGTTTCTGGATGGCTCGAACCCCTCATAGCAATGCATCAACTGCATCGGGCATTCGCCGCGTAGAGCGGTGAAACTCGACACCATTTCAGCACAAAGCCAGCGCGCGGTCGCCCGCTGGGCGGGGTCTTCGGGCCAAAGTCCCGCGTCCGGATGCCGTTCTGCCAGCGTTTCGGCCATGGCGAGGCTCTGGCCCACGACGCACCCCTCCGGAGTGCGCAATACGGGAACCTGCCGCGCCGGAAGGACACTTGCCAGATCCAGCGCCATGGTCCCGGAATAGAGACCCACCATATGTGACCGGAAGGGGATGCCGAATTTCTCGAGCATCAGCCAACCGCGAAGCGACCAGCTGGAAAACATTCGGTCGCCGATGAACAGTTCGTATGTCATGACGCCAGTAAGGCCACGCAATTCCATATGGTAAAACGGTTTTTCGTGGCCTGCCGCATCACACGAGGTGATTGATCCGTCCAATGCTCCAGCCGTCCGGCGACCAAGTGATCTCGGTGACCGAAAGGTTGTCGATCCGATGGGAAAAGACCTGTTCGGCCGAAATCGCCAATGCGCGCTGCAACTGGGTCAGGATCATCCCGAAATGGCCGACCACGATCAGGTCGGTCCCCGGGTGCAAGGCAGTAAGCGCGTCAACCTCGGCATTCACCCTTGCGCATACCTGATGCCAGCTTTCACCTCCTGGCGGGGAAACATCGCCAGGTGTCTCCCAATAGGCGCGTGCGCGGACAGGATCGTCTGCTTCGATCTCGGCATAGCGGCGCAACTCCCATGCGCCGAAGTTGATTTCCCGCAGGCCGGGGCGGTTGGGCAGGCGGGGTCGGTTGCCCTGTATGGCGCTGGCCGTGTCCGCCGCGCGGATCAGGTCGGACGAGACAACCAGCGCGTCTGCCGGAAGGTGGCCCGACAAGCGGGTCAGCAGGCCGGTGTCGCTCAGGTCTGCGGGCAGGTCCGACCAACCGACCATGGATTTGGCATGGGTCGGACCGTGGCGAACCAGATGCAACCGGGTCATTGCAGCCGTCCCTTGAGGACCAAGGGCAACCCGGCCGTTACCAGAACCACCAGGTCGGCCTCGGCGGCCAGCGCGATGTTCAGACGCCCCTGTGCCTCGCGAAACTCTCTTGCCAGCGCGTTTTCGGGCACGATGCCGTGGCCAACCTCGTTCGTGACCATGACCACTTGTGCCGGGCAAGCGCGGATCGCCTCAAGCAAGCGGCCCTGCGCCGCCTCCAGATCGGCCCCCGCCAGCATCTGGTTGCTCAGCCACATCGTGGCGCAGTCGAACAGGCAGATGTCCCCTTCCGCCAGCGCCGAAAGGGCCGGACCCGGCTCGTGCGGCTCCTCGATCGTTGTCCAGCCGGTGCCGCGTTGTGCAAGATGCCGGTTCACCTTGGTGCGCATCTCCTGATCAAATACTTGTGAAGTCGCCAGGTATTTCCGGGATTTACCCGTTGATACAACCAGTTGTTCCGCAAAGGCAGATTTTCCGGACGCCGCGCCACCAATGATCAAGGTGTATTTGGAATGCAAAATTCTTACCTTTCTGATGATCCACGACTCCCGGTTCTTCGTAAGGACAGTAGTCAGGAACAAAAAGTCAAGTTTCACGCCGGACATTTGGGGAGAGATGAATGGCACTGGATAACCCGAGCGATATACGGATGTCCCGGCAGGCAATGAAGGCCGAATTGCTTGATGCCGAGACGGAATTGCAACTCGCCTATGCGTGGCGAGACCAGCGGGACGAGCAGGCGCTGCATCGTCTCATCAATGCCTACATGCGTCTGGCAATCTCGATGGCCGCGCGCTTTCGCCGGTACGGTGCGCCGATGAACGACCTCATCCAGGAGGCGGGCTTGGGTCTGATGAAGGCCGCTGACAAGTTCGACCCCGACCGCGGGGTGCGGTTTTCGACCTACGCCGTGTGGTGGATCAAGGCCAGCATCCAGGATTACGTGATGCGGAACTGGTCCATGGTGCGGACCGGATCCACCAGCAGCCAGAAATCGCTTTTCTTCAACATGCGACGGGTGCAGGCCCGGCTGGAGCGGGAAGCGGCCTCGGACGGGATCGCGCTGGACCAGCATCAGTTGCACCAGATGATCGCGACCGAGATCGGGGTTCCGTTGCGCGATGTCGAGATGATGGACGGACGGCTGTCCGGTTCCGATTTCTCGCTGAATGCAACGCAGGCATCCGACGAGGAAGGCCGTGAATGGATCGAGGCGCTTGAGGATGACAGTGCGCAGGCGGCCGAACTTGTCGAACATCGGCACGACACGGCCCGATTGCGCGAATGGTTGCTGGCGGCGTTGAACAATCTCAATGACCGCGAGCGGTTCATCGTGCGCGAGCGCAAACTGCGCGATGAGCCACGCACGCTGGAAAGCCTGGGCGAGGAACTGGGGCTCAGCAAGGAACGGGTGCGCCAACTTGAGGCGGCAGCTTTTGCCAAGATGCGCAAGAGCCTTGAAGCGCAGTCGCGCGAGGTGCAAAACTTCCTGGCATGAGAGGCATTCCGATTCCGGGCCTAGCCCTGTTGTTGTTCCTGGCCGCGCCAGTCGGCCCGGCGTTGCCCGGTGAATTGATACCGTCCGACGTGCTGGACGGGATGCGCGGGGCCGATGTCGTCATTCTGGGCGAAGTCCATGACAATCCCCGGCACCATCTGGTTCAGGCCGAAGCGATAGCGGCGCTCGAACCCTCTGCCGTGGTCTGGGAGATGCTGACAGAAGTGAGCGCGGCTCGTCTGTCCCGCGCGGCGCTTGATGACCCCGAGGAACTGGCACGTATCCTGCAATGGGCAGAATTGGGCTGGCCGCCTCTGGCAATGTATCTGCCTGTGTTTCAGGCTGCCGAAGCGCCGGTTTACGGCGCGCTGGTGCCACGCACGGCGGCACGGGCCGCGATGGAAACAGGCGCCGCTGCCGCGCTTGGCGCAGATGCCGCACGCTTCGGCCTGGGGATTCCTCTGCCAGCGGACGAACAGAAGGCCCGCGAGGCCGATCAGCAGGCCGCCCATTGCAATGCGATGCCGCCCGAGATGCTGCCGAAGCTGGTGGCGGTGCAGCGTTTGCGCGACGCGGTTCTGGCCCGTGCGGTCCTGCGCGCCCACGAGGAAACCGGCGGCCCGATCGCTGTGATCACCGGCAACGGACATGCCCGCAGCGACCGCGGGATTCCGGTGTTTCTGTTCAGGGTCGAGCCCGGATTGCGTGTGTTCACGCTGGGTCAGTCCGAGGAAGGCGCCATTGACGGGTCCTTCGACGCGGTCATCGACAGCCCCGCCGTTCCGCGAGAGGATCCTTGCGCGGCGTTCGACAAGAGCTGAGGGCAGGGATTATCCGCTGGCACTTGTCGGCGGCCTCTCCTAAGTTCAGGCCGATCCTTGGGGAAAATTGGCACGAACATGCTGGCTTCGAAACGTATCCTGCTGATCATCGGGGGCGGCATTGCCGCCTACAAGACGCTTGACCTGATCCGGCGACTGCGCGAGCGCGGCGCGGCGGTAACACCGGTGATGACCTCCGCAGCCGAGGAATTCGTGACACCGTTGTCGGTTTCGGCACTGGCGGGAGAAAGGGTTTTCCGCCACCTTTTCGACCTGACGGACGAGGCTGAGATGGGGCATATCCAGCTGTCACGTTCGGCCGACCTGGTGGTGGTGGCCCCGGCGACCGCCGATCTGATGGGCAAGATGGCGGCCGGTCTGGCCAATGATCTGGCCTCGACCCTGCTGATGGCCACGGATACACCAGTCCTTCTTGCGCCGGCGATGAATGTCCGCATGTGGGAGCATCCGGCGACGCGGCGCAACCACGACCAACTGGCCGCCGACGGTATCCGCTTCGTTGGCCCCAATGACGGCGACATGGCGTGCGGCGAATTCGGCCCGGGCCGGATGGCCGAACCGATGGAGATCCTGGCCGCGATCGAGACCGCCCTTGGAGATGGCCCGCTGAGCGGAAGGCGTATCCTGGTCACCTCCGGGCCGACGCACGAACCGATCGACCCGGTGCGCTATATTGCGAACCGTTCGTCAGGGGCGCAGGGTACGGCAGTGGCCCGTGCTCTGGCGGCGCTTGGCGCAGAGGTGGTGTTCATTACCGGTCCTGCCAGCGTTCCGCCGCCGCAGGGGGTTCAGGTGGTGCCCGTGGAAAGCGCGCGCGAGATGGACGCAGCCGTGGACGCGGCCCTGCCGGTGGATGCAGGTGTATTCGCGGCGGCGGTGGCCGACTGGCGGGTGGCCAGCGCTTCGGACCGCAAGCTCAAGAAGTCGAAGGATGGACTGCCGGTACTGGAGTTTGCAGAAAACCCGGACATCCTGAAACGGGTGAGCCGGCTGGAAGCGGGGCGGCCAAGACTGGTCGTCGGCTTTGCCGCCGAAACCAATGACGTGGTCGAGCACGCGACCGCGAAGCGGCTGCGCAAGGGTTGCGACTGGATCGTCGCCAATGATGTCAGCCCAGCGACCGGCATCATGGGCGGCAGCGAGAACGCGGTGATCCTGATTTCCGATGAAGGGGCCGAGGAATGGCCGCGCATGGGCAAGGATCAGGTCGCTGAAAAGCTGGCGCTTCGGATTGCCGAGGCGCTGGGCGGGTGAGATTTTTCGACGAAAAATCTCGGTGACGCAAGATGATGAGGTCCAGATGGTTTCGATACGTGTGATCCGCGACGAGGATGCCGATACGGATGTCCAGCTTCCCTCTTATGAAACGCAGGGTTCGGCTGGTGCGGATGTGCGCGCCAACCTGGCGGATCGTGGGTCGGTCGTGCTCGCGCCCGGGGCGCGTGCGCTGATTCCGACCGGGCTGAGAGTCGAAATTCCGGCCGGGTACGAGATCCAGGTTCGTCCCAGGTCAGGTCTTGCCCTGAAACATGGGATCACCTTGCCGAATGCGCCAGGCACCATCGACAGTGACTATCGCGGCCCGCTCGGGGTAATACTGCTGAACGCCGGTACCGAGCCGTTCACGGTCCACCATGGTGAGCGGATCGCGCAACTGGTTGTGGCGCCCGTGATCCGGGCAGTGTTCGAACTGACTGAAACGCTGGAGGAAACCGCCCGCGGGGCGGGCGGCTTCGGCTCGACGGGGCGCAGCTGATGCTGCTGGTTCTGGGTGGCGCGGCAATTCTCTGGGGGCTGGGTCTGGCGATGGGCGTTTCGCGGCAGGCCAGAATTGCTCTGCTGGCCGTCCTGTTCCTGTTTGTAATGCTGGCGCAGTTTGCCTTGCCCGATGGCCATCCCGTGCGCATGGCGACTGGCCAGTCGCCGGCGCTGTGGCTCTTGATCGGGGGTTTTGCTGCGCTGGCCATGGCCTATGGGCGTATCGTGACCTGGTTGAAGTCGCGTGCCCGGCCCGAAGTGGCTGCCCCCAAACCTGGCGGTACGTTTTCGGAAACGGAACTTGATCGTTACGCCCGCCACATCGTGTTGCGCGAATTGGGCGGGCCGGGGCAGAAAAAGCTGAAAAAGGCCCGCGTTCTGGTGATCGGGGCGGGCGGGCTGGGCGCGCCCGCGCTCCAGTACCTGGCCGCGGCAGGGGTCGGGACCATCGGGGTGATCGACGACGACGTCGTCGAAAACGCAAACCTGCAACGCCAGGTGATCCATCGCGATGCCGATATCGGGCTGCCCAAGGTGTTTTCCGCGAAAATGGCGATGGAGGCGCAGAATCCCAACGTCGTTGTCCGTCCCTATCATCGGAGGCTGTCCGAGGATGTCGCCGACGCGCTGTTTGCCGACTACGACCTGATCCTTGATGGCACCGACAACTTCGTAACCCGTTATCTATCGAACCGGGTTGCCGTGGCGCAGGGCAAACCGCTGGTCTCGGGTGCGCTGGCGCAATGGGAAGGGCAACTCAGCGTCTTCCACCCCGCCGACCACGGCCCTTGCTATCAATGCATCTTCCCCGAGGCGCCGGCGCCGGGCCTGGCGCCGTCCTGCTCCGAGGCCGGTGTTATCGGACCCCTCCCTGGCGTTGTCGGTGCGATGATGGCGGTCGAGACCATCAAACTGATCACCGGCGCAGGCGCCGCGCTCAAGGGAGAGATGCTGATCTACGACGCGCTCTATGGCGAAAGCCGCAAGATCCGCCTGACCCGCAGAGAGGGTTGCCCAGCCTGCGGCGGGCCGTCCTGAACCTAGCGTATCACATGCACCGCGCATTTCGCGTGCCGCACCACCCGGTCGGCCGTGGACCCCAAAAAGAGGTTCTCGAAGCCCGGTTTGTGCGAGGCGATGACGATGCAGTCGATGTCATGCGCCGCGGCATGGTCGACGATGCCACGCCCGGCATGGCCGGTCGCCATCACCGCCGTCGCGCCGGGCAGGCCGGCGGCCATTTGTCTCAACGCCTTGTTGGCATCGTCGCGGCTGTGCGCCATGATTTCGTCAGGGATCTGGGAAGTGACATATGCCGGGATCGCCTCCATCACGTGCAGAACGGTGAATTTCGCATCATCGCTTGCCAGTTTGCGCGCCGCCAGAAAGGCGGCCTCTGTATCGTGACCCTCATCGAAGGCCACCGGAACAAGAATATTGCGGTACATCTGGCCCGTCTCCCTTGGCTGTCTGTGTCAGATCGGTTCGGACTTGGCTGAGCGGGTTGCCTTTCTGGTCAGCTCCTTGGCTTCGCCGATCGTTTCCCCCACCGCTTCGGCTTCGGTCTTGGTGACATAATCGGCGCAGCGCGATACGGTGTCGAACCATTCGCGGGCATCCTCGACCAGCCGTTCGACAGAGTGACGTTGCCAGTCGAGCATGGCCTCCATCGCCTTGGCCGGATCCGCGCGTTCCGACGAGGTGGCCGTCCGGGCGGCATCCAGCGCAGTCCGGATCGCTTCGTGGCGACGTTCGAACCAGTGGCGGGTAAAGCGTTCGGATTCGCTCAGCAGTTTTTCCTGGGCGTCCCAGAACTGCTCCATCTGCGGTGAGACGAGCGTGGTCATCGGCGCCGGAGCCTGCAGTGACTTCAAAATGTCTGCAAAGGCTTCGGGTGATGGAAATGCGGTATACTTTTGGGCCATCGGAGCGTCTCCTGTTTCGAAAAGTTCCGAAACAGGATGTCACCGCTTGCCTCCTCCCACCTTAAGGCAGATCAAGTTCCGCATGTCCGGGGTGCGATAAATCAGCCCAATGCGCGGTCCAGATCGGCAATCAGGTCTTCGGGATCCTCCAGCCCCACCGACAAGCGGAAGATCCCGTCACCGGCAAAGGCGCGATAGGCGTCGCGTTGCCGTCCCTGGAGACGGAAAGATGTTTCCATCAATCCTTCGGTTGCCATCCAGAAGATCAGACTTCGGTGATGGCCAAGCGACACGGCATAATGGATCACTTCCATCCGGTCGATCATCTGCCGTGCAATCCGTTCGCCGGTCGCGGCATCCCCGACCTGGAACGAGATCATGGCCGACATGTTCGACATCTGACGCGCGGCCAGGTCCGCCTGCGGGTGCGAGGGCAGGCCGGGGTAGATCACGCGGGTCACGCGGGGGTCGGCTTCCAGCCATTCGGCCACCGCCTGTGCGCCGGCGGCATGCGCCTTCATCCTGAGCGGCAGGGTGGCCGCGCCTCGCGCGATCAGCCAGGCGTTGAAGGGTGACAGGACACCTCCATGATGAATGGCGGCCTCAACCCGCATTTTCGCCACCAGATCGGCCCGGCCGCAGACCGCACCCGCCACCGCGTCGCCATGGCCGCAAATGTACTTGGTCACCGAATGCATGGTCAGATCGACACCCAGCGCTACTGTATCCATCCCGATGGGCGAGGCGAAGGTTGCATCGCAACTGAGCAGCGCGCCCGCCTGCCGGGCCAAGCCCGATATGGCGGCCAGGTCGGTCAGACGGCCGATGGGGTTGACGGGTGTTTCGGTATGGATCAGCCGGGTGTTCGGGCGGATTGCCGCCGCCACGGTCTGGGGATCGGACATGTCCACCGTGCTGACTTCGATGCCCATCCGGGGCAGGGTGTCACGCGCCAGTTCGGCAACCCCGGCATAGGAAACATCCGACACGATCACATGATCACCCGCGGACAGGAAGGTGAAGAAGATGGCCGCCGCCGCCGCCATGCCTGATGCCGTGCACAGGCAGGCCTCGGTTCCCTGCATGGCGGCGATCTTGGCCTCCAGCATTGCCACGGTCGGATTGGCCCAGCGGGTATAGGCAAAAGGGCTGTCCGGTGTCAGGTCATGGGCCGAAAATCCCGAGACTTCCTCGGACACAAAGGTCGACGACATGTGAATGGGCGGCGCCGAGGCCAGTGTGGATGGGTCCGGCGTCTCGCCTGCGTGAATGGCAGTGGTCATCGGTCCGGTCGGGCGATTGGTCTTGTGCATTGAAATTCCTCCTGGTCCCGAAGGTGAAGGCCGCAAAAAGATCATGCAAGCCGGTTTGCGACATTGGCCCTCTGGACCATCACGGTTCGCGCTTCTAGCTTGTGCGTCAAAGGAGACCTCGATGACCAACCCGCTTCTCGCCGAATGGCAGACCCTGTTCGAAATTGCCCCGTTTGACCGGATCAAGGACGAAGACTTCGCACCGGCTCTGGAAGAGGCGCTTGCCGCCCATCGCGCTGAAATCGCGGCGATCGCGGAAAACTCCGAGCCGCCGAACTTCGCCAATGTGATCGAGGCGCTCGAAGGGGCGGGCAAGGCGCTGGACAGGGTGCTGGGCGTGTTCTTTACCGTGGCCGGGGCCGACAGCAACCCGGCACGCGAAGGGCTGCAACGCGATTTCTCTCCGAAGCTGGCCGCGCATTTCTCGGAGATCTCGGCCAACAAGGCGCTGTTTGCCCGGGTCGCCGCCGTATGGGAGGCACGCGAGCAGCTGGATCTGACCGACGAGCAAAGCCGCGTGCTGATGCTGACGCATCGCGGCTTCGTGCGATCGGGCGCGGCGTTGAGCGGCGATGACGAAGCGCGGATGAAGGAGATCAAGGGCCGGCTTGCCGCGCTTGGCACCCAGTTCACCCAGAACCTGCTGGCCGATGAACGGGAATGGTTCATGGAACTGTCGGATTCCGATCTGGATGGCCTGCCGGGGTTCGTTGTCGATGCCGCTCGCGCCGCCGGCGCCGAGAAAGGCGCCAAGGGGCCGGTCGTCACGCTTTCGCGGTCGCTGATCGCGCCTTTCCTGCAATTCTCGCCCCGCCGCGATCTGCGCGAACGCGCCTATCGCGCCTGGGTTGCGCGTGGGGCCAATGGCGGCGAGACCGACAATCGCGAAATTGCAGCCGAGATCCTGCGCCTGCGCGAAGAGCGGGCGCGGCTGCTGGGGTACCGGAGCTTTGCCGAGTACAAGCTGGAAACGGAGATGGCGCGCGAACCCGGACGGGTGCGTGAACTTCTGATGCAGGTCTGGCACCCGGCCCGGGCGCGGGCCGAGTCGGATGCGGAAGTTCTCACCAGGATGATGCATGCCGACGGCATCAATGGGGATCTGGAGCCATGGGACTGGCGCTATTATGCCGAGAAACGCCGCAAGGCTGAACACGATCTCGACGAAGCCGCGCTGAAACCATACCTGCAACTCGATCGCATGATCGAGGCAGCCTTTGCCTGCGCGCATCGCCTGTTCGGGTTGGCATTCAGGCCGCTTGATGTCCCTCTTTACCACCCCGATTGCCGTGCCTGGGAGGTGACGCGCAACGGAGACCATTTGGCCGTCTTCATCGGTGACTATTACGCGCGTGGCTCGAAGCGCTCGGGCGCCTGGTGTTCGGCGATGCGGTCGCAGGCGCGGTTCCCGCGCGTGCAAACTCCGGTGGTCATCAATGTCTGCAACTTCGCAAAGGGCGATCCGGCGCTTCTTTCCTATGACGACGCGCGCACCTTGTTTCACGAATTCGGCCACGCCTTGCACCAGATGCTGTCGGACGTGACCTATGAAAGCATTTCGGGCACCTCGGTGGCCCGCGATTTCGTCGAACTGCCCAGCCAGCTATACGAACACTGGCTGGAAGTGCCCGAGGTTCTGGCCGAGTTCGCCACCCACGCCGAAACCGGCGCCCCGATGCCTCAGGCGATGCTCGACAAGGTGCTGGGAGCGGCGAATTTCGACATGGGTTTCCAGACTGTCGAGTATGTGGCCTCGGCGCTGGTGGATCTGGATTTCCATGACGGTACCGCCCCTGCCGACCCGATGGCCGCGCAGGCTGAAACGCTGGCTGCGCTCGGCATGCCCCGCGCGATCACGATGCGCCATGCGACGCCGCATTTCGCTCATGTCTTTGCGGGCGATGGCTACAGTTCGGGATATTACAGCTACATGTGGTCCGAGGTCATGGATGCCGACGCCTTCGCCGCCTTCAACGAGGCCGGTGGTGCGTTCGACCCCGATCGGGCACAGGCGCTGGAACGGCACATCCTGTCGACCGGTGGCTCGCGCGAAGCGCAAGACCTCTACCTGGCCTTCCGTGGACGCATGCCGGGGGTGGAGGCCTTGCTCAAAGGCAGGGGTTTGATAGCGGCCTGAGATTTTTCGTCGAAAAATCTCGCCTCCGGCAGAGCGTAAAGGGCCTTTGGCCCTTTCAGTACCCCAGGCCGCGGTCGACCAGATGCAGGAAGGGTTCGCCTGCTTCTCCGCGCCGGATGTTTTCGCAGATCACCTTTGCGGCCGTGACGGGGCGGGTCTCGGAGGCGATATGCGGCGTGACAGTGACATTGGGATGAGTCCAGTAGGGATGGCTGGCGGGCAGCGGTTCGGTTCTGAAGACGTCAAGCGTCGCATGTCCGACATGGCCGCTGTCGAGTGCCGCCAGGAGTGCCGTGTCGTCGATCAGCGGGCCACGCCCGGGATTGATGATACGCGCTCCACGCGGCAGCAGTGCCAGTGTTTCGGCATTCAGCGTGTTTTCCGTGGCCGGTGTGCTGGGCAACAGGAGCACCACGATTTCGGCACTGTTCAGAGCCGTTTTCAGCCCATCGCCGCCATGCAGGCAGGTGACGCCGGGAACATCCCTGGCTGAGCGGCTCCAACCCGTGACGCGGAATCCAAGCGCGGCCAGCGCCACAGCCGCCGCCTGTCCCAACGCCCCCAGTCCGAGGATCGTGACCGCCCGTTCGCTGGCCAGCGGCGGCACGTCCTGCCGCCATTCGCCTTTCAGACCGTGGATATGGGCATCTATTCCCAGGTGATACCGTAGCACGTGGCCGACCACCCATTCGGTCATCCCCTGGGTCAGGCCATGGTCGACCATGCGCGCAAGCGGAACCGTCAGGGTCGTGTTGTCGGCAATGCTCTCAACCCCGGCCCAGAGGCTGAGAACCGCCTTGAGCCGGGTAAATGGCGTGAAGTCGCGAAGCCCGCTTGGAGCATAGACCACATAGTCGACCACATCTGGAGAAAACCCGGTCTTCAGATCGACGTCGATGCCCATTTCGTCAAGATAGTTTTCAAGCAGTGGTTTGTAGACGGGCCACAGCCGGGGTGGGGCGGAGAACATTACATTCACGGTCATGGCGATCCTTTCCGATGTCAGCGGGGTCGGTGGATATGGGCGCTTTGCACCAGGCCAAAGGCAACCATCAGAACCAGCATGGCCGAACCGCCATAGCTGACCATCGGCAGCGGCACGCCGACGACGGGGGCAAGACCCATCACCATCGACATGTTTACTGCGAAGAACAGGAAGAAATTGATGGCGATTCCCATCGTGACCAGAGAGGAGAAGCGGTCACGGGTAGCGAGCGCTGTCACGATGCAGAAGACGATGATCAGGGCGTATAGGGACAGAAGAGAAAATCCGCCGACAAAGCCAAATTCCTCGGCCAGGGTCGTAAAGATGAAATCGGTGTGTTTTTCGGGCAGGAAGTTCAGCCGCGATTGCGTCCCTTGCATGAAACCGCGTCCGGACCAGCCGCCGGACCCGAGGGCAATCTTGGATTGGGTGATGTGGTATCCGGCGCCGAGGGGGTCCGAGGAGGGATCCAGGAACGTATCGATACGACGGAACTGATAGTCCTTGAGCAGTTGCCACTCTGTTCCGCGGCTTTTGAACACGGCGGTGATCAGACCTACACCGGCGGCGATCACCGCCGCAAAATAGCTCCAGTGCACGCCGGCCAGAAACATCAGGCCGCCGCCGGCGGCCAGCAGAAGGATGGCGGTTCCAAGGTCAGGTTGTTTAAGCACCAGTCCTGTCGGCACCAGAATGATCAGGACAGGGATCAGAACCCACAGCGGCCGCGATGTTTTCTTCCCGGGCAGCCAGTCATAATAGGCCGCCAGCAGCATGACGAGCGTGATCTTCATCAATTCGGAGGGTTGAAGACGCATGAAGCCAAGGTCGATCCACCTCTGCGCGCCCATTCCGATGGCGCCGAACAACTCCACCATGACAAGCAGAAGCAGAGAGACGGAATAAGCCACGACCGCCATGTTGCGCCAGAACCAGATGGGAACCATCGCGACAAAGGTCATGACTGCCAGTCCCACGGCGAACCGCTTGATCTGCGGTTCGGCCCAGGGACGGAAGGAGCCGCCCGCCACCGAGTAGAGCATCAGGAACCCCACCGAGGCGACCGATATCAACAACAGCGTCAGGGGCCAGTTCATGTAGAGAATCTTGCGCAGGCCCGTGGGCGTCGATTTCACCGAGTATTCAAGGTAACTCATGCTCGGTCCTTGTCGTCTGGCTTGATCTTCGGCCGTAACTCGCGCTGGAGCCTTTCCTGCTGCGCGGACACGCGGCTGCGATCCTCTGACGGATAGGCTTCAAGCGGCGGAAACCCGCCGTAAAGCGCTTGCAGGATGATATCGCGGGCAATGGGTGCCGCGGCCGCCGATCCACCCCCACCATGCTCGACGACGACCGAGACGGCATACTTGGGATTGTCGAAAGGCGCATAGCAGACGAACAGAGCGTGATCACGCCGCTCCCACGGCAGATCCTCGTTTCGGATTACCCCGGCGGCACGTTCGGCGGCGGTAATGTTGCGCACCTGGCTGGTTCCGGTCTTGCCAGCCATCCTGAATTCGTCGGTCAGGATTCGGCTGCGATAGGCCGTGCCGCGCCTGTCATTGCTCACGGCGTACATTGCCCGGCGCAGCTTGCGGAGATTGGCCGAATTCAGCGCCAGATCCTCACCGCCGCCGGAAGGTTGCTCGACGCCATCGACGGATTTCACCAGTCGGGGCTCGACCCGGCGGCCTGTGGCAATGCGCGCGCTCATCACGGCAAGCTGGAGCGGCGAAGCCAGCATGTATCCCTGGCCGATAGAGGCGTTGGCTGTGTCCCCGATCAACCAATCCTGTTTGTGTACACGGGATTTCCATGCCCGGTCGGGCGTCAGCCCTGTTGCAACCGCCGACATCGGAATATCATGCCGAACCCCCAGCCCGAATTCCTGCGCCATTGCGGTGATCTTGTCGATGCCGACCTTCAGCGCGACATCGTAGTAATAGACATCGCAACTCTGCTTGAGCGAATTCTCCAGATCCACATGCCCGTGACCGCCGCGCTTCCAGCAGTGGAACTTGCGGCCTGCGACTTCCAGGTAACCGGGACAGTAGACAGTCTCGTCGGGTCCCAGCAAACCGGCCTCCAGAGCGGCCATGGCGGTGATCATCTTGAAGGTCGAGCCGGGTGGATAGGTGCCCTGAACAGCCTTGTTGGCCAGGGGTCTGTAAGGGTCTTCGGTCAGGGCGCGATAGTCGGCCACCGAAATACCCCTGACGAAAAGGTTCGGATCGAAACTGGGGGCCGAAACAATGGCGCGCAGGTCACCTGTGTCGCAGTCCACAACGACCGCTGCCGCGCTTTCGTTCCCCAAGCGCGCCTGCACATAGGCTTGGAGATCGGTGTCGATGGTCAGTTGCAGGTCGGCGCCGGGTTGGCCTTCGCGGCGGTCAAGTTCCCGCATGACCCGACCGGTCGCGTTGACTTCGACCCGCTTCGCTCCGGCCTTGCCGCGCAAGAGTTCTTCCTGCCGGGCTTCGAGCCCAACCTTGCCGATCTGAAACCGCGGGATTCGCAGAACGGGTTCGGGATCCTGTATCTGGCTCAGGTCGTAGTCGCTGACGGGGCCGACATATCCGACGACATGTGCGAAATCGGTGCCGTTCGGATAGACGCGGGTCAATCCGACCTCAGGCGTTATGCCTGGCAGGGCGGGAGCGTTGACGGCAACTTTAGAGATATCCTCCCAACTGATCTGGTCGGCCAACGTGACCGGAAGAAACGGGGGGGACCGGCGCATTTCCGCCCGTGCACGTTCCAGTTCCTCCGGGTCGAGCGGAATCAGCCGTTGCAGGTTCGAGATGACCTGTTCGACATCGCCGGCGTCCTCCCGCACGATGACGATGCGGTACGATGGGATGTTCTCGGCGACAATCTTGCCATTGCGGTCGAAAATCTCGCCGCGGGTCGGAGGCAGCAGGCGAATGTTGATGCGGTTCTCTTCTGCCAGCAAGCGGAACTGGTCAGCCTGCTCGACCTGCATGTAGCGCATCCGCATTGCCAGTCCGCCGACGAAGGCGGCCTGCAAGCCACCCAGAACCAGGGTCCGGCGGGTCAATGTCCGGTGAACCTTGTCCAATTCGCGCTGTGAACGCCTCATGTCAACGCGCTCCCAAGGCTTCGGCGTCTGACGGGGTCAGTCGGCGCACCCCGAACAGGGTCTGGCTGGCGGCAACAACCGCCGGGTAGCACAGTATCGTCAGCACGACCTGAGAAGCAGCAAGCGTCAAGGGCGCCCGATCAACGGCCGTGGCGATCAGGGTAAGCCTGTAGAACAGCGCGAGCGCGATCAGAACCACCGAAACCGAAATCCACTCTCCGATGAAGCCGGTCTCGCCCTGGCCAGACAGCCGGTTTCGCAAGAACGCCGATGCCGCGACCGTCAGTGCCGCCAGAAGCCCCGGCGGTCGTTGCAGCAGAAGATCGGCCAGAAGCATGACCAGCGCGACGAGCAGCGCGGGCGCATAATCGGGCCGCCGCAGCGTCCAGGCCAAGGTCATGGCAAGCAGAAAGTCCGGGCCGGCCCAGCGCGAGGGTCTGGCGTCGAGCGGCAGGAGTTGAAAGAACAGGATGGCCAGTGCGATGCCGATATAGACCAGCCGCATGATCCAGATCCGCGAAGGCGAGAAGTTATCCATCGGTCGCCTCGGAGGATACGGCAGGGGCTTGGCCGGGAGGGAGGTCAGCTCCCACAATTCCGCCGTGGTCCTCGACCTTTTCAATGCCGTGATGACGGAGGATTCGCAGGAACTCCAGCCTTTCGTAATCGGCGGACAGGCGGATGCGCAACCGGCCCGAGGGGTCCTCTGCCAATTGTCCCACCAGTAGCCCCGCCGGAAAGACGCCGCCGTCACCAGAGGTCACCACACGGTCGCCGGGCCTGACATGTTCCCGATTTTCCAGAAAATCCACTGTCGGTGCCGGGGTGTTGTCGCCAACAGCCAGGGCGGTTTGGCCCGAAGGCTGGATCGTCACCGGAATTGCGCTTGCCGCATCGGTGAGCAGGATCACGCGTGCGGTGTTCTGGCCAACCCCCGATATACGTCCGACCAGGCCGATCCCGTCCATCGCGGCCCAACCGTCGACTATGCCGTCGCGCGCGCCCACATTGAGCAGGACCGATTGCCGGAAGGGCGAACCACTGTCAGCCATGACGACGCCGGTCACATAGGTCAACCGCGGGTCGAGGCGCACGTTGTTCAGGTCGAGCAGTCGTGCGTTCTCTTGCTCCAGTTGCAGCGCGGCTTCTTTCCAGGCCCGCATCTGGCGCAACTCACTGCGTAATTCGCGGTTCTGTTCGCTGAGTCTATGGTAGCTCTGGAAGTCGCGTACCAGGTTGATCACGCCGGTCACGGGCGCCATGGCCCAGTCCAACGAGGGAACGACCGTGTCCACCACCTGCGCACGGAACCGCTCAACGCGCGGGCTGTCGATCCTCCAGACAAGGAAAATACTGACAAGACACAACAGGATGACCCCTAACAGCAGACGGCGGAGGGGGGCGGAAAAATCCTCGCGTTGTGAACGGTCCTTGGCCACGAAGCTCCTTTCCGGTGCGTTGCCGGCCGCCGTTCGGCGACCCATGTCCCTGGATCGTGTCCCGGAATCTGCGCGTCTTAGCTGTCGTAGTCAATCGCGTGGCGCAGCTGCTTTTCGTACTCCAGCGCCTTTCCGGTACCGAGAGCCACGCAGTTGAGGCTTTCATCGGCGATGGAAACAGCCAGACCTGTCTGTTCGCGCAAGGCCAGATCCAGATCGCCCAGCAGGGCGCCACCGCCGGTCAGCATGACGCCACGATCGACGATATCGGCGGCCAGATCGGGCGGGGTGGTTTCCAGTGCGGTCATCACCGCCTCGCAGATCTGCTGCACCGGTTCGGCCAGCGCCTCGGCAACCTGGGCCTGGCTGATCTCGATCTCCTTGGGCACACCGTTCAGCAGGTCGCGGCCGCGGATCAGCATCGACTGGCCGCGTCCGTCGTCCGGCATCCGGGCGGTACCGATCGAGGTCTTGATGCGTTCGGCCGTGCTTTCGCCCACAAGCAGGTTCTGCTGGCGGCGCAGATAGCTGATGATCGCTTCGTCCATCCGGTCGCCACCGACACGGACCGAACGGGCATAGACGATGTCGCCCAGCGAAAGAACGGCAACCTCGGTGGTGCCGCCGCCGATATCGACGACCATGTTGCCGGTGGGGTCGGTGATCGGCATGCCGGCGCCGATGGCCGCCGCGATGGGTTCGGCGATCAGGCCGGCGCGACGGGCGCCCGCGCTCAGAACGGATTGACGAATGGCGCGTTTCTCGACCGGTGTGGCGCCATGCGGGACACAGACGATAATCTTGGGCTTGGAGAAGGTCGATCGCTTGTGCACCTTGCGGATGAAGTGCTTGATCATCTCCTCGGCGGTGTCGAAATCGGCGATCACGCCTTCGCGCATCGGGCGGATCGCCTCGATGCTGCCTGGCGTCCGGCCCAGCATCAGCTTGGCGTCCTCGCCGACGGCCAGAACCTTCTTCACGCCATCCTTGACGTGATAGGCAACCACGGAAGGTTCCGACAGGATGATCCCGCGGCCCTTGACATAGACCAGCGTGTTGGCGGTTCCCAGGTCGATGGCCATGTCCGCGGCGAACAGACCACTCAAATTGTCAAAGAACCCCATTCCGGCTGATCCTGCTCATCTCGATTGTTGCGATTACCCACGACTCGACGGGTCCGGGCGGATTGACTTATAGGGCGCGGACGCAATGTGTAAAAGAGCCGATTCCGTGGGAATCAGCGCCAATCCGCCATGTTGACGCGGGCAAGGCTGGGTCAGGACGAAAAATGCTATCCTATCAGCATATCTATCATGCCGGAAACCTGGCCGATGTGCAGAAACACTCTGTTCTGGCGGTGGCGCTCGAATATCTGACCCGCAAGGACAAGCCGATTTGCTATATCGAAACCCATGCCGGGCGCGGCCTGTACCGGCTGGATGCGGCCGAGGCGGTCAAGACCGGAGAAGCGGCCGCCGGAATAGGCCGGGCGCAGACCGAAAACTGGTTCAGGCCCGATCACCCGCTGATCGGCGTTCTGGACAGGGTCCATGATCAGGAAGGGGCGATGGCCTATCCTGGGTCTCCCCTGATTGCGGCGCACCTGCTGAGGCCGGGCGATACGATGCACCTCGCTGAACTGCATCCGCAGGAGCGCGCCGCGCTCGCTGTCGCGATGGCGTCGTTCCCGGCGCGTATCCATGCCCGGGACGGCTTCGACATGGCCCAATCGCTGCTGCCTCCCGATCCCAGGCGGGGCATGATGCTGATCGACCCCAGCTACGAGGTGAAGGCCGACTACGACCGGATTCCGGGGATCATCGGCCAGTTCCATCGCAAATGGAACGTGGGCGTGATCGCGTTGTGGTATCCGATTTTGACGGACGGGCGCCACAAGGCGATGCTGGCCGGTCTGGAGCGATTGGACCTGCCGGGTGTCTTGCGCCACGAAGTCCGCTTTCCCCCTGTGCGCCAGGGCCATCGCATGGTCGGATCTGGCATGTTCGTCGTCAACGCACCCTACGGGCTTGATCGGGAAACTGCGCGGCTGTCAGAACAGTTCGCCGGTCTTTGACAAAGAAACCCAAGGGTTTCCTGTTCGCCGCATGAGGTGGACATGGGGTTCGGCGCGGGCCAAAACACAGTCGAACCAGAGCAGCATTCCTGTGCTCATGCGCGACAACGACCAAAGGATTTGATCTGCCCGACGATCTGCGGCCTCACGTCTCCAGCCTCACGAAAGAGGCTGGAGAAGTCGCGGCTGGAGGAGTATCATGTTTTCCTGGGAGAATGGCGATGGATCGCAAGCTTGCCGCCGTTCTGGCGGCTGACATGGTGGGCTACAGCCGGCTTATGGAGGCCGACGAACAAGGTACGCTGGCCCGGCTGCGCACCCATCGTATCGAACTGATCGACCCTTCTATCTCGCTCAATCGCGGGACCATCATAAAGACGACCGGCGATGGGATGCTGGTGGAGTTCGCAAGTGCCCGAGACGCTGTCGCCTGCGCGGTCGAGGTTCAGACCCGGATGTGCCGGCGTAACATGGATGTTCCCGAAGACAGGCGCATCCGGTTTCGTATCGGCATCAATCTGGGCGATATCATCTGTCAGGACGGCGATATCTTTGGCAGCGGCGTGAATGTCGCCGCCCGGCTGGAGCAGGCCGCCGGCACGGGTGAGGTTCTGATCTCGTCTGCGGTGCATGACCAGGTCTGCCGTCAGATGGAGCTTCAGTTCCAGGATATGGGTGAATTGGCGCTCAAGAATCTCAGCCAGCCGGTACGCGCCTATCGCGTGGCGCTCGAACTGCCATCGATACCGTCCGCGACGTCCGGCGAAGAACAGACCCGAGTTGTGAAGCCGACAATCGCCGTATTGCCCTTTGCAAACATGAGCGGCGATCCGGAACAGGAGTTCTTTGTCGACGGGTTGACCGAGGATCTCCTGACCGAGCTCAGCAGACGCCACGAATTGTTTGTCATCTCGCGCAATTCCAGCTTTGTCTACAAGGGAAAGGCGGTGAACCTGCGAGAAGTTTCCGAAAAGCTGGGGGCGCAATACATCGTCGAGGGCAGTGTCAGAAAGGCGGGTAATCGCCTGCGTGTCACCGTGCAGCTGATTGACAGCGACCGCGACACCCATATCTGGGCCGAGCGCTATGACCGGGAAATGGACGATATCTTTGCCATTCAGGACGAGATCACGGCGGCAGTGGTCGCGACGCTTCCGGGCCGTATCGAGGCGTCGAAGACGGATCAGTTGTCACGCAAGAAACCCTCGAACCTGGCGGCATATGAATGTGTCTTGGCGGCAAAGGTGCTCCATCACCGCAGCACACCCGTGGACAACAAGGAGGCGATGCGGCTGATCGACCGCGCCATTAGCCTTGATCCGGACTATGCGCATGCGCATGCCTGGAGCGGCTGCATTCGTGGCCAGTCCTGGGGATACGGCTGGAGTGAAGACCCTGACGACACGCTGGCGCAGGCCGAAGTTGCCATCAAGAAGGCGGCGGAACTGGACGATAACGATGCCGATGTCCATCGTCTGATGGCGGCCATCGAAATCATGCGCAACGATCTGGGCAAGGCTCGCTATCACCAGGAGCGCGCCTTGTCGCTGAATCCCAATTACGATCTGGTCGTCGTGCAGATGGGAGAGTTACTGACCTGGATGGGCCAGCCCGAGGAGGGCGCGGAATGGATCGAAAAGGCGATGCGGCTCAATCCGCATCATCCGGCCCGGTTCTGGAGCCATCTGGGCAAGGCGCATTTCTGTGCGCGCCGCTACGACGATGCCATCGATGCCTTCCATCACCTGGGTGCATTCGACGTCTTGCAGAATGTATTCCTGGCCGCATGCCACGCGTGGCGCGGCGACGACGCTGATGCGCGCCGCCATGCCGACCTTGTTTATGCTGCGCAGCCGCAGTTCACTGCCGAAGCTTTCCTTGCCACGACCCATTACGGTCGAGAGGAGGACCGCGCCCATCTGCGCGAAGGCATGGCGCGGGCTGGCCTGTCGTAAGTCGCGTGGGTCCGCGCCGCGGACCCTGCCGGTTCAGGTCAGATCCTTGTAGCTGATTTCACGCGCATCCGCGCCAGGGCCTGCCTTTTCCCGGCGCACCAGCAAACGATTGAGTGCGTTGATATAGGCCTTGGCACTGGCGACGACGGTGTCGGTATTGGCCGACTCCCCGGTGGCGATCAGGCCGTCCTCTTCCAGCCGGACGCTGACGGTGGCCTGTGCGTCGGTGCCCTCGGTCACCGCATGCACCTGATAGAGTTGCAGATGCGCCTTGTTGGGGTAGAGTTCGCGGATCGCCTTGAAACTGGCGTCGACCGGACCGTCACCATGGGCCGTTGCGCTTACATCCTTGCCGTCGATTTCCATTTCAACGGTGGCCTCGGCCGGACCGCCGGTGCCGCAGATCACTTTCATCGAGACCAGTTGCAACCGGTCGTTCGCGGCATTCTCGCCCGAGCGCATCAACGCGATCACGTCGTCGTCGAACACTTCCTTCTTGCGGTCGGCAAGCTCCTTGAACCGCACGAATATGTCCTTGAGCTGGTTGTCGCCCACATCATAGCCGAGGTGGTTGAGCTTGTCGCGCAAGGCCGCGCGGCCCGAATGTTTGCCCAGCGGCAACGAGGTGCCCGAGAGACCGATATCCTCGGGCCGCATGATCTCGAAATTCTCGCGGTTCTTCAGCATCCCGTCCTGGTGGATGCCGCTTTCATGGGCAAAGGCGTTCTTGCCGACGATTGCCTTGTTCGGCTGCACGACAAAGCCTGAAACGGTCGAGACCCGGCGCGAGATGGCCATGATCTTGCTGGTGTCGACGCCGGTGCGCCAGGGCATGATGTCGTTGCGGGTCTTGATCGCCATGACGACTTCTTCCAGCGCGGTATTTCCGGCGCGTTCGCCCAAGCCGTTGATGGTACATTCGATCTGGCGCGCGCCGCCCGCGACAGCAGCCAGCGCGTTGGCCGTCGCCATGCCGAGGTCATTGTGGCAATGGGTGGCAAAGATCACCTCGTCGGCGCCCGGCACGGTTTCGATCAACCGGCGGATCAGGTTTGCCGACTCCTCGGGGGCGGTATATCCCACCGTGTCGGGGATGTTGATCGTGGTGGCACCCGCCTTGATCGCAATCTCGATCACCCGGCACAGGTAATCCCATTCGGTGCGGGTGGCGTCCATCGGAGACCACTGCACGTTTTCACAGAGATTGCGGGCGTGGCTGACGGTCTCGTGGATCTTCTCGGCCATCTCGTCCTGGGTCAGGTTCGGAATGGCGCGGTGCAGCGGCGAAGTGCCGATGAAGGTGTGAATCCGGTTCTTCTCGGCGTGTTTTACCGCTTCCCAACAGCGGTCGATATCTGCGAAATTGGCGCGGGCCAGCCCGCAAATGCGGGCATTCCTGGCGCGCTTGGCGATCTCGCTCACGGCCTTGAAATCGCCTTCGGAGGCGATTGGAAATCCCGCCTCGATGATGTCCACGCCCATATCGTCGAGCATCTCGGCGATCTCGAGCTTCTCGTCATGGGTCATGGTCGCGCCGGGGCTCTGTTCGCCGTCACGGAGCGTGGTGTCGAAAATCAAGACGCGGTCTTGGTCGGTCGCATGTGTCATGGGATGTATCTTTCGGTATCTGTCCTAAACCTAGTGGCGCGCAAGCCTCCTCCTCTGAGCGGGCGCGCCGAAGGGCACGCTCAGAGGCGGATTAGGATCAGTAGACCACGCAGAGCGGCGCCACGAATGGCGTTGCCGGTCAAAAGGATATCTGCGCGGTTGATCATGACGTGAGGTTATACAGGCCGCATCGCGAATGGGAAGGGCGAAAATGCGAGGGCGGGAATTGCGACGCATCCTATTGATCGCGGTTCCTTTCCTTCTAGCTGGCAGACTATGGAAAATGCCCTTGTGATAGGCGCCTCAGGTGGCATCGGCAGAGCCGTGGCGGCACAACTGGAACGGTTGGGCGTCGCTGTCACCCGACTGTCGCGTTCGGTTGATGGGTTCGACCTGACGGATGAACACGCCGTGGCGGCGGGCTTGCAGGCTCTTGATGTGAAATTTGATCTGATTCTCGTAGCCACGGGCGCGCTGGAAATCGGTGGATCCGGCCCCGAGAAGTCGGTGCGCGCCCTTTCGGCCCGGGCCATGCTGGATCAGTTTGCCTTGAATGCTGTCGGGCCTGCGCTTGTGCTGCGCGAGTCGGCCCGACTCTTGCCGCGTGATCGCCGCGCGGTGTTCGCGGCCCTTTCGGCCAGGGTCGGATCAATCGGGGATAATCGTCTGGGCGGATGGATGAGTTATCGTTCGGCAAAGGCGGCGTTGAACCAGATCGTCCGCACCGGGGCCATCGAACTGGCGCGCACTCACAAGCAGGCCATCTGCGTCTCGCTGCACCCCGGGACAGTGGCGACCGCGTTCACAGAGAAATATCTGGGGCGCTACCCCGCCGCGCCGCCGGATGAGGCGGCTTCGAACCTGTTGCGGGTGATCGCAAAACTGACACCGGCACATTCGGGCGGCTTCTATGATTGGGCGGGCAAGGAAGTGCCGTGGTGACGCGCCTCATTCTTGTCTTGGGAGATCAACTGAGCGAAAGCCTGACGGCGCTTGCATCGGCGGACAAGGCGCGTGATCTTGTCATCATGGCTGAGGTGGCCGCCGAAACGGAATATGTCGCGCATCATCCCCGGAAGATTGCGCTGATCCTGTCGGCAATGCGCAAGTTCGCCGCACGGTTGCGCGCGATGGGGTGGGGCTTGGCCTATACGCGTCTTGACGACCCGGAAAACACCGGGTCGGTATCGGGCGAACTCTTGCGCCGGGCCAGCGAGACCGGGGCGGTCGAGGTCCTGCTGACAACGCCGGGTGAATGGCGCCTGATCCAGGAGTTACAAGACCTGCCCTTGGCGGTTCGGTTTCTTCCCGACGCGCGATTTGTTTCACGCCGTTCCGATTTCCGGAACTGGGCGAAGGGGCGCAAACAATTGCGCATGGAGTGGTTCTATCGCGAGATGCGCCGCAAGACCGGCTTATTGATGGAGGGCGATCGGCCGGTCGGAGGGAAGTGGAACTATGACATGGAAAACCGCAAGGTCCCTCCGAAAGATGCGGTTTTCCCGGTGCCGATGCGGTTTGAACCAGATGCAATCACCGAAGAGGTGCTTGCGTGCGTCGAAGAAAGATTCGGCGAACACTTCGGGACATTGCGCCCGTTCTGGTTTGCCACCGACCGTGTTCAGGCCCTCGCCGCGCTTGATCATTTCGTGTCAAAGGCTCTGCCATGGTTCGGCGACTACCAGGATGCGATGTTGACCGGTGAACGATTCCTGAACCATGCTGCAATTTCCGTCTACCTCAATATCGGCCTGCTGGAACCCATGGAGGTCTGTCGGGCAGCAGAGGCGGCATGGCGCGCGGGCAGGGTTCCCCTGAATTCGGTCGAAGGGTTCATCCGGCAGATCATCGGATGGCGGGAATACGTGCGGGGCATCTATTTTCTCGAAGGTCCCGGTTACACGACACGCAACTTTCTGGAACATGACCGCGAACTGCCGCCGCTGTATTGGGGGGCCGATACGCGGATGCATTGCCTGGCGGAGGCCGTCGCGCAAACCCGGGACGAAGCATATGCCCATCACATCCAGCGCCTTATGGTCACGGGCAATTTCGCCCTGCTGGCCGGAGTGGACCCGCAGCAGGTGCACGAATGGTATCTGGCGGTTTACGCAGACGCCTTTGAATGGGTCGAGGCACCGAACACGCTGGGAATGAGCCAGTTTGCCGATGGTGGGCTTGTTGCGTCCAAGCCCTATGTTTCGGGGGGCGCCTATATCAACCGAATGTCGGATTACTGCAAACGGTGCTTCTATGATGTGCAGGCGAAAACCGGTCCGAACGCCTGTCCGTTCAACGCTCTGTACTGGCACTTCCTCGACAGGCACCGGGACCGGTTCGCCGATAACCCGCGCATGGGCAATGCTTACCGGACCTGGGATCGGATGGATGAAACGCGTCGGCGGCAAATAATCGCAGACGCATCCGCATTCCTCGAAAAGCTCGAAAGGCGTGAAACGGTCTAGCCGTCCGAGGCGGCAGGTGCGGCCTCGTCGCGGTTCAGGGCTCCATTGTCCCAGGTGCCGCTTTCCTCTTGCCCGCCGGCATATTTCATCGTGCCTTCGCCCTGGCGCTTGCCATTGCGGAAATGGCCTTCGTACACGTCGCCGTTGGCATAGGTTGCCACACCGACGCCGCTGATCTTGCCGTCTTCCCACTGCCCCTTGTAGCGGAACCCGTCGGCCATCACGATTTCGCCTTCGCCTTCGCGCTGCCCGTTCACGTACTGGCCGGTGTAGACCGAGCCATCGGGATAGGTTGCCTTGCCCTGGCCATGGCGAACACCATCCTGCCATTCGCCTTCGTAGCGGTAGCCGTCGGCATAGGTCATAACGCCCTGACCGTGGTTGCGCGCGTTCTTGAACTCGCCTTCGTAGACAATGCCGTTGGGGTAGACGGCGGTGCCACTGCCTTCGATCACCCCGGCCACCCAATCGCCATCATAGCTGGATCCGTCGGGATAGGTGATCTTGCCCTTGCCGTCTGCCAGGTCGGCGCGGAAACTGCCCTCGTAGATCGAGCCGTCGGGATAGGTCACCTGGCCCTCGCCCTCGATCTGGCCAGCCACCCAGGCGCCGGTATAGACATAGCCGTCGGTCCCTGTGAATGTGCCCTGTCCTTCGCGCCGGTCGTCGGCGAACTGGCCTTCATAAATGTCGCCATTGGCATAAGTGACCTTGCCCATCCCCTGCCGGCGTCCGGCGACCAGTTCGCCTTCGTAGACGTCGCCATTGGCCTGTGTCAGCGTGCCATGGCCATTGATCTGCCCGTCAGCCCAGAGACCCACGTAGACCAACCCGTCGGGCAGGATCAGCTTGCCTTCACCGTGGCGCTGGCCGGCAAGGATCTGGCCTTCGTAGACGGCGCCATCGGGATAGGTTATCTTGCCCATGCCCTCTTTCTCGCCATCCACCCAGTCACCGTCGTAGACATACCCGCCCGGGCTTTGCATCACGCCCTTGCCATGGTGCTTGGCCTCCCGGAAACCGCCCTCGTATCGGACGCCATTGGCATAGATCGCGACGCCCTGGCCATTGATCACGCCGTTGGACCATTCGCCCTCGTAGGTGCCGCCGTCAGAGAACGTGATCTTGCCCATCCCCTCGGGTTTCCCCTTTGCGAACTGCCCTTCATAGACGGATCCGTTGGGAAACCGCGCGACACCGTGGCCGCGGATCTCGCCATCGACCCATTCTCCGGTGTACTCGTAGCCGTTGGGCAAGCGATATGTGCCAGTTCCATGTTGAAGCCCGCCCCGGAAGGTCCCTTCGTATACGCCGCCGATATCGTCTTGTGTCGTCAGAACCTGCGAGTCCTGCGCAATTGCGGTTTGCGACACCGCCATCGCAGCGACGAAAGCGAAACTTTTCCGGGTGATGCTCATTCTTGTGCCTCTGTCTGCCTGTCGGCCGTGTGGTGCTGTGCGGCACGGCAAAATTACGGCAGGCTTGGAGCGGGAGCAATGTCTTTTGCCGCATATGGCTTTCCCTTGCGCACCGATCTGCTAAATCGGCTATCCGAAGGACAGGCTGAGAGGGCGATATGGCCGAGCGTTTCCGCATCACTTTGGCGCAATTCAACCCGACCGTCGGGGATCTGGCCGGTAACGCGGAAAAGGCGCGGCAGGTCTGGGAACAGGGGCGCGCAGCGGGTGCCGACCTCGTGGCGCTGCCAGAAATGTTCATTACCGGGTACAATACCCAGGATCTGGTGATGAAGCCCTCTTTTCATCGTGCCGCGATTGCTGCGGTCGAAACACTGGCCCGTGACTGTGCCGACGGGCCGGCACTGGCCCTTGGCGGTCCCTGGGTCGAGAACGGCAAGCTCTACAATGCCTACCTGATCCTCAAGGGCGGGCGGATTGCCAGTCGGTCGTTGAAGCATCACCTGCCCAATGAGACCGTTTTCGACGAATTGCGCATTTTCGACGTTGGACCGCTCGGTGGCCCGTATTCGGTGGGCAATACCCGTGTCGGCAGCCCGATCTGCGAGGACGCCTGGCACGAGGACGTGGCCGAGACACTTGCCGAAACCGGGGCGGAGTTCTTGCTGATCCCCAACGGATCACCTTATTTTCGCGGCAAGTACGACTTTCGGATCAACGAGATGGTGGCGCGGGTCGTCGAAACGGGATTGCCATTGATCTACCTCAACATGGTGGGGGGGCAGGATGATCAGGTGTTTGACGGCGCAAGCTTTGGCCTGAACCCGGGCGGTGCCTTGGCGTTCCGGTTGCCGGTTTTCGACGAAACGGTCGCGCATGTGGACCTCGAAAGAGGTTCTGAGGGTTGGCGCATCGCCGCCTCGGACATCGCTCCCCTGCCGGATGCGTGGGAACAGGACTATCGCGTCATGGTGGAAAGCCTGCGGGACTATATGCGCAAGTCCGGGTTTTCCAAGGCTTTGCTGGGGCTCTCGGGCGGCGTGGATTCTGCGCTTGTCGCAGCGATTGCAGTCGATGCGCTGGGCGCGGAAAACGTGCGCTGCGTGATGCTGCCATCGGAATATACCAGCCAGTCCTCTCTGGACGATGCCGAGGCGGTGGCCCGAGCGCTGGGCGTGAAATATGACTATGTCCCGATCAGCGAAAGCCGCGCGGCGGTGACCAATACGCTGGCGCCGCTCTTTGCCGGGACCGAACCGGGCCTGACCGAAGAGAACATTCAGTCACGCCTGCGGGGGCTTTTGTTGATGGCGCTGTCGAACAAGTTCGGAGAGATGCTGCTGACCACCGGCAACAAATCCGAGGTCGCGGTGGGATATGCCACCATTTATGGCGACATGAACGGCGGCTACAACCCGATCAAGGATCTCTACAAGACCCGCGTGTTCGAAACCTGCCGCTGGCGCAACGCCAACCATCGGCCCTGGATGATGGGGCCGGCGGGTGAGGTGATCCGGCCTTCGGTCATCGACAAGCCGCCCAGTGCTGAACTTCGGGAAGACCAGAAGGACAGCGACAGCTTGCCTGATTATCCGGTGCTGGATGCAATTCTCGAGATACTTGTCGATCGGGACGGTTCGGTCGCGGATTGTGTCGCCGCAGGATTCGACCGGGACGTGGCACGCAGAGTCGAACATCTGATCTATATCAGCGAGTACAAACGGTTCCAGTCGGCGCCGGGCGCCCGGTTGACCCAGCGCTCGTTCTGGCTGGATCGGCGTTACCCGATAGTGAATCGCTGGCGCGATACCGATTGACCGCTGCCCGGCAACAATCGGGCGGGAGTGACGGCAACTATCCCGAAGCTTGATCCGATTTGAGGCAAATTTGTCCTAAATATGTCGATTTGGCGGCTTGATTGCCGTGATCATGGCACACTTGCCCAGATTGTCGCCCTGGACGGCAGGACTCCGATCTGCGGCAGACAATGTGTCAGGATTTTGGAGTGCCTCATGTTGAACCCACTGAATTTGCCTCCGGAAAGGCTGGAGTTGCTCAAATCGCCTCCGCTCGAGATCGACGATGCGGCCATAGAACAAGCGGTCAAGGCTGCGCTGCGGGAAGCCGTCGTTGCTCCGGCAAGACGTCCGCGCAAGAAGCTTCCCGAGATTGCGCCTGCCGAGTGCGCGACGGCGGAGCGAGAAGCGCCAGTAACAAAAAGAATGTGGCCGAGTTATCAACCCAGATGGAGCCATTCCGCGGCCATTTTCGCGCTGGCGTTGGTCATCGCCTACCCCTGGGTCCTGCCGGTTACGATGGGCCTGCTGGTTGCCTTGGTCACTCTTGCCTATCTGATGCTCGGGCAAGAACGGTCCGTTGCGATCGGGGCATCCTGTTTTGTCGGGTTGCAGCGATGGAGACCCGCGCAGGCGGAAGCATTGCGCGCCTGGGCCATCCGTCGGGTTGACCGGCTTGAGCGGTTGCTTGGGCGTTTGCCGGAGCGGTGGACCGCCGGGATCTATCTCCCGGATTTCGGGCCCACACCAGACTGCCCCGACAAGATGCAGAGAGATCCGTTCGCAAGACTCCGGTCGGAACAGGCCCAAGCCTGAGCCTCGGTCGATTGCGCGAAACTCCTTGGTGTCGCCGGCTTTCTGCCTGAATAGTGCCTCATTTGCCTTCGAAAAGTCGATATAGGCAAAGCAAGATCACATAATTGGCGTTTTTGCCCGAGCAGTGAGACGCGTCTGGATAATTCGGTCGCGAAAAAGCAGTCGAAATCGCTCGGAGCCAGTCACATGAAGCCGGTCTACTCGCATCATCTGTCCGCCGCACAAATCATCGGTTCCGACGAACAGTCTGTCGATGAGCGATTGATCGACAACACGATCCGAGTCCTGCTGGATGAGGAAGTTTCTCCGCCAGAGCAGCAACCGGACCTTGTTCAGGACGGGGAGGCTGAGCCGGAACCCGTTATGGGCAGGCCTCGGCAAACGGCCTCGGACAGGATGCGGCGCCTGTTGCCGGACGGACCACCGAGATGGAGGGTGTCGCTGGCAATTCTTGTCCTGGCCATTTTGATCGGGTGGCCAATTCTCTTTCTCGTGTTCTTCTGTCTGCTACTGGCTCTTCTGGTCGTCCCGTATCTGACCATCGGACATGATCGGGCGATGGAAATCGCTGCGCAGGGATACGATCTGCTTTCCCGGTACAGCCCCCGCCATGCCGAACAGTTGCGTGACTGGGCCGTCAACCGTACGACGGCGATGGAACAATGGCTTTCATACCTGCCGGAAAGATGGACGGACGGTCTCTACCTTCCGGATTTCGAGTCCGGGGTTACACCACCGGAAAAAATGCAGACCGATCCGTTCGACAGGCTCTACGACCGTTTGCACAGACAGGATGCCGAACTGTAAGTGCAGTTCTGCCACAGCACATGAGGATGTGATCGGCGTCGAACGAATTTCACCTTTCCCTGATCGGCGGTCGGGGGCATGACTGGCCCGTTGTCTGTGTTGCCAGTATGAGATCATGCCAGGACCGCGCCTGACCGAATTCTACTCTGATCTGTCCATACCGCGATCCGTTGATGTGGTGGTCGTCGGAGGTGGTATCATCGGGGTTTCCACCGCGCTGGAATTGGCTGATCGCGGCGTGTCCGTGCTGCTTTGTGAAAAGGGCCAGATCGGTGCGGAACAAAGCTCGCGCAACTGGGGCTGGGTCCGTCTTGGAATGCGGGATCCGCGCGAAGTTCCACTTATGCAGGCTTCGCTGGACATCTGGCAGGATTTGGACGCACGGCTGGGGCGGGCCACCGGCTTCACCCGCTCGGGCATTCTGTTCGGTGCCTCGGGCAAGCGAGGGGCCGAAAACCTTGCCCGCTGGATGCGCCATGTGGATGGCATGGAGACCGGCGCCAGAATGATTGAAGGCGCGGAAATCGGCCGGTTGCTGCCGGGGCACCAACTGAAGACGAAGGCGGCGCTGCACATGCCGCTGGACGGGCGGGCAGAGCCGCAATGGGCCTCGTCGGCGATTGCCGAAGGCGCGCGCGACCGGGGTGCGCAGATTGTCACCGCATGTGCGGTGCGATCGCTGGATGTCGAGGCCGGGCGGCTCAGCGGCGTCTACACCGAACGGGGCAGGGTCGCTTGTTCCCAGGTGGTCCTGGCGGGTGGTGCGTGGTCACGCCTGTTTGCAGGCAACGCGGACGTGGCCTTGCCGCAATTGCGGGTTCTGAACACCGTGCTGAGGACATCGTCGTCCCCTGGCGGGCCGGAATGCGCGCTGAGGACGGATGCCTTTGCGATCCGCAAACGCGCGGATGGTGGGCATACGATTGCCAGCGGACACCAGAATACCGTCGATATCGTTCCAGACAGTTTCCGATTGGCTCGTTCTTTTCTACCCGCCTTTCGGCAGGAGTGGAAATCGCTCAGGTTTCGTTTCTCGCGCCGGTCGCTGGACGAACTTCGTCAGGCACGGTGCTGGCAGCCCGGCGATGTGACACCGTTCGAGGTGACGCGGATTCTGGATCCGGAACCATCTCAGAAACACCTGCGAGGGGCATGGTCGGCCGCGCGCCGGGCACTCCCGGTGCTGGAACGTGCCGAGATCGTGCAGAGTTGGGCCGGGCTGATCGATGTCATGCCGGATGCCATTCCCGTTATCTCTGCCGTTCGGCAACTGCCCGGCCTCTGGATTGCCACCGGTTTCTCGGGCCACGGCTTCGGCATCGGGCCCGGTGCCGGGCGGCTCATGGCTGAACTGGTGACAGGCGAAACTCCGGTGGTCGACCCCTGGGAATTTCGCCTGTCACGCTTCACGGATGGCAGCCGGATCGCACCGGATCCGGGTTACTAGAGCCCTTCGCAAATTTGCAGAAGCATGGCGCATCGCGAATGTCGCGCGTGCAGGGCAGAGCATTGGTGATGCGTGTTTTCCCGAAACGCTTGGTTCAGCCCATCATCTGGTAACTGACCGGCACGAAGCGGAAACCGTTGCCACGGGTCTCGACATAGCCGACCGCCGGGAACGGCATGTGATATCCGATCATCGGAACGCGGTCAGCTGCCAGCATTCCCAGGATGTTACGCCGCGAGGCTGTGGCCTGGGCCTTGTCCATATCGAACCGCACCTCCCATTCAGGGTGGGCAAAGGACCAGACGTAATGGTTGGCGAGGTCTGCCGTCAGCATCAGCTTCTGCCCCTCGCTCTCCAGCATGTAAACCATGTGTCCGGGCGTGTGCCCACTGGCATCGATTGCGGTTACGCCGGATACGACAGAGCCGCCAGGTTCCAGAAAAGTCATTTTCTCGACCAGCGGGGTCACATTCGATTTTACCAGATCGCCTACGCGATTCCCGGCTTCGGCCCTAGACCAGAAATCGTATTCGGTCGTGCCCGTGACATAGCGCGCGTTGGCGAATGTCGGCGCGCCATCGGTCATCATGCCCCCGATATGGTCAGGATGCATGTGAGTGACGACAACCACGTCGATGGCATCGGGGGAAACGCCGGCCGCTTCCAGCGCCGTGACGATTCCGCCCTGTCCCAGACCGGTGTCGAACAACACCAGTTCCGAGCCGGTATCGACCAGAGTCGGGGTAAAGAAGAACTGTGCCATGTCCGCAGGAATGAAGTTTTCGGCCGAAACGCGGGCGAATTCCTCGTCGCTTGCGCCGCCGCCAAAAATGCCCTTTGCGTCGTCCCGCGGCAGGCTGCCGTCCAGCAGCGTGGTTATCCCGAAACCGCCAAGTTTGAAGGAACGGGCAACAGGAGCGGCAGCGTTGCCGCCATGCCCGGCCGCAAGCACCGGTTTCGCGGCGGCTGCCAAAGGAAGAGCGGCTGCTCCGGCCAAGGCGGTACGGCGCGTGAACTTGATAGTCATCGAAACACTCCCTGGGTTGTAAAAACAGTAAGAACTCTAGGTCGATCGGTCAGCTCGACAATGTTGGAAAATTTGCGGATACCTGTGCAAGAATAGCGAGCTTCCCTCACGTGGTTCGATGCCGACGAACAAGATGGGGCCCACGGCAGGGATGTAGATCTTTTCCTGTGGGCCATGCGGATTTCCCCGACACCCGCGCCCGTTCGGGCTGGCACAAGGTGGGCAAATCCTGAATGTCGGGAAGTTGTCGAATGTCGACCGCGATGTTCTGGCCGAGATGATCGAGGCACGACAGGACGGCCTGGCCCGCCAATGGTCTGTATTTCCGGCTTGAGCACCTGCGCCGCTGGACAAAATGCCACCTCTGTGACAAGGGACGCGGCAACAGGAGATGTCCATGACCACCACCCGTTTCGCCCCGTCGCCCACTGGTTACATCCACGTGGGCAACCTGCGCACCGCGCTGATGAACTACCTGATTGCCCGCAAATCCGGCGGCACGTTCATCCTGCGGATCGACGATACCGACCCCGAGCGGTCGAAAGAGGAATATGTCGACGCGATCAAGCAGGACCTTGAATGGCTCGGCCTGCACTGGGACCGGGTAGAGCGTCAGTCCGAACGGCTGGAGCGCTATGCTGAAGCGGCCGACAAGTTGCGCGAGATGGGCCGGTTCTACGAGGCCTTCGAGACGCCGACCGAACTTGATCTCAAGCGCAAGAAACAGCTCAATATGGGCAAGCCGCCGGTCTATGACCGGGCTGCGCTGGACTTGACCGAAGCGCAGAAGGACGCGCTGCGCGCTGAACGCGGCGATGGCGTCTGGCGGTTCAAGCTGGACCAGCAGCGGATCGAGTGGACCGACGGCATCCTTGGCGACATCTCGATCGACGCGGCCAGTGTATCCGACCCGGTGCTGATCCGTGGCGACGGGCAGGTGCTCTACACGCTCGCCTCGGTGGTCGATGACACGGATATGGGCGTGACCGATGTGGTGCGTGGCGCCGATCATGTGACCAATACGGCGACCCAGATCCAGATCATGGCGGCGCTGGGGTTCGATCATCCGCGCTTTGCGCATCATTCTCTGCTGACCGGCCCGCAGGGCGAAGCGCTGTCGAAGCGCCTGGGCACGCTGGCCCTGCGCGACCTGCGCGAGCAGGGGGTGCAGCCCATGGCCCTGCTGAGCCTTATGGCTCGCCTCGGGTCTGCCGATCCGGTCGAACTGCGCAGCGACATGTCCGAGTTGATCGAAGGATTCGACGTGACCCGGTTCGGCGCAGCACCGACCAAGTTCGACGTCCAGGACCTGTTTCCGCTGACCGCACGATATTTGCAGGGCCTGCCCCTGTCATCGGTCGCTGACGCAGTGGCAGCCGCCGGAGTGCCGGCCGATCTGGCCGAGCCGTTCTGGGCCATGGCCCGCGAGAACATCACCACGCTGAATGACCTCGAAGGATGGTGGGTGCTCTGCCGCGATGGCGCCGAGCCCTTGATCGAGGACGAGGACCGGGCCTTTGTGGCCGAAGCAATGGCGCTGCTGCCCGAAGGCCCGTTTGACGATGATACATGGGCAGCCTGGACGCAGGCGGTGAAAGAGGCCACGGGTCGTAAGGGTAAATCCCTGTTCATGCCCTTGCGCAAGGCGCTGACAGGGATGGAGCGCGGCCCCGAAATGGCAACGCTTTTGCCGTTGCTGCAAGTGATCCGCGCCCGCGGCTAGGTCGGGGCAGAGATTTTTCGTCGAAAAATCTCGATCGCGGATGGGACTGGCGACAAACACTCCAATGCGGGCCGCCATGCCCGCCCCTGTCAGCCCATAGGGGTGATTGTTGCGGAAACCGCCGCCAGATGTACGTCGACAAGTGCCGTCTCGGCGGGCTTCAATGCCTGGTGCCGGGGATAGCGCGGCTCGGCGCGATCGTCGATGATCGGCGCTTCCCAACCACCCGTGGTGGCAAAGAACCGCTCGACGCCCGGCTCTCCGAAACGGTGCAGGTACCCCTGGACCACCACGTCGATGTAGCTCAGCAGGATCGGGTAACGGGTGCTTGGCGGGCTTTGCCTTTCAGCCGCAACCGCATAGACGGCGATTTCTGCGGGGTGGGGCAGGTCATGTGAAACCGCGTCTGTGACCGGAACCCGGTCATAGGCCCATTCGCGCGCATCGAGTGCCGCCCAGTCGTCATTCGGGACATGGGCGATCATGCCGTCGATCTCGCAATCGGTGGCCGGCGTTGCAGTCAGGAAGGCCACCTGGCGCAGGTCGGTATGACGCCAGACGCGCCGCCACCCTTTCAGCCGGGCGGGGCGCGGGTCGGGAAAGTCATGTGTCGAGAGGTTGACCAGGCTGCCGTAGCCAAAAAAATAGGGATCTGGCATCGTCCGTTCCGAGGAAAACTTGCAATTGATATATGTCAAACAGGTTTTTGCGGGGATGTGCAATAAACCTAGCATGGAATGTCCCAGCGGGGAGGAACCCAAATGCGCATCACCAAGCGGACTAACATTGCTGTTCGGTTGTTGATGTATTGTGCCGCCCATCAAGACCGGCTTGTTACCAAGTCGGAAATCGCGGAGGTCTGCAATATATCCGAGAACCATCTTGCGCAGGTCATCAACCAACTGAGCCAGCTTGGGTATCTGAACACGCAGCGGGGTCGCAACGGAGGCATGTGTCTGGGAATGGCGCCCGATGCTATCCGTATCGGCGCGGTCTTTCGCCATGTCGAAGGCAATTTGCCTATGGTCGAATGCTTTGCCGATGCCGACAACAGCTGCCCTCTGACCGATGCGTGCCGGCTCCGGCTTGCGCTGAGGGATGCCGCCCAGGCGTTCTATGCGTCGCTCGACGAGATTACTCTGGATGCGCTGGTGTGCGACAACACCGATCTGCTCAAGATTCTCAACCCCGTCGTTTGTGCCCGCTGATTATTCCCGGGCACGCAGGATGCCGGACGGGCGGACAGTGAGAGGCCTCCAGGCAAAGGCGATCTCGGCTGCGGTCGTCGCGGCAATTCCGGCGGTTATGATCGTTAGGGCCGAAAGCCATGTTATGGAAAATCCGGTGTCGAAGACGAACACGCTTACGGCCCATCCACTCATGATACCCAGCGTCAGGGCAATACTTCCGGCAGCGGCCCCAAGAAGCGCGTTCCGCAACAGGAAACTCAGCAGTATGCGCCTTCGTGATGCTCCAAGTGTCCGCAGGATCGCTGCTTCGTAGATGCGTGTCGACTGACCGGTCGCGGCAGCGCCGACGAGAACAATAAATCCGGTCAGGATCGAGGCGCCGGCTCCGAAGGCGGTCGCACTTGCCAGTCCGGCAAGCACGTCCGAGGCCAGGTCGATCGCGTCCTTGACCCGGATTGCGGTGATGTTGGGATAGGCCGTTGCCAGGTCGCGCAGAATGGCTGCTTCGGCCTGTTCTTCTGCGTAGACCGTAGCGATGAAACTGTGCGGTGCACCAGCCAGCGCAGCGGGGTTCATCGCCATCACGAAACCCATGCCAGCGGTTGAGAAATCAACCTCGCGAAAGGATGTTATCCGGGCTTCGATATCCCGGCCGAGGATGTTGACAGTCAGTCTGTCGCCCAGTTGCAGTCCCATCTCTTCTGCTTCTTCGGCGGCAAAGCTGATCAGCGGCGGGCCGTCGTAGTCTTCGGGCCACCAATCACCCTTGGTCAGTGTGGTGTCTGCGGGCAAGTTCGCGGAATAGGTTATCCCGCGATCGCCGCGCAGAACCCAGTGGTTTCCGGCGATCTCGCGCGCCGACTGCCCATTGATGCGGGTTATTATCCCGCGCAGCATTGGCGCGGTTTCGACCTGTTGGACAGCAAAGTTACCGTTAAGTCGATCGACGAATCCTTCGATCTGGTCTTGCTGGATATCAACGAAAAAATACGAAGGCGCGATCTCTGGCAAATTCCTGGAAATCGCGTTGCGAAGGTTTCCGTCGATCTGGCCTACGGCCGCCAGAACAGAAAGGCCCAGCCCCAGCGACAACATGACCTGCGCCGCGCCGTTGCGGTTGTTTGCGATGCTGCCCAGTGCCCAGCGCAGGGCGGGCCGGTTTCTGGCGATCGGACCGGCCCTGCGCGCCAGAAACCGGACAAGGCCGGAAGCCATCGCCAGCAGGACAAGTGCGCCGACCACCCCGCCCGCAGTCCAGAGTGTCAGCCAGAGAGAGCCGCTGAACCATGCCGAGAGACCGACAAGCAGGCCCAAAGCCAGCAAGGTCGCGATCAAGTAGCGCCAGCCTGGCAAAAACGGCGCACGACCAAGCGCATCGCGGAAGAGCGCGGCGGCGCGAATATCTTCGAGGCGCGAGAGCGGCCATAGCGTAAAGACAAAGGCAGTCAGAAGCCCGTAGACGGCCGCCTCGGTCAGCGGTTCCGGGTAGAGAGTAAAGACCGCCGGAACCGGTAACTGTGCTGAAATCAGCGGGGCCAGCAGGAGCGGCACCGTGCCGCCAATTGCCAGACCGAACAGAATCCCGACCAATGTCAGCGCGCCGATCTGGAGGAAGAAGGTCAGGAAAATCGTTCGGCGGTCGGCTCCGAGCGTTCGCAGGGTCGCAATCGTGGCCGTTTTCTCGGCAAGATGGGCATGGACGGCAGCTGAAATTCCGATCCCGCCTACAGCAAGACCGGACAGCCCCACCAGGACGAGAAAGGCACCAAGCCTTCGCGTGAAATCGGAAATGCCGGGGGCGCCATTGCGGGCATCGGTCCAGCGAAGCCCGCTTTCTGCAAACTTCTGTTTTGCGGCCTGCGCGGTCGCAGGCAGATCAGCTGAGTCTGGCAGGTCGAGCCGGTATTTTGTTGTGAAAAGCGTACCGGGCGCCAGCAAGCCCGATTGCGCGAGGTTGCGGCCCAGGACGAGCGTTCGCGGTCCCAACGCGAAACCATCTGCCAGCCCGTCAGGGAAATGGGTAACGGTCGCGCGCAGGGTGAATTCCTGCTCGCCCAGTCGGAAGCGATCTCCGAGAGCCAGCCCGAGCCTGTCCGCAAGGACAGGTTCCATTGCCGCACCCGGCAGGCCGCCGGAAGGGCCGAGAGCCTGGGCGAGGGACATGTCGGGGTCCAATACGACCTCTCCCAGCAGGGGGTAGGCTTCGTCGACCGCCTTGACCTGGGTCAGGGCGCGTTCGGCCAGTGAACCCTGGCCAACCACTGCCATCGACCGGAAATCCACCAGTTCCGAGACCTTTGCCCCCGTGTCGGTCATCCAGCTGCGTTCGGCGGCATTGGCATACCGGTAAGTGAACTCCATCTGTGCATCACCGCCCAATAGCACGGCCGCTTCTCTTGCGAGGCCGGACTCGATCGCGCTGCGCACCGATCCCACTGCGGCAATGGCGGCCACTCCGAGCGCAAGACAGACGAGAAAGATGCGGAACCCGTGTACACCACCGCGCAACTCGCGGCGGGCGAGCCTTGCGGCCAGCCGAAGGCTCATTCGGAACCCTCGCCTGCGGAGTCCTGATCTATGCGCCCGTCCCGCAACCGGATCACCCTGTCACAGCGTCGAGCGAGTTCGTGGCTATGCGTGACGAGAACGAGGGTCGAACCATGTCGGTCCCGCAGGCCAAAAAGAAGATCTATTACGGCCTTGCCGTTGGCTTCGTCGAGATTCCCCGTCGGTTCGTCCGCCAGCAATATTGCCGGTCGGGGCGCCGAGGCGCGTGCCAGGGCGACGCGCTGTTGCTCGCCCCCCGACAATTGCGCCGGAAAATGATCGGAGCGATGCGCCAGGCCCACCACCTCCAGTTCGGCTCTGGCACGGGCAAATGCGTCGGGATGACCGGCCAGTTCCAGAGGTGTCGCGACGTTTTCCAGAGCGGTCATCGCCGGAATCAGGTGGAAATTCTGGAATACCACGCCCATCTTATCGCGCCGGAGCCTTGCCAAAGCGTCCTCGTCCATGCCGCCCAGATCCTTGCCCATCGCCTGAACGCGGCCGCTGGTCGCGCGCTCCAGACCGCCAAGCAGCATCAGCACCGAGGATTTTCCCGACCCCGAGGGCCCTACCAGTCCTACTGTCTGCCCAGGGGGAACGGTCAGGGAAATACCATGCAGGATATTGACCGGCCCGGCATTGCCTTCAAGCGATAAACGGGCATCTTCTAGGACAAGTGCGGGTTCGATCATTGCATGCCTTTGGTCGGGTCCTTTCTGGGATATGGAGTGTCGGGTAACATGCGCAAGGTTCAATTTGGCTTATTGGTTGCGCTTTTGAGCTCTACGGCTGCGGCGGAACCCGTTACGATCGCCGCATTGGGCGACAGCCTGACACAAGGATACGGCCTCTCTCCGGAAAACGGTTTCGTGCCGCAGTTGGAGGCATGGCTGCGCATGCAGGGGGCTGAAATCCGGTTGATCAATGCCGGAGTATCGGGCGACACCACGGCCGGCGGTGCGTCGCGGGTCGATTGGACTTTGACGCCCGATGTGGACGGCATGATCGTCGCGTTGGGCGGCAATGACATACTGCGTGGCATCGCGCCCGATGTCGCGCGCGCCAACCTGACCAAAATCCTGGCCACGGCGCAATCCGCCGGGGTCGAGGTGCTCCTGGTGGGAGTGCCGGTTCCGGCAAACTATGGCCCCGAATACAAGCGTGAGTTCGAGGCGATTTATCCCGAACTTTCCCGCAGCTTCGGTACGCTTTACGCCCCGGACTTTTTTGCAGGGCTGGCGGGAGAACCGGCTGACCTTTCGGGGTTCATGCAACCCGACGGCATCCATCCCAACTCCGAGGGGGTGCGACGGATTGTGGCCGCGCTCGGGCCGTTGGTTGTCGAACTGGCGGATCAGGCGTCGAGGTGAGGACGGCGGGCAGGGGACGGATTTGCTATGGCAGCGCCCGATCAGCCGCACGTGTGGACCTGCCAGCAGGTCTTTCATCCAGAGCAATCATGCAGCAATGCCTTGTCGCGTGAATGAGGATAGAAAGGCCCGGTGTTGCGGGCCCTTCAAGTTCGATACCGGTCAGATCAGCTTGATGTCGACGGCCGATTCCCGGCCATCCCGGCCAGGTTTCAGTTCGTAGCTGACTTTCTGATTGTCCGCGAGCCCGGTCAGCCCCGAACGCTCCACGGCCGAGATATGGACGAATACGTCCTTTCCGCCGCCTTCGGGGGCAATGAAACCATAGCCCTTGGTGGTGTTGAACCATTTGACGGTGCCGGTGGCCATCGTCTTGTCTCCTGTCGTCTGTTCTGCCCGCGACGTGCGGCAGGTCGGCTCGGTCAATGCAACATCGAGAACTGAGCCTGTCAGGGAGCAGTGAAGTCGATAGCGTAACTTTGCAGGAAAAAAAGATGCCGCCGGACACCTGCTTTTTCAAGAAAAATCGAACAGGTCAGACCAAAACGTCCGCGTTCCCTTGCCCGGAATCTGGCATCTGAACCGGTTCATCAGAGCACAGTCACTTTCGTGCCAAGCGGAACCCGTTCGTACAGGTCGATCACATGTTCATTCAGCATCCTGATGCATCCGTTCGATGCCGCATGGCCGATGGTTTCCGGCTGGGTGGTTCCATGGATTCGGAAAAAAGTGTCGACCCCGTTCTGGAACAGATACAGCGCACGGGCCCCCAAAGGATTGTCGGCTCCACCCGGTTGAACATAGTCGTTGGCGACAAATCTGGCATAGGTGCGCGGGTCGCGCTCGATCATTTCTTCGGTGGGGCGCCAGGTGGGCCATTCCTTCTTGACATCGATCGTGGCGCTGCCGGTGAATTCCAGCCCGGCCTTTCCGACACCGCACCCGTAACGGATGGCTTTACGTGGTTCAGTGACGAGGTAGAGGTAGAAAGAACGCGGCAGAATCAGAAGATGCCCGGGTTCGAACTGCTTCTTGATCCTCACCTCTTGCGGCGTCGGATCAAAAGCTGCTTCCGCGTTGGCCTTTGTGCCCCAGTGCAAGGTCGCAGCGGCAGCGGATGTGGCAAGGAAACCGCGTCTGGTAACCATCATTCCTCCCCTCGTTCCAATTCGCTGCCACATTGTCGGGCGACCTTGGCTTTGGGTCAATGCGTTTGACGATCGTGGTGAAAAAGTGATGCAACCGCATTCGCCCATCCGGGATGCGCCCCGAGATGCAGCGCAAACCTGGACAGTTGAACGCCAACCGCAGCCAACAGCATCACCCCGGGCAATAGGAGACGATCAAACGGTGTAATGTCGGCCATGTCCTGTATGGGGCCGGTTTCAAAAGTTCCGGAAGGCTATTTTGAACTTCGTTTTACATTCGAAAATAAAAGAGTTTAGATTTGGTCTAGCCGCGCCGCAGCATCAGGGGGATAGCGATCATGCCGCACATTCAGCCCAGCGGGGAGTTGACCCTGCGAACCCTGGCCATGCCGCGGGATGTCAACGTGAATGGCGACATCTTTGGCGGCTGGGTGCTGAGCCAGATGGACATCGCCGCGGGGATTACCGCCGGCGCAAGGGCCGCCGGACGCGTCGCCACGGTGGCGGTGGACGCGATGAAGTTCATCCGTCCGGTCCGGGTGGGCGACGTGCTTTGCATCTATTGCCAGGTGGCGCGCGTCGGCCGCACCTCCTTGGCGATCGAGATCGAAGCATGGGTTCTGCGAGACCGCCAGGGCGACCGGGAAAAGGTGACCGAGGCAGTCTTCACCTTCGTCGCGATCGATGGAGAGGGGCGCCCGCGGCCAGTGGATGGATGAGCACGCGGCGGATCGGCGCCTGATCCGCTTGTAATCGCAATATCCCTCTTTCCGGTGTTTCGGAAAAGAGTATCGTTCGATCTCGGGCGTCCGACTCAGAGTGACGGGCCGAAGTGGACCCGACGAGATCCGGCGCCTGGATCTTGGAGATCATCATGCAAATTCTGGTGGGCGTTGCCGGGCTTTCGCTGGCGGTGCTTGTCTATGCCTGGGCCTACGGGCTCGCGCATGATCCGATGGGCCCAAAATGGGCGAAGGGTCAGCTTTTCGCGTCCGTCGCGTCACTTGTCTCGACATCCTTGGCCCCCGTGGGTGCGGGCTTTCTTGCGGCGGGTCTTCTGTGGCCCGATGATTTGGGGATTACCCCAGGTTTGGCGATCGGTGCTGCAATGGTGCCAACCGTGTGGGTCTTGTCGCGCAGGCTCTTGCGACGGGCCATCAAGGAGCACTCTGTTATCGTTCCGTTACCAGGTGGACCAGGGAAACCCGTTCCGACTGTCTCGTCCGGGCGTCTGGCCGCATGATCGTTTCTGGCGGGCGGGGTCTTGCGGCCTCGCCTGTCAAAACCCATGTGGGAGTTTGAATGTGAACTTCGGAGGCCCGGATGGGTGACAAGAGACTGACTTGCCTGGAGTGCGGCCAATTGAACCGTGTGCCCGAGGACAGGCTGACCGCAGGTGCCAGATGTGGCAAGTGCGGTCAGGGGCTGGTGCCGGCAGATGCCATCGATGTGGACCCGGCGATCCTTGAGAAAGCAAAGAAAAATGACGACTTGCCTTTGGTCGTTGATTTCTGGGCGCCCTGGTGCGGCCCTTGCAAGATGATGGGGCCGGAATATGCCAAGGCGGCAGGTATCCTCGTCGGCAAGGCGCGGCTGGTCAAGGTGGACACGCAAAAACACCAATCGACGGGCGGCCGTTATGCAATTCGCGGCATTCCGACCATGGTCGCTTTTGAGCGGGGCCAGGAACGAAAGCGTCAATCCGGCGCAATGAGGGCAGGTCAGATCGTGGATTGGATTCGGGGCTGATACTCTGGCCGCCGGCACATGGCTCAGCTGGCGACAGGTTCGGTGTCTCTTATCTTGTCGCCACGAGTTTCGGTTTCATTGCGCAGCAGAAGAAGCAAAATCACCGAAACGGCGATGGCGGTTCCGATCACTGGATGAAGCAGCAGCGCGGCCCATAGCGGCAAGTCCCAGTAAATACAGGCCAGGATGCTGCTGCCCAGTCCGACAAGCGTTCCCAGAGTTAAGCCGAGCCAAGCCATTGATCCTCCTGCCAGATCATCGCGAAACGGTCGTGATGAGACCCGAGTGTCATATGTCAGTTTAAGGAAGAATGTGTTGAAAATATGTTAATCGCCGGGATTTCGGCAAGACCCCGCCGGCGAAAGATGATCTGTGCCTTGGCCGTTTTGTACAGGGTCCAGAGGGTGGATCGTCCGTTTTGTACAGGGTTTTCCGAGCGCTGGCCGGGAGGGGGGACGTTCCCCGCACCGTTCGAGCGCATCGCCTTCGATCTGGAGCAGCACGTCGCCGGACTCCTCCGGAAATCCCGGCCGGGTGACGAACCGCCATGCCCTGCCGTTGCCCCGGTCATTTCTCAGGCGCTGTAACCGAACGAACGGGGCCAGCGCGCCTTCGAGCAAGGCGAGGGGTTCGGGCTTCACATCCGAGACGCCGCAGATCAAGAGGCGCTTGTTCGCTTTTGCTGACTGCCGACGGGTTGGACGTGCCCGGCGGGACTGGGTAAGTCCCTGTCCCAAGGCAGGCCAGCGATATTGCGTGCGTGATTTCAAACAAGAGGCCCGCAAACCAAGCGTTCACGAGCCTTTGGATTGTATGCGTGGCCTTGCGTCTCGCTCAAGGCCATGCTTGCCTTGCGAATTTCTTGTACTTCTATCGCTTGGGCTGCGGTTACTGCACCCAGACCACCACCGGGTGCCGCTCTTATCGCTTTAGGGACGAAAAGCGACTGCCGCGCAGGCTTGAACCCAAACGGAACTACAAGAAATCTGCCCTACCGGACAAACTTCTTATACTTCAACCGCTTCGGCTCCAGCGCGTCCGGGCCCAGGCGCCGCTTCTTGTCCTCTTCGTAATCCTCGAAGTTGCCCTCGAACCATTCCACATGGGCGTCGCCTTCAAACGCCAGGATATGGGTGCAGATGCGGTCTAGGAAGAAGCGGTCGTGCGAGATGACTACGGCGCAGCCGGCGAAATCGACCAGAGCGTCTTCGAGCGCGCGCAGGGTTTCGACGTCGAGGTCGTTGGTCGGTTCGTCGAGCAGGAGGACGTTGCCGCCCTCTTTCAAGAGCCGCGCCATATGGACCCGGTTGCGTTCGCCGCCCGAGAGCAGCGAGACCTTTTTCTGCTGGTCGCCGCCCTTGAAGTTGAAGGACGAGCAATAGGCGCGGCTGTTGACCTGCGCGTCGCCCAGCTGGATCAGCTCGGCGCCGCCGGTGATCGCCTCCCACACGGTGTCGTTGTCCTTGAGGTCGTCGCGCGACTGGTCGACATAGGAAAGCTTGACCGTATCGCCGATCTCGATGGCGCCGGCGTCGGGTTTTTCCTGCCCGGTGATCATCTTGAACAGCGTCGACTTGCCGGCGCCGTTGGGGCCGATGACGCCGACGATGCCGCCGGGGGGCAGCGAGAAGTCGAGCCCCTCGATCAGTTGCTTGTCGCCCATGTGCTTGCTGAGGCCGTTGACCTCGATCACCTTGGAGCCCAGGCGCGGGCCGTTGGGGATGACGATCTGGGCGCGGCCGACCTTTTCCCGTTCGGACTGGCCGGCCATCTCGATATAGGCCTGGATCCGGGCCTTGGACTTGGCCTGGCGCGCCTTTTGCCCCTGCCGCATCCATTCAAGTTCGCGTTCCAGCGTCTTCTGCTTGGCCTTGTCCTCGCGCGCTTCCTGCTCTAGGCGCTTGGCCTTCTGTTCCAGCCAGCTGGAATAGTTGCCCTCGTAGGGGATGCCGCGGCCGCGGTCGAGTTCGAGGATCCAGCCGGTGATGTCATCCAGGAAGTAGCGGTCGTGGGTGACGATCAGGATCGTGCCCTTGTATTCGATCAGGTGCTGTTGCAGCCAGGCGATGGTCTCGGCGTCGAGGTGGTTGGTCGGTTCGTCCAAGAGCAGCATGTCGGGCGCTTCGAGCAAGAGCTTGCAGAGCGCGACGCGGCGTTTTTCACCGCCCGAGAGGTTGGCAATCTCGGCGTCGTCGGGGGGGCAGCGCAGCGCCTCCATCGAGACGTCGATCTGGCTGTCGAGATCCCAGAGGTTCTCGGCGTCGATCCGGTCCTGTAGGCTGGCCATCTCGTCGGCGGTCTCGTCGGAGTAGTTCATCGCCAGTTCGTTGTAGCGGTCGAGGATGTCCTTCTTGGCCTTGACGCCCAGCATGACGTTCTCGCGCACGGTCAGGTTCGAATCCAGCTGCGGCTCCTGCGGGAGATAGCCGACCTTGGCGCCCTCGGCGGCCCAGGCCTCGCCGGTATAATCCTTGTCGAGGCCGGCCATGATCTTCATCAGGGTGGATTTACCGGCGCCGTTGACGCCGACGACGCCGATCTTGACCCCCGGCAGGAAGTTCAGGTGGATGTTTTCGAAGCATTTCTTGCCACCGGGGTAGGTCTTGGAAACACCCTGCATGTGGTAGACATATTGATAGGCGGCCATGGGTCGACTCCGGTTGGTAATCCTGTTCGGAGGCCCTGTTACAGAAACATCGGTCGCGGGACAATGCGCCTGCGCCTGGAAGCTGTATCGAGGGCTCAAATCAGGTCGAAATCGAATCGACTGGCAGTCGGTTCCTGCCGCCGCAAATAAGTGGAAGCACAACCATTGGGGGTACTCTTGACGATAGGGCACCTTTTTGGGTGTTTTAATCGTCCATTGGGAGAGTGCATTTTGCGAGATTCCCTTGATTTCTCAATTTTTGATATGCGTCATATGAGATGCATTCAAAATCGTTTAAAATCTTATACTTGTGGCTGTACTGCTCCGGAATGGGGCAAAGAATACTTTTAGTGGGGGAAATACCGAATGACTTGTGACATGGTTAAATGGACTTTGACGTCTGGGGCCGTGACCGTTGAGGTGATCGCGACAGATGACGGGTTAGGCAACATCACATTCACCTATGAGCTGCTGAGCGGGATTGCCGATCTGAACGGGTTCTTCATCGACGTCGGGAACGACGGCGGGGATATCTCGCGGATTTCCGGTGGCAACAACATGAGGGGTAGCGACAGCAACGGCAACAGGCTGGACGGGTTCGACATTGCCGAGGAGATCGGCACCGTTGGCGGCAATGATGCCGATACCACCTCGGGGTTTTTGACATTCACGATGGAGGAGCTTGGGATTTCGAGCCTTGCCGATCTGGCGGATGCAGAGATCGGCATTCGCGCCACCAGTGTCGGTGAATGCCGTGAAGACAGCCTGAAACTGGCCGCTACCGGCACCTATTGCCCGGTCGAGCCGCCCAGCGGTGACGATTTCCCGGAATGGGCGCAGGACATCTCGCATGTCGTGTTCGTATTCAACCAGACAATCGGCGACGTCAGCGGCGACGGCTATTACACGATCAAGGTGGACTTCTCGGGTGCGTTCGTGGCCGCAAATGGCAACGATCTGGATGATTACATCGACGACTTCCTGTTCGCGCTGATCAATGACGACACTAATGTGCCATTCCTGAACTCGGGTGCAGACCTGATGGGCGTTGTGATCAAGGGCGGTGGACAAATGACCGAGTATTACGCCTATGGGGATCACAATCTCGATGGCACGGACCCGGATCCGCTGCCGTCCGGCATGGGGTTCTTGTTGCCCGGTAACAACGGGCCGGTGGATCCGACGAGCGAGATCGACCTTTCGCTGGAACTCGACAGTAGCGGCGATTTCATCTTTTCCTGATCCGTCACGATGTGGCTTCGGCCGTTGCATTCGGACCCCGGCCGTAAACGGTCGGGGTTTTTTGCTGTTTCGTGATGTTGGTGTCCGGGACGCTGCTGTGCCGAGGTGCCGGTGCCGGGTCCGACACGGCCTGGCGACGGGGTGCGGCCCGCCGATTGACAAGGTGCTGCGCAAGCGCCAAGCAAGACGCTCATGAGGCAGGGTTTTCCATATGTGCGGCCTGGTCAGGTGATCGGGCTGTTCGGCGGCTCGTTCGATCCGCCGCATGCGGGTCATGTGCATGTGACGCGCGAGGCGCTGAAGATGTTCGGACTGGACCGTATCTGGTGGCTGGTGACACCTGGCAATCCGCTGAAGGCGCGCGGGCCGGCGCCGCTGGCACAGCGCATGACGGCGGCGCGGGCGGTGATGCGGCATCCGCGGGTCGATGTGACCGATATCGAGACCCATCTTGGCACGCGGGCCACGGCGGATACGATCGCGGCGCTCAGGCGGATGTATCCGCGGGTTCGGTTCGTCTGGCTGATGGGAGCGGACAACCTTGCCCAGCTCCATCGCTGGCAGGACTGGCGTCAGATCATGGAGACCGTGCCGGTGGGGGTGCTGGCGCGGCCGGGTGACCGGATCTCGGCCCGGATGTCGCCGGCGGCGCGGGCCTATTCACCATACCGCATCGACGGGGAGGCGCGGCACCTGCTGGGCCGCTCGGAGGCGCCCGCCTGGTGTTTCGTCAACGTGCCGATGGTGGATGTCAGCTCGACCCGGATCCGGGCGGCGGGCGGCTGGTCAGCGGCGCAGGAGCGCCGAGACAAGACCGGCGCCCAGCACCAGTGACAGGCCGGCCCAGGTCCAAAGGTCGGGCAGATCGCCGAACACCGCCCAGCCAAGACCGGCGGCGGCGATAAGCTGGAAATAGACCAGCGGGGCCAGCCGGGTCGCGGGTGCGCGGGCATAGGCCACCAGCAACAGCAGGTTGCCCAGCATCGAGCCCATGGCGCTGGCCAGGGTCAGCCCGGCGGTGTGTGCGTCGAGGGCTGGCAGGTTGGCGAGGCCGAGAGGAGTCAGCACCAGGCCGGCGATGGCCAGTTGCGAGAAGCTGAGCGCCAGCGGTGTGCCCAGGTGGCTGAGCCAGCGCGAGGCGGTCAGGAAGGCGCCGTAGAAACAGCCCGCCAGCAGCGCCAGCAACAGGCCGGGCGATCCGCCAAGCCCGGGGCGGACCACCAGCAGCACGCCCAGAAACCCCACCAGCATCAGGGCCGTGCGGGTCCAGGTGACCGGTTCGCGCAGGAGCAGCACCGAGAGCGCATAGCTGAGGATCGGCCCCACGAAGAAGGCGGCAAACACATTGGCCAGCGGCTCGGTCCGGAGCGCGGACTGGATCGACAGGATACCGCCGGCGAGCAGCAGCGCCCTGAGCCAGACGCGGCCGTCGCGCAGCAGGGCGAGGGCTGGCGGGCGCACGAAGGGCAGGATCGCCATGAGTCCCATAGCAAAGCGAGACCAGGCGACAAAGACGGGCGAGACCCCGTGCTGACCGGTCAACAACTTGCCTGCCATGTCCCCGGCGGGGATCAGCGACATGGCGAGGAACATGATCAGGACGGCGTGACCCATGCACGCCCGTTAACACGTGAAAAACCGGACGAAAAGCCCGCAAGGGATCACTTGTGCGCGGGCTGGTGCTGCGCTTTTATGCGAGTATGGTCGATCGCATTTCCAGACGTTTTTTCCTGTGCGGGCTTGCCGCCGTGCTGAGCCCGGCTGCAGGGCTGGCGGCCCCGCCTGCCACCTCGCTGCGCCCGCCGCTGCGTCCGTTCGACGTCGGCGGCGTGACCCGGCCCGAAGCGTTGCTGGCGCGGGCCGGACTGTCGGGCAGCATCGGCTTTGCCGTGGCCAATGCGCAGACCGGGGAGGAGCTGGAGTCGGTCGAGGGCGCGACCGGTCTGCCGCCTGCGAGCGTCGCCAAGGCGTTGACCGCGCTGTATGCGCTGGAGGCTTTGGGACCGTCCTATCGGTTCCGGACGCAGGTGCTGGCGGACGGCCCGGTCGAGAACGGAGTGCTGAAGGGCGACCTGATTCTGGCCGGGGGCGGCGATCCGGTGCTGGATACCGATGCGCTTGCCAGCCTGGCGCGGGCGATGAAGACTGCGGGTGTGCACGAGGTGCGCGGCGGGTTCAAGGTCTATGACGGGGCCTTGCCGGAGGTGTTCAGCATCGACCCCGAGCAGCCCGATCACGTGGGTTACAGCCCGGCGGTGTCGGGGATCGCGCTCAATTTCAACCGGGTGCATTTCGAGTGGAAGCGGGCAGGCAAGGGCTGGTCCGTGGGCATGGACGCGCGCAGCGCCAAGATCAGACCGGCGGTCGCCATGGCCGAGATGAAGGTCGTGAACCGGGCGCTGCCGATCTATACCTATGAACAGCGCCCGCGCGTCGACAGCTGGACCGTGGCGAGCCAGGCACTGGGCCAGGACGGTTCGCGCTGGTTGCCTGTGCGCAAGCCCGCGCTTTATGCCGGTGACGTGTTCCAGACGCTGGCCCGGTCGAACGGGGTGGTTCTGGGCAAGGTCGAGGTGATCAGAAGCCTGCCCGCGGGGGCGCGGATGCTGGCGCATCACGACAGCGAGCCGTTGACCGAGATCCTGCGCGACATGCTGAAATATTCAACCAACCTGACCGCCGAGATGGTCGGGCTGGCGGCAACGATCGCGCGCGGCGGCCAACCCGGCACGCTGAGGGACTCGGGTCAGGCGATGAGCGCCTGGGCGATGGAGCGATACGGCATGGCCGGCACCAGCCTTGTCGACCATTCCGGGCTGGGCGAGGCCTCGCGCATGACGCCGCGTGGTCTGGCCGCGGCGCTGGTGCAGGCGGGCAAGGCGGGGACTTTGCCGGGCTTGTTGAAGGATATCCCGATGCGCGACGCCAAGGGCCGGGTGGTCAGGGATCATCCGATCCGGGTGGTGGCCAAGACCGGCACGCTGAACTTTGTCTCGGGATTGGGCGGGTTCATGACCGCGGCGGATGGCAAGGTGCTGGCCTTTGCCATCTTCAGCGCCGATTTCGACCGGCGGGCCCGCATACGCCCCGAGGATCGCGAGCGCCCCGAGGGCGCGCGCGGCTGGAACACGCGGTCAAAGAAGCTGCAACAGGAGTTGATCGAACGCTGGGGCGCGATCTATGGCAGCTGAGGCAGTTGCCGGTCAGACCACGTGGCGCGCACGGGCCCCACGCTCGATTGCGGCGGCGTGCAGGCGGTCGATGTTCAGCTCGTAGCGGATTTCCTCGAGCAGGCGCAGTTCGGTTCCGGCAATGACTCCATCGGCCGCGGCCACGTCACAGGCGAGCGCATAGGCGGTTTCGAACAACCGCTCGGGAAGGTTGTCGCGAATGAGGCCGAAGAGCGCATCAAGCCCCTCTTCCTGTTCGAACAGGTCGAACACGACCTGGCTGACCTGTTTCATGCGGTCAATGTCGTAATCGGCGAAGACGGGTAGCATGTTCACCGCCGACTGGATCTTGACCAGTTCGGCGGTGCGGATGTTCTCGTCCGAGGCGGATACAGCGACCATGATCGCGACAAGGCAATCCTGGGGCGTCATCGGATGGGGGAGTTGGTCGCTCATGGTCGGGTCCTGCCTGCGTGGTTGCTGCGGCGCAGGATAGGCGGCGCGCGCCACGGGTTCAACTCCTTGCGCGCGGCCCGGTTTGCGGCAATCAGGCGCTGGCGGAAAAGCGGTATTCGATGCTTTCGAACCCGGCCGAGGGGAAGCCATAGGCGAAACGCAGACCTTCGGGGCCGGCGACCGTGCCATGTTCGGCGTCACCGGGGATATAGAGTGCGATGCCCGGCGCGATGTGGTGCGGCATACCGTCGATGGTGACGGTGCCAGAGCCTTCGAGCCCGAAATAGAATTCCGCCGGGGTATGGCGGTGCGGCAGCAGGCGGTCGCCGGGGCCGAATTCGGCGATGCCGAGCACCATGTCGCGGGGCGCCTCGGGGGTGCCGTTGATCAGCGTGCGCCAGCGCACCTCGCCATAGGCCGGGTCGGTACCGCCGGACAGCGGCACATGGGCGGCATCCACCGCAAGCGGGGCATGCGGCAGGTTGCTGGCCTGGTGCAGCGGCGTGGCGGTGCCGATTTCGGCGGCAAAGCTGTCGAGAAGGTCGGTCATGGCGGGCTCCTTGTTCTGCGGCACCAATACAGCCGCTTGCCGGGCGCGGGCAATCGCGTAAAGATGCACAAGATTATACGATGAGGTTATGATATATGGAGCGGCTTCCAGGCTTTTCCGGGCTGACGGCATTCTATGCGGCGGCACGCCACGGTACACTGACGGCGGCGGCGGCCGAGTTGAATGTGTCGCAACCGGCAATCTCGCGCCGGATTGCGGCACTGGAGGCCGATCTGGGCTGTGCCCTGTTCGACCGCAGTCACAAACCGGTGCGAATGACGCAGAATGGCAAGGACTTGCTGCGGGCCTTGCGGGGTGGGTTCGGGCAGATCGAAACGGCTGTGGCGCAAATCCGGCAGGCGGCCCGGGGCAAGGTGGTGACGATTACCGCGCCGTCAGGACTGGTGGCGTTCTGGCTGATCCCCCGGCTGGGAGAGCTGGAAGACACCTTCGCCGAGGTGACGATTCGCATCATAAGTCAGGAGTATGGTGAACCGCAGCGCCCCGGCGATATCTCGATCCGGTTCGGGCTGGCGGAGGACGCCGGAGACGTCCGGCTGCTGGGCGATGGGGTGTTCCCGGCGGCAAGCCCGCTCTACCTGAACCGGCGGGAGATGAGCGGCAGCGCATATGATTTCGCCCGAATGACCCTGTTGACGATGGAGGCGGCGCGCAGCCAGTGGCACGACTGGCCGAGCTGGTTCCGCTCGGTCGGGGCCGAGATGCCGGCCGGGGCGCGGGTGCTGGATTTCAACTCTTACGCGATGGTGATCAACGCGGCGCTGGCGGGGCAGGGGGTCTGCCTGTGCTGGGAGGGGGTGCTGGACAGTTTCCTGGACACCGGCGCGCTGGTGCGGCTGGAGGGGCCGCAGGCGGTTTCGGCGCGCGGCTATTTCATGGCGGCCCGCGACGGGCTGGCGGCGGACGCGCAGGTTCGCGGAATCCTGGACTGGATCGCCGAAAATGCCCGGAAACAGGGCTGATCGGACGCCGGTTTATTGACTCATGCTGCACTGGCACAATAGGACAGCCCGACAGGGCGCATGGGGCGCCCGTGTACCCCGATGGAGACCGACATGTCCAACTCGCGTGAACTCGCCCTTGCGTCCAAGGCCTGGCCCTTTGAAGAGGCGCGGCGGGTGCTCAAACGCTATGAGAAGGCGCCGCCGGAGAAGGGGTATGTCCTGTTCGAGACCGGCTATGGCCCCTCGGGTCTGCCGCATATCGGCACCTTCGGCGAGGTGGCGCGCACCACGATGATCCGCCGCGCCTTTCACGAGATCAGCGATATTCCGACCCGGCTGATCTGTTTCTCGGACGATCTGGACGGGATGCGCAAGGTGCCGGGCAACGTGCCCAACCAGGAGATGCTGCGCGAGCATCTGCAAAAGCCGCTGACCTCGGTGCCCGATCCGTTTGGCACGCATGAAAGCTTTGGCCATCACAACAACGCCATGCTGCGGCGGTTCCTCGACACGTTCGGCTTCGAGTACGAGTTCTATTCGGCGACCGAGTTCTACAAGTCGGGCCAGTTCGACGAGATCCTGCTGCGCGCCGCCGAACGCTATGACGACATCATGAAGATCATGCTGAAGTCGCTGCGCGAGGAACGGCAGCAGACCTATTCGATCTTCCTGCCGATCCACCCGGAAACGGGGCGGGTTCTGTACGTGCCGATGAAGGAGGTGAACGCCAAGGACGGCACCATCACCTTTGACGACGAGGACGGGCGCGAATGGACGCTGCCGGTGACGGGCGGCAACGTGAAGCTGCAATGGAAGCCCGATTTCGGCGCGCGCTGGGCGGCGCTGGGCGTCGATTTCGAGATGTACGGCAAGGATCACTCGACCAACACGCCGATCTATGACGGGATCTGCCGGGTGCTGGGCGTGCCCGCGCCCGAGCATTTCACCTATGAGCTGTTCCTGGACGAGAACGGGCAGAAGATTTCCAAGTCGAGTGGCAACGGGGTGAGCATCGACGAATGGCTGACCTATGCCAGTTCCGAAAGCCTGGCCTATTTCATGTATCAGAAGCCGAAGACCGCCAAGCGGCTGTTCTTTGACGTGATCCCCAAGGCGGTGGACGAGTATCACCAGCAGTTGCGCGCTTATCCGACCCAGGATCTGGCGGCGCAGCTGAACAACCCGGTGTGGCACATCCACGGCGGCGATGTGCCGGCCTCGACCCTGATCGTGCCGTTTGGGATGTTGTTGAACCTGGCCAGTGTCTCGGGGGCCGAGGACAAGGAGGCGTTGTGGGGCTTTATCCGCCGCTATGCGCCCGAGGCCAGCGCCGAGAGCCATCCGGATATGGATCAGGCGGCCGGGTTTGCGGTGCGCTACTTCAACGATTTCGTCAAGCCGACGCGGGTCTACCGGGCGCCGACCGAGGCCGAGCGCGAGGCGCTGGTGGAACTGCGCGCGCAATTGGCGGCCTATGACGGGCCGGTCGAGGACGAGGCGCTGCAATCCGTCGTCTACGCCGTGGGCCGCGACCGGTTCGACCCGCTGCGCGCCTGGTTCGGGGCGCTGTACGAGGTGCTGCTGGGCGCGTCGCAAGGTCCGCGTTTCGGCGGGTTCATCGCGCTTTACGGCATTCCCGAGACCATCGCGCTGATCGACAAAGCACTGGCGGGCGAGCTGGCCTGAAAACCTGTGGCGGTGAAGACGGCGTCCGCTGGCGGGCGTCGTCTTATGTGGTAGGCTCTGCTGCGTCAGAGACGCGGAGGATGCCATGCCAATGACGGATGAAGACAGGTTCCGGGGCCGGATGCACGGCGAGCAGAACGAGCCCGGGCAGCGCGACAGCCTGTGGTGGCGGCTGCTGTTCATGCTGCTGATCGCTGTGATGATCAACCTTGCGCAGACGATCCTGGCGGTGGTGACGGTGGTGCAGTTCATCATCATGGCCGTGAGCAAAGGGCAACCGAACGAGCGGCTGGCGGATTTCGGCACCGATCTGGGCATCTGGATCGCCAAGGCGGCCCGGTTCCAGACGGCGGCCAGCGAGGTGAAGCCCTGGCCCTGGACCGAGCTGGACTGATCCGAACGCTTCCGCGGCTCGTATCGCAAGACACAGCCGGGAGACATGCCGTGCGCCATTTGCTGATTATTATGACCCTTTGCGTCGGCCTGGCTGGCCCGGCGCAGGCCCAGAGCGACGAGATCGAGGCGGTGATCGGCGGCCAGATCGAGGCCTTTCTGGCCGATGATCTTGCCACCGCCTTCAGCTTTGCCAGCCCTACGATCCGCGACATCTTTCGCACACCCGAGAATTTCGGCGCGATGGTGCGGGGCGGCTATCCGATGGTATGGCGGCCGGCGGAGGTGACCTATCTTGAGCTGCACGAGAGGGGCGGCGCGCTGTGGCAGACGGTGCGGATCACCGATGCCGAGGGCGCGGTGCATTACCTGGATTACCAGATGATCCAGCTGGAAAACGGCTGGAAGATCAACGCGGTGCAGGTGCTGAAGGCGCCGGGTCTTTCCGCCTGAGGCAACACGACCGTCACGGTGCAATGAGTGCCGGTTAATTCCTTTCTCCTAGTCCTGTGGCGCGTTCGGGGACGACCCGGACCCGTCACATGCATGCGCCAGGGCAGGCAATCTGCGGCGCGATTGGGAAAGGGATATGGATGAACAAGGCAATCACCGAGGGCATCAACTTCATGCCGCCCGCCTTTCAACTGGGGCTGGACGTATGGTCGAGCGGCGACGGCACGCCGGGGTCGGATACCTATGATGGCGCGCCCAATGCCGCGTTTGTCCCGGCGGACGCGGATTTCGGCGGCTGCCTGGAATTGCAGAAGACAAGCGCGTTGCAAAAACTGCGCTACGTGGGGCAGACGCCATTGCTGCCTGGCTGCTACCTGCAAATCAAAGTGCGGATCAAGGCGATCAGCGGCAACCTGCCCAGCGTGCGGGTCGCAGGTTGGGCCGGCGGCGCCGGTGGTGCTCATGTGGCTGGTGTGACCGAACGCACCCCGGCCGTGACGCTGACAACCTATGGCGATGTGGTCGAAGTGACGGGCATCGTCGGTTCGGGAAATCGCGGCGGCGTCGACATGCCCTGGGGGCGGGCGGCGCTTTACGGTCATTTCGGACTTGATCTCGAGGGACCGAGCGGAGGGATCGTCCGGATCGACGATATCGAGATCACCGATATCACCGGTGTGTTTCTGCGGGACATGCTGAGCCTTGTGGACGTGCGCGACTATGGCGCCGTGGGCGACGGGGTGAGCAACGATTCCGCCGCGTTCGAGGCGGCGGATGCGGCGGCAGGTGGCCGCCGGGTGTTCGTGCCCGAGGGGAGTTATTTCCTGGGCGAAACGGTGAACCTGCAATCCGAGGTCGAGTTCGAAGGCACCGTGTCGATGCCGGTCGACAAGATGCTGATCCTGACCAAGAACTACAACCTGCCTGCCTATATCTCGGCCTTCGGCAACGAGGAAACCGCGTTTCGGAAGGCGTTCCAGGCGCTGCTGAACGGGGTGGACCACGAATCGCTGGACCTGGGCGGGCGCAAGGTGATGATCACCGCGCCGATCGACATGCAGGCGGCGGTTCCCAACCGCGACAGCTATTCCACGCGGCGGGTGATCCGCAATGGCCAGCTGGAAGCGGTCGATGGCCCGGCCTGGGATACCGAGACCTTCACGTCGCAAGCGACATACGATCCCGCCAACCAACGTATCCTGACCAATGTCGTGAACATTGCCAATATCCCGGTGGGAGCGCGGGTGACAGGCGCCGGGGTGGGGCGCGAGATCTATGTGCGATCAAAGAACGTGGGCGCAGGGGAAATCACCTTGAACGCACCGCTTTACGATGCGGCCGGGACCCAGGTCTTCACCTTTCACAGTTACAAGTACATGCTGGATTTCAGCGGCTTCAGCTCGTTGTCGAAGTTCAACCTTCAGAACATCGAGTTCCAGTGCAACAACACCTGCAGCGGTATGCTGCTGGCCCCGGCGGGCGCAACATTCGCGTTGTTCGACTGTTTCATCAGTCGGCCCAAAGACCGTGGTATCACCTCGATCGGTGGCGGCTGCCAGGGAATGCTGATCGACGGCTGCCAGTTCCTGTCTGCGGAAGAGGGGGCGAACGTGGCAGACCGAACCACGATCGCGTTCAACGTCAATGCCAACGATGTCAAGCTGCGTCACAACAGGGCGACGAACTTTCGGCATTTCGGGGTGATGGCCGGGCAGAACCACATGATCCTGGGCAATCATTTTTTCCAGGGCGACGCGGTTCCCAACGGACCGCGCACCGCGGGGATCGTCGTTGTCGGCACCTATGCCAGCTGTACCTTTGCCGAGAACTATGTCGACAATTGCAGTTTTGAATGGACCAACGAGCAGGATGCCGATCCTGATTTCACCGGCGGTTTCTCGTTCAGTTCGATGAGCATTACCGACAACATCTTTCTGTCGGGCGAGGTCGCGCCCTGGTTCAGCTATATAGTGATCAAGCCGCACGGGGTGGGGCATTTCATCAACGGTATGACGGTGACCGGCAACAAGTTCCGCTCGATCAACGGTTATATCGACAGGGCCGACCGGGTCGATACCAGCTTTTCGGGGCTGAACTATGACCGGACGAAGAACCTGATCTTCGAAGGCAACATGTACCACGGGGTCAGCATCCAGTCAGAGAACCCGCTGCGGCTGGAATATGAACAGACCACCGTTTCGGACAACTGGCTGATCGACACCGAAGGCAGGTTGCCGTTCGGTGCCGAGAGCCGGGGCGTCCAGTCCGTTGTTGCGCAGGGACCACTGACGGTTTCGGATGGCGGGATCCGCTACCTGACACCTTACACTCAGTCGCAGCAGGGCGCCGGGCAGGAGATGATCCGGCTGCGCTGGAGCGAGCCGGTCAGGGGTACTGTTATAGCCACTGTGCGCGCCGACAAGTAGGCGCGGGGTTGACGTTGGGGCTGCGCGCACGCGCGGCCCCGAAGCCGTTCAAAGGTTCAGAAGTTACGCCAGAAGCCGAGCTTCAGCCCGATCGTGCCGGGCAGGTCCGATTTCCGTTCCAGCCCGACCACCCAGGTGCCGCCCTTGCCCGCGTCGATCAGCAGCGAGGGCGTAAGGGTCCAGAACAGCGGCAGGCCGGCGACATAGGCGGTTTCCAGTTGCAGCATCGGGTCGATGCGCCGCGGGGTGGAAAGGCCAGCGGTGAGGTCCAGTTTGAAGATATCCGCCGCGGTGCCGAAGCGACGTTCCCATGCCGTGTCCGCGGCGACCCAGCCGTGCCCCCAGCGGGTGTCGAGGCCCTTGCCATAGGACAGGGTGATTTTGGTCATCCGGCCCCAGTCGCCCAGCCAGTGATGACCGCCCAGCCCGGCCTCGGCGGCGAGGTGGCCGCGCCGCCCCATGTCGGCCAGCGGGTAGCGGACGAAGAGCAGCACGTGACCGGCAAGACCCGGCTGTTCATTGATGTCGAGTCCGAGCGTCCAGCGCTCGTCCGCGCCCCATTCGCCGTAGACCGCGCTCTTGTAGTCGAAATAGCCGTCGAACCGGTAAAGCGTGGTGGAAACGGCGGTGAACCCGGTGCCGTGGTCGCGCAGCCACGCGCCCGCCAGAGCCTGCCCGGCGGCGAAAAGGCAGATCCACAAGGCAAGCAGCACCCGACCCATTGCGTTCCTCCGGTGCCAGCCTTGCCGGGATTGGTTAACAAAGTGTTAGGATGGCCAACCGGGCGGCGATGCCGCAGGCTGCAAATGCGAATTGTCGTTGTGATCTGTGATGGCCTCGCTATGCTGCATTGCGGCATCATGGAGGACCGCATGGGACAGGTGATCACGGTCGCGCAACAGAAGGGCGGGTCGGGCAAGACCACGCTGGCGGTGAACCTGGCGGTCGCCTTTGCGCGTGCTGGCAAGCGGGTGGCGCTGATGGACACCGACCCGCAGGGTTCGGCAGGGCGCTGGTTCATGGCGCGGCTTGAGGCGGGTGAGGATCCGGGGCTGGAGTTCTCCACTGCTTCGGCCTGGGGCGTCAGCTACGAGGTGCGCAAGCTGGCCAGGGCCTTTGACCTCGTGATCATCGACACGCCACCCAAGGCCGACAGCGACCTGCGGCCGGCCCTGCGCGAGGCCGACCTGGTGCTGATACCGGTGGCGACCTCTCATCTTGATCTCTGGGCGGTGGAGATGGTGCTTTACCTGGCCGAGCGTGAAGACAAGCCCGCGCTGATGGTGATGACCCGCAACCGCCCTGGAACCCGGCTGGCACAGGATGTGGCTGCCAAGGCGGGCGAGTTGAAGGCAGAACTGGCGCAGGCGGTAATGTCCAACCGCGTCGTCTATGCCGAAACGCTGGGGCAGGGGCGCGCGGCGCTGGAGGCGCCCAAGGGGCCGGCCCATGCCGAAGTGACTGGATTGATGCAGGAAATAGAACGCGCGCTGGAAAAGCTGTGATAGGCTGAGGGGGCAGGAGAAGGAGACCCCCATGCCCAAGATCGTCAAGTCCGCCCCGGTGCAAACCGTGATCACCACATTCGAGATGACGCCGGGTACCTGCCAGGATCTACTCGAGGCGCTGACCGATGCCTATGCCGAGTTCATCTCGAAACAACCCGGATTTATCGCTGCTGGCCTGCATGTGAATGACGCCCAGACCCGCATTGCCAATTACTCGCAATGGCGGCGGCGCGAGGATTTCCTGGCCATGTTGCGCACCGCCGAGATGCGCGAGAGAAACCGCCGGCTCAACGAGATGTGCAAGAGCTTCGAGCCGGTGATGTACGAGGTGGCCGAGACCTTCGACGCCGGCTGACACGGCTGTTCCGGGCGTGATCTGGATCAAGGCAGGAACCTTGTCCGCAGCGCAATCTGTACGCATTCTCAACAAAGGCGCGAACCATGTATCACAATATCCTCGTTCCGATTTCCTTCGATTCCGAACGCGACATTTCGGGTCCGCTGAAGCTGGCCAAACTGCTGGCCACGCCCGAGGCGCGAATCACGCTCTTGCACGTGGTCGAACACATCCCGGCCTACGCGATTTCCTACATGCCGCCCGATTATCTGGCCGAGGCACGCAAGGCGCTTGAAACCGAGCTGGACAAGCTGGCCGCCGGGCTGCCCAATGCCACCGGCGTGCTGATCGAAGGGCACTCGGGCCGGTCGATCCTGGACTGGGCCGAGACCAACAAACCCGATCTGATCATCATCTCCTCGCACCGCCCGGGCATGCAGGACCTGCTGCTGGGTTCGACTGCGGCACAGGTCGTTCGCCATGCGCAATGCGCGGTGCATGTGGTGCGCTGATGCCGCAGGACTAGCCAACCCGCCGGGTTGATGTTGCCATGGGCGACTGAATCGGTGATACGATCAACCTATGGTCGTTTCGCTGTTGATTCTGTTGTTATCTCTTGCCCTGTTCACCTGGTCCGTCGTGGGTATCGGTCCGGCCCTGAACCCCGCCCTCCTGCTGGCCGTGCTTGGCCTTGTGATGAGTGTGCTGCTGCTGATCCGCAGCAGGATAAGGCGGCCGGAACAGTGGATCGTCGTCGACGGGTCGAACGTGATGTACTGGCATGACGACACCCCCCGGCTGAACACCGTCCGTGACTGCATCGAGGAACTGGTTTCGCGGGGCTGGACACCGGTCCTGTGGTTCGACGCGAATGTCGGATACCTGGTGGCCTCGCGGTACATGGGGCCGCGAGAGCTGTCGCGCGTGTTGCGTTACCCGGCTTCGAACATCAACGTGGCACCCAAGGGAACACCTGCCGACCCGCTGCTGATCGAGCAGGCGCGGAACCTTGGCGCACGTATCGTTACCAATGACCGCTATCGTGAATGGGCCCAGGCCTATCCCCAGGTCGCCGACCCGGACCTGTTCCTGCGCGGAAGCGCGTCGAGTGAGGGGGTGACTTTACGGGTCGAGGATGAGCGCCCGCGCCGCCGCGCCTAGGGCTTTCGGGGCGCTCCCGACAGGCTCTGCCCGTGCAGATCCTCGCCCGCCAGCCGCACCGCCTTGCCGAAGCCGGCGTTCAGCAGGCCATCGGCGATGGCAAAGCGGACAAAGCGGAAATCGCCGAAATCGGCATATAGTCCCGCCTTGGGGCGGAGCGCCAGGTAACGGACGCGCAGTGCGTCATGCCCGGGCGTCCCGCGTGCGACCATTTGCGCGGTGCAGTGCAGGGTCAGGCGGGGATGAGTGAGCGGGTCGCCCTTCGCGCCCGGTTCCCCGAGCAGCAGGGCGCAGGCGGGATTTGCTTCCAGCGCGCCGGTATGGGCCGCCAGGGCGGAGACCAGCGAAACCGGTGTGCCGTCCTTGTCCGTGGCCAGCGCGATGCGGCTGACCGAAGGCAGGCCGCTGCCCGGTTGCAGCACCGCCAGCGCGCCATGCCGCGCGCCGTCGATCAGCGCCCGCGCCTGAGAGCGGGTTTCGGCATCGGCGGGCAGGTAGGGGTCGGAACGGGTCATGGCAGCGACCTATCGCAGACAGGCGGAGAGACGGGCAGCGGCTGCGGGGATGATCTTCGCGGGTTTGCAGGCGTCGGGCCCGGTGGGATTGATCTCGCTCATGCAGCCACCCTATGCGCCGGGCGGGCGCCCGTCAAAGCCGGAACGCATGGCGCATGAGGGCAAAGGCGCCGGGCTGGTCCAGCCGTCCCGGTCATTGGCAAGGGCAAGGCCCGGCAGCAGGCAGAGGATCAGGGCAAGCAGTCTCATGCCGGGGGAGATAGGGCGGTTGGGGGAGAGGGGAAGTGGAGGTGTGTCGCTGCGCAATGGGTTGTTCCCCCGACCGACGGCGCGTTTGGCGAGTAACGTAGGGTGGACAATTTTGCCCACCGATGCGCCGCCGTAGGGTGGGTAGTTTGCGCACCCATGCGGCGGGGGAGTTAATATTCGATGGCGGGATGGTGGGCAGGACTGCCCACCCTACACTTGTTACGCTTGCCCTTCGGCTAACCCTCCAAAAAATCGCGTGTATCCCCAATCTTTTTTACCTACATGATCTGGTGGAATGTATAACTGGCTTTGTTCCCAAACCGGGAAGCCTTCAAAATGAACGCTATCTCGCATTCTTGATGTGAAGCGAGCTGTGTTTGTAGCGCCGAATTGAGCCGCAGTTACCGCGAGCAACGCAGAAATAGAGGAAAACACATCATCCAAACGAGGTTGATAGTTAACATTCCCCTTGTCATGTTTTGCCGAGTTGTATCTATCAAACCAAGGTAAACTCTTCGTCGGGGCCTCTGGGTCCCAAGCTTCGAATGGCTTCTTTGCATCAATCCAATGATATCTTTGGAACTTGACTGCATAATTCGCAAGCTTCATCGGCACCAACAATTTTACGAAATCCGAAGTTGAATACGAATCTTTATTATAGCCATTTTCGCTAAGTATACGCTTCATCTGGCTTTCTATGTTCACGCAACTGAGGATGTGGACTTCAGATATCTGAGGCCCAAAACTCTTCAAGTTTCTGCCAATTGGAGAGATAACCCTACAAATTGCATCCAACCTTTCAATCAGAAGCTCTATTTCTTGAATCAATTGGATAAATTCAACGTAGTCTGCGTCTGTATTGCTGTACACGCTGGGAGGTTGGTGTTGATACTCCATAAAATTCCGTGCCATTCTTCGAAGTACTGTCCCAGGCTCTACCTCTAAAAGTTCTATGCGATTAATTGTCCAAGAAGGGAGCACAAAGCTGGACTGAAAATATTTGTTCCATTCTCCAATCAAGTCATCGGGGATTGTTCCATCAAGTATGAACTTGTCGAACTCCGAATGCTGCTCTTTCAATATCAGAGGCATCTGACTTGAAGCGTACAACTCTTTAACACATTGATTCTCAATGCAGAAAACGGCGCGCAGAAGGTCACCGTTGAAGCCTCCATAGTACTGCGGCATGGTCACCGCCCCCTCCGCTTCACATTCCCGCCCCGCTGCCCCGGCCTGCCCGCCGTCGACCGGCCCTTGGACTTCACCGCTTCTTCCGAGGCTTTCTCGACCGCCCATTGCCGGGCCATCGGGTCGTCGGCGATGGCGAGGTCGACCGCTTCCAGACGCTTGATCTCGTCCCTGAGACGCGCGGCCTCTTCGAATTCCAGGTTCTCGGCGGCCTTGCGCATGTCGCTGCGCAAGCCGTCCAGCACCGCCTCGAGATTTGCCCCGTGCAGCGGCGTGTCGATCTTGGCGGTGACGCGGGACATGTCGGTGTCGCCCTTGTAGAGGCCGGCCAGCACATCCTCGACGTTCTTTTTCACCGTGGCGGGGGTGATCCCGTGTTCCTCGTTATAGGCGATCTGCTTGGCGCGGCGGCGGTCGGTTTCGGCGAGCGCGCGTTCCATACTGCCGGTGATGCGGTCGGCATACATGATGACGCGGCCATCGGCGTTGCGGGCGGCGCGGCCGATGGTCTGGATCAGCGAGGTTTCCGAGCGCAGGAAGCCTTCCTTGTCGGCATCCAGAATGGCGACGAGACCGCATTCGGGGATATCCAGCCCCTCGCGCAGCAGGTTGATGCCCACCAGCACGTCAAAGGCGCCAAGGCGCAGGTCGCGCAGGATCTCGATCCGTTCGATCGTGTCGATGTCGGAATGCATGTAGCGGACGCGGATACCCTGTTCGTGCAGGTATTCGGTCAGATCCTCGGCCATGCGTTTGGTCAGCGTGGTGACAAGGGTGCGGTAGCCCTGGGCGGCGACGCGGCGCACCTCGTCCAAGAGGTCGTCGACCTGCATCTCGACGGGGCGGATTTCGACCTGCGGGTCCAGAAGACCGGTGGGGCGGATCACCTGTTCGGTGAAGACGCCGCCGGTCTGCTCCATCTCCCAGGACGCGGGCGTGGCCGAGACAAAGACCGATTGCGGGCGCATGGCATCCCATTCCTCGAACTTCAGCGGCCGGTTGTCCATGCAGGAGGGCAGGCGGAAGCCGTGTTCGGCCAGCGTGAACTTGCGCCGGTAGTCGCCCCGGTACATGCCGCCGATCTGGGGGACCGAGACATGGGATTCATCGGCAAAAACAATGGCATGGTCGGGAATGAATTCAAACAGCGTCGGCGGCGGCTCACCCGGCGCGCGGCCGGTGAGGTAGCGGGAATAGTTCTCGATCCCGTTGCAGACGCCGGTGGCCTCGAGCATTTCCAGGTCGAAGTTGGTGCGCTGTTCGAGCCGTTGCGCCTCCAGCAGCTTGCCCTCGCCCACCAGCTGGTCGAGCCGCTGGCGCAGCTCCTTCTTGATGCCGAGGATGGCCTGCTGCATCGTCGGTTTGGGTGTCACGTAGTGCGAATTGGCGTAGACGCGGATCTGGTCGAAGGTGTCGGTTTTCTGGCCGGTGAGCGGGTCGAATTCGGTGATCGCCTCCAGCTCCTCGCCGAAGAAGGAGAGTTTCCAGGCGCGGTCCTCGAGGTGGGCGGGCCATATTTCCAATGAGTCGCCGCGCACCCGGAAGCTGCCGCGCTGGAACGCCTGATCGTTGCGGCGGTATTGCTGGGCCACGAGGTCGGCGATGATCTGGCGCTGGTCGTAATTGCCGCCAACCTTGAGGTCCTGGGTCATGGCGCCATAGGTCTCGACCGAGCCGATACCGTAGATACACGAAACCGAGGCGACGATGATCACGTCGTCGCGCTCCAGAAGCGCCCGCGTGGCCGAGTGGCGCATGCGGTCGATCTGTTCGTTGATCTGGGACTCCTTTTCTATGTAGGTGTCCGAGCGCGGCACGTAGGCCTCGGGCTGATAATAGTCGTAGTAGCTGACGAAATATTCGACTGCGTTATCGGGGAAGAAGCCCTTGAATTCGCCGTATAATTGCGCGGCCAGCGTCTTGTTGGGGGCCAGGATGATGGCGGGGCGCTGGGTCTCCTCGATCACCTTGGCCATGGTGAAGGTCTTGCCCGTGCCGGTGGCCCCCAGCAGCACCTGGTTTCGCTCGCCGTCCAGAACGCCCTGCGCCAGTTCCGCGATGGCGGTGGGCTGGTCGCCGGCCGGCTGAAACTCGGTCTGCATGACGAAGCGGCGGCCGCCTTCCAGCTTGGGCCGGGCCTTCACGTCCGGCGCGGGGGCATGCATCAGCGCTTCGGACTTGTCGGAATGGGCATAGGGCATCGGGGGATTCCTTTCCGCTCCGATCTTGGTCTGTTTTTGTTCCGGTTCAAGGGGGGTGGCCGGCTGATGCCGGAATCTGGCGTCAGCGGGCAAGCTTGCCGAGCGGTTCGGCCAGCCACCGCCCCCCGGATCCGCAAGGCGCCGTCCGAGGAATATCCTGCGCGCCTCAAGGACTATCTGGCGGCATGAATGTGCATCTCGGCGCGCTGGTACGGACAAATTGTGCAAAAGCTTTACAGCACGCCGCGATCCCATAAACTGGCAGGTACCGCAAGGAGAGCCGATGCACAGCCAGCTTGCCGTCCTGATGTTCGCTGATATCGTCGGCTATTCCGCCATGATGGAGGTCGACCAGCAGCAGACGATCGACCTTGTTCGCAGTTTGCGTGTCGACTTGCTGGAGCCGGAGGTTCAGACACATGCGGGCCGGATTCTGAAGCGTCTGGGTGACGGCTGGATCGTATCGTTCGGCAGCGTTCCGGCCTGTGTCGATTGCGCGATGAGCCTTCAGAAGAAGTTGCAGGCCGAAACCGAACTCAAGCTGCGTATCGGCGCGCATATCGGCGAGATCGTTTCCGACGGCGAGGATTTCTATGGCTCGGGCCTTAACATCGCACAACGGATCGAAGCCGAGGCGCCACCGGGCGGGCTGATGATATCGGAGGATCTGTTCCGGCAACTGTCCGGCCAATTGGCGGGTGAACTCAAGGATGCGGGAACATTTCGGCTGAAGAATATCGCTCAGCCGGTGCGATTGTACCAGTGGCGGCCAATGCACAGGCGCAAGGCCGACCCGGACCAGATTACCTCGATCGCGGTTGCGGCCATCGAATATGCGCCGCTGGACGCGGAAACCGCAGCCCTTGCGGGCGACCTGCACGACCAGTTGGTGATCCGCATGTCGCGGCGGCAGGGCGTCGTGGTGCTGGACGCCGCGAACCGGTCGGTCGAACATGCCACCTATGACCTGCGCAGCAGGCTGCGGGTTGCAGGCGGGCGCGGACGGCTGAGCCTGTCGCTGGTCCTGCGCTCGGATGGCCGTCCGGTCTGGTCGGAAAGCTATGACCGGGATACGGCGGACATCTTCGATTTCTGCGACGTGGTGTTGGAACGCGCCGAGGCTGACCTGAGGATTCAGACCAACGCCTTTGATGGCGACCGGCTGGCGCATATCCCCGAAGAGGAGTTGAGCGTTTCGGAATTGCGGGCGCGGGCGGCCAACGCCTTTTACCGGCTGACCTACGAGGACTGGATCGACGGCCTGCGGCTGATGAAACGCGCGATACGGATGAACCCGCGCGATGGCGTTTCGCTGGCGATGCGGGCCGAGGCCGAGATCATGACCCATGCCGCGCGATACGCAGCACTTGCTCCCGACCTGCTGGCGGGATTGGCCGACGATCTTGATACTGCGATCGAGCAGAATCCTGGCAGTGACTATGTGTTCTGGACCCGTGGCCTTTTTCGGATCAATTGCATGTCCGACATCGCGGGCGCGCGTGCCGATCTGCAACGCAGCCGCGACCTGAACCCCGCCTATGCGGAAAACCACGAACTGGAAGCCCATGTCCTGATGGTCGAAGGAAAGTTCGACAGGGCTGCCGAAAAATACGGGCTGCTGCTGCAAAGGCAGGTGCACAATCCGATGATCCCATACCGGCGCTTTCTGAGGGCTTCGGCCCATTTCTGCGGTGGCCGCTACGATCTGGCGGCAGAAGATGCCCGCCTTGCAGCAGATACGCGACCCAAGGAACGGGCGATGCATGTCCTGCGCGGCCTTGCCTTGCAGGCCGGAGGTGAAAAAAACGCCGCAAGGGACGTTTTCCGACGGGCGGCATCGCTCGCGCCCCGGCCAGATATCTGTTCGCGTTGTCCGGTTCTGCCCGAATCTCACCTGCATCTGGCCGAGGCGCTTGCCAGTGCGATCCGCAGCCCCCAGGGCAAGCTGGACGGTATCGAAACCTGATCGCGGAAGTCCAACGAGCGTGCGGGATCGCTGAATTTGCGCCGCATCCGCAGGAGAATTTTGGTATTACGGCGATTTTCCTTGCAAATTGCGGCCACAGCGCACATGTGTGGGATGCTACTGCTTTCTATCTCGACACACTGTTCTCCTATTCGGCCACAGTCCCTCGATTTCGAACTGACTGGCCGGGTTGTCGCATTCCGCGGGCAACGATACAAAAAGGAGATCTCACGATGGCCACTGGCACCGTGAAATGGTTCAACGCCACCAAAGGCTTCGGCTTTATTGCGCCCGATGGCGGCAGCAAGGACGTGTTCGTCCACATCACCGCTCTGGAGCGCGCAGGCATCCGCTCGCTGGACGATGGTCAGAAAGTGACCTTCGACCTGGAATCGGGCCGCGACGGCCGCCAGAGCGCGACCAACCTGCAACTGGCCTGAGCCATTGCAGATACCGTGTCAGCGCAGCTTGCGCGTGTTCGCGGTATGTCGGAATTTTCAGAGAAAGCCCCCGCTCGGGGGCTTTCTTTTTTGGGACGGCCATCCGTTCCGTACAGACGGTTCATGTGGCGTGGCAGAGAGTGCCGGGCCAGGCCGGATCTCAAGCGGCTCCGATCAAAGCGGCCTTCTCAAGCCCCTGTAAAACCAGCTCCCCGTGGGAGGGGTCGGCAAGGGTCAGCCGGGCCAGCCGGTTCCGAATGTCGAATGACGGGTTGATTTCAAGCATCTCCTGCCAGATCCGGCGCGCCTCTTCGATCTCGCCCAGATGCCCCAGCGCCGAGGCCAGCCAGGCGCGCCCGATGTCGGTATCCTTCACCAGGAAAACCCGTTCTCTCAGAAACAGCGCCGCGGTCTCGAAACTGCCCTTGAGGAAATGGGCCATGGCAAGGAATTGCATGAACTGATGCCGGAAGGACGGGTCCAGCCGAATCGCGCGTTCAAGGTGTTCGATCGCATCGTCCAGCTTGCCCTGGGCAATCTCGATCTCGCCCCTTGTGAACCAGCCCAACGCGTAATCCGCGCTTGTGGCCATCGCGGTGTCGAGTGCCTGCAAGGCTTCGTCCAGCTTGCCCTGCCACCGCGCAATGGCGGCATAGGCGTTGTTGGACCAGATGCTGTCGGGGCCAAGCTCCAGGCTGCGCCGGACCAGAGTGTCCGCCTTTTGCATCGCCTCTTCCGAAGGCGCGCCGGACCAGTGATTGTGGAAGTCCAGCAGGTGCATGAGGGCCAGCATGCCATAGGCGTCCGCATAGCCGGGATCGCGGGCGATCGCGCGTTCTCCATATGCGACGGCCTTGCGCCAGCCCTCGGCATCCATGCCGGGGAAGAACAGGAATCCGCGCATGCGCATGTAATCTTCATGCGCGTCGATGTTCGACGTGCCGACGTCGGCGATGTTTGCCCGTTCGCGGGGCGACAGGGACACCTTCAGCGCCTTCACGATCTCCAGCGTCACTTCGTCCTGCACCGCGAAGATATCGGTCAGGTCCCGGTCGTAGCGGTCCGCCCAGACATGGCTGCCGTCGGTGGCGTCGATCAACTGGGCGGTGATGCGCACGCGTTGGCCCGCGCGCCTGACGCTGCCTTCGAGAACATGGGTAACGCCAAGCTCGCGCCCGACGATGCGCAGGTCGATGGACCTGCCCTTGTAGGCAAAGCTGGAGTTGCGCGCGATGACGGTCAGGCCCGACACCTTGGACAGGTCGGTGATGATGTCCTCGCTGATCCCGTCCGAGAAATACTCCTGCTCGGGGTCGCCCGACATGTTGTCCAGCGGCAGGACGGCAATGGAATAGCCGGGTTCCCGCGATCTTGCGCCAGCAGGCCCCGGCGCGTTTCCGGGTGCAGGTGATGCATCCTGCGGGTGCCAGTGGAACACCCGCAGGGCGCGGTCGATGTTCTTGACCGACACCTGCCCGCCATCCTGAAAGGTGATCCCCAGGCGGTCGCCCAGGCTTTCCTGTACCACGTATGAAACGCACATGCCGCCCGGACGGGCCAACTGCTCCAACCGGCTGGCGACGTTCACGCCGTCACCGAATATGTCGTCGTCCTGCAGGATGACGTCGCCGAGGTTGACGCCGATCCTGAGAACGATGCCGGCGGGGTTGTCTTGCCCCGCCATCGTTTCCTGTATTTCCCTGGCGCATTGCACTGCGTCTGACACACTGAGGAACTCGACCAGGGCGCCGTCGCCCATCAGCTTGACGATGCGGCCGTTGTTGCGTGACACGCAGGGGGCGAACACATCGCGCCTGTGCTGGTTCAGCGCGCTCAGGGTCCCGGATTCGTCTTCGGCCATCAGCCGGGAATATCCGACGATGTCAGCGGCCAGTATGGCTGAGAGGCGCCGCGATATCCGTTCGTTGCCCATGCCTGATTGGTAAGGCAGTTCCTCTGCCGGGTCTAGCTGGCTGTCGCACAATCGGCATCGGATTTGTGCAGCAATGCGCCACCGCCTGCGATCCGGGCAGTAACGCGGCCCAGCTTGCAACAAGCGGCATTGACTGTCGTTTTTGCTCTGGCCCAGGTGTTGGCTGCCCGCATCAGGCGACGAGCGGTCGCGGATTCCGGTCTTGCCCGTTCCCGCCGATCCGCGCATATAGAGACAGCCTATGACGACGGAGCAAGCGATGCGCGCACGGATCTACCAGCCCTCCCGGAATGCCATGACCTCGGGCATGGCCAAGACCCGCAAATGGGTTCTGGAATACGCCCAAGGGTCAGCGCGCGAGATCGATCCGCTGATGGGCTGGACCTCGTCCGACGATACCCAGACTCAGGTCCGCCTGCGCTTTGACAGCAAGGAAGAGGCGCTGGACTACGCCAGGGCCAACGGGATCGACGCCGTGGTCACCGAACCGCACAAGCGCAAGCCCAACCTGCGCCATCGCGGCTATGGCGAGAATTTCGCCACCGACCGGCGCGGACCCTGGACGCACTGACCCTCATGCCCGCTTTCGAGATCGTGCGGACCAGCCCGGCACAGCCCGAGGCGGCTGCGCTGATCGCCCGCCATGTGGCGCTGATGGCCTCGCAATCGCCCGAGGAAAGTTGCCATGTGCTGGATGGCGGCGGGCTGGACGCCCCGGATGTGGCCTTTTTCCTGCTCCGTCAGGGCGGCGCGGCGATTGGAATGGGCGCGCTCAGGACGCTGCCCGATGGTTCGATGGAACTGAAGTCGATGCATACCGTGACCGAGGCGCGCGGCACCGGCGCCGGTCGGGCGATGCTGGAATTCCTGCTCGACCATGCCCGCGCAGAGGGGGCGCGCGGTGTGTATCTGGAAACCGGCTCGACCGAGGATTTCCTGCCCGCCCGCAGACTGTATGAACGTCATGGTTTTGTCGAATGCGGCCCCTTCGACAGCTATGCCGAAGACCCGTGGTCGATATTCATGCACCTGGACTTGCGCTCCGCCGCTTGACCCCCGGCACGCGCGTGGCATAACAGGCCCCAAGCGGTCCCATAGCTCAACTGGATAGAGCAGCTGACTTCTAATCAGCAGGTTCGGGGTTCGAGTCCTCGTGGGATCGCCAGTTACCTGTGGAGCAGAGATTGCTCGAAGCGATCCGGGCCGTCGCCATGACGCCGCCATATTGCGGTGCCATTCTTGGCGCATGTCCGAATTGCAAGGCCTTCGTGAAGCGCTCTATCCCGAGTTGAGGCAAGCTGCTTCGGCAGATCCGTCGCGGCGTCGGAAACGGGCCGGGCGCGCCCGAGCGCAGGCGCTGTCGCCGCGCCGGATCGCGATGCTTCTGGCCTCGATCCCGGTCTTGGCCTGCATCACCGCGGTCGGCATCTACATCCGGACCAGCCCCTTTGAACCCGAGCTTTCCCTGCGGCATCTGGCGGCGCTGGCCGGGTGCGATGCGGCGCAGGCCATGGGTCTTGCGCCCGCGCGGTCTGGCGAGCCGGGCTATCATGCCCGCAACGATGCGGATCTGGACGGGATCGCCTGCGCGGCCGCGCCCGAAGTCGCACCGGCCGACGCGCCGCGCAATTCGCCGGACCAGGAACCGCCAGGCGGCGCCGGGTTCGCCCGGCGCTGATTGGTTTGGCGCCGCGTCGCTTTGCCGCGAGCGTTCAGGCCACGCGCCGCCCCCGCGACCAGACCGATACCAGCGCCGGCACACCTGCGCGCATGCGGAACCGGATCAGGTCGGCCCGCTGGCCTGGCGCGACTTCGCCCCTGTCAGCCAGCCCCACCGCACGGGCGGGCGCGCGAGTCACCGTAACAAGGCCGCGCGCCATGTCCCCCCAGATTTCGCCCAGACGCACCGCCGAGAGAAGCAGCGCCGAAGGCACGTAATCGGAGCTTAGAACGTCCAGCAGCCCCCGTTCCGCGAGATCCAGTGCCGCCACATTGCCGGAATGCGATCCGCCCCGGATCAGGTTGGGCGCGCCCATCATCACCTTGATACCATGCGCGTGGCAGGCTTCGGCGGCTTCGACAGTCGTCGGAAACTCGGCCAGCCGGATGCCGTGGCTTGCCGATACCGCCACCTGCGCGGCGGTGGTGTCGTCATGGCTGGCCAGCACCGCGCCGAAACGGGCGGCAGCGCGCACCGTCTCGGTCTCGTGCTGGTCGCCGTGGCGGTCGCGCAATGCCCTGAGCTGGGCCACATGCTGCAGGAACGTGTCGTCATCCATCGCATGCTTGCCCTTCATGTAGGCTTCGAGCTTGCTGATGTCGCGGAACTGGCGCTGGCCCGGCGTATGGTCCATCAGCGACACCAGCCCGACGCGGTCCTCGGGGCCGAATTCATCCAGTTCTTCGACCAGGGTTTCTGAACAGACCTCGGCCCGCAGGTGCAGGAAATGGCTGATCTTGAGCGCGTCCGCCTCGCGGAGTTGCCACAGCTCCTGCGACAGGCCGCGCGCGTATTTCAGATAGCGCCCGGCGCCGGTGGGGATCGATCCCACCCGCATCGCGTCGAACACGGTGGTGATGCCGGTACCCGCCAGTTCCGCGTCATGGGCGAGGATGGCCGCGGCATGCGGCCAGTCCACCCTGGGGCGCGGCTGGATATGGCGTTCGAGATTGTCGGTATGGAGTTCCACCAGCCCGGGCGACAGGAAATCGCCCTCGCAATCGACCGCGCCGGCCGGCACCCGCGCGCCCTGGTCGATCTCGGCGATGGTTCCGTCCGCGATGCGGAGGCTGCCGGTGACGGTTTCGCCGGGCAGTACCAGCGTGGCATTGGCAAGGATCAACTCTTCTGTCATCTGAACTTCATGTGGTTGGAGCATGGGAGAAGGCCACGACATAGGAGGCCAATGTGACATTCCTGCGATACGCGATCTACTACGTACCGCCTGCCGGGGCGCCATGGGCGGAATTCGCCACCCGGTGGCTGGGCTGGGACATGATGGCGGGGCAAGAGGTCGCCCACCCGGACGCCTGTGGTCTGGATGTGGCTGCCCTGACTGCGGCCCCACGAAAATATGGTCTGCATGCGACGATGAAGCCACCATTCCGGCTGGCCGAAGGCCGCGATTTCGGTGCCTTGCAGGCGGGTTGTGCCGCGCTGGCCGCCGGCCTGGCGCCCGTCACGCTGGACGGGTTGGAAATCGCCCGGCTCGGCCGGTTCCTGGCGCTGCGCCCGCTGGGGAATGTGACGGCGCTGAACGGGCTGGCCGCGGCCTGTGTGACCGAACTGGACGGATTTCGCGCGCCCGCGTCCCCGGCCGAGCTGGAGCGCCGACGCAGCGCCAGGCTCACCCCGGCACAGGACGAGAACCTGACGCGCTGGGGCTATCCTTACGTGCTGGACCAGTTCCGCTTTCACATCACGCTGACCGGCCGGCTGGACAACGGCACGCTCGACCGGACCTGCGCCTTGTTGCAGAAGCGGCTCGCTCCGCTTTTGCCCACGCCCTTCACACTCGACGCGCTGGCGCTGGTGGGAGAAGCCGCCGATGGCCGGTTTCACCTGATCCATCGCTATGCACTTGCCCGCTGAAGTTGGGCCAGCACCGCGTCGACCGTCAGGTCAAGCGGACCGGAATTGTCTATCGTGACGACCCGGCGCAACCCATCCGGCAGGGTCATGCCCGCCCGGCCCAGCCGCAGCGCCTGATCCGCGGCATCCTCGCGCCCACGTGCCGCCAGCCGTGCGGCGAGCACCTCGGGCCGTGCGGTCAGCGACAGCACGATAAGCGGATGCAACACCTCCTGCGCGCGCAGCAGAACCCCGCGTGAGAGGTTCACCAGCAGCGCCCGCGCACCTTTCCTTTCAGCGATGGCGGCGGCTGGAATGCCATAGCTCAGACCGTGCGCCCGCCAACTGAGGGCAAATGCATCCGCCGCGAGCCGGATTTGGAAATCGGTCTCGGATACGCCTTCAAAGCTTTCGCCGCCCGTCTGCTCGGGCCGGGTGATCACCCGTCGCACCAGTCGAAATCCGGGGTCGCGGGCCTTGAGCGCCACCATCACGCTGTCCTTGCCCACGCCGGACGGTCCCACCACCGCGACCACCGGCACAAGGGTCATACCGCCACTCCGGGAGCAAAGGCCGAAACATCGACCACCCGGTCGCAGACCCTTTTCCGCGCCTCGATATCGTGAAAGATGCCGACGATCGCCGCACCGCGCGCCTTGGCTTCCTCGATCAGGGCCAGCACCACTGCCCGGTTCGCCGCATCGAGGCTCGCGGTCGGCTCGTCCAGCAGAAGCGCCGGATAGGCATGGGCAAAGCCGCCCGCGATATTCACGCGCTGTTGCTCGCCGCCGGAAAAGGTGGTGGGGCTCAGCGACCAGAGCCGTTCAGGGATGTTGAGCCGCTTCAGCAGCGCCTCGGCCCGTGCCCGCGCTTCCTCCGGGGGCACCCCAAGCACCAGGAGCGGCTCGGCTACAACCTCCACCGTCGGCACCCGGGGCACCACCCGCAGGAACTGGCTGACATAGCCCAGCACCTCACGCCTGAGCCTGATGATCTCGCGCGGCTCGGCCCGGACCACATCGAGCCCGCCGACAAGAACCCTGCCGGAGGCCGCCAGATAGTTGCCATAGATCACCCGCATCAGGGTGGACTTGCCCGCCCCCGACGCGCCGGTCAGGGCCACGCATTCGCCGGGCGCCACATGCAGCGAAGCGCCCTCCATTACCCGGATCACCGCGCCGCCCTGATTGTGCAGGGTGAAACTCTTGCTCACGTCACGGATGTCGATCATCCCAAATCCCTTTCATTTCGCCCCAAATACTCCGGGGGAGCGCCGCAGGCGCGGGGGCAGCGCCCCCTCATACCTGCAACACGCTCGACACCAGAAGCTGGGTATAGCCATGCTGTGGGTCGTCGAGCACCTGATCGGTCAGACCGCTCTCGACCACGCGCCCGTCCTTCATCACCATCAACCGGTCGGCCAACAACCGCACCACCGCCAGGTCATGGGTGACGATGATGGCGCTCAGCCCCATCCGCCGCACCAGCCCGCGCAAGAGGTCCAGAAGACGCGCCTGCACGCTCACATCCAGCCCACCCGTGGGCTCGTCCATGAACACCAGCCGGGGACCGGTCACCAGATTGCGGGCAATCTGCAAACGCTGCTGCATGCCGCCGGAAAAGGCCGAGGGCCGGTCGTCAATCCGGGCGCCGTCGATTTCGACCCGGCCCAGCCAGTCGAGTGCGGCCGCGCGGATGCGGCCATAGTGCCGGTCGCCCACCGCCATCAGCCGCTCGCCGATATTGCCACCCGCCGAGACCGACATGCGCAGCCCGTCGCGGGCATGCTGATGCACAAAGGCCCAGTCGGTGCGCGACAGCATCCGCCGCTCGGGCTCGGACATGGTGACCGTATCCACCGGTCCCATGTGCCGGGTGTCGAAGATCACCCGCCCCGCATCAGGCGCCAGATGCCCGGCAAGACAGTTGAGCAGCGTCGACTTGCCCGAACCGCTCTCGCCCACGATCCCCATCACCTCGCCGGGGTAGAGATCGAAACTCACATCGGTGCATCCGATCCGCGCGCCATAGCGCTTTTCGATGTCCCGCACCTGCAACAAAGGGGTCATGCCTCACCTCCCGGCACAAAAAATTTCGGCGAAATTTTTTCGCCCGCCCCGACCGACGCGCTCATGCCACGGCCTCGCGCCGCGTGTGGCAGTAGTCGGTGTCGGAACAGACGAACATCCGCCCGCCGGCATCATCCATGATCACCTCGTCGAGATAGCTGTCCGCCGCCCCGCACAGATCGCAGACGTGATCGGCCCTGGTGGCCTCGAACGGGTAGTCCTCGAAATCGAGGCTCACGACGCGGGTATGGGGCGGCACTGCATAGATGCGCTGTTCGCGCCCGGCGCCGAACAACTGGATCGCCGCCATCTCCATCTTGGGGTTGTCGAATTTCGGGATCGGCGAGGGGTCCATCACATAGCGCCCCGCCACCCGCACCGGATAGGCATAGGCGGTCGAGATCGCGCCGTGCTGGCTGATATCCTCGTAAAGCTTCACATGCATCAGCCCGTATTCCTGAAGACTGTGCATCTTGCGCGTCTCGGTCTCGCGCGGCTCCAGAAAGCGCAGCGGTTCGGGGATCGGTACCTGATAGACCAAGATCTGGTCCTCGGTCAGTTCCGCCTCGGGGATGCGGTGGCGGGTCTGGATCACCGTCGCCTCCTGTGTCGCCTCGGTCGTCGCCACCCCGGCGGTACGTTCAAAGAACTTGCGGATTGACACCGCGTTGGTGGTGTCGTCGGCGCCCTGGTCGATCACCTTCAGCCGGTCCTCGGGCGTCAGAGTGGCGGCCGAGACCTGCACGCCCCCGGTGCCCCAGCCATAGGGCATCGGCATCTCGCGGCTGGCAAAAGGCACCTGGTATCCCGGCACCGCCAGCGCCTTGAGAATGGCGCGGCGGATCATCCGCTTGGTCTGCTCGTCGAGATAGGCGAAATTATAGGCTTGCTCGGTCATTCCGCGGCCTCCCGATGCGCGATCCGCTCCTCCGCCTCGCGGCGCAGCTTGCGCACCAGTTCCAGTTCCGACTGGAAATCGACGTAATGGGGCAGTTTGATGTGTTCCAGAAACCCGGTCGCCTGGATGTTGTCGCAATGGCTGAGGACGAATTCCTCGTCCTGCGCGGCAGCGCCGAGAAAATCCTCGCCCAGTTCCTGCCAGCGCAGGGCGCGGTCCACCAGCGCCATGGAGATTGCCTTGCGCTCGGACTGGCCAAACACCAGACCATAGCCCCGGGTGAACTGCGGCGGTTCGGTCTTCGATCCCTTGAACTGGTTCACCGTCTCGCATTCGGTCAGTTCCACCTCGCCGATCTCGATGGCAAAGCCCAGTTCGGGGATATCCATCTCGACCGCGACCCGCCCGATGCGCAGTTCGCCCACAAAGGCGTGGTTGCGGGCATAGCCGCGCTGGGTGGAATAGGCCATGCCCAGCACGAACCCCTCGTCGCCGCGGGCCAGGGATTGCAGGCGCAGGGCGCGGTCGGCAGGAAATTCCAGCGGCTCGCGGGTCAGGTCGCGCGGCGCCGCCTCGCTCTCCGGCTCGGGCTGGATCAGCCCCTCCTGCCCCAGGAACTCGGTGATATGTGGCGTGGGTTCGCCGCGCGGCGCGGCCTGCGGCGCGGGCGGTACCTCGCCCTCGGCGGCCAGTTTGAAATCCAGCAGGCGATGCGTGTAGTCGAAGGTCGGTCCCAGAACCTGCCCGCCCGGCGCGTCCTTGAACGTGGCCGAGATGCGCCGGTCGCAGGCCATCGCGCCGGTATCCACCGCGCGGCTCGCGCCAAACCGCGGCAGGGTGGTGCGATAGGCGCGGATCAGAAAGATCGCCTCGATCAGGTCGCCGCGCGCCTGCTTGATCGCCAGTGCAGCCAGGTCGGGATCATACAGCGAACCCTCGGCCATCACCCGGTTGACCGCCAGGCTCAATTGTTCGCGGATCTGGGCGAGGGAGAGTTCGGCGACCGACGTATCGCCCCTGCGCTCCTCGGCCAGCCAGGCATGGGCGTTCTCGATGGCGCGCTCGCCCCCTTTGACGGCAACATACATGGCTCAGCCCTCCGCGCCGATGGTGGTGCTGCGCGGCAGGGCCGCAACCCGGTCGCCGCAGGTAAAGAAGAAATCGCAGCCCAGCGGGTAGAGCATCGCGTTGCCCTGTAACACGCCCAAGTCGGGCAGCGACAGGCGGGCGGTGTCGCGGATGCCCGGGCCGCTGAGCACCGCGCCAGTGTTCGCCAGTGCATCGCATTCGACGATCAGCGTGGCGGAACGGTCGGGATATTCCGGCGTGCCGATGCGGTAGCGCGACAGCGGCATCAGGTCGGCCCAGGTGCCGAGCGCGAAATCGGCCTCGTCCGCGCCGCAGAGCGGCGCGCCGGTGTGAAAGCTCAGCCACTGACGGACCTCGGGCCTATCCGCCGCCCCGGCCAGATGCACCCGCGTTTCCGGATCGCAGAGCGTCAGCAGCAATGTGCCTGCGGCAACCGACAGCGGCGCGGGCGGCTCGGCCCCCGTGATCGGGCGGATGTCACCCGGCCGCGCCATGGCGGTCATCGCGGCGCGAAAGGCATGCGCCGCGTCCACCGGCGCGTTGCGGAACCCACCAGCATAAAGGCTCGATCCGTCCATCAATCCTCTCCCCTGACCAGCGTGAAGAACTCGACCCTGGTGGCGGCTGCGCGGGCTGCGCGGGCCTCGGCCCGGCCCGCGAGCGCCTCGGCCAGTGGTTCCAGCACCAGAGCGCGGATCCGGTCCGCCGCCCCGGTCTGCATCAACGCGTCGATCAGCGCCGCCGCCTCGGCCTTGGCGCGCGAACGGCCCTGCACATAGGCATGGCCCACCGTGCCGTCGGTCAGCGCCAGCGAACAGCGGGTCACTGTCATCTCGCCGAGGTTGAAGGCGGCGCCGGTGCCGCCCGCACGGCCGCGCACCATGACGCCGCCGGTCTCGGGCGGGCGCAGCCAGTCATAGGCGGGCCGCTCGTCCGCCGCGCGCCACAGCTCCAGCAGCGCCGCCTCGGGCGCGCGGGCCAAAAGGCCCATCCAGCCCTGTCGGGCAGTTTTTGCGCTGTCTCGATCTTCTGCCATGATTACCTCTTGGCCGGGTTGTCTACATCAACTATACAACTAGACAAATATTACCGCACGGGGGCCTGACCCGCAATCCGCCCCGGCATGAAGTTTTGATGACATGAGCCGCACACCCGTCTGGAAGACCATCGCGCTGAGCCTGACCGAAGACATCGCCGAAGGCCGCTATGGCGAAGGCGACCGGCTGCCGACCGAGGCGCAGCTGGCCGCTACCCATGGCGTCAACCGGCACACGGTGCGCCGGGCGCTGTCGGATCTGGCGGCACAGGGGCTGGTACATGCCCGGCGTGGGGCAGGGGTTTTCGTCGCGGCCCGGCCCACCGATTACGCCATCGGCAAGCGGGTACGGTTCCACAGGAATATTGCCGCCGGCGGCCGCATTCCCGGCAAACGCATCCTGACGCTGCTGACCCGGGCCGCCGACGCGACCGAGGCAGGGGCGCTGGCGCTTGCCCCCGGCGCGCGCGTGCATGTCTATGACGGGCTGTCGCTGGCCGACGGGCAGCCCATCGCGGTGTTCCAGAGTGTGTTTCCCGCAGACCGCTTTCCCGGACTGCCCGAGGCGCTGACCGAGACCCGTTCGGTCACCGCCGCCTTGCAGCGGATGGGGATTGCCGATTTCACCCGCGCCTGGACAAGGCTGACCGCGCGGCCCGCCACCGCGATCCAGGCGCTGCATCTGCGGCTGAACGAAGGTGCGCCGCTGCTGCACACGACCGGGGTGAACGTCGACCCAGAGGGCCGTCCGGTGGAATACGGTCGCACCTGGTTCGCCGGAGACCGGGTCACGCTGACCGTGGGCGAGGATTGAACCAGATTACCAGAAAGGAAAACGCAAGGCACTCCCGGCTTGTCAACGGGTCCGTCGTTCTGAACTTTCCGCGAACCGAGCTTGGGTTAGCGAAACCGGGGACCATGCGCCCAGATCGTCAGCGAGTGGCGCTCGCCTTCGGTAACAGGCGTCACCCGGTGCAGCAGATAGCTGGGGAACAACGTGGCGCTGCCACGCCCTGCCGCCGCCGTCACGACATGGGCCGAGGGCATCACCTCGAGCCGTCCGCCCTGGTATCCTTCGGGTTCGGTCAATTGAACCACCATCGTCAGCTTGCGCCGCGCCGCCAGCGGGCCATCGCCAATGTCGGAATGCCATGTGAAATGCCCCTGTTTCTCGGCGCCATAGCGCGCGACCTGCGGGCTTTCGGCGAACTCGGTCAGGGCGAAATCGTAGACGTCGCGATTGGCGCGGCGCACCAGGTCGATAATCCGGTCCATCACCCAGCCGGTGCCCTCGACATCGTCGAGCCAGACGAGATCCGCCCGCCGCAGATTGTGATCGGTGGCCTGCCGGACCAGGCCGGCTTCCTGCGTCTCGGCTGTCCGGGCGACGACAAGGATCGCGTCGCATTCAATGGGGCTGAATGCGTCGGAAATTGTATGTATATCAATCATTTGCGCTGGATGCCCCGAAAGTTTCGCCGATCCATAACACCGTCGAGAACCGATGGCTCTACTGCGCGCGACGCAAAGGTCGTTTTCGGGGCAAGTCGCGAAACCAGACGCGGTTGCAGGCGTGCTCCGAGGTCGCGGTTGGTCCTGCGCCGCGTCTCGGACAACAGGCGGGGGCCGGACGATGCCGGCCCCCGCCCTTATGCGTCAGAAGATGAAGTCGTCGACAGTCAATCCCGCGCTCAGCACGCCGCTGATGGTCAGCGAGTTGCCCAGCCCGTCGGTGATCACCGCATTGCCGCCGACATCGGCCAGGTGGTTGGCGGACAGGTCGGCGAAATCGATGATTTCCGCGACGCCCGACAGGTCAATCTGGTCGAATGCCGTCGAGAAGAACAGCGCGGTATCGGTGCCTTGCGAGAACACGATGACATCCGCGCCTGGGCCCGCATACATCTCGTCGTCACCGGCGCCACCGTCGATCGTGTCATCGCCCGCCGCGCCGTAGATGGTGTCGTTGCCGTCGCCGCCCTCGATCTGGTCGTTGCCCAGCCCGCCGAACAGCTGGTCGTTGCCCAGCCCGCCGTTCAGAACGTCATTGCCCTGGCCTGCGCCGATCTGGTCATTGCCGTCGCCGCCGTCGAGCGTGTCGTTGTCGTCGGCGCCCCAGAGCTCGTCGTCGCCGGCGCCGCCCGACAGGCTGTCGGCCCCGTCCGCACCGCCCAGCGTGTCGTTTCCGGCGCCGCCGTCGAGCGTGTCGGCCCCGATCGCGCCCCAGAGCTCGTCGGCATCGCCGCCGCCCGACAGGCTGTCGTTGCCGGTCGATCCGCCCAGCGTGTCGCTTCCCGCGCCGCCTTCGATGGTGTCGTCCCCGAACGAGCCCCAGAGCCCGTCATTGCCATCGTCGCCGTGGATCTCGTCATTGCCGCCGGAGCCGCCCAGCACATCGTCGCCGGCGCCGCCCCAGATCGTGTCGTCGCCCGCCGCGCCATAGGCTTCGTCATTGCCCGCGCCCCCCAGCAACAGGTCGTTTTCCGTGGTGCCGCCCAGCAGGTCGTTGCCATCGCCGCCGTCGAGCGTATCCGCACCCGGACCGCCATAGAGCGTATCGTCGCCCCCCAGCCCGGAGATCGAGTCGTTGCCCCCAAGCCCCGAGATCAGATCGGCCCCTGCGGTGCCGGACAGGGTGTCGTTCCCAGCGGTGGGGGTGTTTCCGCCGCCGCCGCCGCCGCCGCCGGTCAGTGAGGCAACATCCACCGTCTGGTCAAGGAAATCGAGGAACTCGACATTGCTGACCGTGTCCGTGCCTTCGGCCGAAATGATGGTCAGGGTGTTGCCGTTGACGTTGATCGTGGCCTGCGCCCGATTGACCCCGAATACGGCACGGTCCTGTGAACCGTCGCCGCCGTTGAGAACGTCGTTGCCGTTGCCGCCAATGAGCGTGTCGTCGCCTCCACGCCCGTTGAGCGTGTCGTTGCCGCCGCGTCCGTCAAGCCGGTCCGCGCCCGAGTTCGTGCCTTGAATACTGTCATTGCCGCTGCGCGAACCTTGTACTTGTTCGATATTGACCAGACTGTGGCTGAACGCCTGGCCACGCCAGATCCCGGTCGCGGTGCCCGCTTCCAGATCGACGGTCACCGCCTCGACCCCGTTGCGGTCATAGCGCACCCGGTCGAAGCCCGCACCGCCATCGGCACTGTCGGTTCCGGCCATCAGGATGAAACTGTCGTTGCCTGACGAACCGATCACGGTGTCATTGAACATGCTCGTGCGGATTTCATGCGCACGGCCCGGACCGGTGATCGTGTCCTGTGTGCCAAAGCCGTCGTTCTGGATGATGCCGGTTTCGAGGTTGGCGTTTACGCCCTGAGTTGCGCTCCGATAGTCGAGGCGCAGGGTGTCTGTATCGGCGCCGATGTTGATGGTGTCATTGCCACCTTCGCCGCTCACGGAAATCCAGCCAACATTCTGGTTGATGTTGAACACATCGTTAAAACTAGTCCCGACGATTCCCAAGCCGCCGTTCTGCATGCCCGAGATGATCGGGTTGTTGACATTGAGAAGGGTGGTCGTCCCGTTCACGCCCTTGTTGATGGTCGCGGAGTTGCTGTTGCTGTCGAGGTTCACCGTTATGGCAGCGTTCAGATCGCGGTGCACAAGAGCAACATAGCCAACGGAGATGTCGCTGAGATCCACCGTATCGTTCCCGGCGCCCGGCCGGACAACATCGGTTTCGGTATTGTCGCCCGGATTGATCAGGTCGTTGCCGTTGCCGCCGCTCAGGTCGTCGTTGCCGTCAAAGCCGAAGATGGTGTCATTCCCGGCGCCGCCGTCGAGCGCGTCGTTGCCCGGCGTGCCCTGGATCAGGTCGTTCTGGCTGACGCTGGCCCCAAGAGACGACAGCAATATGGTTCCCGGCGCGAAGGGACCGCTGGTCGGGTTTCCGGCACCGAGGATCGTGCCGTCGAACGCCTCCCAATCCGCAGGGGAATTGAAGGTCGGTAATGGGTCGCCCGCGACGATAAAATAGAAATCGGCATTCACGTTGCCCAGGCTGCCGTCCGGCCAGTTGTCGAAACTTACCTCAAAAACCGTCGTGTTCCGCACCTGCCCGCCCTGTTGCCAGGCCGCCTGGATGAAGGTTCCGGCTCCCGCATCGAGAGGCAGTCCTTCTCCGAACGGCTGCCCCTCCATGCGTACCGTCATCACATCGATCTGGGGGTTGCCGGGCCGGATGGTTTCGCCAGGTTCCAACGGGTCCAGAGAATAGGAAAAGCTTGTTACGGAATCGCGGACCACGATTTCCAGTTGAATGTTCTGGCGGATGCCGATGACGTTATCGGTGTCCTGGCTTCTCAGTACACCGATGCCAGTCAACGTATATGTGGACATTGTCTTTTCCCCAAGTAAGTCAAAATTCGGTCTTCAAAGAACGCGACTTTGGACCCCTCCTTGGGGCGCGCGCTCGTCACGTTCCGGCGATCTAAGCGTGAACGCGGAATTCGGTCAACCTTGTATTGCCCGGGGCGGCCTAAAACACTTTGTGATCATCACGTTAGTTTTTCTGAGGGCGGTTTTCGCGTGAGTGGGCCGAGGGGAGCGACCTGTCCCTTGGCGCGCTGGGCCCGAATTCCTCGGAAAAGATCCGCCTGGCGTGCGGCACCTGTCGTGACCGGACAGCTTGCTCTAGCCCCGTAGCGTCGCTGGAACGCGGGTGGAAATCGAGACACCGCGGATGAATTCCTCGCATTCGTCCGGTGCGGTGATCGGCAGCATATGGCCACGGCCCGGCAGCACCTCGCAGCGCAGGCCGTATTTCTTCATCGGAACCCCGTGCTGGGTGGGCAGCAGGATCGGATCTTTCGCTCCGAACAGGATGGCACCGGGCACGTCGAGCTTGGGATAGCATCTGGATTGCGCCTCGATCGTTGCATCGGCTGCGACCACGTCCTCGGATGCGGTGATGAAGGCTTGCGGTTTCAAGCCCAGCGCGCCGCCCGCGCGATCCAGGAAATCCTCCGGGCAGGTTTCCGGGGCAAAGACCTGCTCAAGCATCTTTTCGGCAGTCCATTTGGCCATCGGTACCGCCAGAGTGTGGCCGATCAACCTGCGCAACCACGCGGTGCGCAGCTCAAGTGGCCGGAACACCGGCGGGGTCGAGCCCATGTGATGCGTCAGCGGACAGAGCAGGGCAAGCCCGGCCAGCTTGCGCGGCCTCTCGAGCGCCATCGCAAGAGCTATCGCTCCGCCCAGCGAATGACCGATCAGGACCGGGTACTCTACTCCCTTGGCATCCAGAAACGCCCCTATCATGCGGGCCTGCTCGGGCAATGCCGCCAGAGCGGCGCTTTCACGGGTGGAATACCCGCAACCGGGCCGGTCAAGCGCGATCACATGATGATCCTGCGCCAGCCGGTCCACCAGCGCATAGGTGAAATGCTGCAACTGGCCGGACAGGCCGTGGATCATCACCAGCGTCTGTTTCGCTGGGTCCCCGGCTTCGACATAATGGATTGTGCCCCCATCGACCGGCTGGATCTGTCCCATCTGCGGCACCAGCTCTGCGCCCATCCGCGTCAGCCTGCGTGTCTGCAACCATCCCAGTGCGAGGGCGGCGCCGATCAGGGCAAAAGGCAAACCGATCAAGAGGAACATGGTGGACATGACGGCTCCGGGATCAAAGGTGCGACGAGGGCGAGGTTAGATATTGTTCCAGCCCGGCGCCAGCCATGCGTTTGCGATACTCGCCGACCGTGCCGGGCCAGAGCGTGGTGTTCCGCCCCTTGTTGTCCTGATACCACGAGGTGCAGCCGCCCGCCTGCCAGACCGAGTCTGTCAGGCGTTCCTGCATTTCGGCCTCGAACGCGGCCTGTGCCTGCGGTTTGGGTGTGATCGTGGCCAGGTCGCTGTCTTGCATGGCCTGCAGAAGCCGCCCGATATGTTCGACCTGCGCTTCGATCATCAGCACGACGGAGTTATGGCCAAGCCCGGTGTGCGGACCGAGCAGAATGAAGAAATTCGGAAAACCCGCAACGGCGGTGCCAAGATGCGCCGACATTCCATCGGCCCATGCCTGTCGGATGGTCAGACCGTCGGGGCCGGTGATATCCAGCCGTTCGGCGGCGTCCGTGACGTGGAAACCGGTGCCCCAGATCAGCACATCGGCCTCGACCCTAGTGCCATCGGCGGCGATCAGGGTGCCGCCTTCGATCCGCTCGACTCCATGCGGGATCACCTCGACATTGTCCCGGGCAAGCGTCGGATACCAGTCGTTCGAACTGAGGATCCGCTTGCAGCCGATGCGATAGGGCGGCGTGAGGATTGCTTGTTCCTGCGGGTCGGAGATCGCGTCGGTCAGCGCCCTGCGCCACATCCGCACGGCGAAATCGACAGCCTTGGGTTTGCCGCGAAAAACCGCATGGCGCAACTCGAACAGCGCATAGATCAGCGCCCGTCGGAGACGCGGCAAAAGCGGCAGGCGGGCATAAAGCCGCCGGACCCAGGGGGCGATCGGCCCGTCGGGGCGGGGCAATACATACGGGGGAGTGCGCTGGAAGATGGTGATCCGCCCGGCCCGAGGTGCGATTTCGGGTACGAATTGCACCGCCGAGGCTCCGGTCCCGACGACCGCCACCCGCTGGCCCGCAAGATCGACGTTATGATCCCACCGGGCGGAGTGGAAGGCCGGGCCGGGAAAGCTGTCGGTGCCGGGAATCGCGGGGATGTTGGGCACATGCAGCGCGCCGATGGCCGAGACAAGGAACCGGGCCGACCAATGCGACCCCTCTGTGGTTTCAACCTGCCAGCGCGTGCCGTCCCAGCGCGCCGCGTGCAGGGTCTGGCCGAAATGGCAGAGGTCATACAGGTTTTCGTCTCGGGCAACCCCTTGCAGGTAATCCTGAATCTCCCAGCCGCTGGCATAGGCCGTGGTCCACTCCGGGTTGGGATGGCTGGCCATGGAATAGAGATGCGAGGGCACGTCGCAGGCCACCCCGGGATAGGTGTTTTCCCGCCAGGTTCCGCCGATATCGTCTGCTTTCTCCAAAATGTCGATCTGGGAGAGCCCGCGCCTGCGCGCCTCCATCGCCATGATGAGGCCGGAAAACCCGGCGCCCACGATCAGCATGTCCGTTTCGCGCGTCGTCATCCTGTCGGGCCTGCGGTTGCTGTCTCGGCCAAGCCTAGCGGATTCGGGGCTGTTGTGACCAGCCTGCCGTCTGGTCAAGCGGTCCGGTTCAGATCGGCCAGCCGGGGCAGGGGCAATGTGTCGAGAAGGGCGAACACCTCTTCACGGCAGGCTGCACCCATCCATCCGGAGGGCTGAAACACGGGCGGCAGATCGGGATGGCGCAGCGCGACCCGCCGCCAGCGGTGGATCAGCAGCGTCCTCAGGGTTGCAACCTCCAGCGGCGTCAGGTGTGGTGGACGGGCCGAAGCCCGCAAGGCGCTGCAATCACGGTGGAGGCTGGTGCAGGCCGCGCCCAGATCCTCGGGGTAGAGCCTTGTCTGCATCCAGTCGGGAATGCTGCGCGCGGTTACCTCGAATCCGGCCAGATCCTCGCAATCCCCGGGCACTGGGCCAGATCCCAACGCGACGAGGCGGCCAAGCCCGATATAGGTGTCGGTCAGCAGCATCTCGTTCAGGGTCTGGGCGCCGCCTCCGTCCTCGGCGATCAGGATGTGCCAGACCTGCGGCACCTCGGGCACGCGCGTGTAGATGCGCGGAGTGACGCGATCGGATTGGGTGCGGCCATAATCGGTCAGGAAATGGACCGAGGTGCGCCCCTCGCGGCTGCTGTCGATCCACCCGTCCTTGCGCAGACGATGCAGGGCCACACGGATCGCCTCGGGCTTGATGCCCATGGGCATGATGATGCGTGTGAGCGCGCCCCCCGACAGGCGGTCGCCGGGGCGGCGGGCCAGGTCGCCGAACAGCGATACGATGATGGACCAGACCCTTTGGTTCTGGGGATCGGCGAGGCGCAGAACCGCAGTCTCGAACCAGGAATTCTCACTCGTCATGGTTTCAGTCTAACCCGTTCTCGTGGAGAAGAGAATCGGATTTTGGGTTCCCTGCCGGGGGACCGGCAGGGCGGAGATATTCAATAGGCGTTCATGGTCAGCAGGTCGTATTCCGCGACCTGTTCGTCATCCTGGTTGGTCAGTGTCACGTGCCAGCGCACCTCGCCATATTCATCGGTGCGGCGGGTCTTGGCCTTGACCGAGAGACGCACCTTGATGCTGTCGCCTGCCGAGACCGGTTTCATGAATCGCAACCCGTCCAGCCCGGTATTGGCCAGCACCGGGCCTTCGTTCGGCTCGACAAAAAGGCCGGCGGCAAAGCTGAGCAACAGATAGCCATGTGCGACCCGGCCCGGGAAGAACGGATTCCGCTTGGCGGCGGCGTCATCCATATGGGCGTAGAAGGTGTCGCCGGTGAAATGGGCGAAATGTTCGATATCGTCCATGGTGACGGTGCGCGCGGCGGTGTTCAGCGTTTCGCCGATCGACAACTCGTCATAGCGGCGGGTAAAGGGATGCGCGGGGCCTGCGACCTCAGTCGCGCCCGGCACCCACTTGCCGCCGATGCGGGTCAGCATCTCGGGCGAACCCTGCACCGCGGTGCGCTGCATATAGTGTTTCACGCCGCGCACGCCGCCCATTTCCTCGCCACCGCCTGCGCGGCCCGGTCCGCCATGCACCATATGGGGCAGGGGCGAACCGTGGCCGGTCGATTCCTTCATCGAGTCGCGGTTGTTGATGTAAATGCGTCCGTGCCAGGCGCCCGCGCCCATCACCACATCGCGCGCCACATCGGCGTCATGGGTGATCAGCGAGGTCACCAGCGAGCCGCCGCCGCGATTGGCCAGCGCCACCGCGTGGTCGATATCGCGATAGCCCATGATGGTCGAGACCGGGCCAAAGGCTTCGGTATCGTGCACACGCTGGGCGCGGTCCGGGTCGGCGCAGTGGAACAGCATCGGCGGCACGAAGGCGCCATTCGCCAACTCGCCGGTCAGGTCGGGCTTCATGGTAAAGACCTGCTCGGCCTCCTGCCCGATGATCGCGGCCTTGGCCAGCACGTCGGCCTTCTGCCCGTTCGACACCAGCGCGCCCATGCGAGTGGCCTCGTCGCGGGGGTCGCCGATCACGGTTTTGGACAGGCGCGCGCTCAGCGCCTCGATCACCGCCTCGACGCGCGACTGCGGCGCCATGATGCGGCGGATGGCGGTGCATTTCTGCCCCGCCTTGGTGGTCATCTCGCGCGCGACTTCCTTGATGAAGAGGTCGAATTCGGGCGTGCCCGGCTCTGCATCGGGGCCAAGGATCGAGGCGTTCAGGCTGTCCTGCTCGGCCACGAAACGCACCCCGTTTTGCAGGATCACCGGGTTCGAGCGCAGTTTCAGCGCGGTATCGGCGGAACCGGTGAAGCTGACAACATCCTGGCAGCCCAGATGGTCGAGCATGTGGCCAAGGCCGCCCGACACCAGTTGCAGCGCGCCGGCGGGCAGAATGTCGGCCTCGAGCATGATCCGCACCGCCAGTTCGGTGACATAGCAGCTGTTGGTCGCGGGCTTCACGATCGAGGGCACACCGGCCAGGAGGGTGGGGGCCAGTTTCTCCAGCATTCCCCAAACCGGGAAGTTGAAGGCGTTGATATGCACCGCGACCCCTTGCAACGGGGTGCAGACGTGCTGGCCCAGGAAGGTGCCGTTGCGGCTCAGCTGTTCAACCTCGCCGTCCAGATAGACCTGCCCGTCCGGCATCTCGCGCCGCCCTTTGGAGGCAAAGACGAACATGGTGCCGATACCGCCGTCGATGTCGATCAGGTGGTCGGACTGGGTGGCGCCGGTGTCGAAGCTGGCGGCGTAAAGCTCTTGCTTGCGGGCAGTCAGCGCCTGACCCAGTGCCTTGATCATGCGGGCGCGGTCGTGAAAGCCCAGCTTGCGCAGGGCGGGGCCGCCCGTGTTGCGGGCATGGTCGAGCATCGCCAGAACATCGAGCGCGTCATTGCCCGCGCTGGCAATCGGGGCTCCGGTGATGGCCGAGGCGATGGTGCGGGCGCCGGCGCCGGGGGCAACCCACTGGCCGGCGGCAAAGCTGGAAATCTGTTGAAGGGCCATGGCAGTCTCCTGTTCCTGTCGCCCGACACTGTAGCCGGTTCGGGGAGTGATTTGTGAAAGATGGTATTCGTGACCGAACGGTCGGTCAATAAAATTTAAACACCTGGTGCGATCCGAATGAAAACTGCCGCGCTTTTGGTTCCGCGAATTGTGGACCGATGGTCCGTCGCGCCCGTTTGTCTGACTCTACCGGCCGGAAATGATTTGCGAAGAATTTATTGACCAACCGTTCGGTTTATGTAGGATAGCCTTGGAAATATTCGCATAGCGGGGCGGAGATGAGCGATACGATTCTTGCGCAAGACCATGGGAACTGGGTGGAAATCACGCTGAACCGTCCGGACCGGCTGAACAGTTTCACCGACGAGATGCATCTGGCCCTGCGGGCGGCGCTGGAAAAGGCGCGCGACAGCGGCGCGCGCGCGGTGCTGCTGACCGGGGCCGGGCGCGGGTTCTGCGCGGGGCAGGACCTGGGCGACCGCGATCCGTCGAAAATGGATGGCCCGCCCGATCTGGGCAAAACGGTGCGCACCTTCTATGCGCCGCTGGTGCGGCTGATCCGCTCGCTCGATTTCCCGGTCATCTGTGCGGTCAACGGTGTGGCCGCCGGGGCAGGGGCAAATATCGCACTGGCCTGCGACATCGTGCTGGCGGGCGAAAGCGCCAAGTTCATCCAGTCCTTTGCCAAGGTCGGGCTGATCCCGGATACCGGCGGCTCGTGGCATCTGCCGCGCCTGTTGGGCGAGGCCCGCGCCAAGGGGCTGGCGCTGACCGCGCAACCCTTGCCGGCCAGACAGGCCGAGGAGTGGGGGCTGATCTGGAAGGCGCTGCCAGACGACCAGTTGATGGCCGAGGCGCGCGCCATGGCCGAGCAGTTTGCCAATGGCCCGACGCTGGGCTTGGGCCTGACCAAGCGCTGTATCCAGGCGGCTTGCGTCGATACGCTGGAAGATCATCTTGAACTCGAGGCCGATGCGATGAAAACCTGTGGTGAAAGTGCCGATTATGCCGAAGGCGTCACTGCCTTCCTGCAGAAACGCGCCCCAAGGTTTCAGGGCAGGTGAGCATGACACCCAAAGAACGTGCGGAACGATCGGCGGCGGCGATGTGGGCCGATGACAACGCCTCGAAATGGGCGGGGATGGAGATCGTCCGCATCGACGAAGGGCTGGCGGTTCTGGAACTCACCGTCGCCGCGCATCACTGCAACGGGCATGGCATCTGCCATGGCGGCGTGACCTTCATGCTGGCCGACAGCGCCTTTGCCTTTGCCTGCAACGGCCGCAACCAGCCGACAGTCGCCCAGCACAACGTGATCAGCTACATCGCGCCGGGCCAGTTGGGCGACCGGCTGACCGCCACCGCGACCGAGCTCAGCCTGACCGGCCGCAGCGGAATCTACGACGTGAAAGTGACCAACCAGGACGGCCGCATCATCGCCGAATTCCGGGGCATGTCCCGGGCGATCAAGGGCCGGTTGTTCGAAGAGGATTAAGGCGAGGAGGACGTCATGAAAGACCTGAGCCCGAAGAAGGAAGATCTGGACCCGATCGAAATCGCTTCGGTCGATGAGATCCGCGCGTTGCAGTTGCAGCGCCTGAAATGGTCGCTGCGTCACGCCTATGAGAACGTGCCGATGTACAAGGCCCGGTTCAACGAAGCGGGCGTGCACCCGGACGACCTGCAATCGCTTTCAGATCTGGGAAAGTTCCCGTTCACCTACAAGAACGACCTTCGCGACAACTACCCCTTTGGCCTCTTTGCCGTGCCGCGCGAACAGATCATTCGCATCCACGCCTCGTCGGGCACCACAGGCAAGCCGACGGTCGTGGGATACACTCGGGGCGACATCGACAACTGGGCCGATCTGGTGGCGCGCTCCTTGCGCGCGGCAGGGCTGCGCAAGGGCGACATGATTCACAACGCCTATGGCTATGGCCTGTTTACCGGCGGCCTGGGCGCCCATTACGGGATCGAGCGTCTGGGCGCGACCGTGGTGCCGATGGGCGGCGGCCAGACCGAGAAACAGGTGGCCCTGATCACCGATTTCAGACCGACAGGCATCATGGTCACCCCGTCCTACATGCTCAACATCCTCGAACAGTATCACAAGGTCGGCATGGACCCGCGCGAAAGCCCGTTGCAGGTGGGCGTCTTCGGGGCCGAACCCTGGACCGACGCAATGCGGCGCGAGGTCGAAGAGGCGTTCGACATGCACGCAGTCGATATCTACGGCCTCAGCGAGATCATGGGACCGGGTGTCGCAAACGAATGCGTCGAGACCAAGGATGGCCCGGTGATCTGGGAAGACCACTTCTACCCCGAGATCATCGACCCGGCCACCGGCGAGGTTCTGCCCGATGGCGAGATGGGCGAACTGGTGTTCACCACGCTGACCAAGGAAGGGTTGCCGATGGTCCGCTATCGCACCCGCGACCTGACCCGGCTGCTGCCCGGCACCGCACGGTCCATGAGGCGGATGGAAAAGATCACCGGCCGCAGCGACGACATGATCATCCTGCGCGGGGTCAATGTCTTTCCCAGCCAGATCGAGGAACAGGTGATGGCGACGGGCGGGCTGGCGCCGCACTACCAGATCGAACTCTACAAGGCCGGCCGCATGGACGCGATGCGCGTTTATGTCGAGGCGATGCCGACCATGACAGACGAACTCGGCAAGACCGCCGCCGCGCGGATGCTGACCAAGCGGATCAAGGACATCGTTGGCGTTTCGACCGAGATTGTTGTAGGCAACCCCGGAGATGTCGAGCGCAGCCAGGGCAAGGCCAAGCGCGTGGTCGACAACCGCAACAAGGAGTAGGGTTTGGCCCGGACGATCGCCAAGGACCACGACCAGAAGCGCGCCCAGATCCTGAAGTCTGCGGCGCGCGTCTTTGCGCGCGAAGGCTTCGACCGCGCCTCGATGACCCAGCTGGCCCGTGAGTGCGGGATCTCCAAAGCCAATATCTACCACTACTACGACAGCAAGGACGCGATCCTTTTCGACATTCTCGAAACCTATCTGCGCGAGCTGCGCGACCGGATCTGCGGCATCGAGATGGCGGGGCTGAGCGGCCCTGAGCAGTTGCACAGGGTCGTGCGCGAGATCCTGATCGCCTACCAAGGGGTGGACGACGAGCACCGGGTGCAGACCAGCGGCATGTCGGCCCTGCCGGCGGAGCTGCAGAAACAGCTGCGCGGGTATCAGCGCGACATGATCGGGTTTGTCAGCAACATCCTGAGCGACATCGCGCCCGAAACCTTCACCGGCAACCCCGGCAAGTTGCGCGCCGCCACCATGTCGGTCTTCGGCATGCTGAACTGGTATTTCATGTGGAACTCCGGCGCCGATACCGCCGCGCGCAAGGACTATGCACGCATGGTCAGCGACCTGACGCTGCACGGGCTCAAGGGGCTCTGATCTCAGGGGGCGGGAAGAACCGGTCGGTACCGCTCTCCAAATGCGCGCTTGCGCCTCCCCGGGTGCACTGCGCAAGAGTTACCGCGTTGGTTTGATGCGTGACACGGCGATTTTCGCTCTGAATGCCCGTTATGCGGACAAAGCTGCCGTAGCTGAAACGATATACTGAGGCCCAAGGTGGGTCGGACACTGCAAAAGTGGTCCTAGACAAAGTAGAAAAACAGAGGCACCGGCGCGACGGCACAGAGTACTACCACAAGGTAGAGCCAGAACGAGTACAGCCGCGATGCGCCAGCGATGAACGCGAGTCCACCTCCGCCACCAAGTAGCGAATTTCCCGGCGTGTTGAGCGCGACCGCAAGCAAAAGGTGCCTGTGGTCGATCAATCGTCGACCTAGGTTTGACGGGATAACAGTCGACAGCGTTTCGATGCGTTCGGTCGGCGGGATGGACTCAAGTTTGGCGACGAAGTCCGCTGCCTTTGCCAGCCCCAGCCAGGCCAGAAGGTGGGCGAAGACTGCTGCGGGAAGGAGCCTCGCAATAACGAATGACAGGATCAGCGCGCCGACCATTCCAAGGTAAACCAGCGGGGCAACTTGTCCGCCGAACAGTAGCAGCAGAGCGAAGCCGATCTCGGCTCCCGGAACAAATGGGATGGCGGCGAGAATGACGAAGGCAACGAACGCCGTCATTAAAATCCAATGGATCATCGGCTCATTCATAGGCCGCATTTCCGGCACAGTCAGATCCTTCAACAGATCGCCAAGGAACCAGCCTCCCAACAACAGCAGGCCGTAGAGGCCGAGCGCTCTGCGTCTTGCCCACAGGCCTTTCAAAACCGCGAGCACAGAGGGCTGCTCTCCGGATTCACCAGTTTCATTTCCTGACGCATTTCCGAAAGGGACGCCATCTCGAACCCGGAAGTGCGTTCTCCGACGAACAGGATCTCGCGCCGGGAGGTCCAGTACCACCGGCGGCGCTCCCACGTGATCGAAACGCGGATCGATCCGTCGGCCCTCACCAGCCCATCGTATTCGAAGCGGCCACGGCTTTCGCTTTCAAGCGTGCCGGTGAAGCGAAGGCCATCGGCGGTCTGTTCAGTGAGGTAGGGTCCAGGTGCGAATCCGCAGCTGGTGCAGATGGCGGACCAGAAGTGGCCATCGTCGAAGTAGAGGCTGTCCTCAAGATCGGGGTCTTCAGCCGGTCCGATCATTCCTGAAAAGGAATGGCCGTCAAGGACGCCCTCCGCATTCACCTCGGCCGTTGCAGCAAGCGTGAGGAGCATCGCGGCGATCAGTGAAATGACAATCCTTAAGAACAACGACCTTACCCCCTTTGATCCAAAGTCTAGGCTGGACTTCTTTCGCTCGCAAATCAATGTGGCAGTCCAGTCTCTTGATGAGGTCTGCTACGGGCTCGAAGCCGCCATTCGCCCATCCAGTCGTAGTGGATCCGTGTCCGAACCCATGGCGATAACGTGGAAAGCCAAGGGCGGAACCATCCGGCGCGCTCTGCGGTGCCATTCTCGCAGAACCTGCGGGCAGCAAACCGGGTGGTTTGAGGCCGGCGCATCGGGCCGGTCTCCGAGTGCCATACCGGGGCGCCAAGGGCGCCCCGGCGGCAATTCAGGGGCGTTTCAGACCCAGACTGTCGAGCAGGTTTCCGGCCTCGGCCTCCCAGCGGGTGCGCATCTCGGCATTGCCGGTGCGGCGCAGGCCCATGGCGCGCAGTGCCTCGGTCCGTTCCGTGCTGCCGGTGCCGAAACTGGCTGCGACCCGCGGCCACCAGTAGTTTGCAGAAGCCTGGAGCGCGTCCGCCTGTCCCAGTTCCACCAGCTTGACCGCGCCTTCCAGCGCCAGCTCGCCATGCCGGGTTTCGATTGGGGCAATGGTGCGGAACGCCTCGGCCAGCGGCTGATAGGAGATCATCGAGAAATCGGCCAGTTGCACGATGACCGCGCGGCTCATCAGCAGGTTCATCATCACCGCGTCCACCCAGCCTTCGATGGGATAGTTGAACACCGCCAGCCGCATGTCATGCTCGGACCGCGATGCGCCGATATCCGCCGACCGGTCCAGTCGTGCCGTCCACGGATGGTGATTGGCATAGCGCTGGGTATTGGCCCCGAACTCGCCCATGATCCGCAGCACACGGTCGGCATTGTCGGTCTTTTCCAGCACGATCTTGGCGGCGGCGATACGCTCCTTGATCCCCGGTCCCTGGTTGATGATGTCGGCAAAACCGGCCGCTCCGGCCAGTTCGCTGTCCACGAAAGTGGCCATCAGCTTCATCAGTTCCGCCCGGTAGCGCGGCGGCACGTTGACCGGGTTCGTCAGCACTCCGCCAGCGGCCAGATAGCTCTCGATCGTCATGTCTTCGGCCATGTCCCTCTCCTCACTGGTCGTAGTCGACAACAACGGTATCGGTCAGCGGATAGGCCTGACAGCTGAGCACATAGCCCTTCTCGACCTCGTAATCCTCAAGCGCGTGGTTGGCGACCATCTCGACTTCGCCTTCCAGCACCTTACAGCGACATGTTGAACAAACTCCTGCCTTGCAGGCGTAAGGCGCATCCATGCTGTTCTGTAGCGCCGCGTCCAGGATCGACAGGTCCTTGGGCATGTCGAAACTCTGGGTGGCCCCGTCCAGCGTCACTGCCGCGCGGGTCTGGTTGGCGCCGGTCGCAGCCTCGGCCGACACCGCCTTGCGCCTGGCCCGGCCGGGCTGGGCGCTGGCGAACAGCTCGAACTTGATCTGCGCGTCGCTCAGCCCATGCGCCCGCAGGGCGGCGGCGATCCCCAGCATCATCGGTTCGGGTCCGCAGATGAAGGCCGCATCCACATGCGCGATGTCGATCCAGTGCTCGAACAGCTGCGCGCATTTCTCCTGTGTCACCAGCCCGGTGAACAGTTCGATCTCCTGCGCGTCGGTTTCCAAGATGTGAATGATGTTGAGCCGGCCCATGTAGAGGTTCTTGAGATCCTCCAGTTCCTCGCGGAACATGATCGTGTTCACGCCCTTGTTGGCATAGACCAGCGTGAATTGCGACCTGGGCTCGCGCGACAGCGTGGTCTTGAGGATCGACAGCACCGGGGTGATCCCGGACCCGCCGGCAAAGCCCAGATAATGCTTTGCGGCAGAGGGATCGAGCGGGGTAAAGAACCCGCCCATCGGCGGCATCGCCTGCAACGTGTCGCCGATCTTCAGCTCCTCGTTGGCCCAGGTCGAGAAGGCACCGCCATCGACCCGCTTGATGCCCACTTGCAGGATACCATCGTCCTTGCCGGCGCAGATCGAATAGGACCGGCGCAGTTCCTCGCCCTCGAATTCGCGGCGAAAGGTCAGGTACTGGCCCTGGGTGAAATCGAATTCGCTGGCCGAGCCGTTTGCGGGCTTCAGCGTTACCACCACGGCGTCGCGAATGGTCTTGTGGATGTCGGTGACTTCCAGATCGTGAAAGCGTGCCATCCGGTCCTCCTCAGATGCACTTGAAATAGTCGAAGGGTTCCAGGCAATCGGTGCAGCGCCAATGCGCCTTGCACGGGGTCGAGCCGAACTGGCTGACCTTTTCTACCGCCTTGCTGCCGCAATGGGGGCAACGCTCGGGGCCGCCGGCCGGTTGCGGCGGGGCGATCCCGTATTCCTCCAGCCTGGCGCGGCCCTTGTCGCTCAGCCAGTCGGTGGTCCAGGGTGGCGAGATCCGGGTTTCGATGCGGATATCCTCGATCCCCCGGTCCCGCAGCGCGGTTTCGATGTCCATCGCGATGATCGAGGTCGCGGGACAGCCCGAATAGGTCGGCGTGACCGCCACCGTCAGCGTGTCGCCCCGCCATTCCACATCGCGCACGATGCCCAGATCGACGACCGAGATCACCGGGATCTCGGGGTCGGGAACGGCATCCAGCCATTCCCATATCTGGTCTGTGCCGGGTCTTGCACCGGACATGGGTTCCTCCATCGAAATCGTGCCGCCGCTGCGAGCCATGCCTACCAGGTCGCGCCCGGATAGGCGCGTTGCAGCCATTGCATCTGGGTCAGCAGATGGCCCAGGTGTTCGGTATGCATGCGCCCGTTACGTCCGCCCTTATGGGCGAAATCCGACTTGGGCAGGCTCAGCGTGGCCTCGGCCATGGCCGCGCCGACCAGCGCGTCATAATCGGCGCGCAGGCTGGCCGGATCGGGCGCGATCCCTGCCGCGACCATTGCTTCATCCACCGCGTCGGCGGCGAACAGCTCGCCGACATAGGGCCAGAGGTAATCCAGCGCCTCCTGCATGCGGGCATGGCTTTCCTCGGTGCCGTCGCCCAGGCCCACCACCGTGTCGCGCGACCGTTCGACGTGATAGGTGACCTCTTTCACCGCCTTGGCGGCAATGGCCGCCACGCGTTCGTCCGAGGAGTTCATCAGCCGTTCCAGCATCAGCTTGTGCCAGGCGTCGAACAGGAACTGGCGCATCAGCGTGCGGCCGAAATCGCCGTTCGGCACCTCCACCAGCAGCACGTTGCGGAAATCCCAGGCGTCGCGCAGAAAGGCGAGATCGTCGGCGCTCTTGCCTTCGCCCTGAACCTCGCCCGCCAGCGCCAGCCACATCTGGGTCTGGCCGATCAGGTCCAGCGCCGTATTGGCCAGCGCGATATCCTCTTCCAGAACCGGCGCATGGCCGCACCATTCGCTGACCCGGTGCCCAAGCACCAGGGTATTATCCCCCATCCTGAGCAGGAATTGCAGGAATGCCTCGTCGCGGGTCATCACATCGCCCCCACTTCGTCGGGGATGTCGAAGAAGGTCGGGTGACGGTAGACCTTGCTTTCGCTGGGCTCATACAGCGGGCCCTTGTCGCTGGGCGAGCTGGCCGCGATATGCCGCGCCTCGACCACCCAGATGCTGACGCCCTCGTTGCGGCGGGTATAGACGTCGCGGGCATTCTTGATCGCCATTTCGGCGTCGGGCGCGTGCAGGCTGCCGACGTGCCGGTGGCTCATGCCGTGCTGGCCGCGGATAAAGACTTCCCAAAGAGGCCATTCGTTTTTCATCAGCCGGTCTCCTCCTGACTGGGCGCGGGGCAAGAGCCCGGTGGTTCCGACCGGGCGCCCTGCGCAAGGTTTTCCTTGTTCGTTACTCGGCGGCCACGCGGGCCGCGGCTTTCTTGCGGGCATGTGCCAGCAGACCGTCGCGCACCCATTTGCCGTCGTCCCAGGCTTTGTTGCGGGCGGCCAGCCGGTCGGTGTTGCAGGGGCCGTTGCCCTTGATCACATCGTAGAACTCCGACCAGTCCGGGTCGGTGTAATCGTAATGGCCGCGCTCCTCGTTCCATTTGATGCCGGGGTCCGGCAGGTCCAGACCCAGGAATTCGATCTGTGGCACGGTCTGATCGACGAACTTCTGACGCAACTCGTCATTCGTGTTCATCTTGATCTTCCATTTCATCGACTGTTCGGAATGGACCGAGTCCTTGTCCGAGGGGCCGAACATCATCAGCGAGGGGAACCACAGGCGGTTGAGCGCATCCTGCGCCATCCTGCGCTGCTCTGGCGTGCCCTCGGCCATCTTGCGGATCGCGTCGTAGCCCTGGCGCTGGTGAAAGCTCTCTTCCTTGCAGATGCGGATCATCGCACGGCTGTAGGGGCCGAACGAAGTCCGCTGCAGCGGCACCTGGTTCATGATCGCGGCGCCATCGACCAGCCAGCCCACCGCGCCGATGTCGGCCCAGTTGAGCGTCGGGTAATTGAAGATCGACGAATATTTCATGCGCCCGTCGAGCAGCATCTCGGTCAGCTCGTCGCGGGACACCCCAAGGGTTTCCGCCGCGCAGTAAAGATAGAGGCCGTGGCCCGCCTCGTCCTGCACCTTGGCCAGCAGGATCGCCTTGCGCTCCAGCGTCGGGGCACGGGTGATCCAGTTGCCCTCGGGCAGTTGGCCGACGATCTCGGAATGGGCGTGCTGGCCGATCTGCCGGATCAGCGTCTTGCGATAGCCTTCGGGCATCCAGTCCTTCGGCTCGATCTTTTCGCCGGCGTCGATGCGCGCCTGAAAGGCGGCAAGCCTTTCCGGGTCGTCATTCGTCGCCTCGGATTTCACCATCTGCGCATACATTCGGGCTCTCCTCCCTTATACACGTTCCAGGATCAGGGCCGCGCCCTGACCGACACCCACGCACATGGTGCAGAGCGCATAGCGTCCGCCCGTGCGTTGCAACTGATAGGCCGCCGTCATCACCAGACGCGCGCCCGACATGCCCAGCGGGTGGCCGATCGCGATGGCGCCGCCATTGGGGTTCACATGCGGCGCATCATCGGCAACCCCCAACTCCCGCAGAGTCGCCAGACCCTGCGAGGCGAAGGCTTCGTTCAACTCTATCACATCCATCTGCCCGATGGTGAGTCCCGCGCGCGCCAGAACCTTGCGGCTGGCGGGCACCGGGCCGATTCCCATCACCCGCGGCTCGACCCCGGCCACCGACATGCCGACAACGCGCGCAATCGGGGTCAGGCCGTTCTTCGCGGCGCTTGCCTCGTTGGCCAGAAGGATTGCCGCGGCGCCATCGTTCACGCCCGATGCATTGCCTGCGGTGACCGTCTTGTCGGCACCGTTCACACCCTTCAGCCTGGCCAGCTGATCCGCGCTGGTGCCGGGGCGCGGATGCTCGTCGGTGTCCACGACGATCGGGTCGCCCTTGCGCTGCGGAATGGTCACGGGCGTGATCTCGTCGGCGAACACACCGGCGGCATGCGCCGCGGCCCAGCGGGCCTGGCTGCGGGCGGCAAAGGCGTCCTGATCCGCGCGCGAAATCTGATAGTCCTCGGCCACATTGTCGGCGGTCTGCGGCATCGAGTCGGTGCCATACATCGCCTTCATCTTCGGGTTGACGAAACGCCAGCCGATGGTGGTGTCGTAGACCGCGTTGTCGCGGGTAAAGGCGCTGGTGGCCTTGGGCATGACAAAGGGCGCCCGGCTCATGCTCTCGACACCGCCGGCGACGGCCATGTCGTAATCGCCCGCCTTGATCGCACGTGCCGCCATGCCAACTGCATCCATGCCGCTGGCGCAGAGACGGTTGATGGTGGTGCCGGGCACGTCGACCGGCAGTCCGGCCAGCAGCGCGGCCATGCGCGCCACGTTGCGGTTGCTTTCACCGGCCTGGTTGGCATCGCCAAAGATCACGTCATCCAGGCTCGCCCAGTCCACCTGCGGGTTCCGGGCCATCAGCGCGGCCAGCGGCACGGCGGCCAGGTCATCGGTGCGCACCTGGCTCAGGGCACCGCCATACCGGCCGATCGGGGTGCGCTGCGCGTCGCAGATGAATGCGTCCATTGTCGTGATCTCTCCGTCTCCTTCGTCACCATTAGGTGACCGATTGGTCGGGTAATACGACGGAAAGTGATTCGCGGCAAGGTAAATGTAACGAAAAATGGGCCCACAATCGAAATCGGTAACGTGAGAGAGCGCGCATTAAAAAGGCCCGCAAAGCGGGCCTTTGAGGCAATGTGACCGTGTCAGATCTGTCCGTCTTCTTCCAGCACCTTGCGCGCGACCCTGAAACACTCCAGCGCCTGCGGGACCCCGCAATAGATGCCGACAACATGGATGATGGCGCGAATCTCTTCCTGGCTGACCCCGTTGTTCAGGGCACCCCTGCAATGAATTTCCCATTCGTGCATCTTGCCCAGAGCGCCGATCATGGCGAGGTTCATCATCGAGCGGGTCTTGGGCTCGATCACCTCGTCGCCCCAGCCAAAGCCCCAGCACCAGGCGGTCATCGCCTCCTGGAACGGGCGGGTGAAGTCATCGGCAGCGGAAAGGTTCCTTTCGACATATTCTGCCCCTAGCGTGCCTTTGCGTTGCGCCAGACCCTTTGTGAAAAGGTCTTCGTCGAAAATTCCGGTCATCCAGTTTTTCCCATGTTGTCGATAAAGAGCGAACCCCAAGATTTCTGAAAATCCTTGGGGCAAACTTTTCGGAAATAATTTGCCTTCTCAAGCTTCGACGGCGGCGCGCATCCATTTCTGCAAGGTGGCGATCGAATGCTCGGACATCACCCCGCAGGCCGGATCCAGAACCAGCGGTCCGGGCCGGTAGCCGCGCGACTTCAGGCCGCGATGCACCGATTCCACCAGTCTGATGTCCTCTTCGACCGTGGTCTGGCGGTCCTGCATCGCCAGTCTCCGGATCACCTCGTCGTCAACGCCGCCCACCGTGTACCAGCCGCGCCAGACGATGCAGTGATCCACGTCCACCGCCCGCCAGTGATAGGTGTTCAGCACATTGCCGGGATAGCACTGGAAGGAAAACATCGGCCACAGGAACCACGACCGGTAGTCGCCCGCGTGCGGCACGCTCAGGTCGATGGGATAGGTCATCCGGTCCAGGCTCTGGCATTCGGTCACGTGGCGCAGGACATAGCCCGTTGGCGACGGCTGGATGTCATAAGTCTCGGGCTTGACGACGCCGGTGGCAAACGTCGGGTGGTTAGTCGGGCAATGATAGCATTCCGAGTAGTTCTCGACGCTGACCTTCCAGTTGCAGGCTTCCGGAATCTCGACCCATTCCAGCGGTTCCAGCGCATCCACATGCGGCACAAAATCCGCCAGTTCCTCGCGTACGCCGGGATACCAGTCGTCCATCGGGGCGGCATCGTCGTCGAGATTGACAAAGATGAACCCGTGAAACAGCTCGGTCCGCACCGGGGTCAGGCAGATCTGTGACCGTTCGAATCCGGGCACCGCCATGGTGTTCGGCCCGGCGCGCAGTTCACCGGTCAGCTCATAGGTCCAGGCGTGATAGGGGCAGACCACGACGCGGGTATTGCCGCTGCCGGTGACCATCTCATGCGCCCGGTGCTGGCAGACGTTGTAGAAGGTGCGGATCTCGCCATCCCGCCCACGAATGCAGAACAGGCTTTCGCCGGCGATCTCGAAGGCGAAATAGTCGCCGCTGTTGCGCACCTGGCTGACGTGGCCGGCATATTGCCAGGTACGGGCCAGAAGCCCCCGCATTTCCTGCGCAAAGATGGCCGGATCGGTGTAATAGCGCGCATCGAGCGAGCGGGTGAGCGGGGCATTCATTCACGGTCCTCTGCATAAAGACCAAGCCGGTGGCGGCGCTGGTGGAATTTCTCGACCCGCTCGACGATCTCGTCGCTGGCCGAGGCGATGACAAAGGACAAGAGCGTCTCCAGCAAGGCGATGGTGGATACCGACGATGGAAAGAACTGCGGCGTATCGGCGGCCACCACAAAGGGGTGATCGGCCATCATGATGACCGGGCTGGCGCGGCTGTCCGAGATGCCGACGATGGTCAGCCCTTGGTCGCGGGCCAGTTTCACGGCCTCGATCACCTCGGTCCGGTAGGGTTTGCAGGTCATCGCGATCAGTACGTCCTGGCCATCGGCCCAGGCCAGATCATCGACCGCGTTCGATCCGGGCTGTGGGATGGCGTGAAACTGCTTCATGCCGGTCGAGGCGAGATAGGTGAAATTGCGCGCATTGGCGTTGTTCACCCCGACACCCAGGGTGAACACCTGCCGGCTGGCCCAGATCACCTCGGCCGCAGCGCGCAGCGCCTCGGCGTCGATCCCGCCAAAGGTCTCCTCGATATTGCGGATCGCGGAACCCACCATATCGGCATAAAGCTCGCCCAACGCGCCGGAGCGACCGATGTCCTGCAACCAGCGCGCCCGGTCGGGAAAGCTTGCCGTGCCCCGCCGGATCGCGTCGCGGAAGGGGGCGCGGAAATCCTCGTACCCGTCAAAGCCCACCTGCCGCGCCATGCGGACAAAGGTGTTGGGTTTCACATTAGCCGCCTCGGCAATTTCGCGCACGGTGGAAACCCCAACGTCGGCGGGATTTTCCAGCACATAACGGGCGGCCTTTTGCGCCTCTGGCGTAAGGGCGTCCCATTCTTCGGTAAGGCGGTCCAGAACCGCCGATGATACATTTGTGTCATTCATGATTGACGATGGTACAAATGTGGCATTAGCCTGTCGAGAGAAATCGCGACTCGTGAAGTGGAAAAATTCATGTCCCAGCAGAATCTGCCCACCCATGCGCGGGTGGTCATTGTCGGCGGCGGTGTCATGGGGGTGGGCCTAGCCTATCACCTGGCGCATGAAGGGTGGGGCGGTGATACCGTCCTGCTGGAAAAGGCCGAACTGACCAGCGGCAGCACCTGGCACGCGGCCGGGCAGATCACCCATTCGACCAGTTCTTTCGGCCTGGGCAAATGCGTCGATTACAACATTGGTCTCTACTCCGGGAAGCTGGAGGAAGAGACCGGACAGGCGGTCACCTGGCACGGCTGCGGTTCGTTCCGTCTCGCCTATACCGAGGACGAGATGGACTGGCTGCGCCACACGCTGTCGGTGGGCACCTCGCTCGGCTTCAACATCGAACTGGTCGGTCCGGACCGGATTGCCCAGTTGCACCCGTTCTACAATCTCGACGGCGTTCTGGGCGCGCTGCACACGCCCGATGACGGACATGTGGATCCGACCAACGTGACCATGGCGATGGCCGCGGGCGCCCGTCAAAAGGGCGTGCGCATCTTCCGCCACACCCGCGCCACCAACATCACGCAAGGCCCGACAGGAGAATGGGTGGTCGAAACCGAAAAGGGCACGATCACCTGCGAACACGTGGTCAACGCGGGCGGCACCTATGCGCGCCAGATGGGCGAATGGTCCGGCCTGCAACTGCCGATGACCTCGATGACGCACCATTATTTCGTCACCGAACCGGTGCCCGAATTCCAGAACCTCGACCGCGAACTGCCGGTCATCCGCGACGACCGCAAGGTCTCGGGCTACATCCGGATGGAGCAGAAACGCGGGTTGATCGGCATATACGAAAAGGCCAATCCCAACGCCGTCTGGATCGACGAATGCCCTTGGGATTATGAAAACTGGCTGTTCGATGCCGATTACGACCGGGTCATGCCCTGGCTCGAGGAGAGCCTCAACCGCATGCCGATCTTTGCCAATCTCGGCATCCAGCGCGAGGTACATGGCGCCATCAGCCACCCGCCCGACGGCAACCCGCTCATTGGCCCCGCGCCGGGGGTGCGCAACTACTGGTGCTGTTGCGGCACCCAGATCGGTATCGGCTGGGGGCCGGGCCTGACCCGCGAACTGGCGCGCTGGATCGTGCATGGGGCCGCCGACATCTCCATGCGCGATTTCGATCCGCGCCGGTTCGGCGCTTATGCCACCAAGGACTGGCAGGTGACCAAGGCCAAGGAAGATTACTGCCTGCGCCACGAGATCCCGTTTCCCCATTTCAACCGTCTTGCCGGGCGCCCGGTGAAACCCTCGCCGCTCTATGACCGTCTCAAGGCCAAGGGCGCGGTGTTCGAAGAGGTCTATGGCCACGAGCGCCCGCGCTGGTTCGCGCGTGGCATCGAGCAGCGCGACCATTACGGCTTTGGCCGCACCCCGGTGCATGACATGGTCGCCACTGAATGCACCGCTGTGCGCACCGCTGCCGGGATCATGGATATCTCGGCCTTTACCAAGGTCGAGGTCTCAGGCCCGGATGCCGCCGCGCTGCTTGACTACCTCACCGCCAACCGACTGCCGCGACAGGTGGGGGGCATCGCGCTCACCCATATGCTGAACCGGCGTGGCCGGATCGAGCTGGAAACTACGGTGGTGAAGCTGGGAGAGGACCGTTTCTACCTTGTCTGTGCCGCCTTCTTCGAACAGCGCCTGCTGGATCATCTGGTCGCACACCGGGGGACTGCGGATGTCACGGTCCGCAACCTCTCTACCGACTGGGCCGCGCTGGCCCTGAACGGTCCCCGGTCACGCGACATCCTGGCCGCCTGCACCGATGCCGACCTGTCGAATGCAGGTTTCAAATGGCTGACAGCGCGGCAGATCACCGTCGCGGGCCACCGCCTCTGGGCCCTGCGCATGTCCTATGCCGGCGAACTGGGGTGGGAGCTTCACATCCCGCGCGACCAAGCGCTTGCGGTCTATGATGCACTCTGGTCGGCGGGCGTGCCCCACGGCCTGACCGACTATGGCAGTTTCGCGATGAACGCGCTCCGCATGGAAAAGGCGTTCAAGGGCGCAGGCGAACTGACCAACGAGGTGACGCTGGCCGAGGCCGACGTGTTGCGCTTTGCTCGCACCGACAAGGACTATCTTGGCCGGGACAAGACGCTGAACGCAGGCAACCTGCCTTGGGTCTGCGCCTATCTCGAGATCGAGCCGGATGGCCACTACGATGGCAATGGCGGCGAGGCGGTCCGCCTCCTCGGCAAGGTGATCGGCTCCACCGCCTCGGTCGCCTACGGCCATACGGTCGGCAAGATCCTCGCCTTCGCCTATGTCAAACCGCAGGCGAACATCCCTGGCGCCGAGGTCGAGGTGGTCATCGCCGGCCAGCCGCGCAAGGGCCGCATCCTGGGCGCCCCCGCCTATGACCCCGACAGCCTGCGCCCGCGCGCGGATGTCGTCCACGAGGCGGCGGAATGACCCCTGTCTTTCAACTTTTCCCAAATACTCCGGGGGAGTCCCGGTCAGGGACGGGGAGCAGCGCCCCCGATTCCTCCGCTGAGGCAGGGAACCCTTATGACCCTGTCCGCCACGATGAGGGCCATGGTACTCACTGATCACGGCGGCCTGAACCGCTCTGAATGGCGCACCGACTGGCTGCGCCCGGAACCGGCCCTGAATGAGGTGCTGATCCGTGTGGGGGCCTGCGGCCTCAACACCACCGATGTGAATACCCGCACCGGCTGGTATGCCAAGGCAGTGAGCGAGGCGGTCACCGGCCACGCCCCTGCCGAACTGCGGGGCTGCCGGGGCATGGTCAACGGTTGGCTGCGCGACCGGGACGATCCCGACAACAAGAACGGGACAGGCTATTCCGGCTCAGAACGCGATCGCGGTTTCGCTGAATATTGTGTCGCCGACACCTGCGGTGTCGAGCCGGTCGAAAGCCCGCTGGGCGATGCCGAAACTGCGACCGTTGCCTGTTCCCGTTCGGCCGCCGAAGGCATGCTCGCGCACGCAGAGGTCGGCCCCGGCGACACGGTTCTGGCGCCTGACGACCTGCGCGCAGCCCAGCAGGTCTATATCGAAAAGACCCATGCCAGCAACATCTTGGTGATCCAATGACCCTGAACCACGTCCTCGCGGCCGCCCGCGCCCTGCATGCGGCCCATCCCGATCTGGCCGGTTTCGCCCCCTGGCCTGACGATCTCGAACCCGTCGAGTGCATTCCGGTGCCTGTTCCCGCAACCGGTCTGGTCGCAGGTTTCGACCTTCCCGGAACCCCGCTTACCCAACCCCTGATCGACGCCATCCGCGCCACCGTGCACCTGGCCCGCTGGACCCGCACCTATTCCGAGGCCGAGGTCGGCGCTGACTTTCTGAACCGTTACGGATATTACGAACTCTTCGGTCCGACCGGCCATTTCCATTCGACCCGTTTGCGCGGCTATGTCGCCTATTGGGGCGAAGGTCTGACATATGATTGGCACCGTCACGAGGCCGAGGAGATCTACCTCGTTCTGGCCGGTGGGGCCAGGTTCCGCTCTGCGGAGGACAGTATCGAAACCGGCCCCGGCCAGACCCGTGCCCATGTCAGTTGGCAATTCCACGCGATGGACACAACCGACCGTCCCGTCCTCACCTTCGTGCTCTGGCGCGGTGCCGGAATGGCCGGTCACGCCCGGATAGACGCGGCATGATCTTCATCTTTTTCAAGATACTCCCGCCGGACGCACTATTCCTGACCGGCCGGAGCCTACTCGATTTCGCCCTGTCGATCGGCCGGCAGATGCATATCGAGGATGTGGGCGGCGGCGCGCTGGCCGATATTGCCTCGGTTCGCCTGGCGGCCTCTGCGCCCGGCAGCCACCGGCTGGCCAGCCGGCTCTGTCACGATCACCCTGTCGCCGATCCGGCGGCGCGGGGCAAACCCGTGGTGGCCTACGCATGACACGGATCACCCGCATATCGCTCTGGCACGTGCCGCTGACCAGCCATACCGCCTATTACATGGCGGGCGGCAAGACCTGCGATACCGTGGAAACCGTGGTCCTGGCATTCGACACCGATTCCGGCCTGACCGGCTGGGGCGAGGTCTGCCCGATCCCGCATTACCTGCCCGCCTATGCGCGCGGCGTGGCCCCGGCGCTGACCGAGCTGGCCCCGGTGCTGCTGGGCGCGGACCCGATCGGGCCCGAGGCGCTGATGGCACGGGCAGACCGGCACCTGCCGGGACACCGCTATGCCAAGTCGGCCATCGACATCGCGCTCTGGGACCTGACGGGGCAGGCGGCCGGCCTGCCGCTCTACGCCCTGCTCGGCGGGCGGCAGGCCGGGACCATGCCGCTCTATCACTCGATCACCTGCATCGCGCCCGAGGAGATGGCCCGCATCGCCCGCGCGGCGCAGGCTCAGGGCATCACCCAGTTCCAGGTCAAGCTGGGCGCCGATGGCGACTGGCAGGCCGATGTCGCGCGCCTGTCCCTTGTGCGCGAGGCGGTGGGCAACGGCCCGCTGGTCTATGGCGACTGGAACTGCGGCGCCACCTCGCTCGATGCCACCCGTGTCGGCCGCGCGGTGGCGTATCTCGACATCATGCTGGAACAACCCTGCGCCACGATTGAGGATTGCGCGCGTGTGCGCGCCGCCTCCGGCCTGCCGATGAAACTGGACGAGACCGCCCATGACACCGACAGCCTGCTCAAGGGCCACGCGCTGGGCTGCATGGACGCGGTGGCGCTGAAGCTCAGCAAGTTCGGCGGCCTCTCCGCCACCCGACGGGCACGCGACCTGTGCCTGCACCTGGGGGCAAAGATGTGTATCGAAGACACTTGGGGCTCTGACATCACCACCGCTGCCCTGCTGCATCTGGGCGCCGCGACCGATCCCGCCCGTCTGCTCAACGTCTGCGACCTGTCGGGCTATGTCGCGCCCCGCCTTGCCCCGGATGCGCCGGTGCGCAAGGCTGGCCGCATCGCCCCGCCCGAGGGGCCGGGCCTCGGCGTCTCGCCCGACCGCGACAATCTTGGCGCACCCGACCTGATCCTGGACTAGGAGGTTCCCATGCTCACCACACTCAGCCAATCCGATTGGGCCGCCCGCGCCCGCGCCGTCCTGCCTGGCGGGGGTTTCGGCAATTTCGATCCCTCTCTCTTCATCCGCGAAGGTCACGGCAGCCGGGTTTGGGACGAGGACGGCAAGGAATATGTCGACCTGCTGATCGGCTCCGGCCCCATGCTTCTGGGCCATGGCCACCCCGAGGTTCTGGAGGCGGTCGCCGAACAGTTGCCGCGCGGCATGACCTTTTTCGCCAACAATGCCGCCGGCGTTGAACTGGCCGAGGAAATCTGCCGCGCCGTGCCCTGCGCCGAGCAGATCCGCTATGTCTCCTCGGGTGGCGAGGCCGACATGTATGCCATCCGTCTCGCCCGCGCCTTTACCGGCCGCGACCGGATCGTGAAGTTCGAAGGCGGCTATCACGGGATGAGCGCCGAGGCGCAGATGAGCCTTGCGCCCGCCCGGATGGTGAACTTTCCACAGGCGGTGCCCGACAGCGCAGGTATTCCCGAAAGCGTCCGCGCCGAGATGCTGATCGCGCCGTTCAACGACCCCGATTACATCCGCTCCCTGCTGGCCGAGCATGGTGACAAGGTCGCCGCGATCATCGTCGAGCCGTTGCAGCGGATCATCCCGCCGGAACCGGGGTTCCTGCAGCTCCTGCGGGACGAGGCCGACAGATACGGCATCGTGCTGATCTTCGACGAGATCGTCACCGGGTTCCGCCTGGCCTATGGCGGCGCACAGGAGGCTTACGGCGTACAACCCGACATCGCCACGCTGGGCAAGATCATCGGCGGCGGTTTCCCGCTCGCGGCCATTGCGGGCCGGGCCGACATCATGGCGCATTTCGACAAGACCGCCGTGGGTGCCGACAGGTGGCTGATGCAGCTTGGCACGCTGTCGGGCAATCCGGTGGCGGCGGTTGCGGGGCTCAAGACGATGGAAATCCTGCGCCGCGAAGGCCAGTACGCCCGGTTGCGCGACAACGGGCGGCGGCTGATGCGCATGGCCTCGGCCGCGCTGGAGGCGCAGGGCGTCGCGCATCGCGTGGTGGGGGACCCGACCCTGTTCGAGATCGTGTTCACCAAGGGGGAGGTGCGCGACTATCGCGACGTGTTCTCCGCCGATACCGCGCGCGGCGCGCAATTCAACAAGGTGTTGATACAGGAGGGGCTGTTCAAGTCGCCGGGCAAGACCTATCCGTCACTGGCTCTAACCGAGGACGACTTTGCCCTGGCCGAGGCCGCCTATGCCAAGGCGGCCGCAGCAATTGCCGAAATCTGAGGTCGGGGCCGGTTCAGATCCACGTGCCCATCACGCGGCGAACGATATCCTCGCGGCGCAGGCCGCGTTCGGCCAGTTCCGCATCGTTGAGCGCGGACAGCGCGTTGATCTGGCGGACCTTTGAATTGGCTTCCCCGATCCGAACCAGTGCGTTGAAAATGCCGGCAATGATATCTGCGGCCACACCGGGCAGGGCGGTCAGGGAACGGGTGGTAGCGGTCGAATGAGCCATCTTGTCCTCGAACAACGGGTAAATCTGCGTTGCCCTGAACCTATGCTGCAAATGCAGCATGAACCACCACCGTCAGGACATAGCCGACGTGCAGAATCCGCAAATCTGCATTCCACACACCGTTTTCGCGCGCGCATGCACAGGGTTTGACAGAATGTCGCACCCATGAAATGCTGAATTATCCAACTTCTTGGGAAAACAGGATTTTGGGCAGACATTGGGTCCGACAGAAGGGAGGGAGGCGGGAATGAAATTCCTTATCGTAACTGCGGTGTTCACGGCGCTTGCCGGCGTGGCGCAGGCCGCACCGAGCGTCGAGCGCGGCGAATACCTGGTTCAGGGGCCGATGGGCTGTGGCAACTGCCATACGCCCTTCGGATCACAGGGGCTGGACATGAGCATGGACCTCGGCGGGCGCGTCGTCGAAGACAACAAACATTTTACCGCGATTTCGGCAAACATCACGCCTGGCGGCCGCGTCTCGGGCTGGAGCGACGCCGAACTGGCCCGCGCCATCCGGGAATGCATCCGGCCAGACGGGTCGCTGATCGGCCCGCCGATGCCCTGCGCCGTCTATCGCGGCATCGGGGACGAGGATCTGGCCTCGGTGGTGATGTACCTGCGCACCGTGCCCGCGGTGCAGCACGATCCGGGCCAGTCCACCTACAACATCCCGCTGCCGCCGGCCTATGGGCCGCCGGTCGACAGCGTCACCGCGCCCGAGCGGGCGGCGACCGCCGAATACGGCGCCTATCTGGCCGGTCCTGTCGCCCATTGCATCGAATGCCATTCGCCGATCGGACCGCAGGGGCCGATGCTGGATGCGGCGAACCTCGGTTCCGGCGGGTATGAATTCGTCGGCCCCTGGGGTTCCGTCGTTGGTCCGAACATCACCAGCCATGCCGACGGGCTGGCCGGGTATAGCGACGACGAGATCAAGACCATCGTGACCAAGGGACTGCGACCGGGCGACGCGCCGATGATGCCGCCGATGCCCTATCCTTATTTCTCACGGTTCACGGAAACCGATCTGGATGCTCTGGTGGCCTATCTGCGGGTGATGCCACCCTTGCCGGGCAACTGATCCGAGCAGGCCGGCCGCCCTTGGGCGGCCGCGCCATCATGCCCTGAACGAATCGTCCACCGGCACCTGCAATCCGGTGACGATGCCATTGGTCTGCATCGCCATGCCGATCACCGCCAGCAACTCGCCGTGCTGCGCCGGTGTCATGCCCTTGGCGCGGGCGGCGGCGGTGTGGGAATGCACGCAGTATTCGCAGCCGTTGGCGGTGGAGACGGCGATATAGATCAATTCCTTTACCAGAGGGTCCAGCGAACCGGGCCCCATCACCACCTTCAGCCGCTCCCAGGTCGCGCGCAGCCGCGCGGGGTCATGCGCCAGCGCCCGCCAGAAATTGTTGACGTAATCGGTGCCGCGGGTGGCGCGGATATCGTCGAAGACGGCCAGCGCCTCGGCGCTGGCCTCCTCGTCACTCAGCAGAGGGACAGTCGCCATGGATCAGACCATGGCGAAGATGCGTGCCGGGCCACCCGAGCCGCCGCGATGATTGGGTGCGCCCACGATCAGCGTCGCACCGCTGGCGGGCACCTTGTCGAGATTGGCAAGGTTCTCGATGCCGTAGCGGTTGGTCGGCAGCCAGGCGTAATGGGTCGCGAAATCCGCCGAAGGGCCGTGATCCAGCGACAGGGTATCAACCGCGATGGCCACGGCGCCGGTCTCCTCGATCAGCATCTGCGCCGCCTCGACGTGGAAGCCGGGGAAATGCATCTTGCCCTCGCTGTCGGCGTTGCGGAAGCCGGGACCGCCGGTCTTGCCGCCCCAGCCCGAATGCATCGCCACACAGGCGCCGTCAGGGATCGGGCCATGGGCGCTGATCCAGGCCCGGAGGTCATCCGGCGTGACCTGCGCATCGGCATCGGCGGCGGCCTTCTCGTGGATATGCACCACGCAGAGCGGGCAGACGAGGTTCGCCAGCGGGATCTCGTCCACCGACTGGCCATCGGCCGAGAAATGCAGCGGCGCGTCGACATGGGTGCCGGTATGCTCGTTCACGCTCAGCGTGAACAGGTTGAAACCGTGTTCCTTGAAATTGAAATTCTGGGTGGCCTCAATGCCGGGCGTCCCGAAATAGGTCGGAAAATCGGCGTCGTAGACATGGGTCATGTCGACCACGCCGCCATGGCCGGCCGCCATTGCCGCCGGGGCGGTGGCGGTTCCCAGCGCCGCGCCAGCCGCCACGGCGGCGCTGGCCTTGAACAGGTCCCGGCGGGACAGCATTCGCTCCTTGACCGCGTTCATCACGCAAATGTCACACATTAATCTTCTCCCTGGTTTACAGATTCTGCCGCGATGGGTTCTTCCTGCCTGCAGGCAGCCTAGCACAGTTGTGCCAAATCCCGGTCATGTGTTTGTGGCGTATCGGAAAACCGGGTCACATCGGCGCTTGGCGATCCGTTGCGCCGAGGGCCGACAGCGCATAACCTGCGGGCCGGTACGGGAGAGGGTTGATCGATGGCAGGACAGACGGAGCAGGTGATCAACGGGGTGCTCGAAGATATCGAGCATGGACGGCTGGGCCCCGGTGACGTCTTGGAGGAAACCGCGCTGATCGACCGGCACGGCGTGTCGCGCACCCCGGTGCGCGAGGCCTTCATCCAGCTCGAAACACTGGGATTGATCCGCCGGCTGCCGCGCAAGGGGGCGGTGGTGTTCAAGCCGACGCTGGAGGAGTTCCTGGCCATCCTGGAGGTCCACGCCCGGCTCGAAGGGCTGGCGGCGGGGCTTGCGGCGCGGCGGATGAATGCCGCGCAGGCGGCCGAGCTGGAGGCGGTGGTCGCCGCCTGCGAGGCACATGCCCGCGACAAGGGCGATGGCGACCCGTTCGGCTATTACCGGCTGAACCTGAAGTTCCACAAAACCGTGGCGCTGGGGTCGGGAAACCCCTATCTGGTCGAGATGATCAAGACCCATGCGCGCAAGCTCCTGGCCTATTACCGGGCGCGCTACAGCTATCCCGGCTCGATCCCCGCCTCGGCCCGCGAACATCGCGAGATCGCAACGCTGATCTTCGACCGGCGGCGGGAGGAGGCCGAGGCCGCCATGGCCCGGCATGTGCAGTTCGACCAGGTGACGGTGATGGACCTGCTGGCGGCACTGGGGTGATCCCGCCCGGGCCGTTGCGCGGCCGAGGGGGCGGGATTTGAGTATTTTTGACCAGAAAGAAGCAGCAGGTAGTGCCGCGCCTCAGGCCGGGCGCGCCTGTTCGAAGAAGCGCGCGATGCTTTCGGCAAAGGCGTCCATGTCCGAATGGTCAGAGAGCGAGGCCATGGCCTGCGCATGCGCCGTGTGTCCCAGGTCGCTCGCCATTTCTTCGGTCAGGGCGGTGATGAAGTCGTGGGTCATCTCGGGGTGGTGCTGGGTGGTATAGATACGGTCGCCGATGGCAAAGCCGGAAATGGGGCAATCCGGTCCCTGCATGATGGCGGTCGCGCCGGCGGGCAGGGCAGTCACCTGCTCCACATGGCTGCCGTAGAGCCGGACCTCGTCCGGCAGGTCGCGCGCCCAGACGGGTCGTTCGAGCATGCGGTTGCGGGTCAGCCCTTGTACCCAGCCGCCGGGGTTGCGGCCGATCCGGCCCCCCAGGGCCAAGGCAATCGCCTGATGCCCGAAACAGGCGCCGAATATGGGGATCTGGCGGCTGTGCATGTCGCGGATCAGCTCCAGCAGCCGTCCGATCCACGGCGCCGTGCCCAGCACCGAGGCGGGGCTGCCGGTGATCATCGCCCCGTCGATCCCGTCGAGCGTTTCGGGGAACTGCCCGTCCTTCACGGCAAAGACCGATGTTGTCCAAGCGGGCCGCGCGCGCCGGATCAGGGCGGTGAATTTCTCGCCGTCCCTGGGGTGGGCGCGGGCAAATTCGCTTTCATCCGTGTTGGTCATCAGGATCGCCAAGTGCATGATCTTCCCCGAGAGATTTTCGTTTACATATTTATGAGTTCTTATAATATACACATGTTAACGGAGCGAGGAAAGGTAAAAACATGACGGTCTGGACGCCCACGGACGACGGCTATGCCGATCTGACCAGCCATGACGCCTTTGCCGAGGGGGCGCCGCACAACACCTTTGCCCGCCTGCGCCGCGAGGATCCGCTGCACTGGACCGAATATGCCGATGGTCAGGATTTCTGGTCGATCACCCGGCATGCCGATATCGCCGAGATGAACAAGAACACGGGCGTCTTCTCCTCGGCGCGCGGCATCCGGATGGAGGATCAGACCTATGAGGAATACCTCGCCCGCCGCACCTTTCAGGAGACCGACCCGCCGGAGCACAGCCAGACCCGGATGAAGCTGATGAAGGCGTTCTCGCGCACCACCATGGCGCAATACGAGGACGACATCCGCGCGATCTGCGTCGATATTCTGGACGAGGTGCTGGACAAGGGCACGTTCGACGCCACCAAGGAGATCGCCCGCCAGCTGCCGATGCGGATGCTGGGCCGGATCGTCGGCCTGCCCGATGCCGATCTGCCCTGGCTGGTGGAAAAGGGCGACGCGCTGATCGCCAATACCGATCCCGATTTCACCACCCATGTGCTCGACAAGCTCGATACCGATGAATTCCGCATGATGCCGTTCAACTCGCCCGCCGGGGCCGAACTGTATCTCTATGCCAGGGACCTGATGGAGAAGAAGGAGAGGGCGGGCGATACCTCGGGCGTGCTGCACATGATCCTGCAACCCTCCAAGGACGGGTCGGTGATCAGCGATACCGAGTTCCGCAATTTCTTCTGCCTCGTGGTGGCGGCGGGCAACGACACCACCCGCTATTCCATCGCCGCCGGTATCCAGGCCATGTGCCACCAGCCCGAGCTGCTGGAGCAGATGCGGGCGGGCGGCGACATCTGGGAGACCGCGCCGGACGAGATCATCCGCTGGGCGACACCGGCGCTCTATTTCCGGCGTACCGCGCTTCAGGATCACGAGATGCATGGCAAGACGATCCGCGCAGGCGACAAGGTGCTGTACTGGTGGTCCTCGGCCAACCGCGACGAGACGGTGTTCGACGACCCGTTCCGGGTCGATCTCTACCGCAACCCGAACCGGCATCTGAGTTTCGGCCAGGGTGGACCGCATGTCTGCCTGGGCATGTGGCTGGCCCGGCTTGAGGTCAAAGTGCTGTTCCAGGAGCTGGCCAAGCGGTTAAGGTCGATCGAACCGGCAGGGCCACACAGGTTCCTGCGCTCGAATTTCGTGGGCGGCATCAAGGAACTGCCGGTCACCGTTACCTGCGCCTGACACCGGGCACAACAGGCTCAGAGGGAGGAGCCCCGACATGAAAGACAGATTGCGCGCGATGTTCTGCGACCACCTCAGCATTATGCGCGGCAAGCACCTGCCCAATTCCAAGATCGCCGACAGTTCGACGCGCTTCTGCCGCTCGACCTTCGGTGTGCATTACGACCGCGACCTGCTGGACGCGCCCGGCGCGATGATGAAGCAGGGCCTGCCGGACATGGAGCTGAAATGGGTCCATGACGATATCCGCGACAGCTGGCATACCGGAACCAAGGTGGTGCTGGGCGATCTCTATGACGACCAGGACCAGCCGCTGCCGCTCTGCCCGCGCGGGGCGCTGAAACGGGCGGTGGCCGACTGGCAGGCGCGCGGGCTCAGCCCCAAGGTGGGGATCGAGCTGGAATGCTTCGCGCTTCAGGCCGACGACAACGGGCGGCTGGTGCCCTATGACGCGCCGGGCGGCGTGGTCTATGGCACCGGCCCCTTTGCCGATCCGCTGCGGTTCAACGACCGGATCTGGGCAATGGCCGAGGAGATGGGATTTTCCCTCGACATGATCACCTCCGAGTTCGACAGCCCGCAGTTCGAATATACGCTGACCTTTGACGATGCGTTGAAGGCGGTGGACGATATCGTGCTGTTCCGCCTGATGGCGCGCGAGATCGCGCTGGAATACGGCATCGTGCTGACCTTCATGCCGAAACCGATCGCCGAGGCCGGGGGGTCGGGTATGCATATCAACTTCTCCTTCCAGGATGCGACCGGCGCCAATGCGCTGTCCTCCGGTCCGCGCGGCGGGCCCGAGCATATGAACGACCTGGCGCGCGGCTGTCTGGCGGGGCTGTTACACCATCACAAGGGGCTGGCGGGGCTGATCGCGCCGACGGCGAATTCCTACATGCGGCTGCAACCCGGCTCGCTCTCGGGCTATTGGCAGAACTGGGGCGGCGATCACCGCAATGTCACCACCCGGATCAGCTCCGAAGGCGGCGCCAAGGCGCGGCTGGAACACCGGATGGCCGATGCCTCGGCAAACCCCTATACCGCCGTGGCCGCCGTGTTGCAGGCGGCAAGGCTCGGGGTCGAGAACGGTCATGCCCTGCCGCCGATGGAGACCGGCGACGGGTTCGACCGCACCGATGCCAAGGAAGGCACCGCCATCGACCTGGCAGGTGCGGTGCGCGATCTGGAGCGTGACACCGTGCTGGCCGAGGCGGTGGGCGCCGAGCTGGTCGCCAACCATGTGTTCATGAAAGCCCAGGAAGTGCGTAAGACCCGCGATCTCGAAGGCGATGCGCTGCGCGACTTCTATGTCTACTTCATCTGAGGAGCTTGTTATGCGCGTGACCTGGAAACTGGCCGACGGCCGCGAAATCGCGGCCGAGGTCGCCCCCGGGCTGTCGCTGATGGAGGCAGCCGTGGCCAACAACGTGCCCGGCGTGATCGGCGAATGCGGCGGCTGCCTCAGCTGCGCCACCTGCCACGTGGTGGTGGATCCGGCCTGGTCCGACCGGACCGGCGCGCCGGGCGAGTTCGAGGATGCGATGCTCGACATCACCGCCGCCGAGCGCCAGCCAGCCAGCCGCCTGAGCTGCCAGATCGAGGCACATCCCGATCTCGACGGGCTGGTGTTGCACGTCCCCGAAGCCTGAGGCCAGGCGGTGCGCGCCGGGGGCTCTGCCCCCGGACCCCCGGAGTATTTTAACCAGAAAGAAGCAGGACCGCGCGCCCGGATCAGTCCAACTGGTCCGCGAAATGGTCGAGCAATCTGTGCTTGAGGATCTTGCCGGTGGGCGCGGCGGGCAGTTCGGTGGCGATGACGATCTGGCTGGGGCGCTTGTACCCCGCCAGCCGTGCGGCGGCGAAGGCGCGCAGCTCGTCAGGGTCGGGGGCCGCGCCGGGCGCGACCTGGACAAAGGCCACCACCTTTTCATCGCCCTGGATCATGCGCCCCACCACCGCCGACTGGATCACCTGCGGATGGTCGTTGAGCGCGGCCTCGACCTCGGGCGGGTAGACGTTGAACCCGCCGTGGATGATCAGCTCCTTGCTGCGCCCCGCGATATGCAGGTTGCCTTCGGCGTCATAGCGGCCGAGATCGCCGGTGCGGAACCAGCCGTCGTGCAACGCGGCCTCGGTCGCTTGCGGGTTGCGGTAATAGCCCTTCATCACATGCGGGCCGCGGGTCAGCACCTCGCCCACCCCATCGCCGCCGCCGGGCACATCCTCGTCCAGCCGCACCTCGACCTGCGGCAGCGGCTTTCCGACCGAGATGTCCGGCGTGCCGAGCGGGTTGCGTGTGGCCGACACACCGGCGGTGGTTTCGGTCAGGCCATAGCCGTTTTGCAGGGCGACGCCATAAAACGCCTCGGCCTTGCGTTTCCACGCCGGGTCAAGGGGCGCCGCGCCCGAGGAGGTATAGCGCAGGGTACCGCCTGGCAGGTGGTCGTAGCCCTGTTCGCGCGCGTATTGCATCAGGAGCGCGTGCATCTGCGGCACGGCGGAAAACAGCGTCACGCCCGAGGTAAGCGCGGCATAGCTGCGCGCGGCGGTGAACCGGGCATCGAGCCGCACCGGCGCGCCGATACAGGTGGCCGCCGTCACCACCGAGGCGAGACCAAACACATGAGTAACCGGCAGCACGCCATAGATGACGTCATCCGTTGTCATGCCGCGCAGATCGGCCGAGCTGCGCCCACCGAAGCGCAGGTTGCCATGGGTCAGCATCACCCCCTTGGGGGTGCCGGTGGTGCCGGTGGTGAACAGCATCACAGCGACATCCTCCAGCACCGGGTCCGGATTGCTGGGGTAAGGAGTTGCCAGGTGCATTCGGCCAAAGGCGCCCTCGACCGGGGTCGCGTTCAGGCGCGCGGCATGGGTGGCGGCCTCCGCCGATATGTCCGAGGCGCAGAGGATGGCGGCGGGTTCGGCAAAGGTGATGATCCTGTCTACCTCGGGTCCGGTCTGGCGGGCGTTGATGGGTACCGCGCAAGCGCCCAGCCGCGAGGTGGCAAAAAGGGCGGCCACCACCGCACAGCAATTCTCGGCCAGGATCATCACCCGGTCGTTGGCTTGCACGCCCTGGGCGGCGAGTACATCCATCAGCGCCGAAATGGCCCGGTCCAGATCGCCATAGCTCCAGTCCGCGCCGCCACTGTCGGAAAACGCGGGCGCGTCGGGGCGGCTGGCGATCTGCGCGCCGGGGTAGTCGTGCCATTTGTCCATTGCCTGATCCCCTGTTGCCCGGTCAGAACCGGGGCTTGCGCTTGTCCAGAAAGGCCGCAATCCCCTCGGCTGCCTCGTCTCCGCCCGCCGCGCGCGCCATGGCGTCGCGTTCCGCATCGAGCTGTTGCGCTTCCGAGACCTCATAGGCCTGGGCCACCAGCCGACGGATCACGCCTTGCGCGCCGCGCGGCCCCTGCGCCAGCGCATCGGCCAGCGCATGGGCCTGCGCCTCGGCCTCGCCCGGCGCGGCCAGGACGTTGACCACGCCCAGATCGGCCATGCGGGCAGCACTGACAGGGCGGGCCAGCAGGCACATCTCCATCGCCAGCTGCCGGGGCAGCATCCGCGCCAGCGCCGAGGTGAGCCCCGCATCGGGCACCAGCCCGGCCTTGACATAGGCGGCGGTGAATTTCGCACCCTCGGCCGCGACCAGCAGGTCGCACGCCAAAGCCAGCGAGGCACCCGCGCCGGCTGCACCGCCTTCGACGGCGGCGATCACCGGCACCGGGCAGCCGCGGATGGCGCGGATCAGGTCATGCAACAGATCGACCTTGCCGCGCCGCTCGGCTTCGCTCAGTTGCCGCCGTTCCATCAGCACGTTCAGGTCGCCGCCCGCGCAAAAGAACCCGCCTTCGGACGACAGGATCACCGCGCGAATGCGCGGTTCCGCCGCCTTCTCCATCGCCTGTCCGATCGCGGCATAAAGATCGGGCGACAGCGCGCCGCGCCGGGCGCTGTTCATGTTGACGACTACCAGCCGGTCGCCCCGGTCCTCCACCCGCGCCAGCGTCATGTCTTCTTCCTCAGGCTGCCGCGCTTGAACACGCCCGCCGCCGTTGCCAGCAGGCGGCCGTCCTCGTCGCGCAACTCGCCGTTGACGTAAGCCAGCGTGCGGCCATTGCCCGACGGGATGCCCACCGCCGTCACCCGCCCGGCCCGCGCGGCCGCCACGAATTGCACGTTGAGCGAGACCGTAACCACCGGGGTCGGATCCTCGGGCCGGAACATCGCCGATGCGGTCTGGCCGCAGGCCACGTCCAGCAGCATCGACACCAGCCCGCCATGCAGGATGCCGTGATAGTTCAGGTGCTGTGGCCCAAGGTCGAGGTGACAGACCCGGCTGACGCCGGTCCGGTTGTGGTCAAGTTCATAACCCACCATCGACTGGCAGCCGGATTTATCCCGCGTCCAGGACGCGGGCAGATCAGGCGGCGCTGAGGGCAATGAACCGCTCCAGATGGTAATCGGCATCGCCGAACCGGTGATCGGCCATCACGATGCGCTTGGCGATATGGGCCAGCTCGTATTCCTGCGTCATCGCGATGCCGCCGTGCATCTGGATTGCCTCTTCGGCCACCAGCCGGCCCACCCGCGCAATCAGGTTGCGGGCGGCGGCGATCTGGCGGTCGCGGTCGGCGCTGTCCAGATGACCGGCGGCGTTGATCACCGCCGACCGCGCCTGTTCCAGCTCGATCAGCATGTCGGCGAACCGGTGTTGCAGCGCCTGGAAGGTGCCGATGGGCCGGCCGAACTGTTTGCGCGTCATCAGATAGCCGCGTGTCAGTTCCACCGCGCTCTGCATGGCGCCCACGCATTCAGCGGCCAGCGCCACATTGGCGGCGGCAATCGCGTCCATCAGCGGCGCCAGCCCGGCACCCGCCGTGCCCAGCCGTGCGGACTGCGGCAGGCGGACATTGTCCAGTGTCACCTCGGCGGCGCGTCCCCCCGCCAACATCGGATAGCCATGTTGCGCCAGCCCCGGCGTGCCTGCCGGAACCAGGAACAGCGAGATGCCGTCGAGGTCGAACATGCCGCCGCTTTCGCGCGCCGAGACGATCAGGTGACCGGCGGCCTCGGCATTGACGACCACCGCCTTGCGCCCGTTCAGCAAGATCTCTTCGCCGTCGGCGCGCGCCGTCGTCTCCACCCGCGTCAGGTCATAGCGGCTCGCCGGTTCGCCATGCGCCAGTGCCAGATGTGCCGCACCGCCGATGATCTCCTCCAGCAGCCCGCGCTGCGCCTCGTCGCCCAAGGTTGCGATCAACCGCCCGCCCAGAATGGCGGTATCCAGCATCGGCTCGACCACTCCGGCGCGGCCCAACTCCTCGAACACGGTGGCGATGTCGAAACCGGCGCCGCCGAACCCGCCATCGTCTTCGGAAAACAGCGCACCGATCACGCCCAGTTCCGCCAGTCCGGCCCAGATATCCGCGCTCATGCCGCTGTCACTGTCCAGGATCGCGTTGCGAACCGACGTCGTGTAGCGGTCAGCCAGATAGCGGCGCAGGGTGTCCTGCAACATCTGGCGTTCTTCGGTCAGGTTGAAATCCATGTCCCTCAGCCCCCCATCTTGACCTTGGCGATGATCCCGCGCTGGATCTCGTTCGATCCGCCAAAGATCGACAGTTTGCGGTTGTTGAAATAATGCGCTGCCACTGGCCCGGCATATTCGGGACCGATGGGCGCATTGTCGCCCTCGACCGCTTCCGAGGCGAAGGGCATCGCATAGGGCCCCACAGCCCGGCGGGTCAGGTCGTTGATCTCCTGCCGGATGATGGTGCCCTTGACCTTGAGCATCGAGCTTTCGACCCCCGGCGCCTGGCCGCTGGCGGCCTGGCTGATGATGCGCATGTTGGTGGTGGCCATCGCCATCAGGTCGATCTCGACCTGGGCCAGCCGGGCGGCGAAATGCGGGTTCTCGACCAGCGGGCGGCCATTGGCCGTTTCGATCCGGGCGATTCGCTTGACCGCGTCCAGACCCGCCTGGCTGAAGCCCACGCCCGCGATATTGGTGCGCTCGTGGGTCAGCAGGTACTTGGCATAGGTCCAGCCCTTGTTCTCCTCGCCGACCAGGTTCTCGACCGGCACCCGCACGTCGTCAAAGAAGACCTCGTTCACCTCGGGCGTGCCATCCAGCAGAACGATGGGGCGCACGGTGATGCCCGGCGAGTTCATGTCGATCAGCAGGAAACTGATACCCTCCTGCTGCTTGGCCTCCGGATCGGTGCGCACCAGGCAAAAGATCCAGTTGGCGTATTGGCCCAGCGTGGTCCAGGTCTTTTGCCCGTTGACCACGTAATGGTCGCCGTCCCGCACCGCGCGGGTCTTGAGCGAGGCCAGGTCCGATCCCGCCCCTGGTTCGGAATAGCCCTGGCACCACCAATCCTCGCCAGACAGGATGCGCGGCAGGTAATGGTCCTGCTGCGCCTTCGAACCGAATTTCTGCAACACCGGTGCCAGCATCGACAGGCCAAAGGGCACGATGCGGGGCGCATAGGCGGCGGCGCATTCCTCCTCAAAGATATGCCGCTGCACCGCGTTCCACTCGGCGCCGCCAAATTCGCGCGGCCAGTTATAGGCCAGCCATCCCCGCGCATTCAGCGTGGCATGCCATTTCTCGTGGCCTTCCTTGCCCAGGCTGATGCCACGCCGCACCTTGTCGGACACCTCCGCCGGTAGGTTCTCGGCCAGAAAGGCGCGCACCTCGGCGCGAAACGCCTGTTCCTCGTCGCTGTAATTCAGGTCCATTTCCGTTTTCCTCCCTTGCCGCCCGTTTCGGGCGGCCCAGCCCGGCGCGCCCTGCGCCGGGCCGCGTCCGGGCGGGCCTCGATGGCCTGCCCGGACGCAGTCCCCTGCTCAGAAGATCTCGAACAGCCCGGCCGCGCCCATGCCGCCGCCGATGCACATGCTGACCACGCCCAGCTTGGCGCCACGCCGCTTGCCTTCCAGCATCAGATGCCCGGTCATCCGCGCCCCGGTCATGCCGAACGGGTGGCCAATGGCGATCGAGCCGCCGTTCACATTGTATTTCTCCGGGTCGATACCAAGCGCGTCACGGCTGTAAAGACACTGGCTGGCGAACGCCTCGTTCAGCTCCCACAGGTCGATGTCATCGACCTTCAGACCATGCCGCTCCAGCAGGCGCGGCACAGCAAACACAGGCCCGATGCCCATCTCGTCGGGTTCACAACCCGCCACGCAGAACCCCTTGAACGCGCCCAGCGGCTCCAGCCCCCGGCGCTCGGCCTCCCTGGCCTCCATCAGCACCAGCGCCGCAGCGCCATCGCTGAGTTGCGAGGCATTGCCCGCAGTGACGAAATTGCCCGGTCCCCGCACCGGCTCCAGGCCCGCCAGACCCTCCAGCGTGGTCGAGGGCCGGTTGCATTCGTCGCGGTCCACGGTGACCTCATGCATCGAGATCTCGCCGCTTTCCTTGTCCTTGACCGCCATCTTGGTGACCATCGGCACGATCTCGTCGGCGAACTTGCCCTCGGCCTGCGCCGCCGCAATGCGCTGCTGGCTGCGCAGCGAATACTCGTCCTGATATTCGCGGCTGAGGTTATAGCGCTGCGCCACGATATCCGCCGTCTCGATCATCGCCATGTAAATGGCGGGCTTGTGCTCCTGGATCCAGGCCTCGGGCGCTGAGCGCGCCTTGGGCTGCACCATCGAGATGCTCTCGACCCCGCCCGCCACCATCGGGCCGGAACCGCCCTCGGTGATCGCCTGCGCCGCCAAGGCAACGGTTTGCAGGCCCGACGAGCAGAACCGGTTCACCGTCATCCCCGAGGCCGTCACCGGCAGGCCTGCGCGAATTGCGATCTGGCGGCCGATATTGCTGCCGGTCTCACCCTCGGGGAAACCGCAGCCGATGATGCAATCCTCGATCTCCGAGCCATCGAGCCCGGCGCGCGCCACCGCCGCCTGCACCGCATGGCCGCCCATGGTTGCCCCGTGGGTCACGTTGAACGACCCGCGAAAGGATTTCGCCAGCCCTGTCCGGGCGGTGGATACGATAACGGCTTGTTTCATTACACGGCTTCCTTGTTCAGATCGTCGAATGTGCGGCCCTCGGCCACCAGTTTTTCCAGCAGCGGCGCGGGCTGCCAGAAATAGGCATCCTCCGCCGCCCAGCGTTTGATATCGGCCAACAGCTGCGGCAGCCCCTGCAAGTCGGCCCATTTCAGCGGCCCGCCGCGATAGCGCGGGAAACCGTAACCGTAGAGCAGGGTCACATCCACGTCGAGCGGACGGCGCGCGATGCCTTCGCCCACCACCTTGGCCGCCTCGTTGACCATCGCCGCCATATAACGGCGCACGATCTCGTCCTTGCTGAAGTCGCGCGGGGTAATACCCTGCTGGGCGCGCTCGGCCTCGATCAGCGGCATCACCTCGGGGTTGGGCACCCGCGCCTTGGCGCCTGCGGCATAGTCGTAATAGCCCTTGCCGGTCTTCTGGCCGAAATGGCCGGCCTCGCACAGCTTGTCGGCATAGGCGCTGTCGCGGGCGCGCGGGTCCAGCCCCTCGGCCCGCTTGCGCTTGCGCACGGCCCAACCGATATCCAACCCCGCCAGGTCGGCCACGGCAAAGGGCCCCATGGCAAAACCGAATTCCTCCAGCGCCTCGTCGATCTGATAGGGCGATGCCCCGTCCAGGATCATGTGATCGGCACAGGTGCGATAGACCGACAGGATGCGGTTGCCGATGAACCCGTCGCAGACCCCGGCCCGGACCGAGACCTTGCCCATCCGCTTGCCCAGTGCAAAGCCGGTGGCCGCCACATCGGGCGCGGTCTTGTCGGCGATGACCACTTCGAGCAGCTTCATCACATGCGCGGGTGAGAAGAAATGCAGCCCCAGCACATCCTGCGGGCGGCTGGTGACGGCGGCGATCTCGTTGATGTCCAGGTACGAGGTGTTCGAGGCCAGCACCGCACCCGGCTTGCACACCGCGTCGAGCTTGGTGAATACCTGCTTTTTGACCTCCATGTCCTCGAACACCGCCTCGATCACCAGATCGGCCTCGCGCAGCGCGTCGTAATCGGTGGCCAATGTCAGCGCCTTGGTGGTCAGTGCCTCGAATTGTGCCTGGCTCAGCTTGCCGCGCTTCAGCGCGCCCGACAGGTTGCCCTCGATCCGGCCCTTTGCGGCCTCGGCGGCCTGTGGCGACATTTCCAGCATGGTCACGGTCAGCCCCGACAGCAGCGCGGCGGTGGCGATGCCTGCGCCCATGGTGCCACCGCCGATGACACCGATTGCGGCCAGCGGGCGTGGTGCGACACCTTCCAGTTCCGGCAGTTTGTCAACGGCGCGATCGGCGAAAAAGGCATGGATCAGCCCTTCGCGCTGGTCGGTCGCCATCAGTTCCATGAACAGGTCGCGTTCGCGTTTCAACCCCTCGGCAAAGCTCGGCGCCTCGGCGGCCGCCTGCACCGCGCGCACGGCGGTGGCGGGCGACAGTTGCCCGCGGCCTTTCTTCAGAACCGCATCATAGACCGCGTCGAAATCGACCGAAGCAGGCGCAGGCATCTCGCTGACGGGACGGCGCGGCGCGCCCTCGTCCAGCAATTCGCGCACATAGGCGAGCCCGATCTCACGCGGTTCGCCCTCGGCAATCCTGTCGATCACGCCCAGTTTCAGCGCCTCGTCGGCGCGCACGTGGCGGCCCGTGGTGATCATGTCGAGCGCCGCCTCGGTTCCCGCCACGCGCGGCAGCCGCTGGGTGCCGCCGGCGCCGGGCAGGATACCCAGGTGCACTTCGGGCAGGCCCACCTTGGCCGAGGGGACGGCAATCCGGTAATGGGTGGAAAGCGCAACTTCAAGCCCGCCGCCCAGCGCGGTTCCATGGATGGCCGACACCACCAAGAGAGGCGAGGCCTCGATCCGGTTGCACAGCTCCGGCAGCCAGGGGTCGCGTGGCGGCTTGCCGAATTCGCGGATATCGGCCCCGGCGAAATAGGTCCGCCCCGTGCCGTAGATCAGTACCGCGCGGGCGCCCTCGGCCTCGGCGCGTGTCATGCCATCCGCCAGCCCCTGCCGCACCGCATGACCCAGCGCGTTGACCGGCGGGTTGTTGGCGGCCAGAATGGCGATATCTCCCAGAAGTTCGTAACCGATGGCCTCGGACATGGGGCTCGTTTCCTCCCTGTTTCAGTCTGCGGAATGGCATTCCGCGTCGACGGCAGGGTGATCCGCCAGACTGTCGAGATCAAGGGGAAAGGCGCAAAGCGACGCAGGGTCCGATCTGGGTTCGCCGCCGCCCGAGGGAGAGGGCGGGCGGCGGCGGGGCGGGTCAGAACAGGTCTTTGAACTTGCTCAGACGCCGTGCATGGCGGGCCCGCACCTTCTTGAACCGGTCCTTGAGGAAGATCTGCCGACGCCGTCCCAGCATGTTGCCGAACCGGTGTGACGATTTCTGCATCCCGCGCTCGGCCGCGCGCAGGTCCGCTCGCTCGCGGATCACACGCAGGAAATGCGAGGCGAGCACCAGAAGGATGGCGACAAACAGCAGGAAGGCTACCGGCCGGTCGATGAAATCGAGCGGTTCCTTCACCCGCGCCATGCCGGCGCGCAGCTTGACCTCCATGATGCCGCCCAGGACCATGCCAAGGATGATCGGAACCGAGGGCAGCGACAGGCGTTTCAGGATATAACCCAGCACTCCGAACAGTGCCGCCATCACGCAGTCGGTGGCCGAGTTGCGCAGCGAATAGACGCCCACGAAGCTGAGCGTCAGGATGCAGACCCCCAGGAACCGGTTGGGAATGCGCACCACCTGGATCAGCGACTTGGTGGCAAGGAGCAGGAAGATCAGCACCAGCACGTTCAGGATCAGCAACGCGATATAAAGCGCCACCACAAACGGCATGTCATTCTGGAACAAGCCGGGCCCCGGCACCACGTTGTGCACGTAGAACACGCTGAGCATCATCGCTGTCAGCGCCTCGCCCGGAATGCCCAGCGCCAGCAGCGGCACCATCGCGGCGGCGGGCACCGCGTTATTGGCGGTCTCGGCCGCGATCAGCCCTTCGGACGAGCCCTTGCCAAAATCCTGCGGCCGTTTCGAGCTACGCTGCGCATAGGTATAGGACATGAACTGGGCGGTGAACTCGCCCACGCCGGGGATCATCCCCATCAACACCCCGAAACTGGCCGACACGGTCGCCACGCGCGGGTGGCGGCCCAGTTCACGCAGTCCCTGGAACAGCCCGCCGCGCAGGCGGGTCATGCGGATCTTCTCGTCCTCCGAGGTCAGCAGGACAAAGGCCTGGCTCAGCGCAAACAGCCCCAGCACCACCACGATCAGGTTGATGCCGCTCGACAGGAACGGCTGGTCGAACGTGTAGCGCGACGTGTATTTCACCGGCTCCAGACCGATCGACTGGATGAAGATGCCGAACGCCGCCAGCGCCCCCGCGATCAGCGATTGGCCGCGATGGGCAACAATGACCAGGATGATGCCCAGAAGCGCGGCGAGAAAGATCTCGCGGCTGCCGAAGAACGGCGCGATCTTGGCCAACACCGGCGCGAACAGGATCAGGCAGATGACCGAGAACATGCCGCCAAAGAAACTGGCGGAATAGGCCAGGCTCAGCGCCCGCCGCGGTTCGCCCCGCGCAGTCATCGGATAGCCGTCATAGGTGGTCAGCGCGTTCACTGCGGTGCCGGGCGTGTTGATCAGGATCGCGGGTATGGCGCCGCCGTACATGGAACTGCCGTAGATGCCCAGCAGCACGGTCAGCCCCACGATGGGATCCATGGAAAAGGTGGCGGGCAGCAGGATGGCGATGGCGACGGCGGGGCCGACGCCGGGAATGGCGCCGATCAGCACGCCGCCGACCGAACCGGCCAGCAGCGCCAGCACCACGTCCCAGCGCATCAGGATTTCAAAGGCAGATTGAAGCAGGTCCATCAGAGATACAGGATAAAGAAGCTGCGCAACGCGCCGGGAAGAAATTCATAGATCGCGCCGCCGGGGATCTTGACGCTCAGGAGCCCCTTGAACAGCACCACGACCGCGACGGCGAAGCCCACCGAAAGCCAGAGCATCCCGGGCTGCCGGTAGCCCATGCGCCAGGTCAGGAGGGGCATGAAGGCCATGGTGACAGGCAGGTAGCCGATCAGCGGAACCAGCAGGACATAGGCCATGAACCAGGCCGCGAATTCCAGCACCTGCGCCCATTTGCGCAGCTCGGTCACGTCATCGCGGGTGATCCGCCGCCAGGGCATCAGGTAGAGATGCGCGGCGCCGAGCAGCACCATGCCCGCCAGCCCGACCGCCGGCCAGAACCGCGGTTGGGCAAAAAGCTTGGAATTCTCGACCCATTTCGTCTGGCTGCCGATCTGGCTCAGCAGCAGGATCGAGACCGAGACAAAGAACAGGGCAAAGATCAGCTGGCCGCGCCGGGGTCCGACGAAGCGGCGTTCGCGTTCTGTGGGCATGGGGAAGGGTTCCGGCGAAAGGGACCGGGGCAGGGTGCCCCGGTCCGGACAGGATTATTCCAGCAGGCTGCCGATACGGGCCATGGTGGCGATGTCATTCTCGATGCGCGCGGCGCTGTCGGCCGCGTCCTGCCAATAGACCAGCGCGCCGGTCTCCTTGGCGACGGTCTGGGCGCGCTCGCTCATCATCGATTCCTTGGCAACGGCGATGATCTTGTCGCGCACGTCCTGCGGCGTGTCCTTGGTCACGAACAGCCCGTTCCACAACGCGATGTTCAGATCGGGATCAAGCTCGCCGATGGCGGGCGCGTCCGGCACCAGCGGGATACGCTGATCGGTGATCGAGGTCAGCACCTTGACGCTGTCGAGACAGGGCAGGATCAGTTGCAGCGTGGTGTTGATCACATCTGCATCGCCCGAGGCCAGCGTGTTGCAGTCGAGCGCGTCAAAGGCCGCGTCCGATCCCCATTCGAAACCGGCGTTCTTGGCAAAGGCCTTGGTCACCTGCGTGGGCGTCAGCACATCGCCGAAATGGCCCAGCGCCACATCGTTGGATTTGGCGTATTCGGCCAGCTCCGCCATGCTGCTGTAGGGCGCATCGCCTGAGGTCGCGATGACGAAAGGATAGGTCAGGAAGATCCCCAGCGGATCGAACTTCGCAGGCGTCAGCGGCGCGATGTCGATCTGGTGGCCCATCACCGGCACCCCGATCACGAAAGAACCGATGGTATAGCCGTCGGCGGGCGCATTGGCGACTTCGATGGCGCCCGGGAAGGGACCGCCGCCGCCGCCGGGCTTGTTCACGACCGCAGCCGCGACGCCGTACTTGTTCTGGAAATCCTCGGCGATCATGCGCGTCAGAACGTCTTCCAGATCGCCCGGGGGCCAGGGTACGATGAAATTTACCGGCTTCTCGGGGTATTCGGCCAGCGCCGCCCCGGCACTCAGCGCAACGGCCGCTGTGGCAAGTGCGCCTGCAAGGCTTGTCTTGATCGTCATGTGGTCCTCCCAGTTCCTGTTTTGACGGTCAATGGTTCATTATTCGAACCTATGGTTTAATTGTAGATTGACAGGCCGGACTGCCATCTGTCAACTGTTTCTGCGAAAGGGCGGCCGGAATTTGTGGATTTGCCCGGTTCGGAGGCAGGGAAAGGACGGGAATCGGCGCATGGGTACGGTCACGAAGGCGTTGTCACTGCTGGGGTTGTTCAGCCATGCGCGGCTCGAGATGGGGTTGAGCGAACTGACCCGGCTGTCGGGCATGAACAAGGCCACCGTCTACCGGATGATGTCCGAATTGCAGGCGGCGGGATTCGTCGAGCAGCTCGACGGCGACCGCACCTATCGGCTGGGGGCGGAACTTCTGCGCCTCGCGGCGCTGCGCGAGGCGGCGGTGCCGCTCCTGTCGGTCTCGCGCGAGGTGCTGCGCCATTTGTGCGAGGTGACGGGCGAAACTGCGCACATGTCCTTGCAGCGCGATGGCCGCCTGTCCACCCTGACCCATGCCTACAGCACCCGCCACGGCACCCGCGTCGCCATGGAGGATGCCGTGGTCCTGTCGTTCCACGCCACGAGTTCGGGCCTGGCGTATCTGGCCTTTGCCGCCCCCGGTTTTGCCGAAAAGGTACTGGCAAGTCCCCTGACTCGGTATACGCCCGAGACTGAGACCGATCCCGAGCGCCTGCGCGCGGCGCTGAACGAGGCGCGCCGGACCGGCGTCGCCGAATCGGTGGGCGGGTTCGAGGCGGATGTGCATTCCCATGCCGCGCCGGTCTTTGGCCCCGACCAGTTGCCTGTCGGCGCCCTCGCCGTGGCCGCCCCGGTGTCGCGGATGACGCCTGAGCTCAGGGCGCTGATCCGGACCGAGATCAAGGCATCGGCCCTGGATCTGACCCAGCGGATCGGCGGTTTCTGCCCGGCGGTCTACCCGGCCTGATCGCGCAGGCAGGTCCAGACGGTGCGGGTCGATTTCTCCTCGACCCGCGCGAACCCGGCCCCGGTCAGGATCGCCTTGCACTCGCGCATCCCCTCGACACCATAGGCCTCGGGGTGAAACTCCAGCACCACGGCCCGGAACTGGCCCAGGTCGGCATGGCGCAACAGCTCCAGCTCGCCCCCCTCGATATCCATGATCAGCACCGTCGATCGGGTTTCGGTGCAGACCGCCGCGAAATCGGCGGTCGGTACATCGACCACGGTCGACGGCCGCCCGGCAGGGTTCAGCAGCGAGGACCCCAGATAGCTGCTGCGCAGGTGAAACGGCATGCTGTCGGGCCGGTCGGGCGCACTGATCAGGATCTGGTTGCGCAAGGAGATCCGGCCGCCCAGATAGTTGAGCGCATAAAGCGCCTCGATCTCGGGCACCAGTTCCGGGTTGGCCTCGAACGAGGTCACTGCCTCCGGTTTCGCGTTCAGCGCGACAACCGCGCCGACGATGCCCAGCCCGGCGCCGATCTCGAGCACCCGATCGTTCGGCCGGGTGACATGCAGGGCTCCGGCAATCTCCTGACCCTCGTAGCGGGCGGCGTTGATCCGCTCGATCCGCGTGTCGTTGAGAAACCGGGATGCGGGCACCTTGACGCCCATGCATTCGGCGGCGACGGAAACTGTATCGGGCACTGCCTTGCCTCACTTGTTATCTTGCTTGGCCCGCATCCTGAGCAGCAGGCATGGAAAAGACAAGGGCCGAAGGAGTTGGTGCCGCCCCGCAGCGCTTGCGGTAAGGTCGGACGCCTCCGGCGGGAGTATTTGCAACCAGAAAGAAGCCCGTACGAGCAAAACGCGCGAGCGGGGAATGCTCCTACCGGTAAAGCGCGGCATAGCGCGGGGCGAAGTGCCGAACAAATGCCTTCACTTCGGGCCGGGCCCAAGCAAGGGGCGAAACCAGCAGCAGGTGCGGCAGCGACAATTCCTCGATCGGCCCGAAGCAGCGGACATAGGCCGGATCGTCCGCCACAAGGCGCAGGTTCATCAGCCCCAGCCCATGCCCGGCCCGGATCGCGGCATGGGCCAGATCGACCTCCGAATAGGTCCGCACGATCTGGTCGGGAGCGACATGTCGCGTCAGCCAGTCATGCAGGCGCGGCGGAACCCCTTCGCGCCTGTAGCCGATGAACCTGTGTCCGCGCAACGCCTCGACCGAGTCGGGCAGGCCGAACCTGTCGGCATAGGCGGGCGAGCCGTAGAGGCCCCAGTGCGCGGTGCTGATCCGGCGGCAGATCAGGTCCGGGTCAGGCGGGTTGATGGCCAGACGCAGCGCGATATCGGCCTCACCCGCCTTGAGGTCCAGCACCCGGACATCCGGCAGGAACTCGAAGCTGACCTCGGGATGAGACAGCGAGAAGGCGCTGAAGATCTCCTGTGCGCGGGCAGAGAAGTTGCCGCCAAAGGCGGTGACCCGGATGGTGCCGGGGAGGCCGATCTCGCGGGCGCTGGCCGAGAATGCGTTGATCGCGGTCTCGACCGCCTCGGCGCGGGGCAGCAGGGTTCGGGCGGCAGCGGTGGGATGAAACCCGCGCGTGTCGCGTTCGAACAGCGTCAGTCCCGTTTCGTGTTCGAGCACTTCGATGCGCCGGGCCACCGTAGGCTGCGACAGGCCCAGAAGGCTTGCGGCGGCAAGGGTCGACCCTTGCCGCATGACGGCAAGGAAGACAGCCAGATTCGACCAGTCCCGCAAATCGCTCTTCATATTTGTAGAGCAGCACAAAATCGTGCCCGATACCAGCGCGGGTTGGGCCGCGCTAACCTGTCCCTGTCTTCTGCCACGAAAGGTCCAGGAAAATGTTCACGCTCAGCCTGCCATTCCCCATTCTGCGCAACCCGCTCCAAAGCCTGTTCGCGAAAAAAGCAAAGGCAGTTCAGCCGACGGAATCGGAAGAAACGTCACTGCGCAACCGCAGAGAGTTCATAAACGAGATGCTCACCCGGTCGCCGGAGGCATTTGCCAGTACCTACGACATCGAATCCGCGATGCTGATGTTCCCCGAGCGGTTCTGAATGTACCTTGGGCGGGAGCGCCCGCCCGCCTGCATGTGTCAGGCCCAGACGCCCTCGGCGGCGGCGCGGATCTCGCGGATGTTCTGGCCATAGACCTCCGGCTTGTCGACCGAACCGCCCCGGAACACCGCCGAGCCCGCCACCAGCACATCGGCGCCCGCGCGTGCCACCAGCGGCGCGGTCTTCGGGTCCACACCACCGTCGATCTCGATATGCACCGGTCGATCGCCTATCATCTGGCGCAGGCGCGCGATCTTGGCGGTCATGTCGATGAACTTCTGCCCGCCGAACCCGGGGTTCACCGTCATCACGCAGATCAGATCAGTGAGGTCCAGCAGATGCGCCACCGCCTCGGCCGGCGTGCCGGGGTTCAGCGCCGCGCCCGCCTTCATCCCCGCGCCCCGGATCGCCTGCAGCGTGCGGTGGATATGCGGCCCGGCCTCGACATGGGCGGTCAGCACATCGGCGCCCGCATCTGCATAGGCGTCGATATAGGGATCAACCGGCGCGATCATCAGATGCACATCCATCACCGTCTTCACATGCGGGCGGAACGCCTTCACCGCCATCGGGCCGAAGGTCAGGTTCGGCACGAAATGCCCGTCCATCACGTCCACATGCACCCAATCGGCGCCCTCGGCCTCGATGGCGCGAATCTCGGCGCCGAAATTGGCGAAATCGGCGGACAGGATCGACGGGGCGATCTTGATCTTGCGGTCAAAGCTCATGGTGGCCTCACGATGGAAACAGAGTCGCCCGCCCTATACAGGCTCCGGCTTCCGATGGATAGGGTCAGGCAGGCCGCGGGCCGGCCAGGTCCGCCTACTCATGTCGCTGCGGCTGTCATGAAAATTTCACCCATCTGACACATGGGTTTTGCCTGCCCCCCCTAGCACCTGCCCCTACAAGACCGGGGGAAGCACGTGCTGCGAATTGACAAACTGACCAAGCGTTTTGGCGCAAACACCGCCGTGGACGCGGCAACGTTGGAGGTGGATAAACCCTGCATGATCGGCATCATCGGCCGGTCCGGGGCGGGCAAGTCCACATTGCTGCGCATGATAAACCGGCTGAGCGATGCCAGTGCGGGGCGCATCCTGTTCGAGGGGCGCGACATTACCCGCCTGCGCGGGTCCGAGAAACGCGCCTGGCAGGCGCAATGCGCGATGATCTTCCAGCAGTTCAACCTGGTGCCGCGTATGGACGTGGTCTCGAACGTGCTGCATGGCACGTTGAACCGCCGCTCGACGCTGGCCACGATGTTCAACCTCTACCCGACCGGGGACATCCATCGCGCCATCGACATTCTCGACCGGCTCGGCATTGCCGAGCATGCCGCCAAGCGGGCCGAGGCGCTTTCGGGCGGCCAGCAGCAGCGCGTCGCGATCGCCCGTGCCCTGATGCAGGATCCTACGATCATCCTTGCAGACGAGCCCATCGCCTCGCTCGACCCGATGAACGCGCAGGTGGTCATGCAGTCCCTGCGCCGCATCCACGAAGAGGACGGCCGTACCGTCATCGCCAACCTGCACACGCTCGATACCGCGCGCCGCTATTGTGACAGGGTGGTCGGCATGCGCGACGGGCGGATCGTGTTCGACGGCCTGCCAGAACAGCTGACGACCGGTGTCGCACGCGAGATCTATGGCGCCGACGCCAGCTTTTCCGAAGCCGCGACCTCGACGGAGATCGGTACGCTCGATGCCGCGCAGGATGCGATTTACCAGGCCGAAGCGACCGTCTGAGACCTGTTCAAACCCGATCCCGGCCTTGGGATGGGTCGGTTCAATCCAAGTCAATCCAAATGGAGCTAATGAGATGAAAAACCTGCTTGCGATCCTCGCCGCCACCACCGCGCTTGCCGCGCCTGCCATGGCCGGCGACATCACCGAATTCCGCATCGGCATCCTCGGCGGCGAAAACGCCCAGGACCGCCTGAACAGCAACGAATGCCTGCGCCAGTACACCGAAGAGGTGCTGGGCGTCGAAACCAGGCTGTTTGCCCCCGCCGATTATGACGGCGTGATCCAGGGCCTGCTGGGCGGCACCATCGACATGGCGTGGCTGGGCGCCTCGGCCTATGCCAAGACCTTCCTCAGCGATGCGACCGCGGTCGAGCCGGTGCTGGTCAAGGTCAACAACGATGGCAGCTACGGTTATTACTCGATCGGTTTCGCCCGCAAGGATGCCGGCATCGTCTCGCTCGAGGACATGAAGGGCAAGAAATTCGGCTTCGGCGATCCGAACTCCACGAGCGGCTACCTGATCCCTTCGATCGAGATCCCCGAGACCACCGGCTCGACCATGAACAACGGCGACTATTTCGGCGAGGTCGTGTTCACCGGCGGCCACGAGCAGACCATCGTCGCGGTCAACAACGGCGACGTGGACGGCGGCGTGACCTGGGCCGACGGTCTGGGCAACTGGGAAGACGGCTACAACTCGGGCGCCCTGCGCAAGGCGGTTGACGCGGGTCTCGTCGACATGAACGACCTGGTCGCGATCTGGCGTTCCAAGCCGATTCCCGAAGGCCCCGTCGTGCTGCGCACCGCCCTGCCGGCCGAGGTCAAGGCCACCATGACAACCCTGATGGCCGGGCTCGCCGACAAGGACAAGGACTGTTTCTACAACGTCGCCGCAGGCGAGGCCAAGGGGTTCGAGCCGATCACCCACGACGCCTACCTGTCGATCATCGAGGCGCGCAAGCTGAAGTCCAACTGATCCGGTCCCACCGGATGGCGGGGCCCGCGACGCGCGGGCCCCGTTCCTCAATCGGGAGCATTCCATGACAGACCTGACCGGCGGAGTGACGGATATCACCCGCGTCCACGATGAATACATCGCGCTGACACGACGCAAACGGGTCTATGGCGGCATTCTCCTGATCCTTTTCGTGGCGCTGATGGCGGCGGGGTTCCGTACCGCCGACAGCCGCAACGCGGGCAGCTTTGCCGAAGGCTGGACCCATGTCTTCGACTATCCGGCCGAGGTGCTGGCCGAGGCGCTGGAGAAATCGGCGCAACTGCCCGGCCACCTGCTGCATTTCCTGCCCGCGCTGGTCGAGACGCTGAACATCGCCGCCGCCGCCACCCTTGCAGGCACTCTCGCCGGCACGGTCCTTGCGCTCTTGTCGACGCGCGGGCTGGCCTACTGGCCGCGCCTGATCCCGCTCTTCCGCCGCATCGCCGATATCTGCCGCGCGGTGCCAGAGATCGTCATCGCGCTGGTGCTGATCTTCGTCCTCGGCGGCGGCCCGGTGCCTGCGATGATCGCCATCGCGATCCATACCGCCGGCGCATTGGGCAAGCTCTTCTCCGAAGTCAGCGAGAACGCCTCGCTGAAACCGGTCGAGGGGCTGGAATCGGTCGGCGCAAACTGGGCGCAGCGGATGTACCTGGGGGTAATCCCGCAGGTGGGCCCGAATTTCGTCAGCTACGCGCTTTTGCGGTTCGAGATCAACATCCGCGCCTCCGCCATCCTCGGTTTCGTCGGGGCGGGCGGCATCGGCTACGAACTGCGCAACGCGATGTCATGGGGGCAGGGCCGCTATGACGAGGCGGCGGCGATCTTCCTTCTTCTCTTCTCTGCCATCGTGGTCGTCGACCAGGTTTCCGACCGCCTGCGTGAACGTCTGACCCATGGCGCCAAAGCGGGGGCCACGGCATGAGCACCTTTGCAACCAACCTGTCCGCCGACGCGCTCAAGGTACAGGCCGACCGCCTCTTCGCCCGCAAACGGCTGATGAATTTCGGCCTGCCGGCCCTTGTGCTGACCTATCTGGTCTATGTCTTCCTCGCCTTCGACGTGCCGGGTCTCGCGGCCAGGGCCAATTGGGAAAACGGCCGCACGCTGGTGTCCGACAGCTACAGCTACAAAACCCACGTGGCCCGCGACAACCGCTCGGGCGAGGTTTCGGTGGCCATCGAGGGCGAGCGCAAGGGGAGATATCCCGATGCTACCGGGCCCGATTGGGTCAGCTTCGGTGAAATCACCGTCATCGACCTCGAAAACGGTCACGTGGTCCGCTTCGGCCCCGAGACGGTGGAATACGACATCCCCGGCTATGGCACCCTGCGCGCCACCCCGACCCGGACACAGGGCGTGATCACCGACCTGCCGCCGGGCGCGGTGCCGGACTGGATCAACATGTCGAAGAACCGCGTTGCGGTCACCACCGATGCGGGCCGTCTGACAGTGACCCGCAACCGCGCCGAGGTATTCCGTTACTTCTCCGGGTGGGAACTGTTCTGGTTCACCCTCGACAGCCCCTATCACGGGCAATCCCCGGCCGAACTGCTGCGCCGCGCAGCCAATGGCGAGGCCGACGCGATCTGGCACGATTTCTGGAACAACGCCATGTGGCGGCACAAGGATGTCGCCTGGGCCATCGGCGAAACCATCCTGATGGCCTTTCTCGGGACATTCGGCGCCGCCATGCTCGCCCTTCCGCTGGCTTTTCTCGCCGCGCGCAATTTCAACCCGGTGGCGCCGTTCCGCTTTGCCGTGCGCCGCGTCTTCGACTTCGTGCGCGGGGTCGACGCGCTGATCTGGACCGTGGTACTGGCCCGCGCCTTTGGCCCCGGCCCGCTGACCGGCGCGCTGGCGATCCTCGTCACCGACAGCGGCACCTTCGGCAAGATCTTCTCCGAGGCGCTGGAAAACGTCGATGCCAAGCAGATCGAAGGCGTGCAATCGACCGGCGCCAACGCGGCGCAGCGGCATCGCTTCGGTGTGATCCCGCAGATCACTCCGGTGCTGCTCAGCCAGATGCTCTATTTCCTCGAGTCGAACACCCGCAGCGCCACCATCATCGGCGCGATCACCGGCGGCGGCATCGGCCTTTTGCTGACCCAGGCGATCATCACCCAGAAGGATTGGGAAGAGGTCGCCTATTACATCGCGCTCATCGTCGTGATGGTTATGTTGATGGACTGGCTTTCGGGATGGCTTCGGGCAAGGCTGATCAAGGGGGGCTCGGACAAGCCGCGGAAATCCTCCGGCGCGGTCAAAGCCAGGCCCGCCCTTCTGCCCTGATTGTTCCGAGGATCCGACCCCATGGCCCGCCTGACCGCCGATGCACCCTTTGTCCACTCTGGCTGCCAGATCGCCGACAGCCGCTTCGGCGCCTATGTCGAGATCGGAGCCGGAACCCGCCTGGCCAACACGGTCTGGGGCGATTACAGCTATTGCGACCGCACCTGCGACATCGCCAATGCGCAGATCGGCAAGTTTGCCAATATCGCCAGCTTCACCCGCATCGGCGCCACCGATCACCCGATGGAAAAGGCGTCGCTGCACCATTTCCACTACCGCTCGGCCGATTACTGGGACGATGCCGACCACGATGCCGACTGGTTCGCCCATCGCGCCTCGCGCACGGCAACCATCGGGCATGACACCTGGATCGGCCATGCCGCGATCGTCAAGCCCGAGGTCACCATCGGCCATGGCGCGGTCATCGCCTCGGGCACCGTCGTGACCAGGGATGTCGCGCCTTATACCATCGTCGGTGGCAATACCGCCCGGCTGATCCGCCGCCGCTACCCCGAGGGTGTGGCCGAGCGGATGATGGCGCTGGCCTGGTGGGACTGGGACCATGCCCGCCTGCGCGCCGCCCTGCCGGATTTCCGCAGCCTGCGCGCCGAGGCGTTCCTCGAAAAAATGAATGATGCCTCGGGCAATTTGATGCCTGTCCCGGTGCGGTTGGCCTCACTGTCGCTTGCTCCGCGAGGTTTCATATGTGACGCTTGGAATGCATTCATATCCTGTTCCGAGGAGCACGCCATGAAAACCCAGATCATTGCCTCTCTTGCTCTCGCACTCGCGGCGGCGTCCCCTCTGGCCGCCCAGCAATCCGCCTGGCAGTACGAGGCGACCGTCTATCTCTTCACCGCCGAGACCGAGACGGGTGTCACCACCCCAACCGGCACCATTGAGGGCACGCTCAGCTTCAAGGACGCGCTCGATAATCTCGACTTTGCCTTCATGGGGGCGTTCGGGGCCAGCAACGGCCAGTGGAGCTTTCTTGCCGATTACATGCTGACCGACCTTTCCTTCGGCAATCCGACGCCGGGTGGGGCATTGTCGGGTATCAACACCAGGGCCAAGACGCAGGTGCTGAACGCCTATGCCGCCTACCGCGTGCACGAAACCCCGGATGTCGCCGTCGACCTGGCCGCCGGCCTGCGCTGGTTCGACACCAGCACCACGCTGACCGCGCTGCCTGGCACCCTGCCGGGCCGCACCGTGGTGGCCGATGACAACTGGATCGATCCAGTGATCGGCATCCGGGCGCAGGTCGCCCTGTCCGACCGCTGGCGCGGCACCGCTTTCTTCGACTATGGTGGCTTCCAGAGCGACAGCGAAAGCTGGCAGGCGCTGCTGACCGCCGACTATGCGCTGAACGACAACTGGCTGCTGCGGTTCGGCTACCGGTATCTCTCGGTCGATCATACCCTCTCCAGCGGCAACGAATTCTCCTTCACCCAGTCCGGCCCCGTCTTCGGCGACACCTACCGGTTCTGACACCGCTTGGCCTTTCGGCCCGGCTGCCGTAAGAGCGGGTCAGGCAGCCGGAGACCGCCATGACCCGCGACTGGATCGCCCTCGACTGGACAACCACGCGCCGCCGCCTCTGGGTGATGCGCGGCCGCGACGTGCTGGACGAAACCGTCGACGACGGTCCGCGCCCGGCCGATCCGGCCGCGACCCTGGCGCTGGTCGCCGGTCGGCACCAGGGGCAGGGCGTTCCGGTCGTGGCCTGCGGTCCCCTCGGCCCGGTTCGCGCCCCGATACCCTGCACGCCGCTCGCGGGCGGGCTCTGGCGGATCGACCTCGGTGATCCGCGCATTGCCTTTCATGCGGTGGCCGGGCTTCGGCAGGAACTGCCCGCAGACATGATGCAGGGCGACGAGACCCGCATCGCGGGGTTCCTCGCACTCAACCCCGGTTGGGACGGGGTGATCTGCCTGACCGGAGAGACCAGCCGCTGGGTCCATGTCAGCGCCGGAGAAGTCGTCAGCTTCCGCAGCTTCCTGTCGGGCGCGCTGGTCTCGGCCCTGGGTGCCGGAACCATGCTGGGCCGCTGGCTGGCCACTCCCGAACTGGACCGCGCCACCTTTTCCGAGGCCGTCGCCGATGGCCTGTCCCGCCCCGAACAGGTGCTGGCGCGGCTCTGGAGCGCCCATGCCGCGGCCACGCTCGACGGGTTGCCGCCCGAGATGGCGCGCGCGCGCATCCTCGGCACGCTGATCGGGGCCGAACTGGCGGCCACGCGCCCTTTCTGGCTCGGCCAGCAACTGGCCGTGATGGGCGAGGGCGTGATGCCCCGCCTGCATGTCGATGCGCTGGCCGCCCAGGGGGCGCCTGCCATCGAAGCCGATGCGCCCCGGATGACCCGCGAAGGGCTGATCGCCGCATGGACGGCCTTGGCCGCTTGAACCCCGGCCGTTCAGCATGCACAGAGGCAGTCAAGCGACACGAGGGGCAACAGATGAGCTTTACCACCGAAATCGAGGTTCGTTTCAAGCATTGCGATCCGGCCGGCATCGTGTTCTTCCCACGCTATTTCGAGATGATCAACGACGTGGTCGAGGACTGGTTCGCTACCGATCTGGGCCTGCCATTCCATGAACTGGTCAAGGAAAACGGCGCCCCCACGGCCCAGATTCAGGCCACCTTTACCGCGCCTTCGCTGCATGGCGACGTGCTGACCTTCCGGCTGGCCCCGACCCGGATCGGCAATGCGAGCCTCGATTACGAACTGACCGCCCATTGCAGGGACGAACTGCGCCTGAGCGCTACCGCCACGCTGGTGCATGTGGCGCGGCTGGGCAGGTCTCTGGCCTGGCCCCAGGCGATCCGCGACCGGGTCTCGGCTCAGATCGCCAGCGCCTGAGCGACAAGCTCCGGCAAGTCGGCAAAGGCGTTGAAAGCCGCCCGATGCGGCAGTTCTTCGACAGCACGTTTGCGGTAGCCTTCGGTGAACAGAAGGAAGGGCACGCCTGCGTTGAGGGCCGTCTCCGCATCCACCTCGCTGTCACCCACGTAGAGACGGGGCAGGTCCGGCAGGGCGGCAAAGCTCGCGTGCAGCATGGCAGGGTCCGGCTTGCGCGTGGGCAGGCTGTCGCCGCCGATCACAACGTCGAAGAACCGCGACAGCCCCAGATCGGCCAGCACCTGGCGCGCCGGCCCCTCGGGCTTGTTGGTACAGATCCCCAGCGCCGCGCCACCTTCCCTGAGCCGTTCCAGCGCCCCGACCGCGCCCGGGTAGGGCATGGTCAGGCTGGAGTTCGAGCGGTTGTATTCGGCCAGCGTCGCCGCCGCCAGCTCCGGGTGCCGCCCCATGTCGAGCCCGAGATGGCCGATCACCTGCGCCACCAGGTTCGGCAGCCCCCTGCCCACAAAAGAGGTCACCGTCGCCAGATCGAGCGGCCCGTGTCCTTCGGCCGCCAGCATCCGGTTGACAGCGGCGGCAATGTCCGGCGCGCTGTCGATCAGTGTGCCGTCCAGATCGAATACAATGGCTGCGGTCATGGCATACTCCGATTGTGTCCGCCGATCCCTGCCTGCTCCGCAACCGGGGTGCAACACCTATGTGCGGCCCTCGCGGTCCGCACATGCCTCCGGCGGGGGTTGGTTGAAGTACAAACGCTTTCCGATAAGCCGCTGAAAAGACTTACGTAGTTCGGTCTACACCCCCAATACTGTTTTGCTTGGGGTTGGGTTGCGGTTCGTCGCATGAAGAAGGCTCCTACTGTTTAGGTAAGAGCCTTATTGCCTCAACTCTACGGCGATGGCTGCTATTTTCGCACATGCTAAGGCATCTTTGACAAGTGCGTAGAGGCGTGTACTGTTCCGCGGCAAGACAACGACGGTGTAAAATGGCCAAACTTATCGAAACCCCCTACGAGTATTTCTTCGAAACTCCATTGTACGAAGAAATCGAGATGAATTGCGACAATATGGATATTCGACCGATTTTTGGATCCGGAACCAGAATTTTTGATGGATTTTGTTGTGAATGCGGAAAGAATACTACATTTACGCTTCGCAGTAACCATGAATACAGTTTTAGTTCTGAAAACTTTATTTTAAAAGTTGTGGGAAGCGAAGGGCACATTGGGAAATCCACTTGCGTGTGCGCAAGAAGTACTGTTGAAGATTATCACAAAATCACTGCACTTCACATAGTCGTAAAAGTTGAATCCCCCAATGTAATCATCAAGAAAATTGGAATGTATCCATCGCTTGCCGACATTGCCAATGATGAATCAAAAAAGTATCGTGGAGTTTTGAGCAAAGAAAATTCAAATGAGCTCCATAAAGCAATAGGGCTAGCGGCTCATGGCGTTGGAATTGGGTCGTTTGTTTACCTGCGTAGAATATTTGAGCGGCTGATATATAGTCGCTTTGAAGAATTTAAGGGTGACGAAGGCTGGGATGAAACGGAGTTCGCGAAAATGCGAATGAGCGATAAGATCAAGCACCTGAGAGGGCACTTGCCGGATTTTCTGGTGGAGCACAGCGAACTTTATTCAATTCTCAGTTCTGGCATCCATGAATTAAGCGAGCAAAAGTGTTTGGAGTTCTTCGCAATAGGCAGGGGGGCTATTATCGAAATATTGGAGGAGGATCGTTTAAAGAAAGAGAAATTGGATAGAAAGAAAGATTTGGCTAGAAGTATCGCCGCGTTTAAAGGTAATCAGACAAGCGAAAAATAAAAATTTGTGTTGGCAAACTTTCTTTTGTAATCGCCCTAACTGCTGGATTTTTTGAATCCACGCAAGACCCAAGCAACAGCAACTCCAAATCCTAACAAAACCAACGGAGGAACCAACGCGGCGAACAAACTTGACAAAAGTTCGGAGCGTTTGGCCGCCGATCTGGATTCCAATTCGTTCAAGAGTTCGTCGGTCTCATCTTGTGTGAGCGTTCTTTTTGCAGAAAAATGCACCGTTCCGTTTGCATCACTTGGTGCTTGGCGCAGCCTGTCAGCCATTTCGTCAAACGATGAATAATAGTGAAAACTTTGATCCGGTCTTGCGACGATCAGGGAAACTGCAATCCAAACTACTGAGATTGCGAGCCAGACGCGGAAAAACCCCTTGCTCCAGTTCATTTTAGTCCTCTGAACTTATCGCCTCTGGTGCACCAAAACTTGCCAACCAGCGCACGTAGCCGTAGCCGCTGTTGATGATAGCCAAAGCGAGGTCCTCAGGCGGTTGCGTGGGTTCCTTGTCGCCGGGATCGTGTCGGTAATTGTGAGCGCAATCTACCCATTCTTTAAAACCATCATACAAGTTCAATGCCGATCGCCTTGTATGCGGATCATCATATTTCTTTTCAATCAACGGCTTGAGCCTCTGATCAAGCTTCTTTCCGTTAAGTTGACTGTCGTTTGTGACCACCTTGAAGATGTTTTCACCGGCAAGGAAGACAGAGTAGATTGCCTTCGACCAGTTGGGCGGGTCTTGCAGAATGTAACCGTCAGAGTCCGCGATGTGTTTTCGTGCAGCCGTAAAGCCTGCTCCGTTTAAACCCTTGATCGTGTCTTCGTAGGAGTTTCGGAAAGCTTCGTCTGGTTTGGGGTGAACAACGCCTTCGTTATCTATCCAATAAGCAACGTGTTCTTCCGCAAATATTCTGTTTACATCAATAATATAGTCCTTAACTCTTTTATCGGCCCCGCGTTCTGAGAAATATTCGTATTTATCCTCATGAAAGAACTCATAAACAACGGTAATTGAATCCAGAAAAATATTTTTTTCGATTTTTGCCAGAGTTTCATCCCATGAAACCGAATATGTTGCGTTGGTTCTAAACTTCAGATTTAATTCAGCCTTTAAAAAGCCGCTACAATCTTTTTGAAGATGTGGTTTTTCCAGCGTTGAATGCATGAGAGCGGCAATCCGCCCACGCATACGTGGGCTGTCGTCAGACAGGTTTTCCGGCACCGCATAGATCTGCGAAAAACGGCGGCGTCGTACAGGGGGAGTATCTGACACGGTTGGGCTCCAAGTCTCTGTCTTCTCGTATCTTGGCTGAAAGGTTTTGACGCTACAACCGCAAAGGGTTGGCTATCAATGGGATTCACCAAGCGCTGACCTTGCGATATCGCGCGTTTCGCGCTGGCTCCACGGTCAACCCCCTATTGAGTCACGTGGTGGAATCGTTGCGCATTTACGCAGTTGATCGGGGGTGGAATCAGTGCCAGGCTGTGTGCTGCGAGGGTAAGCTGAGATGGTCAGGCTGAAGCGTTGACCCGCCCAACACGTAGATCGACCACAGCCGGTGGAAGTCCGGGGCACGTTAATCGCACTCCAATCCAAACCAATCGAAACGTGACGGACTGAGTCCGTCCAACGCTAGGAGTGCGTACTATGAGCGTGAAAAGATTCATGGCTGACGCTTACTTTAAGAAGATCATGAACAGCCTCAATGCCTGGTTGCTGAAGCTTGAACAGGGTGAAGTTTCTAAGGCTACCAAACAGCAGAAAATGGAGATGATGAAGATAGTTGCTCGTATTGGAAGCAACCAATGGTGAGATGCGAGTCATCCCATATGCGTTGGTTAGCCAAGGAGTCCTTGGCTAATCACCTCACATCTACACTGATCGACGTCACCCCCCGTGCGTTAGAACGTTGGGCTATCCCATCGAAGCTGATCCTTGGAAAGAGGCGCTACTGTGTCGCCTGCGCTGAAGCCATGATCAGGGGGGAGATTGAGGCTGCCGAATTGGCTGAAATAACACCTGGGACCGTTCCTCTAAAGAGCGTGCGGCGTATGAAGTAGCCGCCCATCTCAGTAACCAAAATCATAAGCTTTAGAAGCGAAGTTGCGCGATAATAATATTGCGCACAATTCGTCGCTGCCGGTGGAATGTGCGTTAGGGAGCCATGTGCAAATGGAAACTGAAACAAGAAATGGAAAGGAATCTCTACCCAAGTTCGAGTTCGGCATACCCCCCAAATGGAAACGCCCGTGAAATAAATCACGAGCGTTTCACTGGGAACCTTCTGGAAACAGTCATCAGGTCTGCCGGACCCTCGTGAAACAAGCAGGAATAACCAATTATTGCCTGAATCGCGAACAAAAGCTAATGTTTTCGAGCACTGGGCCGGGGATTTCTTTTCTGCGTAATAAAGGAATGCAGAAATGCCTCAAGAATACAAAACCGCTATCATAGGTCTATTGGGTGTAGGCGCTTTCGACGGCCTATCGCTGTTGAAAGAAGAAGGACTCATATCCGCAAAAGACTTTGAATTGCTCGCTCCGATCTTGGGCGATGAAATGCGCAAGGTCGGTGAAGTGCTGCACAAGGCCATCATCGACAAGAACGGCGTCCAGTACTCCAAAGACAAGTCCAAGGAAATGCGAAGCCAGACCGCCGACATGACCCGGTCTCAGCGTCAGTTCGCAGATGCAATAATGCGAGCAGCGGGGGTGAAACGATGAATCGTAAAGAACAAACCATGAACAAGAATGAGGGGGAGTGAGAGATAATGAGTGCCAATGATAAAGAAATGCGCCTCCTTCGCGACTACAAATCGGTCAAGGAATACTTCGGTCGTTTGGGGGTCAGGCTGGACGACAGAAAACTGACCGACGAAGAACGGCAGACCGAACGACGCAAAGCTGAATACATAGCTGCCAAAGACGGCATTCCCTATGAACCCCCCAAGATGTGGGGGCACTGGCGCGGAAACTATAGGGTCGTCATTTTCAAGCCCGGCCAAGACTACAGCATCGAAGTCGGTGAGCTCGAATTTCGCACCGACTTCCGGCAAGAGAGCCCGTTCAAAGAAGGCGGGAAACTTGACCCAGTCGATAGGCTGACTTGGGTGTTAAAGCCTACAGAGTTCTCCATGGAACACCCCATGACCGAGGCCGAGAACCAGATGTTCAAGGCCGAAGCGTTGCGATATCGCGCGCCCGAGCCGACCAAGGTCGTCATCGAGGGGGCTGGCAAAGGACCATTGCTCAGTGTCAGGCCGAACCGCAGCCTTCTCGGGTTCGAGTTGTTGCCAGACCTTATCGCGAATGCAGACCCTGAGGACGTCTATACGTACTGGGACTTCGAAGACGAGATCATAGCCGACGAGTACCCGGCAAAGTTGGTCGAGTGCATCCGCGTGCGATATCGGCGATCAAACGGTGTAAAGCGTTTCATGACCTTCACCCCCCACGAAGGGGGAGAATGGGTGCTAGGCGAACCTGAAGACTTTCACCGCATCTATGGCATTGGCGAATTGCGGGCGTCAAAAGCGAAGAAGCGTCTGTTCGTCCACGAAGGCGAGAAGGCGGTTGAACATATCCGCCGAGGCATGGTCACACAGGAGCCGCTAAACGCCTTCCTTTGCCGTTCTGACGCCTTCCACGTAGGTTGGGGTTTCGGTGCCCCCGGAGCGCGGCGCGTAGATTGGCGGTTACTGTCTGATACAGCCATCAAGGCCGGGGTGGAAGAAATAGTATTTGTGCCAGATGCAGACCAAGAAGGCCTAAGGGCGGTTTTCAGTGCGTCAGAGGGCATGGCCGGTACTCGCCTTGAGGTCTTCATGTTCGATACAATGAAGATAGATAAAGTTCCTAAAGGTTGGGACTTCGCTGACCCTATGCCAAAGGCAAACTACGTCAAAGATCATGAAGGCAAACTGGTATGGGCTAGAGAGGACTTGGAAGCGTTCCTGAAGCCAGCGTTCTGGGTTACGCATCAGGTTGGTTTTCGGGACGGAAGACCGATCTTTGACCTGACTAACCGGTTCATTGACGATTGTTACATGGTCTCAGGAAACAAGACTATGTTCGTTCGCAAGTCTGATCCTCTGCGCGTATTCTTCACAAATACGCTCAACGATGCGGTTCGCAACTTCTCACATCTGGCAGAAGTCGCCCCTAAACTTAAGGCTCAGCGATTGCAGACCATGGGCGGCCTAGCTTTCCGCCCCGGAAAGTCTGTTGGGCCGTTCTACGATGACGATGGTCGTGACTGGAAGTTTAACCAGTACAAGGATCTGAGGCCCACCCCCCAACAGGGTGATGTGGGCGTCCTGATTGAGTTCATCTACTGGCTTGTTCCCGATGCCGATGAACGACGAGAACTGATCAGGTGGATAGCTACCGTCTTGGCCAAGCCAGAGCAGAAAATGCAGTACGCCTTGCTGTTATTTTCAGTGAAGGGGGGTGTTGGCAAGAGTCTGCTGTTGAGTGTCCTTCGAAGTTTCCTGGGGGGTGTCTACGTAGCCGAGATTAGCGATAGGGCTCTGCTGGAAAGTGACTTTAACGGTGCGATGCACAACGCCCTGTTGGTGATCTGCCACGAGATATATGCCGAGGACAACTACAAGGCAGTAGATAAGCTTAAGACGATCATCACCGAGGAAAAGATACAGATCAACGAGAAGTACGGTGCTCAATTCGAGACCGATAACGCGGCTTCGCTGGCGGGTGCTACGAACAAGGTTGGCGCTTTGGCTTTGACCGGTGACGACCGTCGATGGCTCGTTGTCCATTGTCGAGAACAGACCCTACCGCGCAACATGCTACGCGACGTTCTGGCTTTCCGTGACGGGGGTGTAGGTTTGAGAAACCTCCGTTGGTGGTTGGAAAACAGTTACGAGGCCGAAGGCTATACCTTCGTCGAACCCGGTGAACACGCCCCCCTCACTGAAACCAAGAAGGAGTTCATCGAAATGTCGGTGGCCGCTTGGTCGCAGCACCTGCTGGATGCTCTGGGGGGATTGAAGCTTAAGGTCAACGAGGACACCGGAGAGGTTCTGTTCGGCGAAGTCGTGATGGCTAAAGAGTTGTTCGTTAGTATGGAACGGGCAGGGCTGCTTGATAAAAAGATCGGTGACAAGGCCCGCTTCGAGGCCGTGAGAAAGGGTGGGTTTTTCTCCCCCATGAAGAACAAGCAACCGCAGGTTTCGTACCTGCACAACGAGCAGTACGGCACTGTGCTGTTTCCGTGGGAACAGGAACCAGACAGGGACTATCAGGGGTGGACTAGCCACAAGAAGGAAAGGATGGCCTTCATAAGCAGGTCTGAGGCTCTGTCTGTAACCTTTAGTGATATGCAGCTGCTGATCGCTGAAGGAAAACTGAAGGTGGTTCGGGCGAACGAGTTGCTGCGGCGAGGACTGTTTCTGATCGAGCGTAGTCCGTCTTTCATTGACGATGATCGCGCCAACTGGTAGTTGATCGGTAAAAGTATCCCACAACTGAAGGTGGAGCCCCCTGGAGCCCCCTGGAGCCCCCAATTTTAATTAAGCAGGATGACCCCCTCAACGGTTGGGGGGTTACCTCGACTCCAGTTGAACGACGGGTCTCCACGGGTCCCCAGGGGGCTCCAGCCCCCTGCTGGATTGGTTTCTGGCAGTTAACTTGGGAATCTTTCCAACTTGGGGCGATTTATATGTTGGGGGGTATCCGCTCGCGTAATTATTCAGAATCACCGATTGAATTCCAGAATTGAACTGAACGACGCACGATACAAATCCATTAGCGATTCATTGAAATTCAGGAAATAATAAATTTACGTCTTGATCCTTCTCAACCGTCTTGATGTAACTCACGCTCTACTTTACTCTATATGTGGCTTGGTCCTACATTTTAGAGTAAATGCCCTCTCTTGTTTCTTTCTGCATCGTCAAGGAGCAAGAGAGGGCAACCTCTTTGCTCTGGTGTTCAATATGCAACACGTACAGCAAGCACAATCACCCCAACGCTTCCGTCGCATACGTGTCGCCACCACGACGCATTGTTCAACCCTGCACAACTGCTGCTTCGTTGGCTCCGAAGTGTCAAACAGAGTCCCGACCCCACGGAATTTTCAGTTCTACGGAACCTTGAATACTGGCTTCAATTGCCCGCCCCAACATCCGGCCAAATTTTCGAACGCAGTTCGGGACGTTATATGTCTGGGGGAGGGTCACTTCAAGCTTTGCCATGTGACCCACACTCGGACCCCAAACTCAATTTTGAATCGCAATTTAGGAATCTAGCTTCAGGAGGTCCCCAAAAATGCCGTTCAAGAAACAGTCTGAAAAAGCAGAAAACGACCTATTTTTTAGCCGCAGAGAACGCGGTTTTAAGAAGAAACTTGAGGAACTAAGACAAAGCGAGTTAAAGCAGCGCGATCCAAAAGAAAACGCAGATCTTCGCGAAAAGCTTGAGCGGGGGGTGAGGCCAACCCACAAGTACCGCTCAAGCTTCTACTGAAGCCACTGAAGACCTCCATCGTATAGAGCCTAAAATGGTCGAGAATTGGCGCAGAGCCCGCCCCGGCCCGCGCGTCGGCCCCGGCCCGCTGCGTCGGCCCAAGGCGCTTAACGGGCCACCCCGGACGCGTTCAGGCCCGCCCCGCGCGCGCAACCCGCCCCGGTCGCCGCCCTGGTCGCCGCCGTCGCCCAACGGTCCGACCATCGACCTTCATCACAGCCGTAACGTTCTACGATTCAACCCTAATCCCACAGGATTAGCCCGCGACGCATTATTCAATAACATATGCTTTTCAACCGAATTTGGCGCAAAATTATTAAAACGACTATTCCGTCCACGGGATGAATCCACTCAATTCTGTGAAAACGGATGAATCGCTCACATGAATGAAACGCACGACCCCCAAAAGGCGCGATATCGCAAGGTTTCCCGCCCCGACGCTCTTAATTGGAGGCGAACAATGCAATACAATAACCCTTTCGGAGATTCCAGCATCGTCTCCTCGACCAAATCCACTCAGGGGGGCGGAACAGGACAGTCCAACAAAGAGTTGATGGACACAATCGCCAGGGTCATAGCTTCAACGGTCAAGAAACAGATGGCACTCAAGGAAGAAGCTTTCCAGAAGCGCTTCGACGAACTCACGAAAGAGTTTTCTGCTCTGAAGTCCAAGCTGGAATCGGCAGAAAAGCAGATCGAGGAATTCAAGGCAGAACCCCAATCCCAAACTCAGGGGGGAACCGAAGACTCTGCCCCCGACCTGAACACCCTGAATAAGATGGCCGCTCAGCACAAAGCCGCAATGATCCCCTTCAAATCCACTCGTCGGAGCGCATAAGATGAGCACCCCTTTCAATCCAAAGAATAACGGTTCCTTCGTAGTAGGTAATCTCTACGATCCGGATTACGAAAAGAAGGCTACGAAAGCCTTGAAGGAACTCGCCTATCGAAAGGCATTCGATAATGCGGTGAAAGCTGTCGAGCAGGACGTCTCTGACTTTCCGCGTCTGCGTAGTCAGATGCTAGAACTCACTGCCGAGGTCCAACAGCTTCGCCGGAAGCATGACCGTCCCATTCAGGTGCAATCGACGCTGGTACAGCCCGCAAAGCCAAAAGACCCGATGGAAGGATTCAGACTTTCAAAAGCACTGGCCGGTGTCTTCGTCGCACAATTGCGCAACCACTTCTTCAATGAACCTACCCGCAAGTCTCTTGAAAAGCTGCTCAGCAAAGACAACGACAAGTACAACTTCCACTTCGCTGAAGCAATGTTGACGAAATCTGCGACCGACCCGCTTGGCACGGCCCTGCCTGGGGGTGGAACAGAACTCGTTGACACAGGATTGATGGCTTTCTGGCGCAGCCTTCAACAGCGGTCGGCGCTGGCACAACTGTCTTCCAAGGGAACGGCGATCCCGTTCGGTCCGCACAATTCGATTTCAATTCCGAAGCGGGCACCCGGAGATTCCGGTTCGATGATGCCAGCATGGGTGTCTGAGCACGCAACCATACCTGTCAAGCAGGCGACTCTCGGCACCACCACGATTAACAGATTCAAGCTTGGTGTCATCACAACAGCCACACGGGAATTGATCAAAGTATCCAATGCCTTGGGCATCTTCGAAGATTTCATTCTTGACGATCTGTCTCAAGGCTTTGATTCGTTCCTGTTGGATCCGTCTTACGCTGCAATTGGTGGTCTTCGTCCTGCCGCAATCACGAACGGTGCAGACAATAAAGCGTCTGCCGGTAAGACGCTCGAAAACATCCTCACAGACTTCACCTATCTACGAACGGCCATGACGAATGCCCGCAGACCGGCGATTATCATGAACACCAAGCGCAAGAATGCCTTGGAGATGGTGATCTCGGCCAACGGCACTTTCCCTCTCGCCCCCATGGTCGCCGCGAACAACCTCTGGGGCATGGAACTCATACATTCACCTTACGTTCCCGAAGGTGTTGTCACTGCCGTAGACGCCAATGCCTTCTATCACGGTATCGAGTCTCCGATGATCGACACGAGCGGCGCTGTAACTCTTGCCATGGCCGACGACATGCAGCCCGCCCCCCAGATGACAGGTGGCAGCCAGACAGACGGTTACGTTGACGAGGCTGGCAGTATCCAAATCAGCGATGCAGCGAGCACCGTTCCTCCCACAGACGTTCGGTCCATGTTCCAGACCAACAGTGCAGCTTTGCGCGTCGTCCAACCTACCAGTTGGGCCGTAGTGGACGCTTCTTCTGTCGCTTACCTCACTTCCGTGACTTGGGGGGAATGATGAACATGAATCCGGCGAAGCGCATGAACCCGTCAAAGTCAAAGTTGACCCCTGCGAAGCCTACAATGCCCACAACAGTCGGTAAGCCTCAACGCATTGGCTATAATTCCTCCGTGTCGGTCAATTACCTTTACGACGATCACGTTCACATCTACGTGAATCTCAATTTTCGCATTTCGTTGAAGCATAAACGTATCCGCGATGTCATCGGAATTTATCTTCGCATGTGTCATTGCAACGCGAATAAACAGATAAACATCGGTGCTCCAAATAAACAAGATTACCAAATCGAAGCAGCGTCATTCCTCTACTATGCAGAAATGTACGCCTGCAATCAGGGGGAAGATGCCGCCGACAGACTTCTGAAGGAGGCAATCGAAAATGGAACAGTTCACGATTGAGACCGAAACTTTCAATAAGATAGGACATGAACTTCAGCGAATTTGGTCAATCGACAACGATCAAGAATTCGCAGTCAAGTTTCACTTCCTGACTGTCTCCGTATGGCCGCTTATTCGCGATGATCCTTTTCCGAATTCAGTATTCGGAGTTTCGATGCTCGCTGAACATTTTCAAGGTCTACGTCCCGCAGACACAGGCGACTTTCTTGCTCGCATTTACACTTTCCGTCTGGATAAGAGGAAACTTCACTAATGGCAGACGCAACACAAACCCTACTTATCCGTGCTCATCTTGAAGCCAGCAAGGCCATATCCGATCTGCGCAAGATGGAAGGTGCGCTGAACGCCACTACCACTGCTACAGCCAACACCGGACGAAGTCTTGCCACGGCAGGACGGAACGCACGCCAGTACGGTGCTTTCGTTCAGAACGCAGGATTCCAAGTCAATGACTTCGTTGTACAGGTCACTTCTGGACAATCAGCACTCGTAGCCTTTTCGCAGCAGTTCGCTCAGATCGCGCAGTTCCTCGGACCGTGGGGGATGGGACTTTCGATTGTCGTCCCCGCCGTCATCGGTCTCGGCCGCGCCTTGTACAGTGCCGCAGAGGCCGGGGACACTATGTCCGCCGCATTGAAGCTGTCTCGTGAGCAAGCCGCAGAAGCCACCAACTCAATTCAAGAACTTCGCCTTGAGATTGAACGGCTGCAAAAGGGTTTGGACCCACAACAACAATCTTTCTTGAATGCGATTGAGGCCGAAAGTAGAGCTATCTCTGCTTTGTTGGACGAGTACCAGAGGATCAATACTACTGTCCTTGAAGGTGCAGACGCCCTGTTGATGAAGATCGACTACCAGATCGCAGAGCACCAAATGCTCGTCGCATTCTATCGTGTCCAACTCGAACTTTATAACCAACTTGTCCCGCAAGCCGAAGAACTCCGTAAGAAATCCGAGGAAACGAAGAACATCCTGAAGGATATCACAGGACTTGATATCTCGGGGGTGTTCACTTCTGCGGAAACCGCTGCCGATGGTCTGTTGGCGAAGACCTCGCAGATGTATTACACGATGCTTGGTATGGCCGCACGTGTACGGCAAGAACAGCTTGATGCGTTCGGCGGTGAAGGAGACCCGTATTACAGCGAGCCCCGTACTTTTACACCCCCTCGTATTCCTTCAGATTCCCAATCTGGGGGTGGAAGTGGTCGCCAAATAAAGGAGATCACAGAACGCATAATTACATTGAATGAATGGATTGCGAAGACAGAAACCAATCTTAATGAAACATTTATGAAGACCGGCACTGAGGCATTGTTCAGCTTCAGTGATGCCTTGATCGAGGGTCAACTTAGCTTCAAAGATTTCGCACGCAATCTCGCTGTTGATATAGCCAAACTTACCGCACGAATGTTCATTCTTAACACATTGATGAAGGCTTTCGGTTTTAAATCCGGTGGAACAGAACTTACTTCGTTCGGCAGCATACTTTCCCAGATGGCCAACGTGGAAACGGCAGTAAAATTTGCGAAGGGTGGCGTAGTATCGTCTCCGACAGTCTTCCCTATGAAGAACGGCGGCACCGGCCTAATGGGCGAAGCTGGCCCGGAGGCAATCGTTCCACTTCAGCGGCACAACGGAACATTGGGAGTGGGTGCTGTAGCGCCCGTCGTCAACATTCACAATTACACTGGTAGTCCTGTAGAAGTTCAGCGGATCAGCGAAGCCGAAATCAGTGTAATAATTGGGCAGGCCCGTCAAGCAGTACAGCAAGACTTTTCACGGTCGATGATGACCGGTCAGGGCACATATGCCCGTGCGGTTGAAGCAGGCACCACAGCGCGCAGGAAAGCCGTATGATGACCCCTCAATCGCAGGATTGAAGGGTCTCCGAACCATTATTCAGCGGCGAGGGTTGCGATATCGCGCGTTTTGACGGTCGCGGCCCATTGATCCAGAAGTTGACGTCTCATATCAAACCGTTGACTACGGTTATACACCGCTCCTACTGACCCCAACACACGACTGGGGGAGTGTCCTAAACACAGTTCGATAGATAGTAGGTCGCCCCCCGCATCAGCCATATGCGTAGCGAAAGCCCGTCGCAGGTCGTGCAGCGTAAAGTGTGGCACCCCGGCTTCTTCGATCACCCGCTTATGGTGCCCATCCGTGTAGTCGGATAGAGGTCTGCCGTCGTCGCGCGGGAAGACAATGCCGTCGCCGGTTCCGATCAAGTCTTTCCAACCTTCAGGCAGGGGGTGGACCTGATCCTTCTTTGTCTTCGTGTGTGCGGCTGGCACAACTACCTTGTCACCGTCTATCCAGTCGTATCGCATTTCTCGCACCTCAGACTTCCGCCAAGCCGAAAGAACTATGAACCTGAAGAACCGGCAACGAACTTCGTCTAACACTTCGCAGGCCTTCCAATACGCATGCACATGCTCGACTTCTGGCACATAGTCTCGCTCGCCACCCCGCTCTAACTTGATGTTTTGCAAAACCCCTTCTGGCATCAGTCCGCGCGAAGCCGCCCAGGACGCTACTGCTCGCATGTCACGCAAGGCCTTGACCCGCGCTCCGGCCGATAGCCCGTCAGCGGCTCGCAGGAATACAGGCGTATCCATCGTTACCGTGGCCCTTGGAAGGAGGTCTGGAAAAGCCCTAGCAAGGGCTGCTTTTCGTGCTTCGGTCCTTCTAAGGTCACTTCTCGCGTCGCTCCATGCGTCGAGAACATTCCTAAGCGTCGTTCCCGCGTCGATGCCGGCCACCGGCCCGGTGCGCGCGGCTTCAACGGCCTGACCCGCGAGTGATCTTGCGTCGTTCGCACCGATGGTTGGGAACTCGCCAAGGACTTGCCGCACCATCTGCCCGTCAACTTTGCGGCGAAGCGTCCATACGGCCCGCTTGGTATGGCCTCGCAAGAACAGACCGGGGGTGGCGCTATCTGTTATCTCAATCCGCTCCGGGGGTTGAGGTAGTCTGCTGCGGATGAGTCTGTCTGTGAGTCGTTGTCCGTTGTTCATTGTCTGGCTCCTTCGGGGTTGCTTCGGGGTTGACCGTCTTCAATTCGCAGAAGCGGTAAGCGCCCGTCCGTGGGACAGAGTGAGACAACGAAAATACGTCTGCAAGTTTCTAACGCATTGGATTTACTTGCATATTCTCGTGGAATGAGAGCTAGTGAGAGGTGGCGTTGACCAGTGAAAATGGCGTAACGTGGCGTCACGCACCCCCGGCGGGAGTATTTCAGACCAGAAAGAAGGCGCAGGACGATTCTGCTTCTTTCTGGTCTGAAATACTCCGGGGGGTCTGGGGGGCTGGCCCCCCAGCTTCTGGTGCCGGATCACCGGCTGTCCAGCAGACGGGCGGCCTCGGCCCGTGCCTGCGCGGCGGCGGCAATGCGCACAGGGCCATAGCCACGGATCTCATCGGCAGTTTCGAGCGCCGCGAGCGCCGTTTCGGGGTCTGTACAAAATGGCACATTCGCCATCAGGTCGCTGTACCAAACGGTCAATTCGCGGTGCAATCTGGCCTCGGCATGATAACCGAACGGATTGAGACGCGAGCCACGCAACCCCTTCATCCGCGCAAGCCCCCGCAAGACAGGCGTCATCCAGGATCCGAAAGCGCGCTTTGCCGTCCGCCCGCGGGCATCGGTTTTCCGGCTCAGAAGCGGCGGCGCCATATGGTATTTCACCGTGAAATCGCCGTCGAAAGTCTCGGCCAGTTCGCGCTTGAAATTTTCCGAGGTCATCAGCCGGGCCACTTCGAATTCATCCTTGTAGGCCATGAGCTTGAACAGGTTGCGCGCGGCAGTCCGCAGGATTTCGTCGCTCGCCTGTGGCATTGCCGCGCGAAAGCTTGCCAGCTGTTTTCTGTAGCGATCCGCATAGGCTGCATCCTGATATTCGGTCAGGAACGCGGCGCGGCGCGCCACCATCTGATCATAAGTCTCTTCCCGGGATTTCGTATCGCGGTAGCCCTCCAGTCGCACCGGATCCGTGGCCATCACGCGCCCCACGGCAAAGGCCAGACGGTTCTTCTCCACCGCCACGCCATTGAGCAGGATCGCCTGTCCCAGCGCGGTCTGGCTGACCGGAACCAACCCTTGCTGCCAGGCATATCCCAGCATCATGACATTGGCGAAGACCGCATCCCCGAGCAGGGTTTCGGCAGCATCGTTGGCATTGAAACCATCGACGTTCTCCGCGCCCACAACTGCGCGGATCGCGGCTTCGCGGGCCCCGACGTTCAACTGGGCATCGCGCCGCAGCACCAGGTCGCCGGTGGGCATCTCGGCCCGGTTCAGCACCACCCGTGTGCCGGCCCGGTAATGGGCCGAGGCCTTGGGCGCCGAACTGACCACCATGTCGCAGCCGATCACCGCATCCGCCGCGCCGGTGTCGATGCGCACCTGATGCAGCGCATCCGGGCTGGCGCCCAGCCGGATGTAGCTGAGCACCGTGCCGAATTTCTGCGCGAAACCGGTGAAATCCAGTACCGAGGCGCCCAGCCCTTCGAGATGGGCGGCCATGGTGATCAGAGCGCCCACGGTGACGACTCCGGTGCCGCCGACGCCCGTCACGAGCAGGTCGAACGGGTCCGCCAGGGCCGGCAGGCGCGGAGCGGGCAGGCCGTTTTCCAGCTGGTTCAGGTCCAGTGTGACCGCCTTCTTGCGGCGTGTCACCCCTTCGACGGTCACGAAGCTGGGGCAGAACCCGTTGAGGCAGGAGAAATCCTTGTTGCAGGAGCTCAGGTTGATCTTGCGCTTGCGGCCCAGCGGGGTCTCGCGCGGCTCGACGCTCAGGCAATTGGACTCGACCGAACAGTCGCCACAGCCCTCGCATACCAGGTCGTTGATCCAGGCGAAGCGGTTGGGGTCTTCCATCTTGCCACGCTTGCGGCGGCGGCGTTTCTCGGTGGCGCAGGTCTGTTCGTAGATCAGTACCGTGACACCCTTGATCTCGCGCAGCTCGCGCTGCACCGGCATCAGCTCGGCCCGATCGTGGAAAGTGGTGCCGGCGGGGAACGCGGAGCGGTCGAACTTCGAGATGTCGTCCGAGACCAGCGCGATGCGGTCCACGCCTTCGGCGCGGCAGGTCTGGGCGATGCCCGAGACGCTGACCGGCCCGTCGACCGGCTGGCCGCCGGTCATCGCCACCGCGTCGTTGTAGAGGATCTTGTAGGTGATATTGGTGCCCGCCGCGACCGCCTGCCGGATCGCCAGCGAACCGGAATGATACCAGGTGCCCTCGCCGAGATTCTGGAACACATGCTTGCCGCCGTTGAATTTGCTGGCCACCACATGCGGTACCCCTTCGCCGCCCATCTGGGCATAGCCATCGGTGTCACGGTTCATCCAGCTGGCCATGACGTGACAGCCTATGCCGCTGTTGGCGCGCGAGCCTTGGGGAACCTTGGTCGAGGTATTGTGCGGGCAGCCCGAACAGAAATAGGGGGTGCGGGTGGCGCCCGGCACCGCGATCACGGGCGGCGGCGTTTCGGTCAGCGCGCGGGCACGGGCGGGCAGGTTCTCCTCGGGGAAGAATTCATGCAGGCGCTGGGCCACCACGGGGGCCAGCATCAGCGGGCTCAGCTCGCCGGTCCAGGGAATCAGCGGTTCGCCGTGTTCGTCGTATTTGCCGACCATCCGGTACGGCTTGTCGCCGGGCCAGTCGTAGAAATACTCCTTGAACTGGCTCTCGATGATGCCGCGTTTCTCTTCGACGACCAGCACCTCCTGCTTGCCGCGCACGAAGCGCAGCGCGTTGCGTCGGGCCAGTGGCCAGACCATGCCGACCTTGTAGATGTCGATCCCGAGGTCGCGGCACTTGTCTTCGTCCAGCCCCAGAAGGCGCAGCGCCTCCATCAGGTCGAGATGCCCCTTGCCGGTGGTGACGAAACCGAAGCGGGCGTTGGGGATGTCGTAGATGCGCCGGTCGATCGGGTTTTCCTCGGCAAAGGCGCGCACGGCGCGCAGCTTGGCCTGGATGCGGGTCTCGATTTCGGGGCTGGGCAGGTCGGCGCGGCGCACATGCAGGCCACCCGCGGGCAGGTCGATCTGCGGCAGGGTGAACTGCCTGTCCGGGCGCAGCTCGACCGAGCGGCCGCTTTCCACCGTTTCACTGATCGCCTTGAACCCGACCCAGGTGCCGGAAAACCGTGACAGTGCCAGGCCGTATTCGCCGAATTCCAGGTATTCCGCGACCGAAGCCGGGTTCAGCGTCGGCATGAACCACGCCATGAAGGCCACGTCGGACTGGTGCGGCATGGAGCTGGAGACGCAACCGTGATCGTCGCCCGCAACCACCAGCACGCCACCCTTGGGCGCGCTGCCATAGGCGTTGCCGTGTTTCAGCGCGTCGCCGGACCGGTCCACGCCCGGCCCCTTTCCGTACCACATCGAGAAGATGCCTTCGTACTGGCAATCCGGGTCGAGCACCGCCTGTTGCGCGCCCAGCACGGCCGTGGCGCCGAGATCCTCGTTCACTGCGGGCATGAAACTGATGCGGTCCTGTTCCAGCCGCGCACCGGCGCGCCACATCTCAAGGTCCAGCCCGCCAAGCGGTGAGCCGCGGTAGCCGGACACGAATCCGGCGGTATTCAGTCCGGCGGCGCGGTCGCGGCGGGCCTGGTCCATCATGATCCGGACCAAAGCCTGCGTGCCGGTCAGGAACACGCGGCCGGTGGTCTGGTCATAGCGATCCTCGAGCGCATAGCTGCGCAGGGCGGGGGCGGGATGGGTCATGCGGTGTCCTGAAAACATCTGTTGTATTGGAAAGGATAATCCGAAAGCATTGGAAAATTACGCCAATTGGGATAAGAAATACGCCGATTATCGAAGGATTTTTTCAAATTTGGCTGGGAAAGTGAAGGGATTTGCCAATTATGGAGCTGGATGACCGGGACCGACGAATCCTGACGCTGTTGCAGCAGGACTGCCGAATCTCGAATGCTGAACTGGCTGATGCGGTGGGTATGTCCGCATCCGCATTGTGGCGGCGGGTGCGTGCGCTGGAGGAGGCGGGCGTGATCGAACGCTATGGTGCGGTCGTCAATCCCGCCGAGATGGGGCTTGGTTTCGAGGCGATCGTGCATGTCCACCTGACGCGTCACGACCCCGACCGCATCGTCGAATTCATCCGGGCGATTGACGGCTGTGTCGAAGTGCAGGACTGTTACGCAACCACCGGACAGGCGGATTATCACCTGCGGGTCCTGTGCAAGGATCTGGCCGCCTACAACACATTTCTGGAGCGGTTTCTGTTTCGCATGCCCGCGGTCGCCAGCGCGCAAACGAATGTGGTATTGCGAACCATCAAGCGGAACAGGCCGGTCTCGTTATGACGGGCCATAGTTGGCAACGCCCGGTCGAAATGCTCTGCGAGGGAGTGGCGCCGGGCACGGTTACGGGCGGTTTGACCTGACCGGCTGGACGTGGTTCTTATGCGGCCCGCATGACGATAAGGAGGCATGCGTCGAGCGGATCTTCGGCGGCGCGGCGCCATTCATCCTGAACCGACCGGAACCTCAAGCCCGACCTTGCGGCGCGCCATTACCACCGATGTCCGGAAGCGCCGCACGTTGGAATCCTCGAAAAACAGCCGTTTGGTCAGGTCTTCGAAATCCTCCATGTCCGCTGCGGTGCAGATCAGGCAGAAATCGGCTTCGCCGGTTACGTAGTAGCATTGTTGCACCTTCGGCTCGGCCTGCGCGCGGCGGACGAAGGCGTCGATCTGGTCCAGCCTTTCGCGTTCAAGTTCGACCATCACGACGAACCCCATCGACTGTCCCACTTTGGCGGGATCAAGCACCGCCACCTCGGCTTCGATCACCTTTTGAGCCCGGAGGGACTTTAGCCGCCGTTGTACCGAGGCCACCGAAAGGCCAGTGGCCGCCGCCAGGGTCTCCAGCCCAAGCCGGCAGTCGCGTTGCAAGAGGGAAAGGATCTTGGCGTCTATTGAATCCATCGGACTTTTGTTGAATTGTGAGAAATTTTCCCGAAGATACGGTCAATATTGACCAAATACAATCACTCGGGTGCGGTAGACTCCAGACATGAAAAACGCTGATTTTCCCCTCGATCCCGCTGAACCCCTTCGATTTCTCTCGGTTTGTCCGGCCTATGTCGCGACGCCTTTGACGCGTGCGCGTATCGGCGGGCGGGACCTGTGGGTCAAGGATGAAAGCCGGCGCATGGGCCTTGGCGCGTTCAAGGCATTGGGCGGCGTTTACGCGGTTGCCCGGCTGGTGGCCCGTCATCTGGGCTGCGACGAGCCGGCGGAACTGATCACGGATGCCGTCCGGTCACGCGCATCGGATCTGACATTCGTCTGCGCAAGTGCCGGAAATCACGGTATGGCGGTTGCGGCGGGCGCGCGCCTGTTCGGCGCCCGGGCGCGCATCCATCTGGCGGCGACGGTTCCTGAAAGTTTTGCGGCGCGTCTTCGCGGCAAAGGGGCCGAGGTGGTCCGTTCCGGGGCGGTTTACGACGAAGCGGTCGCCGCCGCCATTGCAGATGCGGAAACCACCGGCGCCCTGCATCTCGCCGACGGGTCATGGCCCGGCTACACCGAACCGCCGCGGCTGGTGATGGAAGGGTATACCGTGATTGCCGGCGAAATGCGGGACAGCTTTGCCGCGAACAGCAACTGGCCCAGCCATGTTTACTTGCAGGCTGGCGTTGGCGGGCTGGCAGCGGCCATCGCCGGGATGATCCGGCGCGACTGGACGGTCCAGCCGGAAATCGTGGTGGTCGAGCCGGACGCGGCCCCCTGTCTGAAGGCATCGGTCGCCGCCGGTCGGGTGGTGACGGTCACGGGGCCGGAATCGATCATGGGGCGGCTGGATTGCAAGGTGCCGTCGATGCTGGCATTCGACATTCTCCGCCATACGGCCGACCGGTTCGTCACGGTTTCAGACGCGGCGGCCGCTGCCGCGGCGGACAAATCCGTGCAGGCGGGCCATCGCACCTCGCCCTCGGGCGCGGCCGGGCTCGCGGCCTTGCTGGCGGAAGACGCGCCTCCGGCAAATCCTCTGGTCATCCTGTCCGAAGGCGCCGTTGCCAATGATTGATTTCGATCCCGTCGCCTTCCGCCGTGACCTGCATGCCCATCCCGAAACCGGGTTCGAGGTGACGCGCACCGCCGGACGTATCGCCGATGTTCTTGAACGCGCGGGACTGGAGGTGGCGCGGGACGTAGGCGGTGCCGGCGTGGTCGCAACGCTGCATCGGGGGGGGCAGGCCATCGGCCTGCGCGCCGACATGGATGCGCTGCCGATCGTCGAAGCAAATACATTTTCCCACCGATCGCGCGATGACGGGCGGTTTCACGGCTGCGGGCATGACGGGCATTCGACCATGTTGTTGGCCGCAGCGCTTAAACTGGCCAGCGATACACGTCTCGACCGTACGGTGCATTTCCTGTTTCAGCCGGACGAGGAGAACGGCAACGGCGCGGCAGCGATGATCGCCGACGGGCTGTTCGAGCGTTTTCCAATGTCCGAGATTTACGGTTTGCACAACATGCCGGGCCTCGAACTGGGGCGGTTCGGCATTCAGGAAGGTCCCTTCTGCGCGTTCGAGGACAATTTCGAGATCCATCTGACCGGACGTGGCGGACACTCCTCGATGCCCGAATCCGGCGTCGACGCCATCGTCGCGGGCGCGGGGCTGGTCATGCAGTTGCAGACCATCGTTTCGCGGGCGGTGCCCGCCGGTGAACACGCGGTGGTCTCGGTCACCGGCTTCGAGACGGATGGCGCGCGAAATGTCCTGGCGGGCAGGGTGCAGATCACCGGCGATTGCCGGGGCTTTTCCGAACTGGTATCGACGCGGATGGAAACGCGCATGCGCGAGATCGTGCAAGGGGTTGCCGCCGCGCAGGGCGCAGAGGCCAGCCTGAGTTACTCGACATCTTTCCGGCCGCTGGTCAACGACCCGCAGTGCACGCGGCGCGCAGCCGATGCCGCGGCCCTGGGCGCACAGGTGAACCGAGCGTATGGCCGGGTCGGGTTCTCGGAAGACTTCGCCGAATTCCTGCTGCACCGTCCGGGGGCCTTCATCCTGATGGGCAACGGGACCGAAGGCGCACAGGCCATGCCGCTGCACAATCCGGGCTACGATTTCAACGATGCCGCGATGCCGCACGGCGTGGCGTTCTGGTGCAATCTGGCCCTGGGAGGCGCGGGCGCCGCCTGATCAAAAGGCGAAGGAAACCCAGGCCCAGGTCATCGCGAGATAGGTGAGCTGATGCAGGAACTGGTCGAAGCCCATCGCGTACCAGTACTTCGCCTGGTTGGGTTGGAGCTCCTTTTGATCGGAATAGAAGGCCTTGCCATAGTCGATGTTGAAATGCACCAGCCATTCCAGGGCGACGGACACCAGAATGAAAACCAGTGGCGACCCGGCCAGCAGGAACACGACAACCGATCCGGCAGCATGAACCCCGGCGTGTTGCGCGCGCCCGAGATGCCAGTATTTGCAGCGCCCGGAAAGCATCCTCGGCGTCTGGAGGAAGAAATCCGCAAGCATGTGCTTTACTTGAAACAGGCAAAGCAAAATCAGTACTGTGCCGATAGTTGCTGGCAACAGGATCTCCTCCGTTTTCATCCCCTGAGGCCAGAGTAGCCTATTCTCGGCGAGGTGCAAAATGAACTGGTTCACTCTCCTTTCAGTTTTAATGGCCGGCTGATTATCCCGCAGCAATTCCGTTGCGTACAGGCCACCTTGCGCGTTAACTTTGGACGAAATTTGCAGTGGCCTGTCCCTGCCGTGACAATTGTCTCGCGACGCTTTCTGGGGGGCGGAGCCATCGAACGCACCTTGTTCCAATTCATCTGGAAGAATTCCAGGCGCGATCAGTTGATCCTGTTGGCGGTGACTTCCACTCTTTTCCCGCTGCTTTACCTGACGTTGGAACTGCCCAAGCGAATCATCAACGATGCGATCGGCGCTGCCAGCCCGACCATCGAGAAGTGGGGCTTTACCTTCGACCAGGTCACGTATCTCGCCATCCTGTGTGCCGCATTCCTGATTGCGGTTCTGGCGCACGGGTTGATGAAGATGAAGATCAACACGATGAAGGGCGTGATGTCGGAACGGATGCTGCGCCGTTTCCGGTATCTGTTGATCTCGCGCATCCTGCGGTTTCCGCAGCCCTATTTCGAAAGGGTCAGCCAAGGCGAGCTGGTGTCGATGGTCACGGCCGAAAGTGAGCCGATGGGCGGGCTGATGGGCGACATGATCAGCCAGCCGGTCCTGCAGGCAGGACAGATGATCACCATCCTGTCGTTCCTGTTCCTGCAGAGTTTCTGGTTCGGAGTGGCGGCCATTGCCCTGATCCCGCTGCAAGCCTGGCTGATTCCGCGGATGCAGCGCCAGATCAACCTTCTCAACAAGAAGCGCATCCAGGAGGTTCGGGTTCTCGCCGCGCAGATCGGCGAGAACGCGGCCGGGGCTGCCACCCTCAGGTCGAACGCGGGTTGGCCCTGGCGGATGGCGATGCTCAGTTACCAGCTTGGTCGGCTCTACCTGATCCGTTTCGACATCTACCAGAAGAAGTTCTTCATGAAATTCGTGAACAACTTCATCGGTCAGCTGACGCCTTTCTTCTTCTATTCGATCGGCGGTTTTCTGGTCTTGCAGGGGCAGGTTTCGCTGGGGGCGCTGGTTGCGGCGCTGGCAGCCTACAAGGATCTGTCCAGCCCGTGGAAGGAATTGCTGGCCTATTACAACCAGACACAGGACATGTCGTTGCGTTGGGAAGTGATCCTGGACCGGTTCGCGCCCCAGGGCATGCTGGACGAGGAAAAGTTCAAGGGGTTTCCCGAAGATCGCCCGCGTCTGACCGGCGACATCGTGCTTGACCATGTCTCGGTGCGCGATGGCGACGGCAATCTGGTGCTCGACGATCTCGACGTGACCCTGCCCGGCGGCAAGGTGATCGGCATCGCCGCGTCCAGCGAGGAAGACCGACGGGCGCTGTCTGAATTGTTGACGCGCGAGGTGCTTCCCGCAAGCGGCAATCTGAGAATTGGCGACCACAACCTATCGGACCTGCACCAGATGGTGATCGCGTCACGCATCGGCCTTGCAACATCCCGCCCGGTCATGTTCCAGGGCAGCTTTGGCGACAACGTGATGATGCCGATGCGGGTGCGGCCGCAGGAAGACAGCGGCGACCCGGAGTTCCATGCTGAAACGCTGCGCGCGGGAAACAGCGCCGATCCCTATCACAGCGACTGGCTGGAGCCGGGGCTGGCCGGTTTCCAGGACCCGGCGGCGCTGCGCGACTGGTGGCTGAAACTGGTCGAAGGTCTGGGGACGGGCGCAACCTTGTACCGGCGTGGTGCCGAGCAGGTGTTTTCCGAGGCGGACCATCCGGATCTGGCGGCGCGACTGGTGTCGTTGCGTCCGGTGGTGCAAGCCGCCGTCGAGCGCGCCGGACTCGGCGGGCAGGCCTATCTTTTCGATCCCGAACAGTACAATCCGGCGCTGCCCGTCGCCGAAAACCTGTTGTTTGCCACCCCGCGCTCGCCGTTCACCCCCGAGGTACTGGCCGGACAGACCGATTTCCTGGCCCAGATCCGCGAGATCGGGCTGGACGAGCCTTTGGTCAGCCTGACCCAGGACGTGATCGACATGTTGCGCCAGATCTTTGGTCTGGACGGGACCGATCACCCGTTGTTCCGCAAGCTCAACCTGGAGCCGCGCACCTATGAAACGGCCCTGAGCCTGGTCGAAAAGACACGCGCCGAAGGGGCGCGGGCGCTGGATGACGGGCAGTTGGCCGGCCTCTTGGCGGTGCCGTTCCGGATATCGGCCGACCAGATCGGCCCGGCGTTCTCGGACGAGGTAAAGGCCCGCATTCTCGAACTGCGCCGGAGCCATTCCGCAGCCCTGATGAACAGCCTCGACGATGTGTTCGCGCCGTTGGACCCGGACAGTTTCGCGCCGGGATTGAACGTTCTGGAGAACGCGTTCTTCGGAAAGGTGAGCGAAGTTCGCGGGTCGCGTACGGACGAGTTGCGCAAGTTGATCGCCGATGTCCTGGCCGAACATGGCGTAAGGCCGCTGGTGATCGAGTTGATCTACGATATTCCGGTGGCGCTTGGCGGGCAGAACGTTCCGGCGATCTTTGCCGAACCTCTGGCCTTTACCCGGGCGACGATCAAACGGCCGGATATTCTGGTGATGGATCGTGCTCTGGCCAGCTACGACATGCAAACGCAGATCGCGGTTTATCGCAACCTGCGCGAACTATTGCCGGACACGACCTTGATCTATCTGAACGATTCGTTTCAGAATCCCGCTGTTTTCGATCTTTTCATCGAAGTGCAGCAGGGCCGGATCGTGACCGAAGAAGTACCGCAGCAGCAGGAAGAGGACAGCGCCGCTTCGGCCGACCTGACTCGCAAGCTGCGCGCCCTGGAGCAGACGCCGCTGTTTTCCGGTCTCGACCGGCGGCAGCTTCGCCTGCTCGCTTTCGGTGCGCGTTGGTACAATGCCAAGGCGGGCGAGGTCGTGTTCCTGAAGGACGACGAACCGACCGATGGCGCCTACATGATAATCGAAGGTGAGGCCGGGCTGTACCTGCCGCGCGACGGCGAAGAGGATCAACTGATCGCCAGGGTCGGTCCGGGGCGGCTGGTGGGTGAGTTGGGGCTGATCCGCAAGGTGCCCCGCGCGCTGAGCATGGTGGCCGAAACCGACATCACCTGCCTGCGCATCGGCGAGGAAGAGTTCCTGGCCGTGGTCGAGAACGACGCCGCGACCGCGTTCAAGCTGTTGCAGGTGGTCGCGGGCTACGTGTCGAACTGACGGGCTATTGGCCCGCCAGCCCCATCTGGCGGACGGCAAGGTCACGCATGATCTCTTCGGATCCGCCGCCGATCGCCATCACCTTGACCTCGCGCCAGACCCGCTCCACCGGGTTGCCGACGAGGTATCCCGCGCCACCGAAGATCTGCATGCCCTCCGAGGCCACGAATTCCAGCGCCCTGGTCGATTGCACCTTGGCCTTGGCGATTTCGGCGGCGGGCATCAGGCCCTGGTTCATGGCCCAGCAGATGCGTTCCAGATAGGCTTCGGTCATGTCGATGCGTGCCGACATCTCGGCGAACTTGTGCGCGATCACCTGGTGTTCGATCAGCCTTTTGCCAAAGGTGCGCCGTTCCCGCGCCCAATCCAGGGCCGCGTCATAGCAGAGCCGCATCATTCCCAACCCGCCCGCGATCATCGCAAGGCGTTCGTGGTTGAAATTGTTCATGATGGCGATGAACCCCTTGTTCTCGGGCCCGATCAGCGCCTGTTCCGGCACCTGGCAGTCATCGAAATGCAGCATTGCCTGGGTCGAGCAATGCCAGCCCATCTTGCCGCCCAGCGGGGTGCGGCTGAAGCCGGGGGTGTCCGCTTCGATCAGGAAGAGCGAGATGCCGGCAAGACCCGGCCCCCCGGTGCGGGCGCCGACGACGAACCACTGCGCGTCCATGCCCCCGGTGATATAGGCCTTGGCCCCGTTCAGCACCCAGCCTTTGCCCGATCGTTCGGCCCGGGTCGTCAGGCTGGCCACATCCGACCCGCCTCCGGGTTCGGTGATCGCCAGCGCCGAGTTCATCCGGCCCTGCACGATCTCGGGCAGCACGGTCCGGCGAAATGCCTCCGGCGCGAACCGCACCATCGGCCCGATCGAGATCGACCGCCCGCCCACGGCCGCCGCCACGCCCGACGCGCCACAACCAAAGGCCAGTTCGGCATAGTCGGCCCGCATGAAGGCATCGTCGAACCCCAGTCCACCGTATTCTTCGGGCACGCCAAAGCCGAAGACGCCCAGTTCGCCCAGTTGCCGATGCAACGCCCGGGGGACCGCCTGTGCGGCCTCCCATGCTTCGATATTCGGTTTCACCTCGGTGTCGAAGAACCGCTTGAGCGTGTTGCGATAGGCTTCGCGCTCGGGCGTCATGAAGGGAGAAGGGCAGGTCATGGCATGTCCTTTGCGGGCAAGGCGACGAGTTGTGTTTCCATGAGGTCGGCGAACCGCGCGACCATGCGCGCCAGATAGGCGGTGTCCGAGACAAATTTTTCGTGCAGCACGAGGCCGCGCAGGAAGTTTCGTGTCATGCTCCACAGAAGTTCGGCATCGTCCGGATCGACGCCCGCGCCGCGATAGGCGTGGGTGATCGACGCGCGGCTTTGCGCGTCCCAGTCGTGCAGGCGCTGTTCCAGCAGGCGGTAGAGTTCCTTGTCGGTCCGGCAGGCCACCAGGATTTCCACCATGGCCCGGCCTCCCGCCGAATTCACCACCTGATCCCAGGCGCGGGTGATCAGATCGCGCACCGGCTCGGGCCGGTCTGCGCTGGTGGCGCGGCGCTCGACCGGTCCCAGAGCATTGGCGAGCAACTCCATCGCCGTGGCGGCGACCAGTGCCTGGCGGGTGGGGAAGTGGTGGGTGATCGCCCCGCGCGACACGCCCGCCCTGGCCTGGATGCGGGCAAAGGTGGTTTCGGCATATCCCAGCCTGTCGAGGCAGGTGATCGTCGCCCGGATGATCCTGGTCTGCGTCGCCTTCGAGCGCCGGTCCTGCGGGGTGGGTTTTTCGCTCTCGTTCATGTTCCGTCACGTCACGGGTTTTTCCGTTGACCGACGCTGCGGCCAGAGGCAACTTAAAAACAGAACGGGCGGTCTGTAAAGTGCCGTCTGGAAGGGCCGGGAAAGGACGTGGCGTGACGGATGTTCTGAAGATCGGCGGGGCCTGCGGTTTCTGGGGTGAGGCGCCCCATGCCACCGCGCAGCTACTGGCGGCGGGGGTGGACGTGCTGGTCTACGACTACCTGGCCGAGATCACCATGTCGATCTTGGCGCGCGCGCGGATGCAGGACCCCGCGCAGGGCTATGCCACCGATTTCGTGACCGAGGCGATGGGCCGCAACCTCCAGGCCATTGCCGCGCGCGGTGTGCGGGTGTTGTCGAATGCGGGCGGGGTCAATCCGGCGGCCTGCGCGGCCGCGCTTCGCGACAGGATCGCCGAGGCGGGCTTGTCGCTGAGGGTGGCGGTGGTCGAGGGCGACGATCTGATGCCACGCCTGGCCGAATTCTCGGGCTGCACCGAGATGTTCACCGGCGCGGCGATGCCCCCGGCGGACCGCATCGCCTCGATGAACGCCTATCTCGGCGCGGGTCCGGTGGTTGCAGCCCTGCGCGCCGGGGCCGATATCGTGATCACCGGGCGCTGCGCGGACAGCGCGTTGACGCTGGCGGCCTGTATCCACCGCTTCGGCTGGGACATGGGCGGGCACGACCTGCTGGCGGCGGGATCGCTGGCCGGGCATCTGCTGGAATGCGGCCCGCAGGCGACCGGCGGCAATTTCACCGATTGGGAAGCAGCAGGTGATATCGCGCGGATTGGCTATCCGATCGCAGAGGTTTCTGCGGACGGCGAATTCATCCTGACCAAGCCCAAAGGCACCACCGGCATCGTCTCGCCCGCGTCGGTGGGCGAGCAGATGCTCTACGAGATCGATGATCCGCGCGCCTATCTGCTGCCAGATGTGGTCTGCGACTTTACCGGCGTCACGCTCGTCCAGGGCGGCCCGGACCGGGTGCGGGTGACGGGCGCGCGCGGGCAGGCGCCGACCGGCCGGCTCAAGGTCTCAGTCACCTGGGCGGATGGATATCGCGGCGGCATGGTGTTCCAGATGACCGGGCGCGCGGCGCGTGACAAGGCAAGGGCCTTTGCGCAGGCGGGGCTGGGCCGCGCGCGCGCGCGGCTCGGCGCGTTGGGTGCGCCCGACTACCGCGACGTCTGTTTCGAAGCGTTCGGCGGAGCGCCGGAAACAGGTGGCGCGGAAGAGATCGCCTTCAAGGCGGCGGTGCGCCACGACGATGCGCGCGCGGTCGGGCTGTTCCTCAAGGAGCTTGTGGGGGCGGCGCTGGCGACCCCGCCGGGCCTGCATTTTTTTACAGGCGGCGGAAGGCCGAAACCCTCGCCGGTGGTGGCGCTGTTTTCCTGCCTGATCGAGGCCGATGCCCTGCACTGCAAGATATCGCTCGACGGGTCCGAGATCGCGTTTGAACCGACGGACCTGCCCCTGCGGGACATCGCGCTTGGCGCCGCGCAGACCCCGGAACCACCGGAAAGCGGCCTGGAAATGGTCCTGCGCCCGCTTGAAGACCTCGCCTGGGCACGATCCGGCGACAAGGGCGACAGCGCCAATATTGGCGTGATCGCCCGAAATCCGGCCTACATGCCGCATATCTGGGCCGCACTTTCGCCAGAGGCGGTGCTGAGATTTTTCGACGAAAAATCTCCGGCGGATGTCAGCCGTTTCTACTTGCCCGGAACCCATTCGATGAACATCGTGATGACGCGGGTGCTCGGGGGCGGCGGGGTTGCCAGCTTGCGCAACGACCCGCAGGGCAAGGCCTTTGCCCAGGAACTCCTGTCTCTGCCGGTACCAGTGCCGGCCGGACTGATCCCGGACGCCTGAAGCGGAGGACCCCATGAGCTTTGTCAGCCTGGTTGTGAAAGACAGCGAAACCTACGCCCGCAACCGCGCCGACATGCTGGCGCTGGTCGATCAGTTGCGCGCGCTCGAGGCGCGGCCGGTGGCCCTGTCGGAGGAGCGGCGCGAACGGATGGAGGCGCGTGGCCAGATCACCCCGCGCGACCGGCTGGCGCGCCTGCTGGACCCTGGCCTGCCCTTTCTGCAACTGCACAGCCTTGCCGGCTATATGGTCGACACGTCGAACCCCGAGAAATCGGTTCCCGGTGCCTCGGTCATCGTCGGTGTCGGCTTCATTGCCGGTGTGCGCTGCATGATCGTGGTCGATGACAGCGGAATCAAGGCCGGCGCCATGGTCGAAATGTCCGGTGCGGCGTTCCTGAGCGCGCAGGAGATCGCGCTGAAACAGAAGCTGCCCTTCGTGCATCTGGTCGAAAGCGCCGGCGCCAACCTGATGGAGTACAAGGTCGAGTTCTGGGCCAATGGCGGCAAACTGTTCCGCAACCTTGCCCGGTTGTCGGCGGCGGGAATCCCGAACCTCGCCGTTCTGCACGGGCCTTCGACGGCGGGTGGCGCCTATATGCCGGGGCTGGCCGATTATGTCGTGGGCGTGAAAAAGAACGGCATGGCCGCCCTCGCCGGCGCGGCCCTGGTGCGCGCGGCCACGGGCGAGGTTGCGAACGACCGTGACCTGGGCGGCTCCGAGATGCATGCCGAGACCAGTGGTCTCGTGGAATACCTGGCCGAGGACGATGCGCACGGGATCGAATTGGCCCGCGATGTGATCTCGGCGCTCGACTGGAACAAGACGCTGCCGCCGCAACCGACACGCGACTTTGCCCTGCCCCGTTATGACATCGACGACATCGCGGGGCTGGTGCCCACCGACTATCGCCACCCCTATGACGTGCGCGAGGTGGTGGCGCGGATCGTGGACGGGTCCGAGTTTCAGGATTTCAAACCGCGATACGGGGTCTCGACGGTTTGCCTGCAGGCGGCGATCAACGGAATCGCGGTAGGGATCATTGGCAACAACGGCCCCATTGACCCGGCAGGGGCCACCAAGGCGGCGCAGTTCATCCAGCTGTGCGGGCAGTCCGACACGCCTTTGATCTTTCTCAACAATACCACCGGCTACATGGTCGGAACCGCCTACGAGCAGGCCGGGATGATCAAGCACGGTGCCAAGATGATCCAGGCCGTGACCTCGGTCGATGTGCCGCGCATCACGCTCTATATCGGGGCAAGCTTCGGCGCCGGCAACTACGGCATGTCGGGTTATGCCTACGCGCCCGATTTCCTGTTCGCCTGGCCCAATGCCACCACCGGCGTGATGGGGGGCGAGCAGGCGGCGGGCACCATGGCGATGGTCGCCCGCGCGGGCGCGAAGCGCAAGGGAGAAGAGGTCGACGAGGACCGCCTGGCCAAGCAATCGGCGCTGATTGCGGCGCATTTCGACAGGCAGGCCGGGGCGTTTCATACCTCGGGCCGGTGTCTCGATCACGGAGTGATCGACCCGCGCGACACGCGGCGGGTGCTGGGCTTCTGCCTGGAAACGGTGCGCGAGGCGCGGGTGCGGCGGGTCAAGCGGGGCAGCTATGGCGTGGCGAGGTTCTGATGCTGCCGGTTTCCGATCACTACGAGTTGGAACCGGCAGGGTCCTGGCTGACGGTCTGGTTCAACGCGCCGCAGGCGCGCAATCCGCTGACGCCCGGCAGGGTCCGGGATCTGCTGGTCCTTTGCGCGGCGCTTCGCGACAGCGACCTGCGCGGCGTCGTCTTTCGCGGACGTGGCGGTGTTTTCTGCGCGGGGGGCGATCTGAAGGCGTTCGAGGGGGTGTTGCGGGGGGCATCCAGTCGTGCCGATGTGTTGGCGCTCAGCCTGCAGGCGGCGAGCCTGTTTGATGCGGTGGCGGGCCTGCCGCAACTCACGGTCATGGCCGTGGAGGGTGCCGCCATGGCGGGGGGGCTGGGGCTGGCCTGTTGTGGCGATATGGTTCTGGCCGAGGAAACCGCGCGCTTTGCCCTGTCCGAGGTGCGGCTGGGGCTGACACCCGCGCAGATAGCGCCCTTTGTCGTGGCGCGGCTGGGCCTGCGGACGGCGCGGCGGCTGATGCTGAGTGGTGAGAGCGTCAGCGGAGAAGCAGCGCGGGAGATCGGTCTTGTCGACCGGCTTGCTCCGGTAGGCGGCATGGATGCGGCCTTGGCCGAACTGCGGCGGAGTATGGCCCCTGCCGCGCCGCAGGCGGTGGCCGCGATCAAGCGGCAACTCTTGGAACTGCCGTTCCAGTCGCGCGAGGAACAGCGGCAGGCCGCCGCCGGGAGTTTTGCAACCGCGCTGCTCTCCGACGAGGCGCGCGAAGGGCTTTCGGCATTCCTTGAAAAACGCAAATCCCGTTGGACGGAGGTCTGAGAGCATGGCATTCGACACGATACTGGTCGCCAACCGCGGCGAGATCGCGGTGCGGGTGATCCGCACGGCGCGGGCAATGGGTCTGCGCACGGTGGCGGTCTATACCAGCGCCGATGCGGATGCTCCGCACGTGGCTCTGGCGGATGAAAGCGTCTGGATCGGGGAGGGTCCGGTCGGCGACAGCTATCTTGACGCTGAGTGCATCCTGGATGCGGCAGAGCGGACGAAAGCGGGCGCCATCCACCCGGGTTATGGGTTCCTGTCCGAAAACGCAGCCTTTGCGGCGGCGGTCGTCGAAGCAGGGATGGTTTTCATCGGTCCCGAGCCGCACGCGATCGAGGCGATGGGCAACAAGGCCGGGGCCAAGCGGATGATGATCGCGGCGGGTGTGCCTTGTGTGCCGGGCTATGAAGGGACGGACCAGTCGGACATTGCCATGACCCGCGCGGTCGGGCAGATCGGGTTCCCCTTGATGGTCAAGGCCGCGGCTGGCGGCGGCGGGCGGGGCATGCGGCTGGTCGAACAGACCGAGGCGTTGACACAGGCGCTGGCGCGTGCCCGGTCCGAGGCGCTGGGCGCCTTCGGATCGGAGGAGTTGATCCTGGAAAAGGCCATCCTCGAACCGCGTCATGTCGAGTTCCAGGTCTTTGCCGATGCGCATGGCAACGTGATCCACCTGGGCGAGCGGGACTGTTCGGTGCAGCGCCGCCACCAGAAGGTGGTCGAAGAGGCGCCGTGCCCGGTGATGACACCCGACCTGCGGGCCGAGATGGGGGCGGCGGCGGTGGCCGCCGCACGCGCGGTCGATTATCGCGGCGCGGGCACGGTCGAATTCCTGCTCGATGCCGCGGGGGCCTTCTATTTCCTCGAGATGAACACCCGTCTCCAGGTCGAACACCCGGTGACCGAAATGGTGACGGGGCTTGATCTGGTGGAATGGCAGATCCGGGTGGCGCAAGGCGAAGCGCTGCCCCTGACACAGGATGATGTCCGGCTCGAAGGTCATGCCATCGAGGTGCGGCTCTATGCCGAAGACCCGGCCAACGGCTATCTGCCCGCAACCGGTCCGGTGCTGCGCTGGCGGCCTGCTGCCGGAGCGGGCGTACGGGTCGATGCCGGTGTCGTGGAGGGACAGGAGATCTCGCCGCACTATGACCCCATGCTGGCCAAGATCATCGCGCACGGTCCCACGCGAGAGGTGGCGCGGACGCGGCTGATACGGGCCGTCGAGGACAGCGTGTTGCTTGGCACACCGACGAACAGCACCTTTCTGGCCGATGTGCTGGCCCTGCCGGAGTTTGCTGCGGGCGCGGCGACAACCGGCCTGTTGGCGCGGGCGTGGCCGGACGGTTATGCCCGAACGGCGACCGATCCGTCGATGGCGGCACTGGCGGCGGCGCTGCTGATGCAGCACGACCGCGACAATGCCCTCGCCCGGGCAGGCCATATCGCCGCCGACCAGCTGGGCTGGTCCAGTGCACTCCTGCTGCCGCGCGGCCTGTCGCTGGCAATCGGCGAGGAAGTCCTTGCGTGCAGTGCCGGTGCCTTTCCGGGGGGGTGGCGGATCGGTGTCGGCGAAGCGCAATTCGACATTTCACTGGTCGCGCAAGGCAACGGTTTGCGCGCATCTATCGGAGAGACGACCCATGACCTGACGGCGCATGTCGCAGGCGACACCGTGTTTCTGGCAACCGGTGCCTTGCGCCTGTCGGCCCGGCGTCTGCGGCCCGGTGCGCAGGATGACGCAGCACAGGCGGGCGGGCGCGTCGTGGCGCCGATGCCGGGGCTTGTGCAGGCGATTGCGGTCGAAACCGGCGCGCTTGTCGCGAGGGGCGACACCCTGGCCGTGCTGGAGGCGATGAAGATGCAGCACCAGATTGCGGCGCCGGTCACGGGACGGATCAAGGCGGTGCATGTGAAACCCGGCCAAAGCCTTGCCGCCGGCGACGCGATGATCGAGATCGAAGAGGATATCGACGCATGAATTCCGCGCTGTGCCGGGAATTGGGGATCGAATTCCCGTTGTTCGCCTTCAGCCATTGCCGCGACGTGGTCGCCGCCGTCAGCCGCGCCGGCGGCATGGGCGTGTTCGGCGCGGTGATGTACACGCCCCAACAGCTTCGGACCGAACTGGAATGGATCGACGCCAATTGCGGCGGCAAGCCCTATGGTGTCGACCTGATCGTGCCCACCTCGATCCAGCGGCAGGGTGTCTCGCTTACCGACGACCAGTTGCTTGCCGGGTTGCCGGCCGACCACCTGGCCTTTGTCGAGGAAACGCTGGCCCGCGCCGGTGTCGGCAGCGGCGATCTGGACGAACGCCGTCGCGCGATGCTGCATTTCTCGCACAATCTCGAAAGCGGCGGGGCCGCGGAGATGCTTGATGTGGCCTTCTCCTTTCCCATCCGGCTGATCGCAAACGCGCTGGGCACGCCGCCACGGATCATGCTGGATCGCGCACGAACGGCGGGCGTGCCGGTGGCGGCTCTGGTCGGATCGAAGAAACATGCCGAACGGCAGGTCGCGGCCGGGGTCGATATCCTGGTCGCCGCCGGTGGTGAGGCGGGTGGCCACTGCGGCGAGATCTCGACCATGGTTCTGGTGCCCGAGGTGGTCTCGGTCGCCGGCAACACCCCCGTGCTTGCGGCGGGCGGCATCGTGACCGGCCGGCAAATGGCGGCGGCCATGGCGATGGGCGCTGCCGGCGCCTGGTGTGGCTCGGTCTGGCTGACCACGACCGAGGGCGAACCGAGCCAGGTGGTCAAGGACAAGATGCTGGCGGCCACGTCCTCTGATACCGTCCGGTCCCGTTCGCGCACCGGCAAGACCTCGCGCCAGCTGAAATCGGCCTGGACCGAGGCGTGGGAGGCGCAGGGGCCGTCCCCGCTGCCGATGCCGTTCCAGTCGCTGATCTCGGAACCGGCGCTGGCGCGGATCGAGAAACTGGCCCAGAGTGGCCACGCGGGCGCGGCTGACCTGGCAACATACTGGGTCGGGCAGGGGGTCGGGCTGATGAACCAGATGACCTCTACGACCGAAGTCGTGCAGGAATTCAAGCGCGACTATCTTGGGGCCGTCGAACGGCTGATGGCGATGTTGGAGGAATGAAGATGGAACAGGCAAGCGATTTCCTGGCCGAAAGCGAGGCTTTGCATGCGGTGCTGGCAGGCGTCTCGGGCGCACGGTGGGAGACTGTGACCCAGTTCAAGGGGTGGACCTTGAACGACGTCCTGGTGCATCTGCATTTCTGGAACCAGATGGCGGACTTGTCGCTGACCGACGAGGCCGCATTTCAGGCGCGGCTGGCGGAAACCTTTGCCGGGATCGGCAAACAGGGTTTCCGCGCCACCGAGAACGCGATGATCACAGAACGCGGTGAATATCTGCGCGAGGCCTGGAAGGCGCTTTATTCCGACATGGGCCGCCGCTGGGCCGCGCTCGACCCCAGACGCCGGGTGAAATGGGCCGGCCCGGAAATGTCCGTCCGCTCGTCGATCACCGCGCGTCAGATGGAAACCTGGGCGCATGGTCAGGAGGTCTTCGACATTCTGGGCGTTGCGCGGCCGGAGGCCGACCGGGTGAAGAACATCGTGGTGCTTGGCGTCAACACCTTCGGCTGGTCCTACAAGGTGCATGGCCGCCCGGTGCCGGAAACGATGCCCATGCTGGAGCTGACGGCTCCGTCGGGTGCTGTCTGGACCTTCGGCGAGCCGGGCGAAAACCGCATCTCAGGCTCCGCCGTCGAATTCGCTCAGGTGGTGGCCCAGACCCGCAATATCGCGGACACCTCGTTGCGGGTCGAAGGGCCCGTCGCCGCCGAATGGATGTCGATCGCACAATGCTTTGCCGGAGGCGCTGAAACCCCTCCTGCCAAGGGCGCGCGCCATCGGGTGGCGGGCTGACGGTCAAGGACGTTGCGTTGCATTCCCGGAACGCCGCGTCACCCCGATTGGCTTGAATCGGGTCCGCGCGTAGCCTGAGCAAAACTGATATCGGAGAATGACATGTCCCTTTTCACCAGCACAGCGGCCTGGGTCACCGACGAACACCGCATGTTCGCCGAGGCGGCAGGCCGGTTCCTCGATGACGAACTGGTTCCCAATATCGAGACCTGGGTCGACAACGGTGTCGTCGATCGGGATTTCTGGCGCAAGGCCGGCGAGACAGGGCTGATGGCGGGGGCCATCCCAGAGGAATTCGGAGGCGTCGGCGGCGGCATGGGCTTTGACGCGGTCACCATCTATGAACAGACCTCGCGCGGGGATGCGGGATGGGGCTATGGCATCCAGTCTATCGTGACACATTACATCACCGCCTACGGCAGCGACGAGCAGAAGGCGAAATGGCTTCCGAAACTCGCCTCGGGCGAGATGGTGGGTGCCATCGCGATGACCGAGCCGGGCACCGGGTCGGACCTGCAGGCGGTGCGCACCACTGCCGAGAAGGACGGCAATTCCTACCGGATCAACGGGTCCAAGATCTTCATCACCAATGGCCAGAGCGCCGACCTGATCATCGTGGTCGCCAAGACCGACAAGAGCCTGGGCGCCAAGGGTGTATCGCTGATCGCGCTGGAAACCGAAGGCGCCGAGGGGTTCCGCAGGGGCCGCAACCTCAAGAAGCTGGGGATGAAGGCCAACGATACCGCCGAGCTGTTCTTCGAGGACGTCAAGGTGCCGATGACCAACCTCATCGGCCCGGAAGAGGGGCAGGGCTTCTACCAACTGATGAAACAGCTGCCCTGGGAACGGCTGACTATCGGCATCATGGCGCTGGGCGCCATCGACTTCGCCATCGCCGAGACGGTGAAATACGTGCAGGAACGCAAGGCCTTCGGCCAGCGGGTGATGGATTTCCAGAATACCCGCTTCAAACTGGCCGAATGCAAGACCAAGGCCGAGGTGCTGCGCAGTTTCGTCAATGATTGCATCGCACGGCTCGAGGCCGGGCAACTGGACGCCGCGACTGCCTCGATGGTGAAATACTACGGCTCCGAGGTTCAGAACGAGATCATGCACGAATGCCTGCAACTCTTCGGCGGTTACGGTTTCATGATGGAATATCCCATCGCGCGGCTCTATGCCGATGCCCGGGTGCAGATGATCTATGGTGGCACAAACGAGGTCATGAAGGAACTGATCGCCCGGTCGATGGACGTCTGATCCGTTCGAAATCAAATCGTGCGCCTGCGGCGCGCACGATTCTTCGTTGAGGGACACTGTCCCTCAAACTCCCTGGAGTATTTGTAACCAGAAAGAAGCAGGACTGACCGGATCTTGCGCTTCTTTCTGGTGAAAAAAATACTCCGGGGTGAATTGCCCGCAGGGCAAGAGGGGCTGCGCCCCTCGCCAGGCCGCTCAAGGGCGCTCCCGGCTCAATCGTGTCTGCAACCAGGTTCGGAAAGATTTCAACGGCTGCGGTTCGGCGCGATTTTGTGGCCAGACCAGAAAGTAATCACCGAGACTGACCGCCGGTCCGTTCCAGGCAAGCACCAATCGGCCGGTTCGCATATCCTGCTCCACCAGGTATGAGGGCAGCAAGGCAACGCCGAGCCCGTGTATGGTGGCTTGAATCATGGTCGAGAACTGGTCGAACAGCATCCCGCGCAGTCCCGTTTCCGGTTGGCCCTGGGCAGCAAACCAGCGCTCCCAGGCATCGGGCCGGGTGTCGAGATGCAACAGGGGGGCGTTTTTTAGCCATTCGAGATCTGGGTTGCCTTCGCCTCGCACGCCTGGCGCGCAGACCGGCAGAACCTCTTCGCGCATGATTGGCAGATATTGCACACCGGCCCAATCTTTTCGCCCGAAATGAATGGCGGCGTCCGAGGGTTCGCTTTCGAAGTCGAAAGGTTTCAGCCGGGTGTTGAGGTTCATCGTCACCTCGGGGTGGCGGCGGGCGAAATCCTGGAGCCGCGGCGCCAGCCAGTGCATGCCGAAAGCAGGCAGGATGGACAGGGTGAGCGTGCCGCCTGTCGGGTTGGCCTTGAGCTTGAGCGAGGCCTGCGCCAGGTGCTGTAGCACCATTCGTGCCGTCTTCACGTAATCCTGGGCGGCCGAGGTCAGGTGCAGGCGCATTTGTGTGCGCTGGATCAGTTCGACGCCGAGTTGCTCTTCCATCACCTTCAGTTGGCGACTGATGGCGCTTTGGGTCAGGGACAGTTCCTCTGCTGCGGCCGTGGCGCTGCCAAGCCGGTCTACGGCCTCAAGCGCCAGCAGAGAGGAAATCGAAGGAAGAAATCGCCGAGGTGTAATCACATGCCTTTTCCTCATACCTTTTCAATGAAATATCACTGGTTTTTTGCGTTATCCAGCGCGAAATGTTGCGGGAAACTTCTAGGGCTACTGTGAGGGCGCCATGACCATCCAGACCGGCGTGACCGGGTTCAAGCGGGCCGGACGGCTCGATGGCATCGAACTGTCGGAAATCGTCCAGATCTCTGAACATGCCGCCCGGCTGAGGGCCGGGGGTGTGGATGTCATCGCGCTCAGCACCGGCGAGCCGGATTTCCCTACGCCCGCTCACGTGATCGAGGCCGCACATCAGGCGGCGCTGGCGGGCCAGACCCGCTATCCCGCGACGGCAGGCACTCCGGCCCTGCGCGCGGCGATTGCTGCCGAGGCTGGGGTAGAGCCTGCCAATGTGATCATTTCGACCGGGGCCAAGCAGGTGCTGGCGGGTGCGTTCCTCGCCACACTCGATTCAGGCGACGAGGTGATCACCACCGCGCCCTTCTGGACCAGCTATGCCGATATGGTGCGGTTGGCAGGTGGTGTGCCTGTGGTGCTGGATTGTCCGGGCGAGCAGGGATTCAAGCTGACGCCCGCGCAGCTTGAGGCCGCAATCACCCCGCGCACGCGCTGGCTCTTGCTCAACACGCCTTCGAACCCCACCGGCGCCATCTATTCGCAAGCCGAGTTGCAGGCGCTGGGCGCGGTGCTGGAAGGCCATCCGCATGTCTGGGTGATCTCGGACGAGATTTACCAGCATCTGGCCTATGTTCCCTTTACCCCCTTTGTGCAAGCGGTGCCGGAGCTGACGGATCGGACCCTGATCGTGAACGGCGTGTCCAAGGCCTATTCCATGACCGGCTGGCGCATCGGCTGGGGTATTGGCCCGGCGTCGCTGATCAAGGCGATGGTGGCGGTGCAGGGGCAGATCACCTCGGGTGCCTGTTCCATCGCGCAGGCGGCGGCGCTGGCGGCGCTGACCGGTCCGCAGGACTTGCTGGCCGAGCGGCGGGCCGAGATGTTGGCGCGGCGCGATCTGGTGGTCGCGGGGCTGAATGCAGCCGGGCTTGACTGTGAACTGCCGGATGGCGCGTTCTATGTGTTCCCCAAGACGCCCGCAGCCATGCCTGTCGATCATGAATTCTGCCGCTATCTGCTGGACAGCACCGGGGTGGCGCTGGTGCCGGGGCGGGCCTTTGGCACGCCGGGGCATTTGCGCCTGTCTTTCGCTTATGCGAGGCAGAGTCTGGAAGAAGGGCTTGCGCGTATCGCCCGCGCCGTCGCCGCGTTGTAACAAGGGGGCAGCCGCCCCAGGTAAAAGAAGGCCGAGCCATGGACCGCGCCCAGATCGTACATGAAAATTTCCTGAGCCGGGTTGCCGCGGGCGACCTGCCCAAGGGTGCGCCGCCGCGTCCGGGCCTGTCACGCAGCGATGCGGTGTCTCTCTTCCGGTCACAGGTGCTCAGCCGCGCGCTCGACCGGACCAGCCGGGCGATGCAGAAAGCCGGGCAGGGATTCTATACCATCGGCTCCTCGGGGCACGAGGGGATGGCGGCGGTGGCCCATGCGCTGCGTCCGGCCGATATCGCTTTTCTGCATTACCGGGACGCGGCGTTCCAGATCGCCCGCGCCGAACAGGTGCCTGGCCAGCAGATCGCCTGGGACATGCTCCTGAGCTTTGCCTGCTCTAGGGAGGATCCCACTTCGGGCGGGCGGCACAAGGTGCTGGGATCCAGGGCGCTGATGATCCCGCCGCAGACCTCGACCATCGCCAGCCACCTGCCCAAGGCGGTGGGCGCGGCCTATAGCCTGGGCGCGGCCCGGCGGCACCCGCCCGAACACCGGCAATTGCCCGAGGACGGGATTGCCATGTGTTCGTTCGGCGATGCCTCGGCCAACCATTCCACGGCGCAGGGCGCGATCAACACCGCCGGCTGGACCAGCGTTCAGTCGATCCCGCTGCCGCTGCTGTTCGTATGCGAGGATAACGGGATCGGTATTTCGACCAAGACGCCCCGCGGCTGGATTCAGGCGTCGATGGAGCATCGGCCGGGCATCCGCTATTTTCAGGCCAACGGGCTGGACATCTATGAGACATATGCCGTGGCGCAAGAGGCCGCCGCCTATGTCCGCATCCGACGCAAGCCTGCGTTCCTGCATCTGAAAACCGTGCGTCTCTATGGCCATGCCGGGGCGGATGTGCCGACTACCTATCTGTCCCGGGCCGAGGTTGAGGCGGAGGAAGCCAACGATCCACTGCTTCACAGCGTACGGTTGCTGGCCGAGGACGGCGCGCTGATGCCTGCGGATGCGCTGGCGATCTACGAACAGACCTGCGCCCGCACCGACCGCATTGCGGCCGAGGCTGCGACACGCCCGCATCTGGCGAATGCCGCCGAGGTTGCGGCCAGCCTTATCCCGCCGAAACGCACCTGCAAGCCCACCAATGGCCCCAGCGCCGAGGCGCGCGCGCAGACTTTCGGCGGTGACATGCGCGCCATGGACGAGCCGCAGCCGATGAGCCGCCTGATCAACTGGGCGCTGACCGACCTGATGCTGGAACATGGTGAAATCGTCTGCATGGGCGAGGATGTGGGCCGCAAGGGGGGCGTCTATGGCGTGACCCAGAAGCTGCAACAGCGTTTCGGCCCTGACCGGATGATCGACACGCTTCTGGACGAGCAATCCATACTTGGGCTCGCCATTGGCATGGGCCATAACGGCTTTATCCCGATCCCTGAAATCCAGTTCCTCGCCTATCTGCACAATGCCGAGGACCAGATCCGGGGCGAGGCGGCGACGCTGCCGTTCTTCTCGAACGGGCAGTTCTCGAACCCGATGGTGCTGCGTATCGCGGGGCTGGGATACCAGAAAGGATTCGGCGGGCATTTCCACAATGACAACTCGCTGGCTGTGCTGCGCGACATTCCGGGGGTGATCATCGCCTGCCCCTCGACCGGAGCGGACGCGGCGCAGATGCTGCGCGAATGCGTGCGCCTGGCGCGCGAAGAACAGCGGTTGGTGGTGTTTCTGGAGCCGATCGCGCTTTATCCGATGCGGGATCTGCACGGGGCGCAGGACGGTGGCTGGATGACCACCTATCCCTCGCCTGACCGGCGCATCACCTTGGGCGAGGTCGGGGTACATGGAGACGGCACCGATCTGGCCATCGTCACCTATGGCAACGGGCATTACTTGTCGCGACAGGCGCTGCCCGAACTGGAGGCGGCGGGAGTGAAGACCCGGATCATCGACATGCGCTGGCTGGCGCCACTGCCGGCCGAGGCGCTGCGCGAAGCAACACAAGATTGCAGGCATGTGCTGATCGTCGACGAATGCCGGCGCACAGGCAGCCAGTCCGAGGCGCTGATGACTTTCTTCGCCGAAGAAAGTCGAGCCGCCCCGACCGCCCGCGTGGTGGCCGAGGATTGCTTTATCGCCACCGGCCCCGCCTATGCCGCCCCGCTGCCGTCCAAGGACGGCATCGTCGCCGCCGCGCTTTCCCTGACCGGAGCTGCAAAATGACCCGGACCGCCGTTCTGATCTGCCCCGGACGGGGCACCTACAACAAGCCGGAACTGGGTTATCTGCATCGCCACCATGGTGCCCGGATGGAGATGTTCCGGCGCTTCGATGCGATCCGCGCCGAGGCGGGGCAGGAGGCGGTCACTGCGTTGGACGCGGCCGAGCGTTATACGGTCGGCAAATACTCGCGCGGCGATGTGGCCTCGCCGCTGATCTACGCGGCCTCGCTGGCCGATGCGCAGGTGCTGGCCGAAGATATAGAGGTGGTCGCCGTCACCGGCAATTCGATGGGCTGGTACATCGCGCTGGCCGCCGCCGGGGCGCTGAGCCCCGAAAACGGTTTTCGGGTGGTCAATACAATGGGCACGCTGATGCAGGAGCATCTGATCGGCGGCCAACTGGTCTATCCCTTTACCGGCGAAGACTGGGCGGACGATCCCGCGCGCAAGGCCGAACTTCTGGCGCATGTGGCCCGAATCGACGCCTTGCCGGGCCATGATCTGTCTCAGTCCATCAATCTGGGCGGCATGCTGGTGCTGGCGGGCAACGAGGAGGGACTCAAGGCCTTCGAGGCCTCTCAGCCGGTGGTGCAGGAAAGGTTCCCGATGCGGCTGGCCAATCATGCCGCATTCCACACCCGGTTGCAGGCGCCGGTCGCCGTCGAGGGGCGGCAACGGCTGAGTGCCGATCTGTTCACCCAGCCCGACCGTCCGATGATCGACGGACGCGGCAAGATCTGGTGGCCGGGCGCAACCGATACCGAGGCGCTGTGGGGGTACACGCTGGGCCATCAGGTGACCGAACCCTATGATTTCACCCGTGCCGTGCAGACCGCCGCGCGTGAGTTTGCGCCCGACCTCTTCATCGTCACCGGTCCGGGGGCCACGCTGAGCGGCGCGGTGGCGCAATCGCTGGTACTGGCCAATTGGCGCGGCATGGGCGACAAGGTAGCGTTCCAGGTGCGTCAGGCCGAGGTCCCGTTTCTGGTCGCCATGGGGCGTGACGACCAGCGCGGCTTGGTCTGCGCGGCCTGAGAGTTCTGGAACAACATCCCGGCTGCCCGGAAAACACGCGGTGAAACATGGTGAAGGTTTCGGAAAACGACAGCAACCTCTGGCACAAGACCTGTGCCGAACAGGTCTCGGCACCTCCGCTGGAGTCCGATACGTCTGTCGATCTGGTCATTGTCGGGGGCGGATTCACCGGCGTGTCGGCGGCCCTGCATGCGGCGCAGGCAGGGGCCAGCGTCTGCCTGCTCGAAGCGCAGGAGATCGGCCATGGCGGATCGGGCCGCAACGTGGGGCTGGCCAATGCCGGTTTGTGGCTGCCACCTGACGACATCCGCGCGCATCTGGGGCAGCAGGCCGGCGACCGGCTGATCGCATTGCTGGCGGGGGCACCGGCCCGTGTCTACGATCTGATTGCGCGATATGACATCGCCTGCGAACCGGTGCGCAATGGCACTCTGCATTGCGCCCATTCCGCTGCCGGGCTGGCGGACCTGCGCAAGCGGCATGCGCAGCTTTCGGCATCCGGGGCACCGGTGCAGTTGCTGTCGGCCGAGGAAACCACGCGCCGCACCGGTTCAACCGTGTTCCACGGCGCGCTGTTCGATCCGCGCGCCGGAACCATTCAGCCATTGGGGTATGTCAAAGGTCTGGCGCGCGCGGCCCAGGCGGCGGGCGCGAAGATCCATGCGCGAAGCCCGGTCATCGAACTGAGCCATGGGGACGGAACCTGGCAGGCCAGAACCCCGGGCGGCACGGTGCGCGCCCGGGCGCTGATCCAGGCCACCAATGCGTATCACCAGGGCCTGGAGCGAAACGCGCCGGCTTATGTTCCGGTGCACTATTTCCAGTTTGCCACCGCCCCCTTGCCCGATGCACTGCGTGCGCGGATCCTTCCGGGCGGCGAAGGGTGCTGGGATACGGCGCTGGTGATGTCGTCCTTCCGGATGGACGCGGCGGGCCGGATGATCATCGGGGCGATGGGTGATCTGAGCCATCTTGCCAGCGGCATTCACCGCGCCTGGGTGCGCCGCAAGCTGGCGCGCCTGTTCCCGGAATTGGCGGACCAGCCGTTGCAGATGGGTTGGCACGGCCGGATCGCCATGACCTCGGACCATATCCCCAAGATCACCCGGCCCGGTCCCAACGCCCTGGCCGCACATGGCTATTCCGGCCGGGGCATCGGCCCCGGAACCCTGTTCGGCCAGGCCATGGCCGAGGCGCTGATCGGCGGTGACGAAGGTAATCTGCCCATCGCCGCCGTCGAGGGCCATGCCGAACGCATGACCGGTTTGCAGCAAGCCTATTACGAGACCGGCGCCACGCTGACGCACCTGGTCAGGGCGCGTATCGGCTCTTGAACAAAAAGGTCAGACCGAGCGGGTAATCCCGCCATCGACGCGGATGTTCTGTCCGGTGATGTAACCGCCGCCCTCCGACGCCAGCAAGGCGATGACCGAGGCAATCTCGTCATAGCTGCGGCCGTATCGCCCCAAGGGGATGCGGCTGCGGAACTCTTCCTTTTCCGGCAGGCTGTCGATGAAACCGGGCAGGACATTGTTCATGCGGATGTTCTCGGCCGCGTATCTGTCGGAGAACAGTTTGCAGAAGGCCGCGAGCCCCGCCCTGAACACGCCTGAAGTGGGAAAGACCGGATCCGGTTCGAACGCGGCGAAGGTCGAGATATTGATGATCGAACCGCCCCCCTGCGTCTGCATGATCGGGGTGACCAGCCGGGTCGGACGCACGGCATTGAGGAAATAGACCTCCATCCCCCGGTGCCAGTCCTCGTCCGAAAGCTCCAGAACGGGCGCCCGGGGTCCGTGCCCGGCCGAGTTTACCAGAACGTCGATCCTGCCCCAGCGCTCCATCGCCGCGTCGACCAGTCTCTTGAGATCCTCGTTGGACTGGTTCGAACCCGTCACGCCAAGACCGCCCAACTCGGCCGCCAATGCCTCGCCCTTGCCGGATGATGACAGGATGCCGACACGGAAACCGTCTGCCGCCAGTCTGCGGGCGGCGTCTGCACCCATGCCGCTGCCGCCGGCCGTGATCAATGCAACTTTGTCTTTCATGCCCAAGCTCCGTTTGGAAGATGGTTCAGCATACCCGGCAATGCGCCAACGGGCCAAGCATATCCCGGGATCAGCCGTCGCGGCATGACCCTGTCACCTGTCTGTGGTGCGGGGCGCGGCCTTCTGTCCGGTCTGCAATCCTGCCGTGATCTCTTCGACCCGGGTACGCAGCCAGCGATGTGCGGGGTCCGCGGCCGAGCGCTGGTGCCAGACCATGTAGATCGACACCGGCGGGCAGTGAAAGGGCAACGGCGCGCAGTCCAGCGCAGCCAGTGGCCCGCGCTTCATCAGGGCCGTGTCGGTCGAGATCAGGTCGCTGCCTTTGACAAAGGCGGGTATCGCGTTGAAATGCGGCAGGATCACCGTGGGCGGCCTGATCTGGCTCTGGTCCACGCCTTGCATCACCGTGCGGGCGTTGCGCCCGTCGGGAAAGCGCACTTCGACATGTTCGGCGGCGCAATAATCTTCCCAGCTCTCGGGCGGCGTCCGGCGGCTGGCGTCGTAGAACACCATGAGCGGGCTGGAGAACAGCCGTTTCTGGAAGATGTCCGGCCCGTCCGGCGGCAGCGGTGTCAGCAACAGCTGGCAGCGGTCACTGCGCAGCAGCTCGGGCCCCGGAACGCCGGAGGGGAGGAAACCCAACCTAAGCCGCACCCCCTGGGAGCGTGCCGCGCGCAGCAGGCTGGGAAAGATCATCTCGCGTTGCAGGTCATTGGCCGCGATGTGAAACTCCATCTCTTCCGAGAGCGGATCGAAGGGACGGTCGTCAGTCAGTGCCCGCATGCCATCCAGCACCTTTTGCACCGGCTCCTGCAACGCCAGAGCGCGTTCGGTCGGGGTCAGGCCCTGACCTGACCGGACAAAGAGCGGATCGCCCAGAACCGCGCGCAGCTTGGACAGCGTGTGGCTGACCGCCGATTGCGTGACGCCCAGCCGGTCGGCGGCGCGTGACACCGAGCTTTCTTCGAGTATGGTCAGAAAGGCGCGCAGCACCTTTCCATCGAGATCGGTGAAATCGAAATCCTTCATGACATCTATGATTAAACATGAATGGTTTTTGTGTCCATTTCACGCTAGGGCCAGAGAAACAGGAGGCGCGCAATGGGCATTCGCTTTTTCTCGGACAGAAACCGTCCAGTGCATAAGGGGCCTTATCCGCTGGAACGACTGGCGCGATTGCCTTGCTTCGCCGACCTTCCGGAGGCGCCTGAAATGCCGGAACTCGGCTTTCACCGGCCGGAAAAGCCCGAGAGCATTGTCAATGCCATGGGCGAGTTCCAGGCGATGATGGACGCGATCCGCGACGGGTTCGTCAACCCGGCGCGGGCGGACATCCCCGACGACCCGATCGAACGGGCCAACCACCTGAAGGCCTTCGGGTATTTCAACGACGCCTCGATGATGGGCTGTGGCCCGCTGGCGGTCGGGGCGCGACTGGATGTGCCGCGCCGCAACCCTGATATCGACCGCCTCGCCCATGCGCTGAGGACCCGCCAGACCAAGACGCTGGCCTCGGGCATCGACGTGATCATGGCGGATCTGAAGGAAAGCATGGAGGCCGAGCCGACCGGCATCGACAGCCACCACCATGCCATCGTGTTCCTTTACGAACATCACCGCGATCCCGCCCCGGACGAGCCGGGAAGCGACTGGATACAGGACGCGCAGGATCATCGCGCCTGTCTGCTGGCCAGCGAAAATGCTGTGGTAATTGCCAATTACATCAGGCTGTTAGGCTTCGATGCGCGGGCGCATACGATGACCTCTTCGGATGTGGACCTGGGCCGGCTGGCGGTGGCGGCAGGGCTGGTGACAGTCGAGGGCGACCGGCTGGTGGCCCCCTGGCTGGGAACCCGGTTCGGGCTGGCGGCAGTCACGACCGAGATGGAGATCGCCCATGACCTTCCGCTTGCCCCGATGGGTGGGCAACCCTGGTTCAGGACGCAGGGGCCGGCCTGGTGGCTGGGCATGGGCTTTGCGAAGAATGCAATGAACCGAGATGTTTACGCGCTGCGGCGCTATGTCGACGGGGCGCATCCGTTCGAGAAGCTGAAACGCGTCGAGACACCCACGACCTATATCGACGAGGCCAATGTCGCCCGTGTACCAAAGCGCGCGGACATCTTCGCCCGGGCGCAGTTCGGCGACATGGGCAAGGCGCTGCAAGAGGGGGCGAAGGGCGGTCATTATGTGCGCAAGGCGGCGCCCAGTTTCGCCCAGAGACGCGCACTTGGCGCTTTTGTACTGCTTCAGGACGGTGAAAGTGCCGTTTCGTACAGGCCCCACGACGCCGCGCGCAACGCCGCCAACCTGAAAGCGGCAAGCTATTTCCTGGGGGTCGATGCGGTCGGGCTCAGCCGCTGCCCGGCGTGGACCTGGTACAGCCACGACGCGACCGGCGAGGCCATCGTGCCACCGCATGACCAGGCGGTCAGCATGATCATCGACCAGGGCTATGAGACGATGGAGGGCGCCTCGGGCGACGACTGGATCAGCGTGGCGCAATCCATGCGCGCCTATCTTCGCTTCTCGCTGCTGGGGGGCGTGATCGCGCAGCAGATCCGCAACCTGGGCTACAAGGCCAAGGCGCATACGGTGATGGACGGCGAGGTGTTGCAGCCGCCTCTGCTGCTGCTTTCGGGTCTGGGCGAGGTCAGCCGCATCGGCGAGGTGATCCTGAACCCTTACCTTGGCCCGCGCCTGAAATCGGGCGTGGTGACGACCGACATGCCGATGGACCATGACAAGCCCATCGACTTTGGTCTGCAACGGTTCTGCGAGGCTTGCAACAAATGCGCCCGCGAATGCCCGTCGGGGGCGATCACCGCCGGGCCGAAGCTGATGTTCAACGGCTACGAGATCTGGAAATCCGACAGCCAGAAATGTGCCACCTACAGGATCACGACGCAGGGCGGCGCGATGTGCGGGCGCTGCATGAAAACCTGTCCCTGGAACCTGGAAGGGATTTTTGCCGAACGGCCGTTCCGCTGGGCGGCGATGCATATTCCGGCGGCGGCCCCGGCGCTGGCGCGGCTGGACGATGCGGTTGGCAATGGCGGGCTGAACGATGTGAAGAAATGGTGGTGGGATATCGAGTTGCAGGCCGACGGGGCCTATCGCCCCTCGACCCACCCGTTGAACCGGCGCGGCCTGCAAAGGGACCTGGACCTGAAATACGAGGACCAGACGCTGGCCGTCTATCCCGCGCCGCTGGCGCCGCATCCCTGGCCCTATCCGTTTCCTATGGATCGCGAGGCGGGTATTGCAGCCTACGAGGCGATGGTGACGGCAGCGGAATACAAGGCGCGCCTGACGGAGGGCGACCTGTCAGTGGTACATCGCTATACCGTGCCCGATGCCGAGAGCGCGCCGGTGATCCGGGTCGCGGTGACGCGGGCCGAGAAGATGACCGGGGATGTCACGAAATACGAGTTCTCGGCGCTCGACGGCGCGCCTTTGCCGGAATGGACGGCAGGAGCGCATCTGGACGTGCTGGTCGCGCCCGAGTTCCTGCGGCAATATTCGATGTCGGGCGATCCGGCAGACCGGACGAAGTACCAGATCGGCGTGCTGCGCGAGGATGCGGGACGCGGCGGATCGAAGCTGATGCACCGCATCTTTGCCGAAGGACGCAAGGTGTTCATCTCGAAACCGATCAATCATTTCGAGTTGGAGGAGGGAGCGACACGCACGTTCCTGATGGGCGGCGGCATCGGTATCACGCCGATGATCGCCTTCGCCCATCGGCTGCATGCGCTGGGGGCGGAATTCGAGATGCATTATTCCGTCTCGACCCGGGCCGGGGCGGGGTATCTGGCCGACCTTGCGGCCATGCCATGGGCCGACCGGGTGCACCTGCATTTCTCGGACGAGGGCACGCGCGCCGATCTGGACGCGGTTCTGGCCGGGTACCGGCCCGGCTGGCATGTCTACACCTGCGGCCCCGATCGCTACATGGAGGGGGTCATGCAAGCCGCCGAGCGAAAAGGCTTCCCCGAGGAGGCGCGGCATCTGGAGTATTTTTCGGTTCCCGAACAGCCGGAATATGAAAACCATCCCTTCAGCCTGAAGCTTGCACGGTCGGGCCGCGTGCTGGAGGTGCCGGCGGACAAGGACGCGGCGCAGGTGCTGAACGAGAACGGTTACCACATCGACGTCAAATGTTCGGACGGGATCTGTGGTGTCTGCAAATGCGGCCTGATCGCGGGCGTGGTCGAACATCGCGATTTCGTGCTGTCGAAGAAACAGCGCGAGGGAGCGATCATTCTGTGCCAGTCGCGCGCGGCGGAGCCGGGAGGCGTGGTCGAGATCGACCTCTGAGCGTCAGGCCAGCCGGATCGGATAGTCGCGCCGGATACTGGCATCGAACTCGGGCGGGACATGGCCGGGGGCAGGCCGGGCCAACAGCGCGGCGGTTCGCGCGCGCGCCTGCGCAATCAGGTCCAGAGGCTGCGACGCGCCCCGGTCCTGCGGCGTGCGGTGATCGGCCACCGCGTCGCGCAGCCCGTCGCGGGACCGGGTGTCGGCCAACAGGCGCTGTGTCACGAATGGCAAATGCGCAAACAAAGACTGCCGATCATTCCTGCATGAAATGATCTTCGGGTGTCGTCACCCGGCGCAGGCGGCCATCAGGCGATAGACGATCTGGGCTGCGGTGAAATCCCAGGCGGCATTGCCGTCGGGGGCCAGTTCCACAACGTCGAGACCAACGCATTTGCGCCCCTTCAGCGCATGCTCGACAAGGTGCAGCGCCTGGTAATAGCCCAGTCCGCCGGGCACCGGCGTGCCGGTTGCGGGCATCTGGCTGGGGTCGAGCCCGTCGACGTCGAAACTGACATAGACCAGTTCGGGGAAATCCTCGGGCAGGTCGATGGCGTGGAGATTGCCGGTGACCAGCTCCTCTGCATCCTTGTAGAATACGCCGTGTTTGGCGCGCTCGTCGATTTCCTGTTGGCAAAGGGCGCGGACACCGAATTGCGCCAGGCGGATGCCTTCGCCCGCGAGCAGGTGCATGACCGAGGCATGGCTGTGTTTCTCGCCCTGATAGGCGATGCGCAGGTCGGCATGGGCGTCGATCTGCACCAGTCCCAGCGGCTTTCCCAGTGCCCTCGCCACCCCCATCACCGCGCCGAAGCTGAGCGAATGCTCGCCCCCCAGCGTGACCGGCACCCGGCCCGCGCGGATGGCGGCTTCGGTCCGCTGGGCGAGGCGTTCCATCACCTCGGGCAAAGAGCCGTCGCAGTCGAGCGGGTCTTCGGTGAAGATGCCCGCGGCACAGGGCTCGGCGCCGTTGGTGATCCGCTCAAGCTCGTTTGACGCCTCGATGATGGCGGCGGGCCCGCCCGCCGTGCCCGAACCGTAGGAGACGGTACGCTCCAGCGGCACCGGGATGATCCGGAAGCGGGCATCCGGACCGCGTTCGGCGGCGGTCAGTTCGCTGTCGAGAAAGATGCTCATGAAAGGCGCTCCTTGAAGTCTTCGTAGCCGAACTGCCGCACGATGCGCAGCGCGTCGGTCTTGCTGTTCCACAGCGCGATGGTGGGCAGGGGCACGCCGTTGAACGTATTGGTCTTGACCATCGAGTAATGCGCCTGGTCGAGAAAGGCAAAGCGCTGGCCGATTTGCAGCGGTTCGGCCCAGGTGTAGTCCCCGATCACGTCACCGGCGAGGCAGGAGGGGCCGCCCAGACGATAGGTATGGCCGGTCTCGGCCTCGTCCATCAGGGCGGGGCGATAGGGCGCTTCGATCACATCGGGCATGTGGCAGGTAGCCGAGATATCGGTGATGGCCAGCGTCATGCCGTTGTTGGGCAGGTCGAGGATTTCGCCGACGAGGATACCGGCATCCAGCGCCACCGCCTCGCCCGGTTCAAGATAGACGTCGAGACCCAGGGTTTCGCGAATGTCGCGCAGGAAGGCGACCAGCGCGTCGCGGTCGTAATCGTCGCGGGTGATATGGTGGCCGCCGCCGAAGTTGAGCCATTTCAGGCCCGGCAGATAAGGCGCGAGTTTCGGCGCCACCGCCGCCCAGGTGCGCGCAAGCGGTTCGAAACCCTGTTCGCAGAGCGTGTGCATGTGCAGCCCGTCGACGCCTTGCAGGGCCTCCGGGGTAAGTTGGCTGACCGGGGTGCCGAGCCGGGAACAGGGCGCGCAGGGGTCGTATTTGGGGATCTCGCCCTCGGAATGCTCGGGGTTGATCCTGAGACCCACCTGCACGCCGGCCGCCCGGGCACGGTCGAGGAACCGGTCCTTTTGCGCCGGGCTGTTGAAGATGACGTGGTCGGAGAGCGACAGGATCTCGTCGATGTCATCGTCCTTGTAGGCGGCGCAGAAGGTGGCGACCTCACCGCCGTATTCCTCGCGGCCCAGACGCGCCTCGTAGATGCCGCTGGCGCAGGTGCCGCCGAGATACCGGCGGATGAGGGGCGCGAGCGCAAACATGGAGAATGCCTTGAGCGCGGAGAGTACATGCGCGCCGGAGCGGTCGGAAATATCCTTGAGAACCGCCAGATTCCGTTCGATGGCCACCTCGTCCACGACGAAACAGGGGGTGGGCACGCGGGAGAGGTCGAAGCGGCGGAAAGCACCGGCGTCGCCAGCCTGGGTGGTCATCATGTCGGCCATGGCCTGCATCTCCCTGAGGTGGGGAAGCCGGGGCGCTGCCCCGTCGCCATTGTCGCTCGGACCAATGGCGCGCCAATGGCGGCCCCCCGGAGTAATTTCGAAAAGATGAAGAGGCGGGGGCTTGCCCGCGCCTCCCGCTCAGAAGGTGACGGGGCCGTCAAGCTCGTGCACCTGCCAAGGCAGGCCGTGCTTGTTGAGCATGTCCATGAAATCGTCCGGGTCGAGCTGTTCCATGTTCCACACGCCCGGTTCACGCCAGTTGCCCTTGAGCACCTGCGCCGCGCCGATCATCGCGGGCACGCCGGTGGTGTAGCTGACCGCCTGGCTGCCCACCTCGCGGAAGCATTCCTCGTGGTCGCAGATGTTGTAGATATAGTATGTCTTCTCGCCCGAGCCGTCCTTTGCCTCGCCGGTGACGATGTCGCCGATGCAGGCCTTGCCCTTGGTTTCCTCGGCCAGGGTGCCGGGATCGGGCAGCAGGGTTTTCAGGAACTGGATCGGGATGATCTCGACCCCGTTGTGCACCACCGGATCGATCCGGGTCATGCCGACGTTTTCCAGCACCTTCGCATGCGTGATATAGGCATCGCCGAAGGTCATCCAGAAGCGGGCGCGTTCGATCTCGGGGAAATGGGTGGAAAGGCTCTCCAACTCCTCGTGATACATCAGGTACATGTTCTTGGGCCCGATGCCGGGGAAGTCGAACTCGACCTTGTGGGTCATCGCCGGCGTGACCTGCCAGGCGCCGTTTTCCCAGTGCCGCGCCTCGGCCAGGACCTCGCGCAGGTTGATCTCAGGGTTGAAATTGGTGGCGAAGGCCTGCTCGTTCGAGCCGCCGTTCGCATCCAGCACGTCGATCTGGCGGATGGTGGCAAGCTTGTGTTTCCTGAGCCACTTGGCAAAGACCGAGGTGACGCCCGGATCGAAACCAGACCCCAGGATCGCGGTCAGGCCAGCGGCCTTGAACTTGTCCTGATAGGCCCATTGCCAGTGGTATTCGAACTTGGCCACGTCCTCGGGCTCGTAGTTGGCGGTATCGAGGTAGTGGCACCCCGCCTCGAGGCAGGCATCCATCAGCTTGAGGTCCTGATAGGGCAGGGCGAGGTTGACGAGGATTTCGGCGCCGGTCTCCTTGATGAGCGCAACGGTGGCGGCCACGTCCATCGCATCGAGAGCGGCGGTCTTGATCGTCACGCCGGTGCGCTCCTTGACCGAGGCGGCGATAGCGTCGCATTTCGCCTTGGTCCGGCTGGCCAGAGTGATCTCGGTGAAGATGTCGGAATTCATGGCCATCTTGTGAACGGCGGCGTGGCTGACGCCACCTGCGCCGACAACGAGTGTTTTGCCCATGGGAAGTTCTCCTCTGGCTGGTGGGTTATTCGTAATAGGTGTAGCCGTTGATGCTGTCGCGATAGGCGCCGATGATCAGCTTGCGTTCGCTGGCCTTGAGGCCGCCATTCGAAATGGCGCCGTCCACAAGCTTGCGGAAGGCGGCGACGCAATCGGCCGGATCGTATTCGACATAGGAGAGCACCTCGGAAATCGTGTCGCCCTCCTGCTCGTGCAGCAGGTCGAAGCCGCCGTCGGCGCGCAGGTCGATGGTGACGACATTGGTGTCGCCAAAAAGGTTGTGCAGATCGCCCAGCGTTTCCTGATAGGCGCCTACGAAGAAGACACCGAGGTAATAGTCCTCGTCCTCGGGCAGCGAATGCACCGGCAGGGAGGGAGACACGCCATCCGCCAGGATGAAGCGGTCGACCTTGCCGTCGCTGTCGCAGGTGATGTCGGACAGGACCGCGCGGCGGTCGGGTTCCCGGTTCAGCATCTGGAGCGGCACGATCGGGTGCAGCTGGTCGATGGCCCAGACATCGGGCAGCGACTGGAACAGGGAAAAGTTGCAGTGGTAGATGTCGGCGATCTTTTCCATCTGTACATCAAGGTCGGTCTCGGCCTCGACTTCGGCCACCATGGTCTTGATCCGCGCCATCAGCGACAGGTAGATTCGTTCGGCCCTTGCCATCTGGCGCAGCCCGACATAGCCGCGGCGGAACAGCGCCCGCAATTCGTTGCGGTAGAATGTTGCGTCGTTCCAGCATTCCTGAAGCCGCGCGGGTGTCAGGTAGCCGTCGACGGCGGCCAGGTCGGCCACCAGATGGTGGTCATCGGGTTCGACGCCGGGCGCGGTGGGCGCGTCGTAGAGCGTGCTTTCCAGCACGTTGAAGACCAGCATCGACGAGGTCGCCACCACTGCGCGGCCGCTTTCGGTGACGATCGTCGGGTGATCCACACCTGCCTCGTCCATCGCATAGGCCACGGTTTCCACGACATTGGCGCAATATTCCTCGACCGTGTAGTTGATCGAGTTCTCGGTGGCGCGTTTCTCGCCGGTGTAGTCGACGCCCATGCCGCCGCCGAGGTCCAGATGGCTGAGTGGTACGCCTTCGGCGTTGAGTTCGGTGAAATAGCGGCAGGCCTCGCCCACGGCGCGGCGCACGTCGTTGACGTCGGGCACCTGGCTGCCCAGATGCGAATGTTGCAGTTTCAGGCAATGGATCAGCCCGGCATCGCGCAGCTTGTCCACCACCCGCACCAGCTGATCGGTATTCATGCCGAAGGAAGAGCGGTCGCCCGAGCTTTCCTCCCATTTGCCGCTGATCTGGTTGGTGAGCTTCACGCGCACGCCCAGCAGCGGCTCGATCCCGAGTTCTTTATACACCTCGATGACGGTCTCGGCCTCTTTCGGGCTTTCCAGCACGATGACCGTGTTGAAGCCCAGCTTGCGGCTGAGGATGGCAAGGCGGATGAACTCGGCGTCCTTGACCCCGTTGCAGACGATCAGCGCCTCGGGTGCCAGCTTGTGTGCCAGCGCGATCACCAGTTCAGGTTTCGACCCGGCCTCGAGCCCATAGTTGTAGCGATGGCCAAACTCGACGATGCGGTCGATCACCTGGGCCTGCTGGTTGACCTTGATCGGGAAAACGCCGCGATAGACGCCCTTGTAGCCCGACCGTGCAATCGCTTCAGCGAAGCTGTTGTTGATATGGGCGATCTCGTTTTCGAGATAGGAACTGATCCGCAAAAGCATTGGCGCGCGGATCCCGCGTTGTTCGAGATCGCGCAGGATTTCGGGAAGGCTGACTGCCGGGGCGTCCGGCCTGGCCGGATTGCGAAGACCGATCTCTCCGTCCCCGGTGACGACGATCAGGTCCTTGCCCCATTTCTCGACACCATAGACAGCATGGGGTGCTTCGAACGCTTGTTTCAATATCCCAGCCTTTCGCGGATTGATTGGTCGGTCACGGGCACGCCGTGTAAGTATTGTCCACGATTCTTCCAAGGAAAAATCGACCGGAGTGCCACATTTGGCCACCATGGAGTTTGAACGGACGTTGTGAAGCGCCCTGTTCGGCTGTCAACGAAATTTTCTGTTTTTTTTCGTTATTTATGCGTAGCCTATGAGCAATAGACCTTGGTTGCAACGTGCGCGGGTGGATTTGGCTGTGTTCGTTACCAGGCTTCAGGAGTTAGGGGAGAGTGATGAGTATCCAGAATTCAGTATTTCCGACAGATTTCAGCACACATCGTGGCGGGAGCTTTCCTTCAAGCGATGGGCCGGATTCAATTTTCGGGGATGAGAGCGGCAATGTCATTTCCGGCGGTGATGGCGATGATACCATTCTTGGTCTCGCTGGCGAGGATCAGTTGAACGGTGGCGGCGACAATGACTTCCTTGATGGCGGCGACGACAATGACAAGCTGAACGGTGGCGATGGCGACGATACCCTGCTGGGCGGGGCCGGAGACGACGACATCAACGGCGGTGACGGGAATGACTCGATCGACGGCGGGGATGGTGAAGATGAAGTGAACGCCGGCGACGGCAACGACACTGTTGCGGGCGGATTGGGCGACGATTTCCTGCGTGGCAACGGCGGCGACAACATTGCCGTGTTTCATGGCTCGATCCTGGGCTACACATGGGAGGTTGGCGGTTTCCGGAATGCACTGATCGTCACAGATGTCGACGACTCGGACGGAGACGAAGGTACCGACTGGCTCTGGCATTTCGGCGCCTTGCAGTTCGATGATTACACGTTCAGCCTGGAAGGCGCGAATGCGCCGCTGGTTGTTCCCGACGAGGTGTCGACGGACGAGGACAATGCCGTCGTCTTTTCGGTCGATGCCTATGATTTCGACGGCGGCACGCCGGCGATCAATCCTTCGGTATCGGTAACCGGGGGCGGAACCCTGACACTGTTGGTCGGATCTACACCGCTGTCTCCCCCCATGGGTATCGGATATTCATTCAGTCTGGAGTTCGATCCGGGGGCTGCCTATCAATATCTTGCGGTCAATGAGTCTGTTACCGAACAGGCCACGGTCGAAGTCTCGGACGGGCAGGGCAACGTAACACAACAAGTCTTCGACATCGTGATAAACGGGTTGAACGACACTCCGACCATCGGATCGGTCGATTACGTGGTGGACACCGTCGAGGAAGACGGCGCGGTTCAGCAAGCCAGCGGCGGCATAACCGCGAGCGATCCGGATACCAGCGATACGTTGACATATTCCGTTCAGGGCGGCGGCACGGGGACCTATGGCACGCTCAGCGTGGATCCGACGACGGGCGACTGGACCTATATCCTGGCCAACGGCTCTGCTGCGGTGCAGGCGCTGCAATACGGTGAGACCCAGACCGACACGTTCACCGTCGAGGTCGATGACGGCAACGGAGGGGTCGATACCGCGACGCTGGAAATCGACGTCTTGGGGGCAAACGAAACGCCCGTTCCCGACGATCCCGGAGCCTTGGCGGTAGATGAGGCGGATGGCGTATTCGTCATCGACCTGCGCGATTATGTGACGGATGCCGAAGGCGGTGTGCTGACATTCTCGGATATCCGGATCACCCGTGACAGCAGGCTGATCGACTTCCAGATCGTGGGTGACGGGCTGATCGGCATCGACCCGAGCAACCTGGGATTCGCGCTGGATGACGGTGAGCAGGCCCAAGTCGTGTTTTCCTATGTGGTACAGGACGATAGCGGTGATGCCGCGTCCGATACGGCCAGCGGAGTGCTGAACCTGACCATCAACGGCGCCGACAATCTGGTATTGCCGCCACCGCCGAACTCGCCGCCGACGGCGCTGGATACCTCGGTCTCGGCCACCGAGGATGGTCCGATGATCCAGATCGCTTTGGCGGATCTTGTCAGTGATCCCGATGCGGGCGACACGGCCACGATCACGGAAATCCGTGGCACTCGCTTCGGGAGCCTGACCAACCAGTTGATCAACTTCACCCAGATAGAAGGCGCGATTCTGATCGACCCGAGCCAGTTCTACATGCTCGAAAGCACACCGGTCGGAAATGACACTACGGATGCCTTCCTCGGTGATGGTGAACTGGCCAACCTGAACCTGACCTTTACCGTGGAAGACAGCGCCGGGGCATCCGATAGCGGCGTTATCGCCCTAGCCCTTACCGGGGTCGACAACAGCAACGACAACAATGCCCCGGTCGTCGCTCCGCTGGATCTTGGCACCGTTGTGGTCGATGACGCCGGCACGCCGACGCTTGAGATCGACTTGTCTGCGCTTGTCAGCGATCCGGACCTTGGGGATGTGCTGACCATCACGCCGGGTGAATTGCGGCTTGGCGGCACGGAAGGCCGCTCCGTCGGCTATGACTTCAATGCCGGAACGGGTGTGGTGACCGTCACGTTCGCCGATCTTGGTCTTTCGGATGGCGAGAGCATCAATGGCAGCCTGGTCTTTACCGTCACTGACGGGACCGACACGACCCAGGGTGTCGTGACGGCCCTTTTTGACGATCCGGGCGCCCCGCCGCCTCCGGCCCCGACCAGTTTCGTGCTGGATTTCGAACCGTTTTCGGCGCCCGATCCGGATTTGGCAATTCCTCTGCCGGTCATGAACACACCCCGCGCCGATGTGTTGGTGGACAGCTATGACGGCTTCATCTTCCAGGGGGTCGCGACCGTCATTGAAACCGACGAGATCGACGTGAGCCGGGGCGCGACCGGTGTGACCCTGGGCCAGACCACCAGTGGTGGCGACAATGTTCTGGTGGGCGGTTACACGACCAGTCTCGAGCCGGTTCTGGACGAATTCGACCAGCCGGTTCTGGATGAGCGGGGGCAACCGGTCTTCGAACAGGTGGTCGACGACCTGTTCGGCATCATCGCGCCAGGCATCAACCAGGAGGTGACTGCGCCGCGAGTTGTGCTCAATGGCCAATTCGGGGCGCCCGGGTCGACATTGCCAGTTCTCCAACCCGGTCTCGCCACGGCGTTCAACCTCGACGGTGTGTCGATCAACGCGGCCATCAGCGAAGACGTGTCGGTGACGGTACGCACTTATGGTGTGGTCGTGACCGAAACGCCGGTCAACGCCAGCTTTTCGACCTATGTAGTCGAAATCGTGGAACTCGATTCCTTTGTCTTTGACAATATCGACGCCTCGAATGCCGCGACTGTGCTCGATTTCAACGATGCCGGTTTCGCGGATTCGCTGGGCAATACGAACACGGCCGCCTTCGACAACATCCTCGCGGCCACGTTCGAAACCAGTGACGGATCGGCTTTGGTCTTCGACGACTTCCTGTTGTCGCTCTGACCGGGCGCGGCGCAGCGGGTTCATTACCGGCGAACCCGCCGCTCCATGTGTTCGGTCAGGGAATCGCGTGCGCCACGGATATGGTCTGCGGTCAGGGCCGCGGCGCGGTCGGCATCACTCCGGACACAGGTATCGAGAATGCCAAGGTGTTCCCGGTTGGCGCGGGCCATGCCTGGAGCGTTTCGCGGAACTGCCGGCGAGAAGGCGATCGACCGGCCGGACTGCGGCACCGGCACCTCGGCCCGGATAGCGCAACTGGCGGCGCGCGGCGAGTTGCGTCCCGACGACGACGTCGTGCATGAATTCGTCATCCGGTCCCTGTATCATGACCGGGTCGAGGCCTTGGCAGAGGTGGCGGGGAGGCCGGGCATAATCCCCTCGATTGGCGGCTGGGCGCGGATCACCGGGTTCAACACCATCTTCATTGACGCGTGCGATCACTATGCCCATGGTTGCGTGGTGGCCTGAGTAGGGAGGCGGTCATGGCGCAGTGCATCGTGGCGGCCGAGGTGACGGGGCCTGTTCTGGACTTTCACGAGGGGCTGAGTTTCCGGGCCGGGGCCGATCCCGAAACGGGCCGGGTGATCGATGCCCATCATCCGCAGCATGACACCGCCCTGGTCGATGGCGCGACCGATGCGGGGCTCGGGGCGGAGGATTTCGCCTGTGCCTGGGTGCAGTTCTATCCCGGACCACAAAAGGTCGAGCTTGTCGCCATCGGCAGCCCGCATGCCTTGGCCGCCGAATGCCGGATGCTGGCGGACCTGATCGACGGCCGCCGCATCGCCGAAGGAACCGCGGCGATTGTCACCTTCGGGCGGGGCGTGCGGGACAGGTTGACAGGCGAGGGACCGCTCGCGCGCTTGCAGGCATCGGGCGGGCAGGTGGGTGCGAACCTGTGCTGGTGTTCGCTGACCGAGCCGGTACTGCCGCTTGCCACGTGCACAGTCATGACCAATTCTGGAAAACACGCCCATTAAGGGCCGGGCCTGTCCGGCCGCGCGCCGGGGCGCCCCGGCCGGATCAAACGACAAGGCAGGACAACATGCGCAGCAGCAAGACCATTCACGTAATCTCCGCCCATGCCGAGGGCGAGGTCGGCGATGTCATCGTCGGGGGTGTCGCCCCGCCGCCGGGTGAGACCCTGTGGGAGCAGCGCAGCTGGATCGCGCGGGACGGGCGGTTGCGCAATTTCATGCTGAACGAGCCGCGCGGCGGAGTGTTCCGGCACGTCAACCTGCTGGTGCCGCCCAAGGATCCGCGCGCCGACGCCGCCTTCATCATCATGGAACCCGAGGACACCCCGCCGATGTCCGGCTCGAACTCGATCTGTGTCGCCACCGTGTTGCTCGACAGCGGGCTGGTCGAAATGGTCGAGCCGGTGACCGAACTGGTACTGGAGGCTCCGGGCGGGCTGGTGCAGGTTCGGGCCGAGTGCCGGGGCGGCAAGGCCGAGCGCATCTTCGTGCGCAACCTGCCGTCCTTTGCCGCTGAACTGGATGTCATGCTCGATGTGCCGGGGGTGGGGCGGGTGCGGGTGGACACCGCCTTTGGCGGTGACAGTTTCGTGGTGGTGCGGCCCGGCGACGTGGGGGTCGAGATCGCCCGCGACCGGGCCCGCGATCTGGCCGAACTGGGGATCGCCATCACCAATGCGGCAAATGCGCAGCTGGGTTTTCGCCACCCCGAGAACCCCGACTGGCGGCATATCTCCTTCTGTCTCTTCGCGGGCGAGATCGAACGGGGCGATGGCACGTTGCGGGCCGGGTCCGCCGTGGCGATCCAGCCCGGCAAGATCGACCGCTCGCCCACCGGCACCGCGGTGTCAGCGCGCATGGCGATCCTGCATGCGCGGGGCGAGATGGCCGAGGGGGAACAGTTCATCGCATCCTCGATTATCGGATCGGAATTTACCGGCCGGATTGCCGGGCTGACCACGGTGGGCGACCGCCCGGCGATTCTGCCTGAGATCTCGGGACGCGGCTGGATCACCGGCATTCATCAGCACATGCTGGACCCGGACGACCCCTGGCCCGAGGGCTACCGCTTGCGGGATACCTGGGGTGTTTAATCTTTGGGTTCATCGGCATGGCGTGAGGCATCGAAGGGAAACAGAGGTTTGACTTAGGCATGGCCCAAGCAATGCTTAGACAAATCGTATTTCCGGCAGTTCGGATACCTCTTTACCGTCGGGTCCATGGAATCGCGATTGGCGGAGGAGCAAGGCACGATGGTTGAACGCATAGATACGCTGGTTGTCGGCGCAGGTCAGGCCGGGATCGCGATGAGCGAGCATCTTGGCCAGCTGGGCGTGCCGCATCTGGTGCTGGAAAAGAACCGCGTCGCCGAAGCCTGGCGCTCGGGCCGCTGGGATGCGCTGGTGGCCAATGGCCCGGCCTGGCATGACAGGTTCCCGAACCGCGAACATGACAGTTGCGGGCCGGACGACTTCCCGGCCAAGGAGAAAGTCGCCGATTACCTCTGTTCCTATGCCGAGATGGTGGGCGCGCCGATCCGCACGGGGATCGAGGTCCGGCGCGCCACGCGGTTGCCGGGACGGTCCGGTTTCCGGGTCGAAACTTCGCAGGGTGTGATCGAGGCGCAGCGGATCATCGCAGCCACCGGCGCGTTCCAGTACCCGGTCATTCCGCCGCTGGTGCCCGGGGACGCCGGCGTGACCCAGCTGCATTCCTTCGACTACCGCAATCCAGGCCAGTTGCCCGACGGCGCGGTGCTGGTCGTGGGCGGCGGGTCCTCGGGCGCCCAGATCGCTGATGAACTGAACCGGGCTGGGCGCCGGGTGTTCCTGTCGATCGGGGCGCATGACCGGCCGCCGCGCGCCTATCGCGGACGCGACTACTGCTGGTGGCTGGGGGTCCTGGGCCTCTGGGATCAGGCGGCGCTGGAACCCGGCCGCGAACATGTGGCCATCGCGGTCAGCGGCGCCTATGGCGGCGCCACGATGGATTTCCGGCGTCTGGCCAGCGAGGGGATCACGCTGGTCGGGGTGACGCGGTCCTTTGAAAACGGTGCTCTGCATTTTGCCGATGACCTGGCCGCCAATATCGCCGATGGCGACGCCAATTACCTGTCGGTTCTGGATGCCGCCGATGCCTATGCCGAACGAATGGGCCTCGACCTGCCCGAGGAACCCGAGGCCCGCGTCGCCTGGCCCGACCCGGACTGCCTGACCGATCCGATCCTGGAGCTTGATCTGGCGCAGGAGGGGATTTCCACCATCCTCTGGGCCACCGGGTTCCGGCAGGATTTCGGCTGGCTGGAGGTCGATGCCTTCGACGGTGCGGGCAGGCCCGTCCACCAGCGCGGCGTGTCCTGCGAACCGGGGGTCTACTTTCTGGGCCTGCCCTGGCAGTCGCGACGCGGCTCGACATTCATCTGGGGGGTCTGGCACGATGCGAAACACGTGGCCGACCAGATCGCGATACAGCGCAGCTATGAGGCCTACAGCCCCGCCGAAGCGTGGGCCTGACGCCGCCGTGACCGCAAGAGAGGAAAACCGAACTATGGCCAAAGACCAGATCGACCCGGTAGAGGCGCTGCGGCAGAACACGGCGCAACCGTTCGAATCCGCACGCGCGATGCCGCCCGAGGTGTATACCTCGGATGCGTTCCTGAGCGCCGAGCTTGATCACATCTTCCGCAGGGACTGGTATTGCATCGGCCGCGCCGATGCGCTGGCGAACCCCGGCGACTATGCCACCTGCGAGCTTGCGGGCCAGCCGATTGTGGTGCTGCGCGACCGCGACGGCACGCTCCGGGCCATGAGCAATGTCTGCCTGCACCGGATGTCCACGCTCCTGCACGGGCGCGGCAATACCCGCGCGATCGTCTGCCCCTATCACGCCTGGACCTACAACCTCGACGGCTCGCTGCGCGGCGCCCCGGCGATGAGCCTGAACAAGAGCTTCTGCAAGGAAGACTACGCGCTGCCCGCGATCCGCTGCGAGGAATGGCTGGGCTGGGTTTTCGTCACCCTGAATCCCGAAGCGCAACCGGTGGCCGAAAAACTGCAACAGGTCGCTGCGATGGTCGCCGGCTATGACATGACCAACTATACCGAAGCCTTCTACGAGGAACATGTCTGGGACACCAACTGGAAGGTGCTGGCCGAGAATTTCATGGAAAGCTATCATCTGCCGGTCTGCCACGCGGGCACCATCGGCGGTCTGTCCAAGCTGGAGGACATGGTCTGTCCGCCGGGCCTGCCGGCGTTCAACTATCACACCATCTTAAAGGACGACGCGCTGCGCATCGCCATGGCGCATCCATCGAACGACCGGCTGCACGGGGTGGAGCGGCGTACCACTTTCCTGCTGGCGCTCTATCCCAGCCTGCTGATCACCCTGACGCCGGGCTATTTCTGGTACCTGTCGCTGCATCCCAGAGGGCCGGGACAGGTGCATATCCGCTTTGGCGGAGGTATGTCGGATGATTACGCGGGCGATGCGGACGCACAGCAGAATTTTTCCGATCTCAAGGAATTGCTCGACCGGGTGAACATCGAGGACCGGGGCTGTACCGAGAAGGTCTATCGCGGTCTGTGCTCGGACGCGGCGGCCCCGGGGCACCTGAGTCATCTCGAACGCCCGAATTACGATTTCGCCCAGTACCTGATGGCGATGATCGAGGCGGGCCGCGCCGCGGCCCGACCCTGAACCCAAGGCCCAGTCACGGAGACGCCCATGGCCCATACCCGCATCCGCCCGTTCAACACGCGCGACACATATCCCGAGCAGAAGCTCGACAACGACCTGGCGCAGGCCGTCGTGACGCGCGGCGGGCGCACCGTCTGGATGCGGGGGCAATGCCCGCAGAACCTGGACGACGCGAGGAACATCGACAGCCACGACCCGGCCGAACAGACCCACAAGGTGATGCAGAACATCCGCCAGCTGATCGAGGAGGCGGGCGGCGGCATGGAGCACCTGGTCAAGGTCGTGGTCTATATCACCGACGTGCGCCATCGCGAGGCGGTCTATCGCACCATGGGCGAGTATATCCGCGGCGTGCATCCGGTCTCGACCGGGCTGGTGGTGTCGGCCCTCGCGCGGCCCGAGTGGCTGGTGGAGATCGACGCCACCGCCGTCATTCCCGATTGAGCATGTGGGAGCGATGGGGCCGTCTGCCCCCTCGCGCTCCCCCGAGAGTATTTTTGACCAGAAAGAAGCAGGAGACGATCATGACCTTTTCGCTGGTGGCGCGCTGCGCGGAGACAGGCATGTTCGGAGTGGCGATTTCCTCCTCGTCTCCGGCGGTGGCGGCGCGCTGTTCGCATGCGCGGGCCGGGGTTGGCGCGGTCGCGTCGCAGAACGTGACCGACCCGGCGCTGGGGCCGATGGCGCTCGACCTGATGGAGGGCGGCATGTCGGCGCCGAATGCGGTTGCCGAAGTTCGCCGGCGCGGCAAGTTCATCGACTACAGGCAGGTGCTGGCCGTCGACGCGCAGGGGCGCGCGGCGATCCATTCCGGCACCCATGCGTTGGGCATCTGGACTCAGGCGCAGGCGCCGGACGTGGCCGCGGGTGGCAACCTGCTGGCCAATGATCGTGTGCCGCAGGCCATGGTCGACGCCTTTCTTGGTCAGGCCGGATATCTGGGCGACCGGCTGATCGCGGCGCTGCGCGCCGGGCTGGCGGCCGGCGGCGAGGCCGGGCCGGTGCATTCGGCGGGCATGATGCTGGTGGACAAGGTAAGCTGGCCGGTGGCCGATCTGCGCTGCGACTGGACCGAAGATTGTCCCGTCGAGGAGGTAGCCACGGCCTGGGAGGTCTACAAGCCGCAGCTCGACGCCTATGTCCAGCGGGCGCTGGATCCGCGTGCTGCGCCCTCTTATGGTGTGCCGGGCGACGAATAGGCAGGGGTGGCGGCTTGCATCCGGCGGGGAATCGTACCGCCCTCCGTCCGCTACCATTGCCGGAAGAGCGCCGATGCCGACCAGATATGCGCTGCGCCCGCTGGAATATTTCGTGGCCGCGGCCCGGGTGAACGTGTCCTCGCCCTCGATCTCGGCGGCGATTTCGCAGTTCGAACTGGAGTTCGACGTGCCGCTCTTCGTGCGCCAGCATGCGCAGGGCCTGTCGCTGATCCAGGCGGGACGCGTGATGCCGGACTAGGCTCGCGTGGTCCTGCGCGAGGCCGAGCGGATGACCGATCTTGTCGGCGGCATCATGGGCCAGGTGCGCGGGCCGCCCTCCATCGGCTACCTCCTGACCTTTGCGCAGATCGTCCTGCCGATGGTGCGCCGCAGTTTCGAGGCGGTCTTTCCCGAGGCGCATGTCCGCCAGATCGAGATGAACCAGGCCGGGATCTGCAGCGGGTTGCGGCGGGCCGCGACAGTGTCAGTGTTGATGACCTAACGGGATTGCCCATGATGTTGCTCGACCTGCCGTTCAGCTCTGATTATTTTCTGTCCTTCTTCCAGCTCCAGGGAAACAAGCCGCTGATCGCGGGACGGACCCGTGACATTGCGGTGATGCGCGGCCTGGTGGCCAATGGCTATGGTCAGACGATCGCCAATATCCGGCCACAGCATGACCGCGCTCCGGATGGTAGGCCGTTGATCATCATACCGTTCAGGGGCGAGGCACAGGCGCTGCCGGGGATCGGGCCCCTGAGCGCCAAGAACCGGTTCTACCAGGTGCCCCATTGCAACGGGGGCGGCTACCGCGTCCCCTCGGCCGCCGCCGCGATGCGCGGGATCAAGGCCGAGGGCGGATGGGGCGTGATCTTCACCGAAGAATGCGAGATGCATCACAAGAGCGAAATCCCTCCTTCATCGAGTTGCGCCTGTGGGAGGACAGGGACATCCCGCAACTGCGCCGGATGTCCGAGAGGATGAAGGAACACGGGGTGCCGCCGGGTATCCAGCTGGCCTGTTCCGGGGTGATTGGGCCAAACCTCTGTACCAAGGAGGTGCCGCTGGCCCCCACGGCGCGGCCGATCCGCAACTTTACCAACGAAGCCGTGCAGGCGCGTGCCCAGTCGAAATCCGACATTCGCGATCTGCGGCGCTGGTTCCTGACGGCGGCGAAACGGTCGCGCGGCGGGATTCGACCTGATCTGCCTCTATGGCGCGCATGGGTTCGGAACCTGCCAGCCTTTCCAGAACCGGGCCAACAACCAGCGATCTGACGAATATGGCGGCTCGCTCGCGAACCGTGCCCGGTTCAGCCGGGAGGTCATCGCCGATATCCGGGATGCGGTGGGCGACACGATGGCGATCACCCTGCGGGTGAGCCTGGACGAAAGCATTGGCGATCTTGGTTTTTCCAATGTCGAATTGCGCGACTACATCGAGTTGAACCGCAACCTGCCCGACCTCTGGGACCTGGCGCAAGGCATGTGGGAGGGTTGCCCCGGCCCCTCGCGGTTCAAGAATGAGACGGCGCGGGAACAGTTGGTGCGCGGTATCCGCGAATTGACCGATGTGATAGTGCGGATGGTGAAATCGGGGACGCTCGATTTCATCGGCTGCAACATCTGCATCGCCACCGGCGCGACCTGGCGGCGCGACGGGGTGTGTTGGCCATGCCCGTCGCCCCCGGCGCGGGTCTTTGCTCCTGACGACCTGATGGAGGGCAGGTTGCCCGGGGGCCGCGTGGTGATCTTTGACGACGATCACTGTTACCTTGGCGGGGCCCTGGCCGAATTGCTGGTGAAAAGCGGTGCAGATGTGACGCTGGTCAATCCCGCGCCCTGTGTCAGCGACGGGACCCGCAACACGTTGGAGCAGGGAGCATTCATGTCCGGCTGGCCGAGGCGGGCGTGGAGATCGTGCTGAACCAAGGCCTGACCGGGATCCGCGCGGCCGAAGACCTGCTGGCGCGCATCCGGGGGGGCGGCAAGCCGGATCGCGGTCGCTTACGTCGGTGCCGGGACCAGCTCGGTCGAGCAGGTCAACGCCTATCCCGGTCTCGACCTCGACCCGGCCGACGCGGTTGTCGCTCATGTCTGCAAACTGTCGGGTCAGGCGACCACGACCAAGGTCGCCCTCGGCACCGAGGCGGGGTTCTTCCAGGTCCCCGGCATCCCGACTGTGGTCTGTGGCCCCGGCTTCATGGAAGGACAGGGGCACAAACCGGACGAATATGTCGCACAGGAACAACTCATCGCCTGCGCTTCGATGCTTGGGCGCGTGCTCGATGAACTCAGCTGTTGAGGGCGGCGGCTTTCCGTCCGCTTGTACAGAGCCGCGGGTCTGGCGCGGGCGAGATAGAGCGACTGCACGGGAATTGGCCCAGAAATTCCCGCAGGGTTTCCATTTCTGCTTTCATCTCCCTTGCCGGAGCCGCCATCCTGCGGGCACTCAACCCGGCCCGGTCGTCGGTCAGCTACCGATTGTCAAAAGGGCCCAGCATCGCCTGAAAGGACGCCCCGCCTGATGTATGTCGTGACTGTCACGTTCACCCTTCACTCCGACCGGCTGGCAGAGTTCATGCCGCTGATGATCGAGAACGCGCGCCTTTCGCGGGCACTGGAGTCCGGGTGCCGGCAATTCGATATCTGTACCGGCCGCGATGACGGCGCGGCGCCCGAGGTTTTTCTGTACGAGGTTTACGAAAGCGCGGCTGCATTCGGTGCGCATCTGGAGAGCGACCATTTCAAGGCGTTCGACGCCAAAGTGGGCGACATGATCGCGTCAAGGGTGGTCCGTACCTATCGTGAGGTGATCCGGTGAGCGTCTGGGAGGGGCATGTGGTCAAATCTGCCGAACGCACCCGCCCCCGGACCCGGACCGACAGCTTTTCGTTCGATGACGGTCATGATGCTCTCACGCGATGGACCGTTCGATTTGGGCGCTGCGGCGCGGTCCGGTGTGATCCTTGTGATACCGTGCATGACGATGAAGCGGGGGTTGCCCGAGGGTGGCCTGTCCTTCTGGTCCCGCGCGAGGCTGACCAGCCGCCGGGCATTGGGGCTGAGGACGCAGCACTCCATTCCGAAAGCGTCTTTGGTCCGAAAGCCTGTTCCGAGCATGGCCAATCTTCAGAATATGGTGGATGGGTTTTCGAGGCTGGAAGCGCTGGCCTCGCACCCTGACCCGCAAGGCTTTGGCGTTCCGGTGGACAGCGCTGGTGCGCGTAAAAGAAAATCACGAACGGTTCGGGATGGGGCCGGGGTTCGCCCTTGGCTGGACTGAATGTCGGCTTGCCTGCGCGAATGTGACTTACATCTGCGGAAAGCGGCATGTTAGCCTGAGCAGAGGACAATCGGGAGACACGGCAGATGGCATTGACAGTCAAGGACATGATGGCGGCGGCGAATGCGGCGGTGCCGCGCATCGACAGCGCCCGGGCGCAGGAACTGGTTGGGCAGGGGGCGCTTTTGCTCGATATCCGTGACGCGCCCGAACTTGAGAAAAACGGGCGCGCCGCCGGGTCGCATCACATCCCGCGCGGGATGCTGGAATTCCGAGCCGATCCGGAAACCCCGTTCCACGACCCGGAACTGCGCAAGGATCGGGTAATCGTGCTGCATTGCGCTTCGGGCGGGCGGGCGGCGCTGGCCGGCAAGCTGCTCAAGGATATGGGATACGCGGAGGTGTACAACCTGGGCGGTTTTTCGGACTGGACGGGCGAGCGGATAGAACCCGTCGATCCCGGTATGTGATCGAGGTCAAGCGAAACACATTCCGGGTTTGCAAGACTACCGCCGGACGCGCTTGATTTCCTGGTGTATCGGCCATGATGCGTCTTGCCTCGATTCTCTACAGCCTGACCTCGACCGCCCCTGCGGGCACCGCTGTCATCGCGGTGCTGGCCGCCGGGCTGGTGTCGCTGGAGGCGATCCTGCTGGCGGCGCTGGGGGGATTCGTCGTCGCGGTGCCTGTCAGCTGGATGGTGGCCCGGCGGCTCTGGGATCAGGGATCATAGCCGGGGACAGGAGGCCGGGGGGCCAGCCGCATCGCCAATGCCGCCCGGACCAATGGTGGCAATGGCGGCACGAATGAGTATTTTTGACCAGAAAGAAGCAGATGCGGCCGCAGGCGAGGGCTTCAGGCGTTCAGGCATTCAGGAAGACGCGCGCGGCGGCTTCGAACTCGCGCGGCTTGTCCGCGTGCAGCCAGTGACCGGCCCCCGGTATCCGGGCAAAGCGGGCTGCGGGGAACAGCGCGCGGATGCGGTCGCGGTGTTCGGGGCGGACATAGTCTGAGTTGGCGCCGGTCAGGAACAGGGCGGACCCGGTCCAATGTCCGGAAGCTTCGGGAAAGGACATGATCGCAGGCATGTTGGCGGCCAGCCCGTCGAGGTTCAGGCGCCAGCGTTTGCCTTGCACGTCGAGCGACTGGGTGAAGAAGCTCTGCAACGCCCTGTCGACGCCCTGTTCGGCCAGCATCTCCTCGGCGTCCGACCGCCGAGCGACGCGGGACAGGTCGACCGCCCGCATGGCGTCGATGAATGGCATCTGGGTGTGGGTATAGGTCACCGGCGCGATATCGGCCACCACAAGGCGGCGGATCATCACGCCGTGGTTCAGGGCCAGCATCATCGCGGCCTTGCCACCCATCGAGTGACCGATGATATCCGCTTGCCCTCCGTGGGCGTCGATGATTTCCGCCAGATCGTCAGCCATGGCCGGGTAGTCGTGCCGGTCGGACCAGAGACTGTCGCCGTGGTTGCGCATGTCTACCGCAATGACCTGCCGCTGATCGGCCAGGCGCCGCGCGATCACGCCCCAGTTGCGGCCGGAACCGAAAAGCCCGTGCGCGATGAGCAGGGGCGGAAAATCGGTTGGGGCGCCATGGAGGATCGTGTTCAACATGGGTTCTGATACCGTGTCGGGCAGGGTGGGGCCAGCCCCATTGTGACCCGTGAGGTTAGTGGATAGTTTGTCGGGCGGGGGACGTCACATGACAGGAAACGACCAGATACAGGATCAGATCGCGGTGACCGTCGCGTTGCTGCGCGAACGTCTCGGCGTGCGGGGCAAGACTCTGCGCCAGGCGTTGCGCCGGGCCAAGCATCGCCTGCCGCGGCGCGTCTATCGCCGGGCCATGATCCTGGCGCGGGTCGAGAACATGGTCGATCACCCGAAACTGCGCCTGACGCTCAACAGCCCGCAACTTTTGTCCGCTGCCGGAGAACTGCAGACCTTTCTGCGCTCGATCGACCTTGCCGACCGGCGCAAGGGCTGGTGGCTGGGCATGCTGGGCGGGCTGGCCTTCAACATCCTGGTCTTCGCGGTGTTGTTGCTGGCCTTTCTGGCCTGGCGCAAGATCATCTGACCGGGGCTGACAGCGCCGCGCATCAGCGCGGCGCCCGGCCCAACACCGGAGGGCGCATCCGTGATGCAGTCGCCGGGGGCGGGAGTGCGCCTCCCGACCGTGCCGGGCCGTTCGATCGCTTTCCGCCTGGCGGATCCGAAAAAGCCGCCACCGGATATGTCCGGCGGCGGCTTGACTGGCGGTTTGCGGGGAAACGGATCAGAGGTTCGGGTAGATCGGGAAGCGGGCGCAGAGCGCTGCGACCTCGGCCTTTACCTTTTCCTCGACTGCGCTGTTGCCGTCCTCGCCGTTTGCGGCCAGCCCGTCGACCACTTCGATGATCCAGTCCGCGATCTGGCGGAACTCACCTTCGCCGAAGCCGCGGGTGGTTCCGGCGGGCGAGCCCAGGCGGATACCGCTGGTGACGGTCGGCTTTTCCGGGTCGAAGGGCACGCCGTTCTTGTTGCAGGTGATATGGGCCCGCCCCAGCGCCTTTTCGGTGGCATTGCCCTTCACCCCTTTGGGGCGCAGGTCGACCAGCACCACATGGGTGTCGGTGCCATGCGTCACGGTGTCGAGCCCGCCCTTGATCAGCTGGTCGCTGAGCGCCTGGGCGTTGTTGATCACGTTCTTGATGTAGCTCTTGAACTCGGGCCGCAGCGCCTCGCCGAAAGCCACCGCCTTGGCCGCGATCACATGCATCAGCGGGCCGCCCTGGATGCCCGGGAAGATGGCCGAGTTGATCTTCTTGGCGATCTCCTCGTCATTGGTCAGGATCATGCCGCCGCGCGGGCCGCGCAGGGTCTTGTGCGTGGTGGTCGTGGCCACATGTGCATGCGGGAAGGGCGAGGGATGTTCGCCCGCGGCGACCAGCCCCGCGAAATGCGCCATGTCCACGTGCAGATAGGCCCCGACCATGTCGGCAATCTCGCGCATGCGGGCAAAGTCGATCTGCCGCGGAATGGCCGAGCCGCCGGCGATGATCAGCTTGGGCTGGTGCTCCTTGGCCAGCGCCTCGACCTGGTCGTAATCCAGCATGTTGTCCTGCTTGCGCACGCCATACTGGATGGCGTTGAACCATTTGCCCGATTGGTTCGGCGCGGCGCCATGGGTCAGGTGGCCGCCTGCATCCAGCGACATGCCCAGGATGGTGTCGCCCGGCTTGATCAGCGCCTGGAACACGCCCTGGTTGGCCTGGCTGCCCGAGTTCGGCTGCACATTGGCGAATCCGCAGTTGAACAGTTCCTTGGCCCGCTCGATCGCCAGGTTCTCGGCGATGTCCACATACTGGCAGCCGCCGTAGTACCGGCGTCCCGGGTATCCTTCGGCATATTTGTTCGTCATCACCGAGCCTTGCGCCTCCATCACGGCGGCCGAGACGATGTTCTCGCTGGCGATCAGCTCGATCTCGTCGCGCTGGCGGCCGAGTTCCTGGGTGATCGCGCCGAAGAGTTCGGGGTCGCGGTCGGACAGCGACTGGGTGAAGAAACCGGTGTCACGAAGATTGGCGTTCATGGGGGCTCCGCATGGCTGGGGGTCGATTTGCGGGATTTCCTATAGGAAACCGGCGGTCCGCAAAAGGCTGTAAAGCGACGAATTGGCCAACTGCGGCGTCAAGTCTGGTCTAAGGCGGAAAGGTATGATTGTTTCGGAACCGAATGCGCAGCACCGGAAACCTGATCTGATGCCAAAGAGAATCGCCTTTCTGGCCAGCGACGCGCCGGTGGCCCAGACCGCGCGCGCCGCTTTGGTGGGCCGTTATGGAAATGCCGCACCGCGGGACGCGGATGTCATCGTGGCACTGGGCGGGGATGGGTACATGCTGCGCACCCTGCACGGCACCCAGCATCTGGACGTCCCGGTCTATGGGATGAACCGCGGAACCATCGGCTTTCTGATGAACGAATATTCCGAGACCGACCTGCTGGACCGGCTTGCAGCCGCCGAGGAAGAGATCATCAATCCGTTGTCGATGACCGCAATGGACCAGTCCGGCAAGATTCACAACGCGCTGGCCATCAACGAGGTGTCGCTGCTGCGCGCCGGTCCCCAGGCGGCCAAGCTCAGGATCACGGTGGATGGCCGGTTGCGACTGGCGGAACTGGTCTGCGACGGGGCGCTTCTGTCCACGCCGGCGGGATCGACCGCCTATAATTACTCGGCGCACGGGCCGATCCTGCCGATCGGCTCGGACGTGTTGGCCCTGACGGCGATCGCGGCGTTTCGACCGCGACGCTGGCGCGGCGCGCTTTTGCCCAAGACGGCGCATGTCCGGTTCGACGTGGTGGATGCCGACAAGCGCCCGGTCATGGCGGACGCCGATTCCGCCTCGATCCCCGATATCGACTGGGTCGAGATCCGCTCGGAACCCGCGATCCGCCACCGCATTCTTTTTGACCCCGGGCATGGGCTGGAAGAGCGGCTGATCTCAGAGCAATTCACCTGAGTTGCGGGCGTTCACAAATTTTTTTCGTCCTTATGTGATCAAGATCACAGGCGATTCCTGACAGACTCTGTCACTCTCGAAGGCGTCGGTGCAACTTGCATGGTGGAGGTGAGTGGCCGCCTTGCATTGTTTTCAGACGAGTATGCATGTTTCGCAGGCGGGCGCAGGCGTTGCCCTGCGTCCGCAACCAGTCGCCGACGGGTGTTTTCTAGTACGGTATGACCCCGGACTGCTTGACTTGGCGTCCGGGGTCAATTCTGTTGAACGCCGATTTGCAGATAGCGTTCATCCCATCAGTGGCCAGAGATGCGTGCACATGCGCCCGATCCGCGCCTCGATGGCGGCGGCGGCATCCACCGCCATGTCCTCGCGCCAGCGCCGCGCGGTAATCTGCACGTTGATCGGCTGCGGCCCCCCAGGCAGTAGCGCCAGGCGCGCAGGCACGGATGCGGCCGGCAGACCCATGTAGTTCATGGCATAGGACCAGACCGCTGCGCCCAGAACCTCGTGCACGCCCTCGGCGCCCTCGGTGTCGCGATCTGGCTTGAAGAAGGGTTGTGGCAGGAACGGGCTCAGCACCAGCGGATAGCGGTCCAGGAAAAGCGACCATTCGCGGGCGTAATGGCTGCGTTTGGCCATCATCTGCAAGAGTTCCGTACCGTGGTAAGGCGGGAATTCGGCGAAATAGACCTCGAATATGTCGCGCACGGTCTGCGAGCCATAGGCCTCGACATCCGGTTTCATCAGGGCCCAGACCTCGCCCATCAGGGCGCGATACCCCGTGCGGCCCGCGTCGAAGGCGTCCGGCGTTTCAATCTCCTCGACCTGATAACCGGCATCGGCCAGCGCATCGCGCGCCGTGTCCAGTGCCGCATCCACCTCGGGGTGCAGGTCATAACCATAGGTGGCCTTGGTAAAGGCCACGCGCACTGGCCCCTCCGGCGTTTCGCCGCGCCAGGGCAGGGGGACGTGGAACGGGTCGCGCGGATCGGCGGCGATCAGGCTCGGCATCGACAGGTGCAGGTCGGCGGCACTGCGGGTGATCAGGCCCTGGACCGACATGGACTGCGCCAGCATTCCGCGCTCGGCCTTCTGGCTGGGATTCCAGGCCGGAACCCGGCCCAGCCCCGGTTTCACCGTGACAGCGCCATTCGCCGCAGCCGGAAACCGCAGCGAACCGCCGATGTCGTTGCCATGCGCGAGCGCGCCGATGCCCGCCATGACGGCGGCCCCGGCACCGCCCGAGGATCCGCCGGGCGAGATATGCCGGCCCCAAGGGTTATGGGTGCGCCCGTGCAGCGGGTTGTCGGTGTCGGCGCGGAACGAGAACTCGGGCGTATTGGTGCGCCCGATCACCACCGCGCCCGCATCCTGCAGGTTACGCACGACCGGCGCGTCGTCGGGCGCGATCATGTCTTTCAGGGCGCTGACGCCGTTGGTGGTAGCAAATCCGGTCTGGTCCACATTGACCTTGATGGTCACCGGCACCCCGAACAGCGGCCCCGGTTCCGCGCCGTCTGCGCGCGCCTTGTCCAGGGCGCGGGCACGGTCCATCGCCTGATCCGCACAGCTTTGCACGACCGCGTTCAGCGCCGGGTTGACTGCCTCCATCCGCTCAATCGCCGCGCCGACCGCCTGTTCGGCGCTCAGATCGCCGGTTCGTGTCCGTGCGACGATTTCATGCGCATCCAGTTGCCAAAGCCTTGCCTCAGTCATTCTTCGACCTCCCTTGCCGCCGACCCGAGGTTAAGCGGGGTGGTGCCCGTTGGCTATGGTGGAGAAATCCGGTGACGTGAGGTCACTTCACGTATTCGGGCCGGTCAAGCTCGGCTCCGCCCATGACGCCGGGGTAATGACACCTGGTGTCGACCGGGTCTCCGGTGACCTTTCTGTCCTGCCCCTGGGTCGCGACAAGGGGCAGGGCAGAAAGCAAAGTGCGCGCCGCGTTCTGCTCCAGGCGTCACGATTGCTTGTTCCCGGTATCCGGGTGGAGAGACTTTCAGGGTCGAATGGAGCGGATTTTGTGGTAGGCTGAAGCGGCTATTTCGGGGGAGGGTACGATGACCACGAATGACACGGCCTTTGCCGGTGATATACCCGACATTTACGATACCTATCTCGTTCCGCTGATCTTCACGCATTACGCCGAAGACCTCGCGCGTCGCGTTGCCAGCCACCCGGTTGCGGATGTTCTGGAAACCGCGGCGGGCAGCGGGGTCGTTACCCGCGCTCTGGCGCCGCTGCTGACAGAGGATGCGCGCTATGTCGTGACCGACCTCAATCCGCCGATGCTCGACCGGGCACGGGCGGTGCAGGGCGAGGATGCGCGAATCCTCTGGCAACCCGCCGATGCGCTCGACCTGCCTTTCACGGGCCAGAGCTTCGATGCGGTCTGCTGCCAGTTCGGGGCGATGTTCTTTCCCGACCGGGTCCGCGGCTATGCCGAGGCGCGGCGGGTGCTGCGACCCGGCGGCCGGTTCCTGTTCAACATCTGGGACGGGATCGAGCACAATGAATTCGCGCAGCTCGTCACCGAGGTGGCCACGACCCTGCTGCCGGCCTCGCCGCCGCATTTCCTGACCCGCACGCCGCATGGGCACGGCTATCCCGAACGCATCCGGGCCGAGCTGCAACAGGCGGGTTTCGACCATGTCGACATCGACAAGGTCACAGCGGTCAGCCGGGCGCCCGATCCGTCGCACCCGGCCATCGCCTATGTGCGCGGCACCCCGATGTATGGCGAGATCGCCCCGCATGGCGAGGCCATGGTCAAACGAATCGTCGAGGCCGCGACAGAAGAGATTCGCGCCCGCTACGGGGCGGGCGCGGTCGAGGCAAAGATGCAGGGCTATGTCATCACGGCAAGCTGACCCTGCCGGTCACTTCGCGTAGCCCAGCGTTTGCAGCGCCGCCCGGATCTCGTCCAGGATCGCCGGATCGTCGATGGTGGCGGGCATCTTGTAGTCCTTGCCGTCAGCGATCGAGACCATGGTGCCGCGCAGGATCTTGCCTGACCGGGTCTTGGGCAGGCGGTCGACCACGACCGCCAGCTTGAACGCGGCCACCGGGCCGATCTTGTCGCGCACCAGCCTGACCACTTCCTTGACCACGTCGGCATGGTCGCGGTTGCAGCCCTTGTTGAGGCAGAGGAAACCCAGCGGCATCTGGCCCTTGAGATCGTCGCTCACCCCGATGACGGCGCATTCGGCCACGTCCTCGTGGCTGGCCAGAACCTCTTCCATGCCGCCGGTCGACAGGCGGTGGCCAGCGACGTTGATCACGTCATCGGTGCGGGCCATGATATAGAGATAGCCGTCCTCGTCGATCATCCCGGCATCGCCGGTCTCGTAATAGCCGGGGAAATGCTCCAGGTAGGATTTCCTGAACCGCGCCTCGGCGTTCCAGAGCGTCGGCAGGGTGCCCGGCGGCAGCGGCAGCTTGACCGCGATGGCCCCCAACTCGCCTGCGGGCAGCGGATTGCCGCCCTCGTCGAGGATCTGCACGTCATAGCCCGGCATCGGCTTGGCGGGCGAGCCCAGCTTGGTCGGCAGTTCCTCTATCCCCAGCGGGTTGCCGGCGATGGTCCAGCCGGTCTCGGTCTGCCACCAGTGGTCGATGACCGGCACGCCCAACGCCTTCTGCGCCCAGACGATGGTGTCGGGATCGGCGCGTTCGCCCGCGAGGTACAGCGCCTTGAGGCAGCTCAGGTCGTAATTCGCCAGCATCTCTCCCTTTGGATCCTCGCGCTTGACGGCGCGGATCGCGGTGGGCGCGGTGAAGAAGCTCTTGACCTTGTGCTCGGAAATGACCCGCCAGAAGGTGCCGGCGTCTGGGGTGCCCACGGGCTTGCCTTCGAACACGATGGTCGTGTTGCCGTGGATCAGCGGGCCATAACAGATATAGGAATGCCCCACGACCCAGCCCACGTCCGAGGCCGCCCAGAACACATCGCCCGGATCGACGTTGTAGATGTTCTTCATCGTCCAGTTCAGCGCCACCAGATGGCCCGCGGTGGGGCGCACTACGCCCTTGGGCGCGCCGGTGGTGCCGGAGGTGTAGAGGATATAGGCCGGGTGGTTGCCTTCGACCGGAACGCATTCGGCCGGTTCGACACCATACTGGAACCCGTGCCAGTTATAATCGCGGCCCTCGACCAGTTTGGCGACTTCCTGCTCGCGCTGGAAGATCACGCAGAACTCGGGTTTGTGCTTGGCCATGTCGATGGCGCCGTCGAGGAGGGGCTTGTAATGCACCACGCGGCCCGGCTCCAGCCCGCAGGAGGCGGCGATGATCGCCTTGGGCTTGGCGTCGTCGATACGCACCGCCAGTTCGTTGGCGGCAAATCCGCCGAACACCACCGAATGGATTGCCCCCAGCCGGGCGCAGGCCAGCATTGCTTCCAGCGCCTCGGGGATCATCGGCATGTAGATGATGACGCGGTCGCCCTTTTCGACGCCCTTGGCGCGCAACGCACCCGCCAGCATGGCCACGCGGTTGCGCAGCTCGACATACGAGATCTGCCGCTTGGTCTGGGTGATCGGGCTGTCGTAGATGATCGCGATCTGCTCGCCCCGGCCGGATTCGACATGGCGATCGACCGCGTTCCAGCAGGTGTTCACCCGGGCGTCGGTGAACCATTCGTAGAGCGGCGCGTTGCTGTCATCCAGCGCGCGCTTGGGCGCCTCGACCCAGTCTATGGCCTTTGCGGCCTCCAGCCAGAAGGCTTCGGGATCGCTCTTCCAGCTCTCGTATATGTCCTGATATGCCATGGCATCCTCCTCGCGTTCGGCTGGCACGTGTGTTAGGCGCAGCCGCGCCACCGGGCAAGCCACCGGGTGGACGTCGCGTCAGATTACCGCAAGAACTTTGCAGCTTTGGCGGATCATGCTCTGCAAATTTTTGCAAAACACCCTTCGTGCCGCCTTCATGGGGAAAAGTTTGCGATCTTTGCAAAACTGCAAATATCCGCAATGCAAATTTCGGGCGCGGCGGGCTCCGTTTCTAGCCGGATGTCCCGGCATAACGGGGCAGGCTGTCCTGAATGTTGAGCCACGGCAGATGGTCGGCATGAAAGACATGGAACCGGGGCGGCAGGCTGGCCGGGTCCTCCAGCGTTGCCGTGTACAGGTGGATGTTCACCGTGTCCCGCGCATTGCGATAAGCCATCTGGGTGCCGCAGGTGCCGCAGAAAAGCCGCTCCACCCCCTCGGACGAGGTGTAGATCCGCGGCGCGTCGCCCTGCCAGCGCACCGAGTCATGCGGCAGGCCGAAAAACGCGGTGACCGGCGATGCGCAGTTGCGCCTGCAATCGGTGCAATGGCAATAGCAGGTCCAGGCAATGGCGCCGTCGCTTTCCCAGCGCACGGCGCCACAATGGCAATGTCCCTTCATCTCGGCCTCCCTTGCCTGGCGGCCGACGCTTGGGCCGCTAAATCAACCGTAATGCGCGACCGGGGTTCCGGCAATGGCCGCCATGTTCAACAGGCCCCGCGCGGTGATCGACGGCGTCACGATATGCGCCCTGTTGCCCATACCCATCAGGATCGGTCCCACCTCGATGCCGTTGGCCTTCATCTTGAGCACGTTGCGCACCCCGCTGGCGGCATCCGCATGTGCAAAGATCAGCACGTTCGCCGGGCCTTCCAGCCGCGAATTGGGGAAGATGCGCTGCCGCAGTTCCGGGTCGAGCGCGGTGTCGAGGTTCATCTCGCCCTCGTAGATGAAATCGCGCGGCTTGCTGTCGAGTATCGCGATCGCCTGCCGCAGACGCAGACCCGAGCCTTCGCGCTGGTTGCCGAACTGCGACTGCGAGCAGAAGGCGATCTGAGGCTCCAGGCCGAAGCGGCGCACATGGCGGGCGGCCCCCAGGGTGATCTCGGCCAGTTCCTCGGGGCTGGGCAGGCTGCGCACATGGGTGTCGGCGATGAACAGCGGCCCGTCCTCCAGGATCATCAGCGACAGGGCGCCGTGCGGGCGCAGGTCGCCGTTGCCCAGCACCTGTTCGACATAGTTCAGGTGCCAGCGGTATTCGCCGAACGTGCCGCAGATCAGGCTGTCGGCCTCGCCCCGGTGCACCATGATCGCCCCGATCGCGGTGGTGTTGGTGCGCATGATCGCCTTGGCCAGGTCCGGCGTCACGCCGCGCCGCTCCATCAGCGCGTGGTACGAGGTCCAGTAGTCGTAGTAGCGCGGGTCGTGCTCGGGGTTCACGATCTGGAAGTCCCGGCCTGGCCGCACCATCAGGCCCAGCCGTTCGCAACGGGTTTCGATCACCTCGGGGCGGCCGATCAGGATGGGGGTCTCGGTGGTTTCCTCCAGGATCGCCTGTGCCGCGCGCAGCACCCGTTCATCCTCACCCTCGGCAAACACAAGCCGCCGCGCCGCATTGGCCGCGGCCTCGAACACCGGCCGCATCAGCAGGGCCGACTTGAACACGGTCTGGTTCAGCTTCTGGCGATAAGCGGCGAGGTCGCCGATCGGCCGCCGCGCCACACCGCTCTCCATCGCGGCCCGCGCCACGGCAGAGGAGACGACGCCCACCAGCCGCGGGTCAAAGGGTTTCGGGATCAGGTAATCGGCGCCAAAGGTCAGCTGTTCGCCGCGATAGGCGGCCGCCGCCTCGGCGCTGGTGGTGGCCCGCGCCAGCTCTGCGATTCCCTCGACGCAGGCGATCTGCATCTGGTCGTTGATCTCGGTCGCGCCCACGTCCAGCGCCCCCCGGAAGATGAAGGGGAAGCACAGCACGTTGTTCACCTGGTTCGGGAAATCGCTGCGCCCGGTGGCGATGATCGCATCCGGTGCCACCGCGCGCGCCTCGTCCGGCAGGATCTCGGGCGTCGGATTGGCCAGCGCGAAGATGATCGGCCGCTTGGCCATGCGCGCCACCATCTCGGGCTTGAGCACGTTGGGGCCGCTCAGGCCCAGGAACAGGTCCGCCCCCCCGATCACGTCATCCAGCGTGCGCAGGTCGGTGGCCTGGGCAAAGGCCGCCTTCTGCGGGTTCATGTCCTCGGCGCGGCCCTCGTAGACCAGCCCGTGAATGTCGCAGAGCCAGATGTTCTCCCGCCTGACCCCCAGTTTCAGCAGCATGTTCAGACAGGCGATGCCCGCCGCCCCGCCGCCGGTCGAGACGATCTTGATTTCGTCGAACGCCTTGCCTGCCACATGCAATGCGTTGCGCGCGGCGGCGCCCACCACGATGGCGGTGCCGTGCTGGTCGTCGTGAAAGACGGGGATGTTCATCCGCTCGCGGCACAGTTTCTCGACGATGAAACAATCGGGCGCCTTGATGTCTTCCAGGTTGATCGCGCCGAATGTCGGCTCCAGCGCGCAGACGATATCGGCCAGCTTTTCCGGATCGCTTTCGTTCACCTCGATGTCGAAACAGTCGATGCCGGCGAATTTCTTGAACAGGACCGCCTTGCCCTCCATCACCGGTTTTGAGGCCAGCGGGCCGATATTGCCAAGCCCCAGAACCGCGGTGCCGTTCGACACCACCGCCACCAGGTTGCCGCGCGCGGTATAGGTCTCGGCGGTGCTGGCATCCGCCTTGATCTCCAGGCAGGCCTCGGCCACGCCCGGCGAATAGGCGCGCGCCAGGTCGCGACCGTTGGCCATCGGCTTGGTCGCCCGGATCTCCAGTTTGCCGGGTTTCGGATGGGCGTGATAATCAAGCGCCGCCTGGCGCAGGCTGGGCTGGTCGGACATCTCGGAAAATTCCTCCTCGGGAAACTAGTTTAGCGTTAAACTATTTTTTGACCCAAGGGAACAGGGCATTTCGCGCGACAAGGCCGCGGGCGGGTTCTTGCAAATCGCGGGCCTCCCGGCCACTCTCCGGCCAAGAGGAGCCAGACATGACCGACACGATTGCCGAAATGCGCCTGCCCACGGACGAGTTGCGCAACGATATCCCCTTCTACACCAAGGTCCTGGGCATGCGAATGGACATGATCTATCCTGCCGACGATCCGCGCATCGCGGTGTTCTCGGGCCATGGCCTGCGGCTGCGCATCGAAAAAGGCGCGCCCGAGGCGCCCGGCACCCTGCGCATCCTGACCGACAATCCCGACGGATTCGCCGGCGGCCAGCGCAGCCTGACCGCGCCCAATGGCACTCGCATCGAGATCGGGGAACGTAACCCGCCGCTGGTGATGCCGGAAACCGTGCACAGCTTCGTTGTGCGCCGGCTCAAGGACCAGGCGCCCTGGATCATCGGCCGCGCCGGCATGCAGTACCGCGACCTGGTGCCCTCGCGGCTGGGCGGCTCGATCATCGCCAGCCATATCCGCATCCCCGACGGCGGCCCGGTGCCCGACATGGTGCATTTCCACCGCGTCGGCTTCCAGCTGATTTTCTGCATCCACGGCTGGGTCGACGTGGTCTACGAGGATCAGGGCGACAAGATGCGCCTGACGCCCGGCGACTGCTTCATCCAGCCGCCCGAGATCCGCCACCGGGTGCTCGAAGCCTCCGACAACGTGCAGGTGATCGAGATCGGCGTGCCCGCCGAGCATATTACCGAGATCGACCACGAGATGACCCTGCCCACCGCGCATCTGCGTCCCGAGCGCGAATGGCAGGGACAGCGCTTCGTCTACAATCGCGCCGCAGGGGCCGAATGGGTGCCTTTCCGCCTGCCGGGATATGTCTGCCGCGACACCACCATCGCCGCCAACACCGGGGGCGTCGCCGGGGTGCAGGTGGTGCGCCGGGGGCAGGGCGCGCCGCAATGGGCCGCGCATGACACTGACATCCTGTTCACCTTCGTGATGCAGGGCCGCGTGACGCTGATGGGCGAAGGCCGCGATCCCTTTCCGCTGGAACAGGGCGACGCCTTCGTCATCCCGCCCGGCATGCGCACCTGCCTGTCCGACCCGTCCGACGATATCGAGCTGCTCGAGGTCACGCTGCCCGGAACCTTCACCACCACGCTGGGCTGAAGCCGCTTCATTTCGCCGAAAATACTCCGGGGGAGTCCGCAGGACGGGGGCAGCGCCCCCTTTCCCCGCGGTTCTTCTCGCGCGGCGCTGCGGGATCGGATATGCCTTTCTGACCAGATGATCAAAAACGGGGAATCGCCATGAGCCTGAAAGACGCCGCCTTGTCCGTTCGCGAAAACGCCCATGCGCCCTATTCCCGCTTCAAGGTCGGCGCCGCCATCCGCGCCGCCTCCGGCGCGGTCTATGCCGGCTGCAATGTCGAGAATATCGCCTCGCCCGAGGGCACCTGCGCCGAGGCTGGTGCCATCGCGGTGATGGTGGCGGCCGGGGAAACCCGCCTGACCGAGGTCTATGTCGTGGCCGACAGCCCGTCGCCGGTGCCGCCCTGCGGTGGCTGCCGGCAGAAACTGGCGGAATTCGGCGCGGGGGATGTGGTGGTGACCATGGCCAATACCGCCGGCGTGGAAAAACGCATGACCATTTCCGACCTGCTGCCGGGGGCCTTCGGGGCGGCGCATATGGAGACGGACTGAGGCGATGGATGCCCGCGCCATCATCGCCCGGCTGCGCAGGCACGAGACGCCGTCGGCCGAGGAATTGCGCTGGTTCGCGCAGGGTCTTGCGGATTCTGCGGTCAGCGACGCGCAGGCCGGCGCCTTTGCCATGGCCGTCTGCATGGGCGGGCTTGGGGCCGAGGGGCGCGCGGCGCTGACGCTGGCCATGCGCGATTCCGGCGATGTGCTGGACTGGGATCTCGACGGGCCGGTGATCGACAAGCATTCCACCGGCGGGGTGGGCGATTGCGTCAGCCTGGTGCTGGCGCCGGCGCTGGCCGAATGCGGCGCCTATGTGCCGATGATCTCGGGCCGGGGGCTGGGCCATACCGGCGGAACGCTCGACAAGATGGAGGCGATCCCCGGCGTCACCACGCAGGTCGGCAGCGACCGGCTGGCGCAGATCGTGCGCGACACGGGCGCCGCCATCGTCAGCGCCAGCGCCCGGATCGCGCCCGCCGACAAGCGGCTCTATGCCATCCGCGACGTGACCGCCACGGTCGAAAGCCTCGACCTGATCACCGCCTCGATCCTGTCCAAGAAACTGGCCGCCGGTCTCGACGCGCTGGTGCTCGACGTGAAACTGGGCAGCGGCGCCTTCATGAAGACCCCGGCCGAGGCCGGTGCGCTGGCCCGCGCCCTGACCGAAACCGCCAATGCTGCCGGTTGCCGCACCTCGGCGCTGATCACCGACATGAACCAGCCGCTGGCCCCCAGCCTCGGCAATGCGCTCGAGGTGGCCGAGGTCATGCGGGTACTGACCGGCGGCCTCACCGACACGCCGCTGGCGCAGCTTTCCGCCGAACTGGGCGGCGTGCTGCTGGCCGGGGCCGGGCTTGCCGACAGCGCCGAAACCGGCGCCGACCGCCTGCGCGCCCTCATCGTCGATGGCCGCGCCGCCGACCGTTTCGGCCGCATGATCGCCGCCGTCGGCGGGCCGGTGCATTTCATCGAAACCTGGCAGCGGTTCCTGCCCGAGGCCAATGTCATCCGCGAGGTCACCGCCCGCGAGGCGGGCTTTGTCACCGCCATCGACGGCGAGGCGCTGGGCCTCGTCGTGGTGGCGCTGGGCGGCGGGCGGCAGGTCGAAAGCGATGTCGTCGATCCTTCCGTGGGCCTGTCTCGGGTGATCCGGCTTGGCACGCGGGTCAGCGCCGGAACCCCGCTCGCCACCATCCATGCCGCGCGGGAAGAGGCCGCCGCCCGCGCCGAAGCCGCGTTGCGCGCCGCCATCGTCATCGAGGACGCGCCCGGCGACCTGCCGCCGCTGGTGCACGAAAGGATCACCGCATGACCCGCGCCTTCCTGGTGGTGATGGATTCGCTGGGCATCGGCGGCGCGCCGGATGCGGAAACGTTCTTCAACGGCAACCGTCCCGATACCGGCGCCAACACGCTGGCCCATATCGCGCAGGCCTGCGCGCGCGGCGACGCGGAGGAGGGGCGCAGCGGCCCGCTGCATCTGCCCAATCTCGATGCGCTGGGGCTGGGCGCCGCCACCCGGCTCGCCTCGGGTGCGGCCACGCCCGGGCTGGCGGCGGAACCGACGGGGCACTGGGGCTGCGCCCGCGAACACAGCCGGGGCAAGGACACGCCCTCGGGCCATTGGGAACTGGCGGGCCTGCCGGTGCCCTGGGACTGGCACTATTTCCCCGACACCACCCCCACCTTTCCGCCCGACTTGGTGCGGGCGGTGGCCGAGGCCGCCGGCAGCGACGGTATCCTCGGCAATTGCCACGCCTCGGGCACGGTGATCATCGATCGTCATGGGGCCGAACATATGCAGACAGGCAAGCCCATCTGCTACACCTCTGCCGACAGCGTGTTCCAGATCGCCGCGCATGAGGAAACCTTCGGTCTCGACCGCCTGCTGGCGCTCTGCAAGGCCGTCGCCCCGCGCCTGCACGCGATGAAGGTGGGGCGGGTGATCGCGCGGCCCTTCACCGGCATGCCCGAGACCGGCTTCACTCGCACCACCAACCGCAAGGATTACGCGATAACCCCGCCCGCGCCGGTGCTGACCAACTGGGCGCAGGACGCGGGGCGCCGGGTGCATGCGGTGGGCAAGATCGGCGATATCTTCTCGATGCAGGGGATCGACGATGTGGCCAAGGGAACCGATGCCCAGCTGATGACTCATCTCGCCCGGCTGGTCGACAAGGCCGAAGAGGGCAGCCTGACCTTCGCCAATTTCGTGGAATTCGACAGCCTCTATGGCCATCGCCGCGATATAAGCGGATATGCAAGGGCGCTGGAGTGGTTTGACCGTGAAATCGGGGCAATCCTGCAAAGCCTGCGGCCCGGCGACCTGATGCTGCTGACCGCAGATCATGGCAATGATCCCAGCTGGACCGGCACCGACCACACCCGCGAACAGGTGCCGGTTCTGGTTGCGGGGCGCGGGGCAGGGCAGATCGGACAAGTCAACTTTGCCGATGTCGCCGCCTCGGTGGCGGCGCATCTGGGCATTCCGGCGCAGGGGCCGGGGAGGAGTTTCCTGTGAACGAAGAAGAGCCCTCCGTCGCCGACCTGCCCAAGGTCGAGTTGCATCTGCACCACGAGGGTGCGGCTCCGCCCGCCCTGATCCGCCAGCTCGCGCATGAGAAACGGATCGATCTGCGCGGCATCTTCAAGCCCGACGGATCCTACGACTTCCGCGATTTCGCGCATTTCCTCAGCATCTACGAGGCCGCCTCAACCGTGCTGACCGGGCCCGAGGAGTTCCGCCGCCTCACCTGGGCGATCCTCGAACACAGCGCCGAACAGGGGGTTGTCTATTCGGAAACCTTCCTCAGCCCCGATTTCTGTGGCGGCGGCGATGTCGCGGCCTGGCGCGATTACCTGGCCGCCATCCGCGATGCGGCGGACGCAGCCGAGGCGAAACTGGGCATCACCCTGCGCGGCGTTGTCACCTGTGTGCGCCATTTCGGCCCGGAACAGGCCCGGCGCGCCGCCCGCTGCGCCGCCGAAACCGCGGGCGACTGGATCGTGGGTTTCGGCATGGGCGGCAACGAAAGCGTGGGCCGGCAGGGCGACTATGCCTGGTCCTTCGACTGCGCCCGCGAGGCGGGGCTCAGGCTTACCACTCATGCCGGAGAATTCGGCGGCCCCGACAGCGTGCGCGACGCGGTGCGGGTGCTGGGGGTCGAGCGCATCGGCCATGGCGTGCGCGCCATCGAGGATCCGGACCTCCTGCATGAACTGGCTGACCGCGGCGTCACGCTCGAGGTCTGCCCCGGTTCCAACGTGGTGCTGGGCCTCTATCCGTCCTTCGCGGCCCATCCCATTGCGCGGCTGCGCGATGCAGGAGTCCGTGTTACCGTATCCACAGACGACCCGCCGTTCTTTCACACCACGATGCGGCGCGAGTACGAGATGCTGTCCCGGGCCTTTGGCTGGGGGGCGGGGGATTTCGCCGAGCTGAACGCAAATGCGCTCGGCGCGGCATTCTGCGATCAAGACACCCGGAGCCGGGTTGCAAAGAGACTGGAGACATCATGAGCGAACACCTGACCATCGTCGATCATCCCCTGGTTCAGCACAAGCTGACGCTCATGCGGGACAAGGGCACCTCCACCGCCTCGTTCCGCCAGCTCCTGCGCGAGATCACGCTCTTGCTGGCCTATGAGATCACCCGCGAACTGCCGCTGACGACGCGCGGCATCGAAACCCCGCTGGAGGAGATGGACGCCCCCATTCTGGCCGGCAAGAAACTGGCGCTGGTGTCGATCCTGCGGGCGGGCAACGGCATGCTCGACGGGGTGCTCGAACTGGTCCCCTCGGCGCGGGTCGGTTTCGTGGGCCTCTACCGTGACGAGAAGACGCTGCAACCGGTGCAATACTATTTCAAGGTGCCCGAAGGGCTGAACGACCGGCTGGTGATTGTGGTCGATCCGATGCTGGCCACCGGCAACAGTTCTGCCGCCGCCATCGACCTGCTGAAAAAGGCGGGCGCCACCGACATCCGCTTCCTTTGCCTGCTGGCCGCTCCGGAGGGCGTCGCCCGCATGAAGGAGGCGCATCCCGACGTGCCCATCGTGACCGCAGCAGTTGACCGCGGGTTGAATTCCAAAGGTTACATCATGCCGGGTCTGGGAGATGCCGGGGACCGCTTGTTTGGCACGAAATAAGGCCAAATCGCGGCATCTGCGGCTTTACTCTCTGCGTGATTTGCGCCACACTTCCTCCACATCTTGTGGGGGCGATCATGAGGTTTACAAGAATTATTGCCTTTTCCGTGATCGGATGCAGCCTGGGGTTGTCGGCGCTGAATGCCCAGACGCTGCGCAACCCGAGCCCCCCGGCAGAGTTTCCGCCGGCATCCTTCACCGGCAAGCAGTATGTCGACAGCCGTGGCTGCATCTACATTCGTGCGGGAGTTGACGGGCTGGTTACCTGGGTGCCGCGTGTTTCCCGGCAGCGCAAGCAGTTGTGCGGGTATCAGCCGACGGAGGTCGCCGGAGCGACCACGACGGCACCGCAACCGGCAGGGCCGGAACTGATCACGCTTGATCAGCCTGCCGTGTCCACCCCGTCCACCCCGGCACCGAAGGCAACCGCGGCTCAGCCGCCAGTTCGCACTGCCGCTGCGTCAGCGCCCAAGGCGGCACCCAAACCGGCCGTGGCAATGCCTGTCACCGTTCCGACGACCCGGACAACGACGGCCCGCCCGGTTCCGGTGGCACCGGTCGCTGCGGCCGCCCCGACTCCGTCGAAGCCCGGTACAATCGCACCCGTGGCGACGCGGCCCGACACCGCGATCTGCCCGGACGCCTCGCCGCTCAGCCAGCAGTATATCAACCAGACCGGTGCCCGATGCGGCCCTCAGGCGGAACCTCCGATCACATATGGCCCTTTGCGCAAGAGTTCTTCGGGCAGCAGTGGCAAGACAGGCGTTCCGGTTTCGCTGGAAACCCGCATCGTTCCGAAACATGTGCATGACAATCGTCAGAACACGACAAATGTCGTGATACCTGCCGGCTATCGTAGCGTCTGGACAGACGATCGACTGAACCCGTATCGTGCGGAAAGAACCCTTCGCCCCGCTATCGTCACGAACACCTATGTCACTCCCAATGGCTTTCGGGCCGTTCAGCGCGGGGACGACCGCCTGAACCCGATGCGCGGGGTTCGCACCGTTGAAGGCGATGCGCAGATGAATGCGCTCTGGTCCGACGACCTGCCGCGCAAACTGTTGCCTGTGGAAACGGCGCCCCGCACGATAACCGTAATCCATTCGGAACGGTCCTACCGGGATATTGCCAAACCACCGATGCACCTGCGCCTTTCGACGCGCAACGCGCCAGACGCGCGTTACCCGGCAGCGTCGGTGTCGAAACGTCCTAGCCGCTGAGCGACGGCTGCCGCCGGGGTTCTTGCCTCGCGGCTGAGGCGTTTCCTCAACTGCCGCAAATCCCCTGCAACCGGACCCAGTCGCGGTCGGCCAGAACCGGCTCCAGTGTCCGCCCTGTCATCGGGTCGGCCTCGATCAGACCCAGAACCGCCTCGCCGGTGATGTCGCGGGCGTATGCATAGGGCGATGAAGGGATCGCTGCCTGAGAAAAGATGGCCAGCAGATCCTCGTCTGAGACATCCGGGCGGGGTTCGGCAAGGACACGTTCGGCATAGCTGTCCAGGATCTCGGGTGTGAGCCCGCCGGTGGTCAACAACCTGAAAGAGGCCGTTGACCCCGCATGGTACAACAATTCGTCCAGCGGATCCTGTGCCAGCGCGCGGGCCCGCTCCGCGAGGACAAAACCGGCGACCACCGAACTGTCTTCGAAATCCTCGATCAAGGTGTGGTTCAGCACCACGATGCCGCCGGGCAGGTACAGGCTGTCGGCCAGGCCGCCTGGCACCACAACGAGACGCCGCACACCGGTCCGCTGGGCCAGGCGGGACAGGATTTGGTCCGTGTCCTCGGCCGCGCATGTCCGTCCAGTCACCCGTTCGACCCTCCCAAGCACCGAGCGGCCGATTTCCTGTCGCTTGATATCCGGAACGACGGAAACCACGTGCCGCCGCATCGCGCCGGGCAACCACAAGGTCAGGACCCCGAGCACCGCAGCGGCGACGAGGGCGACCGATATCCAGCGGATCCGTCCCGGATGCGGGCGCGCGTTGTCGATGGCGCGTTGCAACCGGTCGATGGCCTCGATCATCGTGGTTTCCGTTTCCGCCAGTTCCAGCGTTTCCCCCGGATCGCCATCGGGATGATAGAGTGCAGGATATTCTCCGGGATTGCGCCGTTCGAGCGCCGCCAGCGACCAATGCGTCAGCGCCCGGTCGTTGAAATCCGAGATCGTCAGCGTGGCCTCGCCGATGGATACCAACACCTCACGGCGCTGATCCTCGGGTGTCGGTCGCCAAAGCCCGGTGGCTTCGATCCGCTCGTATTGCTTGAGGGCTGTCATGCGGGGGTCGGCTTGCTCGTCTTTGGTTTTTCCACAGAGTACACAGATGCCGCGGCGGCTTCAAACGCCTTGCGCCGTTTCCGGGGTCGGAAACCCGGACCCGATGTCGCTGGTTGGCAAGTCATCTGGGTAACTGGTGGCTAAACCTTGGTAATGCAGGCAGAAACTCCCTCCGCGCCGATTGCCGCCGCCGTACTGATGGTGGCCGCGATGGCGATCATCGGCATCATCGACAACTATGTCATCCGGCTGGCCGAAACCATCGGCCTGTGGCAGTTCCATTTCACCCGTGCGGTGCTGATGCTGCCGCTGGTGGCGCTGATGTCGGTGCTGGGGCTGGGCTCGATGCGGCCGCGCAACCTGGGCTGGGTGGGGCTGCGCAGCCTGTTCCTGACCGTGGCGATGCTGTTCTATTTCAGTGCGCTGTCCCTGATGTCGATCGCCGAGGCGCTGGCGGGCCTGTTCACATCGCCCATCTTCGTGCTGCTGATTGCCGCTTTCGGATTGCGCCAGCGGATCGGCCCGTGGCGCATCGTTGCGGTTATGACCGGCTTCGCGGGCATCCTTCTTGTGCTGCAACCCGACCCGGCGACTTTCGACGCAACCATCCTGGTGCCGGTTGCGGGCGGTTTCTTCTATGCGCTGGGCGCGGTGGTGACGCGGGCGAAATGCGCGCAGGAAAGCACTGCCGCGCTGCTGGCGGCGATGGTCACGATGCTGGGGCTGACCGGGCTGGCCGGGCTTGGCTGGCTGGCGCTGTTCCCCGCCACACCGGCGGACGGCGCGGCGGGTTTCGTCACCCGTGGCTGGGTCTGGCCGATGACTGACGCGCTGCCCTGGGTGACGATGCAGGCGGTCGGCTCGGCCACAGCCGTCTTCATGCTGATCAAGGCCTATCAACTGGGCGAACCCTCTTATGTCTCGGTCTTCGAGTTCTCGGTGATGATCTTCGGCCCGCTGTTCGCCTGGGTCGTCTTCGGCATCGGCCTCGGTCCCTTGCAGATCGCCGGTATCGGTCTCATTGTGGTTGCCGGCGCGATCATCGCGCTCCGATCGGGTTGAGCGGCACAGTCCACCCCGCTAGCGTGGCGTCATGATCATCTCGCCTGGCCGCGGCTATATCTTCGTGCATATCCCCAAGACGGGGGGAACTTCGCTTGCCCTCGCGCTGGAGGCGCGGGCGATGAAGGATGACATACTCATCGGTGACACGCCCAAGGCGCGCCGGCGGCGCGGCAGGCTCAGGGGGGCGCAGGCGCGGGGACGGCTCTGGAAACATTCGACGCTGGCCGATATCGACGGGCTGATTGCCCCCGACGTTCTGTCGGGGCTTTTCGCGTTCACCCTGGTCCGCAACCCCTGGGACCGGGCTGTCAGCTATTACCACTGGCTGCGCGATCAGGGGTTCGACCACCCGGCGGTACATCTGGCGAGGCAGGTTCCGTTCGACCGGTTCGTGACGGACCCGGCCACGCTTGCTTCCTTTGCCGCCAGCCCGGCGGCCAGCTACATGCGCCGGGCCGACGGGGTCGAATACTGCGCGGCCTATATCCGGCTGGAACATCTCTCCGAGGATCTCGCGCCGCTGGAACGGCATCTGGGGTTCAGGCTTGCCCTCCCGCATGAGAACCGCTCGGACCGGGTGGCGGATTATCGCAGGCTTTACACCAGTGACAGCGCGGCCGCGCTGGGGCGGGCCTGTGCCGAGGATATCGCGCGCTTCGGGTACGAATTCGGCTGAGCGGGGGTGTTTCCCGATGGATGTCAATCCCTGGTTGTGTGGCGCATTGCCGTAGAGCAGGGGACAATGCCCGACTCTTGCCCCGTTGGCGTCCCTATAAGGTCCTTCGAGTCGCGTTTTCTGAAAGGACAACATGGTTAATCCGGCAAGCGAAGATCTTGCTGCTGCCACAACGAGGATGGGCGCGCGTGTTCGGATGGAAAACGAAGAGGCCGGGTGACAGCCCGGCGACAGTAGAGTCCATGGCAGCCTTCGAAGGGCTGCTCATCACCGGGCAATCGGGGTTTCTGGCGGGTACCTGCATCGCCTCGACGCTGGGCTGGAAGCCCGTGGAACAACTCAAGGTCGGCGACAGGGTACTGACCTTCGACAACGCGATGCAGCCCATCATGGATATCCAGCGTGAAAGGATGATCGTACCCGACACCGGGCCATCTGCGCGGTACAGTCCCGTTCGCGTACCCGAAGGGGCGCTTTTCAATCGGCGCGACATCTGGCTGATGCCTGAGCAGGGGATGCTGATCGAGTGCGATGCGGCGCTGGATACCCATGGCGACCCCTACGCAGTTATCCCCGCCCGCTATCTGCGCGGGTTTCGCGGAATCGCCCCCGACTCTCTCGGCAGCAGGTTCGAAGTGACCACGCTCGCCTTCCGGCAGGACGAGGTGATCTATGTCGAAGGCGGGTTGCTGGCGTATTGTCCACAGCCGCGCCAGTTGCTGGACGTGGTCGGCGCAGGTCAGCCTCGGACCTATGAGGTGCTGGAAGGGCCCGCCGCGCAGTTCCTGGTAAACTGCCTGATCGACGACGACGATATCGGCGCGCTGGGGTGCGATCCGGCCGATGTGCCGGGCCTGCCAAAGGGGCCGGTGCGTCCCGGCCGCCCCATGGCGCCCAACCCGTTCGACTGACCCCGGCCCGCCGCATCGTGCGACGCACCGCCACTGCCGGAAAACGCCGGGATTGCGCCCGCCGTAAATGCAAGGCAGGGCATGGCCCGCAGGACATGTTGACCGGCCGGGCGACCGATGGCATCCCGTAACGGGGCGCATGCACATCGCAAACCTGCGCCGGATTGTTGCGCAGGGAGTGCCAAAGTGACCGAAACCGCGAAAGCCGCAGTTGCCGCTGCCGATGCCAGGCAGGTCAGGACCTGGCTGGACAACGACGAGATCCTGCTGGTCGATGTCCGCGAAACCTCGGAATACGAGGTGGAACATATCTCGGGCGCCCTGCTGCTGCCCTTGTCGAGCTTCGATCCCGAGCTGTTTCCGTCGGTTCCCGAGAAAAAGGTCGTGCTGCATTGCGCGGTCGGAAAACGGTCGGAGGCGGCGGGCAAGATGCTGCTGAAGGAAGGGCATCAGGACATCGTCCACATGGAAGGCGGGATCGAGGCATGGAAGGCCGCCGGTTTCGCCACCGAAGTGCAGATCCTGCCGCCGGACGTGGAAAAGCCCAAACCCGTTTACATGTGCCCGCCGCCGGGTCGGGTCTTGCAGGAGGAATACCTCGACCCGCTCGGAATATCCCCCCGCGAACTGGCACAGGCCACCGGCCTGCTCGAAGGGCGTGTGAACGACCTGCTTGCCGGGACCTCTCCGGTCGGGGTCGAGGCCTCGTTGCGGCTGGCCCGCTATTTCAGCACCGCCGGCGATTTCTGGATCCGCTTGCAGCTGGAACATGACATGGAGCGCGCGCGCCATTCGGTGGGCGAACAGATCCGCCAGCAGATCACGCCGCGCACCGCCTCCCTGTAGCGGATCGGAATTCCGCCGCGCGGCCCTGGTCCACCGAACGCAAACCGGCGCCCCCTTGCGGGAGCGCCGGTTGTCCTTGTCATTCTACCGGATCAGGCCGCCGATTGTGCCTCGGGGTTGAACCGCCCGTAGAAGGTCTGGCCCTTGTCGGCCATCTCGCGCAGCAGTGGCGGGCAGGTGAAGCGTTCGCCATATTTCGCCGCCAACTGGTCACAGCGTTCGGCCGCATAAGGCGTGCCGATGATGTCGAGCCAGCTGAGCGGGCCACCCGACCAGGGGGCAAAACCCCAGGCCAGGATGGCGCCCACATCGCCTTCGCGGATGTCTTCCAACACGCCTTCCTCCAGCGCGCGCACCGCTTCCAGCACCTGCGCGAACATCAGCCGTTCCTGGACCTCGATCAGGTCGGGTTGCTCTTCGGCCAGCGGGTACTTGTCCTGCATGCCTTTCCAGTAGCCGGTGCGCTTGCCTTTCTCGTCATAGTCGAAGAAGCCCGCATTCGCCTTGCGCCCAAGACGCCCCTGTTCCTCCATCCAGAAGATCAGATCGTCCGCCGGGCTGTCGGGATAGGCATCGCCCATCGCCGCCTTGGTCGCCCGTGCAATCTTGGCGCCCAGGTCGATCGAGGTTTCATCGTTGAGCTGGATCGGCCCCACAGGGAAGCCCAGTTGCTGCGCCGCATGGTCGATCAGCGGCATGGCGACGCCTTCGGTAATCATGCGCAGGCCCTCGTTGATATAGGGGATGATGCAGCGGTTGCAGTAGAAGAAGCGCGCGTCGTTGACCACGATCGGGGTCTTGCGGATCTGGCGGACGTAATCCAGCGCCTTGGCCACGGCCCGATCACCGGTTTCCTTGCCCTTGATGATCTCGACCAGCAGCATCTTCTCGACCGGCGAGAAGAAGTGGATGCCGATGAACTGCTCGGGCCGCATGCTCGCCTTGGCGAGCCCGGTTATCGGCAGGGTCGAGGTGTTGGAGGCAAAGATGCAATCCTCGGGGATGATCGCCTCGACCTTCTGGGTCATCTCGGCCTTCACGCCCGGATCCTCGAACACCGCCTCGATGATCAGGTCGCAGCCTTTCAGCGCGTCCAGATCCGGGGTGGCGGTGATCAGGCCCAGCATCGCCTCTTTCTTCTCGGCGGTGACCTTGCCGCGCTTCATCCCCTTGTCGAGGTAAGCTTCGGTATAGGCCTTGCCCTTGTCGGCAGCGGCCTGGTCACGGTCGATCAGCACGACCTCCATGCCTGCCTGCGCGCTGACCAGCGCGATGCCCGCGCCCATCATGCCGGCGCCCAGTACGCCCAGCTTCTTCACGCGCTGGTCGGGGATGTCCTTGGGCCGCACCGCGCCCTTTTCCAGCGCCTGCTTGTTGATGAAGAGGCTGCGGATCATGGCAGAGGAGGAGGGGTTCATCAGCACATGGGTGAACCAGCGTGCTTCGATGCGCAGCGCGGTGTCGAAGTCGACCAGCGCGCCCTCGTAGATCGCGCTCAAGAGCGCCTTTGGGGCAGGGAAGGCGCCTTGGGTCTTGCCGTTGACCATGGCGGCCGCGCCGACAAAGGTCATGAAGCCCGCCGGGTGATAGGGCGCGCCGCCCGGCATCTTGTAGCCCTTGGCGTCCCAGGGTTTGACCAGGTCGGCATCCTTGGCGTTCAGCACCCATTCCTTGGCTGCGGCGACCGGATCGTCCGACACCGCGTCGACCAGCTGCGCGCTCTTGGCCTTGGCCGGGTCCATCATCTTGCCCTCGAGCAGGACCGGGGCCGCCGCCATGGCGCCCACCATGCGGGAATAGCGGATGGTGCCGCCGCCGCCGGGGAAGATGCCCAGCAGGATCTCGGGCAGGCCGATCTTGGCCTTGGGATTGCTGGTCATCACCCGGTGATGACAGGCCAGCGCAATCTCGGTGCCGATCCCGGCGCAGGTGCCGTTGATGGCGCAGGCGACCGGCTTGCCGCCCTTCTTGGTCTTGGCATCCATGCCCGCCAGTTCCAGCTTGCGCAGGATGCGGTGGCCGCCCATGACAAAGTCAAACAGGCCCTGGGCCGGATTGTCGCCCGCTTCCTCGCGGATCACCGCGAGCGTGTTCAGGTCCATGCCCCCGGCAAAGTCGGACTTGCCACTGGTGATCACGATGCCCTTTACCGCGTCGTCCGCCAGCGCCTGATCGACCAGCCCGTCAACCAGCTCGAATGCCTCGCGGGTCATCACGTTCATGGATTTGCCTTCGGCGTCCCAGGTGATGAAGGCGACGCCGTCCGCGTCTACGGAGTATTTGAAATCAGCCATGTGTTCTCTCCTTACACGCGTTCGATGATGGTGGCCGCGCCCATGCCGGACGCAATGCAGAGCGTGGCCAGACCGGTTTCCAGGTCGCGCCGCTCCAGTTCGTCCAGCAGGGTGCCGATGATGATCGCGCCGGTGGCGCCCAGCGGGTGGCCCATGGCGATCGAGCCGCCGTTGACGTTGACCAGCGCGGGGTCGACATCGAACGCCTGCTGGAACCGCAACACGACGGAGGCAAAAGCCTCGTTCACTTCGAACAGGTCAAGGTCCGAGATCTTCATGCCGTTGTCGGCCAGGATCTTCTCGGTCACCGGCACCGGGCCGGTCAGCATGATGGTCGGATCGGTGCCGATCTTTGCGGTCGCCCGGATGCGCGCGCGCGGCTTCAGCCCGTATTTCTCGCCGAATGCCTTGTTGCCGATCAGCACGGCGGCGGCGCCGTCCACGATGCCCGAGGAGTTGCCGGCATGGTGGATGTGGCTGATCCGCTCCAGATGCGGGTATTTCAGCAGCGCCACCTTGTCGAAACCGGGCATCTGTTCGCCCATCATCTGGAACGACGGGGTCAGAGCGCCCAGCGACTGCATGTCGGTGCCGGGACGCATGTATTCGTCACGGTCGAGGATCGGCAATCCGTTCTGGTCGCGCACGGTAATCACCGACTTGTCGAAACGGCCGTCCTTCCAGGCCTCGGCGGCGCGGCGCTGCGACTCCACCGCCAGTGCATCGGCCTGGTCGCGGGTAAAGCCGTATTCGGTTGCGATGATGTCGGCCGAAATGCCCTGCGGCACGAAATACGTCTCCATCGCCACGCTGGGATCGACGGCGATCGCCGCGCCGTCGCTGCCCATGGCCACCCGGCCCATCATCTCGACCCCGCCGGCGATATAGGCATCGCCCGCGCCGCCCTTGACCTGGTTGGCGGCCAGGTTGACCGCCTCCATACCCGAGGCGCAGAAGCGGTTGATCGCCAGTCCTGGGATCGACTGGTCGAGGTCCGAGGCCAGAACCGCAGTCCGCGCCAGGCATCCTCCCTGTTCCATCACCTGTGTGACATTGCCCCAGATCACGTCCTCGACCGCGTGGCCTTCGAGGTTGTTGCGCTCCTTCAGTGCATTCAGCGTGAGCGCGGACAGGCGTACCGAGGTAACCTCGTGCAGCGCGCCGTCCTTGCGGCCCTTGCCGCGCGGGGTGCGCAGGGCGTCATAAATGTAAGCTTCGGTCATGGTGTGGTCCTCTGCAGGTCTGTCATTCTGCCCGAACTGGTGTCGGGCCGTGAGTCGGATCAAGAGTAACGTGACGGCGACACGCCGCGCGGTGCGGGGCGACGTTCCGTCAAGCGCGATCCGACGGGTTGCCGGGCATCAGGTCATAGGGATGTTTCCAGCCGGGCAGGGCGGCGATGCGGTTCAGCCAGGCGTCGATATGGGGCCATTCGGCACGGTCGAAACCGAATGGCTCGGGATAGTAGAGATAGCCACAGCAACTCAGATCGGCATTGCTGATGCCATCGCCCACGATCCAGTCGCGGCCGTCGAGATGCGCGTTCAGCGTGGCATAGGCGGCCTTCAGCCGACCCTGGTTGAAGGCGATGACCTCTTGCGGGCGCTTGTCCTCGGGCAGGAAGTTCATCAGGAACCGGGTGAGCCCGGCCATCGAGCTGAGCTTGTGGTTGTCCCACAGCACCCAGCGCAGGATGTCATAGTTCTCGTCGCGAGTGGCGCCGCCGAAACGCCCTGATTTTTCGGTGACATAAGCCTGGATGCAGCCCGACTGGCTGGTGCGGAAATCGCCATCCACCAGCACCGGCGCCTCGCCCATCTCGTTGACGGTGGCGCGGTATTCGGGCGTGCGGGTCTCGCCTTTGAAGAAGTCGACGAAAACAGGCTCCCAGTCGAGGCCCGAAAGTTGCAGCGCCAGCGCCGCCTTGTAGGAATTCCCGCTTTCTCCGAAGCAGTAGAGTTTCATCGTCATCGCAGCCTCCCTTTGGCCAGTGTCGGAGCGGGGGTTTCACACCCCCGCACCCCCGTGGAGTATTTCCGGCGAAATGAAGCAAGGGCTTCTTTACCGGGCATTAAGATTAAACTGTTTTGTTTCCGGCTACGGTACAGGCTGGAGAGCCGATGTCCGTGCGAAGTGAAGCCTCGCCGTCCCGCCCGCGTTCCGCCTGGCGGTCGGGCCGGATGGCGGGGTGGACGTCCATCGTCTTCATTTCGCTGCAAATACTCTCGCCGAAGGCGTCTTCTATCGCTTGCGGTCCTCCAGTTCGGCGTTGAACAGCCGCAGCCGGTGGATCAGGTTCTCCTCGTTGGTCACGCTGTTGAAATTCTCGAACAGGAAAGACAGCGCCTCGCCCTCGTCGAGACCGGCCTCCTTGCTGAAGGACTTCAGGCGCCGGTACCCGTCTTCTGTCATGGCAATGTTGAGACGTCGGGTCAGGCGAAAGCGTTTGGGCATAGCGGAACTCCTCTCGGGGCGGTGCAGGGTGGGCCGTCCTGCCCACCCATCGGCTCAGAAATTCGCGGCCTCCAGCGCCATCACCGTGTCCGCGCCGGACTGGATGCGCGCCAGGTGCATCGCGGTGGCGGGCAGGCGGCGCGCCATGTAATAGCGGCCGGTGGCGATCTTGGTCTCGTAGAATGCCCTGTCCGAGGCGCCGGCGTCCAGTGCCGCCTGCGCCGTCCGCGCCATCCGCGCCCACATCAGGCCCAGGCAAACATGGCCGAACATGTGCATGAAATCATAGGAGCCCGACAGCGCGTTGTTGGGGTTCTTCATGCCCTGCTGCATGAAATACATGCCGGCCGCCTGCAAGTCCTTCGATGCGGCCTTCAGCGGTTCGATGAAAGCCTTGTCATAGGCCTCGTCCTGGCCCGCGCTGTCCTTGCAGAAGGTCTTGACCATTTCGAAGAAGGCCATCACGTGCTTGCCGCCGTCCTGGGCCAGCTTGCGGCCCACCAGGTCCAGCGCCTGCACGCCGTTGGCGCCTTCGTAGATCATCGCGATGCGGGCGTCGCGGGTGTATTGCGACATGCCCCATTCCTCGATGTAGCCATGGCCGCCATAGACCTGCTGGGCCTGCACGGTCATGTCGTAGCCCTGATCGGTCAGGAAGCCCTTGATCACCGGGGTCAAGAGCGAGACCAGCCCGTCTGCGTCCTTGTCGCCCGCGCGATGGGCGCGGTCGATCATCGTCGCGCCCCACAGGATGAAGGCGCGGGCGCCCTCGGTGAAGCTCTTCTGATCCATCAGGTTGCGGCGGATGTCGGGATGCACGATCAGCGGGTCGGCCGGGCCATCAGGGTTCTTGACCCCGGTTACGTCGCGGCCCTGCAGCCGGTCCTTGGCGTATTCCAGCGCGTTCTGATAGGCGGCATCGGCCTGTGCCAGGCCCTGCATGCCGACGCCCAGCCGGGCCTCGTTCATCATGGTGAACATGGCGCGCATGCCCTTGTGCTCCTCGCCCAGCAGCCAGCCGGTGGCGCCGTCATAGTTCATCACGCAGGTCGAGTTGCCGTGGATGCCCATCTTCTCCTCGATCTTGCCGACCGACACGGCGTTGCGCGCGCCCGGCGACCCGTCCTCGTTCACCATGAACTTGGGCACAATGAACAGCGACACGCCCTTGATGCCTTCGGGGCCGCCCACGATCTTGGCCAGCACCAGGTGCACGATATTGTCGGCCATGTCGTGATCGCCCGACGAGATGAAGATCTTCTGCCCGGTGATCTTGTAGGAGCCGTCCGCTTGCGGTTCTGCCTTGGTGCGCATCAGGCCCAGGTCGGTGCCGCAATGCGGTTCGGTCAGGTTCATGGTGCCGGTCCATTCACAGGACACCATCTTGGGCAGATAGGTCTCCTTCTGCTCCTCCGTCCCATGCGCCAGGATTGCCGAGGCCGCGCCATGGGTCAGGCCCTGGTACATGGTGAAAGCCTGGTTCGAGGCCGAGAACATCTCGCCCACCGCGGTGCCGATCACATAGGGCATGTTCTGGCCACCGTATTCCTCGGGCATGTCGAGCCCGGGCCAGCCGCCTGCCTTTACCTGCTCAAAGGCGTCCTTGAACCCGGTCGGCGTATAGACCACGCCGTTTTCCAGCCGGCAGCCCTCGGTATCGCCCACCGCGTTCAGCGGGTGCAGCACGTTCGAGGCGATCTTGCCGGCTTCCTCCAGCACGGCGCCGGTGAACTCGGGGTCCAGTTCGGCATAGCCGGGCACGTCGGTTTCCGAGATGCGCAGCATCTCGTGCAGGATGAACTGCGCGTCCTTGGTCGGGGCATTGTAGATGGGCATGTAACGGCTCCCTGAAGTCGTGGGTCTGATGTCGGAGAAGGGTCGGGTTATTCCGCCGCCTTCTTGGCGTCTTTCATCGAGGCAATCACCTTTTCGCCCCAGCGTAGCTGCTCCCTGAGGTCTTCGATCGCCTCGGTCAGCTCGTCGCGCTGGGCTTCCAGATCGGCCAGCCGCTCGCGGGCGATGTCATAGGTGCGGCTCAGCTGCATGTGCTGCTGGTCGCCGATGTGATACAGGTCCAGCAGCTGCCGGATCTGTTCCAGGCTGAAGCCGAAGCGCTTGCCGCGCAGGATCAGCTTCAGCCGTGCGCGGTCGCGCTTGGTGAACAGGCGTTTCTGGCCTTCCCGGATCGGGAACAGCAATTCCTTGGCTTCGTAGAACCGCAGCGTGCGGGGCGTCACGTCATAGGCGTCGCACATCTCGCGGATCGACATGAGGTCATCGGTCATCGTTTCAAACTCTCGTCGCTGGCGTCATGAGGTCCAGTTGGTCAGCTTGCCCGTCCTTTACAACATCAAGTTGACGTTTACGTAACTCAAACGCCACGTCACTTTTCTTCGTGACGTGGGATCAATCCGAAAGATGATGAGAGAGACCGGGTGCGGCTGTTCAGCGTCCCGTGGCTCCGCCGCGCGGCCCTTGGTACAAGGCGCGTTTAGCCTTGCGTTCTGCTTCGACCTGACGGTCCCAGTCCGCTTGGGAAACGCCAGGTGGAGCCGTTCCATAGCCGTTGGGGCCAACGTCACAGGCCGAAAGCCCGACAAGGGACAAGACAAGAAGAAATATTCGGCAGGGGGCGGTCATCAGGCTGCTCCGAACGTCGGGCCGACAGGCCGGCCCAGTAACGGGCACAGCTTGCAGTCCTGGCCCGGCGCGATCAACGCCGGGTTGCCCCGATCACGAGAATTTCACCGCAAATTCATCCCAGGCTGTGCGCCGTCTGGTCGCGCAGTTGCTGCAATTCGGTCATGGCTTCTTCCAGCTGCATCTGCTGCTGGCGCAATTCGTTCATCTGCCGGTCGGCCATCTCGACAAAGGCGGCCATCTGCGCCTCGTTGCCTTCGTCTTCGTAGATCAGCAGCCACTGGCGGATTTCCTCCAGCGGAAAACCGAATCTGCGGCCGCGCATGATCAGCTTCATTCGGGCGCGTTCGCGGGCCCCGTAATAGCGCGCGCGGCCTTCGCGGTCGGGCTGCAGGAGCTCGATATACTCGTAATATCTCAGGGTGCGCGGGGTCACGTCGAACTCGGCGCACATCTCCTTGAATGACAAACGCGTGTCGGTCATGGCTAATCTCCTCGATCGCAACCTAGGGGGTTGTGAATTTCAGCGCAACAGCCGGTCTTGCCCTTTGTGCTGCGGGCTGATCATAAAGGAACAGACGCAAGGCAGGACGAAGGCACGATGAACGACAAGGCTAAATTCGCCCGGCAATTCATTCAGGCGATTCCGCACGCCAAGGCGCTGGGACTCGATCTGACCCATATCGGCCAGGGCGAGGCGGAAATCACCATGCCCTACAATGCCGACCTGGTGGGCGATCCGCGCACCGGCGTCATCCATGGCGGCGCGGTCTCGGCGATGATGGACACCTGTTGCGGTGCGGCGGTGATGAGCCACCCGGCGGCCCCCGGCGGTACTGCGACGATCGACCTCAGGATCGACTACATGCGCGCGGCAACGCCGGGCCAGTCGATCACTACCCGCGCCACCTGCTATCATATCACCCGCAACGTCGCCTTCGTGCGCGCGGTGGCCACCGACGACGACACCGACCGGCCGGTGGCCACCGCCGCCGGTTCCTTCACCGTGGAGGGGCGCTGATGACCCGCAAACGCCCCGAACCCATGCAGGTCGTCAAGCAGCGCCGCGATGCCGCGCTGAACGCACTGGTCAGCGGCGTGCCCTATATCCGCTTTCTCGGAATCACTTTCGACCGGCGGGGTGACGAGCTGACCGGGGTGCTGAACTTTGACGACAAGTTGATCGGCAACCCGTTCCTGCCTGCCATACATGGCGGGGTGACGGCCGCGTTTCTGGAGGTGACGGCAGTCATTACGCTCAGCTGGTCGCACCTGTTCGAACGGATCGAAAGCGGCGATCTGGCGCCCGAGGATATCCTGAACGGCGAAACGGTCAGATTTCCCAAGACCATCGACTTCACCATCGACTACCTGCGTTCGGGCCTGCCGCGCGATGCCTACGCGCGTGCCACGATCAGCCGGGCGGGGCGGCGCTATGCCTCGGTCCGGGTCGAGGCCTGGCAAGACCATCATGACAAGCTCTATGCGCAGGGGAGCGGGCATTTCCTGATGCCGCAGGATCCGACGCCCGCAGGTTGACGCAGGTGAGCGGCGACACCGCGGCCCCGATCACCCATGCGCGGGTGCTGAAGATCGCCGTGCCGATCATGCTGGCCAACATGACCGTACCGATTCTCGGCGCGGTGGATACCGCTGTTGTGGGTCAGATCCCCCAGGCCGCGCCCATCGCCGCCGTGGGCGTCGGCGCGATCATCCTGTCGGCGATTTACTGGATCTTCGGCTTTCTGCGCATGGGCACTGCCGGGCTCACCGCGCAGGCGCACGGGGCAGGGCACGAGGGGGAGGTCGCGGCACTGCTGACCCGCTCGCTGATGATCGGCGTGGCGGGCGGCGTCGCGCTCATTCTGTTGCAACTACCGATCTACTGGGGCGCGATGGCGATCAGCCCGGCCAGTGCCGAGGTCGAAACGCTGGCGCGCGGCTACATGTCGATCCGCATCTGGTCGGCCCCCGCCGCCATCGCCATCTACGGTATCACCGGCTGGCTGATCGCCCTGGAGCGGACGCGTGCGGTGCTGGTGCTGCAATTGTGGATGAACGGGCTGAACATCGGGCTGGACGTTTGGTTCGTCCTGGGGCTTGGCTGGGGCGTCAACGGGGTCGCGTTTGCCACCTTCCTGGCTGAATGGACCGGGCTCGCCTTTGGCCTTTGGCTCTGCCGCGACGCTTTCCGAAACCCGCGCTGGCGCGATTGGGCGCGGGTGTTCGAGGCCGCCCGCCTGCGCCGCATGGCGGTGGTCAATACCGACATCCTGATCCGTTCGATGCTGCTCCAGGCGATCTTTGTCAGCTTCCTGTTGCTCGGCGGCCGGTTCGGCGACGTGAAGCTGGCCGCCAACCAGGTGCTGCTGCAATTCGTGCATATCACCGGCTATGCGCTCGACGGCTTTGCCTTTGCCGCCGAATCGCTGGTGGGTCAGGCTTTTGGAGCGGGCGCGGTGGCCCGGCTCAGGCGTGCGGCCTGGATGACCAGCCTCTGGGGGTTCGTGCTGGCCGTTCTTATGGCGGGCGTCTTCTGGACGCTGGGGCCATGGCTGATCGAGGTGATGACCAAGGATCCGGCGGTGCAGGCGGCGGCGCGCGGCTACCTGCCGTGGATGGTGGCGGCGCCGCTGTTGATCCTGGCGCTGGTGATGTTCGACGGCATCTTCATCGGCGCCACCCGCTCGGGGGACATGCGCAACATGATGGCGGTGTCGGCGGCGATCTACTTTGCGGCCGTCTGGCTGCTGATCGGCCCCTTCGGCAATCACGGCCTGTGGATGGCGCTGACGATCTCCTTCATCGCGCGCGGCATCACGCTGGGCCTGCGCTATCCTGCGCTTGAACGCGCGGCGGTCATCAGTCCAGCAGGCTGAGCAGATCCTCGGGTGGCCGCCCGATCACCGCCCGTTCTCCCTTGATCGCCAGTGGGCGTTCGATCAGCACCGGGTTTTCCGCCATGGCGGCCAGCAGCACCGCGTCGGGGTCGCTCTTGCTGAGGCCCAGTTCCTTGAACCGCGCCTCGCCTGTGCGCATCATAGCTGCGGCCGAAACCCCCAGTGCCGCCTGTGCCGCGCCCAATTCTGCAAGGCTCGGCGCCTCCTCCAGATAGCGCCGCACCTCGATCTCGGCACCGCGCTCTTCAAGCAACGCCAGACCCTGCCGCGACTTCGAGCAGCGCGGATTGTGCCAGTATTCGATCACAGCCAATCCTCTCTCCCGGTTCCCACCGCCTCGGCGACCGAGGCGAATCCGTCCCGCGCCAGGAGCGCGTCCAGCCCCCGCGCGATCTCACCCGCCAGTGACAGCCCGCCATAGACCATCGCGGTATAGAATTGCACCGCCGAGGCGCCGGCGCGGATCTTGGCATAGGCGTCTTCGGCGCTACTGACACCGCCGACCCCGATCAGCGGAATCTCGCCCTGCATCAATACCGACAAGCGCGCCAGAACGCGGGTCGACTTCTCGAACAGGGGCGCGCCTGACAATCCGCCCGTCTCGCCCTTGTGGGCGCTCCTCAGTCCCTCGCGCGACAGGGTGGTATTGGTGGCGATCACGGCGTCGATGCCGGTGTCGCGCGCCACGGCGGCGATATCCCCGATCTCGGCCTCGTTCAGGTCCGGCGCGATCTTCAGGAACACCGGAATCGGGCGGTCCAGCGCATCACGCGTCTCGATCACGCCAGAGAGCAGCGCCGTCAGCGCCGCGCGGCCCTGAAGATCGCGCAGCTTCTCGGTGTTGGGCGAGCTGACATTCACCGTCGCGAAATCCAGATGCGCCGCGCAATGTTCCAGCACGCGGGCAAAATCGCCCGGCCGGTCGGTGCTGTCCTTGTTGGCCCCCAGATTGAGGCCGATCACGGCATCACGCGGCCGCTTGGCCAGCCGCGCGGCAATCGCCTCCATGCCTTCGTTGTTGAAGCCGAAGCGGTTGATCGCGGCACGATCCTCGGTCAGCCGGAACAGGCGCGGGCGCGGGTTGCCGGGCTGCGGTCGCGGCGTGGCGGCCCCAACCTCGATGAAGCCGAAGCCCGAGCGCGCCAGCGGCGCCAGCGCCTCGGCATTCTTGTCGAACCCGGCGGCCAGCCCCACCGGGTTGGGCAGGTCCAGCCCCGCCACCTGCGTCCACAGCCGGGGGGATGTGATCGGGCCGGGCAGGGGCACCAGCCCCGCCTTCAGCGCCTTGATCGACAGCCCGTGCGCGGTTTCCGGGTCCAGCCGGTGCAGGGCGCCGAGCCCCAGTTTCTCGATCACCTTCATCCGAAGCTCGTGCCTCCCGCGGCCGGTTTGGTCCGGATCAGGCGCGAGGTCTCGACCGCCGCCTGCCGGTGGATCACCGCCTGCCGGTAGGCGGGGTCAGTCACCATTTCCAGGAACGCATGCGCGTTGGGATAGCGGGCGATGAACATCTCGTCCCAGACCTCGCCCTCCGGCCCGATCAACACGGTCTGGAACGTGCCGCGCCAGACGATGGCTGCGCCCAGCCGCGCGATGACCGGCGCGGTTTCGCGGCCGTAGTTGCGATAGGCCTCCGCCCCGCTCAGCCCGGTACCAGCCAGCGCGTGCCCTTGCGGGTAGGCGGCGCGCTCGCGAAATTTCACCAGGTTCAGCATCTCGATCGGGTGGTCGCGCTCCAGCGCCTTGAACGCCTCGAACTGGGCGCGGTCGGGGTCGATGTAACCGGTCATGTCATCTCCTGCGGGAATTGATGCGCGCCGCCCTCCAGCGGCAGCGGACGGGACCAGACCACATCTGACAGCCGCAATTCACGGTACAAATGCGGGAACAATGCGCCGCCACGCGACACTTCCCATTTCAGCGCCGCGCCCATGGTGTCCGCCTCGCAGGCCAGCAGGACCAGCCCCTCGGCTCCGGCGAAATGCTTGGCCGCCGTTTCGGCCGCCTGCGCGGCGGTCGAGAAATGCACGAACCCGTCGGCCAGGTCCACCGGCGCCCCGGCGCTCTGCCCGTCACGCTCTAGTGCCGCCCATTCGTCGGCCCGGAAAATCTTGTAGATCAGCATGCGCCGGTGATGCCTCGGGCAACCGTCGGAATCAAGCGTCATTTCCCTTACGAGAGCTTTGACTCGTGCCACGACTGGGCGCACCATCTGCGGCAATAACAACAGGGAGCAATTCGATGATCACCCGTTTTCTGACTTCGGTCGCGGCGCTGGGCCTGATGGCCGGCATGGCCGCCGCCGAATACAAGCTGACCATTCTGCACACCAACGATTTCCACGCCCGGTTCGAACCGATCAGCAAATACGACAGCGGCTGCAAGCCCGAGGACAATACCGAGGGCAAATGCTTCGGCGGCACCGCCCGCCTGGTGACTGCGGTCGAGGCCGCCCGCGCCCGCGCGGGAAACTCGATTCTGGTGGATGGCGGCGACCAGTTCCAGGGCACGCTGTTCTACACCTATTACAAGGGCAAGGCCGCGGCCGAGTTCATGAACAAGCTTGGCTATGACGCCATGACCGTCGGCAACCACGAATTCGACGACGGCCCCGAGGTGCTGCGCGGCTTCATGGACGCGGTGAACTTTCCCGTGTTGATGTCGAACGCCGATTTCAGCGCCGAGGAACTGTTGGCCACCAAGCTGTTGAAATCGACGGTGATCGAGAAGGGCGGAGAGAAAATCGGCCTCATCGGTCTGACGCCCGAGGATACGCATGAACTTGCCAGCCCCGGCCCCAACGTCACCTTCTCCGACCCGGTGCCGGCGGTACAGGCCGAGGTCGACCGTCTGACCGCCGAAGGGGTGAACAAGATCATCGTGCTCAGCCACTCGGGCTATGGCACCGACCAGCACATTGCAGCCGAGACCACCGGTGTCGACGTGATCGTCGGCGGCCATTCCAACACCTACCTGTCGAACAGCGCCGACAACGCCGCCGGCCCCTATCCGACCGTGGTCAACGGCGTGCAGATCGTGCAGGCCTATGCCTATGGCAAGTTTCTGGGCGAACTGAACGTCACCTTTGACGACGCCGGAAACGTGACCGAGGCGGTGGGCGAGCCGCTGATCATGGATGCCGCCGTGTCCGAGGACGCCGCCACCGTCGCCCGCATCCAGGAATTGGCAGTTCCGCTGGAGGAGATCCGCAACAAGGTCGTGGCCAGTGCTGCCGAAGCCATCGAGGGCAATCGCGATGTCTGCCGGGTACAGGAATGCCAGATGGGCAACCTCGTGGCCGATGCCATGCTCGACCGCGTTGCCGATCAGGGCGTCACCATCGCCATCGCCAATTCGGGCGGGCTGCGCGCCTCGATCGACGCGGGCGACGTGACCATGGGCGAGGTGCTGACCGTGCTGCCCTTCCAGAACACGCTCTCGACCTTCGAGGCCACCGGCGCCCTGATCGTCGAGGCGCTGGAAAACGGCGTCAGCCAGGTCGAGGACGGGGCGGGCCGCTTCCCGCAGGTCTCGGGCCTGACCTACACCTGGGACAGCACCCAAGCCCCCGGCAGCCGCATCGTCGAGGTCATGGTCGCCAGCGAGGACGGTTTCGTGCCGATCGACCCGGAAGGAACTTACCTTGTGGTGACCAACAACTATGTCCGCAACGGTGGCGACGGCTACGCGATGTTCTCGGGCGACGACAAGAACGCCTATGACTATGGTCCCGACCTCGCCGACGTGACCGCCGAGTACCTCGCCGCCAACGCGCCCTATCAGCCCTATCTCGACGGGCGCATCGTCAGGAAGTGACCGGCAGCCCCCGGCTCAGCCCAGCCCGGGCCAGAGCCGGGGATCGAGCCCCGCAATGAACGGCGCCAGCATGGCCTCGTGCTGGCGCCATTTCCCGACCGAGCGCGCATGCACCGGCTGGCGCAACTGGCTGGCGCTCAGCGTCAGCACCTGCCCCGCCGCCTGATCGGGCCGCGCCATCTCGGGCACCCAGTCCAGCCCCAGATGCGCCGCCAGCCGGCGGCTGGCGCCCTCCACATCGGCCACCAGATCCTCATATGCCAGATCCAGGATCCGACCCGGAAACGCCGCATGCCAATGCGTCATCATCCGGGCGTAAAGGTTGAACCGATGCGCCATGGCCCGCAAATCATAGGCATAGTTCAGCGCCGACCCCGCCAGATGCGCCTGCCACAGCGACAGCGCCACATCGCGCGGGTCGCGCCGCAGGTGGATCACCCGCGCATCCGCCCGCGCCGCCAAGAGGAACCCCGCCAGCCGGTAATTCTCGGGCATCTTGTCGGTATAGAACCGGGTGCCGTCGGGCAGGGCGGGCAGGCTCTCGGCCTCGCCCTGCCGGAACGCCGCCCGGGCTCCGGCATCAAACGGCAGCCCGCCGTCGATCAGCGGCGCCAGCAGGCGCCCCGGCGCGATCCTCTCGCCCAAGGGGTGCACCGCAGGATGCGCGCCGAGCATCGCCTCGGTCAGCGAGGTACCCGAGCGCGGCAGGCCCAGCACATAGACCGGCGCCACACCGTCGCCCGGCCCGTCGCCTTCCGCGCCGGGCCCAAACCGCGCCATCAGCGCCTCGCTCAGCCGCGTGTCGGCCCCGGAGTCATAGGGCATGAGCCGCGCCATCGCCGCATTGGCGCGGGTCAGGTGTTTGGCAAACCCGTCCTCGTCGCCTTCTTGCCCGGCAATCCGGGCTAGCGCAAAATGCAACTGCCCCTTGGCCGGTCCATTGTCGTCGGCGCTCTTCAGCGCCGCCAGCACCTGCGGGGCCAGCATCGCGTTTTCCGCGCCCGAGTTGATCTGCGCCAGTTGCTCCAGTGCCTCGGGCTGTCCCGGCGCGATTTTCAGCACCGCCCGGTACTGTTCCTTTGCCGCCTCGGTCTGTCCCTGTTCCACCAGCCGCATCGCCAGCGCCAGCCGCGCCGGAACATGGCCCGGGGCCAGTTCCACCGCCCGCTCCGCCGCCGCGCGCGCCGCATCGGGCCGGTCGGCCCGCGCCAGCGGTAGCGAAAGCGCGATCTGCGCCTCGACATTGCCCGGTTCCAGCTCTGCCGCCCGTTCCAGATCGGCCAGCGCCGCCGCCTCGTCGCCCATCTGCCCCAAGAGCCGCGCCCTGAGCAGATAGCCGCGCGCCTGGCCTGGATGCAGCGCGATCAGCTGTCCGGCGGCCGCCATCGCTGCCGCGCCTTCGCCCCGCGCCATCTCGGCCTGTGCCAGCAGCGCCCAGGCGCCGTCGTCCTGCGCGTTCGCGTCGGTCAGCCGGTGAAGCTGCCCCGCCGCCTCCTCTGCCCGTCCGAGCAGCAGCAGGGTCTGCGCCAGGTTGCGCCGCGCATCGTGGAAATCGGGGGCCAGTTTCAGCGCCAGCTGGAAATGCGGCAGCCCCGCCTTGGGCCGCCCCATGCCGCATTCGGCGATCCCGGCGATGTTCATCCAGCCGGGATGCGCCTTGTCAGCCTTTAGCCCCTTGCGGGCCAGCCGCTGCGCGCTGCGGAAATCGCCGCCCTGAACGGCGCGCAGCGCCTGAGTGAAGTCGTTCTGCATCGAAACCTGCCTCTGATGCGGGATGGGCACAGGTTTACGGTGGAAGACGCGGGGCCGCAATGGCCGCGCCTGGGGGACAAGCGGGTTGACGTAGGGCGGGGCAATAGGTTATTTAACAAAAGAGTTAAATAATAGGTGCTTCATGAAACTGCATGTCTTTCCCCCGTCTCCGAACTCTCGCAAAGTGCTTGTGGTCAATTCCCATCTGGGCCTGGACCTGCCGCTTGAAATGGTCAACCTCGCCACCGGCGAGCAGTACGCCCCCGGCTTTGTTGCCCTCAATCCCAATGCCAAGGTGCCAGTGCTTGAATATGCTGACGGCAGTACGCTCTGGGAGTCGAACGCAATCATGGCGCGGCTCTGCGCCGAGACCGACACCGCACTTTGGCCGAAATCCGACAACCGCTATGACATCCTGCGCTGGCAATATTGGGAGACCGCCCATTGGACACCCGCGCTCTCGCCCTTCATCAGCCGCCATATCTTTGGCCAGATGGATGCCGATCTCGACACCGCCACCACGCAGGCCGCCAAATTCGGGACCGTGCTCGACACCCATCTGGCCGGGCGCAACTGGCTGGTGGGCGACGGGGTGACGCTGGCCGACATCTCGGTTGCCTGCATCCTCAGCCTGCGCGCGCAGTGCCACTATCCGCTGGACGGCTTCTCCAATATCCAGCGCTGGATCGCCGCGGTCGAGGCGCTGCCTGCCTGGCAATCCGCCGAAGGCATCGTTCAGGCGACGCTGGCCAAGGTGCAGGCGGCCTCGTAATCTGGCGTTCATGTGCGGACGTTTTGCTATCACTCTGCCCACCGACGCGATGGCGCGCCTGTTCCAGGCGCGCCCCGCCAACGACCTGCCTCCGGTTCCCAATTACAACGTCTGCCCAACCAACCAGGTGCATGTCATCCGCGCGGCCCAGGGCGCGCGGGAGCTTGTACAAAACGTCTGGTCCTTCCTTCCGCACTGGTACAAAACGGTCAATTCGGGCCCTCTGCTGATCAATGCCCGCGCCGAGACCCTGGCCGAGAAACCCGCCTTTCGCGACGCCTGCCGCCACCGCCGCTGCCTGATCCCGGCCAGCGGTTTCTATGAATGGACCAAGGACGAGGATGGCAAACGCCTTCCCTGGTACATCTATCGCCGCGACGGCGCGCCCATCGCCTTCGCTGGCATCTGGCAGGACTGGGGCGAAGGCGAGGAACGCCGCCCCACCTGCGCCATCGTCACTACCGCCGCCAATCGGAACATGGCGCAGATCCACCACCGCATGCCGCTGATTCTCGAACCCGCCGACTGGCCGCTCTGGCTGGGCGAGGCGGGACATGGCGCGGCCCGGCTGATGCAGCCTGCGGCAGAAGAAATTTTGCAGTTTCATAGGGTTGGGGTTGAGGTCAATTCCAATCGCGCCAGCGGCCCGCAGTTGATCGAGCCCATCTCGACCTGACCTTTCGGATTTGTACAAAGCGCGTTAAACGGTGGATATGGCTCTCGAATTCACCACGCTTCCCCAGCTCTACGCGCACGGCTACGACACCGTGATCGACGTCCGCAGCCCGGCTGAATTTGCCGAGGATCATCTGCCCGGCGCGATCAACCTGCCGGTGCTGGACAATGACGAACGCGCGCGTGTCGGCACCATGTACAAGCAGCAGAGCCCGTTTCTCGCGCGCAAGCTGGGTGCGGCGCTGGTGTTCCGAAATGCCGCCAATCATGTGGAACAAAGCCTCAGCCACCACGATGGCGGCTGGCGTCCGCTGGTCTATTGCTGGCGCGGCGGCCAGCGCTCTGGCGCCTTCACCTGGATGCTGCAACAGATCGGCTGGCGCGCCGAGGTGATCGCCGGTGGCTATCGCACCTACCGCCGGCTGGTGAACCGCTACCTCTATGACGACCCGCTGCCGCACCGGCTGGTGGCGCTCGACGGGTTCACCGGCACCGCAAAAACGGAAATCCTGGGCCATTTGCCGGCCCATGACGTGCAAGTGCTGGATCTCGAGGCGCTTGCCAACCACCGGGGCTCGTTGCTGGGCGGCCGTCCGGGAGGGCAGCCCAGCCAGAAGGCTTTCGAATCCCGGCTGGCGGCGGCGCTCTGCGCGCTCGATCCCGCCCGCCCGGTGGTGGTCGAGGCGGAAAGCTCCAAGATCGGAGAGCGGATCCTGCCGCCGAGCCTCTGGTCGGCGCTCTGCGCCGCGCCCCGAATTGAGATCGAGGCTCCGATCGACGCGCGCACCGCCTATCTGACGGCGGCCTATGACGACATATTGTCGGATGCCGATACCCTGTCCGCCCGGCTCGATCCGCTGCGTTATCATCGCGGCCACGAGGTGGTCGACGGCTGGTTGCAGCTGATCGCCGCCGGTGACAAGGCGGGCGTCACACGCGCTCTGATGCAGCAGCATTATGATCCCGCCTACCTGAAATCCCGCCGCGCGCATGCGCCCGGCCAGTTGGCGACGATCGCCGCTGCCTCGCTCGACTCCGAAGGCATCGCCCACGCCGCCTCAGAAGTTGTCGGGGTTCTGGAAAAATTCGTGATGTCCGACCGCTGATCGGCCCTTCATCTTTTTGCAAATACTCCGGGGTGAATTGGCGGCAGGCCAAGTGGGGCAGCGCCCCTTTCAGGACGCCAGTCGCAGGCCCGGCGCTTCGGTCAGCCGGCCGATGATGGCCGCCGGATAGCCGGCCTCCCGCAATTGCCCGAGGATCGCAGTCGCGTCCTGCGCCGCCACCGCCGCCAGCAACCCGCCCGAGGTCTGCGGATCGAAGAGCAGCGCCGCCTTCCCGGTTGCCGGCAGTTCAGGCACCAGCATCCGGTTCTCACCGAAGATCGACGAGCGTACCCCCGCCTGCGACAGTTCCGATGCGCCCTGCATCACCGGCACCGCCTCGAGGTCGATTTCGGCGCCTGTGCCTGACATCTCGCAGATACCATGCAGATGCCCGGCAAGACCGAAACCTGTCACATCCGTCATCGCATGCGCGCCCGACAGGATCTGCGCGGCCTTGCCTTGCGCTTGCGTCATCCAGTCAAGGGCCGCGGTCACATCGGCGCCCGGTGCCTGTCCCGCCATTTCGGCAGCCATCAGCACGCCGCTGCCCAGCGGCTTGGTCAGGATCAGAGCGTCGCCCGCCCGGCCGCCCGCCAGCGTGATCGGATCGCGCGTGCACAGCCCGGTCAGAGTAAATCCGATTGTCAGTTCGTCCCCGACCGACGAATGCCCGCCGACGATCTCGGCCCCGGCGGCGCGCATCACCTCCGTCGCTGCGGCCATGATCTCGGTCAGGCTGCGTTGCTGCAATTCGGGCGAGAGGCGCGGCAGGATCACCGTCGCCGTCGCGGCCTGCGGCGCGGCGCCCATCGCCCAGATATCGCCCAGCGCGTGATGCGCCGCGATCCGGGTCATCAGCACCGGATCCTCGGTCAGCCCGCGCAGATGGTCCGAGGTCATCACCTGCCGTACGCCGCCGGTGATCAGCAGCGCCGCATCGTCGCCGGGCAGGGGTTTCACGTCATCTCGCGAGGCTCCGGGCAGAGGCGCCAGCGCGGCGCGCAGCGCTGCCCGCCCGACCTTGGCGCCGCAGCCGCCGCAGAGCGGCTTGTCGCCCATGGCTTCGACCAATCCCTGCGCATGGATCTCTGGCAATGCGGGCTGGCCCATGCGCGGCAGATCGCGGAACCGGTCCATGAATTTTGTGTCGATCCGATCCTTCCATCGCCACATCATCGAGCCCGAGAACACCATGCCCCATTTCTCGGCCAGCGCCGCCTTGCCGCCCAGAGAGATCAGCTTCAGATAATCCTTCTGTGGCCGATAGGGGCGCAGGGATCCCGCGCCGAGCGCGGCGCGCAGGTTGTCATAGAGCACTGGCGCCTCGCGCACGGCGTAGACGCCTGCCTTGGGCCGGGGGCTGTCCAACAGGTGGGCGCAGTCGCCAGCGGCGAAGATGGCCGGATCGCTGGTTTGCAGACACGCATCGACGGCGATGAACCCGTCATGGGTGGCCAGGCCGCTGTCGGCCATCCACGGATAGGGACGTGCCCCAGCGGCGCCGGTTACGAACCGGGCCGGGATCATCCGGCCATCGGCCAGTTCGACCCCCTCCGCTCGCACCTGCGCGATCTCCGTCCCCTCGACCAGGGTCACGCCAAGGTTTGCCATGGCTTGCCGCACTCGTGCGGCCGACTTGTCGCCCATGGCGCCCAGAACCCGGAGATTGTCGATCAGCGCCACTTCGGCCGTGCGGTTGCGGGCGCGCAGGGCATGAGCCATCGCCATCACCAGTTCAGCCCCGGCCACACCGCCGCCGATCACCGCCACCTGCGCCGGGCCTTCGCCGTCCAGATACTCGGCCCAACGCGCGGCAAAGGCTCCAAGCGGCTTGGCAGGTACGCCATGTTCGGAAAATCCGGGCAAATCGGGCATGGCCGAGGTGATGCCGACATTGACCGAGGCAATGTCAAAGGCCAACGGCGGGCGCCCCGGCACCAGCACCTCGCGGCGTATGGGGTCGATGCCCTGCACTTCGCCCAGGACGAACCGCGCCCCGGCGAACCTGGCCAGTTGCACAAGGTCGATATCCAGATCGCTGCGCGCGTAATGGCCCGCCACGAAACCGGGCAGCATGCCGGAATAGGGCGCTGTCGGACCGGGGTTGATGACCGTCATCCGGACCCCGGCCAGCGGCATCATCCCCCATTTGCGCAGCACCAGCGCATGGGTGTGCCCGCCCCCGATCAGAACAAGGTCGCGGGTGCGAGGCAGGGGGGGAGTGTGCATCTGTTCAGGTCGCCGTGTGGTCGGGTATGTCTTTTTCCGGCTCTACCGCATGGGTCGCCCATTTGCCATCCTCGCCTGCCGGGGGCAGGCTGTCCGGCGTTTCATGGCGGTGTATGTGCCATTTGGCAATGAACAGGGCCGTAACCGGCGCCGTGAGGAACAGAAACAGCGTGATCAGCAACTCGTGCAGCGACGGCCGGAGTTCCAGCGCCAGAGCATGCAGGATCGAGGCGATCAGCACGCCGCCCACCCCCAGGGTGGTCGCCTTGGTCGGCGCGTGCAGGCGAGACATCGGATCCTTGAGCTTGATCATGCCGAACGAGCCGACAAAGCCGAAGATGCCTGATACGATCAGGAAGAAGGCGATGACGATTTCCCAGAACTCGGTCATGGCGCCCTCACTCGATGATGTTGCCACGCAGCATGAACCGCGCATAGGCCACGGTCGAGACAAAGCCCAACATGGCGATGATCATGGCCGCTTCGAAGAATATCTCGGTGCCCAGCAGCAGCCCGTAGAGAACCATGAGGGCAATGGTGTTGATCACCATCGTGTCAAGCGCCAGCACCCGAGTGCCGACCCCATCGGAGGTGATGATCCGCCAAAGGCACATCATGACGGACGCCCCGAAACAGGCGAAGGTGAAGTAGATCGCGTAGTCCATGATCATTCGAAAATCTCCTTCAGACGGCGCTCGTAGCGGTTCTTGATGTCGTCACGCACCGCGTCCGGGTCGGGGGCGTCGAGGCAATGCACCAGCAGGTTGTGGCCTTTTGCGGACAGGTCGCAAGTTACGGTGCCGGGCGTCATCGTGATGGTGCCGGCGAGCACGGTGATCGCTTCGGGGCTGCGCAAGTCCAGCGGGATACAGACCCAGTTGGGCTGCCTGTCCGCATCGCGTTTGAACAGGATTATCCGCGCCACCGTGACATTCGCCAACACGATATCCCACAAGACCACGAATATGTATTCAACCACCATCGGCCAGTTGCGCAGGACCGGCCGATCCGGCCAGTAAGGCTGTGTGATGAACGGGATCACGATCCCGAGGATCAGCCCGAACACTACCGAGTTCAGCGAGGGCGCGTTTGCCAGGAGCACCCAGACGACGGTGAGCAGAAGGGTAAGGTGCGGGTGGGGAAAGACCCTGCGCAACAGTTTCATTTCTTGTCTCCCTCCAGAACCGCGTCGATATAGTGTTGCGGCGCATAGAGCTGTTCAGCCATCGAGGCGGTGTATTCCATCAGCGGTCCGGCAAACAGGGTCAGCCCGACCAGCCCTGCGACCAGGCCGAAGACCGCGCAGAAGGCAAGGCCCGGCATAGGTTCGGGCGACGGTTGATGTTCGACCTTGTCCACGTTTTCCGGGTCCGGCTCGGTATTGTGCCGGGCATCGTGGCTTTGCCAGAAGATCAGCGACCCGGCGCGGGCCAGGCCGATGATCGTCACCAAGGAACTGACCAGGATGACCGCCCAGATCGCCGCGAAATCTCCCGCGTCGCGCGCGGCGTCCATCACCAGAAGCTTGCCGACAAAGCCCGACAACGGCGGCATGCCGGCCAGCGCGATGGCCCCGATGAAATAGAGCGTGGCGATCAGCCCGCTTTGCGGCATCGGTGTCATTCCAGCAATACGTCCCCCCTGACGCTCCATCACCAGGTCGGCAATAAGGAACATGAGCCCGGCGGCCAGCGTCGAATGTACGGCGTAGTAGAGCGCCGCGGCCGTGGCCTGTGGCGTGAACAGCGACACCGCGATCAGCAGCGTGCCCATCGAGGCGATGGCGGAAAAGGCGACCATCCGTGCGATGTGACGGGAACCGAGAATACCGACCGCGCCGATGGCAAGCGTGACCAGAGCGGCAGGCAGCAGCCAGTCCCCCGCAAGCCCCCGGGTTATCGCGACGTCGGGACCAAAGGCCAGCGTATACATCCGAATGATCGAGTAGGCGCCGACCTTGGTCATGATCGCAAAGAGCGCGGCCACCGGCAGCGGCGCATTGGCATAACTGGCGGGGAGCCAGAAGTGCAGGGGCAGAACCGCGGCCTTGATGCAGAAGACCAAAAGCAGCAGCACCGCGCCCACCCGAAGCAGGGCGGTGTCCTCGGCGGGCAGCTCAGCCACCCGCGCCGCCAGATCGGCCATGTTCAGCGTCCCGGTGACAGCATAGAGCGTGCCGAGCGCGAAGAGGAACAGGGTCGAGCCAAGCAGGTTGTAGGTGACATATTGCACCCCGGCCTTGAACCGGACCGGGCCGCCACCGTGGATCATCAGCCCATAAGAGGCGATCAGCAGCACTTCGAAAAAGACGAAGAGGTTGAAGGCGTCCCCGGTCAGGAAGGCGCCGCATACGCCCATCAGCTGGAACTGGAACAGTGGGTGGAAATGCCGCCCGCGCTTGTCCCAGCCCGAACCCAGAACATAAAGCACCACCGCCAGCGCCAGAAGCGATGTCAGCAGAACCATGAGTGCCGCCAGCCGGTCGAGTACCAGCACGATGCCGAAGGGCGCAGGCCAGTTGCCCAGCTCATAGACCTGTATCTCGCCGCCTGCGGCCTGTGCGGTCAGGATCAGCGCGATTCCGACCAGCCCGACGGTACCCGCCACCGAGAAGATGCGTTGCAGTTCAAGGTGATAGCGCAGCACCATGATAATGAACGGCGCCAGCAGCGCCGGCAGAACGATCGGGGCGATGATCCAGTGGTTCATGCGTCCTCTCCCGGCGCTGCGTCGACGCTGTCATGCGCCTTCATGTCGATGCGGTCGTCCCTGGACGAAAGATAGGCGCCGAGCGCGATCATCACGATCACCGCCGTCATTCCGAAGGAAATCACGATGGCGGTCAGCACCAGTGCCTGCGGCAGCGGGTCGGTATAGGCGACCTCGGCATATTTGTTCAGCACCGGCGGCGAGTTCAGCGCCAGCCGTCCCGTGGCGAAGAGGAAGGCGTTGACCGCATATGTCAGCAGCGACAGGCCGAGAATGACCGGGAAGGTCCGACGGCGGAGGATCAGAAAGACGCCAGCGGCGGTCAGGACGCCCACGGCAGAGGCAAGCAGCGCTTCCATATCAGGTCTCCTTTCCTGCCCGGGCCACTGTCTCGGGTCCGGTCCCCGGAACCGGGGGCGTGTCGCGCTGCGGGTTGATGTCCATCGGATATTCCTGCTGAATGCCGGGTTGCCAGGCGAAGCGCGACAGGCTGTCGAGCGCCAGCAATACCGCCCCAAGGACGGCAAGGAACACGCCGGTATCGAACAGCATCGCGGTGGCCCATTCGAACTCTTCCAGTGGCGGCCAGTGCAGATAGCCGAAATCGCTGGTCAGGAAGGGCATGTCGTTGAACCAGGCACCCAGACCGGTGGCTGCCGCGATCAGCACGCCCCAGCCGATGGTGGCATGGTAATAGAACCGCTGCCGCTCGATCGCCCAGGTATAGCCGCTGGCCATGTACTGCATCAGGAAGGCGATGGCGACAACGAGGCCCGCGATGAAACCGCCGCCAGGCTGGTTGTGGCCCCGGAAGAAGATATAGGCCCCGACCATCAGCGCGATCGGCATCATCACCCGCGTCACGACCACCATCATCAGCGGGTGCGCATCGCCCGACTGCGGCCAGTGCGGCTTGCGGTTCAGGAGATAGGCACGGACGTTGCTCGACAGAACCGACTCCGCCAGAGCAAAGATCACAAGGGCGGCGATGCCCAGCACGATGATCTCTCCGAACGTATCGAAGCCGCGGAAGTCCACCAGGATCACGTTGACGACGTTGGTGCCGCCTCCCCCCTTGTAGGAATTCTCCAGATGATAGGCCGAGATCGTGGGAAAGGCGAAATCGCGCAGCATCAGCGCATAGATCAGCCCGCCGGCGCCAATCCCGGCCACGATCGAGATCGCGGCATCCCGAAGCTTGCGCGCCTTGGTGCTGTCGACCGGCGTTTCCGTCGGCATGAAGTTCAGCGACAGGAGCAACAGGATCATCGTCACCACCTCGACCGAGATCTGGGTCAGCGCCAGATCCGGGGCCGAGAGATAGTTGAAGGCCATCGACACGATCAGCCCGACCACGCCGATCAGCACCAGCGACAACAACCGGTTGCGGTGGAACCACATGATCGCAAGCGTCGCGCCGACAAGGCAGATCCATCCGATGATCGGGATGATCGGCGCGTCAAGCGGCACGCGGGTCGCCACTCCGATGCTTCCGGTCGCATAGGCGTAGTAGCCGATCCCGACGGTAAAGGTGACCATGATCGCCGCATAGCGGCTGATGATGCCGTTGTGCAGCCCGTCGGTGACGAAACGAGACAGGCTGGTCAGGACGTCGATCACCGCATCGAAGATGACCTTGGCCTCGGGCCGCGGCAGAGCGTTCCAGAAACGCTCCAGATGCTTGTGCAGCCCCAGCAGTACAGCGCCGCCCAGCACCGCGACGATCGACATGTAGAGCGCCGGGGTGAACCCATGCCAGAGCTTCAGCTTGAAATAGGGCAGTTCACCGCCGATGACCGCCTGCGCCGAGGCGCTGACCAGCGGGCCGGCCACAGTGGCGGAGTTGAGCCCGATCACCACCACCAGCACGACCAGAATTGCGGGTGACAGCCACAGGCCGGGACCTGGGTCATGCGGGTGATGCGGGTAATCCTGCCGCTCGGACCCCAGGAACACATGCGAAATGTAGCGGAAGGAATAGGCCGCCGAGAACAGCGCGGCAAATACGGCCAGGGCGGGTATCACGACATGACTGTCAAGCCAGGCGGTGTGAAAGGCTTCCTCCAGCATCATTTCCTTGCTGAGAAACCCGTTCAGCGGTGGAATGCCCGCCATCGAAAGGGCCGCGATCGTTGCAATCCCGAAGGTGATGGGCATCAGCTGGCGCAACCCGCCCAGCCGCTTGATGTCGCGCGTGCCGGTTTCGTGGTCCACGATGCCCGCGCTCATGAACAGGGCCGCCTTGAACGTGGCGTGGTTGACGATGTGGAACATCGCCGCGACCGCCGCGACCTTGGTGCCAAAGCCCAGCAGCATCGTGATCAGCCCCAGATGGCTGACGGTCGAAAAGGCCAGCAGCGCCTTGAGATCATCCTTGAACAGCGCAATGACCGCGCCCACCACCATGGTGACCAGCCCGGTCGTGGCAACGATATAGAACCATTCCGGCGTGCCCGACAGCACCGGCCACATCCGCGCCATCAGGAAAATCCCCGCCTTCACCATGGTTGCAGAATGCAGATAGGCCGACACAGGCGTCGGCGCGGCCATCGCGTGCGGCAGCCAGAAATGGAAGGGAAACTGCGCCGATTTGGTGAAGCACCCCAGAAGGATCAGTATCAGCGCCGGCACGTACCAGGGCGAGGACTGGATGAGTTCCTTGTTCTGGAGGATCACGCTCAGGTCATAGGACCCCACGATATGGCCCAGGATCAGCATGCCCGCGATCATCGCCAGCCCGCCCGACCCGGTCACAGCCAGCGCCATGCGCGCACCCTGGCGGCCTTCGGGAAGGTGTTTCCAATACCCGATCAGCAGGAAGGAACTGAGCGAGGTCAGTTCCCAGAATACAAGCAACAACAGGATGTTGTCCGAAAGAACGATGCCCACCATCGCGCCCTGGAACAGCAGGAGATAGGTATAGAACTGCCCCATCGGATCCTGCCGGGACAGGTAGAACCGGGCATAGAGGATGATCAGCATGCCGATCCCCAGGATCAGCGTCGCAAACAGGAACCCCAGACCATCCAGCATGAAGTTGGCGTTCAACCCGAGGCCGGGCAGCCAGTCGAACCGCGCGGTCACCACCTCTCCACGCAACACGGCGGGGGCGTGGATCATCAGCCCTGTGAAGGCCAGGAAACTTGCCAGACCCGCTGCCGAGGCAGACGCATTGCGCCCTGCCCGGATCAGCAGACCCGGAAAGATCGCCCCGAGAAAGGGCAGGGCGGCGATCAGGAATAGGGACACTGTCGAACTCTCCGCTGCTGGTCTTTTTTTGTTTATGTCGCTTTGCAGCGATAATTTATGTCCTCTTCCCGTATTGCAAGGTTGCAAACGGCAGAGATTCGTTGCGACAGAATGTAACATGCCTTTCCGATTGACGAATTGTTGATCGACAGCGGCCCGTTCTGCGCAGGCGGTGCTCGGCCAGACGTGCTAGAGCCTGTCTGGAGGCGCGGAGCAACAGCATCGGTGCAGGAGGGTAAATGTCACAGGGAGTCTGGCGCCGGATTGGGCTTGGCCTGCTGGCCGCGCTGGCTGTCGGTTTTGCTGTCAGGCAATATCTTCTGACGCCCCAGGATTTTGCCGGCAGCGCGCTGACCGTATCCGAGGCCCATGTTCAAGCGACAGCGGGCGAGGTTCTGCTGATCGACATCCGGCGTCCGGAAGAGTGGCGTGCAACCGGGATTGGCGAGGGCGCGTATCCTCTCGACATGCGGCGCCCGGATTTCATTCAGGCCCTGACCGAACTGGCCGAGGGCGACCGGACCCGCCGGATCGCCCTGATCTGCGCACGCGGCGTGCGCTCTGCCCGTCTGGCCAACCGGTTGAGTGATGCGGGCTTCGGCAATGTCATCGATGTGCCCGAAGGCATGCTGGGCTCACGCGCAGGGCCGGGCTGGGTGTGGTCGAAACTTCCCGTGACGGCTTATGCGGAGAGCAACTCATGATCCGGAGCATATTGGCCGCGCTGGCTTTCGTTGGCTCGGCTTCGGTGGTTTCAGCTGACTGCGCGGGTGAACCCGGCCCTTGCAGGGTAGAGGGAGGAACCTATCACATCGTCCTGCCTCGGGCCGAACGACCTCCGGTCCTGGTTTTCCTGCACGGTCATGGCGGGGAAGGGGCAGGCCCGATCAGCAACCAGCAACTTGTTGCGCCGCTGCTGGCGCGCGGCTGGGCGGTGCTGGCCCCCGATGGCGACATGCTGCCGGGCGGCAGCGGAAAACGCAGCTGGAACTTCTTTCCCGGCTGGGAAGGGCGAGACGAGGCCGCCTTTCTGCGTGCCGCGACCGAAGACGCGGTTGCCCGTTTCGGGCTCGACCGCGAACGGGTGGTGCTGGGCGGATTTTCGGCGGGGGCTTTCATGGTGAACTACCTGGCCTGCGCCATGTCCCAAGCCTATTCCGCATATGTGCCGGTATCGGGCGGTTTCTGGCGCCCGGACCCCGAAGCCTGCAACGGGCCGGTGCGGCTGTTGCATACGCATGGGTGGAGCGACCCTGTCGTACCGCTCGAAGGCAGGATCCTCGGTGGCGGTCGTTTCCAGCAGGGCGATATTCTTGCCGGGCTGGAAATCTGGCGTCTCGCCAACGGGTGCGTCGACCACAAGCCTGACAGCTTTTCCGTCACCGGTCCGTTTCACCGCCGGCTCTGGGCCAGTTGCGATCCCGGCGGCGTGATCGAATTCGCGCTGTTCCCCGGCGGGCACATGGTGCCCGAAGGCTGGGCCGACATGATGGTGGATTGGTACGAAGCGCTGGGCGACCACTGATCGCCCGGCGCCGGCATCATTCGGCCGGATGTGCGGTGGTGCCGCGTTCCAGCAGGGATTTCAGCTCGGTCCGGTAAGATCGCGCGGCGCGGGTGATCGCCGGTTCGCGGTATTCCTCGCGCATCCCGATCAGCCGCCGGGCTGCCCCCGCGGAAACCCCCGACAAGGCCGACAGCGGTACCGCCAGCGCCAGGCTGAGCGCGATGGGCGCCAGCCAGACCGACACCAGCCCCAGCGCGATCCCGGCGCTCAGCGCCAGCCCGCTCACGGTTTCCAGCGCATGGCAGGTGACCAGCGTCGCCAGACCATAGGAGCCGCCGTCGCGGGCCTGTGGCGACCAGCCCTTCTGGATGCCCAGCACCGTGCGGAATACCGCAACCATCTGCTGAACCATCAGGATTGGGGCATAGAGGATCGACAGGATCACCTCGGACAGGAAGGACAGCAGGAAACGCCCCGCGCCGCCGAAATCGGAATAGCGCGCACCGCTCAGCGGCAGGGCCACGATCCCCAGCAGTTTGGGCAGAAGCAGCATGGCGTACATGACGACGATGATCACGACATGGCGGCCTTCGGTCATTTCCGGCCATTGCGGGAACAGCGGGTTCTCGGGGCTGAAATAGTGCAGGACCGAGCCGCCTTCGCCATGGCCGATCAGCGCCCACATCACCAGAAGCGCGAACCAGATCGGCGACATCAGGTACCCGATCGCGCCGTGGAACATGTGAAACCGCGAGATCGAGCGGAAGCCGCGCGCCGTGAGCAGGTTCAGGTGTTGCAGGTTGCCCTGGCACCAGCGGCGGTCGCGCAGCACATGGTCGATCAGGGTGGGCGGAGTCTCTTCATAAGAGCCCCGGATACGCGGCAGGAAACGCACCGACCAGCCGGCCCGGCGCAAGAGGCCCGCCTCGACGAAATCGTGGCTCATGATCAGCTTTTCGCGGCCCGTGATCGACCGCAGTTTCGGCAGGCCCGCGCAATTGGCGAAGGCCGCCGTGCGGATGATCGCGTTATGGCCCCAATAGTTGCCCTCCTGCCCGCACCAGCGGGCCATGCCCTCGGCAAAGGCGGCGCCATAGACGCCATTGGCGAATTGCTGCATCCGGGCAAAGACCGATTGCGCGCCGATGAGTTGCGGAAAGCTCTGGATCAGCCCGGCGGCCGGGTCGCGGGCCAGCGCGTCCGTGAGCCGGGCAATGGCGCGGCCGGTCATCAGGCTGTCGGCATCGAGCACCAGCATCGCGTCCCAGGCCCCACCCCAAGTGCTGACCCAGTCGGCGATGTTGCCGACCTTGCGGTCGGTGTTCTGTTCCCGGCGGCGGTAATAGAGCGCCAGGTCGGGCGCAAGCGTGGTGCGCAGCGCCTCGACGCTGGCCTGTTCCTGTGCCGCGATATCGTCGTCGCGGGTGTCGGACAGGATGAACATGGCGTATTCATGCTGCCCACCGCGCGCCTTGAGTTCCTCGAGCATCGTGCGGGCGTTGCCCAGCACGTACCAGGGGACCTCGTTGTAGACGGGCATCAACAAGGCGACCCGCAGGCGCTGTGCCTTGTGTTCGCGGACGCGCGGCGCCTGCCGGGACAGAGACAGCATGCCCAGCACCACGGTGCTGACCGCAAAGGCGATCCAGAAGAAGTTGAAAGCGATCAGCGCCAGCAGGATGCCTTCGATCACGGATATCCCGCTGTCCGAGAACCAGTCTCCCATGAGCCAGACCAGGCCCAGCGTTGCCGCCATCGCAGGCGAAAACGCCAGTACCCTCCACAGGGCGACCCCCTGTATTTCCCGCTCCTGCGGAGCCTGCACATCGTGAAACCGGGCATTGAAATCCTGTGCCACCATCGGCAGGGGCGCAGGCTCCGGCATGATCCGCAACTCGGGTCTCATCACGCGGTCCACCTGTAAAGCCAGACTTCGGAGGCAGGTTCGTTGTCGCGGCGCAACTCCGCACGCAACTCAACCGGCCCTTCTCCCTCCGGGACAAAGGAAAACGCCAGCCGGGCGCCGCCGGTATCCGGGTTGCGTTGCAGGATCGGCGGCGCAGTCCCGGCATGGGGCGACTGAACCACCGCCTCGAGCGTTTCCAGATCGTCGAACAGCGGGCTGGCCTCGAAGTCGATGACCACCAGCCGGCCCTCGCCAAAGGTGTTTTCCCCCATTGCGGTCCGGATCACCCGGGGCAGCGGCGTGCGATAGGGTTCCTCGCCCCAGGTCAGCCGATAGGCGAGCGAAACCTCGCTGCCCGCCGCATAGGGCTGCGCCGGACGCCAGTAAGCGACGATATTGTCATAGATTTCCTGGTCGGCGGGGATCTCGACCAGTGTCACGGCCCCCTTGCCCCAGTCCCCCATCGGCTTGACCCACAGGCCCGGCCGGCGGTGATAGTTGGCTTCGAGATCGGCGAAATCGGAAAACGCCCGCGCCCGCTGCATCAGCCCGAAGCCGCGCGGGGTCTGGTCGACGAAGGACGACACCTGAAGCGCGCGCGGATTGGCCAGCGGCCGCCAGATCACCTCGCCCGCGCCATTGCGGATCAACAGACCGTTGCTGTCGTGCACGGCGGGGCGGAAATCGTCGAAGCGCATGTGGTTCGACGCGTCGAACAGGAACATCGAGGTCAGCGCGCCCAGCCCTGCATGGGTCAGCTCCTCGCGCGGGAATAGCGTCGCCTCCACCTCCATCACGCAATCCTCACCTGCGGTGATGTCGAACCGGTAGGCACCGGTGACCGAAGGGCTGTCCATCAGCGCATGCACGATCATGTTGCGTTGCCCTGGCGCCGGGCGTTCCAGCCAGAAGCGGATGAATTCGGGGAATTCCTCGCCATCGGGGTCGCCGGTCTTGAGCGCCAGTCCCCGCGCCGACAGGCCGTAATTCTCGTACAGGCCGATGGCGCGGAAGTAACTCGCGCCCTGGAAGACGCAGAACTCGTCGGTTTCGCCGGGGCGGTGCATTTCAGTGCGCAGCCGCAGCCCGGAAAAGCCGAGGTTCTCGTCGGCGGGCAGGGTCGGGACCTCGGGACCCTTGTCGAACATCGAGAGATCGAAACCGACCAGCCGGGACATGCCGTTCTCGACCGAATGGATCTGCACCGCGCGCGGGAAATAGAGACCGGGCGCGAAGAAATCCACGCTGAACGGCGTCTCGGTGCCGGCCCAGAGTCCATGGTCGATCCGGAAGCGGATCGAGCGGTATTGCTCGTAGGTCAGCGCCTTCCAGGCGTCGGGCACATCCGCCCGCATCTGGTAGTCGCGGCTGGCCAGGTCACGGGCCATCGCCTTGACCATCTCGCGGTCGAACGGTTCGGCAGGAGTGGCGGCAAATGCGCCGGGTGCAAGGGCGAGAAGGGAGACCGAAGCCAGGAAGGAACGGCGCGAAAGGGTCATTTCCGAGTTTTCCAGGGATGAGATTTGAACCAGGCGGCGGTGTAGGCGACGCCGGAAATCAGGATGAAGCCAAAGATATTCACGATCAGAACGGGAAGCGGGTCGCGGCCCCAGATGTCGAGAAGCACGCCCAGAAGACGCGCCACGGCCATCGAGAAGACAAAGACCGCCAAGGATTGCTGGCCGACCTTGACGATCACGTTCAGGAGTTGTTGCCAAAGCTGTGCAAATCCGCCGTCACCCGAAGGCAGCAGGTTAACACCCTTGTCACCGGCCAGCACCCAGCCGAGATAGGCCAGCGACAGGAAATGCACATAACGCAACAGGCCGAAATCGGTCTTGTCGCGGATTTCTGCGGTAAGCGGATAGGTTGCGCGGATCTGCTCGGCCACGAAGGGGTTCCAGGCCTCGACCCAGAGGAATACTTTCCAGGCCCCGAAGGGCGCGGACAGCACCACGAACAGAACCGCCGCCCAGACCAGCGTCCTGTTCACCGGCGGGGCGGGGATCCAGCCGCGCATGAAGGCAAAGCCGGTAAAGAACAGCAACTGCCAGCCGAACGGGTTGAAGAACCACTGCCGATCCGACCAGGGCTCGGCGGGCAGGGCGAGTGCGCCTGTCTGCGCCACGGCCCAGATCAGGACCGAGGCCAGCGCCATTGCCCAGAACCCGAGCTGTCTGAGCCCCATCATGAGCGGCATCATCGCCAGAACCACCAGATACATCGGCAGGATGTCGAAGTAGTTGGGAACGTAGGTGAGCGTAAACAAGCCCACGATCTGCGGAATTGGATCGTCGAAGAAATGCTGGAGGTTCAGCGCGTCGACATAGCTCTGTTCGAACAGCGCCGACAGGTCCAGCGCCGCCATGCACATCGCGGTAAAGAAGAACAGGCCGATATGCGCCCAGTAAACCTGCCAGATGCGAAAGACGACGCGCGCGCTGCCCATCGGCCAGCCCTTTTTCAGGAAGGCGCCTCCAAAGGCGATGGCCGAGGCCATGCCGGAACAGAACACGAAGATCTCGGTTGCGTCCGAGAACCCGAACCGCGCGGGAATCCAGTTGGCCCAGGGGTTGTCGCTGATATGCGCAATCAGGATGATGAACATCGCGAGCCCGCGGTAGAAATCGAGCCGCAGGTCGCGCGTGGTAGCGGGGGCCGCGGCGCGTGCCGTGGCCGGTGCAAAATCCGATGCGGGCGAAGTGGTCGCCATGCGTCTTTGGTCCTTCTCAGTCACGTCATTCGGCTGGAACGCTGCGAATGTCGCGTTCTCCACGTCCCGCCTCGATCAAGGCCCGGCGGGCAAGGGCAAAATTGTCTTCGTGTCCACCCCGTTTTGCACGGCGGTCGTCCAGCACGCGTTCCACCGCGTCCAGGCGGCCGGCGCGCAGCCCGGCATCTATGGTGATCCGTTCGAACACGTCGCGCTGGGCATGGCTGCCGCCGGCCAGTTGCATGCTGCCGCGTGCGGCGAGCAAGTGGTCGAAGGCACGTCCATGGTCCCCTTCGCCAAAGGCTTCGAGCCCCAGCGCGGCGTCCAGTCCGGGATTGGCCATGCGACGGGTGATGTCGCATCCGGCCATGTCTGCATCGCGTTTGATCCGCTGCAGCATTCGCGAGGTGGCGTCTTTCCGGGCGTCCCCGGTCAGGGCCAGCAGGTAATGCAGGTCTGCGAAGATCAGGCTTCCGTCTTCGGTGCGCGCGGCACTCAGGTCGGCCAGTTCTTCCCAGCGGCTTCCGACATTTACGCCTTCAAGCTCGAGCCGCGACAGCAGCGAGGTGGCGTTCGAGATATCACGATAGTCGTCTGTCTTTTCCTTGCGAATCGCTGAATCGTAGAGATCAATTACTTGATCAGTCTGGCCTTGGTCCAGATGCATAAGCGCCTTGTGCCACCACACGTGATAGCGAAAGTTGTTACAATGTGCCCAGGCCGCCTCGCGCCCTGCAAGCCATTCCAGGCCCTGTGCGGATTGTCCTTTCATTTCATGGACATGGGCGATGGCATGCAGGCCCCAGGCATCGTCGGACACCATCCACAGCGCCTGCCGGCCGGCGATCTCGGCCTTTTCGTAGGCGCCGGTTTCCTCCAGCGCGAAGGAATGGCAGCCCAAAAGGTAACCGCGACCGGGGTGATCGGGGGCATAAGCGGGCATCACCCGTTCGATCGAGCGGCGCATGCCGGCCGCGTCACCCAGCATGAACCGCGTCGCGTGGCTGAGTTTCATCGCCAGCGAATCCTCCGGATGGTCGCGCAGCACCGCTTCGAACTCCTGTACCGCCAGGCTCGGGCTGCCGCCCAGCCAGTGGCGCAGTGCCTCGATGAAGTGGCGCTCGCGCCTGGTGGCCGGGGTCGCCTTGTCGGCAGCGATCAGCGCGTCAGCGGCCACCGGGACCATCTCGTTCCGGCCCAGAAGCAGCATGAACAGCCCCTTGAGAGCATGTCCCAGTGCAAAATCAGGCTCCAGTTCCAAGACGCGGGCCAGATGCTGCGGGGTGCTGGCCGCATGGGCCATGAACCCCAGAAGCACGCCATTCCAAGCCGCGGCGCTCTCCGCGCGGTGCAGGCTGTTCATCTGGCCGAAAACATCTTCTTTCATACCGGGTCCATTCGTTTGCTAGGGATGGCGCAACGCGCTTGTGCAAACTCTATTTGAGCCCGGTATCAGGATCGACGCCGCTCGCGAATTGGTGATGCAAAGTGTGTGGGAAATGAGGGAAAAGCTGCCGAAACTGCCCTATGTTTCAGCAATTTACCGCCCACGGCACAGTGATGTTTCAGTCCGTGAACGGATCTTCCGCAGATAGCACCCTTTGTGTGTCCGCGCCGAAGCGCGGAGGTGCTTTCCGATAGGTTGCGGGTGTCCGCGACAGTTTGAGGGGATTGCCGATCAGATGCACCGGGCCCGCTTCCGATTGCATATCAATCTGCATCTGACGTGCCGCCACCTGCTCGCTGGCGAACACCTGGTCCAGCGTCTGAACCGGGCCAACCGTCACCTTCTGCGCCTCAAGCCCTGCAATCACCTCGGCGGTGCTGCGCGCCGCCATCGCGGGACGCAGGACGGCGTCCAGCGCCGCTCGATTCTGCAATCGGGCCTGATTGGTGGCAAAGTGTGGGTCCTCGGCAAGATGCGCGAGGTCCAGAAATCCGCAGTAGCGCCGGAACTGGCTGTCGTTGCCCACCGCCAGCACCAAATGCCCGTCCGAGGTCTGGTAGACATCGTAGGGCATGATGTTCGGATGCGCGTTGCCGCGCCGTTCAGGGACCTTGCCGCTGTTGAGGTAGTTTACGCCCTCGTTGATCATCCAGGCGATCTGCGCATCGACCAGCGCGAGTTCGACATGCTGGCCCTCGCCCGTGCGGTCCTTGTGGCGCAGCGCCGCCAGAATGCCGACGGTGGCGTACATGCCGCACATAACATCGGCGATGCCCACACCGACCTTCATCGGTGCGCCCTCGGGCTCGCCGGTCAGCGACATGATGCCACCAAACCCCTGCGCCAGCAGGTCATACCCCGGTTTCGAAGCGTTTGGCCCGGTCTGCCCGAACCCCGAGATCGAACAATATACCAGACCCGGAAACGTCTTCGAAAGGCTGGCATAGTCCAGCCCGTACCTGGCCAGCCCGCCGGGCTTGAAATTCTCGATCAGGATATCCGCATGACCCGCCAGCCGCCGGATCTCGGCCTGCCCCTCGGGCGTGGCGATGTCCAGCGCGACGGAAAGCTTGTTGCGGTTTGCGGCCATGAAATAGGCGCTCAGGTCGGTCTGGTTGCCTTCGGCATCCATCACGTAGGGCGGTCCCCATTGCCGGGTGTCGTCGCCACCCGAGGCCGGGTTCTCGATCTTGATCACGTTTGCGCCCAGGTCGCCCAGCAACTGGGTGCAGGTGGGTCCGGCCAGGATGCGGCTCAGGTCCAGGACGCGGACGCCGCTCAACGGACCTTGCGGGGTCTCAGATACGGCCATCATAGCCTCCACGTTCGATCTCGGCGGCGATCACGGTGAACCGGTCCGCCGTCAGCGCCTGTTCCAGCGCCGCGCGCAATTCTGCCCGGTTGCGCACGGTGTGGCCATGGCCGCCAAAGGCGCGTCCGATGGCGGCAAAGTCGTGATGCCCAAAATCCACACCGCGGTTCGCCATCTGCCGCCCGCGCTGTTTCAGCTCGATCAGGGCAAGGCTGGCATCGACAAAGACGAGGAAGATGGGGTTGCCGCCCAATTCGGCCACGGTCGCCAGTTCGCCCGCCACCATCAGGAAGCCCGCATCGCCCGAGAAGCTGATCACGGGGCGGTCAGGCGCGGCGATCTTCAGACCCACGGCCACCGGCACCGCGCATCCCATGGTACACAGGCCCGAGGACTGGATCAGTCCGCGCGGCTCGGTGCAGGTCCACATCTGACTCAGCAGGATGCGGTGGGCGCCGCTGTCGGCGGTGGCCAGGGTCGCGGGGGGCAGCACCGCGCGCGCCTCGGCGATCACGCCCGCCGGACCCCAGTCGTCATCCATGGGAAAGGCCCGCGCCAGTGCCGCGCGTACCCGCCCGGGCTCGCCTCCGGGCCAGGTCATGCGGGCCGGGTTGCCGCGCGCGATCGCCTCCAGCGTCGCTCCGGTATCGGCCACGATGTTCAGCCCGGCCTGATGCATGTAGTGGTCGTTCGCCACAGCCGCGATGTCGATCACCCGCTTGGCCTGCGGATCCCAGGCCTCGCGCCATCCGGGGCGCATCTCGATCGGGTCATAGCCCAGGCACAGGATCAGGTCGGCGGCCTCGACCAGCGGCAGCAGGTGGCGGTCGGCCAGCGGCGACAGGCCGGCGCCGCCCAGGCACAGAGGGTGATCCTCGGACAGAACCCCCTTGGCCTTGTAGGTGGTGACAAAGGGAATGTTGAAATGTTCGACAAAGGCTTGCAGCACGGATTTGCTGTTGTCCGTCAGCACGTCCAGCCCGATCACCGCCAGCGGGCGCTGTGCCTCGGACACCCAGCGGCGGGCGCGCTCCAGGCTGGTGCCCACGGGCGCCACCGGGGCTGCCGGAGACAGCCGCCTGCGACGGACCTCGTGCACGGGCGCATCGGCCACGCTGATCGGTACGTCGATATGAACCGGCCCGGGGCGGGGCTGGGTGGCCAGCGACACTGCCTTGTCCGCCACGATGTCGGCCCCGTCGGCGGTCAGCCGGAAGCTCCCCTTGGTGATCGGGCGGAACACCTGCGCATGGTCCAGCACCTGATGGGTGTAGGTCAGCGCCTCGTCCTCGTCCACGCAGCCGGTGAGCACGATCATCGGCACCCGGTCCTGAAGCGCGTTGGCCACCACGTTGACGCCGTTCATCGCGCCGGGGCCCAGCGTCGCCACCAGGACTGCGGGCGCCCCGTCGCGATGGTGCACGCCCTCGGCCATGAACCCCGCCGCGTTTTCGTGCTTGGCCAGGTGAAAGGCGATGCCCGCCTTCTCCAGCGCGTCGACCAGGGTCAGAACCTCGCCGCCCGGCATGCCGAAGGCATGGCGGCACCCCGCCTCATGAAGTCGCCGGGCCACCAAGTCGGCAGCGCGGGGAAGGGGGTCGGCCATGTCAGGAACTCCGGTGCGGGTCAGCGTCGCTTGTGGCCGAGATTGCGGAGCGCGCGCCCGGACGCAAGGGGTATCACGTCACTGTGAGGCAATTTCCGCTGCCGTGACCGAGGTAAAAAGCGCATCGAGTCCGGCGGCGGAGACGGGCAGGACAGCGATGGTCAGGCCCATGGCGGTTTCTATCCCTTGCCCGGCCCTTGATGCCAGAAGGTGCGCTCAGGGGCCGGTCAGGTTCGCCTTCCCCGTTTACGGCGCGCCCCCGTGCGCCTAGGCTCGCCGCAAAGCACCAAAGAACGAGGTGACAGAGATGAACGGAGCCGAAAGCCTTGTGCGAACCCTGCTGGCAAGCGGCGTCGATACCTGTTTCACCAATCCCGGAACATCCGAGATGCATTTCGTGGCGGCGCTCGATCAGGTGCCGGGTATGCGCTCGGTGCTGGCGCTGTTCGAAGGGGTCGCGACCGGGGCGGCGGATGGCTACTACCGGATGGCCCGCAAACCGGCGACGACGCTGCTGCACCTGGGGCCGGGCCTCGCCAACGGCATATCGAACCTGCACAACGCCAAGAAGGCCGGGTCTGGCATCGTCAACATCGTGGGCCAGCACGCGGCAAGCCATCTGGCGATCGATGCGCCGTTGACCGCGGATATCGAAGGGCTAGCGCGGCCGGTGTCGCACTGGGTCGAAACCTCGCTCTCGGCCGCGGATGTCGGGCGGGATGCCGCCCGCGCGGTGCAGGCCGCGCGCTGTGCGCCGGGTCAGGTGGCTACGCTGGTCCTGCCGTCGGACACCGCCTGGACGCCGGGTGGGCAAGTGGCGTCTGCCTTGCCGGTACCGGCGCGGGCTCCGGTGGCCTCTGACATGCTGGACCGGGCCGCGGCGGCGCTGTCGGGGCCGGACAGCCTGTTGCTGCTGGGCGGCGAGGCGCTGACCGTGGAAAACCTGGATCGCGCCGGCAGGATTGCCGCCGCCACGGGCTGTGCGCTTTTGTCGGAATGGGCCAATGCCCGGATGGAGCGTGGCGCGGGCCGGGTGCCGGTGGCGCGCGTCCCCTATCCGATCGACGCCGCGCTGGAGACGCTGGCGCGGTTCCGCCGCGTCGTGTTGGTGGGCGCGCGGCCGCCGATCGGGTTCTTCGCCTATCCGGGCAAGCCCGCGGTCCTGACGCACCCCGAGGCCGAGATCATCGCGCTGGCTGACTGGGCCGCCGATCTCGACGGCGCGCTGGCGGCGCTTGAACAGGCGGTGGGCGGTGCGGACGCCGTGCCGGTGCGAGCACAGGCAGGGCCGCCTGCGCGCGTCACTGGCCCCTGTACCCCCGAAACGGTCGCCGCCGCACTGGGCCAGTGCATTCCCGAGGGGGCCATCGTGCTCGACGAATCAGTGACGACGGGCCGCGCCTTTCATGGCGCGACCCTGGGAGCCGCGCCGCACACCTGGATCAACAACTGCGGCGGTTCGATCGGATACAGCCTGGCCGCCGCCATCGGCGCCGCCATTGCCTGCCCGGACCGCAAGGTGTTGACACTGACCGGCGACGGCTCGGCCCTGTACATGCCGCAGGCGCTGTGGACCATGGCGCGCGAGGCGCTCGACATCACCGTGGTGATCTGGGCCAACCGTAGCTACCGCATCCTGCTGGGCGAGTTGTCGGGCGTCGGAGTGATGAACCCCGGCCCGCGGGCGCTGGACATGCTGAGCCTGGAACGCCCCGTCATCGACTGGGTCGCGCAGGCGGGCAGCCTTGGGGTGCCAGCCTGCCGCGTGGACCGGGCGGAAGACTTTGCACTGGCGCTGGGCCGAGGATTCGCGGAGGACGGGCCAAACCTCATCGAGGTCGTTCTGTAGCGGTGCCGGTTCCCGATTGGGATTTCAGAAGGAAGAGCGCTGGATTGCGGTATGGGGGCTTGTCAGCGCAGGCCGCATCCAGCACACCTGCGATGATGAAAAAGAGAGTGTCATGACAGAGATCCGGCTTTCCCTGTGTTCCAGCTGCTTGGGCGAGCGCGATCAGGGAGAGGAGCTGCGGGCAGTGTCGGACGCGCTTTGCCGGGTCGGACTGACCCATTTGGTGGACCTGTCCGAACACGCCTGTTTCGGCGCCTGCGAGGCGCCTGTCGCGATGGCCCTTCAGGGCGCGGGGCGGGCGAGCTACGTGTTCTCGGGTCTGGACCCGGTGACCGATGCGACAGATATCGCGGCGACCTGCCGCGCCTATCTGGACAGCCCCTTGGGCTGGATCGAAGACGCCCGCGTTTGCGGCCGTCTCCGTCTGTGCCTCAGGGCACGCCTGCCGGCCGTGACGGGTTGAACTCAGGTAACGGGACATTCTCCGTCTCGAGAACAGCGGCCACCGGAGCAGGATCCACGACCGAGTTGAACCGATTGAACCCAGGCACTTTCTGAAAGCGAATCGCGACGACGGCCCCCTCTGTCACGGGTGTATTGTTCAGGGCCGCCATGATGTTGCCGTTGGGCGCAGCCGCCGGACCTTGCCGGTCAATGGGTCAAGACCTGCCGGATTATTCGATCTCGACGCTCACTTCCGCCTCGACGGGTCTGCCTTCGACGGTCAGGGCGCCGTGGCTGTTTGTGGTGAGCGAGACTTTGACCTCGACCTGGCCCTTGGGCAATTCGGCGATATGCATCCACTCGCCATAAAGCCGAGCAAGTTTCACGCCGTTCACGTAGACATGGGCGTGACCCTCGCCGGGGTAATCCGTGGCCGAGGCATTTGCCGGCGCAAAGCGGAAATTCGACGGCTCTACATGCAGGTTCCATCCGGCCATTGGATCCTTGAACAGTTGAACCTCAAGCCCGGGCGCATCGGGCCCGGCGGGCAGGTTCACGGCTGTGCCGTGCTGATGGGCGGCAACCTCGTAATGATCGCCACCATGATGGGCCGGGTCGCCGTGGTCGTGTCCGTCGAAGCTGATACCATAGGCGCCCGCCGTGACGAAACCGGCGCCGGCGCCGAACACCAGGCCAATGGCGAACAACGCGAGAGAACGGGACATCGCTGTCTCCTCGTGAAGAATGGAAAAACCCCGCCGGCGGTGCCAGCGGGGCAAAGCGCCGATGAACGGCTCAGGCGTGCGCGTCTGCGCGCTTGCCCTCGGTCTGCCAGAAGTACCCGGCGAAGCATCCCAGCAAGACCCAGGCCGCCATGCCGACGCCAAAGGCGCGGGCTGCGAACAGCGCTCCCAGTTCGGTGGGGACCGGTCCGGTGAAGCTGTCGGGCTCCGGTGCACCGACCAGGTGCGGGGCCAGCAGCAGCACCACCGCCGCGCCATAGGCCAGCAGGTTGCCGCCGAAGGCGATGAGCCACATCGCGACACCGGTTGCCGCCACGGTTGCGGTCCACCAGATCTGGCGCCCGGTGATGTCCGAATAGGCCACGCCCGGCACTTCGGGCGCGAGGCTCAGCCCCGGGGCGAAGTGAAAGGCAATGAAGCCCGCCATGCCCCAGAGCAGGCCGGAACGGGCATTGACCTCGTGGCCCATACGTTCAGCCATCGACATCAGAGCCACCATGACCAGCGCGTAGCCGGTGTAGGTCAGCATGGCAAAGACCAGGGTCAGCCCGTCGCGCATCGGATCGGCAAAGATACCGGGCAGATCTGGATGGGCACTGACAGCCTCAGCTCCGAAATGCACCAGCTCTCCGGTTTCATAGAGTTCAGCGTGCAGCAGAACGGGCTGCACGAATGCGAACTGCAGCAGGGCCGCGATCAGCCCCGCTGCAGCACCAGCGAACAACGCGCTGGTCAGAATGCGACTGAACATGGTCTCAGTGGCAGGGGAAGCCGGTGGCGTGGCGCACGTCATGTGCCGCATCATGCAGCGCGGATGCTTGCACATGGCCTGCCAGGGTCACGATGCCCAGGCCCAGGATCACGGCAAACAGCGCGGGCAGGATGGCCGAACCGGTTGCGGTTGCCTTGAGAATTTTTGTCGTCATTTCTTGTCCTCCTTGCCGCCGCACCCGACGGCCGGTGTTTCGTTTCTCGCCTGGCAGGTCTCCTGGCTTGCGGGTCGTTGCCCCTGTTCGCCTTCCCCCCGGATCGTGCCCGGGAGTGGCCGTTTGAACAAAGGCTCGCCGCTTACAGTCGCGGGGGCGGCTTCGGACTTGACCACCGGGGCGGTCGCACCAAATTCCCTCTTAGCATCCGGATTGCTCCGGCAGGACCAGACCTTTCCATTTAGCCGCGATGCGCCTTTCGGCGCAATCGCCATTTGCGACATATCCGGTCAGATCACGCTCTTTTTCAGCAAATATATGTCCATGATCCATCCGTGGTCTGCCCGGGCGCGCGCGCGGGTCTCGACGATGCGGTCGGCCACTTTCGCCAACGGTCCGGCGATCAGAAGCTGTTCGGCCATGCCCACGTAGGCCCCCCACCAGATGTGGTAACCGGACATATCCAGCGTCTGGAACGAGCATTCGCCGTCCAGCATCACCGCTGCGGTTTCAACGTCCTGCGGCCAGCCCTCCTCGCGAATGCGCCGCCCGGTTGTAACCAGAAACGGCGCACCGATCTCGTTGACCGGGATTGCATGCGCGGCCGTCAGCGCCTGTAGTGCGGTGATGCCGGGGACCACCCGAATCTTCGGTTGCGGCTCCAACAGCGCGGCAATCCTGAGCGAACTGTCATAGAGCGAAGGATCGCCCCAGATCAGCAGCGCAACGCGTGTCGCGCCGGGATGTTCGTCCATCGCCGCCCGCCAGCGCAGCGCAATGGCGTCATGCCATTCATCCACACCTCGCAAATACCCGTCTTCGGCGCGCCGCGCGGGGATGTCGAAATAGGCGATTTGCGGTGCCGTGTCGGTGGCCTCGTCGATGATGCGCTCGCGCAGGCCCGCAAGGTCGGATTTGTCGGCCCCCTTGCGCGGGATCAGGATCAGCTCGGCGGTACGGATCGCGGCGATGCCTTCGCGGGTGATATGGTCGGGATTGCCGGTACCGATCCCGATCAGCAAGAGCTCAGTCATCGGCGAACTCCGCCAGCGGTCCATAAAGGATCAGGGCCGGGGCGGTGCCCACCTCGCCCGCCAGGCGTTCGGCCAGTTCCCCCATGGTGGCGCGGGTCAGCCGCTGGTCGGGGGTCGAAACCGATTCGGCCATCAGCGCCGGGGTGGAACGCGACAGGCCATGCGCTTCCAGCTCGGCCAGCAGCAGCGGAAAGGTGCGCTTTCCCATGAACACCACGGTCGTCGCCTGGGCATCGGCCAGCGCCGGCAGGTTCAGGTCTGCGGGCAATTGCCCGCTCACGTCGTGGCCGGTGACGAATTGCACCCGCCGGGCGGTCAGCCGCCGGGTCAGCGGGATGCCCGCCGCCGCCGCCGCCGCCACCGCCGAGGGGATGCCTGGAATGATCTCGTAGCCGATGCCCGCCGCACGCAGGGCGACAAGCTCTTCCTCCAGCCGTCCGAACAGGCCACCATCGCCCGATTTCAGCCGCACCACTCGCGCGCCCGATTGCGCATATTCCACCAGCAACCGGCTGACATGGTCCTGCTTGGGCGAGGGGCGGCCCGCTCGCTTGCCGACGCCCACCAGGTCGGCGTCGGCCCGCGCATGGCTCAGGATCGGACCGCTCGACAGGTCGTCGAACAGCACCGCATCGGCCCTGGACAGCCGGTCCACCGCCTTCAGCGTCAGCAGCTCGGGATCGCCCGGACCCGAGCCGACAAAGGAAACGAAACCGCTCATGACCCGGCCTCCGCGATGAGATGAAAGAAGGTGCCGGTCACATGGCCGCGCACCGAACCGGTCTGCGGCCCCGGAACGCCCTCGGCGTCGAAGACCTGCGCCAGCGGCGCGTCGGGTTGCTCCAGAATCGAGGAATAGTGGAACTCGTGCCCCCGCAGTGCCGCACCGGCCGCAAAACCCGGTATCGGCGCCAGAAGCTCGGCCCGGCGATAGCCCAGGTTGAACTTGCGCTTTTCATAGGAAGTGACCAGGCCCAGCAGTCCGGCCATCCGGTGCCGGATCCCGTCCTTGTCAACCAGCGCTTCGCCCAGAGCCATGTAACCGCCGCATTCGCCATGCACGGGCCGGGTTTCGGCATGCCGGCGCAGCCCGGACAGAAAGGTTTCCGCTGCGGCAAGCCGACCGGCATGCAACTCCGGGTACCCGCCCGGCAACCATACGAGGTCGGCGCTTGCATCGGGTGCTTCGTCGGCAAGCGGAGAGAAGGGCAGTATCTCGGCACCAGCCGCGCGCCAGCCTTCCAGAAGATGCGGATAGGTGAACGAAAAGGCGGCATCGCGGGCCAACGCGATCCGCTGGGCCGGGGGGCGCGGCAGCGCGGCCGACGATGGCCCCTGAGGGCCTGAGGAGGCCGCAGCCCCCCTGATCGCATCGAGATCGACATGTTCGCGCAGGAACGCCGCATAACCGGCGATCGCGGCTTCCAGATCGGGATGCTCGACTGCCTGGATCAGGCCCAGGTGCCGTTCCGGCAGGGTCAGGTCGCCCCGGCGCGGCAGCACGCCCAGCACCGGCAGACCGGCGCGTTCCATCCCCAGCCGGGTCAGCCGCTCGTGGCGCGGGCTGGCGCAGCGGTTCAGGATCACGCCGGCAAAGGGCAGGTAGGGATTGTACATACGGAACCCCAGCGCCGTTGCCGCCGCCGATTGCGCCTGCCCCCCCACATCCAGCACCAGCACCACCGGCCAGCCCATCCTGAGTGCGGTTTCGGCGCTTGACCCGTGGCCGGTCTCGCCCGGTTTCGCCACCCCGTCGAACAGGCCCATCGACCCCTCGGCGACAACGATATCGGCGCCTGCGGCCTGCGCGGCGACGGCATCCAGCAGGCTCTCGCCCATCGCCCAGGTATCGAGGTTGAACGAGGCCCGCCCCGCCGCCGCCAGGTGAAAGGCGGGGTCGATATAATCGGGCCCGCTCTTGAACGGCTGTACCGTCAGCCCGTCCTCGGCCAGCGCCCGGAGCAGCCCCAGCATGACTGTCGTCTTGCCGGTGCCCGAGGCCGGGGCCGAGATCAGCAGGCCGGGCGGGTTAGTCATCGCCATGGCTCCAGCTCGACCACGGGCTTTCGGCGGTCTGCGGCCGGTAGCGGCGGTCATAGTCCCTGGAATACAGGCAGCTTTCGTCGAAACCCTCGCCCCGCAGCACCGGCCCCACCAGAATCAGCGCCGTGCGCGAGATACTCTCGTCCAGCGCCTCCTTCAGCGTCTCCAGCGTGGCCCGGATGATGCGCTCGTCCGGCCAGCTGGCGCGATAGACCACCGCCACAGGGCAATCGGCGCCGTAATGGGGCACCAGATCGACAATCACCTTGTCCAGGTTGCCGATCGACAGGTGAATGGCCAGCGTCGCACCGGTGCGGGCGAAGTTTTCCAGGCTCTCGCCCTCGGGCATGGACGAGGCGCGCCCGGGCGTCCGCGTCAGCACCACCGACTGGCCCAGCCCGGGCAGGGTCAGCTCGGTCCCCAGCGCGGCGGCGGCGGCAGCGAAAGACGGCACGCCCGGCGTCACACTGACCGGGATGCCCATCTCCTTCAGCCGCCGGATCTGCTCGCCCATGGCCGACCAGACCGAAAGGTCGCCCGAATGCAGCCGCGCCACGTCCTGACCCGCGTTATGCGCGGCCGCGATCTCGGCCATGATCTGGTCCAGGTCCATCGGCGCGGTGTTGATGATTTTCGCACCCTCGGGGCAATGGCTCAGGATCTCCTCGGGCACCAGCGACCCGGCGTAAAGGCAGACCGGGCAGGAGGCGATGATGTCGCGCCCGCGCAGGGTCAGCAGGTCGGCGGCGCCCGGTCCGGCGCCGATGAAATGTACGGTCATGTCTGTCCTCCGATGGCGACCGCGCAGGTGGCAAGCCGGTCGTCCGATATCTGTCTGGGGCACAAGAGTCGGCCGCCGGGTCCGGCCGCGGCCAGCGCCGATGCCTCGGCGACGCTGCCGGTGCCATAGGCGGCGCGGCTTTGCAACGAACATGTCAGGGTCCGCTGCCCGGCCAGGTCGGCCGGGGGGACCAGTTGCACGGGCAACCCGCGCGCGGCGGCGAATGCGGCCAGCGCCGGGTGCCCGTCCTTGTCGGCGACGGTCGCAATCGCCGCCACCGCATGCCCCCGGGCCGCGCGCTCGAACGCGTCAGTCAGACTGACGAGGGTTGCCGCCGATGCGAATCCCAGTCCCGCGACGATCATAGCGTGACGCTCCACTGGACCACCGGATAGGCCGATTTCCAGCCCCGGCGCGGCCCCAGCGGCGCCGCCTGCGCCAGTTCGATCCGGAGCAATTCACCGCCCTTTTCCGCCTGCCATTGCGCCAGCAGCGCTTCGCTTTCCAGCGTCACCGCATTGGCCACCAGCCGCTTCCCGGCGGGCAGTTGCGCAAAGAGCCATTCCAGCAACGCCGCGCTCAGCCCGCCACCGATGAACACGGCATCGGGCAGGTCCAGGCTGCCCAGCACCTCGGGGGCGCTGCCTTCGATCACCGTCAGCCGGTCCTGGCCCAGAGCGTCGGCATTGGCGCGGATGCGCGCGGCGCGGTCGGCGCGGGGTTCGACCGTGGTCGCGCTCAGAGTCGGATCGCACATCAGCCATTCGATGCCGATCGAGCCGCTGCCGCCGCCGATATCCCACAGATGCTCGCCCCGCTGGGGGGCCAGCGCCGACAGGGTCAGCGCCCGCACCGGGCGCTTGGTGATCTGCCCGTCGGTGTCAAAGATCGCATCCGGCCGGCCTGCGGCCTTCGAAATCGCAGGCCCGCCGCCCGCGACCTGGACCCCGGCGCAAACCGGGTGGGCGAACTTGCCTGCCATTGCCTCGGGCAGCGTCATGGACCGAACCCGTTCGCGCGGCCCGCCGAGCGCTTCCATCACGTGCAGGATACTGTCCTCGAAACCCGTCGCGTCCAGATATGTCGTCAGGTCCGCCACCGCCGCCCCGTCGCGCAGCAACACCAGCGCCCGCAGGCCGGGTGCCAGATGCGGGCGCAGCCGGGTCAGCGGCGCGGCATGCAGGCCCAGCGTCAGCGTGCTTTCCAGCGGCCAGCCCAGCCGCGCCGCCGCCAGCGAGAAGGTCGAGACCCCCGGCAGTGCCGTCCACTCTCCCGCCTCGAAATGCCGGGCGATGACCGACCCGGCGCCGAACCAGAACGGATCGCCCGAGGCCAGCACCGCCACGCGGCGCCCTCGCATCCCGGCCAGAACCTCCAGCCCGTCGGCATAGGGGACCGGCCAGGCGATCCGCTCTTGCCGCCCTTCCGGCACCAGCGAGAGATGTCGGGGCGGCGCCATGATCACCTCGGCCGCATCCAGCACTTGACGGCTTGCCGGCGGCAGGCCATCCAGTCCATCCTCGCCCAACCCGATCACGGTCAGCCACGGAGCGTCAGCCATGTCACACCTCCTGATCCTTGGCGGCACGACCGAGGCCAATGCGCTGGCCCGTGCGGTGGCCGAGGCGGGTCTGAACGCGACCTATTCCTATGCCGGACGGGTGGAGGATCCGCGCGCCCAGCCAATCCCGACCCGTGTCGGCGGTTTTGGCGGCATTCTTGGTCTGGCGGATTACATCCGTGCGAACAATGTCACGCATGTCATTGATGCAACGCATCCTTTTGCCGCGCAGATGAGCGCCAACGCCTGCGCCGCCTGTGCGCGGACCGGCACGCCGCTGGCCGCGCTGACGCGGCCGGCATGGGTGGCCGGTTCCGGCGACGACTGGCGACATGTTCCCGACATCGCCGGAGCCGTGGCCGCGCTGGACGGCCCGCCGCAGCGGGTCTTCCTGGCCGTGGGGCGAATGCATCTTCAGGACTTCGCTGCGCAACCGCAGCACGACTATCTGCTGCGCCTCGTCGATGCGCCCGCCGGCCCGTTGCCCCTGCCGAAGGCCGAAGTTGTCGTGTCGCGCGGCCCTTTCACAAGAGAGGGCGACAAGGCATTGATGGAAATACACAAAACGCAACTGGTAGTCAGCAAGAACGCGGGCGGCACCGGGGCGCGCGCCAAGCTTGACGCAGCGCGCGATCTCGGCCTTCCGGTGCTGATGATCGACCGCCCGGTCCTTCCGTCCCGGACGGAGCTTCACGATACCGGCGATGTGATTCGCTGGTTGGCTCATTCCGGCGTGAACCTCGGCGTGTAGACGATTGGTTTTCCGCCTCTTTCGATGAGTCGTGTGAGCGACGATCCGACCAGTACCACGGTCTGCATGTCGGCCATCTCCGGCGTCGCCTCGGACAGGCGTGCGATGCGGATCGCCTCGTCGGGGCGCGAGACCGCGCGGGCAAACAGGATCAGCCGTTCGGGCTCGCATTCCTCGCGCAGGATTGTCAGCGTCTTTTCAAACCCTTCCGGCCGAGATTTCGAGCGCGGATTGTAAAACGCCATGGCGAAATCCGCCTGTGCGGCCAGCCGCAAGCGCCGTTCGATCAAGCCCCAGGGCTTCAGGTTGTCGCTCAGGTTGATGCAGCAGAAATCATGGCCCAGTGGCGCGCCCGCCCGCGCGGCGGCGGCCAGCATCGCGGTGATCCCCGGCAGCACCTCGATATCCAGGTCGCGCCAGGCGCGCGGACCGGCCTCGACCGCCTCGAACACCGCCGAGGCCATGGCAAACACACCGGGATCGCCGGAGGACACCACCACCACCCGGCGTCCGTCGGCGGCCATGTCCAGCGCATGGCGCGAGCGGTCCAGTTCCACCCGGTTGTCGCTGGCGTGCAGGGTCAGGCCGGGCCGTTCCGCCACCCGCGCCACATAGGGGATATAGCCCACCACGTCGGTCGCCTCGGCCAGGGCTGCGGTGACTTCGGGCGTCACCAGCGCCTCCGCGCCGGGGCCAAGGCCCACGATCCTGATCCAGCCGCTCATGGCCGCCGCCCCTGGCCATGCACCAGTATGATCGAGAAATACGGGGTCACGTCCGAATCGTTCTCGCTCAGCTTCGAGACCCGCTGGTTCGGCATCTGCGCATATTCGACGATCCAGGCCCGGTCATACAGGCCCGCCGTCTTCAGCGCCCGCACCACCTTGTCGAAATTGCGCCCCAGTTTCATCACCACCAGCGCATCGGTATCGGCCATGCGGCGGGCCAGCACGTCCTCTGGCAGGGTGCCGGTCAGCACGGTCAGGATATCGTCGCCCCAGGTGATCGGATCGCCGGTGGCCGACCAGGCCCCCGACATGCCGGTGATCGCGGGCACTACCTCGACCGGGGCCAGTCCGCGCAGGCGGGTATAGAGATGCATGAACGAACCGTAGAAGAACGGGTCGCCCTCGCATAGGACAACGACATCCTCGCCGGCCTCGGACAGGCTTCGCAGATGCGCGGCGGCGGCCTCGTAGAATTCGGCCAACAGGGCATTGTATTGGGGATCGGTCACCGGGATCTCGGTCGTTACCGGGTATTCCATCGGAAATTCGACCGCGCCCTCGGGGATCATCCCGTTGACGATCTTGCGCGCCTGACCGCTGCGGCCGGGCTTGCGGAAATAGGCCACATGGCGCGCGCCGCGGAGAAGGCGGTCGGCCTTGACGCTCATCAGGTCGGGGTCGCCGGGTCCAAGGCCCAGCCCGTATATGGTACCCATGCTCATTCCGCCCGGCTCGCGATGGCGTTGATCGCAGCCACGGTGATGGCGCTGCCGCCCAGCCGGCCCTTGACGATGCAGCAGGGGACCGGCTGCGCCGCCCACAACGCATCCTTCGACTCGACCGCGCCGACAAAGCCCACCGGGCAACCGATGATCGCGGCGGGGCGCGGGCAGTCGGGGTCTTCGAGCATGTTCAACAGGTGGAACAGCGCGGTGGGCGCATTGCCAATCGCCACCACCGCACCCGCCAGATGCGGCCGCCACAGTTCCAGCGCCGCGGCGGACCGGGTATTGCCCATCTCGGCGGCCAGCGGGCGCACCCGCTCGTCATGCAGGGTGCAGATCACCGCGTTGTCGGCAGGAAGGCGGAACCGGGTCACGCCCTCGCTGACCATGCGGGCATCGCAGAGGATCGGTGCGCCAGCTTCCAGAGCACCCCGCGCGGCGGTGACAAAACCGGGCGAGAAATGCACGAATTCCTCCAGCCCGACCATGCCGGCGGCGTGGATCATCCGCACCGCGACCTGTTCCTCGTCCGCGTCGAACCGGGCCAGATCGGCCTCGGCCCGGATGGTGGCAAAGGATTGCTTGTAGATCGCCGCGCCATCGGTTTCGTATTCATAGGGCATCAGGTCAGGTCCATCGTCTTCAGTGTTTCGGGTGTCAGGCCGCGCTGGCAGGGCTCATCCCCCGCGCGGCCTCGTCTTACAAGGTCAAAACGCCCTTCGCGCCCGATCAGCGTGATATCGGCGGGCCCCATCCGGGCACAGCCCTTGGCGCAGCCCGAGACATGCAGGCTGCCGCTGACACGCCCGGCCAGCGCGCGGGCAAGATCACGGGTTTCGGCCTGCGCCTGCGGACAATAGGGGGCGCCGGGGCAGGCATCGGTGGTCAAGAGTGGATCGCCGGTTTGGGAAACAAATTCGGGGGCAGGGATGGCTTGCGCGCCTTCCAGCAGAATCAAACGCCAAGGGGTGACGCGCAGGCCGATTGCGCCGCTGTCGCGGAGCAGGGTGGCGAGCGCCCGCGCGGGCAGTTGGCCAAAGGCCGCGCCATAGAGCGGGCCAAGCGGGGTATCGCCGGGCCCCAGCGGTTCATCAACCGGTCCAGGCTCGGCTCCTTGCCAGTCGGCAGGCAGCGGTTCGGCCTGCACCAGTCGCGCCATGCGGCGGGTGTCCGGTGTAAAACGGTCGGCGAACCAGCGCGCCAGTTGGATCAGGCGGTCGATCGCCTCGCCCTCGGTCACTTCGCGCCCCGTGGCCATGCCATCGGCGCGCAGGATCAGGCTATCCGTGCCGCGCTCCAGTCGGATATCTGCCGAATCCGCGGTCAGCAGGCGGCCCGCCCCGGTGTCGATGGCAAAGCCGAACTTCGCGGGCAATGCGGGCAGTTCCCCCAATCGCGCGGTCAACTCGCACCCCAGTCGGGCGGTCAATTCCCCTTCGCGGTAAAGCGGCGAAAACAGGATATTACGGCGTACCTCGATCCCCGGTTCGGCATCCAGGAAGTCGAGCGCCGCCAGCTCTGCCAACAGCGGCTGATGGTTCCCTTCGGACACCCCGCGCAGTTGCAGATTGGCACGGTTGGTCAGGTCGATGGTGCCATTGCCGAAGCGCTCGGCCAGCGTGCAAAGGCCCAGCGCCTGCGCCGTGCGCATCCGGGCCAGGCGCGGACGCACCCGCACCACCAGCCCGTCGCCCGACATCATCGGGCGATGGGCGCCGGGGCACCAGCCCTGGACGATGGGTACGCTCATGTCAGCCCCTCCAGATCGGCCCGGATCGAATTGCGCCGGGTCTGCCACAGCCCCGCCTCGTAAAGCGCGCGGAACCGGTCCAGCATGGCCTGATAGGCTTGCGGGTTGGCCTCTTGCAGGAACGCCGCGACCTGCGCGTCGCCCAGTGTGGCATCGTGATACAGATCGAAGAGATGCGGCGCCACGCTGTCCGCCAGATGCGCGAACGAGGCCATGTGATCGAGCGTGGCCGCGATCTCGGCCGCCCCCCGGAAACCATGTCGCATCATGCCCGCGATCCAGCCGGGATGGGCGGCGCGGGCGCGCACCACGCGGGCGATCTCCTCGGGCAGGGTGCGGGCGCGCGGCGTGTCGGGATTGGTGTTGTCGAGGTGATAGAGTTGCGCCTTGCCCCCCGTCACCCGCTTGGCGGCAGCGAACCCGGCCTCGTGCGTGGCGTAATCAGCGGCCAAGAGCAGGTCGGTCTCGGCCAGGTCCTGCAAATGCACGAACCCGTCTGCCTTGGCGACCCGGTCGCGGATGCCCTCGGCATCGCGGGCAATATGCTCGCCTTCCAGCGCAAAGGAACTTGCGGCGAGCCATGCCTCGCCCGCCTCGTGCCGGGCCTCGTCGGTATAGGTCTCGGGCAGGTGCCCCATGCCCAGCCCGTAACTCCCCGGCGCGGGGCCATAGACCCGCGCGGCGGGCGCGTGCCCGGCATAGGGGTTCCAGTCGGGCGCCTCGTCACGCGCGCTGAGCGCGCGCACCGCCTGACCGAACAGCGCCGAGAGCGTCGGGAACACATCCCGGAACAGGCCCGAGACGCGCAGGGTCACGTCGAGCCGTGGCCGGTCCAGATCGGTGATCGGCAATACCTCGATCCCCGAGACCCGCTCGGACCCCTGATCCCAGACCGGTTTTACCCCCAACAGATGCAGCGCCATGGCGAATTCCTCGCCCGCCGTGCGCATGGTGGCCGAGCCCCAGAGATCGACGATCAGCCCCTTGGGGTAATCGCCCTCTTCCTGCAAATGCCGGCGCACCAGTTCCTCGGCCAGTTTCACGCCCTGGGCATAGGCCGCGCGGGTCGGGACCGACCGGGGATCGGTGGTGTAAAGGTTGCGCCCGGTCGGCAGCACATCGGTCCGTCCCCGGTAGGGCGAGCCCGAGGGTCCTGCAGCGATCCGCTTGCCCGCCAGCGCATCCAGCAGCGCCTGACGTTCGCCCCGGGCCGAGGCGGCGGAGTCAAAGGGGCCGGTGACCTCGGGCGTCCGCCCATAGACATGCAGCCCGTCTCCATACTGGCTTTCCTTGACGTCGCAGACAAAGCGGTCGATCCGGGTGATCGCCTCGGCGGTCGAGGTGGCGCGGTCAAGGCCCAGATCGTCCTCCAGCCCCAGCGCCTGCGCCTCGGCCCGGATATCGCCCTGCAATCGGTCGCGGCGCTTGGGGTCCAGCCCGTCTGCATTGGAAAACTCGTCCAGCAGCGCTTCCAGCCGCACCATCCGGTCTGGCGTGCCGCTGACGCGCAGGGCCGGGGGGATATGGCCCAATGTCACCGCGCCGATGCGCCGCTTGGCCTGTGCCGCCTCGCCCGGATCGTTGACGATAAAGGGATAGATCACCGGCAGATCGCCGATCAGCACCTCGGGCCAGCATTCCCCCGACAGCGCCACCGCCTTACCCGGCAGCCATTCCAGCGTGCCATGCGCGCCGATATGGATCAGCGCATCGGCCCGCAACGCCTGTCGCAGCCAGAGGTAGAAGGCCACATAGCCATGGCGCGGGGTTCGGCTGAGGTCGTGGTAATCGTCGTCGCGAGCCTCCGGCGTGCCCCGTTCCGGTTGCAAGGCGATCAGCGCCTTGCCGCGCCGGATTGCGCGAAACTGCAAGCCGCCTTGTGAAAACGCCGGATCATCCTCGGGTTCGCCCCATGCGTCTTGCAAATTCTGGCGTAATTGTGGCGGGATCTGGGCGAGGGCTTTGTGATATTCACCGATTGGCCAAGAAATTGCCGCATTTTGCAATTCGTCAATGACGGGCTTCCCTGAGGTGATGTCATAGCCCTCATCCCGCAAATCGCTCAGGATCGCCTCGGCCGAGGCCAGCGCGTCCAGACCCACCGCATGGGCCATCTGCCAGTCCTTGCCGGGATAGGTCGACAGGACCATCGCCAGCACCCGTTCCGACGCCGGCTTTGCGGCCAGCCGCAGCCAGCCCGCCACCCGGTTGACCACCGCCTCGATCCGGTCAGGCTCGGGCCGGTGGGCGAAACGGGAGTATTCCAACTCCGGGTCGCGCTTGCCCGGCTCCTTGAACGAGATCAGGCCTGCGTCGATGCGCCCATCGACCTCGGGCAACACCACATGCATGGCCAGATCGGCGGGTGACAGCCCGCGCTCGGCCTCGGCCCATGCCTTGCGGCGCGATGTGGCCAGCGCCACCTGGAACACGGGCACGTCACCTGCATCAAGCGGCGAGGCGCCACTGGCGCCCTTGCCGGAGAACGAGGTGGCATTGACGATGGCCGCCGGGGCCAGCCCCGGCATCTGCCCCGCGATCCATTCGGCGGCGGCAGGTGCCTTCAGCGAAGGCGCGAACATCCCCACCGCCTGGAACCCACGCGCCCGAAAGGCGCGGATCAGCGCCCCGATCGGCGCGGTATCGGCCGAGGTCAGATAGGCCCGGTATAAGGTCACCAGAATGCGCGGGCCGTCGCCCTCGAATGCGGTCTCGGGCGCGATCACGCCGCGCTCGGGGCACCAGAACCCGCATTCGGGCAACACCTTTGACCCGATCACCGGCCCGGCATAAAGCCCGGTCGCCAGCGCCATCTGCGCCAGCGCCGCCTGCGCGGCCACCTCGCCGCCGGTATCGCACAGGTGTTGCAGCCGCCGCAGGGTGGACACCGGCAGGGTGGAATAGGCATCGAGCCGCGTGTCCTCGCGCCCGTCCGCCGGCAGCACCGCCAACGCCAACCCCTTTTCCTGCGCCAGCGCCAGCACCTGTTGCAGCCCATAGGCCCAATAGGGCACGCCGCCGATCAGCCGGATCAGAATTCCCTTTGCCCCCGACAACGTGTTTTCAACGTAAGTATCGACGGACAAGGGATGTTTCAGCGCCGCCAGATTGGCCAGGCGTAGGGTGGGCATCCTGCCCATCGCTCCGCCACCGCGATGCCAGCCCGCCGCAAAAGCCCCCAGGTCGCTGTCCGAAAAGGACAGGACCACCAGATCGGCCGGGCTCTGGCCCAGGTCGGTCGGGGTCTCGGTCTCTTCCAGCCCGTGGCTTTCGCGGAAAACGACATGCATGGCGGGTGCTTACTCCGCAGGCTCTTCGACGCCGGTCAGGATGGCGCGGATTGCTGCCTCGTCGATATCGTGATGCTCGGCGATCACCACCATGCGCGAGCGGCGCTCTTCGCCCGGCTGCCACGGCCGGTCATACTGGTGGCGCACCCGTGCGCCCACCGCCTGCACCAACAGGCGCATGGGCTTGCCGGTCACGGCGGCATAGCCCTTGACCCGCAGGATGTTCAACTCCTTGGCCAGGCGTTCGATGCGCGCGGCCAACTCGGCCGGATCGGACTGTTCGGGCAGTTCCACCACGATGCTCTCGAAATCGTCATGCTCATGGTCGTCATGGCCGTCGTGATGGCTGGGGCGGGCATCCATGTCGTCCTCGGCAGCGGCGCCAAGGCCCAGGATCACCCGCACGTCGACGGCGCCCTCGGCTACCTCGACCACCGGCAGCGGACGGGGCGCCTCGGCGGCGATGACGTCGCGCGCACGCGCCACGCCCTCGGGTCCGGCCAGGTCGGGCTTGGTCAGCAGGACGATATCGGCACAGCTGATCTGGTCCTCGAACACTTCCGACAGCGGCGTCTCGTGGTCGATGCTCTCATCCGCCATGCGCTGCGCATCCACTGCCGCCACGTTGGGCGCGAACCGGCCCGCCGCCACCGCCTCGGCGTCGGCCAGCGCGATCACACCGTCCACGGTGATCTTCGAGCGGATATCGGGCCAGTCGAACGCCTTGAGCAGCGGCTTCGGCAAAGCCAGGCCCGAGGTTTCGATCAGGATGTGATCGGGGCGCGGCTCCAGCGCCATCAGCGCCTCGATGGTGGGAATGAAATCGTCGGCCACGGTGCAGCAGATGCAGCCATTGGCCAGTTCCATGATGTTTTCCGCCGGGCATTCCGGAATGGCGCAGCTTTTCAGGATCTCGCCATCGACGCCCACATCGCCGAATTCGTTGACCACCACGGCCAGCCGCTTGCCCTGCGGGTTCTGCATCAGGTGGCGGATCAGCGTTGTCTTGCCGGCGCCGAGAAAGCCGGTGATCACGGTAACGGGGAGTTTTTCAAGGGTGCTCATGGCTTAGGCTCCGATCGGGGGGATGCGCGCGGCGCAGTTCTTGCGGAAATGGACGGGACGCTCGCGCCAGGGGACCAGCCCGTCGGCGGTGGCGAGATATTTGGTGACGCCCTCGACGATGGTGGCGACATCGTCACTCTCGTCGAGGTTCTCATAGACAAAGGTCCAGCGCGCCGGGCCGCCACGCAAAACGATAGAGCAGCCCTGATCGCAATTGGACAGGCATTCGACCGGTTTCAGGATGACGCCATCGGGCAGTTCGGCGGCGCATAGCGCGCGGTGCAGCAGGGCGCCGGGGCGCTGGGCATCGTCCTCTACCGGCAATCCGCGGCGGCAGGTGGTGCAAACCAGCAGTTCGACTGGTGCAGCTTCGGTCACGTCTCTCATCCCCCCTCTCCAGTTGCGGGGGACGGGGTTTGCGCGGGCCACGCTCAACGGACATGGACCCGACACCGGAACACCCCGTCCGGTCTTGTCTTCGGGCGCTGGCAGGTCTCCCGGCTTGCGGATGTCAGGGCCTGGCCCTGTCGGGCGTCCCGCCTTCCCGGCCTGTCGGCCAGTGGCTTGGGCACCCTCTCCGGTCACGGTCGCGGGGGCGGCTGCGCTTGACGCCCGGCCGCATGGCCGGTCCGCTGGCGCATTCCCTTTTCATCCGGCTTCCCGGACACCAACAGCAGGCACATGCGGCATGCGCGGGGCGCTTGTCAAGCGCGCCGGACCAAGGGGCGCGGGGCTTTGCAGAAAAGCGACCGCTGAGGGTTAGGCAGCGGCATCCATCTCGATCCGGCCACGCAGCCAGGACAGGAACAGTTGCGCGCGCGCCGGTGACGCCGCCGCGCCCGGAGACCGGATCAGGTAGTGCGACTGGGAAAACGGAATCGGCGTGCCCGCAAGACGCAGCGGTGCGCCGTGGGCAATCGCGTTGCGGGCGAACCGGGTCAGGATCGTGGCAAATCCGGCTCCGGCCAGAACCAGCTGCACCGCAGAAACGGTTGTATCGACTGAAAACTGCGCCGCGCGCTTCGCCGGGGAAAGCCCCTGCGCCTCGAACCAGCGCGCCCAGTTGTCCTCGTAACCCAGGATATGGATCTGCGGCGCCGCTTGCAGCGCGGTGGGTGTCAGTGGCGGCCCGTCCGCCCGGCCGACCGGCACGATGGTCTCGTCGCACAGCTTTTCGGCCAGCAGGCCGGGCCAATCCCCGTGGCCCAGCCGGATGTCCAGGTCGACATCCTCGTTCTCGGGCCCATGACCCCAGATATTCGACACCATCCGGACCGGGATATCGGGAAAGGCGGCGGCAAAGGCAGGCAGTTCCGACGCGATCCAGTAGGTCGCCGACGAGATCGGAGCCCGGATGCGCAGGGTCTGCCGTGTCGCGGGCCCGAACAGGCTGTTGGTCGACAGGGCGATGTCGGCCAGCGCCCGGCGCACGGTCAGGGAATAGGACTGCCCCATTTCCGTCAATCCCAGCCGCCGGGCCGAGCGGGTGAACAGCTGCTCGCCCAGGTCGGCCTCGAGCGAGCGGATATGCAGCGAAACCGCGGTCTGGGTCAGACCCAGTTCGCGCGCGGCCTCGGTGAAGTTCAGGTGCCGGGCAGCGGCTTCGAAGGTCCGAAGCCATATCGGGTTGGGCAGCCTGTCCATATGCGCACCTCCAGAAGACCTCCGAGTTACAACCAGAATATCACCGATTTTCTGGACCAAAATTCGACAGAATTCTGTCGCGTTCCGCGACCGGGTTACTTATCACAAAAAAATATTGACCATTTTTAGCATTTTTATTCGTTTCTCTTGGTGAGCGCCAGAGCCGATACTGCGCCCGAAAACAAATCATCCGGGGCATTCCCCGCTGGGAGGACTATATGAAGGTAGGGTTCATCGGATTGGGCAACGTGGGCGGCAAGCTCTCGGGTTCGCTCCTGCGCAATGGCGTCGATCTCACGGTGCATGACCTCAACCCCGACCTGGTCGCGGGGTTCGCGTCGCGTGGCGCCAAGGCCGGCGACGGACCGGCCCAGCTGATGCGCGATTGCGACGTGGTGATCACCTGCCTGCCGTCGCCCGCGGCCTCGGATGCGGTGATGCAAGAGATGCTGCCCGAGGTGAAAGAAGGCAAGATCTGGCTCGAGATGTCGACCACCGACGAGGCCGAGGTAAAGCGCCTTGGCGGACTGGTGATCGCGCAGGGCGGCGTGGCGGTCGACTGCCCGGTCTCGGGCGGCTGCCACCGGGCCGACACCGGCAATATCTCGATCTTCGCCGGCTGCGACCGCGCCACCTTCGAACGCATCCTGCCGTTCCTGACCATCATGGGGCGGCGTATCCTGCACACCGGCCCGCTCGGCTCTGCCTCGGTTCTCAAGGTGATGACCAACTATCTCGCCACCGCCAACCTGCTGACCTGCTGCGAGGCGCTGGTGACCATGAAGGCTGCCGGGATGGACATGAACACCACCTACGAGGCGATCAAGATCAGTTCGGGCACCTCCTTCGTGCATGAAACAGAAAGCCAGGTGATCCTGAACGGCAGCCGCGACATCAATTTCACCATGGACCTGGTGAAAAAGGACATCGGCCTGTTCCAGACCATCGCGGACCGCGCCGGCGTGCCGCTGGAAATCTCGCCGCTGATGATCGAGATCTTCAATGACGGCATCCGCCGCTATGGCGAGCGGGCCCAGTCCGACGACATCATCCGGCGCCTCGAAGAGGCGACCGGTCTGTCGATCCTGGCCCCGGGTTTCCCGGCGCAAATGGTCGATGACGAACCCGAAGAGCCGGGCTACGAGGTGATCCCGCAAGGTGCAGAGTTGCGCGCCGCCGAATAACGGGCAGTACCCGGACAAGGCCGCGCCGCCCGCAGTGTGATCGGGTGGCGCGGAACGAGAAGCGTCATTGATTGACGCATCAATATAAAAAACCTAGCCTTTCCCCATGCGCCGGTCGTGGGGCAAGGGAGAGTGCATGCCGAAAACTGGAATGGAGCCGATCCGGCGCGACGCCATCGTCAAGGCGACGATTGCCGAGCTTGGCGTCCAGAAAAGCCTCGATGTGACCGTCAGCCAGATCGCCAAGCGGGCCGGGATCTCCAGCGCTCTGGCGCATCACTACTTCGGTGGCAAGGATCAGATCTTCCTTGCCGCCATGCGCCATATCCTGACCGAATTCGGCGATGAGGCCCGCAGCGAACTGCAAAACAGCCCGACCGACCGGCGCCCGTACGCCATCGTGCGCGCCTGCTTTGCCCATTCCTGTTTCACCCCCGACGTGATCGCCGCCTGGATGACCTTCTACATGCTGGCGCAGACCAATGCCGACGCCCTGAGGCTCTGGCGCATCTACCAGACACGGCTTTATTCGAATCTTGTCCATGCCTTGCGCCCGGTCGTTGCCAACCCTCTGGATGTCGCCCGCGACATGCGCGCGCTGATCGACGGGCTTTATATTCATGCTGCGCTGGATGCTCCCGAAGCGCCCGAAATCGCCTGCAACCACGCGCTGCGCGTTCTCGATACCCTGATAGAGGCCGGTAAATGACACAATCCAATATCCTGATCCTGATGGTGGATCAGCTGAACGGAACCCTCTTTCCCGATGGTCCCGCCGACTGGCTGCATGCGCCCAATCTCAAGCGGCTGGCGGCGCGCTCTACCCGGTTCGCAAATGCCTATACCGCTTCGCCGCTCTGCGCGCCGGGGCGGGCCAGCTTCATGTCGGGGCAGCTGCCGTCGCGCACCGGGGTCTATGACAACGCGGCCGAGTTCCGCAGCGATATCCCGACCTATGCTCACCACCTGCGTCGCGCGGGCTATTACACCTGCCTGTCAGGCAAGATGCATTTTGTCGGCCCCGACCAGCTGCACGGGTTCGAGGAGCGGTTGACCACCGATATCTACCCGGCCGATTTCGGCTGGACGCCCGACTATCGCAAACCGGGCGAGCGCATTGACTGGTGGTATCACAACATGGGGTCGGTCACCGGCGCGGGCGTGGCCGAGATCACCAACCAGATGGAATATGACGACGAGGTTGCCTACAACGCCAAGGCCAAGCTTTACGATCTGGCCCGCGGCAAGGACGGCCGCCCCTGGTGTGTCACCGTCTCGTTCACTCATCCGCACGACCCTTATGTGGCGCGGCGCAAATACTGGGATCTGTACGAGGAGTGCGAGCACCTGCTGCCAGAGGTGGGCGATCTGGGCTATGACAATCACGACCCGCATGCCAAGCGCATCTTCGACGCCAATGACTGGCGCAATTTCGACATCACCAAGGACGACATCCGCAAGTCGCGCCGTGCCTATTTCGCCAATATCTCCTATCTCGACGACAAGGTGGGCGAGATCCTCGAGGTGCTGGAAACCACGCGGCAAGAGGCGATCATCCTCTTTGTCTCGGATCACGGCGACATGCTGGGCGAGCGCGGACTGTGGTTCAAGATGAACTTCTACGAAGGTTCGGCGCGGGTGCCGCTGATGGTGGCCGCGCCCGGAATGCCCGCGGGCCGCATCGACACGCCGGTCTCGACCATCGACGTAACGCCGACGCTGGGCGAACTCGCTGGCGTCAGCATGGCCGAAATCGCACCCTGGACCGATGGCACCAGCCTTGTTTCGCTGGCCAACGGCACCGAGCGCACGGCGCCGGTGCTGATGGAATACGCCGCCGAGGCCTCCTATGCGCCGCTGGTTTCGATGCGCTACGGCAAGTGGAAATACAACCGTTGTGCGCTTGATCCCGACCAGCTCTTCGATCTAGACGACGACCCGCACGAACTGACCAATCTGGCCGACCACCCCGACCATCAGGGCACGGTGCAGAGCCTGCGCGCCAAGTCGCAGGCCCGCTGGGATCTCGACCGGTTCGATGCGGATGTGCGCGCCAGTCAGGCCCGCCGCTGGGTGGTCTACGAGGCGCTGCGCCAGGGCGGCTACTACCCCTGGGACTACCAGCCGCTGCAAAAGGCGTCGGAACGCTACATGCGCAACCACATGAACCTTGACAATCTGGAGGAAAGCCAGCGCTTCCCGAGGGGAGAATAACCATGTCCCTGCCATCGGCCGCTGACCTGCGCGCCGCCTATGCGGTCACCTCGCAGGCCACCCAGCGCACACCGCTGCTGGAAAGCGAGGCGCTGGCCCGCGAGATCGGTGCCGCGCGCGTCTTCGTCAAGGCCGAAAGCCTGCAATGGGCCGGCAGTTTCAAGATCCGCGGTGCCTACTGGCGGTTGACGCGGCTTGGGGCGGAAGAACGGCAACGCGGCGTGGTCGCCTATTCCTCGGGCAACTTCGCCCAGGGGCTCGCGGCGGCGGGCCGTGCGCAGGGTGTGCCGGTGACCATCGTCATGCCGGTCGACGCGCCCGAACCCAAGCGCATCGCCACCGAAGGCTATGGCGCGCGCGTCGTGCTCAGCCACCACGGAGAACGCCCGCGCGAAGAGGCAGCCAGCGCCCTGGCGCGCGATATTGCCGAAACCCAGGGGCTTGTGCTGCTGCATCCCTTCGACGATCCGGACATCGTCGCCGGTCAGGCCGGGGCGGGGCTCGAGGCGCTCGACCAGCTGTCGCGGCTGGATGCTGCCCCGGATATCGTTGTCTGCCCGGTGGGCGGTGGCGGTCTGCTGGGGGGTGTTTCGCTCGCCTTCCACCATGCCGCGCCCGCGGTCCGCATCTTCGGTGTCGAGCCGCGCGGCTACGACGCCATGGGCGCCTCGCTGGCTGACGGGGAGATCCAGCGCGTCGCCAGCGGCCTGCCGACGATCTGCGACGCGCTTCAGGCGACCCAGCCCGGCGCCGCGCCTTTTGCCGCCGCACGCGCCGCGGGGGTAGCGGGCGTGTCGGTGGGCGACACCGAGGTGCGCGCGGCGATGCGCTTTGCCTTCGAACGGCTGAAACTGGTGCTCGAACCCTCGGGCGCGGTGGCGCTGGCGGCGGCGCTGTCGGGGGCGGTGCCTGTCCGGGACCGGACCGTCGTCCTCTTCGCCACCGGCGGCAACGTCAGCTTCGACGCCTTCGCGGCCTATCTGGCGGGCTAGGGCTGCTCTGCGCCAATCTTCTTCCACTTCGCGCCCATTTCCGGCATGATCGGCCAGACCGCAGCAACGGGGGTCGACCATGTCGCGCCGGCAAGACATCGCTGCTCTGACCGAGCTTGTGCGAACCTACGTGATGGCCATGACCCGGGGCGACCGGCCCGCGCTGGAGCGCATCTTCTTCGACAAGGCCAGCGAGGTTGGTCATTACGAAGGGGAGTTGCTCTGGAACTCCCGCGACGCGTTCATCGCCATGTGCGAGGAGGCGGCCGATGCGGAAACCGATCCGTTCTGGGCGATCAGATCCGTTTCGGTTCAGGGGGACATCGCGATGGTCCATGTCGAAAACGACTGGGCCGGCATGCGCTTTGACGATTATCTCACGCTGCTGTTGCACGAGGGCAGTTGGCGCATCGTGTCAAAGGTCTATCGTATCCGCTGAATGCCCGGCGCTCCGGCGGTCTTACCCGTTCAGCAAAGCCTCGATTTCGGCCACGTTGGCCGCGCCTTTCAGCACGGTGAAATCGCCCTGCTCCAGCATTGCGCGGGTGGCGTCCAGAATGACCTGTTGCGTCACCCGGGCCAACCCGCCACCGATGGAGATTCGGGCAACCCCCAGCGCGCCCATCTGCTGGGCCGTCAGATCCCGCATATCGCCCGCGGCCAGCAGGTTGACCGGCGTCCCGGTGGCGACCAGCGCGCGGGTGATCTCGGCATCGACAAGCGGCGCATAGATCACGTCGGCACCCGCCTCGGCAAAGGCCCGGCATCGGCGCAACGCCTCGGCCTGATCATAGTTGCGCATCAGCCAGCCATCCGCCCGGGCGGTCAGCACGATGCCCGCCGCGTGGGCGGCCGCGACCGCCGCCTCGATCCGGGCAAGAGCCAGGTCGAACGGATAAGAGCCTTTCGACGGGACGGCGCTGTCCTCGATCGAAACCCCGGACAGGCCTGCTTCGGCCGCCAGCCTGACGGTCTCGGCCACGGTTTCGGGACTGTCGCCAAACCCGTTTTCGAAATCGCCGTTGACCGGCACATCGACAGCGGCGCAAATCTCGGCAGCGTGGTGCAGGGCGACCTCGCGGGGAATCCGGCCTCCGTCGGTCAGACCCAGCGTGAAACCATGCCCGGACGAGGTCGTCGCCAGCGCCTTTGCGCCCAGCCGCGCCATCACCTTGGCCGACCCGATGTCCCAGGGATTCGGCATTACCAACGGAGTACCCGAAACATGCAGATCCCGGAAACGCTTCGTCAATTCGTCGCGATGCATGGCATGGTCCCTCTCTGACCTCTCCGTACTTGCCGGAGGTCCACCCAGCATAGTCAAGGTTCGGTGCGAAATGAAAAGGCAATCGCGCCCTGTTTTCGTTTTTAGCGCCCCTGGTCCAGCAGCAGTTCCGTCAAGGCCCGCGCATCCGCGCGCGCAGATGCCGCATCGGGCACGGCCCCCCCCTGCGCGGCCTCGGTCCAGACCCCATCCATATAGGCCTGGATCGTCATTTGCAGCCGCTCGCGCGCCGGTTCCGGCACCAGTTGCCGCAATTCTCGACGGATATTGCTTGCCACCCTGGCCCGGTTGATCCGGTGCAGCCGCGCCAGCGATGGCGCATAAGGCGCATTGGCCCAGAACTGGATCCAGACCGAACATTGCGCCGGCGTGAACAGCGTGTCGTCGAAATTCGCCTCGACAATGGCGACGAGTCGCTCGCGCGGTGTCCGCGTGTCCACCAGCCGCGCCAGCGTGGCCGTCCGCAGCACCGACAGCAGACGCCGCATCGTTTCTTCCATCAGCCGGTCCTTGCTGCCGAAGTAATAGTTGATCGACGCTGCCGATGCGCCGGCTTCGCGCGCGATCTCGGCCATGGTGACGCGGCCGAATCCACACCCGTGAATCGATCGGATCGCGGCCTCGACCAGTTCGTCATTGCGGATGTCGCGAATGCGTTTTCGTTCCATGGCGCCATATTGGGCAATGCTTTACGGGGTTCAAGTTGAAAGGTCTGGAAAAAACTTGTATGATCATACAAGAAATTGTTTGTCCATTTGCAATGCTGTGTTAGATCTCCGGTTCCGTGGTGTCGGGCCCGGTTCGGATACAGCACGGTGCGCAGCAGGAGACAGGCGAATGGAAGCGGATTTTGTCATCGTCGGGGCCGGCAGCGCGGGCTGCGCAATGGCCTACAGGCTCAGCGAGGCAGGGGCGTCGGTGCTGGTGATCGAGCATGGCGGCACCGACGTGGGGCCGTTCATCCAGATGCCCGCCGCGCTCAGCTATCCGATGAACATGTCGCGCTACGACTGGGGCTACCTGTCCGAGCCCGAACCGAACCTGAACAACCGCCGATTGGTCTGCCCGCGCGGCAAGGTGATCGGGGGCTCGTCCTCGATCAACGGCATGGTCTATGTGCGCGGCCACGCGATGGATTTCGATACCTGGGCCGAGATGGGCGCCGACGGCTGGTCCTATGCCGACGTGCTGCCCTATTTCAAGCGGATGGAGACCTGGCATGACGGCGGTCATGGTGGCGACCCGGCCTGGCGCGGTAGCGACGGGCCGCTGCACGTCACCCGCGGACCGCGTTGCAATCCGCTGTTCAGGGCCTTTGTCGAGGCCGGGCGGCAGGCGGGCTACGAACTGACCGGCGACTACAACGGCGAAAAGCAGGAAGGCTTCGGCCCGATGGAACAGACCGTCTGGAAAGGACGGCGCTGGTCGGCGGCCAATGCCTATCTGAAACCGGCGCTCAAGCGGGACAACTGCGAGGTGGTGCGCGGGCTGGCGGCCCGCGTGGTGCTGGACGAGGGCCGCGCAACCGGGGTCGAGATCATCCGGGGCGGCAAGACCGAAACCGTCCGGGCCCGGCGTGAGGTGATCATTGCCGCCTCCTCAATCAACTCGCCCAAGCTCCTGATGCTGTCGGGAATCGGGCCGGCCGCGCATCTGGCCGAACACGGGGTTCCGGTCCTGGCCGACCGCCCCGGCGTCGGGGCAAACCTGCAGGACCATCTGGAGCTTTACATCCAGCAGGCCGCGATCCAGCCGGTGACGCTCTACAAATACTGGAACCTGGTCGGAAAGGCGGCGATCGGCGCGCAATGGCTGTTCACCGGGACCGGACTGGGCGCCTCGAACCAGTTTGAAAGCGCCGCCTTCATCCGATCGCAGCCCGGCGTGCCCTATCCGGACATCCAGTACCACTTCCTGCCCATCGCGGTGCGCTACGACGGCAAGGCCGCGGCCGAGGGCCACGGCTTCCAGGCCCATGTCGGGCCGATGCGCTCACCTTCGCGCGGGACGGTTAGCCTGCGCTCGGCGCAGGCCCAGGACGCGCCGGTGATCCGCTTCAACTACATGAGCCATGAAAAGGACTGGGCCGATTTCCGCACCTGCATCCGGCTGACACGCGAGATCTTCGGGCAGGAGGCATTCAAGCCCTATGCCGGCAAGGAGATCCAGCCGGGGGCGGCAGTACAGAGCGATGAGGAACTGAACGCCTTCATCGCCGAACATGCCGAAAGCGCCTATCACCCCTGCGGCACCTGCCGCATGGGCCGCGCCGACGACCGCAACGCGGTGGTCGACGGGCAGGGGCGGGTGATCGGGGTCGAGCGGCTGCGGGTGGCCGACAGCTCGATCTTTCCGCAGATCACCAATGGCAACCTGAACGCGCCCTCGATCATGGTGGGCGAGAAGATGTCGGATCATATCCTGGGCCGCGATCCGCTGCCGCGCGCCAATGACCGCCCCTGGATCAGCCCGCGCTGGGAAGCCGCGCAACGCTGATGCCGGGCCCAAGATTTTTCGACGAAAAATCTGGGGCATCGCGCGCGGTTTGATCCCTGTCAAAGCCGGCGCGCAAGCGGGCGTCTAGCCTCGGTGTCGACATTGAGAAAAGGAGCGAACGGATGTCCCATACCCCGCATGAACTGGCCGAGGAATTTCCCGAAAAGATCGACCTGATGAGCCAGCTCAAACAGTCGGACGCGCATTTCTCCAGACTGGCGGACGAATATCACGAGGTGAACCGGGCCGTGCACCGGGCCGAGACCAACGTCGAGCCGATGGAGGAGCTGGCCGAGGTCACGCTGCGCAAGAAACGCGCGGCGCTGAAGGACGAGATCTGGGGGATCCTGTCGAAAGCCTGATCCGTGAATGGGGCGGGGGCGTTGCCCCCGTCGCCTGTTTCTCCCGGAGTATTTTCGAAAAGATCAAGAGCGCCACGTTTGCCGGGCTTTTCGGTTCAGTTGACCTCGTAGGGCAGGGTGCCGCGCCGGTCGGTATTGATGCTGAGCCGTCTTTCCAGGGGGGGAACCGACCGCTGGTGGCAGGTCTTGCGTTCGCAGATCCGGCAGGAGATGCCGATCGGCTCATAGGCGCTGGCATTGCTGACATCAAGGGTGTCGGCATAGACAAGCTGGTCGGCATGCCGCACCTCGCAGCCCAGCGCGATCGCGTAGCGCCGCACCGGCGCTCCGAAGGAGCCGCCCGGCTTGGACACATCGCGCGCCAGCGAAATATAACGCACCCCGTCCGGCGTCTCGGCCAGCTGGCGCAGGAAATGGCCGGGCGTTTCGAAGGCGCGGTGCACGTTCCATAGCGGGCAGGCGCCGCCAAAGCGGGCGAATTGCAGCCGCGTGGCCGAGTGGCGTTTTGTGATCGTGCCCGCCTGGTCGACCCGGACGAAGAAGAAGGGGATGCCCTTGGCCCCGGGCCGCTGCATCGTGGACAGCCGGTGCGCCACCTGTTCGATCGAGGCGCCGAACCTTGTGCTGAGAAGTTCGAGGTCGTGCCGGGTTTTCTGGGCCGCCTCCAGGAAAGCGCCGTAGGGCATCAGCGCCGCCCCTGCAAAATAGTTGGCAAGCCCGATCTTGGCGATGGCGCGCGCCTCTTCGCTGTGGAACCGGGCAAAATCCAGCGTCGCCTCCAGCAGCGAATTCTGGCCCAGCAGCGCCACTTGCAGGAGCAGCTGGAACACCTGCGTCTGAGGCGCCGAGCGGGACGACAGTTGCAGCTTGCGACCGGCGGCATCATACTGGCGCAAGGCTTCGACATCGGCGATTTCGACCGTCACGCCGCGTTCGGTCAACGCTGCCAGTGCCGCCGCCCTCGTGCCGCCCTCGGTCTGCGCGCGTGTTGCGAACCGCTCTGCCGCGTGATCCACGGCGTCGATGTAATTGTCGCAATAGTGGAAGAAATCGCGCACCTCTTCCCAGGGGCTGGCCTGGATACGGGCATCCTCGCGCCCCAGCGCCTCGTCGAGCGAGGCCAGCCTCTCATGCGTCTGCCGGTAAGTGCGGTGCAACTCGATGAAGGCGCGCGCCAGTGCCGGTGCGTTGGACGCGGTCAGGCGCAGGTCGGCCAGCGGCGGCATCGCGTCGGCAAAGATCGGGTCGGCCAGCGCCTCGCGCATGTCGCTGACCAGCCTTTCGCTGTCGCCGGTGCTGAGTTCGGTGACATCCAGCCCGAATTCCTGCGCCAGCGCCAGAACGACCGAGGTCGAGACCGGGCGGTTGTTGTTCTCCATCTGGTTCAGATAGGGCAGCGACACGCCCAGCTTGGCGGCGAAATCCTTTTGCGTCAGTGACAGGCGGTTGCGGATCTCGCGCAGCTTGGCGCCGGCATAGAGTTTCTGGGTGGCCATCGGGTGTCTTTGCAGGTTTGACGTATTGTCAGATTAACTTTGCAAATCGTGCCGGGCAAGCGGTCACAGGCCCAATCGACGCTCTCTCAGGATCACCACGAGTATCGCCAGAACGCCCAGAACCGCCGTGGCCAGCATCAGCCACAAGAGCGGCATCGCGCCGGTTTCCGGTGTCAGCAGCGCCCCTGCGAGCGCGCTCAGCGCCGCGCCCCCGCCCAACATGATCGCCCCGTTCAGCCCCGAAGCGCTGCCGGCCAGATGTGGTCGCACCGACAACGCGCCGGCTGTGGCATTGGGAATTGACATGCCGTTACCGACACCGACAAGTGTCATGAACCCAAAGAACGTGTATTCGTTGCCCATGCCCGCGATCATCGCGGTCAGCGACAGCACGATGCCCAGCGCGTTCATCAGGTTTCCCAGCAGGATCATTCGGTTGACCCCGACCCGGATCGAAAAAGCGCCGCTCAGGAAGTTTCCGGTGAAGTACCCCACCGCCGGGGCGCCAAAGAACAGGCCCATGCGGCCCGGTTCCATCCCGAATACCTCGGTGCTGACGAAAGGCGCTCCGCCCAGATAGGCGAAGAACGCCCCCGACGAGAACCCGCTGGCAAGCGAATAGCCCCAGAACCGGGGCGAGGTCAGAAGTTCGGGATACTCGCGGAATTGCTGCACCAGGGTCTTGCCGCTTTTCAGCGCCGTCTCTCCGAAATCGACATAGGTAAGTGCCAGCGCCAGCCCGCCGAGCGCAAAAAGCAGCCAGAAATTCGCCTGCCAGCCAAAGATCTGATCCAGTTGGCCGCCGATCATCGGCCCGATCATCGGCACGACCGCCATGCCCATCGTTACCCAGCCCAGCATCGAGGCGGCCTGGTCCTGTTCGTACATGTCGCGCACGGCGGCGCGGCTCAGCACGATGCCGACCGCGACCACCGCCTGGCACATGCGGAAGAACAGGAAGACCTCGGCCGTGGGCGCCACGATGCAGCCAAGCGTCGCGGCCATGAAAAGTACCAGCCCCCACAGGATGACAGGGCGCCGGCCGGCCTTGTCTGCCATCGGGCCGATCACGATCTGCATCGCCGCGTTCACTGCCAGAAAGAGCGCCACCGAAAGCTGCATCAACCGGTAGTCGGTCTGGAAATATGCGGTCATGTTCGGAAGGCTGGGCAGAAAGATGTTCATGCCCAGCGCCGACAGGCCCGACAACAGGATCAGCGTCACCAGTTTGGGGGGCGTCCGTTGTGGTGGGGGCGAAGTGAACTGCATGGTTCACATGTACGGCGGCCCCCGGTCCGTGTCCATGCCGAGGGCTGGGACTAAGATGTTAATTAGCAATTTTGCATTTAGCTGAAACGAGCTTGCCAATAATATGCAAATTTGCCGAATATCGCTTTGGTTCCACCGGTGATCACTCTATGGTCCGGCCAAATTTCACAAGGGACAATCGCAATGAAAGACATCCTTTCCGAGCTGGAAACCCGCCGCGAGGCCGCGCGGCTGGGAGGCGGGCAAACGCGGATCGACGCCCAGCATGGGCGCGGCAAGCTGACGGCCCGCGAGCGGATCGAGTTGTTGCTGGACGAAGGCTCCTTCGAGGAGTTCGACATGTTTGTCGCGCATCGCTGCATCGATTTCGGCATGGAGAAGAACCGCCCCTACGGCGATGGCGTCGTGACGGGCTGGGGCACGATCAATGGCCGCATGGTCTATGTCTTCAGTCAGGACTTCACCGTCCTGGGCGGGTCGGTTTCTGCCACCCACGCGATGAAGATCTGCAAGATCATGGACATGGCGATGCAGAACGGCGCCCCGGTGATCGGCATCAACGACTCGGGCGGCGCGCGGATCCAGGAAGGCGTCGACAGCCTTGCGGGCTATGGCGAGGTGTTCCAGCGCAACATCATGGCCTCGGGCGTGGTGCCGCAGATTTCGCTGATCATGGGCCCCTGCGCGGGCGGCGCGGTCTACTCGCCCGCGATGACCGACTTCATCTTCATGGTCAAGGACAGCTCCTACATGTTCGTGACCGGCCCGGACGTGGTGAAGACTGTGACCAACGAACAGGTGACAGCAGAAGAACTGGGCGGTGCCTCGACCCATACACGCAAGTCCAGCGTCGCCGACGGGGCCTTTGAAAACGACGTCGAGGCGCTGGCCGAAGTGCGCCGCCTGGTCGATTTCCTGCCGCTTAACAACCGCGAAAAGCCCCCCGTGCGGCCGTTCTTCGACGAGCCGGGCCGGATCGAGGCCAGCCTCGACACGCTGGTGCCGGAAAACCCCAACACGCCTTATGACATGAAGGAACTGATCCTGAAGGTCGCGGACGAGGGCGACTTTTACGAGATCCAGGAAGATTTCGCCAAGAACATCATCACCGGTTTCATCCGGCTCGAAGGCCAGACCGTGGGCGTGGTGGCGAACCAGCCGCTGGTTCTGGCGGGCTGCCTCGACATCGACAGTTCCCGCAAGGCGGCGCGTTTCGTGCGCTTCTGCGACGCGTTCGAGATTCCGCTGCTGACCTTCGTGGACGTGCCGGGCTTCCTGCCCGGAACGGGCCAGGAATATCGCGGCGTCATCAAGCACGGGGCCAAGCTGCTCTTCGCCTATGGCGAGGCGACGGTGCCAAAGGTGACGGTCATCACCCGCAAGGCCTATGGCGGCGCTTACGTGGTGATGAGTTCCAAGCACCTGCAGGGCGACATCAACTACGCCTGGCCGACGTCCGAGGTGGCGGTGATGGGCGCCAAGGGCGCGACCGAGATCATCCATCGCGCCGACCTGAACGACCCGGAGAAGATCGCGGCCCACACCAAGGACTACGAGGACCGCTTTGCCAACCCCTTCGTGGCGGCCGAACGCGGTTTCATTGACGAGGTGATCCAGCCGCGGTCGACCCGCAAGCGCGTGGCGCGGGCCTTTGCCTCCCTGCGCAACAAGAAGTCGCAGATGCCGTGGAAGAAGCACGACAACATTCCGCTCTAGGAGGTCCGTGATGGACGAACCCCACGCCGGTGGATGCCTGTGCGGCGCGCTTCGCTACGAGCTGAGCACGCCGCCCCTGCGTCTGACATGGTGCACCTGTCGCTTCTGCCAGAAGATGACCGGTACGCCGATGAACGCGCTTGCCGGTTTCACCGGCAGCGCCTTCCGGCTGGTGCAGGGTTCGCCCGTCATCTACACCCATGTGTCCGAAGGCAGCGGCAAGAAAATCCACCTGAATTCCTGCCCTACCTGCTCGACCACCGTGTTCCTGGAACTGGAGCGGTTCCCGGATTTCGTGGGTGTCATGACAGGCACTCTGGATGACCCGGACTGGTTCGACAGGACACCCGGTAATGCCAAGTACATCTTCACCGAATGCGCGCAGAAGGGAACGCTCGTGCAGGCCGGCTTCCCGGTCTATCTGCAGCACGCAACCGATACCGAAGGTCGGCCGCAATCCCCTGCGGTTTATGACCATCATCATCTGGTAAGTCCATGACCCAGCTTTGGAAAAACCAGGCCTTCACCGTCAGCCACGCCGACAATTCCCCCTTCGTCGGACAGGGGTTGCGCGCCTTTTTCGAATACCGCGACCTGGGCATCAAGGACGCGACCAAGGGCAGGTTCGGCGCCCATGTGATCCGCGCGGTGCCGGGCATGGAAAGCCCCGGCGCCTGGCACAGCCACGATCTGGATTTCCAGATGGTCTATGTCACGCAAGGCTGGGTGGTCTTCGAATACGAAGGGCAGGGCGAGCACATGTTGCGCGCCGGCTCCTGCGTGCTGCAACCGCCGGGGATCAGGCATCGCGAGGTCCGGCATTCCGACGACATGGAACTGATCGAGATCATCTCTCCCACAGAGTTTGACACAAAGGACGAATCAGCCCCATGATCCGCGCCACTCGACACGGAACAGCGCACGCCGCACGCGTCGCGCCAGCAGCCCCGGCCGGAGGAGCCCGCTTTGCGTGGGGCCGGGGTTGCGTTTGTGTCATGGCGTGTCTGGCATTTCTTGCGGTTCCGGCGCGAGCTCAGGCGCTCTTGCCCGTACCTTCGGGCCAGCCGGTGGAACTGGCTGATGTCCTGCTCGACGACAATCCGGGCGAGCTTTGGGTGCGGTTCCGCTTCCTTGCCCCTAAGATCGGCGGCCAGGCCGGCCAGATCGGCTATGATGTGGCGGCCATCGACATGGCGCACCTGTGCGAGATTCTCGCTGTCCCATACGTGGAAACCCGCGGGATCACTCCCGCGCGCGTGGTGATCTCGATGTCGGACCGCCCGGTCGACTTCGGCACAGCGCAACCCGGCGCCACACAATATTTCGAGGCCTACCGCCTCCAGGACTCTCGCTGTATCTGGGAGGAGTTTTGACGATGCTACAACATGTTGCGGGTCAATCTTCGTACGAGCGGAGTTTTGCGACTTTGGAGTCACAGGCCATGAACTTGCCCTATCCCGGATGTATTTCCGGCCCGATTTCCCCTATCCTCTGGCACGGTTGCCAACGAGCAACCGACCCCGAAAGGGTGAGGCAGTCAGAAGCAGCAGCTTCTGCAGGTTTCATTAATGTCAGTAGGAGAAACAGATGTCCAAGTGCATCAAGTTCGTGGCCATGGTCGCCTTTGTCGGCGCCGTGGCTGCTTGTGACAACTCGCCACAAGAAGAGTTCGTCATCATCGAGCCCATCTCGACCGAGCCGACGTTCACCGGCAAGTACAAGTAAGCTTTTCGCGGGATCGGCTTTCGGGCCGGTTCCGCACCCCGTGGCTCGCTCCGGCCAGGAGGGCGCGCCATGCTGAAACACCGCGGTTTCCCCAGCCGCATGCCCGGCTCGGATTTCCAGTTCACGATTCGCCGCGCCAACCCCAAGGGCGTGACGCCGCTGATCCGGCGGGAACGCTATCGTGACCGCAAGGCGGTGGACCGGCGCGCCGACGAGTTGTTCATGCGGGCGCTCTGGGACCATTTCGGCGACCAACCCTTCGAACGCGGCAATCTCGACGCCGGCCGGCTCAGCTGGCTGTTCGGTCGCGAGGTTGTGGCAGCGGAAGAGCCGTTTGATCCGACCAGCTACGAGGCGCTTCTGGTCATTTCCGTCGAGGTGGCGCGTGCCTCGTTTCCGGCCGTGTTCGAAGAGGACTGATCGGCATGAAACCGCAAGGGCCCAACGGTTTTCGGCAAAATGCAGCCCAAATTTTGCGGGCCCCCAAACGGGGCTTGGCCGTGCGCCGCGTTTGCGTCAGCGTTGGGGGTGTGGTCGGCATGGAACTGCCTGCGCCGGTCACGCGCCTAAAATTCCGTACCCCTTCCCTAAGCGGGCGGTCCGATCCCCCAAGTGTCGCTCCGCTCGCCCTTTTCCCGACATCGTCGGGCCGGGTATCGGCGGAAATCCCCGAATCTGGGCGGCAAGTCGCGCAGATCTTTACCGTGTTCCGGAATGGCTTGCGCGATGGTGGCGCTCCGGTTCAGGATCAGCTCCGAAACTCGGATAGAACCGAAGGAAGAGCAGAATGCAGAAATCGAAACTCATCGTCGGCCTGGCGCTGTGCGCAGGCCTTGCCGCCTGTGGCGACACGCCGACCGAACAGGCGCTTTACGGTGGCAGCGCGGGGTTGCTTACCTCGCTTGTCGTCGATGGCGACCCTGTGGTCGGCGCCGCTGCCGGCGCGGCGGGCAACCTTCTCTATTGCAAGGTGGAAAAAACCTGCAACTGATGCCGTAAACATCATCCGGGCCGCCTCCGGCCCGGCCGTATTCGCGTGGAACGCCGTTTCGGACCAGATGGTCCGGAGCGGCGTTTTGCGTTCCGACCTTTCCAAGACAGAGGACATCGCATGTTCAACAAGATCCTGATCGCCAACCGGGGCGAGATTGCCTGCCGGGTCATCAAGACGGCGCGCAAGATGGGCATTTCGACCGTCGCCATCTATTCGGATGCCGACAAGCAGGCGCTGCATGTGCAGATGGCCGACGAGGCGGTTCATATCGGCCCGCCGCCCGCCAACCAGTCCTATATCGTCATCGACAAGGTCATGGCCGCCATCAAGGCGACCGGCGCACAGGCGGTTCATCCCGGCTATGGCTTCCTGTCCGAGAACGCGAAATTCGCCGAGGCGCTGGATGCCGCCGGCGTGATCTTCGTTGGCCCCCCCAAGGGCGCGATCGAGGCGATGGGCGACAAGATCACCTCGAAGAAGATCGCCCAAGAAGCAGGCGTGTCCACCGTTCCCGGCTACATGGGCCTGATCGCGGATGCGGACGAGGCGGTGAAGATCTCGAACGAGATCGGCTATCCGGTGATGATCAAGGCCAGCGCCGGGGGCGGCGGCAAGGGCATGCGGATCGCCTGGAACGACCAGGAAGCGCGCGAAGGCTTCCAGAGCTCCAAGAACGAGGCGGCGAACTCGTTTGGCGACGACCGCATCTTCATCGAGAAATTCGTGACGCAACCGCGCCATATCGAGATCCAGGTGCTCTGCGATACGCACGGCAACGGCATCTACCTCGGCGAGCGCGAATGTTCGATCCAGCGCCGCAACCAGAAGGTCGTCGAAGAGGCGCCCAGCCCCTTCCTCGACGAGGCCACCCGCCGCGCCATGGGCGAACAGGCCGTGGCGCTTGCCAAGGCCGTGGGTTATGCCAGCGCGGGCACCGTGGAATTCATCGTCGATGGAGAGAAGAACTTCTACTTCCTCGAAATGAACACCCGCCTTCAGGTGGAACACCCGGTAACCGAGTTGATCACCGGCGTCGACCTGGTGGAACAGATGATCCGCGTGGCCGCAGGCGAACCGCTCAGCATCACTCAGGATGACGTGAAACTGACCGGTTGGGCCATCGAGAACCGGCTTTACGCAGAAGACCCCTATCGCGGCTTCCTGCCGTCGATCGGCCGCCTGACCCGTTATCGCCCGCCAGCGGAAACCGCTGCGGGTCCGATGCTGGTGAACGGCAAATGGCAGGGTGAGGCGCCTCAGGGCGAGACGGCCGTGCGCAACGATACCGGCGTCTACGAGGGCGGCGAGATCAGCATGTACTACGACCCGATGATCGCCAAGCTCTGCACCTGGGGCCCGACCCGTGCCGCCGCGATCGAGGCGATGCGAATTGCGCTCGACAGTTTCGAGGTCGAAGGCATCGGCCACAACCTGCCCTTCCTCAGCGCGGTGATGGATCACCCGAAATTCATCTCGGGCGACATGACCACCGCCTTCATCGCCGAGGAATATCCCGAAGGCTTCGAAGGGGTCGCCCTGGGCGAAACCGAGCTGCGCCGGGTGGCCGCAGCCGCCGCCGCGATGCACCGGGTGGCCGAGATCCGGCGCACCCGCGTTTCGGGCCGGATGGACAACCACGAGCGCCGCGTCGGCACCGAATGGGTCGTCAGCCTGCAAGGCGCCGATTTCCCCGTGCATATCGACGCCGACCACGATGGCTCCACCGTCACCTTCCAGGGGGGCGGCGCGATGCGGGTCACCAGCGACTGGACCCCGGGCGACCAGCTTGCCAAGCTCAGCGTCGATGGGGCGCCCCTGGTGCTCAAGGCCGGCAAGATCCCGGGCGGTTTCCGCATCCGTACGCGCGGCGCTGACCTCAAGGTGCATGTACGCACCCCGCGCCAGGCGGAACTGTCGAAGCTGATGCCCGAGAAACTGCCGCCCGATACTTCCAAACTGCTGCTCTGCCCGATGCCCGGCCTGATCGTGAAGGTCGATGTCGAAGTGGGCCAGGAGGTGCAGGAGGGGCAGGCGCTCTGCACCGTCGAGGCGATGAAGATGGAAAACATCCTGCGCGCCGAGAGGAAGGGCATCGTGGCCAAGCTCAATGCGGGCCCCGGCGACAGCCTTGCCGTGGATGACGTGATCATGGAGTTCGAGTGACCGGTCATCCCCGGTCCCTCACACTCAGAACAGGAGCGATCCTTGACAACCGGCAGCGCGACCATGTTGGCAAGAGGCCTGCGGGCGGGCGTGGCTCAGTCGAGCCCGCGCCGTTCGCGCACCTCCTGTTCACGGGTCGGCATCTTGTCGATGGTTCGGGTCAGCTCGCGCACGCTCCAGGGCGTGGGCTTGCGCAGCTTCACGCCGCCATCCTTGTCGATCACCACCAGCGCAAAACCGCGCGGGCGCAGCTGTTGCCGTAAAGGCGTCCGCGCCGCCGGGTCGGTATCGGTCAGCACCACGACATCGCGCTCCTCCAGCATCGCCAGCCCTTCGCGCAGCATTTCTATCTGCTGGTGGAACCGCGGATCCGCGTCGGTGTCGGCAAAGACGACGATAGGCCGCTTTATCCATAAAAATTCGTTCAAATCGCTGTCACCGGCAGGCCGGATGAGGTCATGCTCGGCAGGTTGCGCGGCATCTGCGGCCCAGCCCGACACCGGAAGAAAAACAAGGAAAACAAGGGCGAATAGTCGTTTCATGCGGTCTCCTGTCCCGTTCAATATAAACGCGGGCGGGCCGATTGCGACCGTCCAGATGCGGACAGGCGACAAAAAGTTTAATGTTAATCGCTTCGTCAGGGGTCCGGCATGACAGTCATCGCGTTCCCCAACCCGCGACCGGCCCGCGTGGCCGGCCAGAAAGGCGAAGCCATGGACGTCATCCTGCACCTCGGCGCGCACCGCTGCGCGACCACCACCTTTCAGCACTACATGCGCCAGAACGCCGAGCGTCTGGCCCGCGACGGCACCGGCTTCTGGGGGCCGCACCGCACGCGCACCGGCCTGTTTCGCGGCATCCTGCCCGGACCATCCATAGCCACCGGCCGCGACCCGCGCCGCCGCGCCGTGGGCCGGGTGCGCCTGAACCTGACGCGCAGCGCGCTCTCGGGCACCCGGCGACTGGTCGTCAGCGAAGAGAACATGCTGGGCTCCACGCGCGAGAACCTGCGCCAGGCCGCGCTTTACCCCTCGGCGGGGGAGCGGCTGGCGCGTTACGGCCAGGCCTTTGACGGGCAAGTCACCGACGTGCTGCTCAACATCCGCTCGCAGGATCTGTGGTGGGCCTCGGCGCTGGGCTACGGGCTGGCGCGCGGTTTCGGCCTGCCGTCGCGGGTGGCGCTGGACCGGATCGCGCGCAATCCGCGCGGCTGGCGCGACGTGATCACCGATGTCGCCTGCGCCCTCCCGGGAGTACGCATCTGGGTGCTGCCGTTCGAGATCTTCGCCGGTCGCCCCGAGGCACAGCTTGCTGCCGTCACCGGCCGCCCGGCGCCGCGCGAACACAGCCGCGAACACCTGAACGCCGTCCCGCGCCTGCCCGCGCTGCGCCAGATCCTGCCGCCGCAACTGGCTGCCCGGCTGCCCGAGGGTGACGGGCGCTGGACCCCGTTTGCCCCCGACCAGGTCGCCGCCCTGCGCGAAGCCTATGCCGACGACCTGATGTGGCTGGCCGCCGGGGCCGATGGCCTGGCCTGGCTGGTCGAGGATCTTAACAAGAAATCGGTGGGGAAAACCCCGCCAACCCCCGATCTGACAAGAGGAAGACGCAATGACCAAGACCGACGAATGGCGGGCGCTGGCTGAGAAAGAGCTGCGCGGCCCCGTTGACGACCTGACCTGGAACACGCTCGAAGGCATCGAGGTCAAGCCACTCTACACCGCCGAGGACACCGCCGATCTGCCGCACATGGCCTCGCTGCCGGGCTTTGCGCCGTTCACCCGTGGCGTCAAGGCGACCATGTATGCCGGCCGCCCCTGGACCATCCGGCAATATGCCGGTTTCTCGACCGCCGAGGAATCGAACGCCTTTTACCGCCGCAACCTGGCCGCAGGCCAGCAGGGGGTTTCGGTCGCCTTCGACCTGGCCACCCATCGCGGCTATGACAGCGACCACCCCCGTGTGGTGGGCGATGTCGGCAAGGCCGGCGTCGCCATCGACAGCGTCGAGGACATGAAGATCCTGTTCGACGGCATCCCGCTCGACAAGGTGTCGGTCTCGATGACGATGAACGGCGCGGTGATCCCGATCCTGGCCAGTTTCATCGTCGCGGGCGAGGAGCAGGGCCATGACAAATCGGTGCTGTCGGGGACCATTCAGAACGACATTCTGAAAGAGTTCATGGTCCGCAACACCTATATCTACCCGCCCGAACCCTCGATGCGGATCATCTCGGACATCATCGGCTACACCTCCGATCACATGCCCAAGTTCAACTCGATCTCGATCTCGGGTTACCACATGCAAGAGGCCGGGGCGAACCTGGTGCAGGAGCTGGCCTATACCCTGGCCGACGGCCGCGAATACGTGCGCGCCGCGATCGAGGCGGGGATGGACGTGGACAAGTTCGCAGGGCGCCTGTCGTTCTTCTTCGCCATCGGCATGAACTTCTTCATGGAGATTGCCAAGCTGCGCGCCGCGCGCACGCTCTGGCACCGCATCATGACCGAGTTCGGCGCAAAATCCGAACGTTCCAAGATGCTGCGCACCCATTGCCAGACCTCGGGCGTCAGCTTGCAAGAGCAGGACCCCTATAACAACGTGATCCGCACCGCCTACGAGGCGATGAGCGCGGTTCTGGGCGGCACCCAGTCGCTGCATACCAACGCGTTGGACGAGGCGATCGCGCTGCCCACCGATTTCTCGGCCCGGATCGCCCGCAACACCCAGCTGGTGCTGCAAGAGGAAACCGGTGTGACCAAGGTGGTCGATCCGCTGGCGGGTTCCTATTACGTCGAGAGCCTGACCAATGACCTGATCGAGAAGGCCTGGGCGCTGATCCAGGAGGTCGAGGAGATGGGCGGCATGACCAAGGCCGTGGCCAGCGGAATGCCCAAGCTCCGGATCGAGGAAAGCGCCGCCCGCCGCCAGGCGATGATCGACCGTGGCGAAGAGGTGATCGTCGGCGTCAACAAGTACCGCAAGGACAAGGAAGACCCGATCGACATTCTCGACGTCGACAACATGGCGGTGCGCGATGCCCAGATCGCCCGGCTGGAGCGTATCCGCAGCACCCGTGACGAGGCGGCCTGCGCCGCCGCGCTCGATGAACTGACCCGCCGCGCCCGCGCGGACGGCAACCTGCTCGAGGCCGCCGTCGAAGCCGCCCGCGCCCGGGCATCCGTAGGAGAGATCAGCATGGCGATGGAAAAGGAATTCGGCCGCCACCGCGCCGAGGTGAAGACGCTCGCGGGCGTATACGGGGCTGCCTATGAAGGCGACGAAGGCTTTGCCGCCATCCAGCGCGACGTCGAGGCATTCGCCGAGGCCGAAGGCCGCCGCCCGCGGATGCTGGTGGTCAAGATGGGCCAGGACGGCCACGACCGCGGCGCCAAGGTGATCGCCACCGCCTTCGCCGATATCGGTTTCGACGTCGACGTGGGTCCGCTGTTCCAGACCCCCGCCGAGGCGGCGCAGGACGCCATCGACAACGACGTGCACGTGGTCGGCATCTCCAGCCAGGCGGCGGGTCACAAGACCCTGGCGCCGCAGCTGGTCGAAGAGCTGAAGAAGGCGGGCGCCGAGGATATCATCGTGATCTGCGGCGGGGTGATCCCGCAGCAGGACTACCAGTTCCTCTACGACCACGGCGTCAAGGCGATCTTCGGCCCCGGCACCAATATCCCCGAGGCGGCGCGCGATATCCTGAAACTGGTGCGTGGCGCGCGCGGCTGACAACCGGGTCGACGGGCGCGGCAGGCGAAGCGCTCCCGCGCCCGCGGGGCCTGCCCTGCGGGCCGCCCCCTGGCGGTCTTGGGTCGGGCAGCCGGCCTTTCAGGCCGGCTGCGGCATCGCGCGGCAGCGCGATGCCCGGCCCAACGGGCGCGGTCGTGCCTTTGGCGCGGCCGGCGCCGGGCGGGAGCAGCCGCTGTTCCGACAGCCCAAACCGGCCGGCCGCACCGTGGCGAGTCGCGGTGGACCTTGTTCCGGGGTCTGGCCATTCTGTTGACGGGTGACCGAGTGCCCCGATGCTGCGCGCCAGACGCTCCAGGATCCTTGCCGGGATGGGCGGCGCCCGCCTTACGCCGCCGCCCGGGGGGCGGGGCCTTGCCGGACGCAACTCTCCCGGCCTGCTGACCAGCCTGTGATCGCTGGTCGTCTGGCTGGCTTGGAGAAGGGGGCTGTCCGCCCCCTCCTGGCCCTGCGGGCCAGTTCACCCCCGAGAGTATTTCCGACCAGAAAGAAGCGCATGATCCGACAGGAGACTTGCGCCGGGCGCGCGCCTGCAGTTTCTGGGGAGTGGACAGCCAGGGAGGTACGCATGGAACTGGATCATTTCGCGGTGGCGGGTGAGACGTTGGAGGCCGCGGTCGACCATGTCGAGGCGGCGCTCGGCGTGGCGATGCAGCCGGGCGGGCGGCATGCGCGCTTTGGCACCTGGAACCGTCTTCTGGGGTTGGCGGACGGTCTCTACCTGGAGGCGATCGCCATCGACCCGGTCGCGCCGTCTCCTGGACGGCCGCGCTGGTTCGAGCTCGACAGGTTCCGGGGCGCGCCCCGTCTGAGTAACTGGATTTGCCGGGTGGGCGATCTCGATGCCGCGCTGGCGGGGTTGCCGGCGGGCGCGGGCGATCCGGTGGACCTGGAGCGTGGCGCACTCAGCTGGCGCATGGCGGTGCCGGCATCGGGCGTCCTGCCTTTCGACGACCGGTTTCCGGCGCTGATCCAGTGGCGCGGCGATCTGCATCCGGCGGCGATGCTGGCGCCCTCGGGCTGCGCGCTCGGGCGACTGATCGTCACGCATCCACGGGCCGACGAGTTGGCGGCGCTTTGCGGTCAGATGCAAGGGGTGGTCTTCGAACCCGGCGTTTCGGGCCTCAGGGCCGAGATCGAGACGCCGCATGGAACGAGGCTCCTTGAATGACGATTCGCCAGGCCGGAGCGGCCGACGCGCCTGCGATCGCCGGCATTGCCAACCATTATGTGCAGAACACGCTGGTGACCTTTACCACCGAATTGCGGAGGTCTGAAGCCGTGGCCGCGGATATCGCCGCCCGCGCGCCAGCCTATCTGGTGGCCGAGTACGGGGGCGTCCTGCTGGGCTTTGCCAGCTATGGTATCTTCCGTGCCGGTCCCGGCTATTCCTGCACGCGGGAACACACGATCCTGCTCGCCCCCGCGGCGCGCGGGCGCGGTCTGGGCCGGGCGCTGATGGCGCGGCTGGAGCAGGTGGCGCGCGCCGAAGGGGTGCATGTGCTGGTGGGAGGTGTCTCGGGTGCCAACCCGGATGGTCTCGCCTTTCACGCGGCCATGGGGTTTCAAGAGGTAGGCCGGATGCCGCAGGTCGGGCGCAAGGCGGGGCAATGGCTCGACCTTGTTCTGGTGCAGAAAATTCTGGCACCCTGCGGCCCCGCGCCCGCTGACTTCGATGGCGACACGGGCTAGGGTGGGGCCATGTCACTCTGGACCCGCATCACCGAGGCGCTGAGCGCGCTGGCCAAGGGCGAAAGCCTGAGCGCCGTCTTCGAACGCCTGCGCACGCCGCCCGAGAGATCGGTGGCCTTTGCCATCGCCGTCATCGCGCTGGGCGCCAAGATGGCCAAGGCCGACGGTCAGGTTACCCGCGACGAGGTCACCGCCTTTCGCGAGGTCTTCCATATCGCCCGCGACGACGAGGCGGGGGCGGCGCGGGTCTTCAACATGGCCCGGACCGATGTTGCGGGCTATCAGGATTACGCCCGCAAGATCAAGGGCATGTTCGCCGAGGACAGCGCCGTTCTCTGCGACCTGATGGAGGGTCTCTTTCATATCGCCATGGCGGACGGGTTCTATCACCCCGGTGAGAACGAGTTTCTTGCGGATGTCGCCCGCATCTTCGGCCAGACCGACCAGCAGTTCAGCGCGCTGCGGGCGCGGTTCGTACCGGACGCGCCGAAGGATCCCTACACCGTGCTGGGCGTGTCCCGCGACATGCCGATGACCGAGATCCGCAAGGTCTGGCGGCAGTTGGTGCGCGAAACCCACCCGGACGCAATGATGGCACGCGGCGTCCCCGAAGAGGCGATCCGCCTGGCCGAGAAGAAGATGATCGACATCAACCGGGCCTGGGACGAGATCAACGGCGCAAGGACCTAGGGCGATGCGGCTGGCCACCTGGAATGTCGAGTGGTTCGCCAACCTGTTCGACCGCAATGACAATCTGCTGGTGGACGACGAATGGTCGGGGCGCCACGATGTGACCCGCGCCCAGCAGATCGAGGCCATCGCCAAGGTTTTCACGGCATTGGATGCCGATGCGGTGATGATCGTCGAGGCGCCCAATACCGGGCGCACGCAGGACAGCATAAGGGCGCTGACCGGTTTTGCCCGCGCGTTCGACCTGCGGACAAGCGCCGCGGTGATGGGGTTTGCCAATGAAACTCACCAGGAACTGGCGCTGCTTTATGACCCGGCGAAACTGAAGGCCCGACACGATCCGCAGGGCGAAGAGACCGGCAAGCGCGGCAGCGCCACGCCGCCGAGGTTCGACGGCACCTACCGGATCGACCTCAATATCGACGCGACCGAGGACCTGGTGCGCTTCTCCAAGCCGCCGCTGGAACTGGCCATCACCACGGCGGCGGGCAACCGGTTCCGACTGATCGGGGCGCATCTGAAATCCAAGGTGCCGCACGGGGCGGAGAACCGGGACGCGGCGATCCGGATCTCGATCCTGAACCGTCGCAAGCAACTGGCACAGGCGATCTGGCTGCGCGAAAGGGTCGAGTCGCATCTGGCGCGCGACGAAGACGTCATTCTGCTGGGCGACCTGAATGACGGGCCGGGGCTCGACGAGTTCGAACATCTCTTCGGCCGCTCTTCGGTCGAGATCCTGCTCGATGCCGGTCTCTATGATCCCAATGCCGACAAGGCGCGGCAGGTGCGTCCCGGCGCATTGCCCAGCACCGCGCGGTTTCAGTTGCCAGGCAGTGGCCGCTACCTTTCGGCCCTGCTCGATTACATCATGATCAGCCAGGGTCTGATGAACCGCCGCCCGGCCTGGCGCATCTGGCATCCGTTCGAGGATGTCGAATGCTGGCGGATGCAGGAGTTGCGCGACGCGCTGCTGACCGCGTCGGACCATTTCCCTGTGGCGCTCGACATCGATATCTGAGCTTTGAAATCGCGCGCGCCAATGCCTATCTTCGGAACATGATGCACGAGGGTTTCATGTACCGGGGTTTTCTCGTTCTCGCCGTTTCGGCGGTTTTGGCCATGCCCGTTTCCGCGCAGGATACGGAGCAGGACGAGGGCAGCCGTAGCCTGATGGAACGCGGGGCCGAGCTGTTCCTCAAGGGCCTGCAACAGGAAATGGAGCCGGCCTTGAGGGACCTGCGCGACCTCGCGGGCACGGTCGGACCTTCGGTCCTGAGCTTTCTCGAACAGATGGGCCCGGCGCTCGCCGACCTGGCCGAACGGGTCGAGGACTGGTCGGTCTACGAGATGCCCGAGATGCTGCCCAACGGCGACATCATCATCCGCCGCAAGACACCGCTGCCCGAGGCGCAACCGGACCAGCCCGCCGAGCCGGCGGACCCGCCCCCGCCGGGGATGACGGATATCTAGGCGGGCGCCTCAAACGCTCAATGTGGACATTTTCCGGTGCAGGGCAGTTCATCGGGCCGGGCGCCCGGGTGTTCAGTGCAAATGCTGCCCGCCTCACTCCTCGATGAACACCTCCGACGTGGCCTCCAGCGCCGTGACCAGCGACTGGAACCGAGCTTCGGCCACTTCGCCGAAGAGGGCCGCTGCCTCTTTCGGCAGGCGCAGCTCCAGCCGGCGCTTCTTGGGGAACCAGGTGAGCCGCCCCATCCGCGCATCGCGTTTCAGCCAGAGCATCGCGCCGAACCGCATCGCCTTGCCCAGGATCTCGGCCTGTTTCTGGCTCTTTTCCTCCAGCAGCGCATAGATCGGGTCGAACCGGTTGCCTTCGCGCTTGTTCTTGTAGCGGTGCTGCAGGGCCAGGCCGATGAACACCCGCTCGGAATGTTTCAGTCCGCCCAGATTGGCGCGGGTCACGTTGTCGAAACAGACCTCGGCGCGATAGTCGGGATGCGCCCGCCAGCTGACGTCGTGCAACAGGCAGGCGGCCTTGATCAGCCGCACCTGCGACCGGGGCGCGGACTTGAACAGCGGCATCACGAATTCGAACAGCTGCTTGCCGAAACCGGGCAGGCGCGCATCCTTGGCCTCGGCGAAATAGCTCGCCTCGATCAGCGGGTCACGGTCGCGCAGACGCTGCGGCATCTGCTCGAACAGCAGCCCCTCGCGGATCCCGTAGGACGAGATCGCGATGTCCTTGGGCTTGAATTCGCGGATCAGCCGGGTCAGCACGTCGATCGCATAGGGCACCAGCGATATGCGCGAGGCCGACAGGCCGGACTTGCTCCGCAGTTTGTCCAGGTCCTGGCTCTCGATGAACTTCACCGTCTCGTGCACATCGCGTACCGTCATGCGGTACTCATGCAGAACTTTCAGCGGATAGTCGCGGCGCAGCATGTCGATGCGCGCGATTGCCCGCCAGCTGCCGCCGACCAGGAACAGCCGGTCGCGCTGTGGCCCCAGTTGCGCCCGCAACTCGGTCATCACCTGCTTGATATGCGCCTTGCGGCCTTTGCGGCCGCCCTGGATGTCGCGCAGCTTCAGCGGCCCCAGCGGCGAGGTCACGCGCCGCCCGACCCGGTTGTTGGCGATCTCGGCCAGTTCCATCGACGAGCCGCCGATATCGCAGATCAGCCCATAGGCGCCGGGCCAGCCCAGCAGCACCCCCTGTGCCGACAGCCGCGCCTCCTCGTCGCCGTCGATCACCCGGATGCTCAGCCCGGTCTCTCGCAGCACCTCGTCGCAGAACTCTTGCCCGTCCGTCGCCTCGCGCACCGCCGCGGTGGCCACCGCCGCAAGCGGCGGCAGGTCCAGGTCGCCCGCCAGATGCTGGAACCGGCGCAGCGCCGCGAGCGCGCGCACCCGGCCCTCGGGGTTCAGCCGCCCGGATTCGGAGAGGCCCGCACCCAGGGCGCACATGATCTTCTCGTTGTAGAAATAGGCAGGTGAGCGCGCCGCCCCGTCGAACACCACCATCCGGACCGAGTTCGAACCCACGTCCACCACCCCGATTCGCGACAGCGCCCGTGCGCTGGGGTCGTCGAAAAGGGGGCGTCCGAAGGGGGCCCAATCCGGTATGGTCGCTTCGGGTGGCAGGTTCATGTCGTTCCCAGTCGTTCTGGCGGCAGGATGGTGGATCGGATCGCTCCGGTCAATTGCGCTCTCCCGCCGCAGCCGGTCCCTCGCTCAGCACCCGCATGGCGAGCGCCCGGGTGATCTCGCGCCGTTCGGCCAGCGCCAGCCGGTCCAGCGCCGCTACGGTGCGGGCCGCGGCCTCGAAGCTGCGGTCCATGTGCTTGACCAGATAGGCGATGACATCGGGCCCGGGATAAAGCTGGCGGTCGACGAACAGCTTGGCAAGCACCGCCCCCAGCAGCGCATCGTCGGGCGGTTCAAGCGCGGCATGCTGCGCGCCCTCGATCCGGCTTTGCAGATCGGGCAGGTCCAGCGCCCAGAAGCCCGGGGCCGACTTTCCGGTCATCAGCAGCAGATGGCCCTGCGCCAGTGTCAGGTTGTGCAGGTGAAACAGCAGCGCCTGCCGTTCCGGGTCGCCGGCGATGTCCGGCACATCCTCGACCGCGACCGGCCCCGCCGCAAGGCCGGGGATCGCCTCTTCGCTCAGGTCCCTGGCCGCCACGATCCGGCCGCCCGTCTCGGCGGCCCAGACATGGGCGAGGTGCGTCTTTCCCGATCCTTTCGGGCCGCTCAACACCAGCTTGCCGCCGGGCCAGACCTGCGCCGAGATCATCGCCACCGCCATCGCATTGGCGGGCGAGACGAAAAAGTCCTCTCGTCCCAGCGCGGTCATCGCGGGGAGATCGAAACTGAGTTGTTGGGCCATTTATTCCGTTTCCTGTCCCGACAGCCCGCGATACAGCCGGCTGCCCAGATATTGTCCGATCGCGAAGCGGGCCAACACGCCCAGCGCCGCCGCCACCGGCACCGCGACCAGCATGCCGACAAAGCCGAAGAGCGCGCCGAACACCGACAGCGCCAGCAACAGCCAGACCGGATGCAGCCCGACCGAACTGCCCACCAGCTTCGGGGTCAGCAAATTGCCTTCGACCACCTGGCCGATGGCAAAGATCGCCGCCACCAGGCCGATGGAAAACCAGTCGCCCCAGAACTGGAACAGCGCAAGTCCGATGGCCAGCGCCCCGCCGATCAGCGCCCCCAGGTAGGGGATGAAGGTCACCAGCCCTGCGATCAGCCCGACCACCAGCCCGAATTGCAGGCCGACGATCATCAGCGCCACCGCGTAATAGGTGCCCAGGATCAGGCAGACCGTGCCCATGCCGCGCACGAACGAGGCCAGAACCGCGTCGATCTCCGAGGCCAGGCGGCGGATCACCGGCGCATGATCCAGCGGCAACAGCTGGTCGATCCGCGCGATCATCCGGTCCCAGTCGAGCAACAGATAGACCGACACCACCGGCACGATGACCAGCAAGAGCACCACGTTGACCGCCGACCCGAGCGAGCCGGCGATGGTTTGCAGGAACTCGCCGGTGCGCGACTTCAGCATCTCGCCCACCGAGGCGATGATCTGGTGCGCGTTCGATTCGCGGTCCAGGACCGAGGGGAAATGCGTGCTCACGAAGGTGCGCAGATCCTGGAACAGCTGCGGCAGCGTGTTCACAAGGTCGATCATCTGCGCCACCAGCGCCGGCACCACCAACACGATCGCCAGCACGAAGAGCAGAACCGAGGCAATGGTGATCACCGCCGTCGCTGCGGATCTGGACAGTCCCCACCTCTCCAGCCGGTCGGCGACCGGGTCGACGAAATATGCGATCGCCCCGCCGATGACGAAGGGCAGCAGAACGTCGCCCAGCAGATACAGCACCACCACGATCACCACCGTCGCGATGCCCCAGTATCTCACTTGATCCTTGACTGGCAAAGCCATGCCGCCTCCGGTTCGATGGGTTCGATCCCGGTTTTCGCCGATGCGGGCGGGGCTTGCAAGCTTTCACTCGGTCAGAGACCATACAACCGGCCGCGTGCTTGCAGGCCGTTTTGCTTTGCGAGTTTGGGAACAGGTACATGAGCAGTTACGCGGATTGGCAAGAGACACGGGCGCAAGAGGTTCTCGGCATGGTCAACCGTATCGCCGTCGCGCCCGATATCGGCGCCGTCTGGGCGTTGCTGGTGTCCGGGTTAGGGCAGTTCGGGTTCGAGCGGGTGAACTATGGCCTGACCCGCGGGCGTGTCGGCACCAGCATCGGTGATCCGCAGGATGTGCTTTTTCTCAGCACCCATGCGCTCGACAGGGTGCGCGCGCATCACACCTCGGGTCTCTATCGCCGGACCGCCGAATACCGCTGGGTGCTGGAAAACACGGGTGCGGTGTCCTGGGGCTGGGTCCATGCCGAACGCGCCGCCGGCCGGCTGTCGCCTGGTGAATGCGCGGCGATGGACGAGATGGGGGCAGGGCGCCGACGCGCCGGAATCTCGGTCTCGTTTGCCGAAGGCGGCCGCCGCTGCAAGGGCGCCATGGGCCTGGCTGCGGCACCGGACGAATCCCAGGCCGCGCTCGATGACCGCTGGCCCGGTATCTCGGCATCGGTTCTGGCGATCTGCAACATGGCCCATCTCAAGATCTCGCAACTGCCGCTGCCGGTGCCGGGCGGCTGCCTCAGCCGACGCCAGCGCGAATTGCTCGAATGGGTTGCCGACGGCAAGACCATGCAGGACATCCAGGTCCTGACCGGCCTTTCGCTCAGCGCCATCGAGAAACACCTGCGCAAGGCCCGCGATGCGCTGGGGGTCGAGACCACCGCCCAGGCAGTGGGCAAGGCGGCCTTTCTCAACCAGATGTTTGCAGGCCCGGATGCCTCCGGGTCGGCTCGGGACTGAGGTTTTCCGCACTGGCCTTCCCCTGCCGCCCGATGCACCTTGTCACGGCTTCGTGAGTGAACCCGTTCCCACGGGTGCCCGGCAGGAAATTTCGGCCTGTCCGTCGGCGCCTTGTCCCGTGGTCCGGGCAGGCCGGGAATTACCCCGGTGGAGCACTGGCGCCGGTCCTTCCCCAAAGGGCCGGCGTCTTGTTGACCTCCGAGCCCGCAAATTCACGCTGTTCGCCACTCTGAAACCGCAGCAGGACGATTGCCTGTCGCGGACCTTTGTCTTAGACCGCTCTGAAACGTTCCTTCACGAAAGACCCTGCCCGATGCGCCTGTCGCGATACTTTCTGCCCGTTCTCAAGGAAAACCCCGCTGAGGCCCAGATCGTCAGCCACCGCCTGATGCTGCGCGCCGGCATGATCAAGCAGGCCCAGGCCGGCATCTATTCCTGGCTGCCGCTGGGCTTCAAGGTGCTGCGCAAGCTGGAAAACATCGTGCACGAGGAACAGATCCGCGCCGGTCACATTCCGATGCTGATGCCGACCCTGCAATCGGCCGACCTCTGGCGCGAAAGCGGCCGATACGACGATTACGGCGAAGAGATGCTGCGCATCACCGACCGCCACGGGCGCGACATGCTCTATGGCCCCACCAACGAGGAACTGATCACCGACATCTTCCGCGGTCATGTCAGCAGCTACAAGGACCTGCCGCTGACCCTCTACCACATCCAGTGGAAATTCCGCGACGAGATCCGCCCCCGCTTCGGCGTCATGCGCGGCCGCGAGTTCCTGATGAAGGACGGCTACAATTTCGACCTCACCAAGGAAGACGCGCTGCATTCCTACAACCGCCACCTGGTCAGCTACATCCGCACCTACGAACGCATGGGGCTTCAGGCGATCCCGATGCGCGCCGACAGCGGTCCGATCGGCGGCGACGACACCCATGAATTCCTGGTGCTGGCCGAGACCGGCGAATCCGAAGTCTTCTATGACAGCAAGGTGACCGACATCCGCCTCGGGCAGCGCGAGATCGACTATGACAGCCATGAACAGTGCCGCGCGGTGATGGAGGAGTTCACCTCGCTCTACGCCCGAACCGACGAAACCCATGACGAGGCGGTGTTCAACCAGATCCCCGAGGAACGCCGCCGCAGCGCGCGCGGCATCGAGGTGGGCCAGATCTTCTATTTCGGCACCAAGTATTCCGACCCGCTGAGCGCCACCGTGCAGGGCCCCGACGGCAAGCCGGTTCCGGTGCACATGGGTAGCCACGGCATCGGCGTCTCGCGTCTCATCGGCGCCATCATCGAGGCCAGCCATGACGACAAGGGCATCATCTGGCCCGAAGGCGTGACCCCCTTCCACTGCGGCATCGTGAACCTGAAACAGGGCGATGCCGAGGCGGACGCCGCCTGCGACAAGCTCTATTCCGCGTTGACCGCCATCGGGCTTGAGCCGCTCTATGACGACACCAACGAACGGGCAGGGGGCAAGTTCGCCACCATGGACCTGATCGGCCTGCCGTGGCGCATCACCGTGGGTCCGCGCGGGTTGAAGAACGGGGTGGTGGAACTGACCAGTCGCAAGACCGGCGAAAGTGTAGAACTCAGCCCCGAAGAGGCGGTCCGGAAAGTGGCCGAGATCTATGCGCCGCACCATCCGCATCTCTTGCGCGAGGAGCCGATGGCCGGCCGGTCCTTCCACACCTGGCTGTAAGGCATCCGTGGCGTTTGGGCCGCCAGCGGCCCAGATCGTTCAGTGAATGGCGGCGCGGACGGGCGGGTTGCGCATCAGGCAGCCGTCCGCCGTACCGCCAGGGGCGGCCTTCACACACGGCCTGCCCATACGCTCGATCAGTTGTTCCATGGTCAGGCCAAGGAACCGCAGCCCGCAGAGGCGGGCGCCGGTGTCTGCTTCGGTTATGCAAAACGTACCTTCGCGAAACGCCAGGCCATAGCCCCGTTTCTGCATGGCGTCGATCAGTTCGGGCCAGGACCGGGCCGCTTCGAAAAGCGGCAGGATCACTGCCCGGATCAGCGCCGCGGTTTCGCAGTCGATCGTGGCGGGCCCGTTCGAGGCCATGGCTGATATCTCTTTCGTCGCGGTCATGAGCACCTCTCTCGCGATGCCCCCCAGTCTGGCAATGGTGACACTTGTGTATTGCAGACTCAAAACCTGACTGCGCATTGCATTAATTTTGGTCAAAATCTGAGGTATTTCGGTGTCTAAAGACCGCCCCTGTTGCCACAATGTTTCGAAATTGGAAACCGTGGCCCGAGTTGTGGCAGCCGGTTGCGCCGCGGCGCGGGCTTGACCCCCCACGCGGATGACCGCCGGAGGGCTTTGTGCATCCCGGACAGGCCCTGTAGAAAACGGCACATCGCGGGGTCAGACCATGTACAAAACGGTCAAAACGACGTACATCGCCCGCAAACGAGCAGGAGCCAGACATGGCCAGACAACCGGCACCCTTCGCCCCTTTCGAGTGGAAGATCGCCTGGCGCTACCTCCGCGCCCGCCGCGCCGAGGGCGGCGTCAGCGTGATGACCTGGATCAGCCTGATCGGTATCACGCTGGCGGTGTTTGCCCTGATCGCGACACTGGCGGTGCGCTCGGGGTTCCGGTCCGATTTCGTGGGCACCATCCTGGGCGCCAATGCACATGTAACCGTTTATAATAGCGGAATAATCCGCGAGAACGGCCAGATCGACCGGACCATTTCCGACTATTCGGAAATGGCCGCGCGGGTGGCGCAGGTGCCCGGCGTGACCCGCGCCGCGCCGCTGGTCAAGGGCCAGGTGATGGCCTCGGCCCAGACCCGCAACGCGGGGGTCGAGGTCTTTGGCATCGCCGCCGCCGACCTCGCCGGCCTGCCCGGCATCGTGGACAACGACCGCTCCTACGGCGACCTCTCCCGTTTCGACGAGGGCATCGCCATAGGCTCCGGCATCGCGCGCGAGCTTGGCGTCACGGTCGGCGACCGCATCAAGCTGATCTCACCGAACGGCGCCCGGACACCCATGGGGACCTCGCCGCGCGTGAACGCCTACGAGGTGGTCTATGTCTTCTCCGCTGGCCGCTATGATATTGACCGTACACGGATTTACATGCCGTTTGCCGAGGCGCAGAGCTATTTCAACCGTGAGGGGGTGGCTGACGAGATCGAGGTCATGGTGGCCGAGCCCGAGGCGCTCGACCGGGTTCTGATCCCGATCCTGACCGCCGCCGGCGGGGCGGCGCAGGTCTGGACCTGGCAGGACGCCTCGGGCGGTTTCCTGCGTGCGCTCGAGGTCGAGGACAACGTGATGTTCATCATCCTGTCGATCCTCGTCCTGATCGCCACGATGAACATCGTCTCGGGCCTGATCATGCTGGTCAAGAACAAGGGCCGCGACATCGGCATCCTGCGCACCATCGGGCTGAGCGAGGGCTCGGTCCTGCGCGTCTTCTTCATCTGCGGTGCGTTCACCGGCATCATCGGCACCGTCTGCGGCGTACTGTTGGGTTGCCTGTTCGCGATCTATATCGATCCGATTTTTTCCTTTGTAAACTATGTGATGGGCGGCGGGGTCTGGGATCCCGCAATCCGCGGTATCTACGCCTTGCCGGCCGAGCTTCGGTTTGCCGACGTGCTCAAGGCGGCGGGCCTGTCACTGGGCCTTTCCTTTGTCGTGACCTATTTCCCGGCCCGCCGCGCGGCGCGGCTGAACCCGGTGGAGGCGCTGCGCTATGAATGACGTGACGCTACGCCTGAGCGGGATCGAGAAGACCTATCTGCCCGGCACGCCCGGCGAGGTGCGGGTGCTGCGCGGCGTCGACCTGGCGTTGCGCGCGGGCGAGATGGTGGCGCTGGTCGCCCCTTCGGGCGCGGGCAAATCGACACTTCTCCATATCGCGGGCCTGCTGGATGTACCCGACGCAGGCGCGGTGGAGATTGCAGGCCAGGACATGACCGGGCGCGGCGACAGGGCGCGCACCGCCGTGCGGCGGCAGGACGTGGGGTTCGTCTACCAGTTTCACCACCTGCTGCCCGAGTTCACGGCGCTGGAGAACGTGACCCTGCCGCAACTGGCCAACGGGGTTTCGGAGCGCGCGGCGCAGGCCCGCGCGATGGATTTGCTGACAAGGGTCGGGGTCGCCGAACGCGCGGGGCACCGTCCGGCGGCCCTGTCCGGCGGCGAACAGCAGCGCGTGGCCTTCTGCCGGGCGCTGGCCAACGCGCCACGTCTGTTGCTGGCCGATGAGCCGACCGGAAACCTCGACCCCGCGACCTCGGACAAGGTTTTCGATGCGCTGCTGGAACTTGTGCGCGGAACCGGCCTTTCGGCACTGATCGCCACACATAACATGGACCTTGCCGACCGGATGGACCGGGTGCTGCGGCTGGAGGACGGGCGGCTTACGCCTGCTGCGTAAGCCAGACCCCGGCCGCCATCAGGGCAATGCCGCCCGCACGGGTCAGTCCTAGCGGGCTGATCTGGGCTCCGAACAGGCCGAAATGGTCGATTGCCGCCGCCGAGATCAGCTGTCCGAGCAGCACGAAGAAAACCGCGTTGCCCACCCCGAAATGCGGGGCGACATGGGTGATCGACAGCACGTAGAAGGCCACCAGCAAACCGCCCAGGAACAGGTGGCGTGGCGCGCCGCCCAGCTTGCCCAGGGCCTGCGGGCCGGGAAACACAAACATCAACCCCGCCGCGGCTCCGAAGGCCACCGCAAACAGGACCACACCGGCAACGGTGGGTGAGCCGATGATCCGCCCAAGGGCTGCGTTCAATGCGGCCAGAACCGGAATTCCTATTCCGGCGATCAGCATGAGGGCGGCGTAATGAGGCATTCCGATGGTTCCTGTCCGGGGTTGTGTTGATCTGGATCATTGCCGCCGTAGGCGGGATGCACAAGACTGGAAACCGGGTCGGGAGAAAACAGGGTTGTGATGCAAACTTCGGTTCTGATGACCCTTTTGGTGGCGGCCTGTGCGCCACCTCCCGAAAGCCGAGGGGCGCGATTGTTTGCCAAGAATTGCGTCGTTTGCCATGGTGTTACGGGGGAAGGAGAGGGCTCGGCAAGTGGTCAATCGCCGATCGCGCCCGCAAGTCTGCGGGGGTTGAGGGCGGTCAATGGGGGTATCTTTCCGACAAGGCGTGTCATGGCTTCCATCCAGGGTTGTCCAGGCAAGTCACGTGCCGGCCCATGCCCGAGTTCGACCGTGCCCTGTCGGACCCCACCGTCTGGTGGGAGGCTCCGGACGGCGAGAGGAGCAAAACGCCGGAGCCTCTGCTTGACCTGGCGCGATATCCGGAAACGCTACAGGATATGTGACTTGAAAAGGGAGTATCCGATCAGATGAAACGATCTTTGACGACGGTTTTGTTCATGGCGACAGCCTCGGCCTGCCTTGCACAGGACGCGGCCGAGGGGGAACGGCTCTACATGCACCACTGTGCGACATGCCACGGGATCGAAGCGACCGGGCAGGGTCCGATGGCTGGTGTTCTGATCATTCAGCCCGCAGACCTGACCGCCTTGCAGGGAGAGGGCGAGTTTCCGGTCGCCCGTGTTGTGCAACGCATCGACGGGCGCGATCCGCTGGTCAGCCATGGCAGCCCGATGCCGGTCTACGGCCCCTATTTCGAAGGCCGCGATGTCGCAATCAAGACCCAATCCGGGCAACCCATGTTGACCAGCCAGCCGATAGTCGATCTGCTTGCCTATATCCAAACGATTCAGAAACGCTGAAGAGGAAAAGTGGATGCGGGGAATGATCGGGGGCCTGATTGCCCTTGCGGCAGCGGCGGCGTGCTCCTTCGAGGATACGATGCCGGGCCCGGCCGAAGGAGAAAAGGTGTTTGCCGGAAACTGCGTCGCCTGCCATGACTACAGGGGACAGGGTGCAACGCTTGCCGGCGGACAGGATGCGCCCGATCTGACGCGGATCGCGGCCCGGCGCGGTGGAGAGTTTCCGCGCGCCGAGATCCTGTCTAAAATAGACGGCTACGGGCACGGCAAGGTATCCGCCACGGTGATGCCCGAATTCGGATCCTTGCTGGAAGGTGAACTGGTCCCCGTCGACATCGACGGACTGCCGACACCGACACCGCGACCGCTGGCGGCACTGCTGGTCTATCTCGAAAGCATTCAGGTGGCCGAGCAAGGATGATCCGATCGCCGCGGACGGCGGACAAGAAAATTCGGCGAATTTTCTTTGGGGGCTCTAAGGCGGTGTCAGTCGCAGATCCCGTTCAGTTCGGCATCCTTCCAGGGCAGCAGGACGTCGCTTTCCCGGCTTGCCCGGGGCAGGTCGGAGACCGGGAAAGCCGCTGACAGCATGCCGTGAAGTCTCAAGGTGCGCGGCGCCTCGGGTGCGAGCGCACGGCAGCAGACATATTCTTCGACAATGGCGCCTTGCTGTTCATAGCCGTAGTCGAGGAAGTTGGGCGAAGTCTCGAGTTCGAAAAGATAGGGGTCGTAGCTGGCACCGTGTTCTGCTGCGGCCCTCAGCGGGTGATAGCCGGTCACATGCCTGTTCTGCCACTGCCAGACGTGGGTCAGTTCATGCGCCAGCAGCATCGCCGCGACCAGGTTCATCCGTTCGGGATAACCGGGAAGGTAGTCGTCCACATACCAGTCCCTCGTAAAATATACCTTCTGGAACAGGGTGACCGCCGCGGGCTTGGCTGTAACGATCTCTTCCCTGGCTGGCGGCAGAATCCGTTCGCGGCAGGTCACGCGGGGGCGGGGCTTGCGGTGAAATGTGACGGGGCCCACCGGGGCGCCCTCGACAAGACGCACGCGGTCCAGATCCAGCGCCGCCCCGTGCAGCCGCGACGCGAAATCGCGTTCGGTATCGGTCAGCGGGCGGCCGCAGGCCGCGACGAACAGGATCACAAAGAGCACGCGCAGCATCATGGATCATGACCCTAGTCGCAGCCGTGATCGCTGCAAGATGTTTTTCCAATCGCCGCGATGAGATTGCGATCGCCGCAGCCGAAACCATCGGCGAAAGGGACGACAAAAAGCATTCATTTTCTGGTGGACGTACGGAAGCCGAGATTTACCTTGAGAAGCTGAAACCTTGTTTCCAGTATCTGAAAAAGGAATTACGCCGATGAGAATACCACTTCCAAGAATTGCGACATTGGCGCTGGTTTCGCTAGTCCACGCGGTACCTGTGTGGGCTCAGGAAGACAGCGCCAGACCCAACATTCTCGTCATCTGGGGGGATGACATCGGATGGCAGAACGTGTCCGCCTACGGAATGGGGACGATGGGCTATACGACCCCGAATATCGACAGGATTGCCCAAGAAGGACTGCGGTTTACCGACCACTACGCGCAACCCAGCTGCACGGCCGGGCGCGCCGCGTTCATCACGGGCCAGTACCCGATTCGCTCAGGCATGACGACGGTTGGTCAGCCGGGTTCGCCGCTCGGCCTGCAAGCCGCGTCGCCGACTTTGGCGGAACAACTCAAGCAGATCGGCTACCGCACCGGGCATTTCGGCAAGAACCACCTCGGCGACCGCAATGAACACCTGCCGACGGTGCATGGATTCGACGAGTTTTTTGGCAACCTCTATCACCTGAACACGCAGGAGGAGGCCGAGCAGCGCGACTATCAGCGATTTGGCAAGGCGTTCTCCGGCAGCCTGGAAGAGTACGAGGCGCAGTTCGGCACGCGCGGCGTGATCCACAGCTTTGCCAGCGAAACCGACGATCCGACCGAACAACCCCGGTTTGGCCGGGTTGGGATGCAGACGATCGAAGATACCGGACCGCTGACGCAGGAACGGATGAAGAACTTCGACGCGGGCGAAGTGATCCCGCGCGCCCAGGACTTCATGGCGAGAGCCAAGGAGGCCGAGGAGCCGTTCTTTGTCTGGCTGAACACCAGCAGGATGCACCTTTACACCCGGCTGGACGACAAGTGGCGTTATGCGGCAGAAGAATACACATCCGAAGCCGATTACCACGGATCAGGCATGCTCCAGCATGACCATGACATTGGTTTGGTGCTCGATTGGCTCGAAGAGCAGGGGCTCGCCGAGAACACCATCGTCTGGTACTCGACCGATAACGGGCCAGAGCACTCCTCATGGCCGCATGGTGCCACGACGCCATTCCGCGGTGAGAAGATGACGACATGGGAGGGCGGCGTTCGCGTGATCTCGATGCTTCGCTGGCCAGGTGTCCTGGAAGCGGGCAAGGTCCTGAACGGCATCCAGGGTCATCAGGACATGTTCACGTCCCTGGCCGCTGCCGCGGGTATCGAGGATGTCGCCGCGGAGGTGATGGAGGAGAGCCAGCAGGTCATCGACGGGGTCAACAACCTGGCGTACTGGAAGGGCGAAGAGGCGGCCTCGGCCCGCAACCACATCTTCCATTATTACGAAGGGATGCTGGCAGCCGTGCGGATGGGGCCGTGGAAATTCCACTTCATCACCCGCGAGGATTACTATGGAGACATCATTGCGCATTCGATGCCGCGCGTGTTCAACCTGCGTATGGATCCGTTCGAAAGCTATGACAGCACGGATTCCTATGGCCATCTGGTCCAGAAGGTGTCGTGGCTGTTCCAGCCCATGAACGTACTGTTGGGCCAGCATCTGCAGTCGCTGGCGGATTACCCTCCGGTCCAGGGCGGGGCATCCTTCGACATGTCGAATGTGGTCCAAGAGTTTCTGAGCAAGGCGTTGCAGTAGGTACGACATCCCGTAAACAGCGGGGCGGCCGTTTTGGCCGCCCTGATTTTTCGCCGGTCAGAGACTCATCGCAAGAACGCGGCTGATCTCGGTCAGCGACCGCCCGGATTGGTCCATCCATGTGTTGAAGGCTGCCTGAACCTGCGCCATCGCCTTCCTGGAACTCGGCGCCTTGTCCACCACTCCTTCGGCGATCAGGCGGGCGGTGACGTCCTGCGACAGGATGAAACTGTCACGCCCGGCAAAGCGCATCGCGTATTGGGCCGTGGTGCCGCCCAGACGCGACGCCCGGGTCTTGAGCAGATCGAGCAAACCGACATAGTCGGTCGAAGGCCAGCCACCCAGAACCTTGCCCGCGCCGCCCTGCTGGCGCAGCTCGAGCAGAAACGCGGCGTTTTCCCGCACGGTGGCGATCTTGGTCCCGTTGCGCACGATGCGGGTGTCCCGCAGCAGGGCATCGAACTTGTCGTCATCCATAAAAGCGCAGCGCCCCACGTCGAACCTGTCGAAGGCGACCTCGAAACCGTCCCATTTTGCTTCGATCACTTTCCAGTTGAAGCCTGCCTGGAAGATACATTTGGTAATGATCGACAACCAGCGGTCGTCCGGCATCGCGGCCAGTTCATTCGGTGACTTCGGTTTTTGCAGCTTTGCCTCCAGGGCAGCATCGCCGCCATGCCGGGCTGCGGCCAGGCCGAATATCTCGTCGAAATGATGCATCGCGCGCCTCCATCTGCTTCACGAATGTCGCCACCTTGTTTCGGTGGGCGCAATCCTTGCGGACCTCAAGGGGCGTAGAACGTCGCTGTGGCGGTCGCGACAAGCTTGCCGCTCTCTTCCTCGGTCATGTCTGCCCGCGCAAAGACCAGCGCCTTGCCGGCACGGACCACTTCGGCCCGGCATAGGATGGCCGTTCCAGCGCCAGGCCGCAGAAACTGGGTGTGCAGGTCGGTCGTGGCGTAGAGTTTGAACGTGTCGCCATGCGCGACCGCGGCCAGAACCATTGTGGTATCGGCAAGTGCAGCCAATGCCTGACCTGAAACGATTCCGCCCACGCGCGCCAGATGATCGGCAAGTGGCATCCGCATCAATGCATGGGTCTTGTCTATGGATACCACCGTCAGATCAAGTGCCCGAACCCATTGGGCAAAATTCTCGTCGAGAATTCTTCGGGCGGTTTCGACGTTCAACATGCCAATCTTGCTCCCGGAATCCGTTTCATGTCCTGCTTCGCTCCATCATCTCCTGCAAAAGGATAGGTGGCCTTTTTGATCAAGCCAAGCTCCCTTTCCCGATCGCGCGAGTGGAGCAATTTGAAAATTCGCTCGACAAATGCGCCGCAATCCATGTTACTGACTGGTCAATCAATAACCCCCCGCAACATCCGGCGTGACAGCCGGTGGTGTTGGGCGGATACTGTGCAAACAAATACAACAGGGAGAACAAGGATGAAGAGCATCGGACTGGGAATTGCGCTGACCGCACTGGCCGGCGCCGTGCAGGCCGCCGACATGGGCGCGGTGGACGAGCCGATCAAGCTGGCGATCAACGAATGGACCGGCCAGCATGTCACCACCCATGTGGCGGGCGAGATGCTGGAAGCGGCAGGCTACAAGGTGGAGTATGTCACCGCCGGCATGATGAACCAGTTCCAGGCGCTGGCGGATGGAGATATCCATGCAACGCTGGAAATCTGGTCGTCGAACGTGTCCGACGAATATGCCAAGAAAATCTCCGAGGGCACAGTTGTCGAAATCGGCGATCTGGGTCTGAACGCGCGCGAAGGCATCGCCTATCCCGCGCATGTCGCCGACTTGTGCCCGGGCCTGCCCGCGTGGGAGGCGCTCAGGGATTGCGCTCAGGTCTTTGCAACCGCCGAAACCATCCCGATGGGCCGGCTGGTCGACTATCCCGCCGACTGGGGCACGCCGGGCGCGGACCGGATGACCGGGTTCGATCTGCCGATCAAAGCGGTTCCGGCCGGGTCCGAAGGGGCGCTGATTGCCGAACTGCGCGCCTCGACCGAACGCAAGTCGCCGCTGCTCATCGTGTTCTGGCAGCCGCATTGGGCGATGTCGGCCTATGACCTCAAGTTCGTGGACCTGCCGGTAGGCAACGAGGACTGCTTCAACGATCCGGCTTGGGGGCCGAACCCGAACGCGGTGAACGACTGCGATTTTGCCCCGAGCCGTATCTTCAAGGCGTCCTGGTCCGGCTTTGCCGAGAAATGGCCGGCGGCCTATGAAATCCTGTCCAACTACCAGTTGAGCGTCGACGCGCAGCAGCCGATGATGGGAAAGATCGACGTCGATGGCGGTTCGGTCGAGGATGTGGTCGCCGCATGGATGGCCGAGAACGAGGCCAGCTGGCGCCCTGTCGTCGACGCGGCGACCAAGTGAGCCGCTGACGTGAGTACGTCGGATACGCCGGCCATTGCCTGCCGGAATCTCTGGCAGGTGTTCGGCCCGAGCGCGGACAAGGCCCTGACCGAGGCGCTGGCTCGGTCAGGGGGCGATACCAATGCGGCGGCCGCAGACCTTCGCGCGCTGGGATATATCCCGGCGGTGCAGGACGCCAGTTTCGAGGTTCGCGAAGGCGAGTTGTTCGTGATCATGGGCCTGTCCGGGTCGGGCAAGTCCACCTTGGTCCGCTGTATCTCGCAGCTGTTGCCGGGCACCGGCGGCGAGATCCGGATCGACGGCGAGAATGTCGTCGGCGCGAGCAAGCAGAAGCTCACCGAGTTGCGGCGGCGAAAGCTGGGCATGGTGTTCCAGCATTTCGGTCTGTTCCCGCACATGACGGTTGCCGAAAACGTGGCCTATCCGCTCAAGGTGCAAGGTGTGGGGCGCAAGGAACGCCGGGCGCGGGCGCAGGAGGTAATCTCGCTTGTCGGGCTCGACGGCCGCGAGGAGAGCTTCCCCCGCCAGTTGTCGGGTGGTCAGCGTCAGCGTGTGGGCATTGCCCGCAGTCTGGCCGTGAACCCCGACATCTGGTTCCTGGACGAACCGTTTTCGGCGCTTGATCCGCTGATCCGGAGACAGTTGCAGGACGAATTCCTGCGCATTCAGGGCAGCTTGCGGAAATCCATCGTTTTCATCACGCATGACATCGCCGAGGCGCTGAAACTGGCCGACCGGATCGCCATCATGCGCGATGGAAAGATCGTACAGATCGGCACACCGACCGAGATCGTGTTGCAGCCGGTCGATGACTATGTGCGCGAATTTTCCAAGGATGTGGCCAAGGGCCGCCATGCCCGCGTGGCCTCGGTCATGCAGGCCGGCGATGGCACGCGCGGTCCCGACGATCCCGGCCTGACCACCAGCATGACGCTCGATGCCGCGCTGGCGCGCTGCATGGAGCTCTACCAGCCAGTGCCGGTACGGGATGCCAGCGGTGCGATTGTCGGAACCGTCAACCCCTCGGATCTGGCCGCCGCATTGCAGGTGGACGACGCATGAGCGTGGCTGCGGATGTTGCTGTGCCGGGTGCCCCGCGACTGACCGTGGGGGCGCAGGCGGCCCTGATCACCGCGCTTGTCGGCGCCCTTTGCCTGGCGCTGGAGCCGATGGCGCCCTGGCTCGGAGCCTGGCCCAAGACCTGGGTTCTGCCGATGACCGACTGGGTCGGCACAGGGGTGAGCTGGCTGCTGGACTGGATCAAGCCGGTGGCGCGGCTTTTCTCGGATATCATGGTCTATCCCATGGGATGGGCAAACACGGTGCTGAACGCCACGCCCTGGCCGATGGTCATCGGTCTTGTCACCGCGCTGGGCTGGTATCTTGGCGGACTGTCGATGGCGGCGCTGGCCTTTGTTGGCCTGGGGCTGGTGCTGGCGTCAGGCTACTGGCACGAGGGAATGAATACGCTGGCGCTGGTCGCTGTTTCGGTGCCTTTGGCTCTGGTTGTCGGTGGCGGGATCGGCATCCTCGCCAACGAGGTGCCGCGGCTCAAGGGCGCGGTCCAGGCGGTGCTGGATGTCATGCAGACAGTGCCCACATTCGCCTATCTCACGCCCTTGTTGCTGCTCTTCGGGTTCGGCCCCGTGGTCGGGCTGATCGCATCCGCGATCTATGCGGCGCCGCCGATGGCGCGCAACGTGATGCTGGGGCTGGAACGGGTCGAGGCCGAGATCAAGGAGGCCGCGATCATGTCCGGCGGCACCCGGTTCCAGCAACTGTTCCAGGTCGAGATCCCCTCGGCCTCGAAACAGATCATGGTGGGGTTCAACCAGTGCCTGATGGCCGCGCTCAGCATGGTGATCATCGCCGCCGTCATCGGCGGCTTCAACGACATCGGCTGGGAGGTCCTGTTGACAATGCGCAAGGCGCAGTTCGGCCCGTCGCTGCTGGCCGGGATGGTGATCGTGATCTTTGCCGTGGTCATCGACCGGATGAGCGCCGTGCTGGCGACCGAACGCAAGCGGTACGATCTGCGGGTTGTCTGGGCGGTTCTGGCCTTCGCGGTGGCCTTCACCGTGCTGTTCTGGTCCAGCCTGCCGGGCGCGTCCGAGGTGGCGATGCTCGACGGGGTGGCCGAGAGCGTGGATCGCGGTCTTACCCGCTTTACCCAGACCAATGGCGTGGCGCTGGAGGCGCTGAAGAACAACACGCTCTACTACGTCCTGCTGCCGCTCCGGATCGGGCTGGATCAGGCGGTTCTGCCCTTCACCTGGGGGTTCATGTGGACCCCCGCGATGAGCGCCTGGGTGTTCGGCCTCGGGGCCGGGCTGGGCCTGTTGTTGGCATGGCGCGGCAACCTGACGGGCGGTATCGTGACCATGATCCTGTTCGGCATGATCGAGACCGGCGTGACCAATTTGCCCTGGCCCTTCGTGCTGACCGGGGCGGCGGCGCTGGGCTATGTGGCGGGTGGCCGGCGCCTGGCGATCCTTGTGGTGGTTCTGCTCGGCACGATCCTGCTGTCGGGTCTGTGGGACAGGGCGCTGTTGTCGCTCTACCTCTGCGGCGCTTCGGTGTTTGCCTGCGCGGTCGTGGGCGGCGCGATCGGCGTGGCCAGTGCGATCTGGACACCCGTCTGGCGGGTCGTGCGGCCGATCTGCGACATGCTCCAGACCATTCCGCTGTTCGTCTTCCTGATTCCGGTGCTGATGCTGTTCCAGATCGGCGAATTCTCGGCCTTTCTGGCGATCTGCGCCTATGCCGTCGTGCCGATGATCCGCTACACCCGCCACGGTCTGGTCGACACGCCCGAGGAGATGATGGAAGCCGCCATATCCAGCGGTGCGACGGACTGGCAGATCCTGCGCGACGTGCGCGCGCCTTATGCCGCGCCGACGATCCTGTTGGGGTTGAACCAGACCATCCTCTATGCGTTTTCGATGCTGGTGATCGCGGCGCTGATCGGCACGACCGGCCTGGGCCAGTCGATCTACCTGGCGCTGGGGCAGGCGGATGTGGGCCTGGGCATTTCGGCCGGCGCGGCCATGGCAATCCTGGCCCTGATCGCCGACCGGCTGGTGCAGGGCTTTGCCGAGGAACGGCGCAAGGCGCTGGGGCTTTGATGCCTGGCGCGGCACGGCTTGACTTTGCGCAAGGCCGGGCGTGGTCTGCCGGTCTAGGGTCGCCCGAAACAGGATGGAGGCACAGATGGGCGGATGGGGCGCGTTCGCAGCGGCATTGGCGGTTTTCCTTGCCAGCCACGCTATCCCGGTCCGGCCGCCGGTCCGGCCGTGGCTGGTCGCGCGGCTGGGGCGGCGCGGCTATCTTGCAGCCTATTCGGTGCTGTCGCTGGCGGTGCTCTACTGGCTCATCCTTGCCGCTCGCGATGCGCCATATGTCGAGGTGATTCCTTCCTGGCCGGTGCTGCGCTGGGTGCCGATGATCGTGATGCCCGTCGTATGCCTGCTCGCGGTCGCCGGGATGCGCGCCTGCAATCCGCTGTCCTTCGGCGGAATGGGGCGGGGGCCGTTCGATCCGTCTGCGCCCGGTGTGCTGGCCTTTTCTCGTCACCCGCTGCCGCTGGCGCTGGCGCTCTGGTCGCTGGCGCATCTGCTGGCCAATGGCGAACTAGCGCATGTGCTGCTCTTTGGTCTTTTTGCGGTATTTGCGCTGTTGGGCATGCGGTTGATCGACCGCCGCAAGCGCCGTGAGCTGGGCAGCGACTGGCTGCTTATGTCGGGCGGAACCCATCTCTTTTCACCGCGGCATGTTGCGGCCCTGTTCCAGCCCTTGAATCTGCTTATGGCAGGAGCGCTCTTTGCCGTGCTTATGGTTGCGCATGCGCCCATCATCGGCTTGTCGCCGATCCCCTGAGGTGGCCGACAGTGGGATGGTGTGCTACATGCATCTGATCTGAAACGAAAGGACGGTTGGGAATGAACCTGGCCTATGTGACGACCCAAGCGCGCGGCGCCACCGACCGGCTGCTGAGCGCGGTGGCCGAGCGGCTCGAGGCGGAGGGCGTGCGCCTCGCCGGTGTGGTGCAGACCAACACCCAATGCGCCGACAATGCCCATTGCGACATGGACCTGCGGGTGATGCCGACGGGCGAAGTGATCCGAATCTCGCAATCGCTGGGAGCGGGTGCACGCGGGTGCCGCCTGGATCCGGGCGAGTTGGAACGCGCGGTCGGGCTGGTTTCGGGGGCGCTGGCCAATGGGCCCGATCTGCTGATCGTCAACAAGTTCGGCAAGCACGAAGCCGATGGCCGGGGTTTCCGCCCGATGATTGCCGAGGCCCTTGCGCTCGATGTGCCGGTTCTGTTGGGCGTCAACGGTCTCAACGAGGAGAAGTTCCTGGCCTTTACCGAAGGGGCGGCCGAGAAGCTCGAGCCGGAGATCGAGGTGCTTGTCCATTGGATGCGTCGCGTTCTGTCGGAAAGAAGCCGCGCGGCCTAGGCACCATTTGCAGAGGGTCCGGAAAATGCCCGGCGCCTTGTTGACCGGGATCGTCGGACGGCGCATTGCGCCTGTTTTTCGCCCTATGTTGCGAATTTTCCGGCGGCGCCGGATTGCGTATCCGCCACCGACTGCCGGGTCCGGTTTGCACCGATCACGACCACGGGGCAGCGGGCCGCACTGACCAGCCGCCGGAGGCCTTCCTCGGTTCTGATCGGTCCGATGTTCAGATCCACGATGATCGCGGTGGCGGGGCTGCGGTCCACCAGGGCGAAAACCGCTGCCTCATCCACATCATCGGACAACGGAATCTCTTGCAGAATGGCGGCATTCGCCCTGGCAAGGGCCTGCGCAACGGCCAAAGAAGTTTCCGAGTGCAGGCTTGCCGCTCCGAGGAGCAGGACGCTGCCCCGCAAACGGAGGATCCGACGCTGACACAGAAGCAAGACATCCTCCTCGCCAAGGGCCGCGCAGGCACAGGTGACAAGGTCACCTTCGGCGACGTCAAAGGTGCCGGGCGCCGAGCCACCGGCGGCCAGACCGGCCAGGAGAGCCTTCAACATGCGCGCCTCGCCGCTCGTGATCCGTTTCAACTGCTCGATCGAAGGTATTTCCCTGAGGAGGCCGCCGGCGGCAACGATCCTGTGCCTTTCGCCCGTGACAAGATTGGCAAACTGCGTTTCGACCAGCAGACCGGACGGTGTCGCCGGTAATCGTTCGACAATCAGGCGCGCGAGGGAGAGCGCGGACTCGACATCGGCAAAGCTCATCCCGGCGACCAGCAGATGACGTTTCGGCCGAATAGTTCCGCTCATCTCCTATCTCCATCTTCTCCCGCGCCGGGACGGAAACCAAAGGCCTTGCGTTCCCGGGCATATGCGCGAAGCCGCGCCTCGACGGCGGCATTCACGCTGCCATCGGGAAATTCACCGGTTTCCGTCCTGGTTCCTGCCGGGCACCCGGTCATGATTTCGACCCCTTCATCGACGGTCGTGATCGGGATGATCCGGAAGCGGCCCTTTTCAACGGCTTCAACCACATGTTCGCGCAGCATCAGGTGTTCGACATTCGATGCGGGTATGATCACGCCCTGGTTTCCGGTCAGGCCGCGTTCGGCGCACACGTCAAAGAAGCCTTCGATTTTCTCGTTGACCCCGCCGATGGCCTGGACCTCGCCAAGCTGGTTGACCGAACCGGTCATCGCATGGTCCTGGCGCAGCGGTTTTTCCGACAGCGCCGACAGTAGCGCGATGAGCTCGGCACAGGACGCGCTGTCGCCGTCCACACCGCCATAGCTCTGCTCGAACACGAGACTGGCGTGCAGGGAAAACGGGGTGTCGAGCGCATAGGTCGATGTGAGGTAACCCGCCAGGATCATCACCCCCTTGGAATGCAACGCCCCCCCAAGCTCGACCTCGCGTTCGATGTCGATCAGTTTCCCCGTGCCCATCCGGGCCCGCGCGGTGATGCGCGAGGGTCTGCCAAAGCGAAAATCGCCCATTTGGATCACCGACAGCCCGTTGATCTGACCGACCCTGTCCCCATCCGTATCGATCAGGATCGTCCGCCGCGAAATGGCTTCCTGAAAGCGGTCCTTCACGCGCGAAGCGCGCCGTTCGCGTTCCTTCACGGCGTGTTCGATATCGGCCTCGCCCACGGTCTCGCTGCCATCCCCACGGGCATAATGCTCGGCTTCGCGCAGCAGGTCCGTGAGCGGGCCGAGTTTCAGCGACAGCTTCCTGGCATCGTCGGCAATCCGGGTGGCCTCGTCCAGAAGCCTTGCAGCCCCGGCGTCGCTGAGCGGAAGAAGGTCGTGCTTTCGGGCGAAGCTGCGAAGTGTTGCCGTGAGACCAACAAGGGTCTGATCGTTGCGGTCGACCAAGCCTTCGAAATCCGCCTGCACCTTGAAGAGCTCGGAAAACTCGGGGTCCAGCATGACGAGGAGAGCATGCAACATGCGGTCGCCCACGAGAACGACCCGGATGTCGAGCGAAATGGGTTCAGGTTCCAGCGAGGTCGTGGAAAACAGGCTCATGCGATCCGCAAGCGAGGTGATCGAGATCGAGCCTTTCTTGAGGCACCGCTTCAAGGCTTCCCAGGCATAAGGTTCCGTGAGAATCCTTTGCGCTTCGATCAGGAGGTACCCTCCGTTCGCCAGATGCAGGGCCCCGGGACGGATGAGAGAAAAATCCGTGACGAGCGAACCCATTTGCGAGATGTGCTCGATGCGTCCGGTCAATCGCTCCAGCGTCGGCAGATCTTCGACGATCACAGGCGCCGAAGGCGGCTCTTCGGGATCGTGCGAGACGATGACGTTGACAAGATACTTCCTAAAGATCGGGTCCAGATGCGATTTTCCGACCGCTTCCGGGAAAGGCCCGTTCTGCTGCTGCGATGCCGCCTGCAGGAAGGTTTCCGGAGTCTCGATCATGTCGCGTCTGACACGATCGAGATAGCCGGAGATGTCGTCGCTGGACTCCAGCGCCGCCTCTGCCTCGCTGATCCTGCTGGACACTGCCCGCTCTGCCATCTCGGCATTCAGCGTCTCCACCTGCGACCGGTGCGCGCGCTCCAGTTTGGATGCTTCCCTGAGGATTTCCGCCAGTTCGTTCTGGAAGCGATCCACTTTCTCCTCGATGACCGTCTGTTCGTCTTCGGGCAGTTTCTTGAAGTCTTCGGTCTTGAGCACCTCTCCATCGCGGGTGGCGGCAACCATGAATCCCATCGGAGTCCTGATCAGCGTTATGCCTTCGGCGCGGGCACGTTCGGCAAGGTCGGCCATCGCCTGTTCGTGGCGTTCGCTGAATTCCTCCTCGATGGTTCGTCTTTGGGTCTGATACGCCTCGGATTCGAAAATCGCCGGTATCTCTCCGGCCAGATCGTCGATGACGCCTTCCATCTCGGCCTTCAGGCGATTTGCCATGCCAGCGGGAAGTCTCAGCGCAACCGGCTTGTGCGGTGTGTCAAAGTTGTTGACATAGGCCCAGTCACACGGGGTTTCGCGCAATGCCGCATGGCTGCGAAGGACCCGCTCGACAGTGGCGTGGCGGCCCGTGCCCTGTGGCCCGAGCACGAAGAGGTTGAAATCCGCGTGACGAATCCCGACAGAAAGCTCCAAGGCGCGAAGCGCGCGTTCCTGGCCGACAAGTTCACCTTCCCGGAAATCGTCGCTTCCCACGCCCTCCAGGATCGCGGGGTCGCATCTCTGCCTGAGCTGATCCGTCGGCAGCGCACGGGGCGTTTGTGTTGCCATGGTGTCCCCCAACTCAATATTGCGACAATATTAACATAATCTCGCGGAAAAAGGGGGGCGTTGATCTCCATCAAGGGCTGTTGTGCCATCGGTCTTCGGATTTGGCGCGTCCGGAAAATCCCGCGCCCTGCCGAAGACCACAGGACCGGTCGGGCAATCGCGGCCCGGTTTCCGCCGGAATTCGCCTAATCCTCCAGTCCCTGTATCCTTTCAAGAAGCGACACCATGTCTTCGCTTTCATGCAGCACGAGTTCTCGGCCCGTTGAAAGCAGCAGGATGCGTTCGCCGGACTTGTTGTCCGAGATCGCAACGATGTGTTGGACGTTCACGACGTGTCCCATGAGTTCGTTGTCGATGATCTCGATCATTAATGCCATGTCATCTCCCTCTGAAGGTCACGCTCTTGGTCTTGTCCGCGACTGATGTCGACGACTCGATCCAGACCGCGCGCGAAGGTCAAGCTCCGAACGGATCTGACAGAAGGAATGTCCGGTCGATGAGGACAGGTCGGCCCGATTGCCTTAGGTCATGGCAGAACCCGATCCGTTGCATCAATCCCGCAACAGTCCGTTTGCCATTGTGGGATCACTTCACCGGGTCAGGCGTCTCTCTGCCCGGTTTGGCATTCAAGGGGGCGCTGCTGCATTCATGTGTCGGATCGGCAGTGGCGAGACTGCTTGCCGGACGGGCAGTTTGCGAGAAACCGCGACAACGGCATGGTGGTGGCCTGTGCCGCGCATGAGGCGGAGGCGGAGTTCACAGGAACCCGCGGCCTTCAATCTTCCACCTCGAACCATTTCAATCAGCAGCGCCACCACTGGCCCGAGAAAATTTCAAGCTGGTCCGAACGGCTGCTCTCGCCAGGCGGTACCAGTCTTGCGCGGCCCAAGTCGCAGCTTTCATTGGGAAAACCAGACTGCTTGCAGGCTGTCTTGCATTGCAATTGAAAGAGTGAGTGGTGGGCGACCCTGGAATCGAACCAGGCGTGCGTCTCCGCGAGGGAGTTACAGTCCCCTGCCACACCTTGCGGCCTGTCGCCCACTGTCAGGCGTTGCACCTGACGTGGAGGCGTGATTACTAGCGCGCCAAAGGAGCGTCAACAGTAAAAAACCGCTTTGGCGCAGGAAACTTTCGCAGGCCCCGGAGGGCACAGGAAATGAAGAAACCGAAATGGGTTGTCGAGAAGGAACAAGCAAAAAAAGCGGCCGCAGCCGAGACCGTCTGGCTGTTCGGCCTGCACGCCGTGCGCGATGCGCTGGAGAACCCCAACCGGGTGAAACTGCGCCTGATGGTCACGCTGAACGCCCGTGACAAGCTTGCCGAGGCGATCGCTGCCGCGGGCATCGAGCCCGAGATCGTGGACCCGCGCAGGTTCAGCGCCCCGATCGATCCGGGTTCGGTGCATCAGGGGGCGGCGCTCGAGGTCAAGCCGCTCGATTGGGGCCGGCTGGAGGACGTCTGTGTAGGGCGCGAGGTCCCGCGGGTGATTCTGCTCGATCGGGTGACCGACCCGCACAACGTGGGGGCCATTCTGCGGTCGGCCGAGGTTCTGGGCGCCAGCGCCGTGATCGGGACACGCCATCATTCCGCTCCCGAAACGGGGGCGCTGGCCAAGACCGCCAGCGGCGCGTTGGAGCGCCAGCCCTATCTGCGCGTGCGCAACCTGGCCGAAGCAATCGTGGAATTGCAGAACATGGGCTATCTGGTCCTTGGGCTTGACGGTGAGGCCGATGAGACCATCGAGGCCGCGCTTGTCGGTCGGCGGGACCGCGCGGTGGCGCTTGTCCTGGGAGCCGAAGGGCCGGGCCTGCGGCAAAAGACCAAGGAAACGGTGGACAAGCTGGTCAAGATCGACGCAGCAGGCGGGTTCGGTTCCCTCAACGTCTCGAATGCGGCCGCCATCGCCCTATATGCATCCAGGGAACATTGAGGATCGTCGGAGAGGGCATTGGGCGCTGAAATCGTCACCTGTTGTTATTGCGGCAGCCGTACCGGACTGGCCCCGGGCAAACCCGGCGTTTTCAACTGCGGCAGTTGCGGCGCGCCGGTGAAACGGGTCGAAGGCCGCATGATTCCCGCCACCACGGCGCCGATTCATGCCGAAACGCGGCGCGAGAAAACGAAGGTGGAAAAATCGCGCCCCAAGAACCGAAAAAAGAAGAAAAGCCTGGCGCATCGCCTGTTCGACAAGGTGTCCGACGCCATAGATGATATCTTCGACTGAACAAAAGCGCCGGAGCAGGCGCACGTTCGGTTCACATATCCGTTAACGGTCTTTTCCAAACCTTCCGAAACGGGCAGTTTGCTTTGGTCTGAAATCCGCTCTGAAACATGGAGAAGGCCGATGCTGAGCCGCCGCCTTTTCATAACTGGTCTCGCCTCCGTTGCGCTCGGTTCCGCCGCGCGGGCGGATGCGCCGATGTATTTCGCGCCGGGTGGCGTAGCCATTCGGGGGTTCGACACGGTGGCGTATTTCCGAAAAGGTACGCCGTCGCCTGGCTCGCCCGAAATCGCGGTGCTGTGGAAGGATGCGATCTGGCAGTTCGCAAGCCACGAAAACCGTGAAATGTTCGAAGCCAATCCGCGTGCATTTGCTCCGCAATACGGCGGTTATTGCGCCTATGCCGTCGGGCGTGGCTATCTGACGGAAACCGATCCTCAGGCCTGGCGGATCGTTGGCGACAAGCTCTATCTCATACACTCCGCAGAAGTCGCCAGCCTCTGGTCGCAGGATGTACCGGGAAACATCGCGCTGGCCCAGCAGAACTGGCCCCGTGTGCTGTTCCAGTAGGGAGCCGGGCGGCGGATTTTCGCCGTGAATCAGGGCGTCATCAAAAATTGACGGGCAACCTCTTTTTTTTGCGTGAAGTTTGCCTAAATGTCACAGTGACCGCGGAATGGAACTGCCGCGGGTCATTTCACTGTCCCTCGTTCCACACCTAGAGCCCAGGCATTTGCCTGGGCTTTTTTTGTAATCGCTCGGGATGTGTCGCGAATGAGGCTTGCATTGCGCGCTTGGGATACTAACCATTCGGCCATGCAACAGTATTCCGACGAATTTCTGAAACGTGTCTTGGAACGTACCAAGGTGATCGCGGTGGTGGGGGTGTCGCTGAACCCGGTCCGCCCCAGCTACTATGTGGCCCGGTATCTGGGGCTCAAGGGCTACCGCGTGATTCCGGTCAATCCGGGCCACGCGGGGGCGCGCCTGTTTGGTGAAACGGTGCGCGCGAGCCTGCGCGACATCGACGCCCCGGTCGATATGGTCGATATCTTCCGCCGCTCCGAAGCGGTTCCCCCGATCGTCGAGGAGGCGCTTGAAGCCTTTCCGGGTCTCAAGACGGTCTGGATGCAGATCGGTGTCGAGAATGCCGAGGCCACAGCCATGGCCGAAGCACGGGGCGTGGACGTGATCCAGAACCGTTGTCCCAAGATCGAGTATCAGCGCCTCTTTGGCGAGTTGCGCATGGGTGGGTTCGCCACGGGCATCATCTCATCGAAACTGTGACGCTTCAGATCGGTTGAGCGGCCAGTTTCTCGGCTGCCTTCTTCTCAAGCACTTCGCGCTGCGGACGCCAGTTGTAGCGGGTGTCCGCGCGCGTCGGGGCCCAGAACAACTCGCCCCCATAACGCCAGGGGTCAAGAACGACGCCGTCGAACATGTCGTCGCCTCGCCGGCTGATGATGGCGGTGCTGTGATCGATGCGCCAGATGCTGTCGGGGTCGGCAATGGCCCGATGAATGGACAGGGTGCGGAAATTCTCCTGGTTCAGGCGCTTTTGCATGTCCTGGGCGTAATGCACACATAGCCCACGTTCCCGAAAGCCGTTGAGAACCTTGGCATTGTGTATGATTGGGCTGCTGGTGACGTTGTATTCACGTGCCAGTTGACGACCGTAACTGTAGGAGATTTCCGCCGCTCTCTGCGCTTCGGCAGGGTCCACTCCGGGACCGAGCGCGCGAATTTGCTGCGCCAGCGCATTCACGTCATTCTGGGTGACGGATTGCGTTTCAGAGCAGGCCGCTGACAGAAGGACGAGAAGGGGCGCAAGCAGTGCCCTGATGTTGAACATGGTCGGCCTCGGCTGTGGTCGAAATATGTTTCCGAATCGTAGCGGCCGGAAGCCGCCGGTCAACCCTCTGGCCGCGCGGCCTTTTCGGCGATGCCGCTGGTGCCCTGCCGACGAGCAAGCTCGGACAGCACATCCTCCAGCGCCACGTCGCGCGCGGCCAGCATTACCAGGAAGTGATACAGTACGTCGGCGCCTTCCGAGACCAGCCCGTTACGGTTGCCCTTGACCGCCTCGATGATCGCCTCGATGGCTTCCTCGCCGAATTTCTCGGCGCATTTCTCGGGCCCCTTGGCCAAGAGCTTGGCGGTCCAGCTGCTGTCCGGGTCGGCCCCCTTGCGGGTTTCGATAGTGGCGGCAAGGTCGTGCAGGATGCTCATGTCAGCCTCATCGGGATGCCGGCGGCGGCCATGTGTTCCTTGGCCTCGCGGATGGTGAATTCGCCGAAGTGAAAGATCGAGGCCGCGAGCACGGCGCTGGCATGACCCTCGGTCACGCCTTCGACCAGGTGGTCGAGTGTGCCGACCCCGCCCGAGGCGATGACCGGAACATCGACAGAATCTGCGATGGCGCGGGTCAGCGGCAGGTTGAAGCCCGATTTGGTGCCGTCCCGGTCCATCGAGGTCAACAGGATCTCGCCCGCCCCCTTGGCGGTGACGAGGCGGGCGAACTCTACCGCGTCGATACCGGTGGGTTTGCGCCCGCCATGGGTGAAGATCTCCCAGCGGCCCGGTTCCACGGTCTTGGCGTCGATGGCGCAGACGATGCATTGGCTGCCGAACCGGTCGGCGGCCTCGGCGATGACATCGGGGTTGGCCACGGCTGCGGAATTGAAGCTGACCTTGTCGGCGCCTGCCAAGAGCAGAGCGCGCACATCCTCTTGCGTACGCACACCGCCGCCCACGGTCAGTGGCACGAAACACTGTTCCGCCGTGCGGCTGACCACATCGAACATGGTGCCGCGATTTTCATGCGTGGCGTGAATGTCGAGAAAGCATATTTCGTCGGCGCCTGCCGCGTCATAGGCGCGGGCGGCATCGACCGGGTCGCCGGCATCGCGCAGGCCGACGAAATTCACCCCCTTGACCACGCGTCCATCGGCAACGTCGAGACAGGGGATGATACGTGTTTTCAGCATGATGGTCTCGTTGTCGGCGGAGCTTGCCTGTCTTTACTTCGGGAGGCGCCCCGATGCAATCTGAGTACCCGCAAGTGTGAAAGCGGAGCGCTCAAGGCGTTGTTGGAATTCTGTTTTCCACCAAAGGCCGTTGGGGCCTCGAATATCCGCGGCATGCCTGGCGATGCCCCGCCGGTTTGCGGGCCTGTTCAGGCCGCGCTTTTGCGACGGGTCGCGGAACGCTCGATGAACAAGGCGAGGGCGATGAGTACGGGACCCGCGAAAAGATAGAAATAGGCGCCGGAAATGCTCAGCGGCAAAAGCGCGTTTGCCGCCGATGTGGCGCCCGCGCCACCGGCGCAGGCCGCGTAGCCGGTCATCAGGTTGCCGGAACATCCCAGCATCGGCAAGATGACCAGGGCGACGCAGACAACGGATATACTCCCGCCATAGAGGAATATCGCGCGGGCCAGCGGATCATGCATGTCGCGATGCTTCAGAAACGCAATAACGGCTGGCATGCCGAAGAAAAACGAAAAGAGTATGTTTCCGAACATTTGCCTCGACCCGTTGGTTTGCCGGGGCAGTATCCTTCAGTTTTTCGGCCAAGTAAACGCGCCGAGTCCGAAATTGCGCATCAAGGTCGCTGTTTCAGGGCCTTCAGCGCATCCGCCAGGTTAATTGCCCCGTCATAGAGCGCGCGGCCGGAGATGGCGCCGTTCAACTGCGCGCCACAATCACGCAGGGCGATCAGATCGTCCAGCGATGACACCCCGCCCGAGGCGATCACCGGGATCGAGACAGTGCGGGCCAGTTCGGCGGTGGCCTCGATATTCGGCCCCTTCATGGCACCGTCGCGCAGGATATCGGTGTAGATGATTGCCGCGACGCCCGCATCCTCGAAGGATCTGGCCAGATCGGTGACCATGACGTCGGTTTCCTCGGCCCAGCCCTTGGTCGCTACCTTCCCGTTGCGAGCGTCGATGCCGACTGCGACCTTGCCGGGGAACGCACGCGCGGCCTGCCGCACCAGTTCAGGGTTCTCCACCGCCACTGTGCCCAGGATGACGCGCGCCAGCCCCTTGGTGAGCCAGCGCTCGATCGTGGCCATGTCGCGGATGCCACCGCCCAGCTGCGCCGGTACCGGGCAGGCGGCCAGTATCGCCTCGACGGGGGCGGCGTTCACCGGCTCGCCCGCGAAGGCTCCATTCAGGTCGACCAGATGCAGCCATTCGCATCCGGCTTCGACAAAGGCGCGCGCCTGCGCGGCGGGATCGTCGTTGAACACGGTGGCCCGATCCATCTCGCCATGCACGAGACGCACGGCCTGGCCATCCTTGAGGTCGATTGCGGGATAGAGGATCATGGCAAGCGGCTTTCTGCTGTGTGTCGGGCGCGATATGGCACAAGACCGCGAGGGGATGCAACGCGACCCAAAGTCAGCCTTGCCCGATAGTCACCGAGCGCGCCAAACTGCCCGCAAACAGGAGGTTGGGATATGAACAGACTGATTCTTGCGGCCGCACTCGGCCTCGGGTTTGCCGGCGCCGCTGCCGCCGATCCTGCGGCGGGGACGTGGAAGACCGAACCGGGCGATAGCGGCGGATACCTGCATGTAGCGGTCGCCCCATGCGGACCGAGCATCTGCGGCACCATCAAGACGGCTTATGACAAGGATGGCATCGAGCAGGCCGATTATGAGCACAAGGGCAAGCGCATGCTCTGGGACATGCAGCCGGGCGGCGGCGGTTCCTACTCCGGCGGTCAGATCTGGGCCCCGGATTCGGACAAGACATACAGTTCGAAAATGTCGCTCGACGGAGACGCTCTGACGGTAAAGGGATGCGTGGCCGGCGGCCTCATCTGCCGCGGCCAGACCTGGATGCGCGTCAATTAAGACCCTTCGGGATGCTGGCAGGGCCGGGGCCGGGCCTGCTGCCGGACCTTGTCAGGTTCGGACCGCTCCGGTGCATTTTCCCGGGCCGGGCGGTTGTCGGGAAGGGCGAAACGCAGCGCCTTGGCCTCGGTCTTGTCCGGGATAAGGACGCATGATCGCTTGGCCATCAGGTGTTAAGTGGCGCGACTGAGCCCGGCCTGCTGGCGGGGGCGGCTTGTCCGGGCCGTCGTCGTGCCCAAGGCGTGGCCGCAAGGGCGCGCGCCGCCAGGCTGCGAGAGTCCCTCGCCCCGACAGGGCAAGCGGAGGGGGCGGACGCCTCCGGCGGGAGTATTTCCGACCAGAAAGAAGCCCGAATGCACCATGCCGGGCGTGCGGCCTTGCCTCAGGGGCGCCAGGTGAGGAAATTGCCGATCATGCGCAGACCGATGGCCTGACTCTTTTCCGGGTGGAACTGCATGCCCACCATCGTATCGCGCCCGATCACCGCAGTCACGGGCCCGCCGTAATCGACATGGGCAAGCCGGTGCGCGGGATTGCCGACGCGGAAATGGTAGGAATGCACGAAATAGACGTGGTCGCCGGTTTCAATCCCGTCAAACACCGGATGGCGGGCCTCGATCACGAGGTCGTTCCAGCCCATATGCGGCACCTTGAGGGTGGCGTCGGACGGTTCGATCCGGACCACGTCGCCGCCAACCCAGTTCAAGCCGGGTGTATTCTCGTATTCGTGGCCTGTGGTCGCCATCAGCTGCATGCCGACACAGATGCCGAGGAAGGGGCGGCCCTTCTGCTCGACCGCCTCGACCATTGCCTCGTAAAGGCCCTTGTGCCCGCGCAACTCGGCAGCGCAGGCCGGGAAGGCGCCATCGCCGGGAAGGACCAGGCGGTCGGCCCGAGCCAGGATTTCGGCATCGGAGGTCACCACGACCTCGCCTGCACCCAGTTCCCGCGCCATCTTCTGGAATGCCTTCTCGGCCGAGTGCAGGTTGCCCGACTCGTAGTCGATGATGGCGGTCAGCATCAAAGCGTGCCCTTGGTCGATGGGATGGCGTCACCCTTGCGCGGGTCGGGCTCGACTGCCTGCCGCAGGGCGCGGGCCACGGCCTTGAAGGCCGCCTCGGCGATATGGTGGCTGTTCAGCCCGTGCAGCTGGTCGACATGCAGGGTAATGCCGCCATGGGTGCTGAAGGCCTGGAAGAATTCACGTACCAGTTCGGTGTCGAAGGTTCCGATCTTCTGCGTCGGCAGCGTGACATTCCAGACCAGGAACGGCCTGCCGGACAGGTCCAGCGCGCAGCGCACCTGTGCGTCGTCCATCGGCAGATGGCATTCGCCGTAGCGGCGGATGCCGCGCTTGTCGCCAAGCGCCTGGGCCAGCGCCTGTCCCAGCGCGATACCGGTATCCTCGACCGTGTGGTGATCGTCGATGTGATAATCGCCCTCGGCCCGGATCGTCATGTCGATCAGCGAATGGCGCGCGAGCTGGTCCAGCATGTGATCGAAGAAACCGACGCCTGTCCGGTTGTCATAAGTTCCGGTCCCGTCGAGGTCGATCTCGACCGTGATCCGGGTTTCGGCGGTCTGGCGGCTGATGCTGGCGCGGCGCATGGGCGAAATCCTTGTGGTAACGCAGGGCTTTTGACATGCAGTTACGGCGATTTCCAGTGCCTGGCGAACAGGCGTGACGATCTGTTGCGTGAAAACAGGGGATTGAACCTGTCCGCCGCCCGTGCCAGCCTTCGGCCGAACAGAACGAGAGAGGCGGCATGACCACCTGCGTATTCATCCAGATCCGTTGCAAGCCGGGCACCACCTACAAGGTGGCCGAGGAGATCGCGTTTCGCGAAATCCATTCGGAACTCTATTCGACCAGCGGCGAATATGATCTGCTGATGAAGCTTTACATCCCGGCCGGCGAGGATGTGGGAAAATACATCAATGACAATTTGCTGATCATTCCGAACATCGAGCGGTCCCTGACCACGATGACCTTCAAGGCGTTCTGAGCGGCGCCAACGCGCCGTACAGGGGGCAGCCCAGCGTCTGGTTCAGGGCCCGGATCAACTCTTCGACGGTTTCGGTCGAGACATATTCCCCGCCGGTGGCCTGGGCCAGGCATTCGGCTGGGCTGATCGTTTCCGGCACGTCGGGGTTGGCGTCGCCGCCTTCCCAGCCAAAGAATTGCGAGCGTACGCGAAAGCCGATCACATGCACGGTCAGGCCGGGCGTGACGCGGGCCAGCTTGGCGGCCAGCGCACAGGGCGCGCCGCCGCAGGTCTCGTAGCCATCGGTGACCAGCACGATCACCCCGGGCCGGGGCGGCTGTTCAAAGACGCGCGCGGCAAGGTCGACCGCTTCGGTCAGGGCGGTGTTGCCATCGGGTTCTATCCCGTCGATCAGGTGAAGGATCGGACCCGCCGCATCGGGGCTGGGCGCGAACTGCATCGAGACCCGCTTGCACAGATCGCCCCCGTCGTCTCCGTCCATGGCCGCGCCATAAGTGACCAGACCGAGCCGGCGCAGGGCCGCGATGCGGGGCAGGGCGTCGTGCAGCGCTTCGCGCGCATCGAGGATCCGGGGTCGATCGAGCCCGTTATATCCCATTTCCGCCATCGAGCCGGAGGCATCGAACACGATCATCGCATCGCGTGTGCAATCGGCCTCGCCGATTGCGGGCGCAGGCAGCAGGCCGGCCCAGAGCAGCGCCGCCACAAGGGCGGCGCGTCCGGCGGGGCCGGGCGCCGGGATGTGAGAACCACGCGCCATGCCACAGCGTGGCAGAGGCTGGGCCCGCCTGTCCATCACCAAAAGGTCGAAAGGATCAGGCCGCAAGCAGGCCCTTTTCCTTCAACTCGGCATAGGCGCCATCGACGGCGATCTTGAGGCGGCGCAGCATCTCGTCGATCTCCTCTCGGGTGATGATCAGCGGCGGGCAGAGGGCTGCGGCATTGCCCGCAACGGCCCGGATCAGCAGGCCGTTGTCCTGCGCATGCCGCTGCACGGTGGCGCCGCCGGCGCCCTTCTCGATGGTGGCGCCGGTGGTCTTGTTCGACACCAGTTCCAGCGCTGCGATCAGTCCCTTGCCGCGCACCTCGCCCACCAGCGGGTGGTCGGTGAAGATGGCGCGTAGTTGCTCCTGCATGTAGGCGCCGACCTCGGCGGCATGTTCGAAGATCTTGTCGCGCTCGTAGATCTCCAGCGTCTTGAGCGCCGCAGCACAGGCGGCCGGATGGCCGGAATAGGTGTAGCCGTGGCCGAACACGCCGACAGCAGCCGAGGGGGCGACCATCTTTTCATACATCCAGCCCGGAATGACCGAGGCGGAGATCGGGAAATAGGCCGAGCTCAGCTGCTTGGCAAAGGTCATCAGGTCGGGCTTGATGCCCATGGTGGTGCAGCCGAAATCGGCGCCGGTGCGGCCAAAACCGCAGATCACCTCGTCGGCCCAGACCAGGATGTCATGCTTGCGCAGCAGCGCCTGAAGTTTTTCGTAGTAGCCCTCGGGCGGCACGATGACCCCCGAGGCGCCGGTGATCGGCTCGACAATCATGGCCGCGATCGTATCGGCCCCTTCGGCCAGGATCTGCTTTTCCAGATTGTCGATGATGCGGTCGACGAATTGCGCTTCGGTCTCGTTGCCCTTGCGGCCGGTGTAATAGTGCGGTGCGTCCGAGCGCAGGATGTGCAGCGCCTCGACCGGCGCGTCGAAATGCGCAAGGTTCGCGGGCAGCGAGGTCAGCGATCCGGCGGCGACGGTGACCCCGTGATAGCCGCGTTCACGGGTGATGATCTTGCGCTTTTCCGGCTTGCCGATGGCGTTGAAATAGTAGCGCAGCATCTTGTAATGGGTGTCGTTGGCATCCGAACCGGAATTGCCGAAGAAGAAATACGCATCCTCGACCGGCACCATCGTCTTTAGCTTTTCCGCCAGTTTCATCACCGGTTCGTGGGTCTTGCCGCCGAACGTGTGCTGAAAGGGCATCTTGTGCAATTGCTCTGCAATCGCATCGACCAGTTCCGCGTTGGAATACCCCAGCGAGGTGCACCAGAGCCCGGCCAGGCCTTCGATGTATTCCTTGCCGTCGGTGTCATAGACATAGATGCCCTTGCCATGGTCGATGACCAGTTGCTCGGTCGCTGCCAGGTTGGTTGTGGGATAGATGACGGGGGCCATGGCCGATTTCCTCCAGCTTGCCGCGTGATGCGGCGATTCACTCGCGCACAGCATTGACCTGAATCGGGAGCCGCGTCAAAAATTTTGATCAAAAAACTGCGGCACTGGCAGGTTGCGCGAAAATGCGAAAGGCCGCCCACCGGACGGCCTTTTCGAATATCTGGAGCGGGCGATGAGATTCGAACTCACGACCCTTACCTTGGCAAGGTAATGCTCTACCCCTGAGCTACGCCCGCATCCGTTTGGCCAACCGGCCTGAGGTCTCAATCTGGAGCGGGCGATGAGATTCGAACTCACGACCCTTACCTTGGCAAGGTAATGCTCTACCCCTGAGCTACGCCCGCCCCGTTTGAGTGAGGAGGGAGATATAAATTCCGGCCGGTGCCTGCAAGCGGAAAATGAGGGCCGCGCGGAAAATTCTTTGTCCCGTTTGCAGCTTCAGTTTCGCCGCAAAGCAATAGAAAAACCGCGCCCCGGTCAGGGGGCGCGGTGTTGGTTCTGATGGCTATCCTTGTCTATTGCAGTTCGATCAGCAGATCCTTGGCGTCAATCTGGCCGCCGGGCTGGACATGGACCGCCTTTACCGTTGCGTCGCGTTCGGCATGGATGCCGGTTTCCATCTTCATGGCTTCGATGGTCAGCAGCAAATCGCCCGCCTTGACCTCCTGTCCCGCCTGCACGGTTACCGTCGCCACGACCCCGGGCATCGGGGCGCCCAGGTGATTGGGGTTACCGGCCACGGCCTTGGGCCGCTGTGTCGTGCTCGCCTTGACCAGCCGGTTCGGCACCCGGATCACCCGAGGCTGACCGTTGAGTTCGAAGAACACCTTGACTTCACCCTTTTCATCCGTCTCGCCAATGGCCTGGCAGCGGATTTCAAGCGTCTTGCCGGGGTCGATCTCGGCGGTGATCTCCTCGCCCGGCTCCATCCCGTAGAAGAAAGTGCGGGTCGGCAGGGTTCGGACGGGCCCGTATATCCGGTGGCGGCCCATGTAGTCCATGAACACCTTCGGATACATCAGGTAACCGTTCAGGTCCTCGTCATCGACTTCCTTGCCTTCCAGTTCCTTTGACACCTGCGCGCGCACGGCTTCGATATCAACCGGGTCCAGATGCTTGCCGGGCCGCTCGGTATTGGGCGCCTCACCCTTCAGCACCTTGGTCAGGATCGCAGGCGGAAAGCCGCCCGGCGGCTGGCCAAGATTGCCGCGCAGCATGTCTATGACCGAGTCGGGGAAGGCAACGTCGGTTCCGGGGTCTTCGACCTGGGCGCGGGTCAGGCCCTGGCTGACCATCATCAGGGCCATGTCGCCGACAACCTTGGATGAGGGCGTCACCTTGACGATATCGCCGAACATCTGGTTCACGTCGGCATACATCTGCGCCACTTCGTGCCAGCGCTCCTCCAGCCCCATCGAACGCGCCTGCGCCTTGAGGTTGGTGAACTGGCCGCCCGGCATTTCATGCAGGTAGACCTCGGACGCCGGGGCTTGAAGCCCGGATTCGAAGGCGGCGTATTGCGCACGCACGGCTTCGAAATAGTCGCTGATCTCGCGGACTGCCTTGACGTCCAGCCCGGTGTCGCGGTCGGTGTGGCGCAGCGCCTCGACCACGGTGCCCAGCGTCGCCTGGCTGGTGTTGCCCGAGAAACTGTCCATCGCGCAGTCGACGGCATCCACCCCGGCCTCGGATGCGGCAAGGATGGTGGCGCTGGCAATGCCGGCGGTGTCGTGGGTGTGGAAATGGATGGGCAGGCCCACCTCTTCCTTGAGCGCACGGATCAACACCCGTGCGGCGGCGGGTTTCAAGAGACCCGCCATATCCTTGAGTCCCAGCACATGGGCGCCTGCGTCGCGCAATTCCTTGCCCATCGCCACATAGTACTTGAGGTTGTACTTGGCGCGGTCAGGGTTCAGGATGTCGCCGGTATAGCAGATCGTGCCCTCGCAGATCTTGTTCTGCTCGACCACCGCATCCATCGCGACGCGCATGTTCTCGACCCAGTTCAGGCTGTCGAAGACCCGGAACACGTCGATTCCCTTGGCAGCCTGACGCACGAATTCGCGCACCACATTGTCGGGATAGTTGGTGTAGCCCACGCCGTTGGCGCCGCGCAGCAGCATCTGGGTCATCAGGTTGGGCATCGCTTCGCGCAGGTCGCGCAGGCGCTGCCAGGGACATTCCTGGAGGAAGCGGTAAGCCACATCGAAGGTCGCGCCGCCCCAGCATTCGACGCTGAAGAGCTGCGGCAGGTTGGCGGCATAGGCCGGCGCAACCCGGATCATGTCGATCGACCGCATCCGGGTCGCCAGCAAGGACTGGTGCCCGTCGCGCATTGTCGTGTCGGTGATCAGGAGCTGGCGCTGCGCCTTCATCCAGTCGGCGACCGCCTGCGGGCCTTTCTGCTCCAGCAGGTTGCGGGTGCCCATGCGCGGCTCGCTTCGCCTGGCGGGTGGTTTCGGCAGCTTGAGATCGGCCGGAGGCATCGGCCGGTCGCGGGTCTCGGGGTGCCCGTTCACCGTGATGTCGGCGATATAGGTCAGCACCTTGGTGCCCCGGTCGCGCCGCTTGCGGAACTGGAACAGGTCCGGCGTCGTGTCGATGAACTTGGTGGTGTATTCGTTCGACAGGAAGGTCGGGTGTTTCAGCAGGTTGATGACAAAGTCGATATTGGTGCTGACACCGCGGATGCGGAATTCGCGCAGGGCGCGGTCCATGCGGGCGATGGCCTTTTCCGGCGTCGGGGCCCAGGCGGTGACCTTGGTCAGGAGCGAGTCGTAGTAGCGCGTGATCACGCCCCCCGAATAGGCCGTGCCGCCGTCCAGGCGGATGCCCATGCCGGTTGCGGACCGATAGGCGGTGATGCGGCCGTAATCGGGGATGAAGTTGTTCAGCGGATCCTCGGTGGTGATCCGGGTCTGCAATGCATGTCCGTTCAGACGGATTTCGCCCTGGCTGGCCTTGCCGGTCGCCTCGGCCAGCGTCTTGCCCTCGGCGATCAGGATCTGCGCCTGCACGATGTCGATGCCGGTCACCTCTTCGGTCACCGTGTGTTCGACCTGTACGCGGGGGTTCACCTCGATGAAGTAGAATTTGCCGCTGTCCATATCCATCAGGAATTCGACCGTGCCGGCGCATTCGTAGTTCACATGCGCGCAGATTCGGCGGCCCAGGTCGCAGAGTTCCTCGCGCTGCTCCTGGCTCAGGTACGGGGCCGGGGCGCGTTCCACGACCTTCTGGTTGCGGCGCTGGACCGAGCAGTCGCGTTCCCACAGATGATAGATTTCACCGTGCTTGTCGCCAAGGATCTGCACCTCGACATGGCGGGCGCGGATGATCATCTTTTCCAGATAACCCTCGCCGTTACCGAATGCGGCCTCGGCCTCGCGACGGCCTTCCATCACCTTTTCGGCCAGTTCCTTTTCGCTGTGGATGGGGCGCATGCCGCGCCCGCCGCCGCCCCACGACGCCTTGAGCATCAGGGGATAGCCGATCTCGGCGGCCTCCTTGCGGATGGCATCCATGTCGTCGCCCAGAACCTCTGTGGCCGGGATCACCGGCACACCTGCCGCGATGGCAACCCGTCGCGCGCTGGCCTTGTCGCCCAATGCGCGCATGGTCTCGGCGCGCGGCCCGATGAAGGTGATGCCGTTCTGTACGCAGGCATCGACGAAATCGGGGTTTTCCGAAAGCAGGCCATAGCCGGGATGAATCGCATCCGCGCCGCTTTCCTTGGCGACCCGGATGATCTCGGGGATCGACAGGTAGGCCGCCACCGGCCCCATGCCCTCGCCAATGCGATAGGCTTCATCCGCCTTGAACCGGTGCAGGCCAAGCTTGTCTTCTTCGGCAAACACGGCGACCGTTTTCTTGCCCATCTCGTTGGCGGCGCGCATCACCCGGATGGCGATCTCGCCCCGGTTCGCAATGAGGATCTTCTTGAATTCAGTCATGGCTGGTCCCGGTCTCTGGTCAATTGGCCGTGTGTTTTAGGCGGACAATAGCGGTATGGATATTGGTAGTTCTGGGTATAACCGGCATATTATCGCTCGCATCCGCCTCTTTTTGGTCAGACTGATCCCACATGGCGATCAGTAAAAGGATTGAGCGTTCGCGTTGGCGGCAAGTCTCGCAAGCATCTTGCCCCCAATTGCCCCATGTTCGCCTCCATGTCCTTGCGAAGAACGTCGATCACATGATCCGGGCCACGGGCGCCGAGTGCGGCAAGCCCGAAGTGGAAGGCCCGGCCCAGCATGACGAAATCCGCCCCCAGGGCGAGGGCTCTCAGAACATCCAGGCCGCCTTCGACGCCGCTGTCGAACACAAGGGGAAGCCGGGTCGCCGCGCGCATCTCGGGCAGGGTTTCGGCAGTGCCCGGTGCGCCGTCGAACTGACGTCCGGCATGATTTGACACCCAAAGCGCGTCGATGCCCAACTGCTCCAGTCTTTCGGCATCCTCGGCGCGGGAGACCCCCTTGACGATGAACGGTCCCTGCCAGTGGTCGCGCAGCCATTTCACATAGTCCGCCGTGGGCGAGGTGCGCAGGATATAGCCGATGTGGGCCGTCGGCGGCAGGTTGGCGATACCTTGGGAATATTTGTCGAGGGTCCGCATATGCGGCATACCGGCCCTTGCCGTGGCGGCTGCCCAGGCCGGGCGCAGCGCGACCTGCGCCAAGAGGCGCGGGGTGAGTTTTGGCGGTTGGGTCAGTCCGGAACGGATCTGCCGTTCGCGGCGCGACGCCACCGGAACATCGACGGTCAGCACCAGCACCCGGAACCCGGCCTTGTGCGCCCGGTCCAGCAAGTCCTTGCGAATGCCCTCGTCCTTGGGCGGGTAGAGCTGGAACCAGGCCTGCGGCCCGATATGGGGTGCAAGATCCTCGGGACTCCGGCTGGCAACGGTTGACAGGCAATAGGGAATATTGGCCGCGGCCGCCGCGCGGGCAAGATGGCTTTCTGCATCTGGCCAGATCAGCCCCGACATGCCAACGGGCGCAACCCCGAACGGCAGGTCGTAACGCGTTCCAAGAAACTCGGTGCTGAGCTCATGTTCCAGCGGCCCGTGCAGGATCGAGGGCATGAATCCGACCCTGTCCAGCGCCACGCGGTTTCGGGTCCTGGTGGCCTCGACCCCGGTCCCGCTGTCCAGATACTCCCACACGAATTTGGGCAGGCGTCGTTTCGCGCGCCATTTCAGATCCATGATGCCGGGATAAATGCTGTGCAGATCCATGCGGCGCATTAATGTGTGACGCCGGGTAAATGTCCAGTCCCGCCCGGAACTGAGCGGAAAGATTCTGCATTGCAGCATGAGAGTGTCTTGTTCGGAAAATCTCCGCGATTGCGAACAAGGCGTGAACACCGGGCTTTCAATCCGCGCGGGCCCGAAGTAATTTGTCTGGCATGAGCAGTCATGACGAAATGGACGCCTTTGAAGGCGCATCACTGTCCGCGCGTGCAATGGCGGCGCGTCCGGCCCCCTATCTGGACGATCTGAACCCGGCGCAACGGGAGGCGGTGGAGCGCCTGGACGGGCCGGTGCTGATGCTGGCCGGGGCAGGGACCGGCAAGACCAAGGCTTTGACCGCGCGCATCGTGCACCTGCTGATGACGGGGCGCGCCCGCCCGAACGAGATCCTTGCCGTGACCTTTACCAACAAGGCTGCGCGCGAGATGAAGTTGCGGGTGGGCCGCATGCTCGGGCAGCCGGCCGAGGGCATGCCCTGGCTTGGCACGTTCCATTCGATCTGTGTGAAACTCTTGCGGCGTCATGCCGAGCTGGTCGACCTGAAGTCGAACTTCACCATTCTGGATACCGACGATCAGCTGCGCCTGCTCAAGCAACTGGTCCAGGCTGCCAACATGGATGACAAGCGCTGGCCGGCGCGCCTGCTGCTCAACATCATCGACGGCTGGAAGAACAGGGCATTGACCCCGGACAGGATCCCGGCGGCGGATGCAGGAGCCTACAATCACAAGGGCGTGGAGCTTTACGCGCAATACCAGACCCGCCTGCGCGAACTGAACGCGGTGGATTTCGGCGATCTGCTCTTGCATATGGTGACGATCTTCCAGGCCAACCCGGACGTGCTCACGCAATACCAGCGCTGGTTCCGTTACATCCTTGTGGATGAGTACCAGGATACCAACGTAGCCCAATACCTCTGGCTGCGCCTGCTGGCCGGCGGGCATCGCAACATCTGCTGCGTGGGTGACGACGACCAGTCGATCTATGGCTGGCGCGGGGCGGAGGTGGGCAACATCCTGCGGTTCGAGAAGGATTTCCCAGGCGCCCATGTGGTGCGGCTGGAACAGAACTACCGTTCGACCCCGCACATCCTGGCCGCCGCCGCGAATGTCATTCGCGGCAACGAAGGGCGTCTGGGCAAGGAATTGTGGACCGAGGCGGAAGAGGGCGAAAAGGTACGGCTGATCGGCCATTGGGATGGCGAGGAGGAAGCGCGCTGGATCGGCGAGGAGATCGAGGCCATGCAGCGCGGCACCCGCGGCGTGCGGCCCATGGATCTGGACCGGATGGCGATTCTTGTCCGCGCCGCCCACCAGATGCGCGCCTTCGAGGACAGGTTCCTGACCATCGGCCTGCCCTACAAGGTGATCGGCGGTCCACGCTTCTACGAACGGGCGGAAATCCGTGACGCTATGGCCTATTTCCGGCTTGTGGTCTCGCCCGCCGACGATCTGGCCTTCGAGCGTATCGCCAACGTGCCCAAGCGCGGCCTGGGCGACAAGGCGATGCAGACCATCCAGCGCGTGGCCCGTGAAAACGGCGTGTCCCTGGTCGACGGGGCGCGGATCGCGGTCGCCGAGGGCGCGATCAAGGGCAAGGGCGGCGCGGCGCTGTCGCAACTGGTCGAGGATCTGGCGCGCTGGGGCCGGATGACACGCAGCCAGGGTGTCGTGGCCGAGGATGACGCCGTCATCGACGATGATGCGCCGCCCGTTCAATTCGGTACGCCCGAGGTCAGTCATGTCGAACTGGCCCAGATCATCCTCGATGAATCCGGCTACACCGCCATGTGGCAGAACGACAAGACGCCCGAGGCGCCCGGGCGGCTGGAAAACCTCAAGGAACTGGTCAACCAGCTCGACAATTTCGAGAACCTGCAAGGATTCCTCGAACATGTCAGCCTGATCATGGACAACGAGCAGGCCGAGGACGGGGCCAAGGTGTCGATCATGACGCTGCACGCCGCCAAGGGGCTGGAGTTTCCGGTCGTGTTCCTGCCGGGATGGGAGGACGGGCTGTTCCCGTCGCAGCGCTCGATGGATGAAAGCGGCCTCAAGGGGCTGGAGGAGGAGCGCAGGCTGGCCTATGTCGGCATCACCCGCGCCGAAGAGGTCTGCACCATTTCCTTCGCAGCCAACCGGCGCGTTTTCGGCCAGTGGCAGAATGCGCTGCCGTCGCGGTTCATCGACGAACTGCCCGAAGATCATGTCGAGGTGCTCACGCCGCCCGGCCTCTACGGCGGCAACATTGCCCCGTCCCGGGGAATCGAAAGCCGTGCGGCGGCGGCAGACGGATACAACTCGCCGGGCTGGAAAAGGCTTCAGGCGCGGCAGGGGCAATACGGCATGTCACAGCCGCGCGAAACCCGGCACACGGTCATCGACCTCGATGCCGTCGCCAGCTTTGCGATCGGGGAGCGCGTGTTTCACCAGAAGTTCGGCTATGGCCAGGTTGCCGGCATCGAGGGGGACAAGGTCGAGGTCGATTTCGACAAGGCCGGTCTGAAGAAGGTCGTGGCCCGTTTCCTGACGAACGGTACCGACGTCCCGTTCTGACCCTTCGCCCGACCGTCCGGTCGCCTGCCTGATTGGCTGCTTCTTTCTGGTCGAAAATACTCCGGGGGAGTCACCGGAGGTGACGGGGGCGGAGCCCCCTTTCGTTTTGCGGGCAAAATGGAAAAGAAACGGCGGTTCCCAGGGAGGAGGAGGGGGAACCGCCGTTCTTTGCAACACCGGAGCAGGGAGGAGGAGAGGCCCCGATGTATGTCGCGCCGGGACCAAGCCCGGAAGAAGGTCGCGGCGGTGCAGGGAGGAGGAAGGCACCGCCGCGCTCTTTCAACACCGGGAAAGGGAGGAGGAGAACCCGGTGCATTACGTTCCGGCTTGCTTTGCCGGTATTGATGCGGCGGCATCAGGGAGGAGGAGGATGCCGCCGCCTTGTTTCAGGCCCCAGGGAGGAGGAGAGAGGCCTGATCCGTCAAACTCTTGCGCTCAGCGCGCCTGGTGTTCTTGCGCCGCCTGCAGGGCGATGCGCTTGATCATCGAACGATGCAGGCCGAGGTCTGCAAGCTCGCGACCCGACAGGCTGGACAATTCATTCACCGTCTCGCGGTAAACGCGGTAACGGGCGAAACGCGCCATTGCCGCTTCGATCATTGCGGAAATGCCGAAACCCTGTTCGACCTTTACCGCGCCGTGTTCGCTTGCCATTGCCATTGTCGTCATCCGTATCTGTTCTTTCGGCGCTGCGTCGTGCCGTTCTGTTGAGATCGAAGATAGGCGAATGCTGCATCTGCACAATAGCCTTTCGGAACAATGCTGCCATGCAGCAATTGCATACTTGGCCGCAAACCCCATGGAATCGAAGAATTTTCCTTGTTTCCTTGAGGTTTCGCGTATTGCGGCCCGGAACGGGCGCCGGGGCCTGTCAGGGGTCGCAAGCCTTCATGCTCGCAAGTTACGCGACGTGACTTAGTTTTGATCGCAAAAAAAAGATTCGGACATGTCGGGCCGGCTTCGTTTCAAGGTCCATTTCATGTTTCTCCAGGCTCGGCGCGGGGGCGAACATCGTCGGGGATTCGATTTGTGGAATTTGATGGTCGTGCTCATGGGAATTCATGGGTCTACTCTGGCCGTCCCCTGTCCCATCTCTGAAATGTTGCGCTGGTATCAGGATGATTCGCGATCAGTCTTCGGAACATTGGTGGAACATGGGTGCACCTCTGGAGGCTGTCGAGATTTTTCCGGGATTTTCTGGGATATCGCGGTACTGTGTGTAGCACCCCATATTTTGTGGTTTTATTTTGTATGGATACAAACTGAGCTGAAGTATTTGTTCACCGTTGCCATTGAGAAGGTATCTCTATGGGTATGGCAAAGAAAGTTCCCGCAAAATTCAGTTGATTTCCATAATTTCCCATGTCATCCCTAATGCATCCGATGAGGACGAGGCGACAGGGACACCAAACGATCCCGTTCAAGAACAAAAAGGTTTCATACAGGCATCTCGCTTTCATCGAACCAAGAGATCCGGCGCGCGAGCGAGCAGACATCCCCCCAGGTGGCGCGCGCAGTCGGACACCCCGCAAGGCGGGCTAAGTCGGCGGGTTGATCAGTGGCAGCAGATCAACCCGCCGTTTTCATTCTGGGGACGAAAGTTCAACGGGGCGCAGGCGAAAGGGACAATCAGCTTGGCGCGCAGGTTCAGAGGCGAAAGCCACCACAAGGTGGATGCTAAGGGGAGGGTGTCGATACCCGCCTCGTTTCGCCGTGTCCTGGAGGCGGGCGATCCCAATTGGCAGTCCGGCGGCAACCCCGAACTGGTCATCGTCTACGGCGATCATCGCCGCAAATACCTTGAATGCTACACGATGGAAGCGATCGACGAGGTCGATGCCAAGATCGACGCGCTGCCGCGCGGCTCGATGGAGCGCAAGATGCTCCAGCGCATGTTCCATGGCCAGTCCTTTCCGACTTCGGTCGATGAAACCGGACGCCTGGTTCTTCCGGCCAAGCTGCGCCAGAAGATAGATCTGAACGACGAGGCCTTCTTCATCGCTGCCGGCGACACCTTTCAGATCTGGAACCCCGCGACCTACGAGGCCGAGGAACTTGCCGCCGCCGAAGAGTGGCTGGACGAGTTGCCCGACGATTTCGATCCGATGCAGTTCCTGGATGGGGCCGGGGGCACCTGAGGCCATGTCCGCTGCCGCCGCCCCCCCTTCCGCCACCCCCCATATCCCGGTTCTGCTGCGCCCTCTTCTGGCGGCTGTCGCGCCGGTTTCGGGCGTCTGGCTTGATGGTACTTTCGGTGCGGGCGGTTACACGCGGGGGCTTCTGGCCGCTGGGGCCGAACGGGTGATTGCCGTTGACCGCGATCCCCTCGCCTTCGAAATGGCCGCTGACTGGGCGTCGGAATACGGCGACCGGCTGGTGATGCAACTCGGCGTCTTCTCCCGCCTGGACGAATATGCCTCGGGACTTGACGGGATCGTGCTGGATCTCGGGGTTTCCTCGATGCAGATCGACCAGGCCGAGCGCGGGTTTTCCTTCATGAAGGACGGGCCGCTGGACATGCGGATGAGCCAGGAAGGGCCGAGCGCGGCGGATCTGGTGAATTCGGCATCCGAGGGCGAATTGGCCGATATCCTTTTTCATTACGGCGAGGAGCGCGCCAGCCGTCGCATCGCGCGCGCCATCGTCAAGGCGCGGGCAGGGGCGCCAATCGAAACCACGCTGCAACTGGCCGCAATTGTCGAAAGCTGCCTGCCGCGCGCCAAACCGGGGCAGTCGCATCCCGCGACACGCAGTTTTCAGGCGCTTCGCATTGCGGTGAACGCCGAATACGAGGAACTGTTCAAGGGCCTGATCGCCGCTGAACGCGCCTTGAAGCCGGGCGGCAAGCTGGCGGTGGTGACCTTCCACTCGATCGAGGACCGGATGGTCAAACGCTTCCTTCAGGCGCGCGCCGGGCGCACCGGGCGCGCGAACAGGTTCGCGCCCGAAACGATCGAGGATCAGCCCCGTTTCGAACTGCTGACGCGCAAGGCGGTTGGTCCCGATGACCAGGAACTGTCCGAAAATCCCAGGGCGCGGTCGGCCAAGCTGCGGGTTGCGATCCGTACCGACGCTCCGGCCGGAGAAATCGACGCCAAATCGATAGGGATGCCGCAACTCAAGGGGGGACCGCGGTGAAAAGCGTGATTTATGTGCTGACCGCGCTGGCGGTTCTGGGGTCGGCGCTCTGGGCCTACCAGGAAAACTATCGCACGCAAGAGGTGCTGAATGATACTCAGCGGTTGCAGCGCCAGATCGGCGCGGCACAGGTGCGGTTGAGCGTCTTGCGCGCGGAATGGGCCTATCTCAACCGTCCGGACCGGCTGCGGGAACTGGCGGATCTGAATTTCGAGCGCCTGGGCCTGTTGCCCATGCGCCCCGACCAGTTCGGCCGGGTGGCCGATATCATGTACGCGGTCGATCCCGCGCTGCCGATCATCGACGGTGTCGATGTCTCGAATTTTTCCGATGCCGGAACCCTGCCGCCGGAGCAACAGCCATGATACGTACTCCGCTGCGCCCGCTGGCCCGTATCCTCGACGCTCGCGCGAAGGGCGAGAACCCGGATCTGATCGAGCGGGAGAACATCCGCCGACGACATGACGAGATGCAGGACCGCGCCCGTGCCCGCGCCGAGGGGCGGCTACTGGTGCTGGGCGTGTTCTTTTTCTGTGCGTTCTCGGTCATTGGGGCACGCATGGGGATGCTCGCCTCTTCCGAGGCGCAAGAGCCGATGGCCAGCGCGACCGGAGCGGCCATCGCGACCCAGCGCGCCGACATCATCGACCGCGAAGGGCGCCTGCTGGCAACCAACTTCGAAACCCATTCGCTTTATGCCCAGCCGCCCCTGATGGTCGATCCGGTGGCCGCCGCCGAAGGTCTGGCCCGCGTGTTTCCCGATCTCGACAAGGACCGGCTGATCCGGGATTTCACCGGCACGCGGAAATTCATCTGGATCAAGAAACGCATCAGCCCCGAGCAGAAACAGGCGGTTCATGACATCGGCGATCCGGGCCTGCTGTTCGGACCGCGCGAAATGCGGCTTTATCCCAACGGCCAGCTTGCCGCCCATGTCCTGGGCGGAGCCGGCTTTGGACGTGAAGGGGTAGAGGCGGCAGAGGTCATCGGCGTCGCCGGGGTGGAAAAGCAGTTCGACGGCTACCTGCGCGACCCTGCCAATGGGGACAAGCCGCTCCAGCTGTCGCTCGATCTTTCGGTACAGGCCGCCATGGAACAGGTGCTCTATGGCGGCATGAAGATCATGAATGCCAAGGGCGCCTCGGCGGTCCTGATGAATGTGCACACCGGCGAGGTAGTGGCCGCCGCATCGCTGCCGTCCTTCGACCCCAATGACCGCCCGCGCCCGCCCACCAGCGGGTTCGATCCTTCCGACAGTCCGCTTTTCAACCGCTATGTGCAGGGTGTTTACGAATTGGGGTCCGTGTTCAAGATCTTTACTGCCGCGCAGGCGGTCGATCTGGGGCTGGTGAGTTCCGAAACCGTGATCGACACCTCGGGTCCTATGCGGATCGGCAGGTTCCCGATCGGCGAGTTCAACAACAAGAACTACGGCAAGATCAGTGTCGCCGACGTGATCGTGCACAGCTCGAACCGGGGAACCGGGCGCCTGGCCCTCCAGATCGGGTCCGAGCGTCAGCAGCAGTTCCTGGGCGCGCTGGGCATGTTCGACCCGACCCCGTTCGAGATCGTCGAGGCCGCGGGCGGCCAGCCGCTGAAACCCAAGACATGGGGCGAACTCAGCACCGTGACAATCTCCTACGGCCACGGCCTGTCGACCAGCCCCATGCATCTGGCGGCCGGATATGCCGCCATCGCTAATGGCGGCCAGTACGTCAGCCCGACAATCCTGAAGCAGAAAGGACCGCAATACGGTCCGCGCGTGATGTCGGAGAACGCCGCACGTCAGGCCCGGATGATGCTGCGCCAGGTGGTCACAAGCGGCACCGCCAGCTTTGGTGAAGTGCCAGGTTACCAGGTGGGCGGCAAGACCGGCACCGCCGACAAGCCCAAGCCGCGCGGCGGTTACTACGAGGATAAGGTAATCGCCACCTTTGCCAGCATTTTCCCTGCCAACGACCCGAAATACGTGCTGGTCGTCACGCTCGACGAGCCATGGATCGTCGCTTATGGCGAAAAGCGCCGTACCGCCGGCTGGACCGCCGTGCCGGTGGCCGCCGAACTGACCGGCCGGGTCGCACCGCTTCTTGGTCTCAGGCCACAGCTTGAGCCCGGCGAGGGGGCTGGATATACGCTCACCTCGAACTGAGCAGGTATGAGGGCGGCATGGGCGAAACGGCAAAGACACTCGGTCAACTGGCCCTCACTGCACGGCGCGGCAAGGATCCGGTGATCGCTGGTCTGGCATTGGACAGCCGTCAGGTCAGGGACGGCTATCTTTTCGCGGCCCTGCCCGGTACCCGGGTACATGGCGGCGAATTCATCCAGTATGCCCTGCGCATGGGTGCGGCCGCGATTCTGACCGATGCCGAAGGCGCAGGCATTGCCGAAAGCGAACTGGCGGCCTCGGATGCCGCCCTGGTCGTGGTCGAGGACCCGCGCCAGGCGCTGGCCTGCGCCGCGGCACTCTGGTTCGGGGGGCAGCCTGACACCATGGTCGCAGTCACCGGAACCAACGGCAAGACGTCGGTCTCTACCTTTGTCAGGCAGATCTGGACCGAGCTGGGCCATACCGCCGTGAACCTTGGCACCACCGGGGTCGAAGGCGCATGGACCGCACCGCTGGCCCATACGACGCCGGACCCGATTACCCTGCATCGCTGTCTGGCGGAGGCTGCGGCCGCAGGCGTCACCCATGCGGCGATGGAGGCGTCCAGCCACGGGCTGGAACAGCGCCGGCTGGACGGTGTGCACCTGAAAGCGGCCGGTTTCACCAATTTCACCCAGGACCACCTGGATTATCACGCCACTTTCGAGGCCTATTTCGCCGCCAAGGCCGCGCTGTTCCGCCGGGTGCTGCCGCCCGACGGTGTCGCGGTGATCAACATGGACGATGCCAAGGGCGCCGAGATGCGCGCCATCGCCGCCGCGCGGGGGCAAGCGATTCTGACCGTGGGTCGCGGGCCCTGCGATTTGAGCCTCATCAACCAGCGGTTCGATGCGACAGGCCAGGAGCTGTTGTTCGCGTGGCGAGGCAAGCCACATCAGGCCCGCCTGAACCTGATCGGAGGCTTCCAGGCGGAAAACATCCTGCTGGCCTCCGGGTTGGTGATCGCAAGCGGCGGCGACCCGGAGCCTGTCTTCGAGACCCTGCCGCATCTGTCCACCGTCCGGGGCCGGATGCAGCTTGCCGCAACCCGCGATAATGGCGCGACGGTCTTTGTCGACTACGCCCATACGCCCGACGCGGTGTCGACCGCGCTGCGGGCGCTGCGTCCGCATGTGATGGGCCGGCTGGTGGCCATTGTCGGTGCCGGCGGGGACCGCGACGCCACCAAACGCCCGCTGATGGGCCAGGCGGCGGCAGCGAATGCGGATATCGTGTTTGTCACCGACGACAATCCGCGCAGCGAGGACCCCGCCGTGATCCGGGCGGCGGTGATGCAGGGCGCGCCAGAGGCCATCGAGGTTGGGGACCGTGCCGAGGCGATCCTGCGTGGCGTGGATGCGCTGGAACCGGGCGATGCGCTGTTGATCTGCGGCAAGGGGCACGAAAGCGGCCAGATCGTCGGTGACAGGGTGCTGCCCTTCGACGATGTGGAACAGGCCAGCATTGCCGTGGCCGCATTGGAAGGACGGGGCGCATGACACTCTGGACCGCAACCGAGGCCGCCAAGGCCACCGGAGGCCGCGCCATCGGCGACTGGCAGGTCGCCGGCGTATCCATCGATACCCGCACTCTCGAACCGGGAGACCTTTTCGTGGCGCTGACCGCGGCGCGCGACGGGCATGACTTCGTGGCTCAGGCGCTGGAAAAGGGCGCGGGCGCCGCGTTGGTCTCGCGCATTCCCAAGGGGGTGCCCGAGAATGCGCCGCTGTTGCTGGTCGATAACGTCCAAACCGGGCTCGAGGCGCTGGGCCGTGCCGGACGCGCGCGCACCGGCGCGCGGGTCGTGGCGGTGACCGGCAGCGTCGGCAAGACCTCGACCAAGGAGATGCTGGCCGCCATGCTGGGCACGCAGGGGCGCACCCATGCCAGCGTTGCCAGCTACAACAACCATTGGGGCGTGCCGCTGACCCTTGCGCGCATGCCGCGCGACACCGAGTATGCGGTGATCGAGATCGGCATGAACCATCCCGGAGAGATCGCCCCGCTGGCCCGGCAGGCCCGGCCGCATGTTGCGATGGTCACCACCGTCGCTGCGGTGCATCTCGAAGCCTTTGACGACGTGGCCGGCATCGCCCGTGAAAAGGCCGCGATCATGCAAGGGCTGGAACCCGGCGGGGTGGCGGTGCTGAACGCCGATATCGCCGAGGCCGATATCCTGCGTCAGGTCGCCGCTGACGTCGGGGCGCGGCAGGTTTCCTTTGGTCGCACCGCGCAGGACTATCGCCTGCTCGCAGCCCGGGTCGAGGGAACCCAGACCCGCGCCGAGGCGGAAACCCCCGAGGGGCGCGTGAGTTTCACTCTTCAAACGGCGGGTCTCCATTTCGCGATGAACGCCTTGGGCGCGCTGGCCTGTTGCGACGCGCTGGACGCCGATCGGTTGCCGGCGCTGGCCGGGCTCGAAGGTTGGGTTCCCTACAAGGGGCGCGGCGCGCGGGAAACCGTCACGCTGTCTGACGGTGTGATTACCCTGCTGGACGACAGCTACAATGCCAACCCCACCTCGACCGGCGCGGCGCTCGATGTGCTGGCGCTGACGTCCGGTCCGCGCCGCATCGCCTTTCTGGGCGACATGAAGGAGTTGGGGCCGGAAGCCGCGGTGTTGCACGCCGGACTGGCGGCCCATCCGGCGATGGCCGACGTCGACCATGTGCATTGCATCGGCCCGCTGATGCGGGAGCTGCACGCGGCGCTGCCCGAGGGCAAGCGGGGTTTTTGGGCGGAAACCAGTGCGGAGATGGCGGTACGGGTTCCCGAGCTGGTCGCCGCCGGCGATATCGTGCTGGTCAAGGGATCGCTCAGCATGGGATTGGCGCGGCTTGTTGACGCGCTGCGGGAAATGGGCCATGGGGCCGGATCGGAAAAATCGGCGAACGATTAGGGACGGGGCGCATGCTATACTGGTTGACGATCTTGTCGGACGGGGGGGATGTCTGGAACCTCTTCCGCTACATCACCTTCCGGGCGGGCGGTGCCTTCATGACGGCGCTCATCTTCGGTTTCCTGTTCGGAAGGCCGCTGATCAACGTACTGCGCCGCAAGCAGGGCAAGGGCCAGCCTATCCGTGACGATGGACCGGCGGGACATTTCTCGAAGGCGGGGACGCCCACGATGGGGGGGTTGCTGATTGTAGGAGCGTTGGTCACCTCGACCCTGCTCTGGGCGCGGTGGGACAATCCGTTTGTCTGGTTGGTGCTCTTCGTGACACTCGCCTATGCCAGCATCGGTTTCGCCGACGACTATGCCAAGGTCTCCAAGCAGAACACCAAGGGCGTGCCGGGCAAACTGCGGCTGGCCCTGGGCATCATCATCGCGGTGATCGCCGCGCTTTGGGCCGGCTATAACCACCCCGAGGCACTGCAAAACCAACTGGCCCTGCCGGTCTTCAAGAACACCTTGATAAACCTCGGCTATTTCTACATTCCCTTCTCGATTTGCGTCATCGTGGGCGCCGCCAACGCGGTCAATTTAACCGACGGTCTGGACGGTCTGGCGATCATGCCGGCGATGATCGCGGCCTCCACTCTGGGCGTCATCGCCTATGCGGTGGGGCGGGTCGATTTCACCGAATATCTCGATGTACATTATGTACCGGGGACCGGAGAGATCTTGATCTTCACCGCCGCGCTCTTTGGCGCCGGGCTGGGGTTCCTGTGGTACAACGCGCCTCCGGCCGCCGTCTTCATGGGCGATACCGGCTCGCTCGCGCTGGGCGGCGCGCTGGGCGCGATCGCGGTGGCCACAAAGCACGAGCTGGTACTGGCCATTGTCGGCGGGCTTTTTGTCGTGGAAGCCCTGAGTGTCATCATCCAGGTCCTCTATTTCAAGCGGACCGGGAAGCGGGTGTTCCTGATGGCCCCGATCCATCACCATTACGAGAAGAAGGGCTGGGCCGAGCCCACCATCGTGATCCGGTTCTGGATCATCTCGCTGATCTTGGCGATGATCGGTCTGGCGACGCTGAAGATCCGCTGAGGCGGGCCTTTTGTCCCGTGAATTGACCGTTTTGTACGGGGTGGGGCTGCTCCTGATTGGGACACCGTTTGTCTCGTTTCTGGCCGTGCAGGTCGCGATGGCGAGGCGGTTGGGTCTCTATCTCGAGGCCAAGCCGCAACAAGATGGTGTTCCGGGATTGATAATGGCGACTTGAGTGGAGCAGACGTCCTGATGGCGCTTATGGGACGCCTAGTGGTCGCTTGATCAATCGGAGTGCCGGCCTTTCCACGACCCCGACCGAGTCCGCGTGGAAACCGTCAGTGAGCGGGTACAGGGTGGCGGGCACGATCCGGGTCCAGACGGCCTTCGGGTGCGTCGGCGGCGCGGCTCCTTTTGGGCCTCAGTCGGTCTGAGCTTCTTAAATTGGCAGTTCCCCGGAGGACCGGAAGGCGGATTGTCTGATGAGATCGCGATTGCGCCGAACTTCCCTCTGGTCGCACGGGTCACGCTGCCGATGCAGCCGGGTACGAAAGGGCGGGGCGTGGTCATGCCAGCCGGAAGGCCGATGCCGGCAGGCTACTCTACTGACGCCAGAAATCGCGATGCGGCGCCACAAGCGCCTCTTCGATTTCCGGGAAGGGGCCGTGTACCTCGATCTTCTTTTGTCCGGATGCGAGCACTGTGCGCGAGGGCATGTTCAGGGTCGGGTTCTCGGCGTGGTCTCCGGTAAGCGCTAGAAGCGTCGTCTCTTCGAAGCCGTAGATCAGCCGTCCGATATTTGCCCAATAGAGAGTACCGGCACACATGGCGCAGGGCTCTGCGGTGGTGACCAGCGAACAGGTCCACAGAAACTCTGGCGCGTAGGCTGACGCGGCACGCCGGGCGAGTTCGGTTTCGGCATGATGGACTGTGTCGATGTTGCCTTGACGCATGAGGATCGTATCGTCGGGCCCGACGAGCACCGCGCCGAAGGGGTGATGGCCATGTTCTGCGGCGCCTTTGGCAACGGCATTGGCGGCGAGGATATGGGCGATCATCTGATCTCGTGTCATGACGAACGACCTTTGCTGGAGAAGGTGAGAGGGGTGACCGGGCCTGTGCCGAACGCAAAAGCGACCAGGTCCGCCATCCTTGCTTTGATATCACGGACCGGTCTGAACCGCATTGAAAAACGTCCGTTCTTCTTGAGATCATGGCCCGACCGCGCTGCGGCCAAGTTCGGACAGGCGGACGGCGGATCGGGTCTTCTCGGCACCGGTCGAGTCAAACAACCGCACGCGCGGACCGGAACAGGTTCCTTTTCCGGATCCCCGATTGACCCTGCTTGCAATCCGCCAAAGCCTCGGTACAGGGTGGCAGTCAGATGGGTTTGAGGGAGAGCGAGCATGATCCCGGTCAGAGGGTTTGCGGGCGCGAATGTGGCGGTTTTGGGCTTGGGCCGGTCGGGGCTGGCCACGGCGCGGGCCTTGCGGGCGGGGGGCGCCGAGGCGCTCTGCTGGGATGACAACGCGGCCGCGCGCGAGGGTGCCGAGGGCGAGGGATTCGTCATCCGCGACCTGCGCAAGCCGGGTGTCTGGGACGATGTCGCCTGCCTGATCGTATCGCCGGGCATTCCGCATCTCTACCCCGAGCCGAACCCGGTGATTGCCGCGGCCCTGGAGGCCGGCATTCCGGTGGACAACGATATCGGGCTGTTCTTCCGCTCCTTTGCGGGCCCTGAGTGGGACGGGTTCGACACGCTGCCGCGGGTGGTGGCGGTGACCGGGTCGAATGGGAAATCGACCACCTCGGCGCTGATCCACCACATCCTGACCGAGGCGGGGCGGCCCGCGCAACTGGCGGGCAATATCGGGCGCGGGGTGCTGGATATCGCGCCGGGCGAAGAGGGCTCGGTCGTGGTGCTGGAGCTTTCCAGTTACCAGACCGATCTGGCCCGCGCGCTGACGCCGGATGTGGCGGTGTTCACCAATCTCTCACCCGATCACCTGGACCGGCATGCCGGTATGGGCGGGTATTTCGCGGCCAAGCGGCGCCTCTTTGCCGAGGGCGGGCCGGACCGGGCGGTGATCGGGGTAGACGAGACCGAGGGGCTGTACCTGGCGGGGCAGCTTTCGGAGGGGCCGGCGGACGACCGGGTGATCCGGGTGTCGGTCAGCCGCAAGCTGACCGGGCCGGGCTGGCAGGTCTTCGCGCGCAAGGGGTTCCTGAGCGAATACCGCAAGGGGCGGCAGGCGGGCTCGATCGACCTGCGCGAGATCCGCGGCCTGCCGGGGGTGCACAACCACCAGAACGCCTGTGCGGCCTATGCGGCCTGCCGGGCGCTGGGGCTGAGCCCGCGGACGATCGAGGCGGGGATGCGCAGCTATCCCGGCCTGCCGCACCGCAGCCAGATCGTGGCCGAGGCGGGCGGCGTCACCTTTGTCAACGACAGCAAGGCCACCAACGTGGACGCGGCGCAAAAGGCGCTGGGCGCGTTCCGGCGGATCCGCTGGATCTGCGGCGGCTTGCAGAAGGAGGGCGGCATCGCGGCGCTGAACGGGGCCTTGGGCGAAGTGCTGAAGGCCTATGTGATCGGGCGCGAGGCGGCGCAGTTCGCGCTTCAGCTGGAGGTGGAGGCCGAGGTCTGCACCACCATGGCGCGCGCCGTCGAGCGGGCGATGGAAGAGGCTGAGGCAGGGGACACGGTGCTGCTGGCCCCGGCGGCGGCGAGCTTTGACCAGTATGACAATTTCGAGCGCCGGGGCGAGGATTTCACCGCAGAGGTGGAAGGGCGCCTGGGCGGCTGACGGAACGGCGTTTCCGCCCCCCCGAGGGCTTGCGCAGGGCGGCACGGGTGCAATTCTCCCTCGCATAGCGGCGTATCCTTGCTATAACGCCCGCATTCGCAACAGGGGATGCCGTCATGACCGGAGAATTGTCGCCCATCGACAAGGCCAAGTTCGTCGCCGCCAAACGCGCGGCCGACATGGTCGAGGACGGAATGCGCGTCGGTCTGGGCACCGGGTCCACCGCGGCCTGGCTGGTGCGCTGCCTGGGCGACATGGTGCGCAAGGAGGGGCTGAAGATGCGCGGCGTGCCGACTTCGACCCGCACGGCGCAGCTTGCCCGCGAGGTGGGGATCGAGATCATCACGCTGGACGAGGCGCGCTGGCTCGACATCACGATCGACGGGGCGGATGAATTTGACGGCGACCTGAACCTGATCAAGGGCGGCGGCGGCGCACTGTTGCAGGAAAAGATCGTGGCGACCGCGTCGGACCAGATGGTGGTGATTGCCGATGTCGGCAAGGAAGTGGGTCGTCTGGGCGCCTTTCCCTTGCCGGTCGAGGTGATCCCATTTGGCTGGCAGACCACCCAGGCGCTGATCGAGGAGACGCTGATCTCGATGGATGTGCTGGGGCGGACGGCGACGTTGCGGATGAACGGCGACACGCCTTTCATTACCGACGAGGGCAACCATATCCTGGACCTGCACCTGCAACGGATCGGCAATCCAAGGCAGGTGGCACTGGTGCTGAACCAGATCCCCGGTGTGGTCGAGAACGGACTTTTCATCGACATTTGCGATACCGTGGTGCTGGGGCATGGCGACGGGCGGGTGGAGATCCGCGACATCAACCAGGGCACGGTGGAACATGACCGGCTGGATTTTGTCGAAAGCGACAACCTGTTCACCGATCTGGCGGATTAGGGGCAGGCAGGCGAGACGCCCGTTGTTTTCGGAGCATCGGGCCTTAAGTGAACGGTTCACCGCGTCGCGACGCGCAAGAGACAAGGCGCCCCGCCTTTCGGGCGGCGGCAGGAAAGCGAGACAGGCACATGAGTTTTGATTACGACCTTTTTGTCATCGGCGGCGGATCGGGCGGCGTGCGCGCGGCGCGTGTGGCGGCGGGTGAGACCGGGGCCAAGGTGGCGCTGGCCGAAGAGGACCGCTATGGCGGCACCTGCGTGATCCGGGGCTGCGTGCCGAAAAAGCTTATGGTCTTTGCCAGCGAATATGCCGGTTTGGTCGAGGATGCGCAGGCCTATGGCTGGGACGTCCAGCCGGGCGCGTTCGACTGGGAGGTGTTCCGCGGCAAGCTGCATGCGGAACTGGACCGGCTGGAAGGGGTCTATCGTGGCATCCTGAAGAACAACGGGGTCGAGACTTTCGACATGCGCGCGCGGCTGGTCGATGCGCATACGGTCGAGCTGTCGGATGGCACCCGCAAGAGCGCAAAACATATCCTGATCGCCACCGGCGGCCGCCCGGTGAAACCCGAGATCAAGGGGGCCGAGCTGGGCATCACGTCGAACGAGATCTTCCATCTGGAGAAACTGCCCGAGCGGATGCTGATCGTGGGCGGCGGTTACATCGCCTGCGAATTTGCGGGCATCATGAACGGCATGGGCGTCGAGGTGACGCAGTATTATCGCGGCGCGCAGATCCTGCGCGGGTTTGACGACGAGGCGCGCGGGCTGGTCAGCGAGGAGATGTGCCGGAACGGCATCAGGCTGCATCTGGGCACCAATGTGCTGGAGATGGAACGCGAGGGCGACCGGATCCGGGTCACGGCCACCAATGGCGACGAGGAGCTGTTCGACCAGGTGATGTTCGCCACCGGCCGGGCGCCCAATGCGGACGAGCTGGGGCTTGAGGGGCTGGGCGTCGAACTGGGCCGCAAGGGGCAGATCGTTGTTGACGAATACAGCCAGACTGCGGTGCCCTCGATCTATGCGATCGGCGACGTGACCGACCGGGTCAACCTGACGCCCGTGGCAATTCGCGAGGGCATGGCTTTTGTCGATACGGTGTTCCGGGGCAAGCCGACGCCGGTCGATCACGCGCTGATCCCGACCGCGATCTTCACCCAACCCGAGATGGGCACCGTGGGGCTGAGCGAGGAGGAGGCCGCCGCGCAGGAGCCGGTCGAGATCTATGCCACCTCGTTCAAGCCGATGCAGTCGGCCTTTGCCGGGCGCAGCCAGCGGGTGCTGATGAAACTGATCGTGTCCAAAGCGTCGCGAAAGGTGCTGGGCTGCCATATCGTGGCGCCCGGTGCGGGCGAAATGATCCAGCTGGTCGGCATCGCGGTAAAAATGGGCGCGACCAAGGAAGATTTTGACAGGACGGTTGCGGTTCATCCCGTAATGGCCGAAGAACTTGTTACCCTGCGGCAACCGGTCCGCAGCGCTTGAATTGACGGGCGAAATGCTCACGTTAGAGGGAATGCCGGCAACGGCAGTTTGAACAACAAGGGGAAAAACGACATATGGCGGGCAACTCAGGTGGCCCCTGGGGGGGCGGCGGCTCTTCCGGTGGCGGCGGCAACAGGGGAAACAATGGTGGCAAGCGGCCGCCCGATGGCGATGGCCCGCAGATCCCCGAGATCGACGAACTGATGAAAAAGGGCCAGGAACAGCTGCGCGTCCTGATGGGCGGGCGCGGCCAGTCCGGCAACCGGGGTGGCGGCAATGGCCGCGGGCCCGGCGGAGGCGGAGGCCCGGCCTTTACCCGTGGTACCGTGGGGCTGGGCCTTGTGGTGGCAGTGGGCCTGTGGGGCATGATGAGCTTCTACACCGTCAAGCCCGAAGAACAGTCGGTCGAACTGTTTCTGGGCGAGTTTGCCGGGATCGGCACCGAGGGCCTGAACTTTGCGCCCTGGCCGCTGGTCACCGCCGAGGTGATCCCGGTCAAGGTCGAACAGACCGAGACCATTGGGTCGGGCGCGCGGGGCAGCGATGCCGGGCTGATGCTGACCGGGGACGAGAACATCGTCGATATCGATTTCCAGGTTGTCTGGAACATCAATGATCCGGCGGAATTCCTGTTCAACCTGCGCGATCCGCGCCAGACCATCCAGGCGGTGTCGGAATCTGCCATGCGCGAGATCATCGCGCAGTCGGAACTGGCGCCGATCCTGAACCGCGACCGTGCGATCATTGCCGAGCGGCTGGAAGAACTGATCCAGTCGACGCTCGATAGCTACAACTCGGGCATCAACATCGTCCGGGTGAACTTTGACGGGGCCGACCCGCCGGAGCCGGTCAAGGACGCCTTCCGCGAGGTGCAGTCGGCCGGGCAGGAACGCGACCGTCTGGAGAAACAGGCGGATGCCTATGCCAACCGGGTTCTGGCCGGCGCGCGCGGTGAAGCGGCGCAGGTGCTGGAAGAGGCCGAAGGCTATCGTGCCCGCGTGGTGAACGAGGCGCAGGGTGAAGCCAGCCGCTTCTCGGCGGTTCTGGAAGAATACCTCAAGGCGCCCGATGTCACCCGCAAGCGCCTGTATCTGGAGCGGATGGAGCAGGTTCTGGGCGATGTCGACAAGGTGATCCTCGACAGTGATGGCACGGGCAGCCAGGGGGTTGTGCCCTATCTGCCGCTGAACGAGCTGCGCAAGTCCGGCGACAAGGAGAACAACTGATGCGCAAATCGACCTTTCTTCTGCCGATCGTGGTCGTCCTGATCGCGCTGGGCCTGTCGTCACTGTTTATCGTGGACGAGCGCGAAAAGGCGCTGGTGCTGCAATTCGGACGTGTCGTCACCGTCAAGGAAGAGCCGGGACTGGCCTTCAAGATCCCGCTGATCCAGGAGGTCGTACGCTATGACGACCGTATCCTCAGCCGCGAGGTGGGGCCGCTGGAAGTCACCCCGCTCGATGACCGCCGACTGGTGGTCGATGCCTTCGCCCGCTACCGGATCACCGATGTGCGGCAGTTCCGCCAGGCAGTCGGTGTCGGCGGTATTGCGACCGCCGAGACGCGCCTCGATTCGATCCTGCGGGCCAAGACCCGCGAGGTTCTGGGTTCGGTCAGCTCGAACGACATCCTCAGTTCCGACCGCGCCGCGCTGATGCTGCGCATCCGCAACGGCGCCATCTTCGAGGCGCGCGATCTGGGGCTCGAGGTGATCGACGTGCGATTGAAGCGTACCGACCTGCCCGAGGCCAACCTGAACGCCACCTTTGCCCGGATGCGGGCCGAGCGGGAACGCGAGGCTGCCGACGAGGTGGCGCGCGGTGAGGAAGCGGCGCAGCGGATCAGGGCCCAGGCCGACCGGACCGTGGTCGAGCTGGTCTCGGAGGCGCGCCGCGAGGCCGAGATCGCCCGAGGCGAGGCAGATGCCGAACGCAATGCGATCTTTGCCGAAGCCTTTGGCAAGGATCCGGAATTCTTCGAGTTCTACCGCTCGCTTTCTGCTTATGAAAAGGCGCTGAAGGGCGGCAACAGCTCGCTGGTGCTGAGCCCGGATTCGGAGTTCTTCAACTACCTCAAGTCGCCTTCCGGTACGGCTGACTGATGGGCATGTTGGTTCTGGCCTTAGGGCTGGTGCTGATCGTCGAGGGGCTGGCCTATGCGCTGGCCCCTTCGCTTGTCGAGCGTCTGCTTGAAATCCTGCGCAGCCTGCCGCTTGCGGCGCGGCGGCAGACCGGCCTGCTGAGCATGGTTCTTGGTCTCATCCTCGTCTGGTGCGCCTACCAGATCGGGTTTTGAGCGATTGATGGCTGCACAAGTTCATTTCTCCACGATCCCGAGTTGCGGGCGGTGTCAAACCGACTACATTGTTTGCCTAGAAACAGATCGGCCCGGAGCTGTGGGCCGATGCGCAGGTTGGTGACAAGGAGGCCCCCAGTGCAGCCAAAGGCACGCAGTATTTCCGTGGCACGCGACAACAGGATGACCAACGCAAGGCTGATGGCGCTTGCATTGCTGACCTTGGTTTTCGTGCTCGTCCAGACGCTCATGGCCGCGGCGCGGCCGGAAAGCCTGGCGCCGCTGGCCGAAAGGATCAGCCCGGCGGTGGTCAACATCACCACGTCGACCCTGATCGAAGGCCGGTCGGGGCCGCAGGGGATCGTACCCGAAGGCTCGCCCTTCGAGGATTTCTTTCGCGACTTCCAGGACCGCAATGGCGGCGACAACCGGCCGCGGCGCAGTTCCGCGCTGGGGTCTGGTTTCGTGATTTCCGAGGACGGCTATATCGTCACCAACAACCACGTGATCGCCGAGGCGGACGAGATCCTGATCGAGTTCTTTCCCGGCGACGGCCAGCCCAGCAAGGATCTTCCGGCCAAGGTGATCGGCACCGACGAAAAGACCGATATCGCCCTGCTGAAGGTCGAGGCGGAAGGCCCGCTGAAATACGTCAAGTTCGGCAATTCCGACACGATGCGCGTGGGCGACTGGGTCATCGCGATGGGCAACCCGCTGGGGCAGGGGTTCTCGGTCAGCGCAGGCATCGTGTCGGCTCGGAACCGGGCGCTGAGCGGCAGCTATGACGACTACATCCAGACCGACGCGGCCATCAACCGGGGCAACTCGGGCGGGCCGCTGTTCAACATGGAAGGCGAGGTGATCGGGGTGAACACCGCGATCCTGTCGCCCAACGGCGGTTCGATCGGCATCGGCTTCTCGATGGCGTCGAACGTGGTGACCAAGGTCGTGGACCAGCTGCGCAAGTATGGCGAAACCCGCCGCGGCTGGCTGGGCGTTCGCATCCAGGATGTGACCGAGGACATGGCCGAGGCGATGGGACTGGCTAAGGCCAGTGGCGCCCTGATCAGCGACGTGCCGGATGGCCCGGCGAAAGAGGCGGGGCTCAAGGCCGGCGACGTGATCGTGAATTTCGATGGTGCCGAGGTGAGCGACACCCGCGATCTGGTGCGCCGCGTGGGTGAGACCGAGGTCGGCAAATCCGTTCGGGTGGTGGTACAGCGCGACGGCAGCACGCAGACGGTTCTGGTCACGCTCGGCCGGCGCGAGGATGCAGAGCGGTCCGAGACCGGCGGTGGCAGCGGCGACGAACAGTCGGAACCCGAAGCCGTGGAAAAGCAATTCCTCGGCCTGACCGTCAGCATGCTGACCGACGAGATGCGGAACGAACTGGGGTTGGCGGATGACGCGGCGGGGCTGGTTGTGACCGATGTCGACGAGACTTCGGAAGCGTTCGAAAAGGGCCTGCGCGGCGGCGATGTGATCACCGAGGCCGGGCAGCAGAAGGTCAGCACGCTGGCCGATTTCGAGGCCCGCATCGACGAGGCCCGCGAAGCCGGGCGCAAGTCGCTGCTGCTGCTGGTGCGCCGGGGTGGCGAGCCGCGTTTCGTGGCGCTGGGCCTCGGCAACTGAGCCATCGGGCAACGAAAGGATGGGGCGGCCGGGAATTTCCCGGCCGTCTTTCCTTGAGGGGGAGGGCAGGATGCAGGCGGCATTGCTGAACGAGTTGCTGGAACATGAAACGCAGGTCTGGCTGGCGCTGGTGTCTGGTGATGGCTCGGCGGACGCGGCATTGCTGTCGCCCGATTTCCTGGGGGTTTATCCCGACGGATTCGCGGGGCGAGACGCGCATGCGGGTCAACTGGCGGGCGGCCCGACTGTCGCCGCTTTCGAACTCGCCGACGCACGGGTGATCGACCTTGCCCCGGATTGTGCGGTGCTCAGCTATTCGGCGCGGTTCCGGCGTGTTGGCCGCGACCGTGAGGAACGGATGTTCGTCAGTTCGATCTGGCGGCGGCGGGCGGCCGGGGGCTGGATCAACCTGTTCAGCCAGGACACGCCGGCGGCCGAATGAGCCCTGCGGAAAAAGAGCCATGTGCGGGCGCACATGGCTCAGGTGAGGTAAGAGACCGGTTCGGGATGGAACATTGGGGATGCTCACCAGCCTCGGGACGGTAACCTCGGACAGAATGGCCCGAAATCGGGTCGCGGCTCTGTGATCCAGTTCACTGCCGAGGCAAAATCGGCGATTATATCTGTTCGGGATCGGCCAGGGCCTGCATCGCCCGGAAGTCGAGGATCGAGACATGGCCGCGTGTCACGTCGACGATCCCCTGCCGTTTCCAGCCGGACAGCGTCTTGGAAACCGCCTCGCGCGTGGCGCCCACATATTCCGCCAGCTCTGCCTGTGACAGGCGTACCGCGCCGGCCCGCGCACCGTGGCGGGGGGCGAGATGCAGGAGTTTGCGGGCCACCCGGGTGGCCACGGGCAGGAACACCTGTTCGTTCAGCTGGTTGCCCATCCAGCGCATTCTTTGTCCGGCCAGCCGGATCATGTCGATGGCCAGTTCTGGATGGCTGCGCAGTTCCCGCATGACGTCGGTGCTGAGCACCCGCAGGAGCAGGGAGGTCTCGACAGCGGTTACCGTGGCGGTGCGGGTGCCCGGATCGAACAGCGCGATCTCTCCGAACACCGACCCCGGCCCCATCAGGTCGAGCGACAGTTTCCGCCCGTCGAGCGACAGAATCGAGATTTCCATCGCGCCGTCGAGAACGGCATAGAGTGCATCCCCGGCGTCCCCCTGGTTGAAAAGCAACGTACCCCGGTCCAGCCGGACCTGGCTGGCCTGGGCATCCAGCATCTGCCGGAGCCGTGGCGAGGCTTCGGCGAGAAAACCGCTATCGGGCAGGGATATCATCCGGAACGACCCTCCTCAGCCTTCAGGTCTAGGCGGGGTCGGGCTCCCGATCAAGTGAAGAGATGCCTGAGGCCGGGTCCGGGGCCGCCGCGAGCGGTCCGGCGACCGGCGGGAGCGTGCCGCCCGGTCCTCAGTCCTCGTCCTGGCCGGGCTCGATCATGTGCTGTTGCAGCAGGCCGAATTGCAGCATGATGAACCCCATCAGCGCGATCGGAAAGCCGAAAGTCTCGATCTTGACCCAGAGGTCGGTCGACAATGTGCGCCAGACCGCCTCGTTGGCCAGGGCAAGCAGGGTAAAGGCGGCGCAGAGCCGCCGGGTGAGGATCATCCAGCCCTCGTTGCGCATGGGCAGCACATCGCCCAGCACATAGGCCAGGTACGAGCGTCCCCGCAGCAGCCCGATCCCGAGCAGGATGGCAAAAGCACCGTAGACCAGCGTGGTCTTCATCTTGAAGAAGCGCTCGTCGTTGAACCAGGCGGTGAGACCGCCGAAGAAGATCACCATGAAGGCTGTGAAGATCTGCATCCGGCTGAGCTTGCCCGTCAGCCCCCAGAGTGCGGCGATCGCCACCAGCAGGATCGGCACGAACAGCAGGGTCGCGACGATAAAGCCGGAATACTCGCTGCCGGCCAGATTGAACGTGTCGTCCCGGAGACGCAGGTAGATCAGGAAGAAGGCCACGGTGGGACCCAGTTCCAGCACCTGCTTGATGATCGGGTTGATATCCTTGTCTGCCGCCATTCCGCTCTTGTCCATCCTATCAGCTTCCAAACTCAACTATCACCGCGCCCGCCGCGATCAACCCCATCAGCGCGATCCGGCGGGGACCGACCGTCTCTTTCAGCACCAGCCAGCCGATGAGCGCGGCAAAAACGGTCGAGGTCTCGCGCAGCACGGCGGCCTCGCCCACCTTGTCCAGCCGGGTGGCCAGCATGATGGCGCCGAAGGAAAAGAACGCCACGAAGCCGCCGGCAAAGCCGCGCACAAGCAGCGGACCGGGCGCCGGGCGGTGAATCAGGCTGCGCCAGCGCAACGTGGCGATGACCGGAAACACCAGCCCGTCGATGAAGAAGAACCAGGCCAGGAAAGTGAACGGGTTGGCGGTGGCACGGATGCCATAGGCGTCATAGGTGGTGTAGAGCGCCACGAAGAGCCCGGTCAGCACCGCCAGCCCCAGCGCCGGCAGCAGCGTCTCGCGTGCGGTTTCGAGAAAGATCATGTTGTAGACCGCCAGCCCGAAGATGCCCGACAGCAGCACCGCGACCCCCAGCCATTGCACGCCGGTGAAGGTTTCGCCGAACAGCAGATAGGCACCGAAGACAGTGAACAGCGGCCCGGTGCCGCGCACCACCGGGTAGACGACCGTATAGGCGCCGCGGCTGTAGGCCATGGCCTGGAACAGCTTGTAGAAGACATGGATGAGCCAGGCGGTCGCGAAGATCGGCCACATGTGCGGTTCGGGCCATGGCACCACGAAAAAGGCAAACGGCGCGGCCATCAGCGCATAGGCGCCGTCGATGGCGCCGCGGCTGAGCCAGGGATCGTGGCGGCCTTTCTGGAGCGCGCCGAACACCGCATGCAGGAAGGCGGCCATGAGGGCGAGACCCAGCGCGAGGTCATGACCTGCGGCAGTGCCTTCGAGAGAGATCAGCCAGTCGCTCACATACGGGTCTTTCACTGCGTGGCGCGGCCGGGGGCTGCCTGCCCCCGGACCCTCGGGAGTATTTTGGAAAAGATGAAGATCAGGACCGGTCCAGCCCGGTCAGGGCGGCGGCGAAGTCCTTGGGGTCGAAGGGGGCAAGGTCGTCGATCTGCTCGCCGACGCCGATGGCGTGAATCGGCAGGCCGAACCGGTCGGCCAGAGAGACGAGGATGCCGCCCTTGGCGGTGCCGTCGAGCTTGGTCATCACGAGGCCGGAGACATCGGCGAGTTTCTGGAAGGTCTCGACCTGGCTGACCGCGTTCTGGCCGGTGGTGGCGTCGAGCACCAGGAGCGTGTTGTGGGGGGCGGTGTCGTCCTTCTTGCGGATGACGCGGACGATCTTGGCCAGTTCCTCCATCAGGTCGGCGCGGTTCTGCAACCGGCCCGCCGTGTCGATCAGCAGCAGGTCGGCGCCATCGGCCTGGGCGCGGGTCATGGCGTCGAAGGCGAGGCTGGCGGGGTCCGAGCCCTCGGGCGCGGTCAGAACCGGCACGCCGGCGCGGTCGCCCCAGACCTGGAGCTGTTCGACGGCGGCGGCGCGGAACGTGTCGCCGGCGGCGATCACCACCTTCTTGCCGGCGGACTTGAACTGGCTGGCGAGCTTGCCGATCGTGGTGGTCTTGCCCGAGCCGTTGACCCCCACCACCAGCACCACCTGGGGCCGCTTCGGATAGAGCGGCATCGGCCGCGCCACCGGCTCCATGATACGGGTGATCTCGGCCGCCAGCAGCGCCTTGATCTCGGCGCTCGAGAGTTTGCGGCCGATGCGGCCCTCGGCGATGTTGGAGGTGACCCGCAGGGCGGTGTCGACGCCCATGTCGGCGGCGATCAGCAGCTCTTCGAGCTGTTCCAGCATCTCGTCGTCCAGGGTGCGGCGCAGGACGGGACCGGGGCCGGGACGGCTGAAGAGGCGCCCCAGCAGACTCCGGCTGGCGCCGCTTTCCTCGGGCGCGGAAGGGGGCGGAATCGGGTCGGCGGGTTGCGGGGCTTCGGGCGGCACGGGCGCGGGGCCGGGGTCGGCCGGTTCGGGTTGCGGCACCTCGGGCCTGTCGGGCACTTCGGGAACCGGCTGGGGTTCGGGTTCGGGCTGCGGGATCACCGGGTCGGGCCGGGGGCTTGCCGGTTCTTCGACGCCGCCATCCTCGACGATCGCATCCAGTCCCTGTTCGATCTTCGAGGAAGATTTGAACAGCCGGTCCTTGAGTTTCGAGAAAAACGCCATGTCCGGGCCTCCGTTTGCGGTTTTATCTCACCTAATGCGGATTGGCGGCAGTTGCAAAGGGTCAGGTGAGCGCGATGGCGAACCCGGCCTGCGCGCCCCAGTAGAGCGGCCAGACCAGATAAGGTGTCAGGCGCAGGGCCAGGTGGTCGGGCGGCAGAAGGAATTTCTCGGTCGCGAGGATCAGGTCCGAGGCGATGAAGGCGGCCGCAGAAGGCAGAACCCAGGCCAGCGGCCCCGCCTGCGGCAGGGCCAGCGCGGACACCCCCATGCCGAGGATTATGGGGATGTAGCCAAGCACCGGCCCCTTGAGCGCGCCAGCGCGGGGGGCCAGCAGGGCGGCCATGACCAGCCCCAGAAGGGCCAGCCCCGCCAATGCGGGCCATTGCGCGGCGATTCGGGCCGGATCGCTGGCTGGATGGGTGAGAAACAGCGCGACATAGGCCAGGTGTCCGGCGGCGAACGCGCCGACGCCCGCCATGAACGTGGCTTCGGTCTCGCGCGACAGGAGCCAGTCGCCCAGCGCGCAGAGCGCCAGGGCCACAGCCAGCAGGGGCGGGCTACCGGCGGCCAGCGATGCGAGCGCCAGCAGCGCCACCGAGCCGGTCTTGACGAGGCTGCGGAGCGGGCTTGCTTGACGGGGTGTCAGGGGCAGGTAGGCCAGCGCGCAGGCGGCAGCCATCCAGAACAGGGCTAGGGGCAAGGCAGTCTCCGGTCTTTTTGACAGGTTGGCTTGCGCAGGCTGGAGCCGGCAAGGGATTTTCGCCGGTTTGACGCGATGTTAAGCAGGGTTCCGGGTGCATTTGGAGATCGCATGTATCGCTACATCCTTGCCAGCCTGTTGCCCTATGCCGTGCTGGGCGGGGCCTGTCTGACCGGAGGCGGCTGGGCCTGGGTGGCGCTGCTGTCGATGACCGTCTACGTCGCGGTGTTGGACAAGCTGCCGGTGCGGCCACTGCCGGCGGCCGACTGGGCGGGTGCGCGGGTGCTGCCCTGGGTATTGGCCCTGGCGCATTTCACGTTGCTGGCGCTGGCGATCCCCGTTTTGGCCCATGGTCCGCTGACCGGCGCGCAGGCGGTGGCGCTGGGGATCGCGGTGGCGCTGTGTTTCGGGCAGGTGTCGAACTCGAACGCGCATGAGCTGATCCACCGGGGCGACCGCTGGCAGCGCTGGCTGGGGGCGGCGATCTATACCAGCCTGCTGTTCGGGCACCATGTCTCGGCCCATATGCGGGTGCATCACATCTGGGTAGCCACCCCGCGCGATCCCAATTCGGCGCGGTTTGGCCAAGGGTTCTGGGTCTTCCTGCCACGCGCCTGGATCGGATCGTTCCGGGCCGGGCTGGCGGCGGAGCGCGCGCTCAGGCAGGGGCGGGGGGCGACACCCTATCGCGCCTATGTGCTGGGGGCGGGGGCAACCGTGGCGGCGGCCTGGCTGCTGGCGGGCGGGCGCGGCGTTGTGGTGCTGCTGCTGCTGGCGGGCTATGCGCAGATTCAGCTTCTGCTGGCAGATTACATCCAGCACTACGGGTTGCGGCGCGAAGCGCTGGCGGACGGTCGATATGAACCGGCCCGCGCACGTCATTCCTGGAACGCGCCGCACTGGTACAGTTCGGCGATGATGCTGAACGCGCCGCGCCATTCGGACCATCATCAGAACCCGACCCGCGATTTCGCGGCGCTGCGGCTGGACCCCGACATGCCGCAATGGCCCTATGCGATGCCGATCATGGCGGTGCTGGCGACGGTGCCGCCGCTGTGGCGGCGGGTGATGGACCCGCGGGTTCGCGACCTGGCCGGGAAGAGTGAGTAGCCCCCGGCACCCGGTTCTGCCACACTTGTCCCATGATGCGATGGGCCCTGATTCTTGCGATGGTGTCTTCGCCGGCCGTGGCGCAGCCCGTCATGTCGGCCGACGAGTTCGATCGCTATACGCAAGGCAAGACTCTGTTCTACGGGTTCGACGGCACCGCCTATGGCGTCGAGCGCTACCTGTCCGGACGCCGGGTGATCTGGTCCTTTCTCGACGGCGAGTGCAAGGAGGGGATCTGGTACGAACAGGCGGGCCAGATCTGTTTCGTCTACGAGGACAGGTATGACCCGCAATGCTGGGTGTTCCGCGATACCGGCCGGGGGCTGGTGGCGCAGTTCGAGGGGGACCCCACCCAGACCGAGCTCTACGAGGCGGAGGAGATCGGCGAGGAGATGATCTGCTACGGGCCGGATGTCGGGGTTTGACACGGGCCGGGCAGGGGGGCGCTGCCCCCATCGCCTGTGGCGATTCCCCCGGAGTATTTGCAGCGAAATGAAGGGGTTTCGGGCCGGCTGTTCTAGGTGACCCGAAGCTCGTCGTAGGGGACCATCACGTGCTGGCGGAAGGCAGGGCGCGCGCTGAGTTTCTGATAGTAGAGGCGCAGGTGCGGCAGCGGCGCGCGGGGGATGTCGATATCGTAGTAGCGGTAGAGGATATGGCCGAGCTGGATATCGGCAAGGGTGAAAGCGTCGCCCGCGAGATGCGCGTGGCGCGACAACTGGGCGTCTGCGATGGTGAGTTTCGCCTCCAGCTCCGCCAGGGCGCGGGCGACTGCAACGGGGTCCCGCCCGGCCCGGGCTGTGCGCACCACGCGCCAGAACACCGGTGCGGTAAAACCCATGGCGACGTTCAGCTTGGCCCACTCGGCCCATTGGTCGACGCGGGCGCGGCGGGTCGGGTCGGCGGGCCAGAAGCTGTCCTTGCCATAGCGGGCGGCGAGATAGCGCAGGATCGCTCCGGTTTCCCAGATCGGCGTGTCGGTGCCGTCCTGCAGCACGGGGATCGTGCGGTTGGGGTTGAGGCGTCCGAATTCGGGCGTCTCCAGCCCGCCGTACCGGTGCCCGGCATCATGACAGACATGGGGCAGGTTGAGTTCACCGACGCACCACATGAGCGCCTGTACGTTGGAGGAGGTCCTGCGGCCCCAGATCGTCAGCATCAGAAAAGCGAGCCTTGTTCGGGCGGGGTCTGTCTGGATCTGGCGGCGGGTTTTCCGGGCGTGGCGCCTGTGTCCAATGTGCCGTCGGCGAATTCGATCTGGAGTGCGGCGGCTTTTTCGGCCAGTTTTCGCGTGGTCAGCAGCGCGCCCGCCTCGTCGCGCACCACGGCGTAGCCGCGTGCCAGGGTCGCCTTGTAGCTGAGTTGGATACGCAGCCGGTCGGTGGCGTCAAGGCGCTGGCGCAGGCGGTCGATACGGGTTTTCTGGGCGCTGTCCAGCCGGTCCGAGAGGCGGGTCAAGCGGTCGCGCTGGGCCGCGATCTCGCGGTCGAGCGTGCGGGGCGAAAGCCGGGAACCGAGGTTGGCAAGCCGGTCGCGGCGGGCGGTGACCAGCGCCCGCAGGCTGGCGGGGCGCAGCGGTGCGGAGAGTTCGGCCAGCCGCAGGCGATGGCGTTGCACGCCCCGGGTCAGGGCCGCGGGCAGGCGTTCAGCGGCGCGGTCGAGCCGCTGGCGCGGGGTGTCGAGCAGGCTGTCGGGACGGGGCAGGGCGCGGGACAGGTCGCGCAGGCGCTGGGCGCGGCGCTGCACCGCATCGGTGGCCGCGCGTGACAGGCGTGCGCCCTGTTCGCCGGTCCAGGCGAGCAGTTCGAGGCGGACGGGGACGGCGATTTCGGCGGCGGCGGTGGGTGTGGGGGCGCGCCGGTCGGACACATGGTCGATCAGCGTGGTGTCGGTCTCGTGCCCAACGGCGGAAATGAGCGGGATCTGGCTGGCCGCCGCGGCGCGGGCGACGATTTCCTCGTTGAAGCCCCACAGATCCTCGATCGAACCGCCGCCGCGCGCCACGATCAGCAGGTCGGGCCGGGGCAGCGCGCCGCCGGGGGTGAGCCGGTTGAACCCTTCGATGGCGCGGGCCACCTCGGGGGCGCAGGCGGCGCCCTGCACGGCGACCGGCCAGATCAGCACCTTGCGCGGGAAGCGTTCGCGCAGCCGGTGCAGGATATCGCGGATCACTGCCCCCTGCGGCGAGGTGATCACCCCGATGACCTGCGGCAGATAGGGCAGGGGCCGCTTGCGCTCGGGCGCAAAAAGACCTTCGGATTCAAGCTGTTTCTTGCGTTTCTCCAACAGCGCCATCAGCGCGCCCTGGCCCGCGACCGCGACCTCGTCGACGTTGAGATTGTATTTGGACTGGGCGCCGAAGACGGTCAGGCGGCCGGTCACCACCACCTCGAGCCCCTCTTCGGGCGTCACTGAGAGGCTGGACACCTGGCCCTTCCAGGTGGTGCAGGACAGCACGTTGCGGTCGTCCTTGATGTCGTAATAGAGATGCCCCGAGCGGGCCTGGAACACGCGCCCCACCTCGCCGCGCACACGGATGCGGCCAAAGCTGCCCTCAAGCGTGCGCTTCACCTCGCCCGAGATCTCGGAGACGGTGAATTCGGGCATGTTCTGGCCCGGTTTGGGGTCGTCGATGAGGTCCATGTCAGCATCCTGATTTGCCTGTCCCGCCAGACTAGACGGGCTGGCGACGAAGGCCAAGCGGATCGCGCGGGAAGAGCATTGACCGTTTTGTAGGGGCGGTCAGAGGCGGTTTGGCCGGTTTGTACCGGGGATGGACTGGTTTGCAGCCGTTCGCGAGTGCGTGACCGGGCGCGACGAGGCTGGGCGGGCGCGAGACGCTTCGCGCCTTGTGGAATGGGGCTTTCAATGCGAAGGCTGTCACAGCTAACATTCGGCAGGGATTCATCACTCGTTCGGCAATGAAGGTGAAGCGGTGGCGCGTCGGCTTGCAGCAATCCTGGCTGCCGACATGGTCGGCTATTCGCGGCTCATGGCGGCCGACGAGGTCGGGACCATTGCGCGCCTGAAGGACCTGCGCCGGGAGATTTTCGACCCGGAGGTCGCCCGGGCCGGAGGCGAGATCGTCAAGCTGACCGGCGACGGCATGCTGGTGCTGTTTGGCAGCGTCGTGAACGCGGTCGAGGCGGCGGCGGCGATACAGAGGACCATCGCCAGCACCGAAACCGGTGCCCCGGACCGGCGCATCCGCTATCGCATCGGCATACATGTCGGGGATGTCGTCGTCGATGAGGGCGAGATTTACGGTGACGGGGTCAACATCGCGGCGCGTCTCGAAGCTCAAGCAGAGCCAGGCGGTGTCGTCGTGTCGCTGGATGCCTGCAAGCAGGTGCGCGGCAAGACGGCGCTTGTCTTTGTGGACCTGGGCGAGCTTGCATTGAAGAACATACCGGACCCGGTGCGCGCCTTCGGGATCGACCTTGGGGGAACGGTGCCGCGTTGGTCCGTACCGGCGGCCCGGCAGGGCGACGCGAAACCTTCGATCGCGGTTCTGCCTTTTCAGAACATGTCCGCCGACCCGGAGCAGGAATATTTCTGCGACGGGGTCTGCGAGGATATCATCACCGAGCTTTCGCGGTTTCCCGACCTGCTCGTCATCGCCCGCAATTCCTCGTTCTCGTTCAAGGGCCGGTCTGTCACCCATCGCGAGGTCGCGCGCGAACTGGGAGTGCGATACATGCTGGAAGGGAGCCTGCGCCGCGCCGCCAGGCGCATGCGCATCACCGCCCAGCTGATCGATTGCGAAACCGGCGCCCATGTCTGGGCCGAGCGTTACGACCGCGATATCGAGGATGTTTTCGATCTACAGGACGAAATCACCAGCAGCGTGGTGGGTGCGATCGCACCGCAGATCAACAAGGCAGAGCTGGAGCGCGCGGGGCGCACACGCGATCTGGATTTCAGTTCCTACGATCTTGCCCTGAAGGCGCAGGCGATGTTCCAGGCGGGCGCGTTCGCGGACAGCACGGGCCACGACAAGGTGCTGGAGATTGCCCGGCGGGCGCTGGAGCTTGATCCGCGGAACACGCACGCGCTGTGGATCCGGGCCTATGTTTATACGATCCGGTATCTGTATCAGTTCGATGATGACCCCGGTCAAACGCTGGACCTGGCCGAGGCCGCCGCGGAACGGCTGTTCGGGACCGACAGGTCCGATCCGCGCGCCCTGACGGTGCGGGGCATGATCCGCCATTTCCGGAATGACTTCGACGCGGCCACCGCCGATTTCCGGCGCGCGTTCGACCTCAATCCGAACTTTGCGCTGAACATCTTTCTCATGGCCTGGCATGAATCGCTGGTGGGCCGGACCGAAGAGGCGAGGGAACATGCGCTTCTGGCCCTGCGCCTGTCGCCCCGGGATGCCGATATCTGGGTCGGCGATGCCTATCTGGCGTTGTCCCAGGCCTGTTTCGCGGAACGCGATTTCGACGCGGCTTGGCGCTGGGGCGAACGGGCCATCGAGATGACGCCACGCGCCCCGATCCGGCGCGCCCTGATGATCGCGGCGGCGGCTCATCTGGGTAGGCCGGAACAGGCGCGGCCCCATGCCGAGGCGCTGGCCGGTTTCGCGCCTGCCTTTCTTGACAGTATCGTTTCGGGCCGTCTGACGCTCTACCGCCTTCGCGAACACAATGCGCTGCTGGTGGATGGTCTGAAGAAATCCGGTTCATTCTCCTAGGCCTGCGGCGACGGCCTCGACCCCGGTCAGAGGGCGCGGGATGGCTTTGTCTTTCCTGACCAGGGAGAACATGCCAACGTGAACCCTGATGAACTGATGCCGAACAGGATGAGACCGTGAAGCCTGCCCTATTGATCATTCTGTATGTCGCAACGGTCACACTGCCTCTGTGCGTGTCCTGGTTGCTGGCAGGCGAGCCCCGGTCCTGGCACCAGGAACTGGCCTCGGGCTTTGGTATCCTTGCCTATTCGATATTGCTGGCAGAGTTCGTTCTGTCCGGCCGGTTCAAGAGCATCGCGAACACGGTCGGCATGGACGTGACCATGCGATTTCACCAGCTCATGGCGCGCACGGCGCTGGTTCTCGCGCTGTTGCACCCGCTTCTCTACCTGGGAACACCCGCTGGCGGGCAGCGACCATGGGACCCGACGCGCCAGTTGACCGTCACGACCGACTTTGCCAGCCTGGCCTCCGGTATTGGCGCCTATCTGCTGCTCGCTGCTCTCGTGGTTCTCGCGATGGGCCGGTCGCAGCTCGACTTCCGCTATGAAACCTGGCGCCTGATGCATGGGGTGGGTGCGCTGCTGATTGCCGCCCTTCTGTGGCATCATACCGTTTCCGCAGGGCGATACGGATCGCAACCGCCGCTGTCCTGGCTATGGCTGGCGATGACCGTGGCGGCGGCAGGCTTGCTTGTCTACGTGTACGTGCTGGTCCCGTTGCGGTCCATGTCGCATCGCTGGCGTGTCTCGTCCGTCCGTCAACTGACGCCCCGGCAATGGGAACTGACCCTGAAGCCGGAGGGGCATCAGGGGCTCGACTACAAGGCTGGCCAGTTCGTCTGGCTGAATGTCGGCCACAGCACGTTCACGCTGAATGAGAACCCGTTCTCGATCTGCTCGGCGCCCGCCGGCGGGCCGGAGATCTCGTTCATGATCAAGGAGCTTGGGGATTTCACCCGGACCATCGGGCAAACGCGGCCCGGCACCATCGCCCATGTCGACGGTCCCTATGGCAGCCTGGCGGTGGAGGGCCGGCGGGAGCCGGGTATCGCCCTGATCGCCGGCGGGGTCGGGATCGCACCCTTGCTGGGCATCCTGAGACAGCTCCGGCTTGCCGGCGATCCGCGCAAGGTCAGGATCGTCTACGGGAATCGGCGTGAGGACCAGATTGCCTGGCAGGAGGAACTGGACGCCGAGGACGCGATATTCGTCCTGTCGGAACCCCCGGAGCAATGGCATGGTGAAACCGGATGGATCGACGGGGGGGTGCTGGATCGTCACTTCGGTCCGGAAGAACTGAAAGACTGGCTTTTCGTGCTGTGCGGTCCCGCGGCCATGCTGAGTGCCGTCGAGGATCACCTGATCGCCCGAGGCGTGGCCGGGCATCGCATCCTGACGGAGCGTTTCGAATATGACTGACCGGACCAAGAATTTCAGCAGCCGCAGGCGGCTGATCCTGGTGTACTGGGGTGTCAATATCGTTCTGGGCCTGGCTGTTCTGGCCTTTGTCCTGCGCTGACTCCCGGGACCTGCGCGCGGTTGCCGACCGGGGGCGCCCGGCCGGTTCCATGCCGCGGGGCGAGGCGGGTGCGCGGGGTGTGACGGTGACGCCCTTGCAGGGGGCAGGCCGGGGCGGTAGACCGCGCGCGACGGCAATGCGTGGGAGAACCCGATGAACATCCTCATTCTCGGCAGCGGCGGGCGCGAACATGCGCTGGCCTGGGCGGTGATGCAGAACCCGAAATGCGACAAGCTGATCGTGGCGCCGGGGAACGCGGGGATCGCGCAGATCGCGGAATGTGCCGATCTCGACATCATGAATGGCGGGCTGGTGGCGACATTCGCCGAGGAGAATGCCATCGACTTCGTCATCGTGGGCCCCGAGGCGCCTTTGGCGGCGGGCGTGGCGGACCGGCTGCGCGAGGCAGGTGTGCTGGTGTTCGGTCCCTCGGCGGCGGCGGCGCGGCTGGAGGCCTCGAAAAGCTTTACCAAGGAGATCTGCGACGCGGCGGGGGCGCCCACGGCGGGATATGCGCGGTTCACCGAGGCCGGACCCGCGAAGGAATATATTCGTGCCCAAGGTGCGCCTATCGTGATCAAGGCCGACGGGCTGGCCGCCGGCAAGGGCGTGATCGTGGCGATGGACGAGGAAACCGCGCTGGCGGCGATCGACGACATGCTGGGCGGCGCCTTTGGCGATGCCGGCGCGGAAGTGGTGATCGAGGAATTCATGGAGGGCGAGGAAGCCTCGCTCTTCGTGCTGGTGGATGGCGAGGACGTGCTGCCGATCGGGTCGGCGCAGGACCACAAGCGGGTGGGCGAAGGCGATACCGGTCCGAATACCGGCGGCATGGGCGCCTATTCGCCCGCGCCGGTGCTGAGCGCCGAGGTCGAGGCGCGCGCGATGGACGAGATCGTGCGCCCCACCATGGCCGAGATGGCGCGGCGCGGCATGCCGTTCCAGGGTGTGCTGTATGCCGGGCTGATGATCCGGGACGGCGCGCCACGGCTGGTGGAATACAACGTCCGCTTCGGCGATCCGGAATGCCAGGTGCTGATGATGCGGCTGGGCGCGCAGGCGATGGACCTGATGCATGCGGCCGCCGAAGGGCGGCTGGCCGAGGCGCAGGTGAACTGGTCGGACGATCACGCGATCACGGTGGTGATGGCGGCCAACGGCTATCCCGGCGCCTATGAGAAGGGCACCGAGATCCGGGGGCTCGACGCGCTGCCCGAGGACAGCCGCAACATGGTTTTCCATGCGGGAACCGCGATGCGCGAGGGGGCGGTCGTGGCCACTGGCGGTCGGGTGCTGAACGTCACCGCGCGTGGCGATACCCTGCGCGAGGCGCGCGACCGGGTCTATGCCATGGTCGAGGCGATCGACTGGCCGGGCGGGTTCTGCCGCGGCGATATCGGCTGGCGCGCGCTCTGAGCGCGGCAGGGGGCTCTGCCCCCGTCGCCCGCAGGGCGACTCCCCCGGAGTATTTCGGACCAGAAAGAAGCCGCAGGCGGGGCGCTTTTCTTTTGCCGGGGATGCAACGTATGATTCCGGGCGAGGAGAGGGAAGATGCCGGGACCGATCGACAAGGACGTGCTGGACGAGGCCTATGCCACGCGCGATCTGCGCGGGCTGGCCTTTGACTGGGTGCCTGTGGGCATCGTGGTGACCGAAGCGCGGGTGATCCGCGAGGTCAATTACCGGTTCTGTTCGATGTTCGGATACGAGCGCCAGGAGTTGCTGGACCGCTTGTTCGTGTTTCTCTACCCCTCGGACGAGGAATTCCAGAATATCCTGCACCGGGGCGACAAGGAGCTGGGCGAGGGGAACCTGTATTGGGACGAGCGGGTGATGCGGCGTCGCGACGGCGAGCTGTTCTGGTGCCGGGTGCGGGGCCAGACCTTTACCCCCGAGGATCCGCTGGGCCGCGCGGTCTGGACCTTTGCCGACCTGTCGGAGATCCGCCGCTATCAGCCGCTGAGCCGGCGCGAGCGCGAGGTCTATTCGCTTTTGGGTGAGGGCATGACCAGCAAGGAGATCGCGCGCGAACTGGAGCTGAGCTATCGCACGGTCGAGGTGCACCGGGCGCGGCTGTTGAAGAAGTTCGGGGTCAGCAATACCGCCGCGCTGTTCCAGTCGCTGGGCGATATCGAGGGGCAGCATATCGTGCGCTCGGGGCCCTAGAGGCGGCGGGCGGTCAGGGGATCTGGCAGGCCAGCGTCGCGGCCATCGCCTCTGGGCTGAAGGCGGCAAGCGGCTCGACCTGCCACCCGTTCGCGTGACGGACGCGTAACACTTGGCCCCAGTCACCGCTGGCCAGCACCAGTTCGGGCCCGGTGCCGCAGTCGCGGAGGCCGCCGGTGATGTATTCCTCGCCGATCCGGTGGTTGCTGAGGCCGGGCAGGGCGGCGATCTCGGTCAGGGACCCGTCGCGGTAGCGCCAGATGCGCAGGGTCTTGGCCAGGTGCGGGCGGTCGACATAGGCGATCTCCATATGCCCGTCGCCGTCGAGATCGGCGGCACCCAGCACCGCCAGCCAGCGGTTGCGGGTGCCGATGGGGGGCGTCGCGGCCAAGAGGCGGGCGCGGCGGTCGTAGACCTCGAGCCGCGCGCCATCGGTCACCGTGCTGCGCACCGCGATCACCTCGGGCATTCCGTCGCCGTCGAGATCGGCCAGATGCGGGGCGATGTCCTCGAAGACATGGCCGGCGGGCAGGCTGGCCTCGGCGGGGCAGGTGATGCGGGGATCGCCGGGACGGCTGACGTGGATGGTCAGCGCCTTGGCGTCGCGGAGCGCCCCCAGCACGCCATGGCCATATTCGTCTGTTTCCACGACATAGGCGGCATGGAGGCGCAACTCGTTATCGCGCGGGGCCCAGGCTTCGTGCCGGCCGGCGGCGGTGCGGTTGGAGAAGGCGGCCTCGGCGGCGCGGCCGGGCAGGCCGCGTTCGGGATGGCGGGCCTCGCAGGCGGCGGCCGCCTGCCCGGCCAGCCACAGGCACAGGGCAAGCCCTGCGCCGCGGGCCAGCGCGGGCCACGGGAGCGACGGCGGGCGCGGCGCCCTGCCGGACAGTTGCGCAATGGCGGAAGGCAAACCGGTTTCCGGTCCTCCGCGCATTGCCCGAACCATCAGATCTGCTTTTCGGGCATCTGCACCACAAGGCCGTCAAGCGCGTCGGTGACCTTGAGCTGGCAGGTCAGGCGCGAGCGGGCCGGGTCGGGCTCGTAGGCGAAATCGAGCATGTCCTCTTCCATGTCATCCTTGGCGGGCAGTTTCTCGACCCAGTCGGGATGCACATAGACATGGCAGGTCGAACAGGCGCAGGCGCCGCCGCAATCGGCCTCGATGCCGGGGATGTTGTTGTCGCGCGCGCCTTCCATCACGGTCAGGCCGTTGGCGACCTCGACGGTATGTTCGGTGCCGTTGTGCTCGATATAGGTGATCCTTGCCATCGCTCGGGTATTCCTCTGTGACGTTCCGCAAACTCCTTAGACAAGCCATCTAGGGCATGCCAGCCTCATTTGCGACCCCTTGCGGCGACTCTGGACTTTCTGCTTGAATGTTCTATTTTTGTTCCTGATTCGTGGGTGAGGGAAATGCAGAGGATTCCCCTGTCAGACCATCGGCCGGTTCCCGTATCGCGGCACTCCGGCCCCGCCTGGCCGCGCCCGCCGGCCTGCCTGCGCGCCTGCGACCTGGGTCTGCCGCCCGAGGGCGCACGGGTCGCGGTGGCGGGGCTGGTGATCCTGCGGCAGCGGCCGGGCACCGCCAAGGGAGTGATCTTTGTCACGCTCGAGGACGAGACCGGGGTGGTCAACGTGATCGTCTGGCGCAAGATCTACGAGCGGTTCCGCCGGGCGGTGATCGCGGGGCGGATGCTGCGGGTGACGGGGCGGATGCAGCGGGCGCATTCGGTTACCCATGTGATTGCCGAGAAGATCGAGGATATCTCGGACATGCTCGATCTGCTGGTCCGTCCGGAGACGGGGGCGGGCTTTGCGCCGGGGGCGGAAATGCGCTAGAGTGCCGGCCAAACGCCCTTCAGAGGCCCGAGCATGATCCGAGTTTTCCGCGTTGCCTGCGCATTTGCGCTTGCCGGTCTGGCCGCCTGTTCGGGGGCCTTGCCGGATGTCGAGGCGCTGGCCGAACCCGAGGTCAGCCGGTTCACTGCGGTGGCCCCGCCAGGGGCGGCGCCGGGGACCTGCTGGGGCAAGCATGTGACGCCGGCGGTCATCGAGACAGTCACCCACCAGGTGCTGATGCAGCCGGCCGAGGTGCACTCGGACGGCCGCGTGCTGCGCCCGGCAATCTACAAGACCGAGACCCGGCAGGCGATCGTGCGCGAGCGCAAGGAGACCTGGTTCGAAACCCCCTGCCAGCAGGACATGACGCCGGATTTCATCGCCTCGGTCCAGCGGGCGCTGGCCGCGCGCGGGATGTACCGGGGTTCAGTGAGCGGCGAGATGGACAGCCGCACCCGGGCCGCCATCCGCCGCTATCAGAAGCCGCAGGGGCTGGACAGCGGTATCCTGTCGCTGGCCGCCGCGCGCAAGCTGGGGCTGGTGTCGGTGCGGGTCGAAGGGTAGCGGGTGCCGAAGCAACATAAGGGAAGTTTCAGGCGCCACTCCGACCGAACAAGCGGACGATGAAGGTGTACTGGGCGCTGCCGCCGTCGCCCGAGGGGCGACACCCCCGGAGTATATTCGAAAAGATGAAGCTGCGGGTCCGGCGGGTGTGTCAGCGCCGGAACAGCAGGTTCTGGGCCTGTTTGTCGCGGTGGTCGGCGCGCAGATCGTTCCTCAGGCCGCGGCCCTCTTGCACCGCGGGGCGGGCGCCGACGGTGTCGAGCCAGCGCGCGAAATGCGGCTTGTCGTCAAGGGTTTGCTGCTGACCCTTCCACAGCGAAGCCCAGGGCCAGATCGCCATGTCGGCGATGGAGTAGAAATCGCCCGCGACATATTGGTTTGCGGCCAGCCGCCGGTCGAGTACGCCGTAGAGCCGCGCCACCTCGCTGCGGTAGCGGTCCTTGGCATAGGGCAGGTCCTGCGGCGGGTCGAGCTGGGGGGCGTATTTCAGGGAGTGATGCGCTTGGCCCGCCATCGGGCCGACGCCGCCCATCTGCCACATCAGCCATTGTTCGACCGCGATCCGCTCGCGTTCGGTCCGGCCGTGGAAGCGGCCGGTCTTGCGGGCGAGATACATCAGGATGGCGCCGCTTTCGAACACCGAGATGGGCGCGCCGTCTGGTCCGTCGGGGTCGATGATGGCGGGCATCCTGTTGTTGGGGGCGATGTTCAGGAACGCGGGGTCAAACTGGTCGCCCTTGCCGATGTTCACCAGGTGCAGGGTGTAGGGCAGGCCCATTTCGGCCAGGGCGATGGAAATCTTCCAGCCGTTCGGGGTCGGCCAGTAGTAAAGCTCGATGGGCTGGCTCATGTGTTCTCCGCGCTGGTGGCGCAGAGGATCATGAGGCATTCGGCGCAAAGGGCAAGTCCGTCCGGGCCGGGGACCATGCGCGGATCCGTGACCAGCGTGGCGCGGGTTGCGCGGGCAGGCCATGGCGCAGCAATTCCAGCGTCAGGTGCTGCGGTTGGCGCAGGAGGTGACGATAGAGGTTCAGCGCGCCGGGGCGCATGTAGCCCGACCAGTGGCAGACCCGGTGCTGCGGTGGCGAGACCGGAAGACCCAGGCGGGCAAGGTGGTGCAGCGTGTCGGAGCAGTCGAGTTGAAGCGTCACCGCATTGGCCAGGTCGAGCCCGGCGCCGATCGTGCGGTCGCTTGGGCGCGGCGGGGCGACAACCCGTTCATAGAGCCAGTCGAACAGGTCGTTCTCGCGGCTGGTGACATTGATGAATTCCACCGCCTGTCCGGCGGGGGTGTGGAGCGCCTCTTGCGCGCGTCCGCAATAGACCGCACCGGACACCGAGATGATCCGGCGCAGCGCGCCGGGCGGCAGCAGGTGCAGCGCCTCGAGCGCCAGTTCCACACCCATGGAATGACCGATGAAATGGATCGGTCGGTCGGGCCGCATCCGGTGCAATCCCTCTACAAGCCTGGCCAGCGCCTGTCCGGCGCGGACGGCCCGGCTGCGGGCCTGCCAGAGCGCGCCGCGTCCGTCCCAACCCAGCGCGATGGCGAGTCCCCCGTCGCCCTCGACCGTGCCGAACCCCAGTTCGCGCGGCCAGCTGGGGGCCAGCCAGGGCAGCGCCTCGGGCTCCATCGACAGGATGTGCCGGTGCGGGCAGGACTGCGGGTGACCGGGCCGGTACTTGAAGCCGTGCGTCATCACGATGACCGGCCCATCGACCCGGCGGGCTGTCTCCAGCACCGAAGCCAGTGGCCGCATTGTTCCGTGCAGATGCAAGGCATCCTGCTTTACGTTGATCCTGATCATTGGCATCCGCTTGCCCCACACACAAGATTTTGTGGCTTTGCCCTGACACAAGCCTATGACGGTCCGATGAAGCGAAGATTACGCCTGTGTGACGGTCCCGTTGCGGGGCTTGACGGCAAAAGGCGCGGGGCGTAAATCCGCAAGCAGGGACCACGTGGCGATTTGTTACCGGATTGCGGGCCACGCTAAACATCTCCGCTAAAAGGTCAGGATGAAAGACCCCCTTTCGCTTGACCGCGATTGGGGTTTTTCTTTGCCCTTCTGGTTCCGGGGCCGAAAGGAACGGATATGAGCACGGATTGGAGCAAGCGCACACAGGCGGTCCATGGCGGCACCCGCCGCAGCCAATGGGGCGAGGTGAGCGAGGCGATCTTTCTGACGCAGGGGTTTGTCTACGAGACTGCCGAACAGGCCGAGGCGCGGTTCATCGAATGCGGACCGGACGAGTTCATCTATGCCCGCTATGGCAACCCGACGGTGGCAATGTTCGAAGAGCGTATCGCCGCGCTGGAAGGCGGCGAGGACGCATTCGCCACTGCGTCGGGCATGGCGGCCGTCAACGGTGCGCTGGTGTCGATGCTGAAGGCGGGCGATCACGTGGTTTCGGCCAAGGCGCTCTTTGGCTCGTGCCTCTACATCCTTGAGAATATACTGACCCGCTATGGGGTCGAGGTGACATTTGTCGATGGCACCGATCTGGAGCAATGGCGCGCGGCAGTGCGGCCCGGCACCAAGGCGGTGTTCTTCGAGAGCATGTCGAACCCGACTCTGGAGGTGATCGACATTGCCGCCGTGGCGGAGATCGCCCATGCGGTGGGGGCCACGGTCGTCGTTGACAACGTGTTCTCGACCCCGGTGTTTTCGCGCGCCATCCAGCAGGGCGCCGATGTGGTGGTCTATTCCGCAACCAAGCATATCGACGGGCAGGGCCGCGCGCTGGGCGGGGTGATCATCGGCAGCCGCGAGTTCATCCGGGGCACGGTGGAACCCTATCTGAAACATACCGGCGGTGCGCTGAGCCCGTTCAACGCCTGGATCATGCTCAAGGGGATCGAGACCATGGCGCCGCGGGTCAACGCGCAGGCCGAGACGGCGCAGCGGCTGGCCGAAGCGCTGGAGGGGCATCCCAAGCTGGCGCGCACATTGTATCCGGGGCTGAAGAGCCACGGGCAGAACGCGCTGGTGCAGACCCAGCTGGGCGGCAAGGGTGGCACGGTTCTGTCGCTCGACATCAAGGGCGGCAAGGCGGCGGCGTTCCGCTTCCTGAACGCGCTGACGATCCCGGTGATTTCAAACAACCTTGGCGACGCGAAATCCATCGCCACCCATCCGGCGACGACCACGCATCAGCGGCTGAGCGAGGAACAGCGCACAGCGCTGGGGATCACGCCGGGGCTGATCCGGTTCTCGGTGGGTTTGGAGGATGCGGACGACCTGCTGGCGGATTTGCAACAGGCGCTGGAGCAGGCCTGAACCCTGGTCGCGCGGCCGGGCCCATCGCGACGAGGGTTTCCGGCTCTGTCCGGCTGCCTTTGCCGTGTTCCGTCCAGGTACTCTTGTGCCTGTTCGGTGCGCCCGCCGGGCGAGATTGCACATTGCTCAGACGAGTGTCGCAAAGGCTTCGGCAGCGTCACGAGGCGGTCCAGCGGGTAACGGTTGAGGATGTCGTGCAACCGCGATGTCCTGTCGGGGTTCGTGCCGAGACCGTCAGCCGTTGCACCCGCCGACAGGGAAATCGGCCATCTGTCAGCGGCGCCAGGCTTTGCCGGGTTCTGCCGGCCGCCGGTTTTCGACCCTGATCCGGTCGAATCGGCCAGAAAAACTCATCCATGGTGCTATGTTGAGCGTAACAGGGTGGATTGGAACCCTGCGAGGTCTCATATATGGACTACGCGATCAACCGAGGAAGCACGGCATGAACATTCACCCTCGCGATGTGAACACCACCCCGGACCGGGAAGAGGCCGAGGCGGCGCTGGACGTGCTGCGGCGTTGGGCGGCCAAGGCCAGCTCGACCGAGATCAGCTTGCTTGATCCGGCGGTGGCCCGGTTGCTGCCGGGTTCCGTGCCGTCGAACTATCCCGACCTGTCGCGCCGCTATCCGGCGGATTTCGTGGCCGACGAAGCCTATCGGAGCACGCTGCCCGATCTGCAAAACGGCCCGGCCAGCCTGATCCGGGGCGCGAAGCAGCAGATCCAGCATGTGGGCATCTCGAATTTTCGCCTGCCGATCCGGTTTCACCGCAAGAGCGGTGACGACCTGACGCTGGAAACCTCGGTGACCGGCACGGTGAGCCTCGATGCCGAGAAGAAGGGCATCAACATGTCCCGCATCATGCGGTCGTTCTACAAGCATGCCGAGCGCACCTTCAGTTTCGAGGTGATGGAAGCGGCGCTGGACGATTACATGACCGATCTCGACACGTTCGACGCGCGTATCCAGATGCGGTTTTCCTATCCCGACAAGGTGTGCAGCCTGCGCTCGGGGCTGGAGGGATACCAGTATTACGACATCGCGCTGGAGCTGGTCGAAAAGGACGGCGAGCGGCTGAAGATCATGCATCTCGACTATGTCTATTCCTCGACCTGCCCCTGTTCGCTGGAGTTGAGCGAACATGCGCGCTCGGCCCGTGGCCAGCTGGCCACGCCGCATTCGCAGCGGTCTGTGGCGCGGATTTCGGTGGTGGTCGATTGCAATGCCGATTGCCTGTGGTTCGAGGATCTGATCGCGCTTTGCCGCCGGGCGGTGCCGACCGAGACGCAAGTGATGGTCAAGCGCGAGGACGAACAGGCGTTCGCCGAACTGAACGCCGCCAACCCGATCTTTGTCGAGGATGCGGCGCGTCTGTTCTGTGCCGAGTTGCAGGCTGATCATCATGTCGGCGATTTCCGGGTGATCGCGAGCCATCAGGAAAGCCTGCACAGCCACGATGCGGTGTCGATTCTGACCGAGGGCCCGACCTTTGCTTCGGCCAGCCTGGACCCGCGTCTGTTCGGCACGCTGTTCCACGTGGGCTGAACCGGTGTCGCGGCAAACGCGAGCAGATCATTGGTAGCCCTGGCCTGTCGGCGCATTATTGCCGCATCGCAGCATTTTTCTGCGGCGACGAAATAAATTGGTCCTATACTGGTCCCGAGCAAAGATTCGGTAACCGGCGGCGCTGGCCGTGGCCGGGCAGGAAAGGGATCGGTGGAATGGCGCGCGGCGTACCATCTCTGAACCAATCCGACCGGGGCAGGCCCTGTGTCGCCCGGCGTCTTCGCTCGGCGCTTTTTCCCGATTTTTCCGGAGTGATACCATGATGATCTCGATTCTCTCCCCGCTGCATGCTCAGGCCGCCGTGATGCGCGCGCTGGGCTATGCAGTCAGCAACCAGTTGCGTATTGCCCAGATTTTCGCGCGTTCGGCTTACAATGCGCCTATGGCGCAGGTTCATGCTTTGCAGGCCGCGGCCTCGCTGCCGTCGGAGGTGACGCGGGCCTTTGTCGCGGTGCGTGCGGCGGACGCTCCGACCCGGGTCAAGACGCGGGCTGTCGCGGCGGTGAGCCCGGTTGAGCCCGAAGCAGCGGTTCCGGTTGTAGAAGCGAAGGACATAACGCCGGTCGCCGCGCCCAAGGCGGAAAAACCCGCTGCTGCCGTGGTGGCGGACGTGCCGGTTGCCGCCGCGCCCAAGGCGGAAAAGCCTGCGGCTGCCGTGGTGGCGGACGTGCCGGTTGCCGCCGCGCC
>NZ_FMZV01000031.1 GCF_900101475.1 Ruegeria marina | reverse complement strand
GAATGGATCTTTTCCTTTCTCAGCGCCGACAAGCGGAAGACCTACTGTCTGTATGAAGCACCCGACGAAGACAGCTTGCGCAGGGCTGCTGAAAGGTTGAACATTCCGGCTGACGTGATCACGCCCGTCGACCGGATCGACCCTGGTATCTTCGCCTGATCGGAGCAGCTTTACCTGGCCTCAATTGCCGCACGCAGCCGTCAACTTCGGCAAGACGAAAACCCTGCAGATGTCGCCTTGGGCTCTTTTCACCTGGGGGTTCGGCTTTGTTGACTGTGACGTGATCCCAGCGAGTTACCCGACCGCGACGCAGAACATGCCTGAACGTCTCCCGCCCAAACCGGCTTACTGCTGACACAGCCTTTAGCGCACCGGAACAATCAGCTCACATCTTCATCCGAAGAAAAAAACAACTGAGGGCAACAGAACTGCGGACAGCGCAATGCTGACGCCCATCGGAAACCCGGTTCCGGGGCGAAGGGAAACCCAACTGCTTTCAGGATGCCCGACGGTTGCACGAAGCGACAGAACCGTGGCCATTCCCAGAAACATGGAGAGCGAGAACGCAAAGGCATACATCGAGAGCGTTGTGCTTGGCAAAAACAGAATGAGTAACGTAATCGCCTTGACGTCCCCGCCCCCCCAAAGCCGGAAAGAAAAACCCGCAAAACCCAGGAGAAATACCGCTCCTGCCGCGATACAACGATAACCGATTTCCGACAGCGGCAAGAACAAAGGCGCAGTCAGAGCAAAAACCGCCAGCATCCCCAGCACGATCTTGTTCGGTATCGTCTGCTGTCGCATATCCGATATTGCACCCATGAAAAGAAGCGGCAGGACAAATACCAGCGGAACGAATTCTTTCATCTCAGGCGACATCTGACGTTCCAATACGGTGAATATTGCGCGCCGATTGAGAAACAAGCAGCATGTGGACGAGCTCGGACTGCGAAGTCGCGCCTGTCTTTGCGTAGATGTTGCCCAGATGTGTCCGCAGCGTAGCCATCGTGATCGACAATTCGGACAAGACCGCCTTGTTATTCAAGCCACGACTGAGCAAGAGGCAGACGCGGTATTCGGCACGACTGAGCCTGAAAGGGTTTTCTACGGAAAGAATTTCCTCCGAGACTTGAGATTTTCGAATTGCTCGCGATCCCGCCAACAAGGCGTCCGAGAACAATCCGAGAGAACGCCCTTCCCAGCACCCGGCCAGAACCGGCCCGATCAACTCAAGATGTTCAAGTTCGGCCACTGAAATTGGAAAAAGATAGTGAAGTTCAAGTACATCAACAACACCATTCCTCCGGTCAAGCGGTATGATGATTGTTTCAGAAAGGCGACGTTGTTGATAGAATTCAACCAAAATCGGGTTGGTCTCGACATCACTCAAACGGGCACTCAAAACGGAGCCCATATACAGATCTCCGATAAATTCCCCGCAAACATCTCTGGCAAATGATACTTCGGAAGCTCTCGAGCTACATTTCCCAGAGCCATGCAATCCATGACTGATTACCTTGACCGGACGTACTGGCGTCTTGAAATCGACGCGACAAATAGTTGTCACCTCGGAACCGAGTATGTTGCCCGTTCGCCTTAACGCCTCAACCAAAGAGACAGCGCCCTGCGAAGCCTGGCAAATAATGGATACAACCTCAAATACCCTTGAAATTGCCCTATGATCGGAATTTTCCGTTATTGACGAACGATGCAAAATGCTCAATAAAAACAACATTGATCTTCATCAGATCAACGCCCCCCCTGTTGCGTGATGCCACCTACTGGAGACCATGGATAATGATGGTTGAAGGGACCTAAGGAGTCAATATAGGCCCTTAATCCCACTGAGTTTTCCACCCAGACAACCATATCTAGAAACAATTCGGCGCCATACGCATGATCTGTAATCGAATCTAAATTTTCACGAACCGAAACCGCGGAAATACCGAATCACCGTAGGCGCTGCCGTAACAATCATCAGCGTTGGAAGCATCAGCCCGGCCAGCACCGCAGACATCTTCACCGGCAGCTTGTTGGCCATCTCCTGGGCCTTCGTCTCACGATATTCGCGCATCTCGGCCGCATACGTCGTAAGCGCTTCTGACATGCTTGTGCCGAACCGCATCGATTGCTGAACCACGGCCGCAAATGACCGGATCATATCCACTCCGGTGCGCCGCGACATTTCGGACAAGGCCTGTTCGCGTGGACGCCCCGCCTGAATTTCGTGCTGGGTGGTCAGAAATTCAAAGGCGAGATCGGGTGACACATGCGCCAATTCGTTTCCCACACGTGTCATCGCCGCGTCGAAACCAAGCCCCGCCTCGACAGAAATTTGCAGAAGATCCAGCGCATTTGGGAAGGCTTCGCTGATCTTGCGTTGCCGCTCCCTGGTACGGCGGTTCAGCCATGCTGACGGAAGGAAGAACCCGCTTGCTGTCAGCAAACCAACGATTTGAACCGCGTTCTGGTGACTCATCAAAGCGAAGACCTGGGAAATGAAAACCGGCATTGGGAACTCCGGCCTTTTGGACAGCAGTATCAAGGCGGCGACGCCAAGCGGCAGGAAAAGGCCAAGTACGACGCGCACCACTGTGAATATCCAAAGTGCGTTGGGGTTGGTTAACCCGGCCTGGAGCATTTTTTCCTCAAGCTCGCGCCGATCCGAATCTTTTCCTGGCAGAACGGCCTTGAACAACCCGGTCGGAGTCTTGACCGTTTCCCGAAGCAGCCCCCTGTCACTGCGGTCGTGGTGCTTCGAGGCATTAATGGCTTTCATACGAACCGCCGCCGGGTTCCGGTTTGAGAACGCCATGCTGACTGACGCGAACAACAGAAGAACGCCGAGGCCAAGCCCCGTCAGAAGCAGAGTTTCGACCGAAATGCCGAAATGAAGCGACAAGTTTTCAGGAATACGTTCCATCGATCAGACCTCACACTCTGAAATTCACCAATTTATGGAGGCAGACAACGTTTGCCACCATCAACACCACGACAAGCACTGCCAGTTTGATAAATGTAGGATCGTCACTGAGCTCGGTATAGTAACCGGGCGCATTGAGTGACATCATGCCAATAATCACCAGCGGGATTATCGAAAGCAGCAGTCCCGACAGTCGCCCCTCGGCAGAAATCGCAAGAATTCGATTTCGCAGCGAGATGCGCTTTCGGATTACAGTGGCCAGAACGGTGATGATCCGCGCCAAATCTCCCCCGGTCCCATGCTGGATTGCGATGCTGGCGGCCAGATACTGAGCGTCTTCGCTGTCTACACGATCGGCAAAATCCTGCACCGCGTCCGGAAGATCGTCCCCGAAATTTATTTGATCAAATATCAGGCCGAACTCGGTTCCGATGGGATCGGGCATTTCGTTCGCCACAGCGGATATCGAAGCGTTTAGCGGGTGGCCGATCCGCAGACCCCGAGCCAAGAGGTCCAGCGCATCTGGCAACTGGTTCGTCAATGCCTTTTTGCGTTGCTCATACCGGTTCTTCAGAACCAGCATCGGCACCACAAGGCCCAGAACCATCGCCAACGGCGCAGCTTGCCATATCGGTATCAGCAGCGTTGCTACAACGAATATTCCCAAGGAGCCAAGAACGCAAAATACAAGAAAAGTCGTTGCTGAAATGCTCACTCCCGACAGGGAGAGCATTTTCGGCAGATTGCCGACAAGAGGCAGGCGGTTGAGGATTCCGCCACCCACATCGGACCGCAAGAGCGCAAAGACCTCTTCATTGGTGGCACCGGCCCGGATCATTTGTAACCGCCGGTTGCGCGCCTCTGCATTGTTTTCACTTGGCCGGAGTAACTGGGTGAGACCTGTTACCAGGAGGAAAGTGCCAACAAAAACGGCGGCAAGCATTACGTAGTTCAGGAATTCGTTTGAGAACAGGTTTTCCATCACACTACACCCCCCGGTTTCGGAAGATCTCTGGATCGAGATCAATACCGGCATCTCTGAGTTGATCGAAGCATTTCGGGCGTATCCCTGTTGGCACGAATTGTCCGATCACCTCGCCATTTTCCGAGCGTCCCCGTTTCTGGAAAACGAATATGTCCTGTAGCGTGATCACCTGGCCTTCCATGCCGGTGATTTCGGAAATGCTCATCACTCGGCGTGAGCCATCAGCCATTCGTGAAACGTGGACTACAAACTGGAGACCAGAAGCGATCTGGGCGCGGATCGCCGATACCGGAAACTCGATGCCCATCATCGAAACCATCTGCTCGAGACGGCCCAGCGCGTCACGGGCCGAATTTGCATGAACGGTAGTCATCGACCCATCGTGACCGGTATTCATGGCCTGGAGCATGTCGAATGTTTCCGCGCCTCGAACCTCGCCCACGATAATGCGGTCCGGTCTCATCCGAAGAGCATTGCTCACAAGGTCTCGCTGCACGACAGCACCCCCACCCGATGGTGACGGAGGACGGGTCTCGAGGCGAACCACATGCTCTTGCTGGAGTTGGAGTTCCGCCGCGTCTTCGATTGTAACGACGCGCTCCTTCCGATCGATGAACGAAGACATGGCATTCAGCAGGGTGGTTTTGCCCGATCCTGTACCGCCAGCGATCAAGATGTTGAGGCGTGCGTTTACCAGCGCCTGAAGGAAGATTGCGGCGCCTTCGCTCATCGCCCCGTTGGCAACCAGTTTCTGCATTGTCAGGGGCGACGCAGCAAATTTTCGAATAGAGATGCTCGGACCGTCGATAGCGCAAGGGCGGATGATCGCATTTACCCGACTGCCATCCTCAAGCCGCGCATCCACCCAAGGCTGGCTTTCATCCACGCGCCGACCCATTCGGCTGACAATCTTGTCGATCACGCGGAGCAGGTGTTTCTCGTCGCGAAAACGGACGGGCACGCGCTCAAGAAGGCCAAACCGTTCGACATAGACCGTCCTGTGTCCGTTCACTAGGATGTCATTGATATTGGGATCGGCCAACAGCGGCTCAAGCGGGCCAAAGCCCAGTATCTCGTCCAGCAATTCCCCGACGATCTTGTTGAAGTCCTGTGCATCCAGCGGTCTGCACTTGTCCGACAAGGTCTTGCTGACAACGGAACCGACTTCTCGGCGAAGCACATCGGGCTCGACCTTGTCGATCACCGAAAGGTTGAGGCGGTCGAGCAGAGCCTCGTGCAGAAGGCTCTTGAGCTCAAGCCATTCAACGAGACGAGGATCTTCCACACGCTTTTCAGGCTCCATTTCCTGGACAGGGTTTCCGACATCCTTTCTGCTCAAATAATGGACAGTGGCGTCTGTCCCTTTAATCGTACGGCTGAATTTCTCGAACATCTGATGTTCTCCCCCCTATACGGTGTTGCGGTTTTTTGCAGCCGCAACGTCCGGTTTTTCTGCGAGTATCTTGCCACTCAAAGCACGGATGGCCTTGGACAAGGCGGAACCTTTCGCCGCTTTTGAAAGCAATTGCCCCCGGTCGAGCGCCATCTTTGCATGGCGCGGGTCGTAGGGCAGCCAATGGCGGATTTTTCGCCCGAGGACCCGTTCCGCTTCGGAGTGATGTCCTGCAGGAAAAAGCGGTTTCGTTTCGTGGCTCACGATTATTTCCAGCGGCAGTTCCAGCCTTTCCTGCGAAAAGAATTGAATGAGCCGATGCGCCTGGCGGATCGAAGGCACGGCTGTATCCGTTACCAGCAGCAGCCGATCGCAGGAGGACACTATTGCTCCCAACCAATCGATCATGACACGAGGCAAATCGATAACCACGTAGTCGAATTCTTGCCGCAACGCGTCGACAAGTGCGGTAATCTGCTCGCGGCTAAAGGCTTCGAGCGGAACGAACTCGTCCGGAGCGGTCAGCACATCGAGGCCAGAAGAATGGGAAACAAGACATTGCCGAAGGAATGTTCGATCGGGGATCACCCCGTCTCGGGCCATCTTGTAAATCCCGTTGGATGGCGCCAGGTCCAGTCCGGTTGCAATTGTGCCGAATTGCATGTCGAGGTCGACGACAGCAACCCGGTTGCGAGTGTGCTTGCGGAAAATGCCCGATCGTCCTTGCAACTGGTCGGCCAGATTCACGGCCAGCGTCGAAGAGCCGGCGCCACCTCGGACCGGGCAGATCCCGATAACCTGGCCATTTCTCTCGGGATCGGACTTGGTGTAAATGGCAGGAAGCATCGAGCTTGGAGTCGAAAGACGATCAAGCTGCTCTGACAGTTCATCGCTGCTGATGGGGAAAGGAAGGATCTCATCAAGCCCGGATTTCTTCAAGGCACGCGCGTCGGAAAGGGAAATGTTCTCGTCGCTCAGGGCAAGCAGCTTTCCGCTCGGGCCGGCTTGCTTGCGCAAACTGCGAACCAGGTCGATGTCATTGCGGTCGAGGAGACGAAAGACCATCAGGTCGTGCTCGTTCAACAGGTTCACTGCGGAGCCATTGATCGAAGCGAGCGTTCCTTCCCGCACTTCGAGTGACAGGCTCTCGACGTGATCGACGGCATTGACCACGGCATCTTTCATGGCGTCGTCATCAGCGACTAATATGATGGATCTTGCAATTGTCATGGTCGAAACTCCGATAAATCTTTCATTCAACCGTTGGTCCCTCGTGCGAGGTCTTCCCCAGGAAGGCTCGCGCTGAAGTCCGAGAAGATCTTGAAACCTGTCGTGATGCCCGCCAACGCCTCGGTGTCAGGTGTCGGACCCCTTGCGGCCAACCTGGCAATGGCGCCGAGCGGAGACACGAACCTGAAGGGCAACTCTTCGATCGTTACAGTCACAACGGGCACGAATGGCCCTCCCAGAAAATTCATTCGGGGCTCGAAATCATAGGCAAATGTCAGGTTGCTCCTGTCGAAATCCGCGGTCGGGTCGTTTGGAATTGCGAATTGCACTTTTTCCCAGATTTCGTTGACCGTTGCCAAAGCATCCCCCCCAGTGGCCGAAGCTCCTGTGCAGGGCGCGACTGCTGGATCAATGCAGATACCGGGAGAATTGCCGCAGTTCGTGCCGTAACGGGGGCCCGAAGCATCCGTGTAGTCGCCTCGGTCGTTTGTGGCAGGAAGACCTGCGCATACCCCCGCTCTCACGGCGGCGATACGGGCTGCGACCTGCACTGCCTTTTCCGCTGCGACGTAATGGAAAGCCAGGCGACCAAAATCAATGATACCCAGAAAGATCAGCAGAAAGAGAGGGAGAACAAATGCAAGCTCCACAACGGTCGCGCCGTCTTCCGAGCGCCGCAGACGGGACAGTTCCGCCAGAATATTTCGTTTCCGATTGATCATGGCCCAAACACCCGGCCTCGGTCGGTTACGGTGGTCTCGAATGTTGTGAATGCGGAAGCGCCCACCAGATGGAACAGTGGCGAAAACGGGAGTTCCGTAATGCTCAGTTTCGCCGTTACGACCGCGACGGGGACAGGTGAAACACGATATTCGTTGGCGGCGCCAACGCATTCAAGAGAAAGCGCATCCAGGCTGACCGCGATATTACCGGTCGAAAGGGCGCTCAGTTCCCCTGATGCCGTATAGGTGAAATCCGATATCGAGGCACTCGGAGACGAGGCGCAAAGGTCGGATGGGGCGATGCGACTTATGTGGCGCGTGGTATCGCGAACGCCGGTAATGACGTTCTGAAACGACCAGAAGAGCCTTCCACCCTCTGCAATCAGAGCAAAGACCGCAAACATCAGCGGCAGCATGATCGCAAACTCCACGACCGCGGCGCCCTCTTCCGCTCTGAAGAAGCGGGCGGCATTGTCTCGGATATGGCGCGGGAGCTTCTTCATTGGCCTACCTGTAAAGCTGAACGACATCATGAAGAATGCCGCCTGTGCCGCCGCTCGCAGGGCCGCTTTCGACCGTCCGAATGACCTCGGCGTAAATGACTGCATTCGCGCCAGTACCATCCGACTCGGAAGGGCGGATCAGGAACAACTCGACAAATTTTGAAACCGGGATGACGCCCGAGCCGCCATTGAGTTCAGACTCGTAAGTCGCACAATCTATTCCGGCCGCCACGATGACCCGACGATTTGGATTCGCAGACCCCGTCGAGGGCGGCTGGCAACTGGGCAGACTGCTTTCCGCCTTGCCTGCTGCAGCGAGAATGGCCTGCAAGCTAGCCTGGTTTGCAAGTTCAGCCTTGTAGATCTCGTGGCGCGTGCCGTTTTGCGGGAACCATGCGGGTATGCCGGCGGGCGTTTCGCCTGAGTAATCGGCTCCATAATTCACGGCCAGGTAGTTTTGAAGTCCGGCCGAGAAATCGCCGTCTCCAATCCGGCTCGAGGGGCACGATCCAACACCAGTGAAGCAGTCGTCAATTGGCAGACCAACAGTAGCCGTCGGATCAATCTCGCCGTCGACTTCGTAGGGCGGTGAAGGTTCCGTGCTGCATGACCCGCCCGACGCAGTTGTAATCCAGCCATCCAACACATTCGGTGCGGCGGCAAAGTTGTCCACATCGTATTTCATTTCATTCCGGAATTGACCTGCCGATGCCGCATACTGGTCAAACCGCGTGTTGAATCCGGCAATCATGTTACCGATACTCAAACCGGGACTGGTTTCGACACCTCTTTGGCTGAAGCATTGGGAAACCGCTTGCGAAGCCGCCAAGGCACAGGAATCCTCCTGACCTGGAGGCGCGTTTTGACACGCACCGGCCTGGTCGATTCCAAGAACGTCACTGACCGCGAGAAAACCGAAATTACCTGGTCCCCAGGCTTCACTACCGCCACCCTGGCTGACCATTTTGATCAGCTGCCCTTGGGTGACCTCCAGGCTGGGCTGGGGCAGGCAAAAGAACATCGGTGTGATGTCACAAGCCACGAGTGTAAACCCGGCCACGGCCTCGGCGTGCACCGATGCAAATTGGTAAGGATGATCCAGAAGCGACGCCATGGCAGCCGCCAGGGGTGTGTCTACTTCATGTGCTACAACCGAAACGCGGACGAAAGCAGCTTTCCGTGCGCTGTCCGCATCCGCCACATCAAGCAGATCTTCTGGTTGCCCCGGTTCCACGTCCATGTTTGCGGGGGCTTCATAGAACTGCAGCTGGTAATCGGTGGACCCGGACAAAGTTTGGTCCTTGTTACGGATCCCGAAGGTCTGGCGATCGTTGATAACGTTTGCGGCGGCCCTGGTGGCGCGGGTGATCGAATCCGAATGTCCGTCAAGCTCTCCGGCAGCCGCCAGAGCAACATTGTCGGCAAAACTTTGCAGTTCGCTTTGCGTGGTGGTGACGCGCCCGAAGTCAAATGCCAAGGCGGCCATTCCGAGCAGTAGCGACAGGCACACCGCAACGAACACCATGATTGCCCCTTCTTCGGAGCGGCAAAGTGTTCTTATGTTGTGTGCCAGTTTCACGGTGATGATCCTTTTTCGGAATCAGTTGATTACGGATTCGGTCACGTCCATTCCGCGCCGGATGCGAATTACCGACGGGCGTGCCGGCCCCTCCTTGATCTCCGGGGTCGGTTCGCGAAGCAGATCGGTCATCCGCGTCATCGTCAGTTCGCGATCTTCGGTGTCATTTATCGATCGCAAGGTCAGGCTGAGCTTGCCGGCTCGTTGAGCGAGAGCAAGGCGCTGCCCCTGATCAGGCGTGACCGCAACGGTAACCGTGCGCGCAATGCTGGGCTGGTCTGTCTGTACGTCGGCCTCCTGATCCACGCCGATCACGCGGATGTTTTGCAGGATGGTGACGGCACGAAGGTTTTCCTTGGAACCCGCCGTCATGACGATGTCCACCCTGTCACCCGGTGTCACGAAACCGCCGACTGCGGTTTCCGCGTCAACTTCGATCGCAATGGCGCGATTGTTGTCGCCGATTGTCTGAACAATGGTGACCTTCTCTCCGTAATCGGAAACCTTGTTCTTGAGGATGAGCTCACCTTGCGCGATGGGACGGCGAGCGCGCCGCGGAGGCAGCCCGCCTGCGGCCAGCAGTTCTTCGTAGTCGGTATATACTCCACCCGGCAACGCTGCGCGCGGCCAGTTGATCGTGGTCAGTGTTCCTGGCCTGATGGCTTCGCCAAAAGAGATGTCGCGCGAGGCGACGATGACGCTGACCGTTTCGCTCTCGACCGAGGCCTGTGCTGCACTTGGACCGAGGTTGATGTACTCACGTGCAAGATAAACCGACCCCCCGGCCACAGCTAGTCCTGTCAATGCGGTGAAAATGGCGGACAATCTCATGAGTATTTCCTTTCACTTATTGCAGGCCCGATCAGCAGGTACGCCAAGGCAATGTCGGCGCTTCAAGCGTTTTGCTAATCTTCGTGATCCTGTTGGGGATGATCGCGGCGGCTTCGGCCGCCGCGTTCGTGTTCCCGTTGGAAAGCCATTTACATCAGTGCGTCGGCTGCGGTGAACTGAGCGGCCACGTCCGTACCGATGTTCGTCAGCGTTGCAACCGCAATTGCGGTGACGATGGTAAGAGCGACACCGTATTCAACGATGGTTGCACCCTTCTCGTCACGGGTCAGGCGGATCATCAGGTCAAGAATTTTCTGCATTGCTTTACTCCTAAGTTTGCTGGTTCAGCCGCAAATGATTCCGCGGCATTTCAAGCCCCCCCAACTCGCTGAGAGCTTGGACCCAGTTTGTGGCCGCGGCCCCTGTCGCGGCATCAGCCAAACCTACAAAAAATTCTCTCTTAGGTTGAATTTTAGCGCAATTTGGATCAATTCGTGCCGCAAAATGGCCACAATCCAGGCGCCGAGCCAAAAACACGAATCGAGATAATCCCATTATCCGCAGTTTGTATGCCCGCCTGTTTGGCGGGATGGCTCATGTCGGCCCCGATGTCCGAGGCGCTTCGTACATGGTTTCAGAGATCGATTAAAGAAGGGTAAAGTCTGACCTCTGCACCTACCGCACAGATTTGGTGGTTTGACCAACAGAGGATTTCAGCGGCATCATACGCAAGACCCGCAAACAGTATGAAGCCGTAGGGAAGATCAGGACTGTCCGGGTCAGTTTGCAGCTCGCAACCGCCAGGTGGACGAATTTTCGGGCTGACGTGGAACCACTTCAACGGGTCGGGCTTGCTGTGAACCTCAGCTACCGGACAGCCCTGCCCGCCTCAATCGGAAACCTTCTGACAGACCGCCTGCCCGCCTTGAAGCAAGCAAATCCGGCACAACCCGAATGGCAACGCCCGGCAGTGGGATTACGGACCGCAAAAGAACCCAACATGAAAAAAATCTCAACGAATTTGACAATTTGTGTGTATCTTTGCGCAGCAAGAACCAGGAACGAGTTGCATGAAACTTAACCATTTTACCGCAGCGGTCATAACGTACATGTTTGTCGGAAGCATTTCTTGCGCGACAGCCCACGAACTACGGACCTCGGTTCAGACGGCACTTACGTCGAATCCCAGGATCAAGGCGCATGATGCCGCGGTTCGGACCGCCGCGTTCGAGTTACTTGAAATGCGGGGCACTTATCTGCCGACAGTTTCGCTTTTCGGCAACGTCGGGCCTGAGTACGTGGATGATCCCAATGGACTTTCCGTTCTCGACAATGCCCGCACGAAAACCGCCAGGGAAATCGGAGTCGTAGCGAACCTGCCCGTTTTCGACGGTTACAAGAGAGCGAACACGATTTTCACCCGGGCGGCCCAGCTGGACCGCTCCATGTTCGAATACCTCGACGCCTCGGAAACGATGGCGCTCCTCGTCGTACAGGCCCACATGGACGTTGTGCGCAACCAGACTATCCTGGCGGTCGCCAACGATCATCTGGCGCGCCACCTTGATATCGCGCGACAGGTCGGAGAACAGGTTTCCGGAGGAAAACTGCCGCTGAGCGACCAGTTGCAGGTGGAAAGCAGGGTTGAGACCGTGCGCATAACCATCAGCCAGATTTCCAACGAGTTGGAGAAATCCCGTTCCCGCTACAGAGAGCTTGTTGGCACGCCGGACGTCCCAAGCCTGACTGCTCCGGGCCTTCCGAGCCTGCCCTCGAACCTTGACGCTCTGGTCGCCTCAAGCATTCAGAACAATTTCCGGGTCAAGCAAGCTCAGGCGAACGTAGACGTCAGACGGTTTGAAAAACTGACGAACGAAGCGGAATACTTGCCGCAAGTGAGCCTGAGCGCCGGAGCCTCGGTCGGAGCCGACCTCGATGGAGCAAGCGGCAACGAAAACCGCTCGTTCGTCAGCGTCAACCTGAACTGGAAACTGTTCAACGGTGGACGCAGTGAACGCCGGGCTGCTTTGCTCGAACGCCAGAACGAAGCGTTGTATTTGCGGATGGCCACCCTGCGCGAAGTGCAGCAAATTGCGGAAACCTCCTGGTCGGGCTATCAGTCAAGCCAGAGAATAGCCAACATCGCCGCCAAGCAGGTGGAAATCAACAACGACCTTGTCGAACAGTACACGCTTGAATTCCAGCTGGCCACCCGCAGCCTTCTTGACCTGCTCATTGGCGAGACCGAGTTGTTCCGCTCTCGCATAGAGATGATCGATGCGAAAGCCGGTGCGACCTTCAACGCCTATCGCATGCTCGCAGCACAAAGCAGGCTTGCCCAATATTTCGATATCGACAGCACAGGCGAAGCGCTGCTGCTGGCTGTGCAGGCGAATGAACTGCAAAAACCTCTTGACGTGGTCGATCGGGCGGTTCCGATCGTGAAAAGATGACCAACAAAGCGACGAAGGCTGCGGCCTTCGATGTCGAAGACAATGAGACCGGCTCAGTCGACCCCAGCGCACACCGATCTGGTTTGCGGTTGTTGCAATGGTTCGCTGATTTCTACATGCGGCCCTTCACCCCGACGGCAGTACTGTCAAGACTTCCGGCTGGTGCCGATCTCGATAATTCCGAAGACATGGAAATGGCGCTGGCAACCCTCGGGTTCAGAACGCGTCTGCATCGCACAAAACTGCGTCATCTCGATCCGGTCGTGCTGCCGTGCATAGCCTTCGACAATAGAAACAATCCACTGATAATAAACGAAATAGATACCAGAAAACAAAAGGTCACGACCCAGGAGCCAGGCTCAGAAACCAGTGAAACCCAAACACTGCGAATACTGGAACGCCGACTGAAACCCGACCTTCTGCTTGTTACTCCGATCGAGGATGAAAACGCCAATCGCCGAATGACATATACCGATGGCCCCGGCGGGCCAGATTCGGCATGGTTCTGGGGGCCCGTGCGACGAAACTGGCGAGGCTGGCTCCAGATCATGATTGCCACCCTCCTGATAAACCTGATGGGGCTGGCGCTCCCGTTGTTTGTCATGAATGTCTATGATCGGGTGATCCCCACATTTTCAACCATCACCCTTTGGACTTTGGCCATCGGTGTCTGCATCGCGATCGGTCTCGATTTGTTGCTGCGCCAGATCAGAACCAGTCTGCTGGAGCAGATCAGCCGGCGGGTCGATCTGCAAATCGCGTCGGACCTGTTCCGCCAGGTTATGAATATCCGGTTGACGGCACGAGAGATCGGAGCGGCCGGACTGGCCTCGCTGGTTCGGGAGTATGAGTCCATTCGGGAACTGTTTGCTTCCTCGTCCTTTGTTGCCGCAGTCGACTTCCTGTTCGTCGGCGTTTTTATCGCGGCTCTCTTCTTGATCGTGGGTCCATTGGCCTATGTTCCGCTTCTGGCGATATTCGTCACGCTGACCGTGGCGGTTCTGGCGCAAATCCCTTTGGCCCGAGCCGCAAAATCGTCGATCGAGGTCGAATCGAGGCGGATGAGTCTTCTTTCCGAGGCTTTGTCAGGCGTGACATCGGTCAAGTCACTTAACGCCGAAAACATCATGCAGCGCTATTGGGAAGAGGCGGTTGCAGCTTCGGCCCGACTGAGAAGCTACTCGCGCATCTGGGCCAATTTCACCCAAAGCACCACCATCGCCACACAGCAATTGACGAGCGTCGGGATCATCCTCTGGGGTGTTTACCTGGTGGTCGACGGAAAGATAACCATCGGCGGGCTGATCGCTGCCAACATTCTGTCCTCGCGCGCCCTGACACCGCTTGCGACCATCGCCCAAACCATCTTCAGGGCGCAGTACGCCCGCAAGTCGCTGCACGCTCTGAACAATCTCATGGCCACGCCTGTCGAGCGGACTGCGGTGGTGCGATCAAACTTGCGGGTCCGCAAAGGAGCGGTTGTCCTGAAGGACATTACATTCAGCTACCCGAACAGCAGCAGAACCGCCCTCGAACGGATCAGTCTCGACATTTCTCCCGGCGAACGGGTCGCGGTTTTGGGTCGGGTCGGCTCGGGCAAATCGACACTGGGCATGATGCTGGCGGGACTGATCGTGCCCGACAACGGGACTTTGCTGATCGACAACCATAACCTTTCCCAGTTCGATCCGGCGGAGCTTCGCGAAGGGATTGGTTATCTTCCGCAGACCTGCGAATTCTTCACAGGAACCCTTGGCGACAATCTGCTGATCGGACGGCCCAACAGCAGTCAGTCCGAGATCGAACGGGCGCTCTATCTTTCCGGACTGGACGAGTTCGTTGCGGCGACGCCCGAGGGGCTTGAATTGTTCATAGGCGATCGCGGCATGCGGCTGTCGGGCGGCCAGATGCAGGCGCTTGCCCTGGCGCGGCTGCTGTTGCGCAAGCCAAGACTTCTGTTCCTCGATGAACCGACAAATGCAATGGACCAGGAGATGGAGATGCGGGTCTGCCGCCGGCTTGGCAAAGACCTGGACCGGGAAACCGGGCTGATCCTGTGCACCCACCGACAACCGCTTGCTGCGATCGCAGAGCGATACATCGTTCTGGACGGCGGTCGAAAAGTGCTTGACGGTCCTCGCGAGCAGGTCATGGCGTCTCTTCGCGGTGGCGCGACGCCGGAACAGCGGGCCGGTACATGATGTTCGGCCAGCGCGTGGAAGCAACTTATTCGAACAGACCCACTTCGGCGGGGCGCGAGGCCGGCAGCGCGCTTTCGCGTCGGCTGTTGCTTTTGATCACGGTCGCGGTCGGCGTCTTCTTCTACTGGGCAAATTCCAGCGAAATCGAGGAATACACACGCAGCGACGGTCAGGTTATCCCGTCGAGCAAGGTCCAGATCGTGCAAAGCCTTGAAGGCGGGATCGTACAAAGTATCGAGGTTTCCGAGGGAGATCTGGTCCAGCAGGGTGACGTGCTCATGCAGATCGATGACACCCGTTTCTCCTCGGAAATGGGAGAGCTGAAACAGCGCCGCAGCGCCCTGATGGCGGAAAGGCTACGCCTCATCGCCGAGTCGAACATGGCTGATGAACTGGCATTTCCGGACGAGTTGGTGACAGCAAACCCCCGCGCCACCGGCGTGGAACAGGAATTGTTCTACACCCGCCGCCAGCAGTTGGCGCGTGAACTGGACGTTCTGAATGATCGGATGCTGCAGCGGCAGAGCGAACTGGCCGAACTGGAAGCCCAGCAGCTGAAACGACGAAAAATGGTCGAGCCTCTGCGGGAAGAGGTGGAATTGGCCACCAAAATGACCCGATCCGGGGTTTTCCCCAGGATCGAGCTTCTGCGCCTGAACTCACAACTGGCGGCGCTGGAGGGTGACCTGGCTGTCGGCGAGGCCACAAAAGTCCGACTACAGTCAGCGATCACTCAGGCCGGATCCGAAATCGAAGTTGCCCGTTCGGGATACCTGTTGACCGCTCGCCAGCGGCTGGCGCAGTTGCAAGTAGAGCTTTCCGTGGTCGAGGAGACACTGCGAGCCGCCAGCGACAGGGTGGCTCGAACCCTGATCCGGGCACCGTTGCGCGGCACGGTGAACGCCCTTGCAATCAACACCCCCGGCGCGGTCGTTGGTCCCGGCCAACCACTGGCCGAAATCGTACCGACCGACGATGGGCTGGTGATAGAGGCCTACCTGCGCCCCACGGATGTGGCATTCGTAAAACCCGGCGCTGATGTCTCGATAAAGATCACCGCATACGATTATTTGATTTATGGGTCTCTGAATGGCCGCGTCGAGCGCATCGGAGCGGACACCATCACCTCCGACGACGGCACAGAATTCTTCAAGGTGGTCGTGGAGACGGACCAGAACTTCCTGGGATCCGAGAGCGATCCGCTGCCGATTTCTCCGGGAATGGTCGCGAAAGTCGACATCCTTACCGGCAAGAGAACCGTGATGGACTACCTTCTCAAACCGATACGCCGCGCCCAGTATGAGGCCATGCGAGAGCGCTGAGACTACTTTTCGAGGGCATCGTAGACCCCATCCCAATCGGGATCGAGGGACGTATCGGACAGCCGCCGCACACGCGTGCTGAACAAGGTGCAGTAGTCCCGAAGATCGAGACCGAGGACGGTGCCTTGTCGTTCCATCTCTGCGATAAGGTTCCCGGCCGTTTCCCACTGCCCCGCGCGATAGGCCCCCAGCATCCGAGTGCTGATCCCGGTCAAGGCCCTGAACGCGTCCGAGCCTGCCAGCCGGGCGTCCCCCATCAACCCGAAAATGCGTTCCGGCTCGGTCTTGCCCTTTACCCGAACAAGATCGAGTTCGAGCAGGGCGAACTCGCCATCGACTTGCCGGGCAGTGGTCTCTCCAATGATGATCGACATTCCATAATACTTTGTCTGCCCTTCCAGACGCGAAGCCACATTCACGGTATCGCCCAAGGCGGTATAGTCAAATCGGCTGTTGCTGCCCATGTTTCCGACGAAACAAGGACCCGTGTTTACCGCCACACCGATATGAATCGGATGAACCGGGGCATCGTCAGTTTGGTTGGCCATCCTGGTTGCGTTGAATTCTTCGACCGAACGGACCATCTCCAGCGCAGCGCGGCACGCCGAACGGGGGTGATCCTGATCGTCCAACGGTGCGTTCCAGAATGCCATCACGGCATCCCCCATGAACTTGTCGATCGTGCCGCCCGAATCCAGGATCGGCTGGGACATCACGGTCAGCAGCTCGTTCATCAATTTGGTCAGCCCCTGGGGATCGTCGCGGAACCCTTCCGACAACGTCGTGAACCCGCGTACATCGCTGAACAGGACAGACAGGTCGCGACGTTCTCCGCCAAGCTTGAGGGCGTCCATGCTTTCGGTGAGTTGCGCCACCAGCGCAGGCGTCACATATTGGCCAAAGGCGTTCCGGATGCGGTTCTTGCGGCGCTCCTCGCGCAAGTAGTTGGTGCTTGACATCAACATGACGGTCAAAATGGTCGCCACGATCGGGAAGGTCGGATCGACCAACTGCCCCTGCCACAAGAACATCAGATAGGAGTAGATGCCATAAGCCGACACGAGCGCCAGAGTGCTCACGATCAAGACACCGGCGTGCAGCATCGGTGCAAGAGCAATGACAAGAATGGTCATGGCCGCAGTCAATAGCAGTTCCTTGCCATCCGCCGTGTTCTCACGCTGCAAAAGCGTCCCGGAGAGTACATTCTCAAGCAGCTGCGCATGAATTTCGACCCCCGCCATCGGCACGCCCAACGGCGTCGCGCGGAAATCTTCCAGACCTATGGCTGAGGTGCCTACCAGCACCAGATGCCCTGCCAGACGATTTTGCGGCACCCTGCCTTCCAGCAGGTCGGCGGCGGAAACGAAGCGGTTCGGATCCGAGGCCGAAAAACGGGTCCAGACAGTGCCGTCACCCTGCGTTCTGATCACCTGCCCCGCAACCACGACGCCGTCGATCCCGGCATCGTTGGACCTGACGGCAAAGGCGTCGCCCCCCGTTGCTATGCGCAGGAGTTCAAGCGAAAGACTGAGCCGCAGGGCGCCTTCGACCATCATCACGACCGGGACGCGCCGGTAGACACCGTCCGCGTCGGGCAGAACGGTAAACACTCCACGCCCCGAGGCAACCTCGTTCAGGATTGGCAAGTTCTGAACCAATTCCGGAAACTTCAGGAGATAGGGTTTCGGATCGGGACCGATGATCGCATGGGGGACCTGTTCAATTTCCCGTTCGATCCCGGTTGCCTGCAAACCGCTGCGCACGCTCGTTTCGCCCAGCACCACGCGCGTTCGGGAAAAGGACTGCGCGAGAACCGCGTCGTTGCTGGGAAGTTGCAGCAGTTGAGAACGCAACTCTCTCGAAATGCCGGGGTTGTCCGCCGCTATCAGATCCGGCGACAACCTGTCCGGCTCGGAGAACACAATATCGAATGCCATCGCTGCTGCGCCGCCTTGAAACACCCTGTCCGTCAGTTCTGCGATTGTTGTTCTAGGCCAGGGCCACTGGCCAATTTCGTTCAGGCTCCGGTCGTCTATGTCCAGAATGGCAACCGGAAAAGGAGCAATCTCGCGGGGATGCAGCCGTTGGAACTGGTCAAAGGCCTGCAGCCGCAACCTTTCGACGAAAATTGGATCGATGATCCGCAAGACCAATAGAGCAAACACGAGCAAGAAGCCCGAGAGGCGGCTCCAACTGAATCTTCCGGGTCTCCATTGTGTCAAGGTCTGGATCTTTCAATCTGTCCTGCCCCTCACACGGGCATGACCGGCAGACCCTGTCCGAGTGGAGCAATTCGTTTATCTTACGAACAATTTTTCCATACAAAGAAAAAATTATACCAATCCCGCCAACAGACCGCCTTAATCTTGCCACTTTTTGTCCGCCGTGGGCCGAATCACATATTTGTGTTAACGATTGGTAATATTGTTTTTCTTGGTATCGGAACTTGACCATGGTTCGGGCGACGGCGGAATTTGATGTAATCCCGCAAGATTCTTTCGGGCAAATCTTGCTTGGCGACGATGGCCCCATAACCATGCCTGCCGGGATGAAGCTTTTCACCGCCGACTTCGCAAAGGTCGGAGCCGACTTGCACATTGTCGACACGCAGGGGCAATCCCTTAGGGTTATCAACTATTTTACCGAGCTTGAACCGCGTGACCTGATCTCTTCCGATGGCGGAGTTCTTCATGGCGGCACCGTGCGCCTGCTGGCTGGAGCAGGGCTCGACACCCTCGTGGCTCAAGTCGGTTCTGCGCCGGGCTCCATCCCGATAGGCCAGGTCGAGCTTGTGACCGGCAGCGCGCGGGTCCAACGGGTCGACGGTTCGATCGATGACCTGAGGATCGGCTCAAAGATCTACACCAACGATGTTTTGCTGACCGACAGCGACGGTCGGCTGTCGGTCACGTTCGCCGACGGCACGATCTTTTCGCTGGCTGAATCATCCCGCATGGTGATCGACGAACTTGTCTACGCCCCCGAGGGAACCGGCAACAGCGGGAAATTCAACCTGATAAATGGGGGGTTCGTCTTCATAGCCGGACAGGTGGCCAAGACGGGTGACATGGATGTCACCACACCAGCTGCGACCATGGGCATACGTGGAACGAACGTCTCGGCGCAGGTCTCGAAGGTCGAAGAAGTCACCCGTTTGACGGTTGCTCTCAACTACGACCCCGACGGTAGCCTGGGCATCATCGACGTCTATGATCTCGACAACAACCTGATCACCACCATTACGGCAACGGACACCGCTTGGCTCATCTCGCCGGTCGAGGGCATAGTGATGGAGATGCCCCGCGCCGTTGGCGATGACGCCGAGGATGCTCAACTCATAGCCGATGCGCTCGCGGCCTTCGCGGCTGCACAGCAACGCCTTCTGAACGGTGAAAACTATGTCGAGATCGGGTCTCAGAACCTGAATGGAACGCCATTTGGTCCCCAGATCGATGACTTGGACCTGCCTTTCGGGCCGGACTTGCTGCCGGAAAATGAAGACTACAATTTTTTCCCCAATGGTAATTCGAACGGAAACACTCCATTCGATGAAGGCAGACTCTCCCCGAACATCGACAATGTTCGGGACCCTTTCGAAGTTCCCGATCCACAAGACCTGGTCGTGACGGGAAACGAGGATGCCGGCGGCGACTCTCCGATAGAAGGGCAAATTTTCTTTGACGTCGGATCCGTTCTTCCCGGGTCCTTTGACCTGCAAGTCACGCCAGAGCATGGTGAGGTCGTACTTTCCGGAGACGGATCCTTCACCTACACCCCGGTTGCGAATTTCTTTGGCACGGACAGTTTCACCTATAACGTCACATCCAGCGACGGAACGGTCATATCCGGCTTGGTAACGATCAACGTTCTGGCGGTTAACGACGCCCCGGATGTTGGACCCGACCGGTTCACGATGAATGAAGACGGTACAATATCGGGTTCTGTTCTGACCAACGACCGCGACGTCGACGGGGACGAATTATTCGTCACTATCGCGACAATGCCCGAGAACGGATCGCTGGACATCTCCCCTGACGGATCCTTCGTATACACGGCAAACCCGAATTTTGCGGGTACCGACACCTTTGTTTACACTGTCTCCGACGGCCAGGGTGGGTTTTCCTCAGGGGTCGTCACCGTCACCGTCTCCCCGGTCAATGACGCCCCCGTCGCCGGCGATGACAGTGTCAGCACCGCCGAGGACACGCCCCTCAGCTTCGATCCGCGCAGCAATGACACCGATGTCGACGGCGATCCGCTCACCATCACCGCGGTCGGCGCCGCTGGCCATGGCGCGGTCAGCTTCAGCGACGGCAGCCTCACCTATACGCCCGACGCCGATTTCAACGGCACCGACAGCTTCACCTACACCCTGTCGGACGGCCAGGGCGGCAGCACCACCGCCACCGTCACCGTCACCGTCTCCCCGGTCAACGACGCCCCCGTCG
>NZ_FMZV01000004.1 GCF_900101475.1 Ruegeria marina | reverse complement strand
CAGCTAATGGCTGCATTGAGCCGATTCTGTGGAAAAACATCGTGTTGCGATTGCAATAAGTGGGCGCTGGTTCAAGGCGCGAGTGCCTTTATTGTTAGGCTGTTCTCGGTTTCTGCGGTGCAGGAAAGATCTTCGCCAGTTTGCGGAGGTTTTGGGCGGTGGCGGCGAGGAGGAATTCGTCATTTGCGCCGCATGGGCCACGTAATCGGAGGCGTCCGAGGCCAAGTATGCGTTTGAGGTGCGCAAACAGCATCTCGACCTTCTTTCGCAGCTTCATCGAGATTTCGTATTGCTTGGTCTTGGAGATGTCGCGGGCGACCTGACGGGCGTTTTCATGCTCTTCGCGGGTGATCGATCTGGCATCCGCGTTCGGGCAGCATTTTGCTTTGGACGGGCAAGCCTGACAGGTCAATTTCAAGGCCCGGTACTTGGCTCGTCCCGTGCTGGTCGGCCCTCGTTTCGGGTCGGAATAATTCCGGCGGAACTGCTTGAGTTCATGGCCTTCGGGGCAGATGTATTGATCGTTCCCGGCATCCCATTCGAAATCGGCGCGGGTCCATGTGCCGTCGCTGCGTCTGGATTTATCGAAGACGGGGATGTGCGGGGCGATCTCGCGGTCGACCAGCCAACCCAGCATCGGTCCGGTGCCATAAGCGGTGTCCGCGATCAGCCGCTCGGGATAAAGATGGAACTTGTCCCTCACCCGGTCCAGCATGGTGCGTGTCGCCCCCACCTCTGCCTGCCGGATCGATCTTGTGGCCTCGACATCGACGATGACACCGTGATCCGTGTCGATCAGGTAATTGTCGGAATAGGCGAAGAATGCTGGCCCTTTGCGTGCCGCGGTCCATTGGCTGGCAGGGTCGGAATGGGAGGTGAACTTGGGCTGGACCTCGCTGGCCGCGCCGAAGGCAGCTTCATCCAAGGAGTCCAGATATTCGCGAACGGCCCGGGGCGCATAGGCGGGATCGATCTGCCGGGCGTCCCATTCCTCCTTTGGCGTGGAGTTCTGCTTGTTGGCATCGGCCTCAATCAGGCTTGCGTCGACAGCCATGCGCTGCCCACTGACCAGGCCCTCTTCGATGCACCGCGCCACAGTCATCTCGAACAGGTGCCGCAGTAGTTCGCTGTCGCGGAACCGGCCATGCCGGTTCTTGGAAAAGGTCGAGTGGTCAGGGACCCGGTCGCTCAGATCCAGTCGGCAAAACCAGCGATATGCCAGGTTCAGATGCACCTCCTCGCAGAGCCGCCGTTCGGATCGGATACCGAAGCAATAGCCGACCAGCAACATGCGGATCAGCAGTTCAGGATCGACGGACGGGCGGCCAGTATGGCTGTAGAAATCGGCAAGGTAGGCGCGGATGCCGGAGAGATCCACGAACCGGTCGATGGAGCGCAGGAGGTGGTCCTGCGGGACATGATCCTCAAGTGAGAACTCGTAGAACAGCGCTGGTTGCGCCTCCTGCCGCGGTCCCATCATCGCCGATCCTCCAACCCATTTCGGGAATTGAATCAGCCAGACGCACCTCGATCAAGCACGAGTTTTTCAACGGAATAGGCCCAAATCCACGGATTTTACGAATAGTTAGAACGACCGCTATGCGAAACCTACCAGGAAGAATTGAAGGTTTCAGTGGGGCTTGTGCCTTTTCCAACCCTCGGGTTTGAGCGGGTTTCTTATGATAACTATCGCAGCGCGGCGCATGATCGGGTCACTCGACTTTCACATTTCATCAGCACGTATGACCGCCCTGACGAAAACTGTTTTGCGAACATCCGTCATCCGACTTTCCTTTCCACGCCTGCGAGAGGCGTGCTTCTGAAATATTGAAACGCGAGGCCCAGTGGGACGACCGCGGCAAATAGGACCATGGCTAGCGCGATTGGCCCCTGCGCGTTGCCCGTCGCATCAAGGATTGCGCCAGCGGCCGGGGGCGTGACCAGCATGATCGCGTAATAGACGGTAAAGAAGATGCCCATCCCGAAAGCGCGCACCTGTGGCCGCATGGCTTGTCCCGCCATTGCCATTATGACTCCCGCCGGTGCCATGCCTATCAGACCGAACATAACGCTCGCTCCCAGCCCGGCCCCTTGGACGCCAAGCAGCATGAGAGAAACGACGGCGCCTGCCATACAAATGGTAAGTACGACATTTCGTCCACCGAAACGGTCCACAACCTGCCCGCACGCGGCACCTGACAGGATCATCAACCAACTCCCGATGCTGACGATGCTAGCGGCGGCGATGGCGGATTGGCCAAGGTCTTCGAGAACCTTCGGCCCAAACGATAGATAGGTAACGTAGGCGGCGTTGAACACTCCCCACGCGGCAGCGGCACAAAGGACCAACCGCCATTCTTGACCTGTTAGGACTGTGCCCGAGCCACCTTTTACTGGCGGTAGATCATGTGGCGATCTGTAATACATAAACACCCCTAGTGCCGCGAGCAGGCAGTAAACAGAGGCCACCTGAAACGGAACCTGCCAACCGTAAGCCTGCGCAAGCCACGCGTGGCCGACTTGCCCCATGGCGATCCCGAATGGCCAAGACATAACAAGAATGCTCATGGCGGTCGCAATTTCGCGCCCTTCGAACCAATCCGCGACCATTTTCGTGAAATAGAGCGTGGTAAACAGAAAGCCTGCGCCGGCAAATATGCGACCCAGCCCAATGGCCCAACTTTCCGTTGCCAAGGACGACACGGCCCCACCCAATGCCAGCGCGCCCAAACCGATCACTACCATGATGCGATCCGAAACATATCGGCCCCAATATCCGGCCGGTATGGCCAGAAATAGTCCAGGGGCCATGAAGAGACCGATCAGGAAACCGATCCCCGCGTAATCGAGCCCGAAGGCGACGACCAAATCATCGCCCACGGAGGCCACCGTCTGAAACTGAAATCCAAGTCCGATGCGGGCCAGAAACAGAAGTGCCAGTATGCGCCAGCGCATCACGCCCAACCAAGCCCGCGCAGCCCCTGCACGGCATTCCAGATCTTGGTCATGTGCACGATCTTGTTGCCGTCGAATTGCATGACATAGGCATAGTCAGACACCGCGGCTTTGCCGGTCGGTTCCATCGGCCCGCCCGGCCCCGTATGCGTGCCATGAAACTCGGCGGTTGCCACGGCAGTGCCGCGGGCCTCATCCAGCGCAAAGGACGTCAGCTTGTAGCGTCCATCGGGAATTGGGGTCAGCAAGCCTTTCATCCACTCGCAATAGTCTGCAAGTGTCTTGGTCTCCGCCAGCGCGTCCGCCTGGCACGCAAAGGTCGCACCCTCCGTGCACCAGGCCTGGCAGACCTCCCATCCCTTGCCGGTTTCACAGGCATCAAAGAAAGCTTGGGCGGTTTCGAATTGTGTCATGGCACTATCCTTCAAATTTGCGGTGCCCTCTAATCCTGCGCAATCAGCCTGGCGCAGCATATCCGGCATATGCAGTATTTTCAGAGAAGGCCCTGCAGTATTTGCCTAGAGCATCTGCAGGATTGTTCGACTGTTTGCTTTTGATACCATCGAATGTGGCCGACAGATGGACCTTGCCATATGTTTCACAGCACAGACCTCAGCCCCAGAGAGCTGCAAATTGCCGAACGCTATGCCGCTGGATGCAGCTATCAAGAGCTAGCAGCGGACCTGCACATTGCGCCATCCACCGTACGGACACACTTGGCCACGATCTATCGCAAGCTTGAGGTGTCGTCCAAAGTTGAACTGGCCAGTCGCCTCAACGGTGTCAGCGCCGCTCCGCGCAGTCAGGAAGACCACGCCGCAATCATCTCGGAGCTCGCGCTGAGCCTTGAAGAGGCTCTGAGCCGTGAAAAGGCGTTGAGTGAAGTCCTGCGGATTATCGGCGCGTCCCAAGGCGATCTGAACTTGGTCATGCCAGCTATCCTGCGCTATGCGTTGGATCTCTGCGACGCGGAATTTGGAATTCTGTTTGAATATCGGGACAAAAAGCGGTTCCGAGCGACATTTACGCTTGGGATACCCACCGCCTTTCAGGACTGGCTGGATGATAGTGGCACGTTCAGCGTGAGTGACCAAACCGGGCTCGGCAGACTGATCACGCAACGCACTGTGATAAACATCATGGATGTCAAATCAGAGGCGCTCTACCGGACGGACGACCCGTTGCGGTTTGCCACGGCTGACCTCGGAGGTGCCCGGTCGTTTGTCGCGATACCGATGCTTGCCGCCGACCGACTTGTCGGCGCTTTCACGATCTATCGGCAATCGGTGCGCCCGTTCTCGGAGGATGCGCTCCGGGTGGCACAGATGTTTGCCGCTCAAAGCGTGATTGCTTTGGAAAACGCGCGCATCTTCGGCAGCAGTGGACACCAAGTGTGACTTTTGAAATGGCAACTTTGTCCGCATCTGAGACGTCGGAAGCAACAGTCGTGAATGGCAGGTGCCGGGAGACGCGGTCGTTCGGGCACCAAAGCGGACGTTGTAGCTCAGTTCGGTGGTCTCGAACGGCTTCCGAGCGCGGTCTTGCGGACATCTGACCGAACCGCTCAGATGTCTCAGAAGAGTCCATACCGGAAGTGCTCCAAGGCAGACGCTTGTTCGTTCCCATATCACGCTGCGATCGGGCACGTTGGTGGACCCTTCAGCATCCGAAGTCTGCTAGCGTGACCCCGTCACCGGCCCCGGATAGGCCTGATAGCGGGGGAGATCACCCCGGAAATCTGACGGCGTCTTACCGGTCCATCGCCGGAATGCCCGGTCTAGGGCGGCAGAACTGGAGAGACCCACCTCGAGAGCGATTTGCGCGATGGGTAGGGTCGTGTTCGACAAGAGGTCTTCGGTGATGCTCTTGCGCACGTCGTCCTTCATCTGACTGTAGGAGGTGCCCTGTGCCCACAGGATGCGCTGGATGCGACGTGGATGCATGCGGCAGATCGAGGCAAAGTCATTCAGTGTCAGATCCTGATAAGCGATGTTGTCCCTCAGCATTCCACGAAGATAGGAAAGGGTCGCTTCGCTGGCGCCATCTGTGGCAAACTCCCCTCGTGACGCCTTCACCAAGTCCCAGTTCAGCGAGAATGGTGCCCAAAGCCAATGCGGCGGAAATGAAATCCGTAAACCGTCGATCTGGGATGTGATGAGCGCTTGTTTCGGAAGAAAACCCGGCGGAAGCCCCTGGGTGGTCGGTGCAGTGATCAGGATGTCTTTGGGGTCGAAGGTTTCTCCGATCCCTTTCTTTATCAAAGTCATATAGAGTGCGATGCCGACTGCATCCAACTGTGTTGACGGCCTAGTCACCTTGACGGTGCGGCGAATGTTGAAGCTTACAATGTCGGGTGTGATGGAAACGGAGTACCGCACGTTATCAACCTGTTTTGAGACTTCCACCACCACCCGGGACAGAAAATCTCCCAAGTTGAGAGCATGGGTCGCCGAATCCCGAAACGCTGGCGTTCCCTTCTTCGCTGTTTCGATTGCCACCTTTGCGCCAAAATACGGATCACCGAGAGTTTCCGCCATATCCTCCATCGCGGAATAACAGGCGGACGCGTCAAACAGCATCGCAGGGTCGGTCAGCGCGTCGACGGGAATACCGTTTCGGACCAGGAGCGCTTCAATATCGCCGCCCCGCGAGGTGAAGGCCCTTGCGAAGGGGGACAAAAGCAACATCCCGCGCGTGAATCTCGGGCCAGATTTCTTGCTCATTCTTGCTGCTCCCTCAACGCCCTGAGGTTAACCTTGTGGGACAAGTTTATGACACAGGCGGCATGAGCCGCAAACAGGTTGGGCCTCGTGCATGTTAATCAACAAGCCCTAAACGGTGAGACCCGGGCGATGGCCACGCGGCCCTGGCGATCTCGGAAAGCGTTGGAGCCAGCAAATGTCGAAGGAAAACACCGCAAAAGCCAGAAAATCCCTTTTGGCCGAAACACTTATTGCCGTGCTGATGACTGTTTCGGCGGCCACCTTCGGCCCGGCATACAGCCAGACAACAGAAGGCCAGTCCGTTGGGGCCGCGATCGAGCGGGTCGCTACGGGGCTTGCCGGGCGCATCGGCTTTGCGGCGCAGGAAATCGGCGGCGACGACGTCATCGCGTTCAATGGCGATGAAACCTTCGCCATGGCCAGCACCTATAAGGTTGCAATCGCCGCTGCGATAATGGACCGCGTGGACAGGGGGGAACTCAGCCTCGACCAGATGGTCGAAATCACACCCGACATGATGATGATCGGCGACGCTGCGCTGAGCGACACCTTCGTGCATCCCGGGCTTCAGCTCTCGGTGGCGAACCTGATGGAGATCATGATCACGGAAAGCGACAACACGGCGACCGACATCTTGATGGGGCTGGCCGGCGGGCCTGCGGCAGTGACCGAAAATCTGCACAGGCTCGGGATCACAGATTTCAGGGTCGATCGGACGACCGGCGAGATCATCGGGGAATTCTATGGCCTGCCGGGACCAGCCACGATGAAAGTCGCCACAGAGGCCTTCGTGACCCGGCCGGAGCTCCTGACGATCATGGGTGACCGCAATCTGGACTTCGAGGCGGATCTCCGCGACCACGCAACGCCCCTTGCGATGCTGCAACTCCTGCTTGCCATCGACAGCGGCACGGCGATGAGCGCCGAGAGCCGCGACTTCCTGATTGATGTCATGTCGCGCACGCGCACCGGCGATGCCCGGCTCAAGGGGCTGCTGCCGAGGGGAACGCCCGTGGTGCACAAGACCGGAACCATAGGGGGAGTGGCCAATGACGTCGGCTATATCACGCTCCCCGACGGTCGTCGGTTCGCAATCGCCGTGTTCACCAAGAGCAGCGAGACGTCCGAGGCGGACAGGGATCGGGCAATTGCAGAGGTCGCCCGGTCGCTGTTCGACTACTTCTACCTCGGGCAGATGGCGAAGCAGTAAAAGGGGAAACTTCGCCGTGCACGCTCTGCCTGTGCGATCCTGCACTGCGAAGACAGAACCTTCCAGGAAGAGCCATCGTTATCCCGCCAGGAGAAATCTGGCGAAGACTCCAATGCAAAGGAAAAAACCAGTGAAGAACCGAATGAAACCAATACCTGCCCTGCTTGTTTCGTCGCTACTGTGCGCCACACCGGCACTCGCACAGCAGGCCATGACACAGGAAGAGGGCCAGGCGACCTTTGATGCGGTCCTCGCCGAAGCCTCTGAACTGATCAAGGAACTGAAAATCCCGGGACTTGGTATCGGGGTCATCCATGGGCCCAACGCCTACGGCGCCGGACTCGGTGTCACGAACGTAACTACCGGAGAGCCCGTTACCACTGATACGCAATTTCAAATTGGCTCTGTGACAAAAACCTTCCTTTCGACTCTGGCCATGCAGCTGTCCGAACGGGGCATTCTGGATTTGGACGCGCGTGTCGTCGACATCCTGCCGTGGTTCAGGGTCGCGGATCCCGACGCGACGTCGAAAGCGCGGGTCGTCGACCTGTTCCACCATCACGCTGGCTGGTATGGCGACCATGGGTTCCTTCCTGTTCCTCCGGGTGGGTCGATCAGCGAGAAGGTCATGCTCCAGGCGGCTTACGTCGAGCAGATCTATCCGTTTGGTCAAACTTGGATGTACAACAACACCAGCATCACCTTCGCGACCCATGTGGTGTCGCATGTCGGCGGAAAACCGATCGAGACCCTGATCGAAGAGAACCTGTTGACTCCGCTCGGCATGGATTCGTCGTCCTTTAATTACGACGCCACCCCGCCGGCTGAAAACTATGCATGGGGTCATCCGCCGATCTACGGGGAAGGCAGCATCAGTGATCTCAAGCCGTACTACATTCCGTTGATAAGAGAGTCCGCAGCCTCCGGCGGACTCCGGTCTACGGTTACCGACATGCTGAAATATGCCCGCTTTCAGCTGGACGGCAAGGACGCCGCCGGGAACCAGCTGTTGTCCATGGAGGCGCTGGACTATGCCCATGCTCCGGCAGTCGATGCTGCGGCCGGCGAGTTTACCGGACTGACATGGTTCGTCCATGACTACGACGGCGTCACCAGCCCCTTCCACGGGGGGAATTGGCCCGGCACGCGGTCTTTTCTGAAGCTGATACCGGAACACGACTTTGCGGTGGTGATCATGGTCCACAGCGATCGCGGAGTCGAAGCCTACAGTAATATTTCGGACGCAATGGTCAAAGCCTTCACGGGAATCGAGGCCGACTCTCCGGTCGCAGCGGGCGTCGATCCGTCTGTGCTCGATCCCTTCGTCGGCGTCTTCAAGGGGAATTCCCAAAACATCGAGATCCGGAAAGAGGGCGACAAATATGTGTTTGTCCAGTTCTCCGCATTGACCAGCGGAGCGGATCCCGCGCCTGCCAATGTGGCCAACACGGCCGAGGGCTATTTCATCATCACCGAAGGCCCGAACGAGGGATCCCTTGGCGAATTGCTCGAAGATCCGTCTGGCGCACTCAACTACGTGCGATTCAACCATCGGATCTTCATTCGGGGCGACGGGGCGGTCGACGAATTCTCGCTCTCTGGAACTGCATTCGACAAACCGGCTGAGTAAGAGCCACGGGTTCGGTGGAGGGGCGCTCCAGCACCGCGCAGATTGAACTCTCCACCGAACCCGTTGCATCGGCAACAGGAGAAGTCCAATGCGAAAACTAAACCCAAAGACCTTGACCGCGGCGCTTGTCTGCACAGCCGTCATTCAGCTAGCACGCTAGTGGCGCTCTGCGGCGAACAGCGGCTACGTCCGCATGTGAGACGCTCGAAACCGGCGCAGCGAAGGTCCGGTTCAGATAATTGATCTTGAAGCCCGGACTGAACGGCAGCTTTCGCCGTTTCGACTCGGGTTTCTCGCGGTCGCAGAGAATAGCCGGTGTCCGCCCTTCGTGACGGTTTCTGCGCGTTCGCCCGAGGTCGGCAGTGGGCTCTTCTGAGACATCTGAGTCATTCCGTCAGATGTCCGGAAAGTCCAAGGTTTGTTGCTGCTGTCAGCGGAGCTGCAGCGGCGACAAATCTGACAAGGAGGAAAGCGCGGGCGGCTGCCGCAGCTATGGGGATTGTGCGTTACCGGTGCGTCAGTCGAGGAACGGATCGGCGGTCGCGTTGGTCACGGGGCGGGTCGGCCAGTTGGTTTCCACGGTCTGATGCCGCCGTTTGGTCTGTCTTTCCGGCTTCAATAGCCCATCTCGCTGCCACGTCATGAGTCTGGCCGTAGTGATCGGTCCGACACCTGGGTACCGCGGGGCCGGGTGGGATCGGTGGTTCATACAGTTCCTTCCGAGACAAAGGACTGGACTTCTGAGCGCGGCAGAGCGGTACTGACGGTGTAGCCGCGTCGCCCGGGATGCCCGGGCTCCACTCAGTACAGGGCGAGGGATTGGCCATTGCCCGCAGAGTGGAGAATTGAGATGGCGATTGAATCTGAACAAAAGACAGGGCTCGGAACACCCAAAACGGTGCGCGCGAAAGCGACGCGCGGCGATCAGCTGCGCAGGTTGCTGACCCGGAAATCCGGCGCCTCGATCGCGCAGATTGGGAAGGCATTCGGCTGGCAGCCTCATACCGCCCGGGCAGCGATTTCGGCTCAGCGCAAGGCCGGGTCCGTGATCACCCGTAGCGATAGCGCCAAGGGGTCAGTCTATCGGATTGTCGAGGAGGGGCGCAGCCAGTGAGTGCGGATCATCTGACTGAGCTCGCCTTCCGGATCGCGGAAATCGAGGCCATGGATCGCGCCGCTTGCCTCAAGCGGTGGCGGGAGGTCTTTGGTCGGCCGCCGCCAAAGTACCTGTCACCGCAGTTCCTCAGGCGGGTGCTGATCTGGGAGGCGCAGAACAGGGCACTTGGCGCGGTGTCGGCTAGAACCACCCGCCGCCTGAACCAGATTGCTGCTGGCAGACCCGTACAATCGACCGCAAAGGCAGGGTCACATCTGGTCCGGGAATGGAACGGGCGGACATACCAGGTCGAGGTGGTGGAAGACGGATACGTCATGGATGGCAAAACCTGGCGGTCCCTGTCGGCCCTTGCGAGACATATAACGGGCGCGCGCTGGTCTGGCCCGCGCTTCTTCGGTGTTCAGTGATGCGCCGGATCCGCTGCGCGATCTACACGCGGAAGAGTTCCGAAGACGGGCTCGAGCAGGACTTCAACTCGCTCGACGCCCAGCGGGAGGCGTGTGAGGCCTACATTGCCAGCCAAAAACACGAGGGCTGGGAGTTGCTCCCGGATCGCTACGACGATGGTGGCATCTCCGGCGGCCATCTTGAGCGCCCATCCTTGAAAAGGCTCATGCAGGCGGTGGACGAGAAACGCGTGGACCAGATCGTCGTCTACAAGATTGACCGCCTGACCCGGTCGCTTGCCGACTTTGCCAAACTGGTGGAACGGCTGGATGCGGCCGAGGCATCGTTTGTGTCGGTAACGCAGAGCTTCAACACGGCGACCAGCGTGGGGCGTCTGACCCTGAACGTGCTTCTGAGTTTTGCCCAGTTCGAGCGGGAGGTCACGGCGGAGCGTATTCGGGACAAGATCGCAGCTTCTAAGCGAAAGGGCCTCTGGATGGGTGGCAATGTGCCGCTCGGCTACCAGGCCGATGGCCGGACACTGAGGATAGACCAGGAGGAAGCTGCCACGATCAGATGCCTCTACGACTGGTACCTGGAGCATGGCGTCGTCCGCGTGGTGAAGGAACAGGCGGACGCGTTGGGCCTCCGATCACGTCGACGCCTGCGCGGGGCAGGGCGCATCTCCGGAGGCAAGGCATTCGACCGGGGTCACATCCATCACATTCTGAGTAACCCGATCTACGCGGGTCGCATCCGCCACAAGGGTCAGGTCCATGATGGGCAGCATCCCGCCATCATTGCGCCAGCGATCTGGGAGCGGGTGCAGCAGATGCTGGAAGACGGGTGCGGAAAAGCGCGCGGAACAAGGCACATGGCGCCGCGATCGCCGCTCGCAGGCAAGCTCTTTGATGAAACCGGCGATCGTCTGACGCTGAGTCATAGTGGGACGAATGGCAAGCGGTTGCGCTATTACATCTCCCGCAGGCTGGTCACGGATCGCAGCCAGAAGCATCCGGATGCCTGGCGCCTGCCCGCAAGACAGGTGGAAGCACTGATCGCCGAGCTTGTCAGGGCGCACCTGAAGAAGACCGGGATCGCAACGCTGCTCATCCAGGATATTGCCGCCTCAGAGGTTGCCGCGACATCCGCCAGACTGCATGCGGTCGAGAAGACAGGCGACTGTCTGGCGCTCGTCGATCGGGCTGACCTGAGCCCAGGTAACATCACGGTTCGCTTCAATCAGAACGCTCTCGCCAACCTCGTCGATTGCGACCCGGAGAGGATCAATCCAGAGCAGCTCATCCTCAGCGCCCCGTTCCGGATGCGCCGACGGGGTGTGGAACTGAAACTCCATCTTGGGGATGCGCCGTCCGAGATCGACCGGACGCTCGTTCAGAACATTGTCAAGGCCCGGCGCTGGATGGCGATGATCCTTGATGGCAAGACCTTTGCGGAGATCGCCGAAGGGGAGGGGACGTCGAAGCGGCGGGTCCAGGATGTGATCGATCTGGCGATGCTCGCACCTGACGTGCTCGACGCAATTGCGGCCGGTGAGCAGCCCGAAGGTCTGACCTCCGACTATCTGATCAAGTCGGGCGTCCCGGCTGACTGGTCAAAACAGCGCGAAACGTTCGCGCAGCTGTAACCCAAAAACTCGACACATCTCCCAAACTCGTACCGCCGGAATCGCAAACGGAGACTGCGGGCTGAAATCCGCCGGATATGCACTCTGGTTCGCGTCTCTCCGAGAAAGTCGCCACGACAACCGTCGGAATATACGCCGGAAGTGCCCGGCAAACTCTCAGCGCCTGAATTTTGGGAAGTGCGTGGCTGGGGTGGTAGGATTCGAACCTACGGTACGCGGTACCAAAAACCGTTGCCTTACCACTTGGCTACACCCCAACGGTGAGCGGCTGTCTACGCAACCTGCTTGGGCAACGCAAGGGGCGCTTGCAAAAAATATCGGCCCTTCGGACACTTTTTTGAGGGCGGCTGTCAGCCCTTGGTTTCGACCAGGATCGCGCCGTCCCGGCCACCGCGTTCGACCGCTTCATGAGCTGCGGCGCAAGCGCTGAGCGCATAGGTCTTCTGTACCGGAATCCGAAGCGCCCCGGCGACCAGCGCCGCGTGCAATTGCGCGATGGTCTTGGTCCGCCGGGCTGGGGGCAGCAGATAGATCAGGGCCATCTCCAGCGTCACCGCCTTGAACATCAGCGGATAGAACGGCAGTTCGGGCGACATCGCCTTGGCCGATCCATAAGCGTTGATGCGTCCGTTTTCGGCGATCACAGCCGCGTTTGTGGCGGCGTTCATGCCGAACTCCACCTCGACGATTCGCTCCACCGGGCGGCCATTGTTGGCGTTCAGGATCGCGGCCGCCAGGTCCGGGTCGGCATAGTCCAGCACGGCGTCGGCGCCAGCCGCGCGCACCCGCTCGGCGGCCGCGCGCCCGGCGGTGGCGATCACCCGCGCGCCCCCCCATTTCGCCAGTTGCACCGCCAGGTATCCGACCGTTCCGGCGCCGCCATGCACCAGCACCGTCTGCCCCTCGACCGGGCCGCCCGAGAACACCACATGGGTTGCGGTCAGGCCGGGGATGCCCAGCACCGCGCCGGTCTCGAGGCTGACGCCCTCCGGCAACGGCACCGCCTGTTCCGCAGGCAGGGCGATCTGTTCGGCGCAGGTGCCCATGGCCCGTCGCCACTGCCCGTTCCACAGCCAGACCCGCTGGCCGATCCGCCCCGGGTCGACCCGTTCACCCACGGCCGAGATCACGCCGGACCCGTCGCTATGCGGCACGATCACGGGGTAGGGCAGTTCGGTCACCCCCACCCGCGCCCCGGCCCGCGCCTTCACGTCCGAGGGATTGACGCCCGACAGCGCCACATCGACCAGAACCTCGCCCGGTCCGGGGCGGGGTGGCTGCATCTCTTCAAGGTGCAGAACCTCGTCGGCCGGCCCGAAGGCGCGGTAGGTGATGGCTTTCATGGTCCAATTCCTGTCTGTTCCGTTCCGTTGACCTTAGCGGGATCGGCGGCAAAGGCTAGGCCTTGGGGCAGGAAGGATGCCGGATGAGGGATTGCACAGGCCGGACCAGCCGTTTGACTGACCGACGGACTATGCTTCCGCTGCAATTATCTCGACATCGGCGATGGAGCGGGGGGCCGCGCGAGGCCGCCCGTGTCCTGGCGCGATTTCACCTGGTCGATCTCCGGTTTTCCGGCCTGCCGCATCGTGGTCGGGTGCACCGTCGGCAAGCTGACCGAGGCCGGGTTTTCCGCCTGCGACCGGCCTTGCCCCGATGAAAGCTACAAGGCGGGTGTGTGCCGGTTCCCGATGCTGGCGCCCGGCGGGCCCGACGATCCCGAGGCCCACACCAATGCAGGTGATCCGCATGCATACCCTCTTACTGATTCTCTTTGGGGGGCTGGGGGACAAGGCGATGGCAGGCATAGGCCGGACGTTCCGGAAACTCTGCCCCGGCGCCGGTCATTTCCTGCAAGGGGACGTGGGCGAAGATTTGGCGCGCCATAGGCTCGCCTTCATCCTCCACAGCCGCGAAACCTGGATCAGTCCCGGATCTCGTCCGGGTCGACGCCCCAGAGATTGGACTTCAGCGCCCAGCCGCGATAGCCGCCGGCAGTGATCCTGCACCAGTCGACGGTGCAACTGCCCAGCCGAGCGACGACGCCGTTCTCGAAATGGGCGGCGATCTGCGAATTGGTGTCGGGACGGTCGTAGACCGGCATCATGTCTTTTTCCACCAGTACCGTCCGGGCTCCCGACAGCAGTGCGTAATGCACCCAGCCGCCTGCGCCTTCGCGGTCCTGAACCTTGCGCCAGTGGCCGTATTCGGCGGTGATCTGCAATGGCATGTCGCGGCGCTTGAACACCCAGTCGATGCGATGGGTCAGCGACGGGCCGCGCCGCACGTTGCCTTCGGATGTCTTCATCGAAACGTAGCGGGGGATCGGAAGATTGGTCACCGCCCCACGCTTTTCTTCGTCCGCCTGCGCGCCTTGTGCCAGCACGAGCGAAACCGCGAAAACCACCGACGCCAAGGGGCGTCCGAAACTGAATGAACCTGTCACTGCCTGCCTGCCAGATGTCTGCCTGCGTTTTGAAAAAGGCTGCGTTATTTGCGCATGGGGTTCTTGTGCCCCGCCTTCTCCTGCGCCACGATGCCATGGCGCGTGACCGTTTGAAAGCTGTGGGAGAGCTCAAGTGCCAAGAGAACGTCTGAGTGTTGTCGTAACGCGACGGTTGCCCGAGGCGGTGGAAACCCGCCTCAGCGAACTTTTCGATGTCCGTCTGCGCGATGACGACACTCCGATGACGCGCGAGGAACTGGCCGCGGCCATGCGCGGGGCGGATGTGCTGGTCCCGACGCTGACCGACAAGATCGACGCAGGCCTTCTGGCACAGGTGGGCGAGCGACTGCGGCTGATCGCCAATTACGGCGCGGGTGTCGATCACATTGACGTGGCCACCGCGCGCCAGCGGGGTATTCTGGTCTCGAACACGCCCGGCGTGCTGACCGACGATACCGCCGACATGACCATGGCGCTTATTCTCGCCGTCACCCGACGCATTCCCGAGGGGCTTGCCGTGATGCAACGGAACGAATGGACCGGCTGGGCCCCCACCGCGCTGCTGGGCGGCCGTGTCGGTGGCCGCCGACTGGGCATCCTCGGCATGGGGCGCATCGGTCAGGCGGTGGCCCGCCGCGCTCGCGCCTTCGGCATGCAGATCCACTACCACAACCGCCGCCGCCTGCGCCCCGAGATCGAGGAAACGCTCGAGGCGACATATTGGGAAAGCCTCGACCAGATGATCGCCCGGATGGACGTGATCTCGGTCAACTGCCCCTCGACGCCCTCGACCTTTCACCTGATGAACGCGCGTCGGCTCAAGCTGATGAAACCCACCGGCGTCATCGTCAACACCTCGCGCGGCGAGGTTATCGACGAAAATGCGCTGACCCGGATGATTCGATCGGGCGAGATCGCCGGGGCAGGGCTCGACGTCTACGAACACGGCACCCAGGTGAACCCGCGCCTGCGCGAACTGCCCAATGTGGTGCTGCTGCCCCACATGGGCTCGGCCACGTTGGAGGGCCGGATCGAGATGGGCGAAAAGGTGATCATCAACATCAAGACCTTTGCCGACGGTCACCGCCCGCCTGACCAGGTGGTGCCGGCGATGCTCTGAGGCGCACGAGCGGCAAGGTTCGAACACCCTTCGTTTGTGCCGCCTTGGCAGCATTGACAGGATGAACGCGGCAACGCGACAGCAGGGAGAGTGACGATGCGAACCGGTATGATGGCGGGCCTCTGGCTGGCGGCGATGGTGGCCGGCTCGGCATCGGCCCAGCAGGCGGCGGATACGGTGGCCCCTGAAGGCGCGGCAGCCGGGCAGGTCAGGCCCATGTCGGCAGTGGTCGAGGCCGCGCAGGCGGCCAAGGCCGCGGGCCAGCCGGTCGAGGCGCAGAACTGGATGGTGGCGGCCGCCAATCCGCTGGCGGTGATGGCGGGCGGCAACGTGCTGCGCCGGGGCGGCACCGCCGCCGACGCCATGGTCGCCGTGCAGACCGTGCTGGGCCTTGTCGAACCGCAGAGCTCGGGCTTGGGCGGCGGCGCGTTCCTGGTCTGGTACGATGGCGCCACCGGCCGTATGACCACGCTCGACGCCCGCGAAACCGCCCCGCGCGCGGCGACGCCCACCCTGTTCCAGGACGACACCGGCGCGCCGCTGAAATTCTTCGACGCCGTGGTCGGGGGCCGCTCGGTCGGCACACCGGGCACGCCTGCGTTGCTGGAAGAGGCGCACCGCCGCTGGGGACAGGCCAACTGGGGCACGCTCTTCGGCGATGCGATCTGGCTGGCCGAAAACGGTTTCACCGTCTCGCCCCGCCTTGCCGGTCTGGTCGAGGAAGACGCCGAAAGGCTGGGCCGGTTCCCGGAAACGGCGGCCTATTTCCTGCCCGACGGCGTGGCCATCAAGGCCGGCGATACGCTGAAGAATCCCGCCTATGCCGCAACCCTGCGCGCCTTGGCCGCCGACGGCGGGGCCGCCTTCTACGGCGGCCCCATCGCCGCCGACATCGTGCGCACCGTCCGTCAGGCCGAGGGCAATCCCGGCGTGTTGTCGGGGGCCGACCTGGCGCTTTACCAGGTGATCGAACGCGAACCTGTCTGCGCCGCCTACCGCACCTACGAGGTCTGCGGCATGGGCCCGCCCTCGTCCGGGGCGCTGACCGTGGGGCAGATTCTGGGCATGCTGGAACCTTTTGACCTGGCGGCGCTGGGGGCAGAGAACCCCGAAAGCTGGCGGCTGATCGGCGATGCCTCGCGCCTCGCCTTTTCCGACCGGGGCCGCTACATGGCCGACAGCGATTTTGTCCCGATGCCCACCAGGGGGCTGGTCGATCCCGCCTATCTGAAATCGCGAAGCGAGCTGCTCGCCGGCCCTAAGGCGCTGGACAGTGTCGAACCCGGCAACCCCGAGTTTGACCATGCCTCGAACTGGGCCGATGACATCTCGCTCGAACTACCCTCGACCTCACATATCTCGATCGTGGATCGCTATGGCAACGTGCTGTCGATGACCACCACCATCGAAAACGGTTTCGGCTCGCGGCTGATGACGAACGGCTTCCTGCTCAACAACGAGCTGACGGATTTCTCGTTCCAGACTCATGACAACGGCGTGCCCATCGCCAACCGGCTGGAACCGGGCAAGCGTCCGCGTTCCTCCATGGCGCCCACCATCGTCACGCAGGATGGCAAGCCGGTGCTGGCCATCGGCTCGCCCGGCGGCAGCCGCATCATCGGCTATGTCGCCCGCGCGATCATCGCCTGGGCCGACTGGGGCATGAACGTGCAAGAGGCGCTGAACGCGCCGCATCTGGTCAACCGCTTCGGCACCTATGACCTCGAAGAGGGCACCGGAGCGGCCGCGATGGAAGAGGCGCTGACCGGCCTCGGCTACAAGGTCTCGGTGCGGGCGCTCACCTCGGGCCTGCACGCCATCGAGATCGGAGAGACGCTCAGGGGCGCCGCTGACCCGCGCCGCGAAGGCATCGCCATGGGCGAATGAGTCGGTCGGGGTTAGTGGGTATTGACCTGCAGCCGCGCCGCTTCTTAGGTAGCGTTTGAATCCTGGCGGGACTGGCCCGCCGGGGCAAGGGGGGATAGACATGGCTCGGATCACCGCATTGCCGCGCAACGAGACCGGCATCGAAACCGTGATTGGCATTCTGAAACAGCGCTTTGGCGACCGTTTGCAGACTGGCCAGGCGATCCGTGAACAACATGGCCACACAACGACCTGGATCGACAATCAGCCGCCCGACGCGGTGGTGTTCCCCACCTCGACGGCCGAGGTCTCGGATATCGTCCGGACCTGCGCCGAACACAAGGTGCCGGTGATCCCCTTCGGCACCGGCACCTCGCTGGAGGGCCACGTGAACGCGCCCGCCGGCGGTATCTCGGTCGACTTGATGCAGATGAACAACGTGCTTGCGGTGCACGCGGGCGATCTCGATTGCGTGGTCCAGCCCGGCGTTACCCGCGAACAACTCAATACCCACCTGCGCGACCAGGGCCTGTTCTTCCCGATCGACCCCGGCGCCAATGCCTCGATGGGCGGCATGGCCTCGACCCGGGCCAGCGGCACCAACGCGGTGCGCTATGGCACGATGAAGGACAATATCCTCTCGCTCGAAGTGGTGATGCCCGATGGCGAGGTGATCCGCACCGCGCAGCGCGCGAAAAAGACCTCGGCCGGCTATGACCTGACCCGGCTGATGATCGGCGCCGAGGGCACGCTGGGCATCATCACCGAGCTCACCCTGAAACTGCAAGGCATCCCCGAGGCGATCTCGGCGGCGCGCTGCTCCTTCCCGACAGTCGATGCCGCCTGCCAGGCGGTGATGACCACAATCCAGTTCGGCATCCCGGTGGCGCGGATGGAACTGCTCGACGTGATCGCGGTGCAGGCCGTCAATGCCTATTCGAAACTCGACCTGCCGGAAACGCCGCTGCTGCTGCTGGAGTTTCACGGCTCCGAGGCGGGCGTGGCGGAACAGGCCGAAATGTTCGGCAGCATCGCCGAAGAGCACGAAGGCACCGGTTTCGCCTGGACCACCTCGACCGAGGAACGCAACCGGCTGTGGAAGGCGCGGCACGAATTCTACTGGGCCACCCTGCAATTGCGTCCGGGCTGCACGGCGCTGGCGACCGATGTCTGCGTTCCGATCTCGCGGCTGGCCGATTGTGTCAATGCCGCTACCGCCAAGGCCGAGGAAATGGGCCTGTTCGCGCCGCTGGTCGGCCATGTGGGCGATGGCAATTTCCATATCTCGCCGGTGATCGACAAGACCAATCCGGCCGAAGTCGCCAAGACCGAGGAATTCACCGCCTGGCTGGCCGAGCTTGCGATCTCGATGGATGGCACCTGCACGGGCGAGCACGGCATCGGCCAGGGAAAACGTGCCTATCTGAGCCGTGAACTGGGGCAGGCCCCGCGCTACATGGCGGCGATCAAGGCCGCGCTCGACCCGCTGGGCATCATGAACCCCGGCAAGATCCTCTGACCGGGAGTGGCTGCGCCGCCTGAGATTTTTCGTCGAAAAATCTCGTCTCCGGCGGGAGTATTCTCGAAAAGATGAAGAGCGGGGGCATCCAAACCGCGCACCATGCGGGGTGAAGTCGGTTTTGCGCGTTTTTGCGTCGGATGAACTTGGCGTAACACGCGCGGCTTCGTCATAAAGCATGCCAACGAGACTCATTTCCGGAGAGCGGGCACATGAAAACCCAAGTCAAAGCACTGGTCGTCGGCGGCGGCGCCGTCGGCACCTCGATCGCCTATCACCTGGCCAAGGCGGGCTGGGACGACGTCATGCTGATCGAGCGGGACGAGCTGACCTCCGGCTCGACCTGGCATGCAGCGGGCCTGCTGCCTCTGTTCAACATGTCCTACGCGACGACCCATATTCACAAGTACTCGGTGGATTTCTACAAGACGCTGGAAGCGGAAACTGGTCTGAACGCCGGGTTCGCCGTGGTCGGCAACCTGCGTATGGCGCAGACCCAGGACCGCATGGACGAGTTCATGCTCTATGCCTCGACCGCCGAGACCTGCGACGTGAAATACGAATGGCTGAGCCCGGACGAGATCAAGGCGCGCTGGCCGCTGATCCGCACCGACGATCTGAAAGGCGCGCTTTACCACACCGAGGACGGCTACATTAACCCGGCCGACGTGACCCAGGCCATGGCCAAGGGCGCCCGTCAGCGCGGCGTCGAGATTGTGCGCAAGATGCAGGCTGATGCCTTCCACTGGACCGGCACCCATTGGGAAGTCACCTGCACCAAGATGGTGGAGCAGGGCGGCAACCTGGTGCCCAGCGACGAGCAGGTGGTGATCACCGCCGAGCATGTGGTGACCGCATCAGGCAACCATGCGCAGCGCACCGCGAAACTGCTGGGCATCAAGATGCCCGCGATCCCGGTCGAACATACGTTCATCGTCATGGACAAGGATCCCGAACTGGTCAAATGGCGCGAGGCGGGCAATCCCGAACACCCTGTCGTGCGCGACGCAGACAACGAATCCTATGCGCGCGAAGAACGCGGCGGCTGGATCCTGGGTATCTACGAACACGGCGCACCGGCGCGGTTCGAATATGGCGTGCCCGACAGTTTCCGGGCCGATCTGTTCCCGCTCGATCTCGACCGGATCGCCGATCAGTACATGGCGATGGCCGAGCGCGTGCCGTCGTGCGCCGATAGCGGCCTCAAGGACGATTTCAACGGCCCGATCTGCTATACCCCCGACGGCAACCCGCTGGTGGGTCCGGCGCCGGGCCTCAGAAACATGTGGCTGGCCGAGGGCTTCTCCTTCGGCATCACCGCCGCCGGCGGCACCGGCTATTACCTGGCGCAGATGATGGTCAATGGTGAGGCCGAGATCGACATGGCGTCGCTCGATCCCAAGCGCTACAGCTCGAACTGGATGACCACCGAGTTTGCCGCGCGCAAGAACGAGGAATGCTACAGCCACGTCTATATCCTGCACCACCCGGATGAAGAGCGCGAAGCCTGCCGCCCGCTGCGTACCGCGCCCGCCTATGATCGGCAAAAGGCACGCGGCGCGCAATTCGGCTTCGTCAACGGCTGGGAGCGCCCGAACTATTACGGCCCGCTCGATGCGCCCGAAAACTTCGACCATGACGCCCGCAGCTTCCGCCGTGGTGGCTGGTGGCAATATGCCGTCGAAGAGGCCAGGGCGATCCGCGAAGGCGTGGGCCTGATCGACGCCACCGCATTCACCAAGCATGTGGTCAAGGGCCCCGGCGCCACCCAGTTCCTCGACTGGTTCACCTGCAACAAGCTGCCGAAAGTGGGCCGGATCAACCTGACCTATGCGCTGACCGCGTTCGGTACCACGCGCACCGAATACACCATCGTCCGCAATGGCGAGAACAACTACTACCTCGTCTCCGCCGGCGCCTGGTCCGAGTATGACGCCGACTTCCTGTGCAAGGCGGCCGAGGACAAGATGGAGGAGTTCGGCTATATCGAGATCCAGGATGTCACCACCCAGTGGGGCGTCTTTGCCATCGCAGGGCCCAAATCGCGCGATGTGCTGAAAGAGGTGATCAAGGACGCCGATCCCGACACCGCGCTCTCGAACAAGCGTTTCCCCTGGCTCAGTGCCCGCCAGATCGAACTGGGCATGTGCCCGGTCAACGCGATCCGCGTCGCCTATACCGGCGAGCTGGGCTGGGAACTGCATCACCCGATCGAGATGCAGAACTACCTCTGGGACCTGCTGAATGCGGCCGGTGAAAAGCATGGGATGAAGCTGGTGGGCGCCCGCGCCCAGAACTGGCTGCGCCAGGAGAAGAGCTATCGCGCCTTCGGCACCGAACTGGGCCGCGACGCGACCCCGCTCGAGGCCGACCTGCCGCGCTTTGTCGATCTCGACAAGGACTTCCACGGCAAGGCGAAACTGGTCGAAACCGGCGTGCGTGCCAAGTGCTGCACGCTGCTGATCGACGGACCGAGCGACGCCGATCCCTGGGGCCGCGAGGTGCTCTATACCCCCGAAGGCGAGCGCGTCGGGCGCCTGACCTCGGGCGGCTATTCGGTGGTGTTTGGCAAGTCGATCGGCATGGGTTACGTTCGTCCTGAACTGGCCGTCGAGGGCACAAAGCTCCAGGTCAAGATGTTGGACAAGCTCTGGGATGCAATCGTCACCTGCGACAGCCCCTACGACCCGAAGAACGAGACCATCCGCAAGGACGGCTGAACCACGCCGGATCCCTTTGATCTGGCTGATCCTGATCGCCGCGCTCTCATTGGGCGCGGCGTTTTTCTACAAGCAGAACCCGCTGGCCAACGCGGCACAGCGCTATGCCACTTCGATCGCCACCGCGAGCGCGGCCACCTATGTCACGCTCCGGACGCTGAACGCGGTGCTCTCGACCGCGCAAGAGGTCCAGGTCTCGGGCAGCGCGCTGGTGGTTTCGGGGACCGCGCAGCCGCTCAGGATGCTGGAGCCGGTGGATGACACCGTGGAACGGATCGCCGCCGTGGTGTTCAACCTGATGCTGGCCACCGGCATCCTGGCCGTGGCCATGGGGCCTGTGGGCGCGGTGGGCGGCGGCATGATCGCGGCGGCATCGCTGCTCTGGATCATGGACCGCATATTGGGGCCGCGCGACGTGGTGTCGGTGCTGTCGCGGCGGTTGGCCTGGTATGGCGGGTTCTTCCTGCTGGCGCTGCCTCTGGCCTTCGTGATGTCGGCCTGGCTGGCGGACTGGCTGACGGCGGATGTGCTGGAGCGGCATCAGGCCATCATCGCCGAGATCACCGCCTCGGTCGGCGCGCCGGTCCCGGAACAGGCGGGTGGCTGGTGGGAGACAATGCGCGGCACCCTGGGCGAGGCGGGCCGATACCAGGAGTTGGCGCAGAACCTCTGGACCCGCGCCGACGACCTGGTCGGCAGCTACGTGGCGCTCCTGGCGGTGTTCGTGTTTAAAATCTTTGTGTTACCTGCCCTGCTGGCGGGCGCGCTTTTTATCCTGACCCGTTTCTTCGCGCACCGCCCCGAAAAAAGCTGAACGGGCGCTCCCACCCGTTGGGTCCGGCGCCGCGCTTTGCGCGGCGCGGTGGATCAGAACAGGTCAGATCTCTCCACCATCAGGTGTTCCAGAACCCGGGCAACCACCATCGCGGCCACCAGTATCGCGGTTTTCATGATCGCGCTCCCTGTCGGTTTTCCGGTTTCTTAACGGCAGGGGCGCGCAATTCCGTCGCCTCAGTCCGCGGCAGTCTCGTTCAACTCCATGTGACCGCTGCCGCGCGACAGCACCCGCCGCAAGATCGGTTCGAAGAATTCCAGCGGTTTGGTGGGATAGTCCGGGTCAAAGGCGCATTGGTCGTATTCATGGCAGAAGTAACGCGCGTCCTCCCAATAGGGGCTGTCACGATACTTGTCGCGCGCGTTGCGGTCGCCGCCCCAGTAATGGTTGTAGTAGTACCCCTGGAACACGCAGTGATGTTGCAGAATCCAGTAACACTTCTCGCTGACATAGGGTTTCATCATCGCCGCGGCCAGTTCGCCGTGGTTGTAGGGCGACAGGATATCGCCCACGTCATGCACCAGCGCCGCCACCACGATCTCGTCCTCGGCCCCATCCGCATGAGCGCGCGTCGCGGCCTGAAGCGAGTGTTGGTAGCGGTTGATCGGGTAGGGGGTCCAGGCCTCGTCCAGCGAACGGATCGCCTCCAGGATCCGCTCGGGCAGGGCGGCGTTATAGGCCTCTTCATATTCCATCACCGCATCCCAATCGGCCTGGGTGGCCTCTTCGAAACTGGTCCAGGTGGGCTTTTGTGACTTGTCCAGCATGGCGCATTCCCTTCGTGTCTGTTTCGGGCGAAGGTAACAGAGCGGATCTGAGCAGAAAAACGAATTGATTTGCTCAGTCTGATATGAAAAATCTTTCACTTATGCAGATCGCCGCGCTCGAAACCTTTCTTGCCATTGCCGAGACCGGCAGTTTCCATGCCGCCGCCCGCGCGCTCAACGTCACCCAGACCGCCGTCAGTGCCCGCATCAAGGCGCTGGAAACCGCGCTGGGCGTCGCGCTGTTCGAGCGCGGTCCAGCCGGAACAAGGCTCAGCCTCGCGGGCCAGCGGTTTCGCCCCCATGCCGAACAGATGTCGCGCACCTGGAGCTTTGTCACCGCCGAGATGGCAGCAGGTCCCGGCGCGCGCGGCGCCTTGCGTCTGGGTGCGCAACTGTCGCTGTGGGACGCGCTGCTGGTCGACATGGCGGTCTGGCTCGAACAGGAGCAGGGCGTCGTGCCCTTCACCCTGAACTATGATCACGCGCTCGACATGGGCGTGGCCGTGGCCGAGCGCCTGCTCGACCTCGCACTGGTACACGACCGCCCGACGCAACCGGGGATCGAGGTGGTCGACCTGCCTGATGAAAGGCTGCTGCTGGTATCGGACCGGCCGTTGAGCCTGGGCCAGGACGAGATGCCGCTGTTCATCAACCTGGAATTCTGCGCCGAATACGATCGGCTCTGGCAGCAGGTGATGCCGCCCGGCAGCCGCCAGCATATCGTTCTGGGCAATGCGGCGATGGGCCTGCGCTATCTGCTGCGGCGCGGAGGGGTGGGGTATTTCCCCGATACGATGGTGAATGGCCCGCTCCGGCGCGGGCGGTTGCACGCGGTGCGCGGCGCGCCCGAAATGCACCTGGCCTGCCGGGCGATCCACCTGCGCGACAATCCCGCACTTGGCCAGATCGAAACCGTCATCGCGGGGCTGCGCAAACTGCGCCGCGGGCGCTGAGCGCGGGTTGGTCGGTGTCGGCGATGTGCTAGACTGAGTATGAATTTCAGGTCGTCATTGAGGAGACACCCGTCATGCGCGCCTATTTCGTCGCCTGCCTGTTGCTGGCTGCCCCCGCGTTTGCCCAACAAGGCCCCGCCTTCGACTGCGCCAAGGCGCAGAGCGACGCGGAGAACCTGATCTGCCAGGATGCCGATCTGGCACGGCTCGACCGGCTCGTCACCGGGCGCTATGTTGCCGCGCTCGACGTGGTCAAGGGGCTCGACGCAGGGGCTGCCGAAGCCGAGAAACAGCTTCGCGCCGAGCAACGCGGCTGGATCAAGGGCCGCGACGACTGCTGGAAGGCCGATGACCTGCGCGCCTGCGTCGCCGACAGCTACCTGCGGCGCGACGGCGAACTGGTGGCGCGCTGGATGCTGGAGGACCCGAACGGCATCTCCTTCTGGTCCTGCGGCGGCAACCCGGCGAACGAGGTTGTAACCTATTTCTACGCCACCGAACTGCCCAGCGTCCGGTTCGAACGGGGCGACAGCATCGACACCGGATCTCTGGTGCCGACCGGGTCAGGCGCGAAATACCAAGGCAGCTTCGGCCGCTCGATCTGGATCAAGGGCGACAGTGCGATGTATCGCGACCCCGACCCGGACGGCAGCGAATTCGAATGCGTACTGGTGTCGAGCGGCTGAACCTGCCGCCTGTCATCCCGCCAGTTCGTCGAAGCATTCCAGCGCCTTGGCGGCGTACATCATCGAGGGGCCACCGCCCATCTGGATCGACATCGCCAGCACGTCGGCCACTTCGGCGCGGCTGGCACCTGCCTTGACCAGCGCTTCGACATGCAGCGAGATGCAGGGTTCGCAGCGCGACGCCACCGAAATGCCGAGCGCCACGAATTCCTTGGTCTTGAAATCCAGCGTGCCGCCTTCCTTCACCGATTTTCCCAGCGCGCCAAAGGCGCGGGCGGTCTCGGGAATCGCTCCGTTCAGGTTGCGCAGCCCGGCGCGGGTGGCGGCCAGCTTGTCGTTCCAGCTCATATCATGTCCTTACACATATTTTGCTGTTCGCATATGTAAGCATTGCCGAGACCGCGGCCTTGATCTGGATCAGACCCGCGGTTTTTCCGCCACCAGCGCCAGGTTGTTGGCGGGCATCTCGATCACCTCGGCCATCTCCAGCCCGGCGCCCTGCATCAGGTCCATCGTGTCGAAATCGTCCTTGTAGCCGATCTCTGGGTCCTTGGCGGTCAGCGCCGCGTGGAACCGTTCGTCGCCCTCGCTGGTCAACTCACCCGCCCGCATGAAAGGGCCATAGATCACCAGACGCCCGCCGGGGTTCAGTGCTGTGGCAGCCTCGGCAATCAGCGTCGCCGCCTCTGCCCCGGATATCAGGTGCAGGAGGTTTATCAGCACCACCAGATCCTGCCCCGCCCATTCGGCAGCCCAGCCGGGGCGGGTGGCGTTCAGCGCCTGCGCGGGGGCGACATTGTCCAAGCCCTCGCAATAGGCGTCGATGCTGGCGCGGCGCTGGGTATCCACCTCGGTGGGTTGCCAATGCAGCCCCGGCAACCGTTCGGCAAAGGCACTGACATGCTGGCCGGTGCCGCTGGCCAGTTCCAGCGCCCGGCCCCGATGCGGGGCCACCTGCTCCAGCAGGTCGCACAGCACACCCACGTTGCGGCTTGCCGCCGGGGCAATCATGCGTGCGCCTTCTCCTTGCGTGGCGACACTGGCGACCGGGGGCGGCTTGCGGCTCATCTCAGCCGCTCCGGCCGCAACTGCGCCACCACCCCGGCTTCGATCTCGGGCGCGGCACCCGTCACCAGATCGCACAGCAGCTGCGAAGCCGCCGGCGAGGTCTGGAACCCGTATCCGCCCTGACCGGCACACCAGATGAAATCGCGCTGGTCCGGGTCAGGCCCCAGCACCAGCACCCGGTCGGGGGCAAAGCTGCGCAAGCCCGCCCAGTTGCTTTCCATCCGGGTCACTTCCTCGGTCACCATCTCCTGATAGCGCGCCAGCCCCTCGGCCAGCACCATGTCGTCGGCCCAGGCGTCCTGTGGCTCCACCGGGTCGGCATCGGCGGGCGAGACGATCAGCTTGCCGGCATCGGGCTTGGCATACCAGGTCTCGCCCACGCCCATCAGCATCGGCCAGCCGCTCAGGTCATGGCCGCCCGGCGCCGGGATACGCGCCATAGACCGGCGATAGGGTTGCAAGCCGATCGGCGCCACCCCGGCCATTCCTGCCACCTGATCGGCCCAGGCCCCGGCCGCATTGACGATATTGCGTGCCTCGAACACCTCTCCGGCCTCGACCTGCCAGACCGCGCCGCGAGAGATCCGCGTCACCCGCTGCCGGGTCAGCACCGCGCCGCCATTGGCACGGATCACCCGCGCGAAATCCTGCATCAGCCGGTCGGTGTCGATGTCCCAGGCCTGGGCATGATGCGCGGTAAAGGCCACCGTCTCGGGGTTCAGGATCGGCACCATGGCGCGTGCCGTCTCGAACGGGATCGGCTCCATCTCCATATCGGCGACATCCGTCTCGAATGACTCCGCCTGATCGGAGCCGCCCAGCAGCATCAGCCCCCGCGGGGTCAGGTAGCCACCATTGGCGGTGTGGTGATAGTCGGCGCTGGCCCGGTTCAGCGCCACCACCGCGGGCTTGCCATAGGCCGCCTCGAACAGCGCGGCCGAGCGGCCCGAGGCGTGGTACCCCAGCGCCTCTTCGGCCTCCAGCACCGTGACCTTGCCATGCGCCGACAGGCGCGCGCCCGCGCTCAGCCCGGCGATGCCGCCGCCGATTACCAGAAAGTCGATCATGCCTGTTCCTCGATCCTGTCGGTTGCCGGCGGTGGCGTCGGGCTCAGCGCCGAGAGCCGCGCATAAAGCTCCGGCGACATCTCGAACCCCATCGCCGCCAGCGACGGGCGCAACTGTTCGGTCGAGCGGGCCGAGACGATGGGTTGCGCCCCCAGAGGGCTGGCCGCGACCCAGGCCACCGCCAGCGTCGCCGGATCGACCCCCAGTTCCGCCCCGATCCGCACCAGCCCTTCGGCAGCGCGCGGCATCCAGTCCAGCCCGTAGCGCGCGGCATAGCGGTCGTCCTCGGTCAGCCGCCCGGCGCCGCCCCCGGCATATTTGCCGGTCAAGAGACCGCCGCCCAGCGGCGAATAGGCCGCGACGTTGATCGCCTGATCGGCGCAAATCGGCAGGATCTCGACCTCGGCCTGGCGCTTGACCAGGTTGTACATCGGCTGCACCAGGTCGACCGTCAGGTCGAACCGCGCCGCGATGGCCACCGCCTTCATCACCTGCCAGGCGGCGAAATTCGACAGGCCGACATAGCGGATCTTCCCCTCGTCGCGCAGCTGCGCGAAGCATTCCATCGTCTCGTTCAGGTCGGTCTCGGGATCGAACCGGTGCAGATAAAGTGCATCGATCATGTCAAGCCCCAGCCGCGACCGCGAGACGTCCAGCTGCGCCCGCATATTGGCGGCCCCCGCGCCTCCGTCATATCCCACCTTGGTGGCGATCAGCAGCCGCTCGCGCTCGGCCTTGATCATCCCGCCCAGCAGGGTCTCGGACTGGCCGCCGGTATAGACATAAGCGGTGTCGAAATGGGCGATGCCCGCCGCGCGGCAGGCGTCATACATCTGGCGGCTGGCGGCCGTATCGGCACGGCCCCCGAACTGCATGGTGCCAAAGGCAAATCCACGCGCGTCCGTGCCGTCGAGAGTGGTCAGGATACGTGTCATGGGGCAGACCATGGCACGCCCCGCGCTGGCCGAAAAGGGCAAACAGACGGCCACATCGACTTGCCTGCAAACCCGCCGGACCGCATAGTCGCGTCAGGACACTCGGGCTCAGACAGGATAACGGCATGAACACAGCTGAAATGCATCCCATGGCCACGGCGCACCTGCCGGGCTACCTTCCGGGAGCGGATGGAAGCGACCCGCTGTTCGTCGGGGTCGCGGCCTTTACCATCGCCCTCATCGTGTTCATCGGCGCGATGTACTTCACGCTGCACGCCCTGCCGGAACGCATGGCGCATCACGGCAACCACACCCAGTTCCAGGTGATCGGCATTCTCGCGCTGATCGCGCTTTTTACTCATAACAACATCTTCTGGGTGGCCGCCCTGCTGCTCGCCGCCTTCAGGTTGCCGGATTTCCTGACCCCGATCCAGTCGATGGCAAGCTCGCTCAGCGGCATCCTGAGCCGGATGTCCACGCCATCTGAAACGCCGCCGCCGGCCAGATCTGTCGATCCGGAGGCGCCCCGCGATGTTTGAGCTTCTGATCTGTTCGCTTGTCACCATCCTGCCCGATTACCTCTACCGCCGCTACCGTCAGGGCAAGCGCTGGGGGCACGAGATCACCTTCTTCTCCATGTGGTACGAGCTGCGCTATGGCATCACGCTCTGCGCCCTTCTCACCATCTCGCTGATCACGCTGGTGTTCTTCTATCACCCCTCCACTTCGAACGTGCGGTCCTTCTTCCGCACCGTGACCATCCTGCCCGAGACGGGCGGCCGGGTGGCCGAAGTTCACGTGACCAACAACCAGCAGGTCGCGGCGGGCGACCTGCTGTTCCGGCTCGACGACGCCAGCCAGCGCGCCGCGGTCGAGACCGCCGAACGCCGGGTGGAAGAGGTCGAGGCCTCGCTGGTGGTGGCGCAGGCCAATCTGGCCGCAGCGCAGGGCGCCGTCACCCGCGCCGAGGCGGCGCTGAAGCAGTCGCAAGAGGATCTGGCCCGCGAACAGGAGCTAATCAACCGCGGCTCCAGCGCGGCCCGGCAGGCCGAACTGGACCGCTTCACCAACGAGGTCGGCATCCGCGAGGGCGAGCTGGACGCCGCCCGCGCCCAGCAGCAGGCGGTCGAGGAACAGATCCGCGTGCTGATCCCCGCCCAGCAGGCCAGCGCCCAGGCGGCGCTGGAACAGGCGAAAACCGAGCTTGCCAAGACCAGCGTCTTTGCCGGGGTTTCGGGCACGGTGGAACAGTTCGGCCTTCAGGTCGGCGACTACATCAACCCGGTGCTGCGCCCCGCCGGCATCCTGGTGCCCACGGAATATGTAGACAAGCACCGGTTCGTCGCGGGGTTCCACCAGATCGCGGCCGGGGTGCTCAAGCCGGGCATGTATGCCGAGATGACCTGCCTGTCGAGACCGTTCACCGTTATCCCGATGGTGATCGTTGGCATCCAGGACGTGGTTCCCTCGGGCCAGATCCGGCCCACCGACGTGCTGGTCGATCCGCAGGACAACGCCCGCCCGGGGACTGTGACCGTGTATATGGACCCGGTCTATGCCGGCCAGGCCGACGGAATTCCCGCGGGCTCGAACTGCCTTGCCAATGCCTATACCAACAACCACGACATCCTTCATGATCAGGAGATGAGCACTGGCCGCTGGCTGTTCCTGCACGTGGTCGATACGGTCGGCCTGGTGCACGCGATCCTGCTGCGCATCCAGACGCTGCTCATGCCGGTCAGGACACTGGTGCTCAGCGGCGGGCATTAGCAATGCCCGCTAAAGCGCCCGGTAGACGCTCCATTCATCGCTCAACCCCCTGAGCCGGTGGCTGCCGAGATCCTCGAAATCCAGGCCCGAGCCCGCCACCAGGTCCTTTACCGTGCGGGACACGAGGATATCGCCGCCGTTGCCCAGCTGGGCAATGCGCGCAGCGATGTTGACGGCGATGCCGCGGACATCGTCATCGGTCACCTCGACCTCGCCGGTGTGAACGCCGATCCGGACCGGGATGCCCAGTTTGCCAACGGCCTCCTCGATGGCCTTGGCGCAATGAATGGCGCGGCCGGGTCCGTCGAACGTGGCCAGAAACCCGTCGCCCAGGGTCTTGACCTCGTGCCCGTGAAACAGGCTCAGCTGGTCCCGCACCGCCCTGTCATGCGCATCCAGGATGGCGCGCCATTCCGCATCCCCGAGGGTTTCGGCCCGAAGGGTCGACTCGACGATATCGGTGAACACCACCGCCGCCAGAACGCGGTTGAACACCGGGGCGGGCCTGCTGCCGGTGACGAAGGCGTTCACTTCGGCCAGGATCTGCTCGCCCTCCTTGCCGAGAAAGACGAAGTGGTCGCGGCCCTCCAGTTCGATCAGCGTCGCGCCGGGGATCAGCCGCGCCAGCGTGCGGCCGCCTTCGATGTCGATCAGCGCGTCCTCGGTCTTGTGCATCACCAGTGTGGGGATCCGGATGGCGGGCAGGATATCCTTGATGTCGATCTTGCTGTTCACCTTCATGATCTCGATCAGATCACGCGGCGAGGCGCCCGTTCTCTCGTATTTCCCCCACCAGTCCTGAAACGCCTGGTTATGTCCGCTGTCCGGGCAGAACATCGGCAGCGCCGCCCCGGTTCCCCAGGACGTCTCGGCATAGTCGAAAAGCTCCTCCAGCGCCTCTTGGGTCGGAAACCAAGACTCGAAACTGGCGAAGGCGCCATAGAGGATCAATCCATCGCAACGCGGCGCCTGATAGGCGGCGAATACCGACGCCAGCGAGCCGCCCTCGGATATTCCCATCACGAAGGCTGTCTCCATGCCGGCGGCATCCATCACCGCCCGGATGTCGTCCATGCGCTTGTCCATGTCGGGCACCGCGACGCCACGGTCGGACAGGCCGGTTCCGCGCTTGTCGAACAACGCGACGCGGGCGAACTGACCCAGACGGTCCAGCCAGCGCGCCCAGTTCGGTTCCTCCCAGTAGGTCTCGATCTGCGACACGAAGCCGGGGACCAGGACGAGGTTCTTCGGCCCATGGCCGAAAACCTGATAGGCGATGTGGACATCGCCGCTTCTTGCATACTGCGTTCTCGGAGGCATCCGGCCTCTCCAATAAACCAGTCGAAAGCGCGACCAGTCTAGAACCTGTCGCAGCCGCCTGACAATCAAATACCCGGAAGCCGGCAGGCAGGGGGCGGGTGACGGCACAGCTGCCCAAGCCAAAAGAAAGGCCCCGCGCCGCTGCGCGGGGCCTTCCTGTTCCTTCCGGCGCTCCGATCAGTTCGGAATGTCGCCTTCGATGCCTTCGACGTAGAAGTTCATGCCGGCCAGCGTGCCGTCATCGGCGGTTTCGCCCTCGGCGAGCCAGTCCGAACCGTCCTGCTTCTTCAGCGGGCCGGTGAAGGGGTGGTATGCGCCGCTTGCGATCGCGTCCTTCAGCGCCAGCGCTTCGGCCTTCACCTCGGCGGGAACCGCGTCGGAAATCTCGCCGATGCCCACCATGCCGGGCCCGATGCCGTCCCAGGTGCTGGTGCTGGTCCAGGTGCCGTCCATCACCGCCTGGGTGCGGGCGATGTAATAGGGCGCCCAGTTGTCGATGATCGAGCTGACACGCGGCAGCGGCGCGTATTCGGCCATGTCCGAAGCCTGGCCAAAGGTGATCACGTTGCCGGCGGCCTGCGCGGCGGCCTGCGGCGCGGTCGAATCGGTATGTTGCAGGATCACGTCGGCACCCTGTTCGATCAGTACCTTGGCGGCGTCGGCCTCTTTCGCCGGGTCGAACCAGGTATAGGCCCAGACGATCTTGAACTGCACGTCCGGGTTCACCTTGCGGGCGTGGATGAAGGCCGAGTTGATGCCCCGGATCACTTCGGGGATCGGGTAGGAGCCGATGTAGCCCACGATGTTCGACTTGGTCATGCGCCCGGCGATGGTGCCCTGCACCGCACGGCCCTCATAGAAGCGGGCCGAATAGACGGACACGTTCTCGGCCTGCTTGTAGCCGGTGGCATGCTCGAACTTCACCTTCGGGAACTTCTTGGCCACGTTGATCGTCGGGTCCATGTAGCCGAACGAGGTGGTAAAGATCAGGTCGGCGCCTTCCAGCGCCATCTGGGTCATCACCCGCTCGGCATCCGGGCCCTCGGGCACGCTTTCGACGAACACGGTCTCGACCTTGTCGCCGAAATGCTCTTCGACGGCCAGCCGGCCCTGGTTGTGCTCGTAGGTCCAGCCGCCGTCGCCCACGGGGCCGACATAGACAAAACCGACCTTGGTCTTGTCCTCCGCCATCGCGCCGGTCGCCAGACCCAGCGCCATCGCGGCGGTTGCGAGAAGAGACGTGAACTTCATCTAGGAACTCCCCTGTTTGGTTCTTTATTTGCTCTCGTCAGTGAGAGGCGTGGAAAATGCGGCCGAGCGAGGCCGGTGCCCTGCTCTTGTCCGCCGAAAGGATGACAAGAACAAGGATGGTGATGACGTAAGGGGACATTGCCAGATACTCGACCGGGATGGCAACGCCCGCCGCTTGCAGATTGAGCTGAATGACCGTGACGCCGCCAAAGAGATAGGCACCCAACAGCGCCCGCCACGGCTTCCAGCTGGCAAAAACCACCAGCGCCAGCGCGATCCAGCCGACACCGGCGGTCATGCCCTCGGTCCACTGCGGTACGCGAATGAGGCTGATATAGGCCCCGCCCAGACCGGCACAGGCGCCGCCAAACAGGATCGCCAGGATGCGAATGCGGATCACCTTGTAGCCCAGCGCGTGCGCCGCATCGTGATTCTCGCCCACCGCGCGCAGGATCAGGCCCATGCGGCTGTATTTCAGCATCCACCAGACCGCCGCCGTCAGCGCGATGCCGAGATAGAGGATCAGGTCATGGCTGAACAGGATCGGCCCCACGACCGGCAGGTCGCTCAGCACCGGAATGTCGAGCTTGCCCATCGCCGGCGGCTTGATCCCGACATAGGATTGGCCCATCAGCGCGCTCAGCCCCAGGCCGAACAGCGTCAGCGCCAGGCCGCTCGCCACCTGGTTGGCCAGCGCCACCTGGGTCAGCACCACGAACAAGAGCGACAGGATCGCGCCGCCCACGGCGGCGCCGATGAACCCCAGCCAGGGCGAGCCGGTCTCGACCGCGATGGCAAAACCGCTGATCGCCCCGACGATCATCATGCCCTCGACGCCCAGGTTCAGTACGCCCGCGCGCTCCACCACCAGTTCGCCGATCGCGGCCAGCAAGAGGGGGGTTGCCGCGACCATGAGAGAGGCCACCAGCAGGACGGGATTGATTGCAGACAGGTCCATGGTTCACGCCACCTCCTTGCGGGCCGCACGGATGCGGTAATTGGTCAACAGATCCAGCGCCAGCAGGAAGAACAACAGCATCCCCTGGAACACCTGGATCGCGGCGGCAGGCAGGCCCAGACTGCCCTGCGCGATTTCGCCACCGATATAGGTCAGCGCCATCAGTCCACCGGCCAGCAGGATGCCCACCGGATGCAACCGACCCAGAAAGGCCACGATGATCGCGGTAAAGCCATAGCCCACGTTGAAGTCGATGCTGACCTGGCCCGACGGGCCCGAGACCTCGAACAGCCCCGCCAGCCCCGCCAGCGCGCCCGACACGCCCAGGCAGAACAGGATCAGCCGGGCCGGGCGCACGCCGGCGAACCGCGCCGCCCGCGGCGCCTCGCCGGTCAGGCGGATGTGGAACCCGGTCATGTGCCGGTTGAGCAGCACATAGGCGAATATCACCGCGATCAGCGCCGCCACCACGCCCCAATGCATTCCCGATCCTTCGATCAGCTCGGCATTATGCGCGCTGCCATAGGATTGCAGGTTGCGCGAGCCGGGAAAGCCGAAGCCCTCGGGGTTCTTCAACAACCCAAGCGACATCGAGGCTAGAAGCTGCTCGGCCACATAGACCAGCATCAGCGACACCAGGATCTCGTTGGTGCCGAACCGCACCTTGAGGAAGGCCGGGATCATCGCCCAGGCCCAGCCGCCCAGTGCGCCTGCGACCACCATCAGCGGAAAGATGTAGAATGCCTCCATCGGATAGAAGGCCAGCCCCACACCGGCGCCCACGATGGCGCCCATGATGTACTGCCCCTCGGCCCCGATGTTCCAGATGCCCGCGCGAAAGCCCAGCGAAAGGCCGATGGCGATCAGCACCAGCGGCGCCCCCTTCACCAGCAGTTGCGGCCGATAGTAGAACGCATATTCGCCGAACAGCGGCTCCCAGAAGATGGTGCCGATCGCCTCCACCGGGTTCTTGCCCAGGGCCGCGAACAGCAGCCCGCCGAAAAACATCGTGGCCAGCACCGCCACCAGCGGCGTCGCCATCGACCAGGCGCGCGACGGCTGCGGCCGTTTCTCCAGAACGATCATCCGCGCGTCCCCCCAATCACGGTGTTCTTGTTGTTAGCTTGTCTCGGGCTGCGGTCAGACATGCGCCACCTCCATCCCGTGGGCGCCGCCCATCATCAGGCCGATCTCGTCCACCGTCAGCCCGGTCGTGGTGCGCGGTGTACTCAGCCGCCCCTCGTTCAGCGCCGCGAACGTGTCCGAGATCTCCATCAGTTCGTCCAGGTCCTGGCTGATGCAGATCACCGCCGTGCCCCTGGCCGCCAGGTCCAGCAGCGCCTGCCGGATCGCCGCCGCAGCCGCCGCGTCCACGCCCCAGGTCGGCTGGTTCACCACCAGCACGTCGGGGTTCTGCAACACCTCGCGCCCGATCACGAACTTCTGCAGGTTGCCGCCCGACAGCGACCGCGCCGCGTTCTCCGGCCCCGGCGTGCGCACGTCGAAGGCCTTGATGATCCGCTCGGCGAAATCGCGCGTCTCGGCCCATTTCAGGAACCCGTTGCTTTCCAGCCCCTCGCGCACCGACCCGGTGAGCAGCGCGTTTTCCGTCAGGCTCATGTTCGGTGCCGCCGCATGGCCCAGCCGCTCTTCGGGGGCGGTGAGCAGGCCCAGCCGCCGCCGCGCGGTCGGCCCCATCCGGCCCACCGGCTGGCCGTCCTTCTTGACCGCATCCGCAGCCGTCAGGATCTCGCCCGACAGCACCGCCAGCAACTCGTCCTGGCCGTTGCCCGCGACCCCGCCGATGCCCAAGACTTCGCCCTTGCGTACCGTCAGGTGCAGGTTCTTCAGCGATGTGCCGAACTCGCTGGGCGAGGGCACCGACAGGCCCGTGATATCCAGCGCGATCTCGCCGAATGCGCGGCCCGCACGTTGCGGCGTCTTCAGCGCCGTGCCCACCATCATCTCGGCCATGTCGCGGGCCGAGGTCTCGCGCGGGGTGCATTCGCCCACGTTCTTGCCCAGCCGCAGGATGGTTGCATGGTCGCAGAGCGTGCGGATCTCCTCCAGCTTGTGACTGATATAAAGGATCGAGGTCCCCTCGGACCGCAGCTTTTGCAGCGTCTGGAACAGGATCTCCACCTCCTGCGGCGTCAGCACGCTGGTCGGCTCGTCCATGATCAGCAGCTTCGGGTCCTGCAACAGGCAGCGGATGATCTCGACCCGCTGCCGCTCGCCCGCGCTCAGATCACCCACCGTGCGGAACGGATCCAGAGGCAGGCCATAGGTCTCGCTCACCTCACGGATGCGCGCGGCCAGATCGCCCATAGCGGGCGGGTTCTCCATCCCCAGCGCGATGTTCTCGGCCACGTTCAGCGCGTCGAACAGCGAGAAATGCTGGAACACCATGGCGATCCCGTCGGCCCGCGCCGCGCGCGGTTCGGGCGGTGCATAGGGCGCGCCGCGCAGGGACATGGTGCCGCTGTCGGGCTTGACCAGCCCGTAGATCATCTTGACCAGCGTGGACTTGCCCGCGCCGTTCTCGCCCAACAGGGCATGCACCTCGCCCTCGCCGATGTCGAAGCTGACATTGTCGTTGGCGACGACGCCGGGATAGGCCTTGGTCAGCCCCTTGATGCTCAGAAGTGGTGTGCTCACGCGCGCAGTTCCTTCCTTGTCGTTTCACCATGCGCCGGACTCAAGAGCCGGGCTGCAACGCCGATGGCGATGCTGGCGGGATGCTTGCCCAGGGCGGGATCGCCGATCGGGCAGGTGATGCGGGCGATCTGCTGCGAACCATGACCAAGCGCGGCCAGCCGCGACCGGAACCGCGCCCATTTGGTAGCCGAGCCGATCAGCCCGGCAAAGGCAAAATCGTGCCTTAGCAAGCGATTGCACAGTTCGAGGTCCAGTTCGTGCGAATAGGTCAGGATCAGATGCTCGGCCTCTCGCGGCGCATAGGGTACCAGATCCGCCGGCCGTGCCGCCGGCACACGCGTCACCCCTGCGGGAATGGTTTCGGGAAACCGCTCCACCCCTGTATCGACCCAGGTGATGGCGATATCGGGCAGCGGCGACAGCACCTCCACCAGCGCGCGGCCTACATGGCCCGCGCCCCAGATCCAGAGCTGCCGCGCGGGTTTCAGGACCGGCTCCACCATCCAGCCCTCGATCAGCTGCGGCTCGGGCGCCACACCCTGTCCGCGCGCCCGCGCCAGCAGGCGCTTGACCGCCAGCGGGGCAGGTGCCGCGCCGCTCACCGGCCGGGCTACAACCTCGCCTTCGATCGCCTCCAGCCGCGCCGCATCCCAGGCTTCGGTCAACAGCGTCACCGCCCCGCCGCAGCACTGGCCCAGCTCCGGCCCCAGCGCATGGCGGCTCAGCCCCAGCCGCCCGGCCCGCGCGGCCTCGGCTGCCTGAAACTCCAGGGCGCCGCCGCCGATGGTGCCCGACTGGCCGTTCTCCCAGACCACCATCGCCGCGCCCACCTCGCGCGGCGAAGATCCCCGGATCGCCGCGATCACCACCCGGGCCACCGGCCCGTGCGCGGCCACCGCCGCCCGCAGTTCCTCAAGGTCAAATGCCATCGCGCAGCCTCCGGATGCCCTTCCAGACCTCCTCCGCCGTCGCCGGTGCGTTCAGCGCCGGATAGGCGCTGCCGCAGGACGCAACCGCATCCGACAGCGCCAGCCAGGCAGAAATCCCCAGCATGAAGGGAGGTTCGCCCACCGCCTTGGAGCGATAGATCGTCTCCTCGCGGTTCTGCCCGTCCCAGAGCGTCACTTTGAACACCTCGGGCCGGTCCGAACAGGCCGGGATCTTGTAGGTCGAGGGCGCATGCGTCCTCAGCCGCCCGCGCTCGTCCCAGACCAGTTCCTCGGTGGTCAGCCAGCCCGCGCCCTGCACGTAACCGCCCTCGACCTGGCCGATATCCAGCGCCGGGTTCAGCGAAGCGCCGGCATCGTGCAGGATATCGGTGCGCAGGATGCGGTTCTCGCCGGTCAGCGTATCCACCGCGACCTCGGTCACCGCCGCGCCATAGGCGAAATAGTAGAACGGCCGCCCGCGCCCCTGGATGCGGTCCCACTCGATCTTGGGCGTCTTGTAGAATCCGGTGGCTGACAGGCTGACACGGCCCTGATAGCTCTGCGCGGCGGCCTCGGCAAAGCTGTAGCGGGCCGCACCCACCTCCACCATCCCGTCCGCGAACCGCACCGAGGCCACGTCGGCCTGATGGCGTTCGGCCAGAAACGCCGCCATCCGGTCGCGGATCGTGTCGCAGGCGGCCTTCACCGCCATGCCGTTCAGATCCGACCCCGACGAGGCCGCCGTGGCCGAGGTATTGGGCACCTTGGCGGTATCTGTCGCGGTGATCTTGACCATTTCCAGCGGAATGCCGAAGCGGCTCGCCGCCACCTGCGCCACCTTCTGGAACAGGCCCTGTCCCATCTCGGTGCCGCCATGGTTCAGGTGCACGGACCCGTCCTGGTAGACATGCACCAGCGCGCCCGCCTGGTTCAGATGGGTCAGCGTGAACGAGATCCCGAACTTCACCGGAGAAAACGCGATCCCCCGCTTGACGATCGGATTGGCCGCGTTCCAGGCTGCCACCGCCGCCTTGCGCGCAGCATAGTCGGACGAGACCAGCAGCGCTTCGGTCATTTCGTGTAATTCGAAATCCTCGACCAACTGGCCGTAGGGCGTGGTGTTGTCGGTCTTGCGGCGGGGCAAAGCATCGCGCGAGGTGTAATAGTTGCGCTTGCGCAGTTCGACCGGGTCCATCCCCAGTTCATGCGCGATGTGATCCATGACCCGCTCGATGCCGACCATGCCCTGAGGGCCGCCAAACCCGCGATAGGCGGTGGCGGACTGCGTGTTGGTCTTCAGCCGGTGACTCTCGATCCGGGCATTGAGCAGGCGATAGGCGTTGTCAGCATGCAGCATCGCCCGGTCCGCGACCGGCAGCGACAGGTCCTGCGCCCAGCCGCAGATGACATGGTGCAGAAAGGACACCCCGGTAATGCGGCCATCGGCGTTGAATCCGGCCCGATAAGCGATGCGAAAGGCGTGGCGCTTGCCGGTGATCACCATGTCGTCGTCGCGGTCATAGCGCATCTTGCAGGCCCGGCCGGTGGCGCGGGCGGCCAGGGCGCAGGCCACCGCCAGCGCGTTGCCCTGGCTCTCCTTGCCGCCAAATCCGCCACCCATGCGGCGGGTCTCGACACGGACGGCGTGCATCGGCACGCCCAGCGCCTCGGCCACCTTGTGCTGGATCTCGGTCGGGTGCTGGGTGGAACTGTGCACCAGCATGTCGCCGCCCTCGCCGGGCAGCGCCAGCGCCGCCTGGCCCTCGAGATAGAAATGCTCCTGCCCGCCCAGTTCGAAGCTGCCCTCGATCACATGGGCGGCCGCTGCGATGGCCGCCTCGGCATCGCCCTTTTCATAGATGCGCGGGCCTTCCTCGAACCGGCTGTCCGCCGCCAGCGCCTGTTCAATGGTCAGGATCGCCTCTTCCTCGGCATAGTCGATGCGGCCCAGCCGCGCCGCCTTGCGCGCGGCCAGGTGGCTGGTTGCCACCACCAGGAACACCGGCTGGCCCACATAGTTGACGCTGCCGTCCGACAGGAACGGTTCGTCATGGACCGAGGGCGAGACGTCATTGGCAAAAGGCAGGTCATCGGCCGTCATCACCAGCACCACGCCCGGTGCCTTGCGCACCGCATCCAGATCCATCGCGGTGATCCGCCCCTTGGCGATGGAACTCAGGCCAAAGGCCAGGTGCAGCGTGTCGCGCGGGGTGGGGATATCGTCGACATACCGGGCGCTGCCGGCCACATGCAGCGGCGCCGCGTCATGGGGGAGGGGTCTGGTGACGCTCATGCCCGTACCTCCAGCACATTGGCCATGTGGCCCTGATCCTCTGCGAAATAGCGGCTCAGCAACGCCTTGGCGGTCTCCATCCGGTAGAGGGCCGAGGCGCGCATGTCCGACATCGGGGTGAAATCGGCCTCGAAGGCGGGCAGGGCGGCGGTGACGGTCTCCTGCGTCCAGGGCTGGCCGATGAGCGCGGCCTCGACCGCGCGGGCGCGTTTGGGGATGCCCGCCATGCCGCCAAAGGCGATCCGGGCAGCAGTAACGGTGCCGCCTTCGACCGTGATGTTGAAACAGCCGAGGACGGCGGAGATGTCCTGATCGAAGCGCTTCGACAGCTTGTAGCATTTCAGCCGGTCGGGCTGGCGCGGGAAACTCACCGCCTCGACAAACTCGCCCGGCGCGCGGTCCTGCTTGCCGTAATCGAGGAAGAACTCCTCGAGCGGCAGGTCGCGGCGCGCGTCGCCCTTGCGCAGGTGCAGGGTTGCTCCCAGCGCGATCAGCGCGGGCGGGTTGTCGCCAATGGGCGAGCCATTGGCGATATTGCCGCCGACGGTGGCAGCATTGCGCACCTGCACGCTGGCATAGCGGCGGATCATCTCGCCATAAGAGGGGTGCAGCGGCGCGACGGTGTCGCGCATGCGGTTCATGTCAACCATGGCGCCAAGGCGCACATGGCTGTCGGTAATCTCGATCCGATTGAGATCGGCGCAGCCGGAAAGAAAGATCACCTTGGGCAGGTCGCGCAATTGCTTGGTTACCCAGAGGCCTACATCGGTCGCCCCGGCGACCAGCGTGGCGTCGGGATGGGCTTCGTAAAGGGCCGCGAGTTCATTGCTTGAGGTGGGGGCAGAGGGGGGCTCTGCCCCCCGGCCTGCGGCCTCCCCCCGGAGTATTTCCGGCGAAATGAAGGCACGATCGGTTGCAAGCCAGTCGGGTTTCGGCGCGTCCTCGACCGCGCGGGCGGCGCGGATGATCGGGGCGTAGCCGGTGCAGCGGCAGAGATTGCCCGCCAGTTGCGTGTCATGGTCGGTGGCGCCCTCGGCATGGGCAGCCACCATCGACATCACGAAACCCGGGGTGCAGAAGCCGCACTGGCTGCCGTGGTGGTCGACCATGGCCTGCTGCGCCGGGTGGGTGCCGCCGAGTCCCTCGACCGTGCGCACCGCCTTGCCGTGCAGCTGCGGCAGGAACAGGATGCAGGCATTCATCGCGCGGGTGCCGTCGCCGTCGCTCACCGAGACCGTGCAGGCGCCGCAATCGCCCTCGTTGCAGCCTTCCTTGGTGCCGGTCAGGCCGCGATCCTCGCGCAGCCAGTCGAGCAGCGTCGCGGTGGGGTCGGCCTCCGCCAGCTCCACTGTCTCTCCGTTCAGAAGAAACGTGATCTTCATACTGTGAAACCCGTCGCCTTACTCTGTTGGCCCATCGGTGCCCTCCTTCGATGCGACGTAGAAGAAGAGGCGGGCTGTGTTCTGGGAAAAGGTTAGAAACGCGAGCGGCCTTCTGGCAAGGAAAACTCATTCTGCGCTGCAACATTTTTGCGACGCCTGTGGCGGATTTCAAAACATGCCTGAAAAATACTCCAACTGATTCAACGGTCTGCCCTTGCGGCCCGGACGCAGGTTTGAAAGACCTTCAGATTTTAACGAATAATCGCAACCGGCCTTTTGGCGAATGGGCGGTAGTCTGTGGCCCGTCTTGCCGCCTCAGAGCAGCGAGGCCAGACGTTGCAGGCCGATCCCGATCGCCAGCAATCCCACCGCCACCGTCAGGGGGCGCCGGGGCGCGATGGCCGCCAGCCGGCCGCCCACCAGCGCCGCAGGCACGCCGCCGGCCACCAGCCCCGCCACCGGCAGCAGAACCTCGTGCAGGTCGCGCCCGGTGCCCCACCGGCCCAGATGATACCCGGCCATCAGCACCAGGAACACCGTCAGGCTCACGACCAGCTCGGCCAGCGCCGAGGAGCCGATGGCGCGGCGCGGTTCGTGGCCCGCGCCGATCAGCCCGCTGGTCACCACCGGCCCCCAGCTGCCGCCGATCCCCTCGATCAGCCCGCCGGTGGCCCCCAGCGCCGAGACCCGCCCGGTCGCCAACAGGCGCGGCGCCCGCCCCGACAGCCCGCGCCACAGGATCAGCCCGCCGATCAGCAGCAGATAGCTGCCGATGATCACCGTCAGAACCGGCCGTTTCAACTCGCCCAGGATCAGCGCGCCGACGATACCGCCCGCGGCCCCGGCCAGCGCCAGCCGCAGAAACAGCGCCTTGTCGATATTGCCGTTGAGCGCATGGGAAATCCCCGCCACGATGCCGGTCGGCACCTTGGCCGCGTTGACACTGGCGGAGACCAGCGGCGGCGGCACCCCCTGTGCCAGCAGGACCGAGGCCGAGATGACCCCGAACCCCATGCCCAGGGCGCTGTCTGCAAGTTGCGCGAAAAAGCCCACAAGGGCGAAGGTCAGGAACAGGTCCACGGCGACTCGGGGGAAAAGAGCCTATTTGCCACCTCGCTAAGCCATTCCCGGGCGTCCCGCAATCGGGGTTTTCGCCAGGGTTGTTACATCCCCCGTGGCGCCCCTGATCCGGATCGCCTATCGTCCCGGGCATGAGCAGCACGCCCCGATTCATCCACCTCCGCCTGCATACCGAATACTCGCTTCTCGAAGGCGCGATCCGGCTCAAGAAACTGCCCGCGCTTTGTGAAAAGATGGGCATGCCGGCGGTGGCGGTGACCGACACCAACAACCTGTTTGCGGCGCTGGAATTCTCGGTTGCGGCCAGCGGCGCGGGCATCCAGCCGATCATCGGCTGCCAGGTTTCGCTGGCCTATGTCACACCCATGCCGGGGGAAAAGTCGAAACCGCCCGCAGGGGTCGTGCTCCTCGCGCAGTCCGAGGCGGGGTACGAGAACCTGATGAAGCTCAACAGCTGCCTTTATGTGGATAAAGGCGGGCAGTTGCCGCAGGTCACACTGGACGAGCTTGCCACCCATTCCGAGGGGCTCATCTGTCTCAGCGGCGGGCCGGACGGGCCGGTGGGGCGGCTGTTGCAGCAGGGCCAGCGCCCGGCGGCCGAGGCGCTGGTGGACAAACTGGCAGGCATGTTCCCCGACCGGCTCTATATCGAGCTGCAACGCCACCCGGGCGAGGGCGGCGCGCCCGAGGCCGAGCGGCTCACCGAACGCGGCCATGTCGAGATGGCCTATGCCAAGGGCCTGCCGCTGGTGGCCACCAACGATGTCTATTTCCCCACCGCCGACATGTACGAGGCGCATGACGCGCTGATCTGCATCGCCGAGGGCGCCTATGTCGATCAGCAGCAAGGCCGCCGCCGCCTGACCGCCCAGCATTACCTGAAATCGCCGCAAGAGATGGCGACGCTGTTCGCCGACCTGCCCGAGGCGATCGAGAACACTGTCGAGATCGCCCGCCGCTGCGCCTTCATGGCCTACAAGCGCGCGCCGATCCTGCCGAAATTCGCCGATGACGAGGTGCAGGAACTGCGCCGCCAGGCCAACGCGGGCTTGCAGGCCCGTCTTGCGGTGATCCCGCACGCGGTCAGCGTCGAGGAGTATCAGAAGCGGCTCGATTTCGAGCTCGACATCATCGAGGGCATGGGCTTTCCCGGCTACTTCCTGATCGTGGCCGACTTCATCAAATGGGCCAAGGATCATGACATACCTGTGGGGCCGGGGCGGGGCTCGGGCGCGGGGTCTCTGGTGGCCTATGCGCTGACCATCACCGACCTTGACCCGCTGCGTTATTCGTTGCTTTTCGAACGGTTTCTCAACCCCGAACGGGTCTCGATGCCCGACTTCGACATCGACTTCTGCATGGACCGGCGCGAAGAGGTGATCCGCTACGTGCAGGAGAAATACGGCCGCGACAGGGTGGGACAGATCATCACCTTCGGTGCGCTTCTGTCCAAGGCTGCGGTGCGCGATATCGGCCGGGTCCTGCAGATGCCCTATGGCCAGGTCGATCGCCTCAGCAAGATGATCCCGGTCGAGGGGGTGAAACCCGTCAGCATCGAAAAGGCGCTGGCCGACGAGCCGCGCCTGCGCGATGCCGCCCGCGAGGAAGAGGTGGTCGACCGCCTGCTGACCTATGGCCAGCAGGTCGAGGGGCTGCTCAGGAACGCCTCGACCCACGCCGCCGGCGTGGTGATCGGCGACCGGCCGCTGGACGCGCTGGTGCCGCTCTACCAGGATCCGCGCTCGGACATGCCCGCCACCCAGTTCAACATGAAATGGGTGGAACAGGCGGGGCTGGTGAAGTTCGACTTTCTCGGCCTGAAAACCCTGACCGTGATCCAGAACGCGATGGACCTGATCTTCAAGTCGGGCCGCCCGCTGCATGTGGCCGCCGACGGCCGCCAGCTCTACGAGCCCGCCGAGGGGGCCGAAAACCAGATCAACGCCATTCCGCTGGAGGACGAGGCCACCTACAAGCTTTATTCCGCTGCCAAGACCGTCGCCGTGTTCCAGGTGGAAAGTTCGGGCATGATGGATGCGCTCAAGCGCATGAAACCCACCTGTATCGAGGATATCGTCGCCCTCGTGGCGCTCTACCGCCCGGGGCCGATGGAAAACATCCCGGTCTATTGCGAGGTCAAGAACGGGGTGCGCGAGATCGCCTCGATCCACCCCTCGATCGACTTCATCCTCGAGGAAACGCAAGGCATCATCGTCTACCAGGAACAGGTGATGCAGATCGCCCAGGTGATGGCGGGGTACAGCCTTGGCGGCGCCGACCTGCTTCGCCGCGCCATGGGCAAGAAGATCGCCGAGGAAATGGCCAAGGAACGCCCCAAGTTCATCGAAGGGGCCACAGCCAACGGCGTGACCAAGGAAAAGGCGGGCGAGGTCTTTGACCTGCTCGAAAAATTCGCCAACTACGGCTTCAACAAATCGCACGCCGCCGCCTATGCGGTGGTCAGCTACCAGACCGCCTGGCTCAAGGCCAACCACCCGGTCGAGTTCATGGCGGGCGTCATGAACTGCGACATCCACCTCACCGACAAGCTGGCGGTCTATTTCGAGGAGGTCCGCAAGGGGCTGGGCCTGCCTTACGTGCCGCCCTGCGTGAACCGCTCGCAGGCGACCTTCGACGTGGTGAACGGAGAGCTTGTCTATGCGCTCGGCGCGCTCAAGAACGTGGGCGTCGAGGCGATGCGCCTGGTGGTCGAGGGCAGGGGACAGAAACCCTTCGTCAACCTTTTCGACGTGGCCCGCCGGGTCGATCTGAAGAAAGTCGGCAAGCGGCCCTTGGAAATGCTCGCCCGCGCCGGGGCCTTCGACCAGCTCGACCCCAACCGCCGCCGGGTGTTCGAGAGCATCGAGGCGCTCAGCGCCTATTCCGCTGCCATCCACGACCAGAAGGCGTCGAACCAGGTCTCGCTGTTTGGCGAGGCGGGCGACGACCTGCCTGAACCGCGTCTCGCCGCCGTGCCCGACTGGATGCCCGCCGAACGCCTGTCCGAGGAATTCAAGGCCATCGGCTTCTACCTCTCGGGCCATCCGCTCGACGATTACATGCCCGCGCTCAAGCGCCGGGGCGTGCTGACGCTGGACGAGGTCACCGAACAGGCCCGTTCCGGCCCGGTGCTGGCCAAGATGGCGGGCGTCGTCGCCGGGCGGCAGGAACGCAAATCCGCCCGCGGCAACCGCTTTGCCTTTGCCCAGATGTCCGACCCCACCGGCGCGTTCGAGGTCACGCTCTTCTCCGAAGTGCTGGAGAAAAGCCGCGACTATCTCGAAACCGGCGCCCATGTGGTGCTGACCGCCGAGGCGACGATGGAGGCCGATCAGCTCAAACTGCTCGCCCGCTCGGTCGGTCCCGCCGATACCGTGGTGGCCGAGGCCGGTGCCACCGGATTGCGGGTTTTCATGGACGATGCCAGCGCCGTGGCCACCGTCGCCCATATTCTGGCCGAAGCCGCCAATGCCGCCCGCAACGCGGCCCGCGGCCCGATCCAGCTCTGCCTGATGGACCCCGGTCTGCCCGGCGAGGTCGAGATGGACCTGGGCCAGGATTTCCCCCTCAACCCCCAGATCAAGGGCGCGATCAAGTCGCTCGACGGGGTGCTGGACGTCGAGGAGATCTGAGCACCCTCCGATGCTCTCGGCAAATTCGCGCGGCGGCGGGGGAGTCGCCGCCGCGCATTGGGCGCTCGGTGCCTCACTCGGCAGCGATCGCCCGGTCTGCCTGGCCTTCCGTTGCGAACGGCACCCATTTCAGATCGCCGTCATAGCGCCAGGCCAGATTGCCCGCCTCGTCCATCGCAATGAGGTGGAGCCAGCGGTTGTCGAACAGCGCCCGCACACCGGAATGCCGCCGCAGCACATCGGTCATTGCCGCGCGCGGCGCCTCGATCACCACCGACAGGCGCAGCGGCTCGTGCTGGACCCGCTCGCCGTCATGCACCGACTGCCACGGCAGGCCGGGGCGTGGCGCGCCGCCATTGCCTTCCAGCACGCCGATGCCGCCCACCACGTTGTGCAACAGCTTGTTGCCGCCGCCAAACAGGGCCGGGGCCACGGTCGAACCGTAATATTGCAGGCTGATCCAGCTGGCGACCACGACAGGCGCGGTCATGATCAGTTCCAGCACACCGAAACCGTCGTCCCTGCGCCAGTCATAGCTGTGCAGGAAGGCCTGTCCCGCCAACCCCTTGCCCTCGGTCCGGTGCCGCGGCGCGGCGACGAAGGCGCGGCAGCCCGCCAGCCCCCATTCGGGGCGCAACTCGGCCCAGTCCTGCGCGCGACGTGCGATATCCGCCCCGCCCTTGGCACGCGGCAGCCGGGCGGCGCGCTCGGCGCGCGCCAGTTGTCCTGCGGCCTCCAGCCAGCCCCTAAGCCGTGCGATATCGGCCGCCCAGGTATCGGACGGCAGGTCCTGATCGTAGAGCGTCACCCGGTCGGTGGTGGTATGATGCAGCGCCGGCAGGAACACAGTATCGGCGGGAATCTCGATCCCGTCCGCCCGCAGCCCGGCGCGCACTTCGGCATCATTCAGCAGCCCGGCCAGCAGCCGCGCGTTCACATCGCCCGCATAGCCGCCGCAGGCACCGCATTGGAGCGCGCTTTCATGCGGGTTGTTGGTGACGTCCGCGCCATGACCGGCCACCATCACCACCCGTGCAAAGCCACCCGTCAGTGACATTGCGCCCAGCACCGTCCGCGCCATGGCAACCCGCGCCTCTGGCCCGATCGCCGGGTCGAGCTGCGGCGCGGGGTCCGCCTTGGCCGCCTTGCCCAGCCCCAGCGCGTCGCGCACCAGCTTGCCCGCATAGACCGGGCCGGTCGCCTCGACAAAGGCAAAGGAGGACACCGCCGCCAGCTTGAAGCGGCCCCAGGCCCGTCCGGCCCGCGCCGCGTAGCGGCGGCTCAGATCGGCCTCGCCGGATTCTGCCGCCTGCGACTGGACGCCGGGCCTGAGCAGCACCGGCCCCCGCGCCTCGACCACGTCCGACCCGGCCGCCCGATGCGCGCTGGCCAGGCCAAAGAACCCGGCAAAGCCGATGGTCTCTATCCCGCTGTCCTGCGCCTCCAGCGCCCGCCGGAAGACTTCGGAGCGCACGTCGATGCAGAAAGCCGCCTGAACCTCGGGTCGCCCCTGCCGGGCACGCGCCGCGCCAGCGGACAGCGTCTCGGAGAGCCTGCGTTGCGCCGCCCGCTCGGCGGCCTCCTGCCAGATTGCGTCCACCGCAATCTCATGCGCCGGGGTCACCGGGGCCTCATGAGCGGCGACGGTTTCGGCCCAGCGGTCGGCGATCTGCGCGCCATAGAGTCCGAACAGCGCCTCGTCGAACACCATCCGGATGGCCAGAAGTTCCGTCACCGTATTGTCTTGCGCCCCTTCCAGTTCGGCCTGCCAGAGCAGGTAGCGGCCATATTGCGCCCAGCCGCTCAGCGTGATCAGCCAGCGGTGAAACGCGGTGCCAGCGGCCTGCGCGCTCACTTCCAGCGTCTCGCAAGCCCGCCCGATCGCCCGCCAGTGCGACCGATTGGTCGCCGCGACAAAGGCGCCAAAGCCTGTCAGCCCGTGGATTTCCGGCGTCAGGTCGCGGCTGGCAAACTCGCGCCAGGCGGCAAAGGCCCCGCCCGCGCGCGCCGGTTGCCACAGCGCCTGTCCCTGGTCGAAATGGCTGGCCGCCCAGACGCCGATCCGCTCCTCGATCAGGCCCGGCCAGTCGATCCCGGACACGTCGGCGGCCAGATCGGCGACCGTCGGCAGTGCCTCTGCCGGTGCAGTCTCGCCCCCGAGTGCCGCCTTCACATCCGCCAGGGTCAGCCTGCCGAACCGCGGTTCGGCTGCCTCCAGCGCCGCCAGCAGGTCGGCCTCCAGGATCTCGCCTGCCGCGAATTTCCCGGTCCAGACGCTGCGCTCGGGCGTGATCCGGGTTCCTGCCACCCGCGCCAGCCGCGCTGCGGTCACCGCCAGCGGCTCGCCCGACTGGCCGAGGAAGGGGTTCACCGCCACGCTGGCCGACAGGGGAAACAGCGGCGGGATGGCCCTGGCCGCACCATTCGCCTCGGCGACAAGCTCCAGCAGGGGGGCGGGCAGGGTTTCAAGCTTTGCAAACATCTCTCTCGTCTCCGGTTCAGGCAGGGGTCCGCTTCGACCAGCCGTCCAGCAGCCGGTCAAAGATCGCGTTGGCATAAAGCCCGTTGGACAGGTGCACCCGAATGCCGGCGGCCGCCGGATGCGTGGCCCAGAGCGGGAAGGTGGCCTGCGCCACGGCAACCACGCCGAAGCTGATCAGGGCCAGGACGATCAGCGCCCATTCCAGTGGCCCCGGCGCGGGCACCGGCGGCAGTGCCCCGGCTGTCACATGCAGCGCCACCAGTTGCAGCACGAAATAGCTGACCGAGGTGACCGAGGCATAGATCACCATCCGCCGGGTCAGCGCCCCCGGCGCGGTATCGGCAAAGCCCTGCGCCAGCAGGTAGGCCACGCCAAAGATCAGGATCACCCCCAGCGCGATGGCTTGCACCGACTTGCCATCGAAACCGAACACCAGCCCGACCAGCCCGTAGATCGCGATGCCGATGGCAAAGGCCCGCACCACGTTCCGGGCGCTGGGCACCGCCACCGGTCCGGGCCGCCGGATCGCCGCCACGTTGCGCACCGCCTCGCCCGCGCTCAGGAAGGCATGCGCCTTGTAGAGCGAATGCGCCACGATATGCAGCAGCGCCAGCGGGAACAGCGCCAGCCCGCATTGCATGATCATGAAGGCCATCTGCGCGATGGTGGACCAGGCCAGCGAGGTCTTGACCGCCGGTTGCGTCAGCATCACCAGCCCGCCGAACAGCGCGGTCAGCCCGCCCAGCATCACCAGCACCGCCATCACGCCGGGTGCTGTCAGCATCACATCGGCCAGCCGGATCAGCAGGAAGCCACCGGCATTGATCACGCCCGCGTGCAGCAGGGCAGAGACCGGCGTGGGCGCCTCCATCACCTCGGTCAGCCAGCCATGCACCGGGAACTGGGCCGAGGCCAGAACCGCGGCCAGCGCCAGCAGCGCCGCCGCCGCCATGGTCGCCCAGCCGGGCTGCACCGCGCCCAGGATCGCGGCGATATCCGTCGTGCCATGAACCGCGACCAGCAGCACCACCGCACCCGCCAGCGCCACCTCGCTCAGCCGCGCCACAACGGCCTTCTTGCGCGCCGCGCGCCGCGCGGTCGTGCGCTCGGGGTAGAACAGCAAAAGCCGGCCCAGCGTCAGGCTGGTCGCCATCCAGGCCGCCAGCATCTGCACCAGGTTGCCCGACATCACCAGCAGCAGCACCGCCGCCAGCGTCGCCGCCATCCAGCCGGTGAACGCGCCCTGCCGCGCTTCGCCATCCATGTAGGTGGCGCTGTAGCGCAGGACGATCCAGCCGATGAAACTGACCAGAACCAGCATCGTCGCGCTGACCGCGTCCAGCCTCACCGACAGCCCGATCCCCCAGACCCCGATCAGCCCCGAGGTGCCCGGCCCCTTCAGCACCAAGAGCAGCGCCGCGCCCGCAGCCACGGCAAGCCCCGCCAGCGCCGCCCATTCGGCCAGTTTCGGCAGCCGCCCCGGACGCGAGCCCGGATTGCGGCCGGCATGCAGCGCAACAGCGAACAGGATCAGCGGTCCCAGCAGCGGCAGATACAGATATGACATGGCAATTCCCTTCGATCCTTGTGGGCACAGCCCTTTGCGCTGGACCTAGGCCATCGCTGGAATCAATAAAAATACATTGTTTGATGAAAATAGTTCGCTTAAATAGAACGATATGCCACTCAACTATCACCACCTGCGCTATTTCTGGGCCGTCGCCCATGACGGCAACCTGACCCGCACCGCCGAGCGTCTGAATCTGTCGCAATCGGCCTTGTCGGTGCAGATCAAGCAGCTCGAAGACCGCCTGGGCCATGCCCTGTTCGAACGGCGCGGCCGCCAGTTGCACCTGACCGAGGCGGGCCGGATCACGCTTGACCACGCTGACGCGATCTTTGCCACCGGCCAGGAACTGGTGGCGACGCTTCGGGAGACCGGCCGCACCCGGCAGGCGCTGCGGGTGGGGGCGCAGGCCACGCTGTCGCGCAACTTCCAGATCGGCTTCCTGCGCCCGATTTTGGGACGCGAGGATGTCGAGGTCATCCTGCGCTCGGGCAGCCCGACCGAACTGCTCGAAGGTCTGGGGACGCTGAACCTCGACGTGGTGCTGATGAACCGTGAACCCCCCGACGACAGCCTGACCCCCTACGAGACCCATCATGTCGCCGAACAGCCGGTGAGCATCGTGGGCACCCCAGCCCGGCTGGATCCCGACCGCCCGATCGAGGCGCTGCTGACCGAACAGCCCTTCATCCTGCCCACCACCGACAGCACGGTACGCACCGCCTTCGACGCCATGGCGAGCCGGCTGGGGGTCCGCCCGCAGGTGGTGGCCGAGGTGGATGACATGGCGATGATGCGCCTTCTCGCGCGCGAGGATATCGGGCTGGCGCTGGTCGCCCCGATCGTGGTCCGGGACGAGCTGACCTCGGGTCGGCTGGTCGAGGCGCGCGCGCACCCGCGCATTCGCGAAACCTTCTACGCGGTCACCCAGCGGCGGCGCTTCCCGAACCCGCTTGTTCAGGAGCTCCTGACCCGCAACGCCGGTCCCGAAGTGAGAGTCTGAGCGGGGCGCGGAACGGCGCCATATCCGCGCCCGATCCCCTGTACAAAACGGTCAAACCAGCCCGCAAGCGCAGTATAAAACGGCCAGAACGGCGTACATTAACTCTAATAGTGCGGTGGTCGCTCGTCGCCCAGGATGACCCCGCCGCCACCTTCCGCGACCCTGTCAGCCTCGCGCTGCATCAGCATTTCCACCCGTTTCGCCAGCCGGTCGATCTCGTCCCGCTGCCGCGCCACGATGTCGCTCAGTTCGTCCACCGTGCGCGTCAGATGCGCGATGCGCTCTTCGAGATGCTGCATGTTTTCGGTCCTTTTCGCGGTCTTCCTCTCCCTTACAGGCGCAACAACGGTCTTGCCAGCCCCTCGGGTGAGGCGTCATTCTGACGATGGAGGACTGCGCATGAGCATCATCACCGACAGCACAGACGGCATCACCATCGTCACTATCAACCGACCCGACGCGCGCAACGCGGTGGACCCCGCCACCGCCCGCGCGCTCTACGAGGCGTTTCTCGACTTCGAAGCCGATCCGGACCAGCGCATCGCCATCCTGACCGGGGCAGGGGGATATTTCTGCGCCGGGTTCGACCTCAAGGCGGCGGGTTCAGGGGACGCGGATACCTGGATTGAATCGCTCTACATTCCTGCGGACTGGTCCGACCCGGCAGTTTATCCCAGGCCCGGACCAATGGGACCTTCGCGGCTGATGCTGTCGAAACCGGTGATCGCCGCGATCGAAGGCCCGGCGGTGGCCGGCGGCATGGAATTGGCCGCCTGGTGCGACCTGCGGGTGATGGCCCGAGGGGCGGTCACGGGCGTTTTCTGCCGCCGCTGGGGCGTGCCGCTGCTCGACGGCGGCACCGTGCGCCTGCCGCGCATCCTCGGGCAGGGGCGGGCCAGCGACCTGATCCTCACGGGCCGCGCGGTCGAGGCCGACGAGGCGCTGGCATTGGGCTTTGCCAACCGAACCTGTCCGCAGGGGCAGGCGCTTGCCACCGCCCTTGATCTGGCGCGTGATCTGGCGCGGTTTCCGCAGGCCTGCATGCTTGCGGACCACCTGTCCGCGCGCATGGACCCCGCGGCCCTTGCCGCCGCGCTGCGCCGCGAATGGAACTCCGCCGCCGCCTTCATTGCCGAAGGCCGGGCCGGTGCGGCCCGCTTCGCCGCCGGAAAGGGACGCTCCGGAAGCTTTGCGGACATCTGAAAACAACCGAGTGACAGGGCAACGCACCGATGCGGCCGCACTGCGCCTTGCCCCGGGGCGGGCCTTGGGCTAGACCGCGCGCGGAACAGAACGCCCAAGGACTCCCACCATGGCCAAGCCCAAGAAAACGCCCCGCCCCAAGGCCGAAACGCCCAAAGGGTTCCGCGACTATTTCGGCGCCGAGGTGACGCAGCGGACCGAGATGCTGCGCACCATCGCGGGGGTCTATCATCGCTACGGCTTCGAGGCTCTGGAAAGCAGCGCGGTCGAGACGGTCGAGGCGCTGGGCAAGTTCCTGCCCGACGTGGACCGCCCCAACGCGGGCGTGTTTGCCTGGCAGGAATCCGAGGAGGAGGGCGCCGGCGACTGGATGGCGCTGCGCTATGACCTGACCGCGCCGCTCGCGCGCGTCTATGCCCAGCACAGCAACGACCTGCCGACCCCCTATCGCCGCTACGCGATGGGGCCGGTCTGGCGCAACGAAAAGCCGGGTCCGGGCCGATATCGCCAGTTTTATCAATGCGATGCGGACACGGTTGGAAGCGCGTCCATGGCCGCCGATGCCGAGATCTGCGCCATGCTCAGCGACACGCTGGAAGGGGTCGGCATCCCGCGCGGCGACTATGTGGTGAGGGTGAACAACCGCAAGGTTCTGAACGGGGTGCTGGAAACCATGGGCTTGGTCGACGACGACCAGCGCGCCGCGGTGCTGCGCACCATCGACAAGTTCGACAAGGTTGGTGCCGATGGAGTGAGTGAGTTGTTGGGCAAAGGACGGCTCGACGCCTCGGGCGCGTTCATTGATGGTGTGGGGTTGAGCGAAGCGCAAATGCGGCCTGTGCTCGAATTTATCGACTATTTCAATGTTGTTCAGGATGAGCTCTCGCTTGAAGCAAGTCGGGCTTACGACGAGGGAAATAACGACCGTGGCACGCAGTTGGACAACGCTAGATACGCGGTATCGCCCGAATTTAAGGCGGATCCAGTTGCCTACGATCCCGATGCGCTGAATATTTGGAACACGCGGGTATTTGATCACTTAAAGAGGATTGTTGGAAATTCCGTCATTGGTTTCCAAGGGATCGATGAATTGCGAGAGATTTTTGAGCTTCTCGGCGCGCAAGGCTATGGAGCGGACCGTATTAGGATTGATCCCAGTGTCGTGCGTGGCCTCGGCTATTACACCGGTCCCGTTTTCGAAGCCGAACTGACCTTTGAAATCCTGGACGAAAAGGGCCGCAAGCGGCAGTTCGGCTCGGTTGCGGGCGGCGGGCGCTATGACGATCTTGTTGCACGTTTTACCGGCCAAAGCGTTCCGTCCGTGGGCGTCTCCATCGGCGTCGACCGCCTGCTCGCCGCACTGCGGGAAAAGGGCCGCATTCAGGCCGTGGAACATGGCCCCGTCGTGGTCACGGTGATGGATCGCGACCGCATGGCCGATTATCAGGCGATGGTGGCCGAGCTGCGGAACGCCGGAATCCGCGCCGAGGTCTACCTGGGCAATCCCAAGAACTTCGGTAACCAGCTCAAATATGCCGACAAGCGCAACTCTCCCGTTGCAGTGATCGAGGGCGGCGACGAGAAGGCAAATGGCGTGGTGCAGATCAAGGACCTGATCCTGGGCGCCCAGATCGCCGCCAGTGCAACGCTGGAAGAATGGAAGGAGCGCCCCGGCCAGTACGAGGTCGCCCGTTCCGATCTGGTGGCCAAGGTGCGCGAGATTCTGGCGGGGCAGGCGGGATGATCACCCGCGCCCGCATTCTGGAGCAGGCCGCGCAGCTGCGCGCGCGGTTCGAGGCGGTCGGCGCGCAGGTGGTGGAGACCCCCATCCTGCAACCGGCCGAAACCCTGCTCGACCTCTATGGCGAGGATATTCGCGCCCGCGCCTATGTCACTTCGGACGCGCTGAGGGGCGAGCAGATGCTGCGCCCGGACTTCACCGTGCCGGTGGTGCAGAAGCACATGGAACACGGGGCCGAACCCGCCCGCTATACCTATGCCGGTGAGGTGTTCCGGCGACAGGAACACGACCCCGACCGCGCCAACGAATACATTCAGGTGGGATACGAGGTCTTCGACCGCACCAATCCCGCCGCCGCCGATGCCGAGGTCTTTGCCCTGTTCGCCGAGGCGCTGGAGGGGCTGGAGTTGCGCGCCGCGACAGGCGATATCGGCATCCTTATGGCGGCAGTACAGGGGCTGAAGACGACCGCGCCGCGCAAGGCTGCCCTGATGCGCCACCTCTGGCGGCCGCGCCGGTTCCGGGCTCTGCTCGACCGCTACGCCGGCCGGACGCCCGTGCCCCCGGCGCGCGCGGCGCTGCTGGCGGCCGATGATCCGCTGCAAGGCGGCGTGCCCGAGATCGGAAAGCGCGACCGCGCCGAAGTCGAGGAACGGATCGCCATTCTGCGGGCCGATGCCGCCGCAGCGCCGATTTCGGACAACGAGATGGCCGGGCTGGAGGCACTGCTGTCCGTGCGCGAAACCATGCCCTTTGCGCTGGAGCACCTGCGTGACATTTCGGTGGACCTGCCTCAGATCGTTCCCGCACTCGACCGGCTGGAGGCGCGGATCGCCGCCCTGCGCGCGCGTGGCGTCGATGTGGACCGGCTCGATTTCGAAGCCTCCTACGGGCGTACCTCGATGGAATATTACGACGGTTTCGTCTTTGGCTTCTATGCCGAACGCCGTCCCGACCTGCCGCCCATCGCCACCGGCGGGCGCTATGACGCGCTAACCCGGCAGTTGGGCCACGGCGCCGAGATCCCGGCGGTGGGCGGGGTGCTGCGCCCGGGCCTGATGCTGCTGTTGTCGGAGGCCGTGACATGAGCCTGAAACTCGGGGTGCCGTCCAAGGGACGGCTGATGGACAAGACCTTTGCCTGGTTCGAGAAACGCGGCATCACCCTGAGCCGCACCGGATCGGACCGGGAATATGCCGGGCGGGTCGACGGAATCGACGGCGTTTCCCTTGTGTTGCTATCGGCCGGTGAAATCCCGCGTGAATTGGCCGCAGGGCGCCTCCACCTGGGGGTAACGGGCACGGATCTGGTGCTGGAGAAGCTGCCGCTCTGGGAGCAGCAGGTCGAGGAGATCGCACAACTCGGTTTCGGACAGGCGGACCTGATCATCGCCGTACCGGCCTGCTGGGCCGATGTGGATACGCTTGACGACCTTGATGCCGCCGCCGCCGGATTCCGGGCTCGGCACGGCCACCGGCTTCGTATCGCGACCAAATATCACCGCCTGGTGCGCGATTTCCTGACGGATGCCGGCGTTGCGGATTACACGCTGGTGGACAGCCAGGGCGCAACCGAAGGCACGGTCAAGAACGAGACCGCCGAAGCCATTGCCGACATCACCTCGACCGGGGAAACCTTGCGCGCCAACCATCTCAAGATCCTGAGCGACGGGTTGATCCTGCGCAGCCAGGCAACGCTCTGGCGGAGCCGGGTGGCGCCGCTGAATCCGGGTGACAGACAGGCTCTCGAACTGCTTCTGGACCGGCTGGCGCGTTAGGGGGGGCTGCCCCCGTCACCTTCGGTGACTCCCCCGGAGTATTTCGGACCAGAAAGAAGCGGAAGCGCGTTCGGGCTTCTTTCTGGTGAAAAATACTCCGGAGCGCGAGGCGGAGCCTCGCAAGAACCTAATGTTTTCCTGCGCGGGCCTAACCGCACTTGGAGTGGCCGCAGCTACGGCAAGTCATGCAGCCTTCGATCATCACCATGTCGAACTGACCACAGCTGGGGCAGGCCTTGCCACGCGGTTGGTCGCCGTTCACCACCTGCGCCTGCGGGTCCGTCTTCAGGCCCATGCCTTCGCCTTCGAGGAAACCGATGGCGATCAGGTGCTGTTCGATCACGCCGCCGATGGCCGCGAGAATCGACGGAATGTATTTGCCCTTGACCCAGGCACCGCCGCGCGGGTCGAACACGGCCTTCAGTTCCTCGACCACGAAACTGATATCGCCGCCGCGCCGGAACACCGCCGAGATCATCCGGGTCAGCGCCACGGTCCAGGCGAAATGCTCCATGTTCTTGGAGTTGATGAAGACTTCGAAGGGGCGCCTGCGGCCGGCGACGATGATGTCGTTGATGGTGATGTAGAGCGCGTGTTCGCTGTCGGGCCACTTTATCTTGTAGGTGTTGCCTTCGAGATGCTCGGGCCGGTCCAGCGGCTCGGACATGTAGATGACGTCGCCGCTCTCGGTCCCGTGCGGTGCATTGGCGCGTTCCCCGGGCGCGGTGTCGGCGCTTTCCGACACGGTCAGAACCGAGCCGGTCACTTCGTTTGGCCGGTAGGTGGTGCAGCCCTTGCAGCCCAGGTCCCAGGCCAACATGTAGACGTCCTTGAACTCGTCGAACGAGATATCCTCGGGGCAGTTGATGGTCTTGGAAATCGAACTGTCGATCCATTTCTGCGCCGCCGCCTGCATCCGCACGTGATCGGCGGGGGCCAGCGTCTGGGCGTTGACGAAATAGTCGGGCAGGGGGGTGTCGCCGAACTTGTCGCGCCACATCTGCACCGCGTAATCCACCACCTCTTCCTCGGTCCGGCTGCCGTCCTTTTGCAGCACCTTGCGGGTATAGGCATAGGCAAAGACCGGTTCGATCCCGCTGGAGACGTTGCCAGCGTAAAGCGAGATGGTCCCGGTGGGCGCGATCGAGGTCAGGAGCGCGTTGCGGATGCCATGGGTGCGGATCGCCTCGCGCACATCCTCGTCCATCTGCATCATGTTGCCGGAGGCCAGGTATTTCCCGGCGTCAAACAGGGGAAAGGCGCCTTTTTCGCGGGCCAGATCGACCGAGGCCAGATAGGCGGCGCGGGCGATGGCGTGCAGCCAGTCCCCGGTCTGTTTGGCGGCCTCGTCGCTGCCATAGCGCAGGCCCAGCATCAGCAGCGCATCGGCAAGGCCGGTGACGCCCAGCCCGATGCGGCGCTTGTTCCGCGCCTCGGCGGCCTGTTCGGGCAGCGGGAATTTCGACGCATCGACCACGTTGTCCATCATCCGCACGGCGGTGGCGACCAGCTGATGCAGCGCCTCGGGGTCCAGCTTGGCCCCGGCTTCGAACGGGTTCTTGACCAGGCGCGCCAGGTTGATCGAGCCCAGCAGGCAGGCGCCATAGGGCGGCAGGGGCTGTTCGCCGCAGGGGTTGGTGGCGGCGATGGTCTCGACATAGTTGAGGTTGTTGGCCGCGTTGATGCGGTCGATGAAGATCACGCCCGGCTCGGCATAGTCATAGGTCGCCTGCATGATCCGGTTCCACAGGTCGCGCGCCTGGACCGTGTGATAGATCTTGCCGTCGAATTGAAGTTCCCACGGACCGTCAGCCTTGACCGCCTCCATGAAAGCATCGGTCACCAGCACCGACATGTTGAACATGCGAAGGCGGGCCGGGTCGGATTTGGCGGCGATGAACTGCTCGATATCGGGGTGATCGCAGCGCATGGTCGCCATCATCGCGCCGCGGCGGCTGCCTGCCGACATGATGGTGCGGCACATGGCGTCCCAGACGTCCATGAAGCTCAAGGGGCCGGATGCGTCGGCGGCCACGCCTTTGACGTCGGCGCCGCGCGGGCGGATGGTCGAGAAATCGTAACCGATGCCGCCACCCTGCTGCATGGTCAGCGCCGCCTCCTTCAGCATCTCGAAGATGCCACCCATGCTGTCGGGGATGGTACCCATGACGAAACAGTTGAACAGGGTCACCTGCCGGGCGGTGCCGGCGCCCGCGGTGATGCGGCCTGCGGGCAGGTATTTGAAATCTTCCAGCGCCTCGTAAAACACCTGTTCCCAATGGGTTGGGTCTTTTTCGACCTTGGCCAGGTCCCGGGCGATGCGCCGCCAGCTGTCCTCGACCGTCAGGTCGATCGGGGTGCCGTCTGCCTGCTTGAAGCGGTACTTCATGTCCCAGATCTGCTCGGCGATGGGGGCGGCGAAACGGCTCATCGGTTGATTCCCTGTTTTGGAAGAGGCATCCAGATTAAACCAATTGTGATCGGGACCACAACTGCTTGATGGGGCGGCCGGGTGCGCTACAATATCATGAATGTCCTTGGGAAGACTCTGTGGGCAAGCTGTGGATAAGACAATGCACCTGATCAAGCTGAGCGTGGGAACCGAAAGCGTCGATGACCTGTCGGAGTGGCAGGAGCGGTACCGCCAGCGGTTTGCCGACGGTTTGCCGCGCCATGTCACCCGCATGTGGCCCAAGCGCGAGACCGAGATCGTGAACGGCGGGTCGATCTACTGGGTGATCAAGGGGCAGGTGCAATGTCGTCAGCGGGTGTTGCGGCTGGACGAGGTCACCGGGCAGGATGGCACCCGCCATTGCGCCATCGTGCTCGACCCCGAACTGCACCGCACGCAGAGCGCGCCGAAACGCCCGTTCCAGGGCTGGCGCTACCTGAACCCCGAGGACGCGCCGCCCGACCTGCCGAAGAACAGGGCGCAGGACGACGCGTTGCCGGAGGCGCTGAACCGGGCGCTGGCGGAAATCGGCGTGATCTGATTGCCCCCGTGCCCACCCTGCCGGCCGGTAGACGCCAGCACGACATGGCGCGGAGCGAATTCGGGACTCAGGCGGTCAGGCCATAATCGAACGTGTAGTTGTCGTACTGATAATCGACGCTCCAGTCGACGGTGTAGCCAAGGTCTTCGAGAACCGCCAGGCTGGTATCCGACAGGTAAGCCGTCTGCGGGTTGGAGAGATCGATCCATCCGGTCATGAGTTCATAGGCGAAGTCGCCGGTAAAGAACGCATTTGAATTGGGATCGGACGGCGGGTTCACGGCCGATACCGCGAGATCGGTTTCCCAATGTCCGCCTGCCGTCCCGGAGCCGCCGTCGTTTTCCACGGCCAGTCTTGGCATCCGCCCACCGTCGCTGACGAATTCCGCCGAATAGGCGTTGTTCGCCGCGGTGCCGGTGTAATTTCCGCGATTGTCCACCAGACCGTGGTTGTACGGTGCCAGCAGCGGGTTGCTCTGTCCCCAGAGCGTTCCGACTCCCAGAACATGCATCATTTCATGCGTGGCTATCAGGGTGGCCTGGTCCAGGGTCAGGTTGTAGTCGGTGTCGATCGACATGGAACCTGCCGCCGGCATCCAGCCACTGGTCGTTCCGGCTGCGGCGCCCCAGAATGCCGACGGTCCTGCGGATGCAAGTACGCCGCTTGTCGGGATATCGCCGATCTCGACCTGAATCCACAGATCGTCCCAGTAGACGGAACCATTGTTGATCAGCGAGTCGGCCATGGCAGTGCCGTTGCTGTCCACCTCGACGAACAGGCCTTCGGTGATGAAGTTGGTGAAGAAATCCGCCGAGTTCTCAAGTGCCGTCTGCCAGGTTTGCGCCAGAGCCGAGGACCAGTCGCCGACATATTCCAGGACGATATCGAAGCCGGAAATCGAGTCGATGGTCGAACCGGTCCGCTCGCCGCCATCGCTGGAGAAATAGAAGTTTCCGCCATTTGTCCCGAGTTCGGTCGTGCCTCCGGTGTCGATCAACACCTGGTCAGGGTTGTTCTCGGAAACACCGGGTTCCGCAGGCGGATCGGTGTTCTTGCCGCCGCCCTTGCCGCCGCCCTTGCCGCCGCCACCGTCGCCATCGCTGCCAGGTTTGACGGCCGGCGCCGTCGGGCCGTTGGAATCGACCCCCGTCAGAACTGCGTTGCCACTGGCCGGATATGCCGCAGCGCCGGGCTGATAAGACGGCTGGGTCAGCTGGAATTCATCCACTTCAGGATCGAATTGCTGGAAAAAAGGAAGGTCAGGCCAGTCCGGCTGACTTTGTGAGTCCGGAGAATTGCCGGAAACCGCAGGGAAAGTTTCACCAAAGATATCCTCAAGCACATCGTCGAGGATGCCCTGAAACTGGTTCGGGAGTAGTTCACGGTTCATGTGCCGGACCTCCGAATTTTTGCTGGTCATAATAAATGCAAAAGAATTGCAGCTAAAATTGTCCAGATAAACAATGCATTTGTAAACACATTGTTTCCCTGCCCCTGGTTCGGGTCGTCACGGCTGTTGTGTCTCGCGAGGACGGAGACGTCACATCTTGACCAGCAGGCCAAGCAAGCGATCCAGGGCAGGCTGCATTTCCGTCTCGGAGAAGGCGCAAAAGCCCAGCACAAGGCCGTTTGCCCCCGACGAACCGGCGGCATAGCGCGAGAGGGGCTCGATCGTGATGCCCTGACCTTCGGCAAGTGCGGAAATTTCGGTGTCCTGGTACCCGTCACGCAGGTGCAACACCGCCTGCATCCCGGCATGGTGATCGACCGCCCGTCCAAAGGACTCGAAGTCGCGCGCCAGCCGGTCGAAAAGGTAACGCCTGCGTTCGGTATAGATGCGACGCACCCTGCGCAGATGGCGGTAGAATTCACCCGAGGCCATGAACTCGGCCAGAACCTGCTGCGGCATTGAGCCGGCCCTCAGGCCAAAGCGGTTCAGCGTGGCGCGAAAGCGACCCGCCAGGGGCACGGGGACCACCAGATAGCCGAGGCGCAGCGCATTCGAGAAGATCTTCGAGAAGGAGCCGACATAGATGGTGCGGCCCAGCCTGTCACCACCGGCCATGGCCGGGATCGGGCGGCCGGCATAGCGGAACTCGCTGTCATAATCGTCCTCGACGATCCATCCGCCCGTGGTTTGCGCCCAATTGACAAATGCGCGGCGGCGGCTTGGCGACATTGCACCGCCCAGCGGGTACTGGTGGGAGGGTGTCAGAATGGCGAGTTTGGCCGCTCTGTCCCGAGCGGGCAGGGTGGCGCCTTCGTCGTCGATCGGCAGCAGCACGGTTTGCAACCCCTGTGCGGCGGAAAAGGCATGCAGTGGTGGATAGCCGGGAGTTTCCAGCGCGACGGCGTCGCCCGGTCCGGTCAAGGTCCGCATGCACAGTTCCAGCGCGTCAGTGGCGCCAGCGGTGATGATTACCTGGTGTGGCGCTGTGTCGATACCGCGCCAGTCGCGCAGATGGGCGACGATGGCCTCGCGCAGGGCCGGGTTGCCGAAACTGTCGCCGGTGCTGAACATCGCCTGCGGGTTGGTTCGGCAGAGGCGGGCCACCGTCTTTGCCCATTGCCGGTAGGGAAACAGACGCATGTCGGGCGTGCCTGCGGCAAACGGCCTTGGGCCGGGCGGCGCCTGCGGTGCGGGTGCGGAGCGGATGGGGGGCCGTGCGGTCATCTCGACCTCTCCCATGGCGCAGACCACGTGCCCCGATCCTTGCCTTGCGCTCAGATAGCCTTCGGCAACCAGCTGATCATATGCGGTAATCACGGTCGACCGCGATACCCCCAGTTCCGCGGCCAGGGCGCGGGTGGGCGGCATCTTGCTGCCGGCGGGCAACTGGCCGTTGACCGCTCTGCTCCGGATCGCGGCGCAAATCTGTTCGAACACCGGCAATGGGTCGTTCCGGTCAATGGAAATTGCGGGCCAGGAGGTTTGCGTCATGGAATTGGTCTGTTCAGATTGGGAATTTTTGGACGTTAACGGAAAGCCGGATCGGCGGCAAACAGGCCCGTATTCTGGAAGGACGGAACATGGACCACGCTACAAACCATCTCGGCCAACCCATCGGGTTTGCCCTGCCTGAATGGCAGAAGCGACCGCGTCCGGATCGCCGCATTCTGGAAGGGCGGTTCACCCGGCTTGAGCCGCTGGATGCGGCCAGTCATTCCGATGATTTGTGGCAGGCGTTCGCGACAGATATCGACGGGCGCAGCTGGACCTACATGCCCTTCGGGCCTTTTGCCGGGCAGGCTGCATTCGCGGAATTCCTCGCAGACATGAGCAGGGGCGACGATCCGGTTTATTACGCCATTCTTGACCGGACCACCGGGCGGGCGCTGGGAATCGCCAGCTTCATGAGGATCCAGCCCGAGCATGGGGTGATCGAGGTCGGCGGCATAGCCTATGCGCCCCCGCTGCAACGGACACCTGCGGCGACCGAGGCGATGTACCTCATGATGGCGCATGCGTTCGACGATCTGGGGTATCGCCGGTACGAATGGAAATGCGATGCGCTCAACGCCCCCTCGCGCCGCGCGGCGGCGCGGCTTGGATTCACCCATGACGGGCTGTTCGAACAGGCCATCGTCTACAAGGGACGCAACCGTGATACCGCCTGGTTCTCGATCCTCGACCGCAACTGGCCGAAGGTGCAGCGCGGGGTCGAGGCCTGGCTGTCGCCGGAGAATTTCGATGCCGGGGGCAATCAGAGGCGTAGCCTCGTGAAATGCCGGGCCTAGGCCCGGCGCAGCTCGACAAAGGTCTCGTTGTAGGCCGCACCCCGTTCGATATCCGCACGAATGTCTGCCGGGATCAGCGCGTTGACGGTCAGGCCGGTGGAGGAGGTTTCGCGCCATGTGCCCTTGGGGCTGTAGAGCACGCCCGGCAAGGTGGCATCAGTGATCGACAGAAGCAATTCGACCGTGCCGCGGGCATTGCCGACAAGCACGCGTTCTCCATCGGCAAGACCAAGCCGTGCAGCATCCTCGGGGTGGATTTCGACCGTTTCGATACCCTGGCTGTCAGGATGGCCGCCAAAGGTGGCGTTGGTCCGTTTGGCTGAACCCGGAGTGATCAGGGAAAACGGCAGGTCGGCCGAAACAGGCCGATAGGCGGGCAGGCCGCAGCCAAACCGTTTTTCGAGGTCATGGCTGTACAACTCGATCCGGCCTGATGGCGTCGCCGGAAAAACCGTGTCGCACATCACCATCGGCGCATCGCCGCGGCGGCCCATGTCCAGCGCCCGGTCGGTGGGCAGGTCACGGGGCGCGAGGCCACCCAGCCTGGGGTCGGTCCCATCCATCGCCTGATCCATCAGGCTGGCATCGTCGTCGTGAAATTCCGGTTCGTCATAACCGAACCGCGCGGCGAGGCGTCGGAAGATCTCGGTATTGGGCAGGCTCTCGCCCACAGGGGTAATGACCGGTTCCGCCCGTTGCAGATAGGCCTGCCCATAGGCGCCGTAGATATCGGCATATTCGAAATGGCTCGAGGCCGGCAGGACCACGTCGCAGAACGCCATGCTGTCCGTCATCACCACGTCGGCGCCGACCGTGAAAAGATCGTCGCGCTTGAGGGCGCGCATCATGGCGGTCTGGTCGGGATGGGTTGCGACGGGATTGTGATTGTAGATCATCAGCGCCTTGACCGGCGGGTCGAGTGTTTCGTCCAGCAGTTTCTCGGCCACGTCCACGATGTTGAAGACCCGGGTGCCCGGTTGCTTCAGGTGGTCGCCCTGCAAGCGCGCCGTGGTCCGGGGAAAGGCGCCCCCCGGCTTGGCGATCACCCCCGCGCCGGGCCGCCCGTGATGGCCCGTCAGCGCGTTGAGCGCCATGGCGGCACGCAGGCCCGACCCGCCGGACGCGCCACGCTCGATCCCGTTGCCAAGCGATGTCGCCATGGTTCGTGCCGCTGCGATCCAGTCGGCCAGCATGTGGAACTGCACCGCTGTCAGGCCGCATTCGCGTTCGACATCCCCCACGCCAAAGGCGCGGGCGGCGTCGAGATAGGCATCGGCCCCATGGACCCAGCGCGCAATGAACCCGATGTCGAGCGCGCCGCGTCGGTCAAGCTCGGACGCCAGCGCCATCGCCAGAACGACATCCGTGCCCGGACGGATTTGCAGATAGAGGTCGCATTGCTCGGCCAGCTTGATCCGGTGCGGGTCGATCACCATGACCCGGCCGCCGTTGGCGCGAACCTGTTTCAGAACACGCATGAGATGGAGGTTGGATACCGTGACATTGTTGCCCCAGACCAGCACCAGATCGGCCAGGGCGGCCTGCTCCGGCGGCATGCCTGGGGCCGGGCCGAAGAGGCTGGTATAAGCTGTACCGCGCACGCCCCCGCACAGCGGGCCGCGCTCCAGCATCGTTGCTCCCATCCGGTAGAAAAACCTTCGATCCATCGATCCGCCGGCGAGTTCTCCGTGCGGGCCCGCATAGTTGAACGGCAGGACGGATTGTGGACCATGCCCGGCGATGGCGCGGGTGAAACCATCGTGGATCAGGTCCAATGCCTCATCCCAGCTGATCGGCGCGAAGCTGCCGGATCCGCGCGGCCCGGTCCGCCGCAGGGGTCTTGCAAGGCGTCGGGGGCCGTGCACGAAATCGGGATAGTAACGCGCCACCTTGTTGCAGATGACTCCGGCGGTGAAGGGGTTTGCACGCGATCCATGAACCCTGGACACGCGTCCGTTTTCGACCGTGACGTCAAGGCTGCAGGTGTCGGGGCAATCCAGAGGGCAGACAGAAGGCAAGTTCATGGGCAGGGCGATCCGGTTTTCCTGGTTCGGTGTCGGGGTTGCCCGGAAAGTCTAACCGTTGTGGTCTGCTGCAACAGCGCCAAACTGGCAAGATTTGACCAGTCCAATTTGCGAACGCCTTGGTCGAACGCACGGGCCGCCGTTTTGTGGCAGGATCTTTGCCCCGTGAAAATCCGGCAGCAGATGGCCCAAATGGGGTGAGGCATGAAAAGCACGGTTCAAGGGACTGGAAACAAAGATCTTCCGCAACGTCACTAAATTTGCTAACGATCCTCTAATAAAAAAATGAGGCAGGCAGACGGTAAATGAAAACGGGCTTTCGTGGCACGTTCGTCATTTCCTGGTCGCAAACAGATCTAGATGGACTCGAGGGGGCTTCTCTCGATACCTTGACCGCGGGAGCAGTCTGGTCCTGGCGGGGTGAGGCCGTTCAGGTGGACGGGCCTGTTGGGTTGTTGCGACTGGACCGGGCGGACGGTGAAGAGGCTCTGCGCAGACGCGCGGCGCGCAAGGTCAGGCGTCTGGTCGGGGCGGCAGTACAGAACCGGTCGGATATCGATGCGGTCGAGGTGGAAGAACCGCTTCTGGACCAGAGTTTCGTGGTCACGAACGGCGCTCGAAGCTACACGATAACCCTGATCGAGACCGGCAACGGGTCGCCGCCCTTGCTCATGTTCGTCGATGACATGCCGCCGCGCGACACGGATCTCTGGGTCGTGCACAGCAGTCTTGGCGCGGCCACTTCCAGGCCGGAAGAATCTGCCCGGGGCGGGGTGATCTGCTTTACCCCCGGTACGCGCATCGCCACGCCCACCGGCCCCCGCCTGATCGAGGAGTTGCGCGAGGGCGACAAGGTCCAGACCCGAGACAGCGGACCGCAGGAGATCCAGTGGATCGGCCAGCGCAGGATGACGGGTGCGCGGATGTTCGTCATGCCGCATCTGCGCCCGATCCGGCTGCGCGTCGGCGCCCTGGGCATTGACCGGCCCGATGCGGAATTGCTTGTTTCTCCCGAACACCGGATGCTGCTGCGCGGCCCGGTCGCTCGGTCCTTGTTCAATACCAGCGAGGTGCTGGTCGCTGCACGCGACCTGGTGAATGGCAAAACGATCACGGTTGACCTGACCGTGCGCGAAGTGACCTATTTCCATATGTTGTTGCCCAGTCACCAGATCCTTTGGGCCAACGGGATCGAGACCGAGAGCTTCCATCCGGCGAACGCGGCCCTGTCCGCCTTGACCGAAACCGACCGGCGACGGCTGTTGCACCATATGCCGGGCCTGGAAGCCGACCCGTTCGGCTACGGAAGTTTCGCACGCAGAAATCTGACGCCGACCGAAGCGGCGTTGATGATGTACGAGGCCGCCTGACCTCCGGCTTTTCGCGAAGAGCGTGTCAGACACCCAGGCGCGCAAAACCGGCTTTGTGGTCTTCGCCGGCTTTGTCCGGCTCGGCGAAAGCCGATGCATCGGATGGCTTCAGGCAGATCGGGCATCCAAGACGGGGCGAGGCGATACCGGGTAGCTGGCTGCCGTCCCGGAGCCGCGCCCGCAGGACCCCGTGCAATCTGGCGACCGCCTGGTCGACTTCGGCACGTGCGGGCACGATCACGCGTACCTGTTCCAGCGCCACGCAAAGCAAGGCCGCCTGCAGAGCCTTTCGGTCTTCGAGCTTGCAGGACGCGACAAAGGCTTCGATGGTCATCGGGCCGCTCGACAGGGTTTCGGTTACTTCGCGGGTGATATTGCTTGCCAGTGAAAACGCCTTTCGGGTTTCCGACACGTCACGTTCGTCATCCAGCATCGGTTCCCACAGGGCGATCGTCATCGCCCTGATGCGCCGGGTCCGTTCGGCACCGCTCAGCCGAGGGGCGCCCCGCGAGAACAGATCGGCGCGAAAGCTGCGTGTCGAGGCCAGATCTCGGGCCGTTTCACCCCAACCGGCCTTCGCCGCCTCGGTCACGAAGGCAAGAGCCTTGTCGCGGAACCGGAGCATGTCGAACTGCTCGGCAAGATCGCATGGCGCGGCAAAGATCATTTTTGCCGGCGCGAGTTCGCTTTGCAGATCCGACAGCCAGACCGGCCGGCCGTGCTCGGCCCCCAGATCATGTGCCAGGTAGAGATCCGGCATAGAGGACAGCAGGTCCCACATTGTCGATACGCCCGGGGGCTCGACCGCTTCGATCCAGTGCGCGACGGCGTTGCGCGCGGAACTGTATCCTGCCGCTCCCGAGAGGGTGGGAATGGTGCGGAAGAGATGCCTTATCGGTTCCGGCGCAGCCCAACCCGCCGCCGCAGCATAGCCGAAATAGGCAATGCCGCCGGGTTTCAACCAGCGACCAAGCACCTCAACCAGTTCCTTCTGAACTTCTGGCGCCAGCCATGTCCAGACTCCATGCAAGGCGGCATAGTCGAAGGGTTCGGGGTCGGGGAAGTCCAGCAGCTCGCCAAACGATGCTTCTCGGACAGTTATGTTGACGAGACCGGCCTCTTCGATGAGCACGCGGGCAGACGCCACGTGTTCGGGCATGAAATCCACCCCCAGGAATTCGGCCTCGGGGTGCAGCGCAGCCAGAAGGACAAGATTGTAAGCCGAGCCGCATCCGAACTCGACATACCGGAACCGGTCACCATTGCGGGGCGGGCGAATCCCGGCGACCGTCAAGGAAAGATCCATCATCACCGGAGCCGCATTGGGCTGAACGGTGTCGTAATAGGCCGCCCGGGCCTGATATCCATTGGACCAGTCGGATGATGTTGCCAAGGTCGCTCCGGTTCGTCTGCGCGATTGAGTCCACACTGGTCGATACAGGATCGACCAGTGGTGTATAGCCTGACGGTAACACGGTTCTGGACGCATGTCACAAAACCCCGCATCACGGAAACATCGCATGTTGACTCGGGCTTGCGGACGTATATAAGCGCGGCTTCATTGGTGTTGGTGGCTCCCGCAAGGGAAGGCCTGTCATGCTGTATGGCAAGAGGACAACGCCCTTCATAGTGGCCCTTGCGGGCTTCGACCATAACGAAGGAGATCAGCCGTGACCAAACGCACGTCTGCCAAGTACAAAATTGACCGCCGGATGGGCGAAAACATCTGGGGTCGCCCGAAATCCCCCGTCAACCGCCGCGAGTACGGCCCCGGCCAGCACGGCCAGCGCCGCAAGGGCAAGATGTCCGACTACGGCCTCCAGCTGCGCGCCAAGCAGAAGCTGAAGGGTTATTACGGCGACCTGACCGAAAAGCAGTTCCGCCGCATCTACGGCGAAGCCGAGCGTGTGAAGGGCGATACAGGTGAAAACCTGATCGGCCTGCTGGAGCGTCGCCTGGATGCCATCGTCTACCGCGCCAAGTTCGTGCCGACCGTCTTTGCCGCACGTCAGTTCGTGAACCATGGTCACGTTCTGGTCAACGGCAAGCGGGTCAACATCCCCTCCTACCGCGTGAAAGAGGGTGACGTGATCGAGGTGCGTGACCGTTCCAAGCAGCTGGCCTCGGTTCTCGAAGCCGTTTCGCTGGCCGAGCGCGACGTGCCGGATTACCTGGAAGTCGACCACTCGAAGATGACCGCCACCTTCGTCCGCACCCCCGGCCTGGGCGATGTGCCCTACGCGGTGGTGATGGAGCCGAACCTGGTCGTCGAATACTACGCCAAGAACTGATCCGTTCAGGTTCGTCGAATTCCGAAAGCCGCGCATGTTCTGCGCGGCTTTCTGCTGTTTGGGATGGCTCTCCGGGCGCTCGCGTGGAGAGCGAGGGGCAGGCGAGGTGCCCAAAATCTAAAGCGGCAGCGGCCGGCCCTCGGCAATTGACTCCATCGCGAAATAGCTGGTGACGCTGTCCAGTTCGACCTTTTCGATCAGCCGCTGGTAGACCTTGTCATAGCTGGCCATGTCACGGGTCACGACTTTGAGTTGATAGTCGTAGTCGCCGCCGATGCGGTGGAAATCCACCACTTCGGGAATGGTCAGAACGTGGCTGCGGAACTTTTGCAGCCACTCCGCCGAATGATGGCGTGTGCGCAGCATGACAAAGACCACGAGATCGAGCCCCAGCTTCTCGCGCGCGATGCGGGCGGTTGCACCTTTGAGAACGCCATTGTCCGAAAGCGCTTTCAGCCGCCGCCAGCAGGCGTTCTGAGACAGTCCCACCTGTTCGGCCAGCTCACGCTGGCTGAGCGAGGCATCGCGTTGCAGTGCCTTCAGAATGTTTGTGTCTATATGATCAATTTTTCCCATATCATCTATCAATTGACACAAAAATTACAATTTTCAAGCAAGGAAAAGGTGAGTTTTTGCGAATCCGAACGATCATATTGGTTCTGCAAGCAGGAGCCAAACCATGATCCTTACCCAGTTCCGCCAGTCGATCGAAGCAGATGTAGCCGCCGGACGCCTGTCCACGGGTCTGATCGGAGAGAACGTGATGATACCGGGGCTGAACGGCGATGTGCCGCTCGTCTATGCCGATTACGTGGCCTCGGGGCGCGCGCTCAGACAGGTCGAGGATTTCGTGGCGGGACAAGTTCTGCCGTTCTATGCCAACAGCCATACCGAGGCCTCCTATTGCGGATCGTACATGACTCGTCTGCGCAGGGAGGCGCGGGACGAGATCGGCCGGTGTGTCGGCGCCACGGAAGACGACGCGGTGATCTTTGCCGGATCGGGCGCCACCGCCGGGCTCAACCGGCTGGTCAGCCTGTTTGGAATTGGGGAGGCTGACCGGCCGGTTGTCTTTATCGGACCTTATGAACACCACTCCAACATCCTGCCCTGGCGCGAAAGCCGGGCAAAGGTGATTGAAATCCCCGAGGCGCCCGAGGGCGGCCCGGATCTGATGGCGCTCGAGGCGGCGCTTTTGACCCATGCCGACAGCGACCTGAAGGTGGGGGCGTTTTCTGCGGCGTCGAACGTGACCGGGATCGTCACCGATACGGTGCCGGTGACCCGGCTGCTCAAGACGCATGGCGCGCTGTCGGTCTGGGACTATGCCGGCGGTGGTCCCTATCTGCCCATCGACATGGGCGAAGGCGGTGTGCGCAAGGATGCCGTCGTCGTCTCGCCGCACAAGTTTCCCGGCGGTCCAGGTGCTTCGGGCGTGCTGGTCGTGAACAAACACGCGGTGCGCCGCAAGGCGCCCAGCTGGCCCGGCGGCGGTACGGTCAGTTTCGTGTCGCCCTGGCGGCATGACTACAGCGCCAACCTGGCGGCGCGGGAAGAGGCCGGAACTCCGAACGTGATCGGTGACATCCGCGCGGCACTCGCCTTTATCGTCAAGGATGTCGTGGGTGCGGACGAGATCGCACAGCGCGAGGCCAGGTACAACGCGATGGCGCTGGAAGGGTGGGGGGGCAACCCGCATCTGACACTGCTCGGCATGGACAAGGGGCACCGTTTGCCGATCTTCTCGTTCCTGGTGCATGACCGGGCCGGACAACCTGTGCACCAACAGCTGTTCACCCGGATGCTGAGCGATGTGTATGGCATTCAGGCCCGTGGCGGTTGCGCCTGCGCGGGACCCTATGCGCATCGTTTGCTGGGGATAGACCGGGCTGCATCGGAACGGCTGCATGCCGATCTGGCTGCCGGCAAGGAGATGCGCAAACCCGGCTGGGTCCGGCTGAACTTCTCGTATCTCATGGGCGAGGAGACGGTGCGCTTCATCATCGACGCCGTCAACGACCTGTCGCGCCGGACCGAGGAGTATGGCCCCCTCTACCAGGCAGACCCGGCAACCGCGCGCTTCAAGGCCGCATGAGGGAATTGCGGCTTTTCTCGCAGGGCTGAGATCGGTATGAGGGGCAGAGTTTCAGGAGCCCCCGCATGAACCAGTTCACCCCGCAGCCCGGCATCATGGACATCGCCTTGTATCAGGGCGGCAAGGCCCATGTCGAAGGCGTGGCCAATGTCATCAAGCTCAGCTCGAACGAGAATCCGTTCGGCCCCAGCCCTGCGGCGATCGAGGCAATCCGGGCCACTGCGGGGCAAGTGCATCGCTATCCAAGCACCGACCATGCCGAACTGCGCGCGGCCATCGGCGAGGTACACGGGCTTGACCCCGACCGGATCATCTGCGGAGTCGGCAGCGACGAGGTGCTGCAATTCGTGACCCAGGCCTATACCGGGCCGGGCGACGAGGTGATCTATACCGAACACGGGTTCTCGATGTACCCGATCCTGGCGCGGATGGCGGGGGCTACCCCTGTGCAGGTGCCCGAACGCCAGCGCGTCGTCGAGGTCGATGCGATCCTTGCCGCCTGTACCGAGCGGACCCGGATCGTGTTCCTTGCCAACCCGGCCAACCCGACGGGAACAATGCTGACCGAGGCCGAGGTCACGCGGCTGGCAGACAATCTGCCTGGCCACGTGCTGCTGGTGCTGGACGGCGCCTATGCCGAATTCGTCGAAGGATTCGACGGCGGCGCGGCGCTGGTTTCGGCGCGCGACAACGTCATCATGACCCGGACCTTTTCCAAGATCTACGGGCTGGGCGGATTGCGGATCGGCTGGGGCTATGCCCCGCGCGCGATCATCGACGTGCTCAACCGGATACGTCAGCCGTTCAACCTGTCCACGGTGCAGCTGGCCGCCGCCGAAGCCGCGGTGCGTGATCAGGATTGGGTGGTGCGCTGCCGGGCCGAAAACACGCTCTGGCGCGGCTGGTTGGCCGAAAGGTTTGCCGAACTGGGCATTGCGTCGGACCAGTCCTGTGCCAACTTCATTCTCGCGCGCTTTGCCGACCGGGCCGAGGCCGAAGCCTGCGACCTCTTCCTGCAATCGCAGGGCCTGATCGTGCGCCGGGTGGCCGGATACAATCTTCCCCAGGCGCTGAGGATCACGGTGGGCGACGAGTCCTCCTGTCGCGCTGTGGTTGATGCGGTTCGCGCTTTCAAGGAGCGCGCCGCATGAGCCGGGTCTATGATCGCGTCGCCCTGATCGGTCTGGGTCTCATCGCGTCGTCCATGTTCTGGGCGATCAAACGGGCCGGACTGGCAGGCGAGGTGACGGGGTACGCACGTTCCGAAGCGACCCGCGACACCGCACGCCGGATCGGCCTGTGCGATCGGGTCTGCGACAGCGCCGCCGAAGCAGCCGAAGGTGCAGATCTGGTGGTTCTCTGCGTGCCAGTGGGTGCGATGGGCGCGGTTGCGGCCGAGATTGCCCCGGTATTGAAACGGGGCGCCACGGTGTCGGACGTAGGCTCGGTCAAGCGCCATGTGATCGACGCGGTTTCCCCTTACATCCCCGAAGGTGTGCATTTCGTCCCGGCCCACCCGCTGGCCGGCACCGAGCATTCGGGGCCGGAATCCGGGTTCGCCGAACTCTTCGACAACCGCTGGTGCCTGCTGGTGCCTGTCGCGGGCAGCGATCCCGCCGCCGTGGCCCGCTTGCGCGACTTCTGGGAGGGGATCGGCTCGAATGTCGACGAGATGGAGGCCGACCACCACGATCTGGTGCTGGCCGTTACCAGCCACGTGCCGCATGCCATCGCCTATACGATGGTCGGGGTGGCGGATCACTTGCGGCGGGTGACCGAAAGCGAGGTCATCAAGTATTCGGCGGCGGGCTTTCGCGATTTCACCCGGATCGCGGCCTCGGACCCGACCATGTGGCGCGACGTGTTCCTGACCAACAAGGAGGCGACGCTGGATATCCTGGGCCGTTTCGCCGAGGAATTGTTCGTATTGCAGAGGGCCATCCGGATGGGCGACGAAAAGTACCTGTTCGACTACTTCACCCGTACCCGCGCGATCCGGCGCGGTATCATCCAGGCCGGTCAGGACACTGCCGCTCCGGACTTTGGCCGCAGCAAGGTCAAGCCATGACTGGCCGTGGGCGCATATTGGCCGCGATGTCGCTGGCCTTGTGGGCCTTGCCTGCAATGGCGAACGCGCCCGCCAACTCGCTGCGCCCGATCGCGCGCCACGCAACTGCCGCCGACCCGGTGGTCGAGGCCGCCGTGAAACTGGCCGCGGCCGACGCATCGGCTTCCGTTGCCGTTTCCCGCGTCAGGCCGAATGCCCGTCCTGCATCGGACCAGGAGATACTGGCCGCCGCGCGCACGCCCGCGTTGCAAGATGCGGGGCCTGAGCAGTCCTCTCGTCCCGAGGCACGTCCACAGGAAGTGGAGGAGCGCGCCCTGTTCGGGCGCAAGAAACGGCTCAAGGGCTCGGTCTGCGGCAATCCTGACATACAGGGCGAACCGGTGGGCAGGGTGTCGGGCAAGATCAATGGGTGCGGGGTCAAGGATGCGGTGCGTGTGACGTCGGTGTCCGGTGTTCAGCTCAGTGTTCCTGCGACCATGGACTGCGATACGGCGCAATCGCTGAACACTTGGGTTGACCGCAGCGTCAAACCCACATTTCGCCGACGCGGACCAGTGGTCGAATTGGAAGTGGCTGCTCACTATGCCTGCCGTACGCGCAACAACCAGCGTGGCGCCAAGATTTCCGAGCACGGCCAGGGCCGCGCCATCGACATCGCAGGCTTCACCATGAAAGACGGAGAACTGATCACTGTCGCCGAAGGCTGGAAACGCGGCGCGACCCGCAAGATGCTGCGGCAGGTCTGGAAAGAAGCCTGCGGGCCATTCGGTACTGTTCTGGGGCCCGAGGCCGACCGGTATCACTGGAACCATATTCACCTGGATACCGCCCGGCACAGGGGCGGGCCGTACTGCCGCTGATCCGGCAGCCTAGCGCAGGAAAAGCCGCGGTGCGGGCCCCAGGGGGATAGGCCCCAAAGTCACGTAGCCGCCACGAAACCCCAGTTCCAGGTCGAGCGCCTCGGGATTGCCGCCCAGTCCGGCAAGCATGTTCAGCACCCTTGTCAGCGGCTCGGCCGCCCGTGCGGGCAAGGCTCCGGATTGTTGGGCCATGTTCACCATCTCGCGCCAGTTTTCAGCCTTGAGCGCAACTTCGCCTGTGGGAACACCGTATTCGTCGACGGTGACCTTGCCCGCCGCGAAAAGGCGCAACTCGCCCCAGACCGCTTCGGCCAGCTTCAGGTCGATCACGCGGGGTTGCGGGCGGCTTTGTTCCAGTGCGCTGCGGTCCCAGGGCTTGTCGAAGGCGACATTCAGATCCAGTTCGAGCCTGTCGAAACTGCGCGGGAGCTGCTCGGATCCGCCCAGCAGGCGGCGCATGTCCTTGCCGGGGGAGAAATCCGGCGCTTCGGCATGGATCCGGTAATGTTCCGGCGCGTCCTGCTGTACCATCGACAGCGACAAGGCATCGGCATCCGCCAGAACTTCGGCCCCGCGCGAAACGGACCACTCGCCGGATGTCAACGCCATCGACTGAAGCGTCAGCGCATTTCCTGGCGCGAGGTTCAGATCCGCGCGCATCGCTTCTGCCTCGATCACCAGCGTATGGTCGTAATAAGACAGGCGCTGCGCTGTTTCGGGAAAATGGAGCGTTTGCCGCCCCGGCCAGATCGCCGGACTTTCCAGCGCCAGCCGATCGGCCCGCCAGGCAGTCCCGGTGGAGGGGTCGGCTAGCGCCGGAGCGTCGATGGTGATCCGGTGCCTGAACGGAAAACCTGAAAGGCGAATATCGGAGTATTCCGCCTGCCAGCCGCGCTCGGCCTGCACAGAGAACCAGCCGGTGACCGAACCGCGCAGGCCAAAACCTGCAACCGCCCAGTAACCCGACCAAAGGGCCGCAGCCAGAAGCGCAACTCGCACCAGGTTCAACATGGACTGCCCCTTTTGTCTGCTTACATTTTCATGTTTATAGGCCCAAACGGGCAAGGACCAGTGCGATGACGATGTGGGTTTTCGGATATGGATCACTGATGTGGAACCCCGGTTTCCCGGTGGCGCGGCGAGAGCTGGCGACGCTTCGGGGCTGGGCGCGTTCGTTTTGTATGACTTCCATCCACCACCGCGGCACCGAGGACAATCCGGGGCTTGTCCTGGCTTTGGACTCTGTGGCCGGAGCGCAGTGCCGGGGAATCGCATTTGCAGTCGAGACCGGGCATGAAGACCGGACGCTTGACGAATTGCGCGAACGCGAACTCATATCCTCGGCCTATGTGGAACGGCTGCTTGACGTGCATCTCGACAGGGGCGAACGCGTGACTGCGGTCACATACGTGATCGACCCTCATCACGTGCAATATTGTGGGGGTATGCCGCTGGAACAACAGGCCCAGATAATCGCAAATGCCGTGGGCGGGCGCGGCCCGAATACCGAGTATCTTTACAACACGGCAGCTCATCTTGCCGAAATCGGCCTCAATGATCCCGATCTTGACTGGCTTTCGGCGCGTGTCAGGCAAATCACGGCATAAACCCTTGGCGTTGCGAACGTCTTTTCGATAGGTTCGAGAGCAAGAGCAGTGACTGGTTCAGGAATTTCGCGCATGGCGCCTCCAGACCGAGAAGCGAGGCCGCAATTCTCGCAACCGATCCGTCAAATCCTGATGATGCTGATCGTCATAGGGCTGTCAGGCTTTGGTACTTTCGTCGCCATGCCACGCGTGCTGCCTGTGTTCGAGGCCAATCCCTATCTGAACGGCTTCATCCTGATGGTTTTCGTCATCGGCGTGGTCACCTGTTTCTGGCAGGTGATCCAGCTGATCGGATCGGTCCGCTGGATCGAGGATTTCGCCGCTGGTCTGGAGCGGGACGGAACGCCGGCGCCGTCCCTGCTGGCGCCCCTGGCCTCGCTCCTGCGGTCGCGCGCGGCACGGATGCAGATTTCCTCGACATCGACCCGTTCCATCCTCGATTCAGTGGCCGAACGGATCGAGGAAGAGCGCGAGATCACCCGTTACATCACCAACGTGTTGATCTACCTGGGGCTTTTGGGAACGTTCTTTGGCCTGGCGACGACGATTCCGGCGGTGGTCGATACCATCCGCAGTCTCAACCCGCAGGAGGGCGAAGAGGGGCTCGCCGTGTTCAACCGGCTGATGACCGGGCTTGAGGCGCAGTTGGGCGGCATGGGCACCGCCTTTGGCTCGTCGCTGCTGGGATTGGCCGGGTCACTGATCGTCGGCTTGCTGGAACTTTTTGCGGGCCACGGACAGAACCGGTTTTATCGCGAACTGGAAGAATGGCTTTCGACGATCACGCGTGTCAGCTTTTCCTCGGGGGAAGAGGGGGGAGCGGAAAGCGGTGTGATCGCTGCGGTGCTCGATACGATGGTCGAGCAGATGGATGCCCTGAAGGCGATGTTTGCCGCGTCCGAAGAGGGGCGAACAGAGATCACCGGACGACTTGGGCAGTTGGCCGATGCCATTTCCGAGATGAACATGCGCGATGCCGAGACCGAAAGCATCACCTCCGCGCTCGACCGGGTGGCGTCGGGGCAGGAAGCCCTGCTTGATCACCTGCGCACCCATGGCCTGCACGAGGGCATCGATGCGGAAAGCCGGATGCGTCTGCGCTCCATCGACGTGCAGATGCTGCGCATTCTCGAAGAGATTTCCGCCGGGCGACAAGAGAGCATGGCCGAATTGCGTACAGATATCGAACTGCTTGCCAAGGCGCTGTCCGGTACGCGCAAACCCGTGCGCGGACCCGCACGGGACGAGGGGTAGACCATGGCCCTGTCGCGGCGCACCGGTCAAAGGTTCCAGGGTTCGGTCTGGCCGGGTTTCGTGGACGCGATGACCGGATTGCTGATGGTTCTGACCTTTGTGCTGACCATCTTCATGGTCGTCCAGTTTGTTCTGCGCGAGACGATCTCGGGACAGGAACACGAACTGGATGCGCTGGCGCAAGAGGTTGGCCGGCTGGCGCAGGCTCTTGGGCTGGAAGAACGCGCCAACAGCCAGTTGCAGGCGCGGCTGGGGGCGCTGAATGCGACGCTGAATGACACCCAGGACGACCTGACACAGGCGCAGGCTCTGATTGCCTCGCTCACCGTCGAGCGGGATCAGCAGCGCGCGGCACTGGACGATGCGGCGACCCGGATCACGGCGTTCGAAGCCCAGGTTGCCGCCCTGCTGGCAGACCGGGACCAGGCGCTTGGCACCGTCGCAACACTTGAGGAGGAGCAGCGCGCCCTGTTGTCCGAGCAGGAGGCGCTGAACCTCGCGCTGGCGCAGGCTCGCAGCGAGATCGACGACCGGGCCGAAGCCGCCCGTCTGGCCGCTGCCCGGCGCGAGGCGCTCGAGGCGATGATCGCCGATCTGCAACGCGAAGGCGATGAGAGCGCGGCGCGGATCGGAGCGCTGGAACAGCAGTTGAGCGAGGAAGAAGCCGCGCGCCTGACCGAAGCGGCGGCGGCAGAGGCGCTGTGGGAGAAACTCAAGGATGCCGATGCCGAGCTGACGGCGATGACACTGGCGCTCGAGGCGCAGCGCAAACAGGCCGAAGACACCCTGACCCTTCTGGCGGCGGCCGATGCGGCCAAGGCGCAGCTGGATGCGAAACTTTCCGAGGTACTTGCCGAAATCGAGGCGGCGCGGGCGCAGCTGCATGAGCGCGATGAACTGGCCGAGCGTTTGGCGCGGGTCCTGGCGCAGATGGAGGTCGCACAATCGGAAAACGAGGCGCGCGTCAACGCCTTGTCGGCGGAATTGGATCGCATCCGCGCCGAAGGCGAACAGACCCGCGCCGACCTTGCCGCTGCCCGTGCCCGCGCGGCCGATACGCAAAGCGCGCTGGAAGCCGCCCTGGCAGAGCAGCGGGCGGCCACGGTCGCCACGCGGACGCAATATCAGGACGAATTGGAGCGGTTGCAGTCCGAACATGCCGCCGCGCGCGCAGCGCTGGAAACAGAACTGGCCGAACTGCAAGCGCGTGCAGACAAGACAAGGACCGCGCTGGAGGAACGGCTGGCGCGCGCCGAGGCCGACGCCGCCGGAACCAAGGCCGCTCTGGAGGCGGAACTGGCGCGGACCCGCACCGATCTGGCCGCAGCCCGTTCCGCGGCCGTTTCGACCGAAGAGGATCGCGCCTCGGTCGAGGCGCGCCTGCTGGCGGCGCTGGAGTCATTGGAACGGGCGCAGGCTACGGCTTCGGACCAGGAGGTTCTGCAACAACGCCTGCTTGCCGCCCTCAATGCGCAGACCGAAGCCGAGGCCAGCGCGGCCGAGCAGCGCACTTTGGCAGAGCAGCGCGCCGATCTGCTGGCACAGGCACGTGCGGCTCTGGGTGAGGAGCAGGCGATTTCGGCCGAGGCGCAGCGACAGACGGCATTGCTGAACCAGCAGGTTGCGGCGCTCAGATCGCAACTGGGCAGCTTGCAGGCGCTGCTCGACGACTACAAGAGCCGTAACGAAGCCGCGCAGGTTCGGGTTCAGACATTGGGACAGGATCTGAACGCGGCCCTGGCGCGGGCGGCATCTGAGGAACGGAAACGGCGCATCCTGGAAGAGGCGGAGCGCAAGCGGCTGGAGGCCGAAGCCATACGTCTGGCCGAGGAAGCAAAGGCGCTCGAGGCGCAGGCCAAGGACCTGGAACAGTATCGCTCGGAGTTTTTCGGCAGGCTGCGCGGGCTGCTGGGGGATCAGGAAGGCGTGCGGATCGAAGGCGACCGTTTCGTGTTCTCGTCCGAGGTCCTGTTCGATCCGGGCAGCGCGGATCTGTCGCCCGAGGGCCAGTCAGAAATTGCAAAGGTGGCGGGCATCCTGCGTTCGGTCGCGGCCGATATTCCGCCCGAGATCGACTGGGTGATCCGGGTCGATGGCCATACCGACAACATTCCCTTGTCGGGGACCGGGAAATATGCCGACAACTGGGAACTCAGCCAGGGCCGGGCTTTGTCAGTTGTGCGCTACATGGTTGATTTCCTGGGCATTCCACCCGACCGGCTTTCGGCCAACGGCTTTGGCGAATACCAGCCGATCAACCCGGCGGACACGCCCGAGGCCCGGGCACAGAACCGCCGGATCGAGCTTAAACTGACCGAGAAGTAATGACTATTTCACAACTACTTGAGTAGCGATCCGGTCGAGTTCCCGGCCCTCGCGCAAGAGTGTGATTTCGCCGTTGTACGCGCCGACAGGCCAGTTGCTGCTTCCGGCCCGACGGCCGGTCGCACGAAAGAGCCGCGCCTGGTCGCGGTCCAGTTTCATGTCCTGCGCCAGAAAGCGGCCACCGGGCCCGTCGATTGTGAGGCGCAGCGTATCGCCTGCACGCCCGCCATATGCCAGGACGAACAGAACGATCGCGGGGGCGTCGGCCGGCAGGTGTTCCGCCGTCACCGTACCGTCCTGGACCGCCTCGTATTCCGGGACATTGTCCGTGAAACCGGCGTCGATCAGGCCGCCTGGTACGTAGGCGATCGTATCCTGCCAGAGGCTGTGCCCGTCCTGACCGCAGGCCGCAAGCGCGCCGGTGTCAAACGGATCCACCACGGCGCCGTCACGCCGGACCGACAGGTGAACATGCGGGAACTGCGCCTTGCCGCTGATCCCGACCTGCCCCAGGACATCGCCGCGTTCGACCCGGTCACCGCGGCGGACCCGGACCGACCCCTGTTTCATGTGGCAATACTGGGTTTCCCAGCCGTCCTCATGCTCCAGCACGACCCCGTTGCCGCATTCGCGACCCGCGACCGCTTCGGCGTTGTCGGGGCCGTAAACGCGGTCCTCGACCCCGTCACGGATGCCGCGCACGACGCCTGGGGCCGAGGCGATCACGTTCACACCGGCTCGCATGGCCTCCAGCGTCGGCACTGCGAAATCGGTGCCCTTGTGGCCGTCATAGCTGAGCCTGCCACAGGCGAAATCGCGTGCGCCTTCGCTGGCGTCGCGGTCGACATATTGCTGGATGTAGCAGGTTTCGCCCAGGGTGCAGTCAATGGGCAGGCCTAGAAGAGGATCGCTCGCCGCGGGCAAGGCGGCGAGCGAAAACAGGGCCGTCAGGCCAAACCGCATCAATCCGCAGTCAGCAGAGGCGGCTTGTCGCCCGAGATGCGCGGCCGGTCCGGCCCGTCGATCTGCAGGACCAATTCGCCCTTCTTGACGCTGACGCGGACGACGCCGCCCTTGGCCAGCTTGCCGAACAGCAATTCTTCGGCCAGCGGCTTCTTGATGTTTTCCTGGATCACGCGCGCCAGCGGGCGGGCGCCCATCTTGTCGTCATATCCCTTGTCCGCCAGCCACTCGGCGGCCTGACGGGTCAGTTCGATATGAACATGACGGTCCATCAGCTGTGCTTCGAGCTGCAGCACGAACTTCTCGACGACCTGCAGGATCACCTCCTTGGGCAGCGGTGCAAACGAGATCACGGCGTCCAGACGGTTGCGGAACTCGGGCGTGAAGGTCCGCTCGATGGCGGCGGTGTCCTCGCCTTCACGCCGGTCACGCCCGAAACCGATGGCGGATTTCGCCTGCTCGGCGGCGCCCGCGTTCGAGGTCATGATCAGCACCACGTTGCGGAAATTCACAGTGCGCCCGTTGTGGTCGGTCAACTGACCGTGGTCCATCACCTGCAGCAGGATGTTGTAGACATCCGGATGCGCCTTTTCGATCTCGTCCAGCAGCAGAACGCAATGCGGATGCTGGTCGACACCGTCGGTCAAAAGGCCGCCCTGGTCAAAACCGACATAGCCCGGCGGGGCGCCGATCAGGCGCGAGACCGCGTGTTTCTCCATGTATTCCGACATGTCGAAGCGCAACAGTTCCACACCCAGCGTATCGGCCAGCTGCTTGGCAACCTCGGTCTTGCCGACGCCTGTGGGGCCCGCGAACAGGTAGTTGCCGATCGGCTTTTCCGGTTCGCGCAGGCCCGCGCGCGCCAGCTTGATGGCGCTTGAAAGCGCTTCGATGGCCTTGTCCTGACCAAAGACAACCCGTTTCAGGCTCGCTTCGAGATCTTTCAGCACCTCGGCATCGTCCTTGGTGACGTTCTTTGGCGGGATGCGGGCGATCTTGGCCACCACGGCTTCGATCTCCTTGACGCCGATGGTCTTGCGGCGCTTGCTTTCCGACAGCAGATGTTGTGCCGCGCCGGCCTCGTCGATCACGTCGATGGCCTTGTCCGGCAACTTGCGGTCGTTGATGTAGCGCGCCGACAGTTCCACTGCCGACTTGATCGCGTCCGCCGTGTAACGGACATCGTGATGTTCTTCGAAATAGGGTTTCAGCCCCTTGAGGATCTTCACGCTGTCCTCGACCGAGGGTTCGTTCACGTCGATCTTCTGGAACCGGCGCGAGAGCGCGCGGTCCTTCTCGAAATGCTGGCGGAACTCCTTGTAGGTGGTCGACCCCATGGTGCGCAGTTTGCCGCCCTGAAGCGCGGGCTTGAGCAGGTTCGACGCATCCATCGCCCCGCCGGAAGTGGCCCCGGCACCAATCACGGTATGGATCTCGTCGATGAACAGCACCGCGTCAGGATGTTCTTCCAACTCGTTGACCACGGCCTTGAGCCGTTCTTCGAAATCGCCGCGATACCGGGTGCCGGCCAGAAGCGCGCCCATGTCCAGCGAATAGATCGTGGTGTTTGCCAGAACCTCGGGGATTTCACCGGCGACGATCTTGCGCGCCAGCCCTTCGGCAATGGCGGTCTTGCCGACGCCCGGATCGCCCACCAGAAGCGGGTTGTTCTTGCGGCGGCGGCACAGCACCTGGATGCAGCGCTCAACTTCCTGGTCGCGGCCGATCAGCGGGTCGATATCGCCTGCGCGCGACTTGGCGTTCAGGTTCACGCAATACTTGGACAATGCGCTTTCCTTCTGCTCGGCCTCGCCCGCAGTTGTCGAACGGCTTTCTTCCTGGCTCCTTTCGGCGCCGGTTACCGGACGGTTCTCTCCATAGGCGGGATCCTTGGCCACGCCATGGGCGATGAAGTTCACCGCGTCATAACGGGTCATGTCCTGTTCCTGCAGGAAATAGGCAGCGTTCGATTCACGCTCGGCAAAGATCGCCACCAGGACATTGGCCCCGGTAACCTCGGTGCGGCCGGAGCTTTGCACATGGATCGCCGCTCGCTGGATTACCCGCTGGAACGCGGCTGTCGGCACCGCCTCGGACCCGTCGATATCGGTCACCAGGTTGGCGAGATCCTCATCGATGAATTCGGTCAGGGTGCTGCGCAATTCCTTCAAATCGACACTGCATGCCTTCATCACCCGCACGGCGTCGGGTTCTTCGAGCAGCGCCAGCAACAGATGCTCCAGCGTTGCGAATTCGTGTCGCCTTTCGTTCGCCGCCGCCAGGGCTGCGTGAATGGCCTGCTCAAGTGTGCTCGAAAATGAAGGCACAGGCGTGCTCCTCTGTCTTGGGTCGGGAGGGGGCGAGTTGCGGTCGGACCCCTCTGCCAACCATGTGCTCATACTATTAGAGTTTGGTTGATGTGAGCGGCGCTTCAAGGGTTTTCTTGATTTTACCACTCACATTTATCGTGATGGGTGGCGCGAATGTTGCAATTGCGGCATCAAAACCTGTCCTTGCGGCCGCGAATTTCAGCGAACACGTTAACGGGGCTTTCTCCTGCCATTCCCAAATGCGCCTGAATGGCCGGGTCCGCTGCCCGCAGAAAAGGGTTGGTCGCCTTTTCCAACCCAAGAAGGCTCGGGACGGTTGGTTTCCCATTCGCCCTGGCAGCATCTATTTCTGCGGCGCGCGTTTTCAAGGCTTCGTTGCCAGGATCTATGGTCAGAGCGAAGCGCGCATTGGATTGGGTGTACTCGTGGCCGCTGCACACGGTGGTATCATCGGGCAGGGCGGCGATTTTCGAGAGCGAGTTCCACATCTGCTCGGCCGTGCCCTCGAACAGGCGGCCGCATCCCAGCGCCATCAGGCTGTCGGCGGTGAAGACGGCCTTGCTTTGGGGCAGGTAGAAAGCCAGATGTCCGACGGTGTGGCCGGAAACGTCAATCACCTCGACCGGTTCTCCGCCGATCTCGAACCTGTCGCCCTCGGTTACTTCCCTGTCGAGGGGGGGTAGACGGTGCGCGTCCGCGGCCGCGCCGATTACCTGTGCAGGGTGGGCGGCCAGGATCTCGGGCAGCGCATCGACGTGGTCCCAGTGGTGATGCGTTAGCAGGACATGGCTCAGTTTCCAGCCGCCCGCGGCCAGTTCCGCCAGTATGGGCCCGGCTTCGGGGGCATCGACGAGCGCGGTTTCGCCGCTGGCCGCATCATGGGCAAGATAGGCATAGTTGTCGCTGAGACAGGGGATGGTGACGATTTCAAGAGGCATGGCCTTTTGCCTTTTTTCGTTGCTAGACTGGCTCAGCCAAACAGATCGGGCGAGCGGCTGCAATGCATCTGGACGTGCAGGACCTGAGGAATTTCTATTATCGAAGCACGCTGGGGCGGGCTGCGCAGGCGGCTGTGCGCGGTCGGCTTCTGGATATATGGCCCGAGGCCCAGGGACAGACGGTTGCGGGTTTCGGCTTTGCCGTGCCGCTTCTGCGCCCCTATCTGGCGGATGCGCGCCGGGTCATCGGGCTTATGCCCGGGCCGCAGGGCGTGATGCCCTGGCCCGCGGGCCTGCCAAATGTTTCGGTCCTGTGCGAGGAAACCCTTTGGCCGGTCGAGACCGGCCATGTGGACAGGCTGGTGGTGATGCATGGGCTTGAGACCTCGGAGCATCCCTCGGCGGTACTGGATGAGTGCTGGCGCGTGCTCGGGCCCGGCGGCAAGGCGATTTTCGTCGTGCCCAATCGGGCCGGACTGTGGTCCCGATCGGACAAGACCCCCTTCGGCTATGGCCGCCCCTATACGCTCGGTCAGTTGGAAACCCAGTTGCGCAAACACCAGTTCCTGCCAGAGTTCCACTGTTCGGCCCTGTACCAGCCACCATCGTTCAAGCGGTTCTGGCTGAAATCGGGTGCGCTGATCGAGCGGACGGGCACACGGCTGCCGACGATAATGGCCGGGGGCGTGTTCATGGTAGAAGTCTCCAAGCGCGTCCATCCGCCTCGCGGCAACGCAACGAAACACGTCGAACGCCCGGCCAAGGCACTCGACGGAATCCTGAAACCCGTCTGAACAGGATCATGCTTCGGATGCAATCGGCCTGCCTGGCCGGTCAGGAATCGGAAAAAACACGGGTTTGCAGGTACAATTTCAACCAGAAGAACGGGCGCAAACGGTCGCACTCTCGTTAACTCTCTGAAAAAACTTGATTTTGCTCAGGGGCCGTTATCGCTATACTATATTGCGACATAAGGAACGCTCTGCTACATCCCCCGTGATTTCGATGCCCCGCCGTTACGGCGGGGTTTCCTCACGCCCCCGGGGCCGCGCACAGGGCGCGTTCGGGGCCAATAATATCGGAAGGGTGGACGTGTCCGAACCAGCTTCGATTTCCGCAGGCATAGCCGCGCGCTATGCCACCGCGATTTTCGAGATCGCGAAAGAGAACAAAGACCTCAAGGGTCTGGAAACCGGTATCAACGATCTGGCGGCTGCCCTCGGCGAAAGCGCCGATCTGCGCAACCTGATCGCCTCGCCGCTGGTCTCGCGTGCCGAACAGGAGGCAGCGATCACCGCGATTGCCAAAAAAATGAAGCTCGGCGCAATGCTGGCAAATTCTCTGGGTCTGATGGCCCAGAAACGCCGCCTTTTCGTGCTGCCGCAGTTGCTCAAGGCGCTCAAGGACGCGCTGGCCGAAGAGCGCGGTGAAGTCACCGCCGACGTCACCTCGGCAAAGGCGCTGACCAAGACCCAGATCGAAAAGCTGACCAAGACGCTGAGCGAACGCGTAGGCAAGTCGGTCACCATCAATGCGACCGTGGATGAATCCCTCATCGGCGGTCTTGTCGTCAAAGTTGGCTCGAAGATGATCGACAGTTCGATCCGCTCCAAGCTCAACTCCCTCCAGAATGCAATGAAAGAGGTCGGATAAATGGGTATCCAAGCTGCAGAAATTTCTGCAATCCTGAAGGACCAGATCAAGAATTTCGGTCAGGAAGCAGAAGTGGCCGAAATCGGCCGGGTGCTGAGCGTCGGCGACGGTATCGCCCGCGTCTACGGCCTCGACAATGTCCAGGCCGGTGAAATGGTCGAATTCCCCGGCGGCATCATGGGCATGGCGCTGAACCTGGAAAGCGACAACGTCGGCGTCGTGATCTTCGGCTCGGACCGGGACATCAAGGAAGGCGACACTGTCAAGCGCACCAACTCGATCGTGGACGTGCCGCAGGGCGACGAACTGCTGGGCCGCGTTGTCGACGGTCTGGGCAACCCGATCGACGGCAAGGGCCCGATCAACGCCAAGCAGCGCGGCATTGCCGACGTCAAGGCGCCGGGCATCATCCCGCGTAAATCCGTGCACGAACCGATGGCGACCGGCCTCAAGGCCGTTGACTCGATGATCCCGATCGGCCGCGGCCAGCGGGAACTGATCATCGGTGACCGTCAGACCGGCAAGACCGCAATCGCGCTCGACACCATCCTGAACCAGAAGTCCTACAACGAAGCCGCCGGCGACGATGAGAGCAAGAAACTCTACTGCGTCTACGTGGCCGTGGGCCAGAAGCGTTCGACCGTCGCCCAGCTGGTCAAGAAGCTGGAAGAAGCCGACGCGCTGAAATATACGATCGTCGTGGCCGCAACCGCGTCCGACCCGGCACCGATGCAGTTCCTTGCACCCTATGCCGCAACCGCGATGGCGGAATATTTCCGCGACAACGGCCGCCATGCTCTGATCATCTACGATGACCTGTCGAAACAGGCCGTGGCCTATCGCCAGATGTCGCTGCTGCTGCGCCGTCCGCCGGGACGTGAAGCCTATCCGGGCGACGTTTTCTATCTCCACTCGCGTCTGCTGGAGCGTTCGGCCAAGCTGAACGAGGACTTCGGCGCCGGTTCGCTGACCGCTCTGCCGGTCATCGAAACCCAGGGCGGCGACGTGTCGGCCTTTATCCCGACCAACGTGATCTCGATCACCGACGGCCAGATCTTCCTGGAAACCGAACTGTTCTACCAGGGCATCCGCCCCGCCGTGAACACCGGTCTGTCGGTGTCGCGCGTGGGCTCCTCGGCCCAGACCAACGCAATGAAGACCGTTGCCGGTCCGGTGAAACTGTCGCTGGCCCAGTATCGCGAAATGGCGGCATTCGCCCAGTTCGGCTCCGACCTTGACGCCGCCACCCAGCAGCTGCTGAACCGCGGTGCGCGCCTGACCGAGTTGATGAAGCAGCCGCAGTATTCGCCGCTGACCAACGCGGAAATCGTCTGCGTGATCTTTGCCGGCACCAACGGTTACCTCGACAAGATCCCGCTGAAGGAAGTTGGCCGCTGGGAAGCGGGGCTGATCTCCCACATGCGCGGCAAGCGGGCAGACATCCTGGAATGGATCACCAAGGAAGATCCGAAGATCAAGGGTGAGGCCGAGGACAAACTCAAGGCAGCGATCGACGAATACGCCGCCACGTTCGCATAAGGAGAGAGTTGGGACATGCCTTCTCTCAAGGACCTTAAAAACAGGATCGAGTCGGTCAAATCGACCCGCAAGATCACCAAAGCCATGCAGATGGTCGCGGCGGCAAAGCTCCGCCGCGCCCAGGACGCTGCCGAGGCGTCGCGCCCCTACGCGGAACGGTTCAATGCCGTGATGGCGGGGCTGGCGGCTTCGGTCGGCGGCAGCGACAGTGCGCCTTTGCTGCTCCGCGGCACGGGCAACGATCAGGTTCACCTTCTGGTCGTCATGACGGCCGAGCGCGGCCTGTGCGGCGGGTTCAACTCGAACATCGCCAAGCTGGCACGCAACAAGGCGAACGAACTGTTGGCCAAGGGCAAGACGGTCAAGATCCTGACCGTCGGCAAGAAGGGCCGCGACTCGATGAAACGTGAATTTGCCGCCAATATGGTAGGGCACGTGGACCTGAGCGGCGTGAAGAGCCTTGGTTATGCCAACGCGCAGGACATTGCGCGCGACATTCTGGGCCGGTTCGACGCCGGAGAGTTCGACGTTGCCACGATCTTCTATTCGAAGTTCGAAAACGTCGTGTCCCAGATCCCGACCGCGCAGCAGATCATCCCTGCCGCCTTTGAAACTGAAGGCGCGGCAGAGGGTGTTGCCCTGTTCGACTACGAGCCCAGCGAAGAGGCCATTCTGGCCGACCTGCTGCCGCGTGGCGTGGCGACGCAGATCTTCTCGGCCTTGCTGGAAAACGGCGCCTCGGAACAGGGCGCCCGGATGTCGGCGATGGACAACGCGACCCGCAACGCGGGCGAGATGATCGACAAGCTGACCATCCAGTTCAACCGCTCGCGTCAGGCCGTCATCACCAACGAACTGATCGAAATCATTTCCGGCGCCGAGGCGCTGTAAGACTATCCGGAGACGAAACATGGCGAACGCAAAAGGCAAAGTCACGCAGATCATCGGGGCCGTCGTCGACGTCCAGTTCGATGACGCACTGCCTGAAATTCTGAACGCGCTGGAAACCGAAAACAACGGCAAGCGCCTGGTACTCGAAGTGGCCCAGCACCTGGGCGAGAACACCGTCCGCACCATCGCGATGGACGCGACCGAAGGTCTGGTCCGCGGCGCGGTCGTGACCGACACCGGTGGCCCGATCTCGGTGCCGGTCGGCACGGCGACCCTGGGCCGCATCCTGAACGTGATCGGCGAGCCGGTGGACGAAAAGGGCCCGGTCAACGCGACCGAGACCCGCGCCATCCACCAGCCCGCGCCCGAGTTCGAGGAACAGTCGACCGCGACCGACATCCTGGTCACCGGCATCAAGGTCATCGACCTGCTGGCTCCCTATTCCAAGGGCGGAAAGATCGGCCTGTTCGGCGGCGCCGGCGTGGGCAAGACCGTTCTCATCATGGAACTGATCAACAACATTGCAAAAGTGCACTCGGGCTTCTCGGTGTTCGCCGGTGTGGGTGAACGGACCCGTGAGGGTAACGACCTCTACCACGAGATGATCGAATCGAACGTTATCAAGCCGGATAACCTGGAAGAATCGCAGGTGGCGCTTGTCTACGGTCAGATGAACGAGCCTCCGGGAGCCCGTGCCCGCGTCGCGCTGACCGGTCTGACGCTGGCCGAACAGTTCCGTGATGCCTCGGGCACCGACGTTCTGTTCTTCGTCGACAACATCTTCCGCTTCACCCAGGCAGGGTCCGAGGTGTCGGCGCTTCTGGGCCGTATTCCTTCGGCCGTGGGCTACCAGCCGACGCTGGCCACCGACATGGGCGCGATGCAGGAACGCATCACCTCGACCAAGTCCGGCTCGATCACCTCGATCCAGGCCGTGTACGTTCCTGCGGACGACCTTACCGACCCCGCGCCTGCAACCACCTTCGCGCACCTCGACGCAACCACGGTTCTGTCGCGTGCGATCTCGGAACTGGGTATCTACCCGGCCGTTGACCCGCTCGACTCCTCGTCGCGGATCCTCGACCCGCAGGTTGTCGGTGAAGAGCACTACCAGGTTGCCCGTGACGTTCAGGGTATCCTCCAGCGCTACAAGTCGCTGCAGGACATCATCGCCATCCTCGGCATGGACGAACTGTCGGAAGAGGACAAGCTGACCGTGGCCCGCGCCCGGAAGATCCAGCGTTTCCTCAGCCAGCCCTTCGACGTTGCGAAAGTGTTCACCGGCTCGGACGGTGTGCAGGTTCCGCTGGAAGACACGATCTCGTCGTTCAAGGCGGTTGTGGCCGGTGAATACGACCACCTGCCCGAAGCTGCCTTCTACATGGTCGGCGGCATCGACGAAGTGATCGCCAAAGCCGAGCGTATGGCCGCCGCAGCTGCCTAAGGAGTAACCCTGATGGCAAACACCATGCAATTCGACCTCGTCAGCCCGGAGCGCCGCCTCGCGTCGCTCCAGGTGACTGCGGTCCAGATTCCCGGCGCGGACGGGGACATGACGGCAATGCCCGATCATGCCCCGACGATCACCACGTTGCGTCCCGGTATCCTCAAGGTCGAAGGGCCCGAAGGTTCCAGCGAATACCTGGTGACGGGCGGATTTGCCCAGATCAGTGCCGACGCTCTGTCGGTGCTGGCCGAAAAGGCGATCCCGGTGACCGAAATGACGCGTGCGCATCTGGATGAACTGATCGCCGAGGCCCGTGCCTCGCACGATGCAGCCAAGTCACAGGAACAGCACAGCCTGGTCGACGATGCAGCGAAACTCCTGGCCGACATGGAGGCCCTGGGCACCCATATGGGTCTGTGATCCGTTCCACCGGAGCCAATCAATCATGACAAGGCCAGCCGTTGACCGGCTGGCCTTTTTTGTGTCTTGTTTTGATCAGATTACTCTTTGATATTTCTCAACTGTCTGTCGTTGTCCCGGATCTTGGCCCATGAAGATGTTCTCCTCCCACCGCGTCGCTATTCAGCAAGGTGATGTTGCGATGTTCTCGGACTACGAGAACGGAGGAGACATGTGGACCGGATCGGGTAACCGGGAACGCAGACACGCTGTCAGCTTCGGCCAGGAGTTCCGTTCGGAACCCGCCGTGGTGGTGGGAATTTCCCTGTGGGACGTCGATACCGGAGCTGCGGTGCGGGCGGAAGTGAAAGCGGAGAACATCACCCAAAATGGGTTCGATATCGTCTTTCGAACCTGGGCTGATACGCGTGTCGCCCGGTTGCGTGTCGGTTGGACTGCGATCGGTGACGTTGCCCATGAAGATGACTGGGACGTGATCTAGGCACGACGCCCAAGAAAATTCGTCGAATTTTCTTGGGCCAAGGGTCTGTGGTCAGGGCTCTGAAACAGTCAGGCGGCTCAATCCATGTGATACAGCGACTCGTAGATCGGCCGCAGTGTCTTGTCTTCGAACAGCGATGAGACCGAGGTGCCGTTCCAGATATTCAGGATCGCCTGGGTGAAGATCGGTGCTGTCGGCACCACGCGGATGTTCGGCGCTTTCAGAATCTCCGGCGTCGGCTGAATCGTATCGGTGATGACGAGCGACTTCATCACGGAATTGGTGACACGGTCTACTGCCGGGCCGCTCATCACGCCATGGGAAATGTACGAATGTACTTCCTTCGCGCCATTGTCCAGCAGGACCTGCGCGGCCTTGCACAGCGTGCCGGCGGTATCGCAGATGTCATCGACGATCAGACAGATCTTGTCGGTCACATCTCCGATCACGGTCATCTCGGCCACTTCGCCCGGCTTTTCGCGGCGCTTGTCGACGATCGACAGCGGCGCATTGATCCGCTTGGCCAGTTCTCGTGCCCGTGCGACGCCGCCCACATCCGGAGAGACCACCATCAGGTCGGCCATCCGGTCCTTGAAATTCGTCCGAACATCCAGTGCAAAAACTGGCGAGGCATAGAGGTTGTCCACCGGGATGTCGAAGAATCCCTGAATCTGGGCCGCGTGCAGATCCATGGTCAGGATCCGCTCGATCCCGGCTCCGGTCAGCATGTTGGCGACCAGCTTTGCGCTGATCGGGGTACGTGCCTTGGTCCGCCGGTCCTGCCGGGCATAGCCGAAATAGGGAATCACCGCCGTGATCCGCGCCGCCGAGGATCGGCGAAGCGCGTCCGCGATGATCAGCAGTTCCATCAGGTTGTCATTGGCGGGGTTCGAGGTCGGCTGGATGATGAACATGTCCTCGCCGCGGACGTTCTCGAAGACCTCGACGAATATCTCGCCGTCGTTGAACCGCTCGACCCGCGCGTTGACCAATCCCTGGTCCACGCCGCGATACAGGCTCATACGGCGGGCTATGGATTGTGCGAGCGGAAGATTGGCGTTCCCAGAGATAAGCTTGGGTTCGGTGAAGGACGGCATGACTGTTTTCCCCAGGCAGCACTGTCTGTTGTGACAGATTCGTGATGTTGACACCGCTTACCATGGGCGTACCGTCCAGCAAAGGTAACGCTGCGGAGAAAGTGAACATGGCTGATATCGACTACTATTTTTCGACATTGTCGCCTTTTTCCTACCTGGCTGGCACACGGTTGGAGGAGATTTCGGCAAGGCATGGCGCAAGTATCGCCTACAAACCGGTCGATATCCTGGCGTTGTTCTCGCGCACGGGGGGCGTGCCACCCAAGGACCGGCACCCGTCGCGCATCGAATACCGGGCCCAGGAATTGCAGCGTCAGGCCCGCAAGACCGGTTTGGCCTTCAACCTGAAACCTGCGCATTGGCCGACGAACGCGGCGCCTTCCTCCTATGCGATCATCGCGGCAGTTCGGGATGGTGGCGGCGACGTTGGCGCTTTGTGCCATTCGATCCTGCGCGCCTGTTGGGCCGAGGATCGTGACATCGCCCAGGACGATGTCATCCGCGATTGCCTGGAGCGCGCCGGGTTCGATCCCGGCCTCGCCGACAGCGGGTTGCTCGTCGGGGCGGAGACCTATGCCGCCAATCTGGAAGAGGCTGTCGACCGCGGCGTCTTCGGTGCTCCGTTCTACATCACACGGGATGGGCAGAGGTTCTGGGGGCAGGATCGGCTGGGCGATCTCGATGCGCATCTGGCGGAGATCAAGGGGTGAGGGATATCGCCTCCTTGCCTCAGCCCGTCCATGTCAGCACCTTCGGCCATGGGCCTCGGCAGGTATTGGCGCTGCATTGCACCATTGCCCATTCCGGCGCGTGGAAGGGATTGGCGCGTATTCTGGGGGACGAGGCCCGCTTCACCGCGCCCGACATGCTCAGCCACGGGCGTAGCCCGGACTGGGACGGGCAGGGATGCTTTCAGGACCGTATCCTGCAAAACGCGGAAGCCTGTCTGGACACCCGCAGCGATGTTATCGGTCATTCCTTCGGGGCTACGGTCGCCTTGCGGCTGGCGGTGGAGCACCCGGATCGTGTGCGCAGCCTGACCATGGTCGAACCGGTGTTCTTTGCCGTGGCCTGTCAGGATGCGCCCGAGTTGATAGAACAGCATGGCCGGGACGCAAAACCCTATATCACCGCGCTTGAAAGTGGGGACAAGGCTTTGGCCGCGCGGCTCTTCAACCGGATGTGGAGCACTGCCGACAGCCCGCGCTGGCCGGACCTCCCCGAAGCGACAAGGGCAGCCATGATCCGTGGCATCCACATTGTGCCAACCGTCGACAACGCCCTGTTCGAGGATAGCGCCGGGCTTCTGCGCCCCGGTATCCTGGATCGGGTGACAATGCCGGTCCTTCTGTTGCGCGGCGCCCTTTCGCATCCGGTCATGACAGCGATCTCGCAGGGTCTCGTGCGGCGCCTGCCGGAAGCCCGCGAAGCCGTGATCGACGGCGCCGGCCACATGTTGCCGATCACTCACCCCGAAGAGACGGCGCAGCAGATCCGCAGCCTCTGGGCGCGCGCCGGCTGAAGCGATCCTTCATCTTTTGAACAGGATGAAGAGGCGGTTCAACCCGTACATATACGGAGTGCAAGTGGGCCCTGGAAGTCGTAGCGCTCGGGCGCAAGCCATTCGGGCCCGGTGACGGTTGCAAGCAAGTCCAGACGCGGTTGCCCGGCGGGTCCGGGACGAAATCCGGGTCGGTGGCCTGTTGGCGCGGCGTGTTCACGGCACTGCCCCCTTGCCTTGGCCGCCTGCGGATGCAAGACCCTAGGACATGCGGCGTTGGTGGATCATCTTGGGATTTCTGGCGGCGGTCGGCCTGATGGCGACCGGAGTCTGGTCCTATGGGCTGCGCCAGGCACTGGGGCAGCTTGCGCAGCGGGCCGAGGCCGACCTGGAGCTTGCCACCGACCGGTTGACCGCGCAGTTGCAGCGGTATCAGGAAACCGCTGTGCTTCTGGCCGATCATCCGGCTCTGGACAAACTCGACACCGAAGAGGGGCAACGTCAGGCTCAGGCGCTGTTTCTCGACATCGCGGACAAGACATCGGCGCTGGAGATCCTCTATGCCGATACCCGTGGCGCGGTGCTGGTGTCGGCGCGGGGAACATTGTTCGGAGATGTTTCGGCAACCGGCTATTTCCGGCGGGCGATGCATGGCGCCCTGGGCAGCGAACACGGCGTTCAGCATCCGCTGGATCAGCGCGCCTTCTACTATGCCGCGCCTGCGTTCGGACTTGGCGGCAAGGTGCGCGGCGCATTGGTCGTGGCAGTGGATATCGCGCATCTGGAATGGGATTGGCGTGGGAATACGCCGGCGGTTTTCTTTACGGATTCGTCCGGGCAAGTCTTCATCTCGAACCGCAACGAACTGTTGTGGTGGACCCGGCCTGCTGGCGAACCCGGCCTGGTGCCGGCCAAGGGTCCGTCACGTCCGTTCCGGGCACGATGGATGGCGGAATACGAGATCTGGCACCTGGACTGGGGACCCTACCTGCCGCAGCGGGCATTGCATCTGACCCGCGACCTGCCGGTGATCGGCATGACGGGCGAGGTGCTGGTCGATATCACGCCGGCGCGCCGGATCGCGGGGTTGCAGGCGGCGGCGGTGGCGGCGATCTGCCTGGCCTTCGGGGCGATGCTGTATCTTGCGACCGAACGGCGCCGGACCCTGGCCGAGGCCAACCAGGTGCTGGAAAGCCGGGTGGCGCAACGGACGCGGGCGTTGACGGCGGTCAACAGTGCGCTCCGGCGCGAGGTGGCCGAGCGGCAGGAGGCGGAAGCGGCGCTGAAACGGGCACAGGCGGAACTGGTGCAGGCCGGCAAGTTGAGCGCGCTAGGGCAGATGTCGGCGGGTATCAGCCACGAGTTGAACCAGCCGCTGATGGCGATCCGCCAGTTCGCCGACAACGGTGCGGCCTTTCTTGCGCGCGGGCAGGCGGACAAGGCGGGCGAGAACCTCGGCCGGATCTCCGACATGGCGGCGCGGATGGCGCGGATTATCAAGAACCTGCGCGCCTTTGCCCGCAACGAGAGCGAGCCGATGAACCGGGTCGATCTGGCGCAGGTGATCGCCACCGCGATCGAACTGACCGAAACGCGGATCGCAGCGGAGGGGATCGTGATGGACTGGCAGCCGCCGGACAGCCCGGCGCTGGCCTGGGGCGGCGAGGTGCGGCTGGTGCAGGTGTTCGTCAACCTGATCACCAACGCCGCCGACGCCATGTCCGGGACCGATGACCGGCGTATCTGCATCCGCGTGAACGAGGGCACGCGGTTGTCGGTCACCGTGTCCGACACGGGACCGGGGATTGCCGACCCAGAGAAGATCTTCGAGCCTTTCTATTCCACCAAGACGGTCGCAAGCTCCGAGGGGATGGGATTGGGCCTGTCGATCTCCTATGGGCTGGTGCAGAGTTTCGGCGGCAATATCCGGGGCGAGAACACGGGCGAGGGGGCGACCTTTACCGTGGAACTGGAGCGATACAGAGAGGATGAGGCGGCATGATCCGCAAGGTTCTGTTGGTCGATGACGACGCCGCCGTGCGCGAGGCGCTGAGCCAGACGCTGGAACTGGCCGATTACGAGGCGGTGACCGCGGGCTCCTTCGTGGCGGCCAAGGACCATATCACGCCCCGTTTCGAGGGCGTCATCGTTTCCGACATCCGGATGCCCGGGCGGGACGGGTTTCACCTGCTGAACTATGCGCGCGAGACCGACCCCGAGCTGCCGGTGATCCTGCTGACCGGCGAGGGCGACATCCCGATGGCGGTCAAGGCGATGGGCGAGGGGGCCTATGATTTCCTGGAAAAACCCTGTGCCGCTGCCGATCTGCTGGCGGTGATCGGGCGCGGCATCGGGGCGCGGGCGCAGGTGCTGGAGACCCGCGCGCTGAAACGGCAGCTGGAGCGCGGCGACCCTGCGGCGCGGCTCCTGTTCGGCGCCTCGCCGCAAGCCGAGGCGCTGCGCGAGCGGGTGCGGGCAGTGGCCCCGACGCTGGCCGAGGTGCTGGTGACCGGGCCTGCGGGCAGCGGTATCTCGAAAGTGGCCGAGGTCATCCACCTGATGTCGCCGCGCGCGCAGGGGCCGTTCCTGAAACGGCCTGCGGCGGGGCTGGACGCGGCGGAGTTCACCCGGCTGTGCAAGGACGCGGCCGAAGGATCGGTATTTCTGGACGAGGTCTCGGCCCTGTCGCAGGCGGCGCAATATGCGGCGCTGGAGCAGATCGAACAGGGCAGGGGGGCCAGGCTCCTGGCCGGGACAACGGCCGACCTTGCGGCGCTGGTCGAGCAGGAGCGATTCAACGCCGACCTGTTTTATCGTCTCGAAGGGATGCGGGTGCGGATCCCATCGCTGGCCGAGCGTCCCGAGGATATCCCGGTGATTTTCCGCCACTATGTCGTACAGGCGGCAGAACAGGCGGGCATCCCGGTGCCCGAGGTGACGCCCGACCATCTGGCGGCGCTGATGACGCAAAGCTGGCCCGGCAATGCGCGTTCGCTGATGTCGGCGGCGATGCGCTTCGTGCTGGGAATGCCCGAAGATGTGGCTGTAGCCGCCGAACTTGGGCTGAGCGAGCAGATGGCGCGTGTCGAACGGTCACTGCTGATCGCGGCGCTGGGTCGTCATAACGGTCACGCCTCGGAGACCGCGCAGGCGCTGAAACTGCCGCGCAAGACATTCTACGACAAGCTCGCGCGCTATGGCATCAAGCCCGAGACCTATCGGCGTTGACGGCTTGAAAAGGCTGGCCTGAGAAAATTCGACGAATTTTCTCGGACCGGCCGGAAACGGCGTGAGGCGATTCGCGTCACATGTGTGGAAATCCGCACAACGGCGTTCCGGGTTGTGTGGTTTCTTGCACAAGGGCTGCTCCGAATCTGATGATTCTACAAGTTATTTTTTGTTAAATTATTGAAATATAAACATTAAAACGAATCATTTGGCTTTGCGTGACTATCTGTTGAGCACGGCTCAGCGAATCGCTTCACTGCGCGGCATGCGGCACCTTGAGGGAGGTGCCCAGAGGAGCATCACCAAGAATTTCGGGAGGAGACCGATATGAAATTCCTGACCACCGCTGCAACCGCGCTGGCGCTGACCGTGACCGCAGGGGCCGCTCTGGCCAGCTGCGAGGATGGCGAGATCGTCGTCAAGTTTGCGCATGTGACCAATACCGACAAGCACCCCAAGGGGATTGCAGCCTCGCTGCTGGCCGAGCGCGTGAATTCGGAAATGAACGGCAAGATGTGCATGGAGATCTACCCGAACTCCACGCTCTACAATGACGACCAGGTGCTCGAGGCGATGCTGCAGGGCAACGTCCAGCTGGCGGCGCCGTCGCTGTCGAAATTCGAGACCTTCACCAAGCAGTTCCAGATCTTCGATCTGCCCTTCATGTTCAAGGACATCGCGGCGGTCGACGCCTTCCAGAAGTCGGAAACCGGCCAGGCGATGAAGGAATCGATGGTGCGCCGAGGCCTGCTGGGACTGGAGTTCTGGCACAACGGCATGAAGCAGATGTCGGCCAAGAAGCCGCTGCTGACCCCCGAGGACGCCAAGGGCCTGAAGTTCCGTGTGCAGCCTTCGGACGTGATCGTGGCGCAGATGGAAGCTCTGGGCGCCAGCCCGCAGCCGATGGCCTTCTCCGAGGTTTATGGCGCGCTTCAGACCGGCGTTGTCGACGGGCAGGAGAACACCTGGTCCAACATCTACGGCCAGAAGTTCTTCGAGGTGCAGGACGGCATCACCGAGACCAACCACGGCATCATCGACTATCTGGTGGTGACCTCGGTCGACTGGATCGACAGCCTGGACCCGGCCGTGCGCGAGCAGTTCACCACCATTCTGAGCGAAGTAACCGATGCGCGTAACGCCGCCGTGGGTGACGTGGACGCGGCCGCCCGCCAGTCGGTGCTGGATGCCGGCGGCGTGATCCGCGAACTGACGCCGGAACAGCGCCAGATGTGGGTCGATGCGATGAAGCCGGTCTGGCAGAAGTTCGAGGACGGTATCGGCGCCGACAACATCGCCAAGGCGCAAGAGTTCAACAACGCCAGCTGACGAGCCTGGCAGGGCGGCCCGAAACCGGGCCGCCCGTTTCCTGTCCAGTTGGACATCATCCAATCTTTCGGAGAATGATCATGTCTCGTCCGTCGCATGACGTGACCGGCCAGTCGGAGTCCGCCTTCGGTCGCGTGATTAACAATATCGAGGAGACCGCCATCGCCGTCATCCTCGGCCTGATGACCCTGCTTACCTTCATCAACGTGGTTCTGCGCTATGTCTTCAACAGCTCGCTGATCTGGGGGCTTGAGGTGGTGCTGATCCTGTTCGCCTGGCTGGTGGTCTTCGGGGTCAGCTACTGTGTGAAGGTGACGGCCCATCTGGGGGTCGACGTGGTCATCAACCTGCTCAACCCCGGCGGCCGCAAGATGATGGCGCTGGTGTCGGGCCTGTGCTGCATCCTCTATGGCATCATGCTGTTCAAGGGCTCGTGGGACTATTGGGCGCCCTTTGCCGCGCTGCAGCCGACCGAGGGGCGCTGGTTCCCGCTGGGCTTTACCGAAGGGGTGCGCGACCGGGCCTTCTATGTCACCGACCAGGTGCCGATGCTGGAAATCTTCCGCTGGTTGGAGCCGCTGATCAACTACGGCGAGGAATACGAAAAACTGCCGCGGGTGATCCCCTATGTCATCCTGCCGGTCGGCTCGGCGCTGCTGCTGTTCCGCTTCGTGCAGGCCACGCTGGGCGTACTGCGCGGATCCCGCGAAAGCCTGATCGTGAGCCACGAGGCCGAAGACGCGGTGGCCGAAGCCGCCGCCCTGAACAAGGACTGATCCGATGGATGTCGTCATTCTCTTCACGATGGTCGTGGGCTTTCTGCTGATCGGCGTGCCGATCGCGGTGTCGCTTGGCCTCAGCTCTATCATCTTCCTGCTGGCCTTCTCGGACACCTCGTTGGCCTCGATCGCGCAGAGCTTTTACCAGGCGATGGCGGGGCACTATACGCTTCTGGCGATTCCGTTCTTCATCCTGGCCTCCAGTTTCATGTCCACCGGCGGCGTGGCCAAGCGGATCATCCGCTTCTCCATCGCCTGTGTCGGGCACCTGCGCGGCGGGCTGGCGATTGCGGGCGTCTTTGCCTGTATGCTGTTCGCGGCGCTGTCGGGCTCGTCGCCCGCGACCGTGGTCGCCATCGGCACAATCGTCATCGCGGCGATGCGGCAGGCGGGTTATACCCGTGATTTCGCCGCCGGGGTGATCTGCAACGCGGGCACGCTGGGCATCCTGATCCCGCCGTCCATCGTGATGGTGGTCTATGCCTCGGCCACCGATGTCAGCGTCGGCCGGATGTTCCTGGCGGGCGTCATTCCGGGTATTATGGCGGGCCTGATGCTGATGATCACCATCTATGTGATGGCGGTGATGCGCGGCATGCCCAAGGGCGAGTGGCAGGGCTGGGGCGAGGTTGGCGCCTCGTTCCGGGACGCGTTCTGGGGGCTGATGCTGATCGTGATCATCATGGTCGGGATCTATGGCATTCCGGGGATCACGGGGGCGATCTTTACGCCTACCGAGGCGGCGGCGGTGGCCTCGATCTATGCCTTCATAATCGCCATGTTCGTCTATCGTGACATCGGTCCGCTGCGTCCCCGCGAGGCGCGCAGCCTCTCGGCGGCCGCCGTCACCGACGGCTCGGCCGAGCCCCGGCCCCTGTCCCTGCTGGACAAGCCGCAGGCGCTGATCACCGCCTTCTTTCACCACGATACCAAGCATACGCTGTTCGAGGCGGGCAAGCTGACCATCACGCTGATGTTCATCATCGCCAACGCGCTGATCCTCAAACATGTGCTGACCGACGAGCAGATCCCGCAGCATATCGCAGGCGCGATGCTGGACGCCGGTTTCGGCCCGGTGATGTTCCTGGTGATCGTGAACGTGATCCTGCTGATCGGCGGTCAGTTCATGGAGCCCTCGGGCCTCATTGTGATCGTGGCGCCGCTGGTGTTCCCGATCGCCATCGAGCTGGGTATCGACCCGATCCATCTGGGCATCATCATGGTGGTGAACATGGAAATCGGGATGATCACGCCGCCGGTAGGCCTGAACCTCTTCGTCACTTCGGGCGTGGCGGGCATGCCGATGATGTCGGTGGTGCGCGCGGCGCTTCCCTTCCTGGCGGTGCTCTTCGTCTTCCTGATCATGGTGACGTATATTCCGCCGCTGTCGACCTTCCTGCCCAATTCGCTGATGGGGCCGGAGATCATCATCAGGTAGCGGCGCGAACAGACAAAAGAAAACGCCGGGCGGGGAAACCTGCCCGGCGTCTTGCGTTGCGGTCCGTGGATCAAGCGTTTTCCAGCGCCTTGACGATGGGCGAGAAATCGGCGGCAACCAGGCTGGCGCCACCGACCAGTGCCCCGTCCACGTTGGGGACGGCAAATATCTCGGCGGCGTTTGCGGGTTTGACCGAACCGCCATAAAGCAGGCGGATGGCATGGCCGGTCTCGGAGCCGTAACGGCCCAGCAGTTGGGCACGCAGTGCTTCGTGCACTTCGGCGATCTGTTCGAGCGTCGGAACCTTTCCGGTACCAATGGCCCAGACCGGTTCATAGGCCACGACGACCTCGTTGCCCGTGATCCCGTCGGGCAGCGATCCGGCCAGCTGGCCGCTGACGATCTCCAGCGTCCGGCCCGCCTCGCGCTGGTGCAGTGTCTCGCCGATGCAGACCACGGCGACAAGGCCGGCGTCGATCGCGGCGCGGGTCTTGGCGCATATCCGGGCGTCGGTCTCGCCATGGTCGGCGCGGCGTTCGGAGTGGCCGAGGATCACGGCGCTGGCGCCGGCATCGGCCAGCATGGCGGCGCTGATGTCGCCGGTGTGCGCGCCCGAGGGCTCGGCATGGCAATCCTGCCCGCCAAGGGCCACGGCGGAGCCAGAAAGAGTGTCGGCCGCGCGCGACAGCAGGGTGGCGGGTGGACAGATCAGGATATCGACGGCGGGGTCGGGATGGGCATTTGCTATGGCCTTGAGCGCCTCCAGCGCGGCGCCGGTGCCGTTCATCTTCCAGTTGCCTGCCGCCAGTTTCCGCCGCATTCCTGCCTCCTGCCCATCAATTGTTCAACCACCCCACCGGATAGCACCGGCATGACGGCAAGACAATCTGGCGGGGGCAAAAGGGCTCAGGCCTTGCCGAGGCTTTCGTCGAACTTGATCGACTCGCCACAGCCGCAGGCATCGACGACATTTGGGTTCTTGAACTTGAACCCTGCTTCGAGCAGCGAGACCTCGTAGTCGATCTCGGTCCCGAAGAGGAACATCTGAGCCATGGGTGCGATCAGCACGCGGGCGCCATCCTGTTCCACCACCTCGTCATGCGGGTCGGCCTGATCGACATAGTCCATGGTGTATTCCATGCCGGCGCAACCGCCCTTCTTGACGCCGATGCGCAAGCCGGAATGGCCGCCCTTTTCCATCAGGCGGGCAATCTGGGCGGCTGCCCTGGGGGTCATCGTCACGGCCTGTTTGCCGGGAATGCCGAACATGAGGGTCTCCGTTGTCGCGCGTTATCTTCAATCTAGGGCCGGGCTGGGACTGGCTCAAGGGGTTTGGGAAAAAGGATGGGTGCCGTCCCCGGGCAGGAACGGCCCCCATACATGGATCGCATCCTGGGGCAAGGCAGATCCGGGCCGGTTGGGTGCTGAGGATGATGGGGAACCAGCAACAGACCAGCGCGGGCAAATTGCCGGTAAACTGTAACGGTCTTGTGTCGGCACTGTAACCGCTATCCGAAATTTCTCGTCGGCATGGCACTTTTTCCCGTGATTTGCCACCCAGGGCGCCGCCTTTACATGAAGCCCAGTTCCAGTCGCGCCTCGTCCGACATCATTTCCATGCCCCAGGGTGGGTCCCAGGTCATTTCCACGTCGACCGACTTGACGCCGGGAACGGCCTCGACTGCGGCGACCACCCATCCTGGCATCTCTCCGGCCACCGGGCAGCCCGGAGCGGTCAGCGTCATGATGATGCGGACATCGCCCTCGACCGAGATGTCGACGGTATAAATCAAGCCGAGTTCGAAGATATTGACCGGGATCTCAGGGTCATAGACGGTGCGGCAGGCCTCGACCACCGGGTCGTAGAGCGGGTGATCGACGGTCGACGGCGCAATCAACGGCGCGCCTTCCATGGGTTCTGTCGCGTGGGTCATCTGTCTCTCTCGCCGTTTCCTGAGTGTTTATATAGGAAAAACCCGAGGTGGCGTCCAGAGGCAGTGGTGCCGCGTCAACGCCACAAATGGGCATGGGTGGCGAAAAGACCCTGAAGCTTGCTGAGCAACCGGTTGGCGGCTCCGGGGTGCGGAACCTCTCCCGTGGAAAGTCGCTCGATGGCCATTTCGACCGGGCAGGGGCGGCTGGTGCGCGGATCCCAATAACGCGGGTAATCGATCAGGGCGGCGTGTACCAGCCCGGCCAGATCCGGCCGGGCCTGGCGGCGGGCGGGCACCGGGCCCAGATCGCGGGTCAGCCCCCAGCCCGCGTAGAACGGCGCGCCGAGCGTTGTCACCGGCACCCCGCGCAACAGCGCTTCGAACCCCAGAAGCGAGGTCATGGTCCAGACCTGGTTCACATGTCCCAGCAACGTGGCCGGATCGGCCGCGCGTGCTACCACATCGGCCAGCCCCTCGGCCTCGATCTGGCCGGTGCGTAACCCGGCCTCGACGTCCGGGTGCGGCTTGTAGACGATCACCGCCTGCGGATTTGCGGCGCGGACGGCGCGCAGCAGGTCCAGGTTGGTGCGTGTCTCGCCCGCGCCGGTTCGGATCGACGCGTCATCCTCGACTTGTCCGGGTACGAGGATGCGGTGCCCGGGTGGCAGGTCGGGCAGGGCGCCGCCCAGATTGTACTTGCTGACGCCCGTTTCTGTCAGACGCGCGATCAGCCGTTCGGCGCGGCGGCGCTGGTCATCCCGCAGGGTTGCGCGCGCGGCGATCAGGCGCTCCATCCGGCTGGGGCGGGTCGGATCGTAATAGATGCCCAGATCGTCGGTCACCAGCGACAGCGGCGGCACCAGTTCCGCGCCCAGCCCACGCGAGCGCAGGAACCCGTCCTCGACCCGCACGGCCGGACGATCGGGGTCGGCCTTGGCCGCCCAGACCATATGCGGGCGCGGATCGTCCGGAGCAGGGGTGTCGGTGAAAGCCACCTTGCCATATTGCCCGAACATCTGCCGCAGCGGCTTGCGTTTCCACAGCCGCATGCCGCCCGCGGTCCAGCCGGCGCGGTCCTGCCGCCAGGCCCGCACGTCCGCCTCAAGCGTGTCGAGCACGGTTTCCAGCTCGCACAGGCAATCGCGGTGCGGATCGTACCAGGTGGGATAGCGGATCATCGCGGCGGCAAAAAGCTGTGCCCGCGTCAGGCGGCGTTCCCGGCGCGGTACCGGGTGTTCGTCCAGGCTCAGCCCCCAGCCCGCGTAAAAGGGCTGGCCAAAGACGCGCGGCTTGTGCCCGGCGAGGATCGCCTCGAACCCCAGTTGCGAGGACAGCGTGTAGACGCCGACAGCGCCGTCGAGCAGCGCCCAGGGGCTGATCGGCGCGTCATAGAGGCTGACGCGCGCGTTGACATCGCTGTCACCGTAATAGCCGGGCCGGAACCCGGCGGCGGTTTCGGGATGGGTCTTGATCAGCACCCGCGCGCCGGGATGTTCCTCTTGCGCGAACACCAGCATCTCGCGGAACAGCGCATCCGTGCCCTTGCTGGCGGTGGCCGAGGCATCGCCTCGGGTCTGATCGACCACCAGCACATAGCCCGGTTCGGGCGGCGGCAGGCCGGAGTCGGTGGCGGCATACTTGCTCAGATGGCTGTCGCGAATCCGGGCGATGGCGTCACGTGCCCGATTCAACAGCGCGGTATCGTCCAGCGGGTGGCTCGCCAGCATCTGTTCCAGGTCACTGGGCGTGGCCGGGTCGAAATGCACCCCCGCCCGGTCGAGCAGCAGGCCCAAGGGTGGTTCTCCCGCCCGGCCGGGAAAGAGCGAGCGCAAGAACGCATCCTCGACCCGGAGCAGGGGCGCCGAGCGCCGCGCGGCAACCGCAAGCCCGCGATGGGCGGTGGGGCTATTGCCCCAGATTCCGACCAGATCGCCCTCGGCGGGCAGGCCCAGCCGGATGTCGTATCCGGCCAGCGACAGGATGCGGCGCAGGCGGGCTTGGGTCAGGAAACCACCGTTATAAACGAACAGCCGGGAGCGGTCGCCCCCGGCTGCCCGGTTCATGCCACTGGGCGACATGCGTCAGCCGCCAGCGATCGTCTGCAGGTTGGCCAGCGGGGTCAGGCCGCCGGAAATGAGCGAGATGGTCTTGGTCCACTGGGCATAAGGCGCCTCGGTGACGTAGAGCGTATCCTCGTCCCGGATCACGAAGTCGCGGGCGATGAACAGGCCGTTGGGTTCGGTAAGGTTCAGCACGTAGACCATGCGCTGTGCGCCTTGCAGGTCGTCGCGGCCCAGCACCTGACCGGCGATCTCGGCCGGTTCGTTGCGGAAGATGAACACGCCGGTGGGATCGGATGCTGCGGAAATCAGGCCGCCGACCTGGGCGATCGCCTCAAGCGCGGAGAGGTCCTGGGTCTCGAAAGGCACGCGGGCCTGGGTGCTGGTCGCCCCCAGCGCGGTGAACGAGCGGGTGTCCTCCTCGACCAGGATGCGGTCGCCGCCACGCAGGGCGATGTCCAGCTCGGGGTGGTTGAACAGGTCCTGATACCAGACCTTACCCTGCTGGTTGCCACGGATCACGGTAACCTCGGCGATCTCGGGCTGGATGGTGATGCCGCCAGCCTGCGCCAGCATGGCCGCCAGTGTCCGGGTCGGACGCTCGATCGGATAGACGCCCTGGCCGCCTACAGCGCCGGTCAGCGATACGGTCGAGCCGTCGCCTGCAAGCCGGCGCACCTGGACCTGCGGGTCGGGGGTCTGTTCCTCGAGCTTGGCGGTGATCGCCTCGCGCAACTGGTCGGGTGTGTTGCCCGAGGCGCGCAGCCGTCCGGCGTAGGGCACAAAGATGAAGCCGGCGCTGTCGACCTGGACCTCTTCGAGAATCGTGGCATTGGTGCCTTCGCTGGCCAGCAGCCCGTCATCGACGTTTTCCCAGACCGTGAGACCCAGCACATCGCCGGGTCGGATCGTGTCCGAGGTCAGGGCAGAGGCGTTCTTGAATGCGTCGGAAAAGCCCAGCGCGGGCACAACGGCGGTTGCGCGCGTGACACGGTCGTTGACGGCAACGATAAAGGCGTCGCCTTCTTTCTGCACCGAACCGGCAAAGATTTCCCGCTTGTTGGGCCCGACTTTCGGCAAGGAACATGCGGCCGCGACAGACAACGCAGCCAGCAAAGCAACGGGCTTCGCCCAGCGGACGGGATGGATTTTCACTGCTCGGTCTCCTCGACCTGATGTTTCTGCCTCAGGTTTTTTTCTCAAACTATCGGAATCCGGATGAAAAATCCAGTCCCGGGAGTTGTGCCGTTCAGTTGACTACCCGCAACTGTTGCCTTGGTGCCGCTTTGCCCGACTTGAGCGCATCATAGGGGTCGTCGCGGGACAGCATCATGTCGACGACCTGCCTCAGCAGTTGCCGGCGCCCCTTGCGGGAATAGAAGCCGCCGGGCAGCTGGCTGGTCTCAAGCAGGTAGCGGCGATACTCCTTGTAGGCGCGGCTGTCGGGGCGGTCGGCGGCAGCAAAGAAATCGGCCACCGGCTGGGTCGAGACGAACTCGGGTTTGTCATAGACCGCGCGGCCAAAGACCTTGAGCGGAATGCCGCGCCACAGCACCTGCTGGCCGGCGGTCGAATTCACGGTGACGGCGCTGCGCGCGTCGTTCAGAAGCTGCGCCAGCTTGCCGCCGCGCACGTAATGCACCCGGCCCTCCAACCCGTGCTGGCGGGCGAGCCGCCGGACCTCGCGCCGCAGCGGCACCCGGCCGTTCTCGAGCGGGTGCGCCTTGACCACCAGGTGGTGATGCCGCGGGGCACCTGTGGCGAAACCCTCGAAGATCTCGGCCAGGAAATCGGTCATCGAGGCAAAGGGCGAGTGCATCCGGAACGAGCTGTCATGTTCCAGTTGCAATAGCGCCAGGTGATAGGGAAAGCCGCCGTTGCGGATGCGGGCAGTGGCGATCATCCGTTCGACCGCCAGCGCCGGCATCAGCAAGAGCCGTTGCAGGTAGAGCAGGAATTCCTTGGTTACCGGCAGGTCGCGATGGGGCCTGAAACGGCGATAACCCTGGTTGGTGAACATGACGAACCAGTGGTAGAGCGCGCCATAGAAGATGTGCTGGCGCATGTCGCCCCAATGGGCAGGCGGCAGCGGCGTCTCCATGTCCGACAGCGCCAGCGCCGCGCGCATGTCCTCGATGCTCATGTCCATCAGCCGCGAATTGCCGTTCGAGCCGCCGCGTTCGTAAGTGACCCAGTAGGGGCGCAGGTAGCCTTCCTCGAACACGTGAATGCCAAGCCCCCGCTGACGCGCGGCGACAACGGCGGCAGCATGGATGGGGCGGGTGTCGCCGTAAAGCACGATGTCGGTCACGGCCCGGGTCTCCAGCAGATCGGCCAGCGCCACTGGCCAGTCCTCATGCGCGCCCTTGTAGGGAATATAGCTCCGGGTATGGAACCAGAAGGCCCGGTCGCCCGAGTTGAAGCCGACGCGCCAGACCTCAGCCCCGGCAGCGCGCAGCATGCGGCCGAGCGCGTCGAAGAACGGCCCGTGCGGCCCTTGCAGGAACAGGAAGACCCGCCTGGTCTGGGTCTGGTTCGGCATCTGCGGTCCCTTTACCTTTGCACCTGCCCAAGCGTGCGGCATTCCGGCTATCCTGCAAGATCAATCGGGCCAAACTATGACCCGCTCCGGGCAGGCGGGCAAGCATCGGGGCTTGTCCGCCGGGAAACACGGCGTTACGTCAGAAACTGAATTGCAAGCGCGAGGGTAAGGAACATGTTCACCGGCATCGTGACCGACATCGGCACCGTGGTCGAACTGGAGCAGCGCGGCGACCTGCGGGCGCGCATCCGCACCGCTTATGACACCGCGCGCATCGACATCGGCGCCTCGATCGCCAGCGACGGCGTCTGCCTGACGGTGATCGCGCTGGGCGAGGACTGGTACGATGTCGAGGTGAGCGCCGAGACCGTATCGAAGACCAACCTCGGCGGCTGGACGGTCGGCAAGCGGCTGAACCTCGAGCGGGCGCTGAAGGTGGGCGACGAATTGGGCGGGCATATCGTTTCTGGCCATGTCGATGGCGTGGCCGAGGTGGTCTCGGTCACGCAGGAGGGCGACAGCACGCGGGTCCGGTTCCGCGCCCCGCACGCGCTGGCGCGGTTCATCGCGCCCAAGGGGTCGGTGGCGCTGAACGGCACCTCGCTGACGGTGAACGAGGTCGAGGGCGATGAATTCGGCATCAACCTGATCCCGCATACCAAGGAGGCGACGACCTGGGGCGATGTGCACACCGGTGACCTCGTGAACCTCGAGATCGACACTCTGGCGCGCTACGTGGCGCGGCTGGCCGAGGCGGGCTAGGGGCATGGCCGGGATCGGGCACAACGGCGGGCCGTCGATGGAGCCGGGGCAGGTCTGGCGCACCCATGCCTGGCGGCAGGCGCAAAAGGCGCTGATGCCCAATGCGATTCCGATGCTGGTGCTCAAGATGCGCATGAGCCGGGCCGCCGAACTGGGAATGGACTACCGTACCTATGCCAGGGTGCGGCAGTATTCCGGGCAGGACATCCTCGGCCTGTTGTTCTCGTCCAACGCGCTGCGAATCTTCGGTTCGGGCGGGGAGATTCCCGCGGCGGAGTCCCGCACGGTCTCGGCTGTCCGCAATGCCCGTCGGCTGGCGCTGGTGCACCCTCCGGCCGCGCCCGAGATCGTGCTGACTGCGAACCGGGCGCTGGAGGATGCCGCCCGGGCGCCACGGTTGACCGACAGCTGGAGCGAGATGCGCGCGCGGGTGCGGGGGCTGATCCAGGGACAGCGCCTGCCCGGGTCCGCGGTGCTGGTGATCGGCGATGCGCCGCTCGAGGCTGAATGGGTCGCCGCCGGCCGCGCCGCGGGCTATCTGCCTTCGGCCGAATACTTCCGCCACCAGGCGGGCTGACCGGCTGCCGCCGCGTCGTGCTGCTTCTTTCTGGTTCGAAATACTCCGGGGGAGTCGCGCAGAGCGCGACGGGGGCAGCGCCCCCTCTTGCCCGCCAGTGGGTCAAGCCAGCGCTCCCGCCCCCTGGCGCCGCATCGCGGATGCGTCCCCAGGCGTTGGGCCGGGCGCGGAGCCGTTCCGGGCGCCGCAGGCGCCCACAACGCCCCCGCGCGGGCGCGCGCAACGCCGCGTCCGGCGCCCTGTCTGCCGTTTGTGTACTGGCATTCGCGCGCCGGGTGGTCTATCTGCGCAAACAGACCAAGACAGCTGAAAGGCCGCCCCATGAGCTTTGAAACGCCCGGACCCGTCGAGGCCCGCCTGCGCGAGGCGATCAGCCCGATCGAGGAGATCATCGAGGAGGCGCGCAAGGGCCGGATGTATATCCTGGTCGATCACGAGGATCGCGAGAACGAGGGCGACCTGTGCATCGCCGCCGAATTCGCCGATGCCGCTGCGATCAACTTCATGGCCACCCACGGGCGCGGGCTGATCTGCCTGCCGATGACGGCCGAGCGGATCGAGAGGCTGGGTCTGCCGATGATGGCGGTGAACAACTCGTCGCGGCACGAGACCGCCTTTACCGTGTCGATCGAGGCGCGCGAGGGCGTGTCGACCGGAATTTCCGCCGCCGACCGGGCGCTGACGGTCGCGACCGCGATCAACGAGCAGAACACGATGGCGCGCCTGGCCACCCCCGGCCATATCTTCCCGCTGCGCGCCCGGCGGGGCGGCGTGCTGGTGCGCGCGGGCCATACCGAGGCGGTGGTCGACATCTCGCGGCTCGCCGGACTGAACCCGTCGGGCGTAATCTGCGAGATCATGAAGGACGACGGTACCATGGCGCGCCTGCCCGATCTGGTCGAGTTCGCCGCGAAACACGGGTTGAAGATCGGCACCATCAGCGACCTGATCGCCTATCGCGCGCGCAACGACAACCTCGTGGTCGAAACCGCGCGCAGCACGGTGAAATCCGAATTCGGCGGCGACTGGGAAATGCGCATCTTCACCGACCAGACCCACGGCATCGAACATGTCGTGCTAGTCAAGGGTGACATCTCGACGCCCGAGCCGGTGCTGACCCGCACCCATGCGCTGCACGAGGCCTCGGACGTGCTGGGCCTTGGCCCCAAGCCGACCCAGGAACTGCCCCGCGCGATGGAGAAGATCGCGGCCGAAGGGCGCGGCGTCGTCTGCCTGTTCCGGCAGCCGCGCAACGCGCTTTATGCCAGCGACGAGGACGGCGTGCGCACCATCAAGCAGACCGGCCTTGGCGCCCAGATCCTGTCCAAGATGGGCCTGCACGAGCTGATCCTGCTCACCGACTCGCCGCAAACCAAATATCTCGGGCTCGACGCCTATGGCCTCTCCATCGTCGGCACCCTCCCCATACTGAAGGACGCCTGACATGGCCGGACATGAAACCCATTACATCCTGCCGCGCCCCGCGTTTGACAAGCCGGTGAAACTGCTGATCGTGGTAGCGCCCTATTACAAGGACATCGCCGACAACCTGGTCGCTGGCGCCAAGGCCGAGATCGAGGCCGTGGGCGGCACCTGGGAACTGGTCGAGGTACCCGGTGCGCTGGAGGTGCCGATCGCCATCGCCATGGCCGACCGGATGTGCAATTTTGACGGTTACGTGGCGCTGGGCTGCGTGATCCGGGGCGAGACCACCCATTACGACACGGTCTGCAACGACTCGAGCCGTGCGATCCAGCTGATGGGATTGCAGGGCGCCTGTATCGGCAACGGTATTCTGACCGTCGAGAACCGCCCGCAGGCCGAGGTGCGCGCCGACCCGGCCGCCATGAACAAGGGCGGAGGGGCCGCCGCCGCGGCCTTGCATCTGATCGCGCTCGGCCGTAAGTGGGGCGCTTCGACCAAGGGCGTGGGGTTCAAGCCGCTGTCCGAGTCGATCCAACTGGCTGACAAAGGCAACGGAACCCCGACCGCATGAACAAGAAACGGAAGATGAAATCGGCGGCCCGGCTCTACGCCGTGCAGGCGCTGTTCCAGATGGAGCATTCCAGCCAGACCGTCGAGGCGGTGGTGGCGGAGTTTCTGGATCACCGGTTCGGCGCCGTTTACGACGGCGAGGAGATGGCCGAAGGCGACACGGATCTGTTCCGCAAGCTGGTGGATGGCGCGGTGAACAACCAGGCGCTGGTCGACCAGATGACCGACCGGGCGCTGGTGGCGAAATGGCCGATCTCTCGCATCGACCCGACGCTCAGGGCGCTGTTCCGCGCGGCGGGCACTGAACTGACCCAAAGCGACACCCCGCCCAAGGTGGTGATCACCGAATTCGTGGATATCGCCCGGGCGTTCTTTCCCGAAGGGCGCGAGACCAGTTTCGTCAACGCGGTACTGGATCACATGGCGCGTGAAGCCCGGCCCGAGGCATTCTGAACGACACCGGTTTTCGGGGAACAAGAACCTCCCAAAAAGACGCGGCGCATCTGCAGATGGCGCCGCGTCTTCAATTCTGAAATTCCAAGCTGAAATAGCCAAGGCGCCACCACTCACGATTGGAGCCCTGCCCGCAAACGCTAGCTGATCGCGATCTTCGAATAAACCTATCTCTTCCGATAGGTGGGATCAGTCAGAAGACCCATCTGCACCGCACGCACAAGAGCGGCTTCGCGGGTTGGCGCGCGCAGCTTGTCACGGGCAGATTTCAAATGCGTGCGTACCGTGATCTCGCTGATGCCCAGAGCTGTTGATATCTGCTCGTTTCGCATGCCTTCGGCAAGCAGGTACAGAACTTCCTGTTCTCGCCGCGACAGGGGGGCGGTCGTTCCCAGGACCGGTGCCAGATCATGACCGGGGTGTTGGCCGTCTTCGCTGCCGGGACCCAGGTTGGTTCCAATCACGGTGGCCAGGATACGCATGCCGGTGGTTTGTTCGGTCATCCATTCTTCGGCCTCGGATCGGTCAGAAAACAGGGCCACCAGCGCCGCCCGGTTGCCGGGGCAGGGGACCACGAGGCTGAACGTATGCTGGTAACCATATTCGACCATTCCTGTGTAGAGTGCCGTAGCGGTGGCCGAATTGGATTGCTGCATGCGCACGCCCAAGTTGATGTACAGACACTCGGGCCCCTGGATCGTTTGGGCCAGAACCAGATCCGCGTCCGAGTAACCGCCTTCGGCATAGACCTTCAGCCATTGCGGCGACATCGAACTGCGCGCCCAGTGCAAAACACCCGTCTTTGGCGTGAAATGCCCCATGTTCAGGGCACGAAATCCAAACCCTTCAAGACGACCTACGACGTGGTCCCAACGGGCGGTGTCATCGAATATGTGAGACAGACTTTCCAGCAGGTCGAGCGCAAACTCCGAAATATTTCGCATTCAATCTCCGGCATATATTGTCGCAGGGACTACGCGACACACTGCTTCGTGGATCATTTTGTGCTACGTTTGATCACAACAACAAGGAGAATGGCAATGCCCCGGCTGATCCGGCTCTACATTACCCAGGTTCTGGTTGGGTTCGCGCTGTCGGCTGTGTTTACGGCAGGGTTGATATGGTTCGACATCGCCGGGCTCAGGGGGCTGATCATGCGCTCCGACGCGGCATTGCTGGCGGTCTTCATGCTGTGGTTCATGAACGGAATCGTGTTTGCAGGGGTGCAATTCGCCTGGAAGATCATGAGCTTGGCCGAAACCGAGGATGGGCCGCGTGGCGGCAGCCCGGTATCCGATCTGCGCCCCGCCGCGGCCAGGCAGGAAGCAACGGCACACCGTCGTTGATCGGGGATGCGGCGGGAACCACCAGGTTTCGACCGTGCGGTTCGATTCCCGAGGACCTGTTTGTACAGGTGGGTGCCAGTTAATCAGGCCAGGACCTGAACAGAGCCAGCCCCCTCGGAAATGTTTAAGGCCACCGGAATGCTACCTGTCACGAGAAGGGCAGAACCCGCCGCCGTCATAAGTAGGGCCGACGCAGGCCGCATGCAAGGGGGATCGGCGCAACCAGCAAGGCTTGGTGATGCCGGGTGCATTTTCGCATTGCGATCAGATGGCAGGCGGTGAAGGAACCGGCGGATTTTCCTGCTCCAGACGGCTCAAGAGGCAAGCCAAGCGGCCATTCCTCAAGGGATCAAAACCTCAGAAAGTGCAGAACCTGCGGATCGTTTGATAAGGGTGTCAGGACAACAAACAGGTTGGCGAATTCGCTTAGACCGATCGTGATGTCTTGCGGAAGGCCAAGGCCTTCCAGTATCCGGGGCATGGTTTCGGCATGGGCAACCACGAGAACCGTGTCCTCGTCATGTTCGAACGTGAGGGCGTCGATCAAACCGGCGATGTCATCTCCGGGCGAGGTATAGGTCCGAAGACCAAGCGCATCGGCAACTATGCCCCCGGTTTCCCAGATTCTGACGCATCGGACGTGACAATTGCTTCGAGCTTCGCATTCCGGAGCATCCTGGCCCAATTGTCGGCGCGATGCCGACCCTCGGGTATCAGTGCCGGGTCGGTTCCCGAAAGCTCTTTTTCTCCGTGCCTGACAAGGAAGACCGCTTGTTGTGCGGTTGCCGGCAAACTTGTGGTGACCAGAGCCAGCAAAAGGGAGATGATTTTTCGCAAAATTCGGAACCTTCTGCTTCGGGGACACTTGTTGGTCCATGACGGTATGTCACCCTAACCCGGTGGCCCGGTACGTCATAGCCAAAGGCAAAACTTGTCCGAACGGATGCGATTCTTGAACGGTGGAACATACGGCCGGGAAAAATGAGGCGGAACGCCAGGGACAGGATTGAGACCGGTGCATTGACGAAGGTCGCTTGAATTGCGCCGGGTTGATTTCCGGACCGGGTGACGCGTGGGTATTCACGCCGCTGCATCTGGGGCCAAGTCGGTCATGGGACTTGATTTTTGTTCACTTATTGTTCACGTTTGGCGACATGGTTTTGGATCTTCAACCCGGACAGAAACTGGCGCGTGGCGTGGCGCGTCACCTGAACGCGCATGGATTTGTCTCGGTCGAGGAATTCGTACCGGCGCGTGGCCTGCGTGTCGATGTCATGGGATTGGGCCCGAAGGGTGAAATCTGGGTGATCGAATGCAAGTCGAGCCGTGCGGACTTCCAGTCGGATGGCAAGTGGCACAACTATCTGGATTGGTGCGACCGTTATTTCTGGGCGGTCGATACCGAGTTCCCGACCGATCTGCTGCCCGCCGGTACGGGGCTGATCATCGCCGATGCCTATGGCGCCGAAATCCTGCGCATGGCGCCCGAACAGAAAGTTGCTCCGGCCCGGCGCAAGGCACTGATCCAGAAATTCGCCACCCATGCGGCGCGGCGACTGCTATCGTTGCGCGACCCGGAAGGTCACGGGATTTTTGTCTTCGACTGACCGCGGCCTCAGCGTTTGCCCATGCTGCGGGCGGCTTGCGCCGCGGCGCGAATCTCGTCCGCGATCTCCTCGGCTTCTTCCGGGTCAAAGTCCATCGGGATCTCGGTTCCGTTCGCCTCGATGAAGAGGCGCACCATGCCTGCATCGGTCGGGCCGATCTGAAGGTTCGCCTCGATGTCGCGTTCGGTGTTGATACCCATCTGTGCCTCCGGGAAAACTCTCGCCGGACTAGACCGGAGCGGGTTGAGAATCAAGGTGGTTGCGGGGTTACTTGGTACATGGACAATATTTCCCTGCGCCCGTTTGTTGCAGAGGACGCCGCCTGGCTGGTCGAGCGTCACGGCACACTCTATGCCGAGGCTGAAGGGTTCGACACGACTTTCGCGCCGTTGGTTGCAGAAATTCTGGATGCCTTCGTCGCCGGGCATGATCCGGCCTGCGAACGGGGTTGGATCGCAGAACATCAGGGGCGGCGACTCGGCAGCATCTTTTGCGTGCGGCTGGACGATGGAACTGCGAAGCTGCGCCTTTTCCTGCTGGCGCCCGAAGCGCGCGGCAAGGGTTTGGGCAGGCGGCTGCTGGAGACTTGCATGGATTTTGCGCGCAGGGCCGGATACCGCGACATGCAGCTCTGGACCCATGAGAGCCACCGCGCGGCCTGCGCGCTCTATGCCGCTGCGGGCTGGCATTTGGTCGATAGCAAGCCGGTGCGCTCCTTTGGTGTCGACCTGATCGAGCAGACCTGGAAAATTACCCTCTGACCCTCTTGCAATCCCGGACCCGGTTGGGTACATCGCCGTTCACGGTGCCGCCTTAGCTCAGTTGGTTAGAGCGCTGGATTGTGGATCCAGAGGTCCCCTGTTCAAGCCAGGGAGGCGGTACCATGAAAATCACTGAAAATATCCAGGCACGTATCGCTTCCATCTCCGGTGCCGTCATTCTGCTGGCGCTCGGCATCGGCCCGGAAAACCCGCCAGGCAAGAAACGGGCCGTTACCTGAGCCACAGCCCTTTCGACTTGATCCGGTTGCGGATGGCCTGTTCCTTGTGGGGCAGGTCCGCGCGGTCGAACATGGCCCGGATCTTTTCGCCCTTGCCCTGATAGACGATCTTCTTCAGTGGCTCGTAATTCTTGAGAACCTTCTTGATCCGGTTCGGCGCGCAGACGTCCTCCAGCACGTCGACCACGTGATCGGCCTCACGCGCGTAGAGCAGCGGAAACAAGCGATAGTGACAGGTGACCGAACCATCGAGCAGCCCGTCGGGCAAGGTGTCGCGGCCCCCGCCAAAAGAGTGGATCACCAGCGGCAGCGCTACCTGATCGAGCCAGGGGTCGAGGCTCTGGCAGGCCAGTTCGGGCAGCGGCGTATCGCGGATCGAACGGGCATAGGTCAGGAACCGGTGGCCAAACTTCTGCGGGCATTCGTAAAAGAAGAAGCCCGCGTTGAAATAGAGATACCGCTTCCAGTATTCGTCGGGCTGGCTGAAATCCAGTGAACTGTCGAAGTCCAGCCCGAACCGGGTGTAGAGGGCGCGCCAGATCTCGGCATAACCCGGACCGTAAAGCGTCGGTTGCGGCCAGGTTCCTTCCCGCCTGAGTGACGCGGTGGGCCGTGAGAAATCGAAGGGCACGGCGGCGAGGTCGCCGGTCACCAGCGTATCCGTGTCGAAGAACACGAAGGGTTCGCCCTCTGGCAGGGCCAGAAGCGCCTCGATCTTGTTGCCGTACGGGTAGGTTTCACCAAAGACCCTGTTCTCGAAGGGCAGGATTTCCGCCCCCAACGCGTCGAGCATGGCGATAACGTCTTCGTTCAGGGCCGATGGGTCGTCCGTCCACCTGGGTCCGGACCGAGGCACCGCCACGAATAGCCGCCCGCCGAACCCCGGCGAGGAATGCCGAAGCGAGGCCGCAAACAGGACAGCCTCGTATTGCAGGCGGTTGTTTTGCCCGACGATGACGATGTTGAATATCTTGCTCATGTCGTTTGTCGTTGCCTGCCCGCCATGTCCCCCGCTACGGATTTTCGAGTGCGGCCGGGGGCTTTTGCGTTACTATAGGCCGCGCCGGCGGGCTTCAAAACCCGGATTTTGCCGGATGAATTACGAAAGGTTTTCGAGATGCTCGATTTTCTGCTCTTCATAGTTGCCGCTGCCGCGCAATCGGGGGGTGCGAATTCTGATGCGCCGTCCGCATCCATTGCCCAGGCGCCAGCTCCGAGCTTCCTCGCGCCTACGCCTACGCCTGCGGCCCCGGCTGCCCCGGCCTTTCTCACACCCGCGCCGCAACTCGTGGCCGAGCCACAGGAGCCGACGGGCAGGTTCACCACCGCAGTCGAGGTCCGGCCCATTCTGAACGCCACGCGCGGCAACTGGGTGGCGCTGCGCGATTACGACGGGCAGGATCTGCTCTATGTCACGCATCTGTGGTCCTGGCGTTGCGGTCTGGCGCAGATCAGGATCGGCATTAACGGAGCCGAGCCCGAAATCTGGCCGCTGCCCGCTTGCCATGGGGACACGGCGGCGCCAAACGCCATAACCGAAAGCGACGGGCTGCCGTTTCGAAGCTTCCCCTCCGGCTCAGTTGCGCAGATCGACGTCGAACTGGTCTATGACGATCTGGGCGAAGACGCTGCCGGTTTTTCCCGGGCTCAGGTTCTGATGCCCTAGGGGCGGATCATCTTCTCGTGAATGTGCCTTGCCGTTTGGCGCTTCGGCCCAGATCGAGACGGGATGGCGAAAACAAGGAGTTTGCACCATGCGCATCAACGCGGATTTCAGCCGGCGGGCGGCCGTGCATTTCGATCAAAGCGAGTGGGTGCCGTCGCCTGCGGCAGGGGTTGAACGCAAGATGCTGGACCGGATCGGTGCGGAAGTGGCGCGGGCGACGACCATCGTCCGTTTCGCGCCCGGCAGCGCCTTTGCGGCACATACGCATGACGGGGGCGAGGAATACCTTGTCCTGGACGGGGTGTTCCAGGATGAGACGGGCGACTTTCCCGAAGGTTTCTATGTGCGCAACCCGCCGAAATCGTCGCATAGACCTGCGACCGAACCGGGGGCCACGATCCTGGTGAAGCTGCACCAGTTCGATCCGGCGGACCGGACCGAAGTGCGGCGCGCGACGCTTGGTCATGATAACGAGACCCTGTTTGTCGATACCCACGAGGAAGTGCGGATCGAAACATGGTCGGAAGGCGCGGCAATCGAACGCGAGAATCCGGGGGGAACGGAAATCTTCGTGCTGGAGGGGGCATTCCTCGAGGGCTCGGAACGGTTCGGAAAATGGGATTGGCTGCGTCTGCCGCCCGGCCAGCCCTTGTCACTGCGCGTGGCGGATGGGCCGGTGCGGGTCTGGATGAAGTCGGGGCACCTGTCGCAAATGGTCTGACGCGGGATCGGAGGGCGCCGAGAATTTTCGTCGAAAATTCTGGCGCGATGCAGCAGGGGGCTGGCGATTCCGCCCGGAGGTTCGGGATTTTGACCGGATGATAAATTTTACCAGTTGATAAAATTTCGTGATGTGTCACTCTGGATCCCAATAAGGAACATATCTTCAGGGAGAAGAGTGATGGCACAGGGCCAGATGGCTCCCGGCATCGTGGCCGGGCGGCTTTCCAGCGACGAACTTGCCGCGAATTTCGACGATCTGCACCCGGCCTATGCGCCGCACGAGGCGGCGGTAGCCGCAGATCGGTGCTATTTCTGCTATGATGCTCCGTGCCAGGCGGCCTGTCCCACCGATATCGACATTCCGATGTTCATCCGGCAGATCCAGACCGGCCACCCCGAGGCCGCGGCGCGTACGATCTTCGAACAGAACATTCTGGGGGGTATGTGCGCCCGGGTCTGTCCGACCGAGACGCTCTGCGAGGAGGCCTGCGTGCGCGAGGCGGCCGAGGGCAAGCCGGTCGAGATCGGGCGGTTGCAGCGCTATGCCACCGACACGCTTATGCGCGGGGGCGTACACCCGTTTACCCGCGCGGCCCCCACGGGCAAGACCGTGGCGGTGGTAGGGGCGGGTCCGGCGGGCCTGTCCTGCGCCCATCGTCTGGCCATGCTGGGCCATGACGTTGTGATCCACGAGGCGCGCGAGAAAGCCGGCGGGTTGAACGAATTCGGCATCGCCGCCTACAAGGCGACGCAGAACTTTGCTGCGGCCGAAGTGGACTGGCTGCTCCAGATCGGGGGGATCGTCATCGAGACCAGTTCGGCGCTGGGCAGGACGATCACGCTCGAAGGGTTGCGCGATGCCTATGACGCGGTGTTCCTGTCGATCGGTCTGGCCGGGGTGAACGCCCTGCGCGCGGCGGGCGAGGACAAGGACGGGGTGATCGACGCGGTGGAATTCATCGCCGCATTGCGACAGGCCGACGACCTGTCGGCGCTGCCGGTCGGGCGCAACGTGGTGGTGATCGGCGGTGGCATGACCGCGATCGACGCGGCCGTGCAATCTAAACTGTTGGGTGCCGAAAACGTGACGGTCGCCTATCGCCGGTCGCGCGAGGAAATGGGCGCCAGCCGGTTCGAGCAGGATCTGGCCGCCTCGAAGGGCGTCAAGCTGATGTTCAATGTTCAGCCTGTGGCGGTGCATGGCAATGGCTCGGCGGTCGAGATCGAGCTCGAATACACCTCCAGCGCGGGCGGGACATTGAAAGGGACCGGCGAAACCATTCGGTTGGCCGCCGACCAGGTGTTCAAGGCTATCGGGCAGTCGCTGGCGGGCGCGCCGGAGGGGCTGGCGCTGGAGGGTCGCAAGATCCGTGTCGAGGGGCCGGGGCGAACCTCGGTGCCGGGTGTCTGGGCCGGTGGCGATTGTGCCTCGGGCGGCGACGATCTGACCGTGACGGCGGTGGCCGAAGGCCGTGACGCCGCCATGGATATTCACGCCCAACTGAGCGCGTGACACCGAACAAGGATGCGAAAGCACATCAGGGAGGCCGCATAAATGGCTGATTTGAAGACAAACTTTCTGGGAATAGAAAGTCCGAACCCGTTCTGGCTGGCCTCGGCGCCGCCGACCGACAAGGAATACAATGTCCGCCGCGCCTTTGAGGCCGGTTGGGGCGGTGTCGTGTGGAAGACGCTGGGAGCCGAAGGCCCGCCGATCGTGAACGTGAACGGCCCCCGTTATGGCGCGATCCACGGGGCCGACCGGCGTCTGTTGGGGCTCAACAACATCGAACTGATCACTGACCGGCCGCTGGAAATTAATCTTGAAGAGATCGCACGGGTCAAGGCGGATTATCCCGACCGCGCCGTGATCGTGTCGATCATGGTGCCGTGCGAGGAAGCGGCATGGAAAGCGATCCTCCCGCGGGTAGCCGAGACAGGCGCCGATGGCATCGAGCTCAATTTCGGCTGCCCGCATGGGATGAGCGAACGCGGCATGGGCTCGGCGGTTGGCCAGGTGCCCGAGTATATCGAGATGGTCACGCGGTGGTGCAAGACCCATTACGACAAGCCGGTGATCGTGAAGCTCACGCCCAATATTACCGATATCCGCCATCCTGCCAGGGCCGCGAAGAACGGTGGGGCGGATGCGGTTTCTCTCATCAATACAATCAGTTCCATCACGTCGGTGAACCTGGACAATTTCAGCCCCGAACCCTCGATCGACGGCAAGGGCAGCCATGGCGGCTATTGCGGGCCCGCGGTGAAGCCGATCGCGATGAACATGGTGGCCGAGATCGCCCGCGACCCGGAAACCCGGGGGCTGCCGATCAGCGGTATCGGCGGGGTGACCACCTGGCGTGATGCGGCCGAATTCATGGCGCTGGGCTGCGGCACCGTGCAGGTCTGCACAGCCGCGATGACCTATGGCTTCCGCGTGGTGCAGGAGATGGCCTCGGGTCTCAGCCAGTGGATGGACGAGAAAGGCTACACGAGCGTCGATGCGTTCATCGGGCGCGCCGTGCCGAACGTGACGGATTGGCAGTATCTGAACCTGAACTATGTGGCCAAGGCCAGGATCGACCAGGAGGCTTGCATCAAGTGCGGCCGCTGCTACGCGGCCTGCGAGGATACCAGCCATCAGGCGATCTGGATGAAAGAGGGGCGAGTCTTCGAGGTCAACGATGCCGAATGCGTCGCCTGCAACCTCTGTGTCGATGTCTGTCCGGTCGAGGCATGCATCACCATGGAACGGCTGCAACCGGGGACGACCGATCCCCGCACTGGTCGCGTGGTTCAGGAGGAATACGCCAGCTGGACCACGCACCCGAACAACCCGATGGCCCGGGCGGCAGAGTGAAGCACAAGATTTTTCGACGAAAAATCTAGAGTTGAGAAAATTCGTTGAATTTTCTCAGAACAGCAGGCGGATCGGGCCGTTGTGGCAGATCACGACGAACTGATCCGCCGTTTCGATCACGTGGTAGTTGCGGCGGCGCATTTCCGCAAGAAACCTGTCCCGCCCCACTTCGCGTTCGACCCAGGACATAGAACGGCGCACGACCGCGCCGCGTTGGGCGGCGCGGGTGGCGAACATCTGGTCAAGCCAGCGTTGGGCGTGGTCGGTGTTGTTGATGGTCTGCATGCGCACAGTTCAGCAGTCTTTGGTTAACAAAGGTTGAAGGCTGTCTCGAAACCCGCGCCTTGCGTCCGAAGCTTTGCGCGGTTAAGCCCGGGGTAGGGTCATTTGTCGGCGGAACAATATGGTACGTCAGCTTCTTCCTGTAAGTGCCTTGCTGCTTGGATCGGCGCTTCTTCTGTTTGCCGGCGGCATGAACAGCCTGATTCTGCCGATCCGCGGGGCGCAGGAAGGGTTCAGCGCGGCGTCGCTGGGTCTGCTTGGAACCGGTTGGGCGCTGGGATATGTCGCGGGTTGCATTTACACGCCACGTTTGGTGGGCAAGGTTGGTCACGTACGCGCCTTCGGCGTCATGTCGGGATTTGCCGCCGTCGCTGTCCTGTTGTCGCTCCTGCTGCTGACCCCCTGGACATGGATTCCGTTGCGCGCGATGTCGGGCTTCTGCTTTGCCGGCGCGGCGATGATTGTCGAGAGCTGGCTGAGTGAACGCGCGGAGCCGAGCACGCGCGGCCGTATCTTCGGCCTCTACACGATGGTCAACCTGGGCGCTTCGACGGCGGGGCAACTTGTTCTGACCCTCGGCGATACCTCGGGGTATCTTTATTTTGTGCTACCGGCGATCTTCTATTGCCTGGCGTTGATGCCGACGGCGATGTCGTCCAAGGCCTTGCCGAAACCTCTGGTCAGTGTCCGTCTCGATTTGCGCGCGCTTTGGCGCAACTCGCCCGTGGCGGTTATCGGGGTGCTGTGCGTGGGCGTATCGAACAGCGCCTTCGGCACGCTGTCTGCGGTCTATGCGGACGGGATCGGACTGGCGATCACCGCTGTGGCGCTGTTTGCCAGCCTGCCGGTTCTGGCTGGCGCGGTGTCGCAGATCCCCATCGGCTGGCTGTCCGACCGTTTGGACCGGCGCGCAGTCCTGATCGGGGTGGCGGCTGCCGCGCTGGCGGCAGATCTCGTCTTCATCGCCCTGTCGCCTGAAAGCCGGGCGCTGAACCTGGTGTTGTCGGCGTTTTTCGGCGCGGCCATTTACGCCATGTATCCGATCATCATCGCACATGCGAACGATCATGCCGCAGCGGATCAGGCGATCCAGGTCAGTGGCGGATTGTTGATGCTTTATGGTGTCGGATCCATCGTTGGTCCGCTTCTGGCGGGTTTCGGCATGGAAACCCTCGGCGGTGCCGGCCTGTTCATGACATCCGCCGGGGCGCATGTGCTGCTGATCCTCTTCGCCGGCCTTCGCATCCTGCTGCGTGCTCCTGTGGATGAGGCCGACAAGGCGAGCTTCGTTCCCGCGCCTGCTGCCCGTGCAATGACGCCTGAAACAGCGGCCCTCGCAAGCGGAGAGATGGACGAGGAGGCGGCTTCCGTCGAGGATGCGCCTGCGTCGACTAATCCGGACGCGGGCTGAGCAAGCGCCGGTAAAGGGTGTCGAGAAACAGGTCGGCGCCGTCGAACGGGTCTTCGTCGCCCAGCACGGCGCGCACCTGCACGTCGAAATCCGCGTAGTGCTGGGTCAGCGACCAGATCGAGAATATGAGGTGATAGGGGTGAACAGGGGCGATGCGGCCCGCATCCATCCAGGCGCGCAGCAGCGCCACCTTGTCGTCGACAAGCGCTTTCAGGTCCTCGCTCAGCGCCTGATGAATACGCGGCGCGCCCTGTACGATCTCGTTGGCGAAAAGCCGGCTTTCCCGGGGATAGTCGCGGCTCATCTCCAGCTTGCGATGAACATAGGCGAGCAGTTCCTCCAAGGGCTCGCCGCTGTCGTCGAGTGCGCGCAGCGGATCGAGCCATGTGTCCAGAAGCTCGGCCAGCAGCGCTTCGTGCATCGCCTCCTTGGAAGGGAAGTAATAGAGCAGGTTGGGCTTGCTCAGACCCGCTTCGGCGGCGATCTGGTCGACCGTGGCGCCGCGGAAACCATTTGCCGAGAACACATTGAGTGCCGCTTCGAGAATTGCGGCTCGGTTCCTTTTCTGGATGCGGGTCGGGGCACGGTCCTGCGGCATGCGGTGCTGCTTTTTCCTACGGTTGCCCGGAATTCAGGCGGTTTCTTTGGGTCAGGTTCGGCAAATTCTTGACTGGTGGTGAACCCGTGATAGCGTGAGTTTGACCAGTTGGTCAAATCAGAATGAAAATTGCAGGAAAAGCGGACAACAGGGGAAGGCGAATGGCGGCACCGGCACAGAATCTCAGAATCAATGGTGACCGGTTGTGGGACAGCCTGATGGAGATGGCCAGGATCGGCCCCGGTGTCGCGGGCGGCAACAACCGCCAGACCCTGACGGATGCGGATGGCGAGGGCCGCGCCCTGTTCCGGACATGGTGCGAGGCGGCAGGTTGTTCCATGGGTCTCGACCAGATGGGCAACATGTTCGCCATGCGCCCGGGCACCGACCCGGAGGCTCTGCCGGTCTATGTGGGCTCGCATCTGGATACCCAGCCCACCGGCGGCAAATATGACGGGGTGCTTGGCGTGCTGGGTGGTCTGGAGGTGATCCGCACCCTGAACGACCTGGGGATACGGACCCGGCATCCGATCGTCGTCACCAACTGGACCAACGAGGAGGGCACGCGCTTTGCCCCGGCGATGCTGAGTTCTGGCGTGTTCGCCGGCATGCATACACAGGACTGGGCCTATGCCCGTAGTGATGCCGAGGGCAAGAGATTTGGCGACGAGCTGGCGCGGATCGGCTGGCGTGGCGAGGAAGAGGTGGGCGCGCGCAAGATGCATGCGTTTTTCGAGTTGCACATCGAACAGGGGCCGATCCTGGAGGCCGAGGGCAAGGATATCGGTGTCGTCACCCATGGCCAGGGGCTGAGCTGGACCCAGGTGACGATCACCGGCAAGGATGCGCATACCGGCTCGACGCCGATGCCGATGCGGCGCAACGCGGGGCTGGGCATGGCGCGGGTGCTGGAAAAGGTGGACGAGATCGCGCTGAGCCATGCGCCGCACGCGGTGGGGGCGGCGGGCCATATCGACGTCTACCCCAACTCGCGCAACGTGATCCCCGGCAGGGTCGTGTTCACGGTCGATTTCCGCAGCCCGGACCTGTCGGTGATCGAGGACATGGAGGCGCGGCTACGGGTCGAGGGCCAGAAGATCGCCGACGCGATGGGGCTGGAAATCGCGTTCGAGAAGGTGGGCGGCTTCGATCCGGTGAAGTTCGACGAGGGCTGCGTGACGGCGATCCGCAACGCGGCCGAACGGCTGGGGTACAGCCACATGAACATCATCTCGGGTGCCGGGCATGACGCCTGCTGGATCAACCGGGTGGCACCGACGGCCATGGTCATGTGCCCCTGTGTCGACGGGTTGAGCCACAACGAGGCCGAGGAGATCAGCAAGGACTGGGCGGCTGCCGGGGCGGATGTGCTGTTCCATGCGGTCGTGGAGACGGCGGAGATCGTGGAATAGCCGGGGGCGCTGCCCCGGATCCCCGGAGTAATTGGAAAAAGATGAAGGAACAGGACCTGCGCGGGTGATCGCCGATCTGCACCATATCGACCGGATCAAGGCGCTGATCGCGGCGGAGTTGCGGGACTATGACCCCGAGGTGGGCGCGCGCACCGTAGGCTGGGGGCAGCCGTTGCCGGCCGAGTGGCACCGCGCGACGCTGGCGGAGTTTCGCGCGGCGCTGATCGAACCCGAGGAGATCGAGGTGAAGTTTTCTGGCGGGGTCTCGATGGTGTGCTGGGCGGTGACGCGCAGCAACGGGGATTACCGGGTGGTCTGGGTGCCGAACGCCGAGGCATTCTCGCTGGTGACGGAAACCAGATTCGGCCCCGTCGATATCGGGGTGCATGGCGATGCGATCGGCTGTTTCGGGTCGGTCTAGGGATAAACAGGGAGTAAGCAGGATGTCGACGGTCATCAGGAACGGAACGGTTGTCACGGCGGATCTGACCTACAAGGCGGATGTGCGTGTCGAGGGGGGCGTGATCACCGAGATCGGGCAGGGGCTGAAGGGCGACAAGGAACTGGATGCGACCGGATGCTACGTGATGCCGGGCGGAATCGACCCGCATACGCATCTGGAGATGCCCTTCATGGGCACCTACAGTTCCGACGATTTCGAGAGCGGCACCCGCGCCGCGCTGGCCGGCGGCACCACGATGGTGGTGGATTTTGCCCTGCCCAACCAGGGCGAGGGGCTGATGGATGCCCTGAAGCGCTGGGACAACAAGTCGACGCGGGCCAATTGCGACTATTCCTTTCACATGGCGGTGACCTGGTGGGGCGAGCAGGTCTTCAACGACATGAAGACCGTGATCGAGAGCCGGGGTATCACCACTTTCAAGCATTTCATGGCCTACAAGGGCGCGCTGATGGTGAACGATGACGAGATGTTCGCCAGTTTCCAGCGCCTTGCCGAACTGGGCGGGGTTGCCATGGTGCATGCCGAAAACGGCGACGTGGTGGCGGAGCTGACCGCGAAACTGCTGGCCCAGGGCAATGCCGGCCCCGAGGCGCATGCCTATTCCCGCCCGCCGCAGGTCGAGGGCGAGGCCACCAACCGGGCGATCATGATCGCCGACATGGCGGGCGTGCCGCTCTATGTCGTGCATACCTCGTGCGAGGAGGCGCATGAGGCGATCCGGCGCGCTCGCATGCAGGGAAAACGGGTCTGGGGCGAGCCGCTGATCCAGCATCTGACGCTGGACGAGAGCGAGTATTTCCACCCCGACTGGGATCATGCCGCGCGGCGGGTGATGTCGCCGCCCTTCCGCAACAAGCAGCACCAGGACAGCCTGTGGGCGGGGCTGCAATCGGGTTCGCTGAGTGTGGTGGCGACCGATCACTGCGCCTTTACCACCGAGCAGAAGCGCTATGGCGTCGGCGATTTCTCCAAGATCCCCAACGGAACCGGCGGGCTGGAGGACCGGATGCCGATGCTGTGGACCCATGGCGTGGCGACCGGCCGGCTGACTCCGAACGAATTCGTTGCAGTCACGTCAACAAACATCGCCAAGATATTGAATTGCTATCCGAAAAAAGGTGCGGTTCTGGTCGGGGCGGATGCAGACCTGGTGGTCTGGGACCCGGAAAAGACCAAGACGATCAGTGCCGGCAGCCAGCAGTCGGCGATCGATTACAACGTGTTCGAAGGCAAGCAGGTCAAGGGCCTGCCGCGCTTCACGCTGACGCGCGGCCAGGTGGCGGTGCATGATGGCGAGATCCGCACTCAGGAGGGGCACGGCAAGTTCGTGGCCCGCGAGGCGAACGCCACGGTGAACAGGGCGCTTTCCACCTGGAAGGAGCTGACCGCACCGCGTCCGGTGCAGCGCAGCGGCATTCCGGCGACGGGGGTGTGATGCGCCTATTCGGGCACCAGCGCGTCAAGTTCGGGCAGGAGGACCACGCTCTCCTGCTCGTGCGGGTCGGTGCGGGCGAGGATGGCGACCGCCTCGGTCGTGCCGGTGTTGATCGGCAGGTGTGGAACGCCTGCCGGGATGTAGACCAGATCGCCGGCCTGGGTTTCCATCCGGTGTTCGAGGGCAGGCCCCCAGTACATGACCGCCGACCCCTCGATCACGTAGATCGCGGTCTCGTGGTCGGCGTGCAGGTGAGCCCTGGCCCGGCCGCCCGGCGGGATGCGCAGCATGTGCATGCAAATGGCTTGCGCGCCGGTGGTCTCGCGCGCGATACCCTGAAAGTAATCGAACCCCTGCTTGCCGGAATAGGTTTCGCCAAGGCGGAGCTTTTGACAGGAGTCTGGCATCTGATCGGACATTGGTCTGGGGTCTCCACAAGGACAATGACAACATGAATGGGACAGGGGAGCGGCCGGAGATGTCAAGCGTGGTTTCGGCCAGGGGGCTGAACCTGACGTTTCAGACCAGCGATGGACCGGTTCATGCGCTCAAGAACGTGAACCTCGAGATCGAAAAGGGCGATTTCGTCAGCTTCATCGGGCCGTCGGGCTGCGGCAAGACGACGTTCCTGCGGTGTATCGCTGCGCTGGAGCAGCCTACGGGCGGGAGCCTGAGCGTCAACGGGATGACGCCGGACGAGGCGCGGCGCAATCGGGCCTATGGCTATGTTTTCCAGGCGGCGGGACTCTATCCCTGGCGGACCATCGCAAGGAACATCAAGCTGCCGCTGGAAATCATGGGATATACGCGCGAGGAACAGGAGGACCGCGTAAGGAAGGTCCTGGATCTTGTTGATCTTGCAGGTTTTGGTGGGAAGTACCCGTGGCAGTTGTCCGGCGGGATGCAGCAGCGGGCGAGCATTGCGCGGGCGCTGGCCTTTGATGCCGACATCCTGCTGATGGACGAACCTTTCGGGGCGCTGGACGAGATCGTCCGCGACCACCTGAACGAGCAGTTGCTCGCGCTCTGGGCGCGGACCGGCAAGACCATCGGCTTTGTCACCCATTCGATCCCCGAGGCGGTGTACCTGTCGACCAGGATCGTGGTGATGAGCCCGCGCCCGGGCCGGATCACCGATGTGATCGAAAGCCCGCTGCCCAGGGAACGGCCGCTCGGCATCCGCGACAGCAAGGCGTTCATCGAGGTTGCGCATCGGGTGCGCGAGGGGCTCAGGGCGGGGCATTCCGATGATTGAGTCTGGAAAAACCGCTGCAGCATGGGGCACAAGAAAATTCGACGAATTTTCTTGGCCCCTGCGTCAACGGGGCGGAGCGGTGTCATGAGGCAGGTACTCGCCGTACTGGCCGTGGTCGCGGCGATCGTGGGGTTGTGGTATCTCGCCTGCATCCCGATGAACATGCAGGGTGTGCTGGTCGAGGCCGAGCGCGCGGGGGCGCAGGTGTCGCCGCCCGAAGCGGCGGCGCGGCGCGAGATGGGCGGGGTGTCACTGGCGCTGCGCAACGGCTTTGCGATCCCGGCGACCTGGGCGCAGGAACGTCCGCGCCTGCCCGCGCCGCATCAGGTGGCGGTCGAGCTTTGGGAAACCACGATCGACAAGAAGATCACCTCGAAACGCAGCCTGGTCTATCATGGCTGGGTGACGCTCAGCGCAACGCTATTGGGCTTTGCCATCGGAACAGGGCTGGGCGTGCTGCTGGCGGTGGGCATCGTCCACAGCCGCGTGATGGACATGTCGGTGATGCCCTGGGCGATCGTAAGTCAGACCATACCGATCATCGCCCTGGCCCCGATGATCATCGTCGTGCTCTATTCGGTAGGCGTGCAGGGGATCATCCCCAAGGCGGTCATATCCGCCTATCTGAGCTTCTTCTCGGTGGTCGTGGGCATGGTCAAGGGGTTGCGCAGCCCAGATGCGATGCAGCTTGACCTTCTGCGCACCTATAATGCCTCGAAGGGTCAGACCTTCTGGAAACTGCGCCTGCCTGCGTCGATGCCCTATCTCTTCGCCTCGCTCAAGATCGGCATCGCGGCCTCGCTGGTAGGCGCCATCGTGGGGGAATTGCCGACCGGCGCGGTGGCCGGCCTGGGCGCGCGCCTGCTGGCCGGCAGCTATTATGGCCAGACGGTCCAGATCTGGTCGGCGCTCTTTGGCGCGGCAATCCTCGCGGCCTGTCTTGTCGGGCTTCTGGGCCTGATCGAAAAGATGGTGCTGAAGCGGATGGGGATGGCGTGATGGTGTTGGTTGTCCTTGCTCTTGTGCTCTGGGGGGCGGGCTGGTGGCTCAACACACGGCTGGCCGAGGGGCCGCATTCCGGCACGTCTGCCGTGCGGCTTGCCATTCCCTTGATCTTTGGCGCGACCGTCCTGGTCATGTGGGAACTGGTGGTGCGCGGGTTGAACGTGCCGCTGGTCATCCTGCCCGCGCCCTCGCTGATCGTGGTCCGGTTCGCGGACAGCATTCCGATCCTCTGGGCCGATTTCGTGCAGACCTTCGTCAAGGGGGCGCTCAGCGGTTATCTCATCGGCTGCGGTGCGGCCTTCCTGATGGCGGTGGCGGTCGACCGGTCCGAGTTTCTGCGTCTGGGCCTGTTGCCGGTGGGCAATTTCGTGGCAGCCCTGCCGATCGTCGGCACCGCGCCGATCCTGGTCATGTGGTTCGGGTTCGACTGGCAGTCCAAGGCGGCGGTCGTGGTGGTGATGGTGTTCTTTCCGATGCTCGTCAACACGGTGGCGGGCCTGCGCGAGACGACCGCCATGCAGCGCGACCTGATGGAGACCTACGCCGCCAGCTATTGGCAGGCGTTCTTCAAGCTGCGCCTGCCGGCGGCGATGCCGTTCATCTTCAACGGGCTCAAGATCTCGACCACGCTGGCCCTGATCGGCGCGATCGTGGCGGAATTCTTCGGTTCGCCCACACTGGGCATGGGGTTCCGCATTTCGACGAGCGTCGGGCAACTGGCGCTCGACATGGTCTGGGCTGAAATCGTGGTGGCCGCCCTGGCCGGCACGCTGTTCTATGGAGCGGTGGCCTTGATCGAGCGATATGTCACCTTCTGGCATCCTTCACAGCGAAGGTAGCCTGACCCAAGATATCACAGATCCCGGGGCAAACCGGGGCAGGACCGGAAAACACAAGACCAACAAGGAGTAAAAAGATGAAGAAACTGATGAATGGCGCGGCCCTGGCTCTGGCGCTGGCGGCGGGTCCGGCGCTGGCTGCGGACGAGGTCAAGCTGCAACTGCAATGGGTGACCCAGGCGCAGTTCGCCGGCTATTACGTGGCGCTCGACAAAGGCTATTACGACGAGGAAGGGCTGGATGTGACCATCCTGCCCGGTGGACCCGATATCGCGCCGCCGCAGGTGCTGGCCGGTGGTGGCGCCGATGCCATGCTGAACTGGATGCCCTCGGCGCTGGCGGCACGGGAAAAGGGCCTGCCGGTGGTGAACATCGCGCAGCCTTTCAAATCCTCGGGCCTGATGCTGACCTGCTGGAAGGATACCGGTATCACCGGCCCGCAGGATTTCAAGGGCAAGACCATCGGCGTGTGGTTCTTCGGCAATGAATACCCGTTCCTGTCGTGGATGAGCCAGGAAGGCATCAGCACCGATGGCGGTCCTGACGGGGTGACGGTGCTGAAACAGGGTTTCAACGTCGATCCGTTGCTGCAACGCCAGGCCGACTGCATCTCGACGATGACCTACAACGAATTCGGTCAGGTGCTGGATGCCGGTGTCGGCGAGGACGAGTTGGTGACCTTCAAGTACGAGGACATGGGCGTCGCCACGTTGGAGGACGGCATCTATGTGCTCGAGGACAACCTCAAGGATCCGGCCTTCAAGGACAAGATGACCAGGTTCGTGCGGGCGTCGATGAAGGGCTGGAAATATGCCGAGGCCAACCCCGAAGAGGCTGCGGGAATCGTGCTCGACAATGATGCCACCGGCGCCCAGACCGAGGCGCATCAGGTCCGCATGATGGGCGAGATCGCCAAGCTGACCGCCGGGTCGAACGGCGCCCTGGACCCGGACGATTTCGACCGCACGGTGAACACCCTGCTGGCCGGCGGGTCGGATCCGGTGATCACCAAGAAGCCTGAAGGCGCCTGGACGCATGAGATCACCGACGCGGCGTTGAACTGATCGCTGCCAAGGCAGCCATTGCTTCAAAGGAACTGAACGCGGCCCCCGGGCCGCGTTTTTTCGTCAAGAACAGTCGCTTTGGCGCTGGAAGCATGAGCGAACCGTGCTAAGAAATGGTGCAGAATGGGGCAATTCATGCGCATCGGTGAGAATCTGGAATAAAATGCAGGAGTTTGCGCAAGAATTCAGGGATGCATTCGCGCTTATCCTGGCGGGCGACGCTGAATTGCTGGCTATTGTCCTGCTATCTCTTCGGGTTTCCCTGTTCGCGGTGTTTTTTGCGGCTGTCATCGGCATGCCCCTGGGCGCGGCGCTGGCGGTCGGGAGATTTCCCGGGCGCGGGGCGCTGGTGGTTCTGGTCAACGCGCTGATGGGCCTGCCACCGGTGGTGGTCGGACTTCTGGTCTATCTGATGCTGTCCCGATCCGGCCCGTTGGGCGTCCTGCAACTTCTTTATACGCCGACTGCAATGATCATCGCGCAGGTGGTGCTGGTCACTCCGATCATTGCCGCGTTGAGCCGGCAGGTGATCGAGATGTTGGATGCCGAATATGCCGAGCAGATGCGCAGCCTCGGGCTGTCGCGCTTTGCCACGGTGCCGGTTCTGCTTTGGGACGGGCGGATCGCGCTGCTGACCGCGCTTCTGGCCGGGTTCGGCCGCGCGATTGCCGAGGTGGGCGCCGTGATTATCGTGGGTGGCAACATCAACCATGTCACGCGGGTGATGACCACGACGATTGCACTGGAAACTTCCAAGGGAAACTTGGCGCTGGCGCTGGCGCTGGGTGCGGTGCTGATCGCCATTGCGGTCACCGTAAACGCGCTGGTCAGCCTTCTGGGGCAACGCGCCGAGGTTCGGGAGGCCATGCGGAATGCGTGATCTCTGCAACGATACCGGCGTGCTGATCGAAGCGACAGGGTTGCGGCTGGTGCGCGGCACCAAGCATCTGCTGGACATCCCGCACCTGCGGCTTGGCGGCCCCGGACCGACGGTGATCCTTGGCCCGAATGGCGCGGGCAAAAGCTTGCTGTTGCGCTGCCTGCATGGGTTGATCCGCGCCGACGCGGGTCAGGTACGGCAGGATGGAATACCCTTGGACGGCAGGCAGAGAATGCGCCAGGCAATGGTATTCCAGCGTCCGGTCCTGTTGCGCCGCTCGGTTGCGGCCAATCTTGATTTCGTGCTGCGGCGACAGGGTTTGCCCCGCGCGGTGCGGCGGGAACGGATCGCCGAATTGCTGGAAACAGGCGGCTTGAGCGGGCGGGAACGGCAATGGGCGCGGTCGCTGTCGGGCGGAGAGGCGCAGCGGCTTGCGATCCTCCGGGCGCTCGCGACAGAGCCCGATGTGCTGTTCCTGGACGAACCGACCAGCGCTCTTGACCCCGGCGCGACCCAGGCCATCGAGGCGCTGGTGAAGCAGGCCAGCGCCAAGGGCGTGCGCATCGTGATGGTCACTCATGACATCGGCCAGGCCCGCCGGCTGGCGCGGGATGTCGTGGTGATGATCGGCGGGCGCATCGCCGAGCATGGCGATGCGCTGCACGTATTTGACAATGCAACCCATGGGACCGTCCGGCGCTTTCTCGCCGGCGACCTGATTTTCTGAAAGAAACGGAGAGGATACATGTTCGTAACCTGGATCAGGGCGGGCGCCTTGGCGCTGGCAATGGCGGGCGCCGCGCAGGCGGCCGAGGATTTCATCGTGGTGCAATCCACCACATCCACGCAGAACTCGGGCCTGCTGGATCACATCCTGCCTGCATTCGAGGCGGAGAGCGGGATCGAGGTGCGGGTCGTCGCGGTTGGCACCGGACAGGCGATCAAGAACGCGACCAACGGTGACGGTGACGTTCTGCTGGTGCACGCCAAGGCGGCTGAGGAGAAATTTGTTGCCGAAGGCTGGGGCGTTCAGCGGTTCGACGTGATGTACAACGATTTCGTGCTGGTCGGTCCCGTGGCGGACCCGGCGGGCATCAAGGGGGGCGCGGATGTGGTTGCGGCGCTGAGTGCGATCGCCTCGGCGCAGGCGCCTTTTGCCTCGCGCGGGGATGACAGCGGCACCCACAAGGCAGAGTTGCGCCATTGGCAGAGCGCCGGTGTGGATGTCGCCGCCGCCTCGGGCGGCTGGTACCGCGAGACGGGCTCGGGCATGGGCGCGACGCTGAACCTGGCCGCCGGCATGGGCGCCTATGCGTTGACCGACCGCGCGACATGGATCGCATTCGCCAACAAGGGGGATCTTGAGGTCATGGTCGAAGGCGACGACCGGCTTTTCAACCAGTACGGCGTGATCCTGGTGAACCCCGAGAAACATCCCGGCGTCAAGGCGGAAGCCGGGCAGAAATTCATTGATTGGCTGATTGGCCCGGATGGTCAGGCCGCGATTGCGTCCTACACGCTCGACGGCCAGCAGCTGTTCTTTCCCAACGCCAGGTGAGTGCGAGATTTTTCGTCGAAAAATCTTGCACTGACCGGGCGCATGGCACGAAATGAAAGGTGGGACCGGCGTCAGCCGGTCGCGCCGTTCCGGTGGACGGTGCCCAGGCCGGAAATGTCGTAACCGCCCATCTCGGCGGCCCGCGCCGCGAAATCAGGCGACCGCAGGAAGCGCATCAACTGCTGCATCGGTGGATCAAAAGCCGCCCGTCGCCAGATGGCGAGATCAAACCGCTCCTCATGGGTCGGGATGAACGTCAGCCCATGGGGTGCGGCCAGCGCGCCAAGGCCGAACCCCACTTCGGCCTTGCCGGTCTGGAGCAGCACGGCAAGGTCCTCTTCGGTGCGGGCGCGATTTTCGAGAGGGGTGAGGGCGTCAAGGCCCAAACCTTTGGCCGACAGTTCGGCGCAGAACAAATGCTGGCTGGCGGCGCTGTCCTGTCGCAGCGCGACCCGGCGTCCTCCAATATCTCCGAAATCGGCAATTCCCGTCACGCCCGGCGCCAGCAACAGGCCGCGTGTGCGGCGGGCGATCTCGATCAGGACGACCGGCGCCTCGCCCATGGTCTCGGCCAGGGTATTCACGTTGAACCCGTCTGCCTCGCGGATATGCAGGGCCGCGGCCTGGGCCGTTCGCGCCTTGAGCCTGTCCAGCCCATCGAACGATCCGTCGTAATAGGTCGCAAGCCCCGAGCCGCTTTCGCGCAGCGCCCAGTCGAGCAGCGGGTCATGGCTGCCCGCTAAAATGGGCGGCAAGGCGGGCTCGGCCACTTGCGGACCGGCATGCGAGGCGTTCAGCCAGGCCTGGATCTCGGCGCGCGGGAACAGCAGCTTGCCCATGGCGCGCACATGCGGGATCTCGCCCGAGGACGCGAGGTCGTAGGCCTTGCGCTCTCCGATCCGGAGCAGGTCGGCCAATTCCCGGGTGGTCAGGTACTCGGGCATTCAGTCGAGGCGCACGTCGCGGCCGGTGCTTCGGTCGGCAGCAGAAAATCCGATTTCATCCAGCGCCACGGGCGCGGCGACGGTCACGACGATCATCATGGCAACAGCGCTTGCAAACGCCTTCATTTCTGGTCCTCCGCATGGGTGGCCGGGCGCAGATGAGAAATCAGGCCGGTACGATCTTGCGCGCCTGTGATCCTCTGCATCGGCATCTTCGAGCCCGGAATGTAATGGTCCGGGCCGAGGTCGAAAAGCAAATTGATGGTCTCGCCGGTCCATAACTCGATTGGAACATGGCCAAGCGTATCGCCGCGCCGGAAAACCGGCACGTGATCGGCTTTTGTCGGCCGTACTGTCGGGTTGGCTGGGTCCTGGAAGACGCGATTTCCGGTCTTGAGTGCGAAGCAGGGCAGCATATGTTTCGGGAAAGCCGATGGTGCAATCTCGGCAGGGCTGCCGAAACCTGGTGCCTCCTGTGCGCGGCGGGGCTGGCCAAGGCGATGCGGCTCAGGCACAAGAGGGCGACCCGCATGCACCACGCCCGGCGGCGACGGGTAGTTGGCGTCAGATGAAATATGAAACACAAGGAGAACCGGGGCGATGAGCGGCGATTACAACATGTCGATGCGCAAGTTTCTCAAGCACGTAGGTGTCACCAGCCAGCAGGCGATCGAGGAAGGACTCCGCAAGGCGGGAATGCCCGAGGGCGGGCAGTTCAAGGCAAACATCGTGCTGACCGTAGAGGGTCTGGAGGTCACCCACGAGGTGACCGGCGTGATCCGGGATGGTGACGCATGAGCCTGCGCGACGCCGTTCTGGCCAATCTCAAGAAGATCACCGACCCGGTCTCGGGGCAGGACATTGTCAGCGCGGGTATCGTCCGGGCGCTGAATGTCGAGGGCGAAAATGTCCGTTTCGTACTCGAAATCGACCCGAAACTGGCTGAAATGTACAAGCCCGTACAAAGCGCTGCCGAAAAGGCCGCGCAGATGGTCGCAGGGGTCGCGAAGGTCTCGGCGTTGATGACCGCGCATTCCGACAAGGCGCCGCCCGATCTGAAACCGCGCCCCAAGGCGGCGCCCCAGGGGCCGCAGCCGGTGCCCGGAGTGGACCGTATCGTGGCGGTGGCCTCTGGCAAGGGCGGGGTGGGCAAGTCCACCGTCTCGGCCAACCTCGCCTGTGCGCTGGCTGCCGAGGGGCGGCGCGTGGGTCTTCTGGATGCCGACGTCTATGGTCCGTCGCAGCCGCGCATGCTGGGCGTTTCGGGTCGGCCCGCCAGTCCGGACGGCAAGACCATCCTGCCGCTGCGCAACCATGGCGTCACCATGATGTCGATGGGGCTGATGACCAACGAGGGGCAGGCGGTGGTCTGGCGGGGCCCGATGCTGATGGGCGCGCTGCAACAGATGATGAACCAGGTGCAGTGGGGCGGGCTTGACGTGCTGATCGTCGACTTGCCGCCGGGCACCGGCGACGTGCAACTGACGCTGAGCCAGAAATTCGCGGTCGATGGGGCCATCATTGTGTCGACGCCGCAGGACGTGGCGCTGATCGACGCCCGCAAGGGGATCGACATGTTCCGCCAGCTCAAGACGCCGATCCTGGGCATGATCGAGAACATGTCGACCCATATCTGTTCGAACTGCGGGCACGAGGAGCATGTCTTTGGCCATGGTGGCGTTGCGGCGGAGGCGGAAAAGCTGGGCGTGCCGCTGCTGGGGGAAATCCCGCTGCATCTCGATATCCGGGTCGCTGCCGATGGCGGGGTGCCGATCGTTGTCAGCAAGCCCGAGAGCCCGCAGGCCGAAGCCTTCCGCCGGATTGCACGCGACTTGATCGCCAAGGGGCAGGCCTGAGCCGCCCCGCCTTTCCGCCGCCGATCAGGGTATCGTCCTCTCGGGGGTGAGGCGCCGTTCGACCGGACCGGCGCCATGGCGGCCATGGGCCGCGACGGCGGGCCGCCCCCGCGGTGCCGCTGGACGTGGCGTGGGCCGAGTTCGACCATATGGCAGAACTGGGCGATGACCACGTCCAGCGGCACCCTGTTGACCGTGGCGTGAACTGACCGATGCAGGGGGCGCGAAAGCTATCGCACCATCGCCCCGCAAGAAGTCGAACTGGATCCGCTGGCGGTGCGCCTCATCCCGTTCAATGACTGCCTTCGCAGAACCGACCCGCCGTGTTAGGATGTTTGACAGCATTGCACTTTGGATTTTGTTCTGTAGGAAGGATACAACATGCGCATCAACGGCGACTTCGGCGTTCAAGGTTTGACCGTTCAGCAGGTGTTGCTAACGATTATTCGGGATGGCGCATTTGTGGAAGGCTTTCTGATTTTGGAGCAACTGGAAAGCGTTACCTTTTCCGAACTAGGCCCTGCCAGTCCCAACAACATTCCGTTGCTCAATGGCGGTTCCGTCTCGTTCTTCTTTTCCGACCAGGGCAACCCAAATCCGTCGCCAACTGTCGATAGGCCCATCTATTCCGCTGTTTTCGTGGACGAAGATTTCAATACGGTCCAGATCGACTTTCCCTCGCCGCTGTCGTTGAATCATCTGCGCAACCTGACAGCGATGGGCAGCGGCGAGCCGACGCGAACGAACTATCCCGATTTCTTCAACGCGATCTTTCCGCTGGTTGCGGGCAACTTTCTGAGTGCCAACGGTAGCGACGGGCCCGATGTCATACGGGGGTTCGACAGTGATGATTTGCTCGCCGGTCTGGGCGGCAACGACAATATCCTCGGGGAAGGAGGGGCAGACCTGATCAACGGTGGTCCCGGCAACGACACCGGTTCGGGCGGCCTGGGCAATGACTCGTTGCTGGGCGAGAACGGTGGCGATCTGTTGTTCGGCGGCCCAGGCGACGATCAGATCAGCGGCGGCCCCGGTGAGGATCTTCTGGGCGGCGGCCCGGGTAATGACCAGCTTTTCGGGGGCGCGGATAACGATCTGATCTTCGGGGCTGCGGGTGATGACACGATCGAGGGCGGCGACGGCGATGACCTGATCGGCGGCACCGACGGCAACGACCTGATCAGTGGCGACGGAGGCAATGACGCGCTTTGGGGTGCCGGCGACAACGATACCATCCAGGGCGGCGAGGGCGCCGATACCGCTGGCGGTGGCGCCGGGGATGACATCATCGAGGGCGGCGACGGCAATGACCAGCTATGGGGGGGCGACGGTAGCGATACAGCGGGCGGCGGCGAGGGGAACGACACCATCGGCGGCTTTCTGGGGAACGACAGCCTGAACGGCGAAGGTGGAAACGACGAGCTTTGGGGATCTTCGGGCAATGACACTTTGCTGGGCGGCGGTGATTTGGGGTCTGATACGCTGGGCGGCGGCATAGGCGACGACAGTCTGGATGGCGCGGGCGGCGATGACCAGCTATTTGGCGGTTTGGGCAACGATACACTGTTGGGCGGCGCTGGTGACGACATCATCTTCGGGGCGGCCGGCAACGACCTGATCCTTGGAGGACCCGGCAACAATCAGATCTACGGCGGCCCGGGGCAGGACACGATCTGGCATGAGAGCGGCGAGAACTCGGTCTTCTTCTTCTCACCCGTGGACGATGTGCTGAACCTGTCGGTCTTCGGCGGCAACTTTGCCTTTATCCAGTCCATCATGGTTCAGGACGGAAACAACGTGGTGATCGGCTCTCCGGGCGATCAGGTTATTCTGATCGACATCCAGTTGCCCAGCCTGGAGGAGGATAACTTCATCTTGGTGCCATGATGCGCTGCCGGGGCGGCGCCGGGGTCAGACCAGGTCGGTGAAACCGCCGTATTGTCCGCGCTTGAACATCAGACCCTTGCCGGGACGGTGGGTTGCGCTCAGCACTTCGCCCACCAGGATCTGGTGGTCGCCGGCCGGGTGGCGTGCTGCCAGGCGGCAATCGAAACGGGCGAGCGCCCGGCGCAGAGTGGGAATGCCGTTGAGGCCGATTGTCCAATCCGCATGGCTGAAATCCAGCCCGTCGCGGGCAAATCCCTGCGCCAGTTCATGCTGATCCTCAGCCATGACGTGAATTGCGTAATGCCGTGCGTTCGCAAAGGTCTCGTAGCGGTTCGAAGCGTTGGCCAGGCACCAAAGCACGAGAGCGGGCTCCAGGGAAACAGAGGCAAAGGAATTGGCCGTGATGGCCGCAGGTCCCTTGTTGGAGAAGGTGGTGATGACCGTCACGCCGGTGCCAAAACACCCCAGCGCATCGCGGAATGCGCGGATGGTCTCGGGCCCCGGGATGAAACTGGTCTCGGTCATGTCGGTCTCGGCTCTGGTCTGCGCCCCCACGTGCCATGACGGGCGAAGATTGTCCATGCCGGCTACGGAAGAGCCGGAGCGGCCGGGAAAGGGTGCCTTGGTATCCATGCAGCACAAGAGAGCGCGGAAATGTGTGTTTTCAATGTTTCAATTGCGCAAGAGTACGGCAGACAGGCACATTTCCTTCAATTCAGGTCTTCGAGCAGGCGACCGTGCTTTCGGGTTTCGCGGATGACTTCGCCGAACCGGTTGAAACCTCGAGCCCGCAGCATCGGAAGCATGCGGCAGAGCACCTCGGCGGTGGCCTGCGCGTCCCCAAGGGCCGTATGACGCAATTCCGCCGGAATGGTGACCCCCAGGCGGTCGCAGAGCGCATCCAGCGTATGCGTCTCGCTTGCCCCGAACAGGACCGCCGACAGCAGCACGGTGTCGAGAATCGGATGTTGCCACTCCAGTTCGCAGCGTTTGGCGTGACGGCGCAGAAAGGCCATGTCGAAGGGGGCGTTATGCGCGACGATCACCGAGTCGCGGGAAAAGTGGTGAAACTGCCGGGCCGCCGCCACGATGTCGGGCGCGCCCCGGACCATCGCATCGGACACGCCGTGCACCCTGGTGGAGGCCGGGGGAATTGGCCGCCCCGGATCGACCAGCAGGTCGAGCCTTTCGCCCGGTACGATGCGGCCCTTGACCACCCGCACGGCGCCGATCTGCACGATCTCGTCCTTGTGGGGCAACAGTCCCGTAGTCTCCGTGTCGAACACCGCAAAGTTGAGCGCGTTCAGGTCCATGTCGTCCACTGCGGCGTCCGCAACCTGGTTCAACAGGTCGAAGTCGTATACCAGGGGGCGGGGGGCTTCCGGTGCGATGCGGGCGCTGGCCTCGTCGAGGATCAGCATGTAACCGGGCGCGTTGCCCAGCGGTTTCATGCGCGCCTGATAGGTCTGCGCACCGTCGGCGCCGGACAGGGTGCAGGACACTTCCAGTCCTGTCTTGACCAGCCGGGCATAGGCGCGTTCGAGACTGTCACGCTGAAAATAGTCGAACAGCGAGGCATTGAGGCGCGGGTGTGCGATCTGGGCGAGGACCCCGGCGGCCTGACCGTCATAGAGCACGATCTGGTGACGCGGATTGGCCAGCAGCATGGCGACCGGGATCTCGGTGAGGAGCGCGGTCAGCCGCTCCTTTTCGGCAGAAAGATGCGCGGTCTCGGCGGCAACGGCGGCGGCTGTATCCATGGCGGAGGCGTTGAGCTGGCCCGCCAGTCCGGCGGCGGCGGGGGCCAGGTCGCCCAGATAGCGCGCAGCGTGCAGATCGAGACTACCCTCGGCACCGGCATGGGCGCGGACGCGCATGCTGGACGACAGGCGCTCGATCGGTTTGGCGACATTCTCGTCGAAAAGGAGCCAGATGCCCGCCACCAGCGCCACCAGCCCGAATCCTGCCATCAACGCCGCCAGCACGAAGGCATCCATCAGATTGGGATTGCCGGTGCGGACATAGGCCAGCCAGAGCGCGCCCAGCACGACCGCCAGCCCGCCCGCCGCCAGCAGGCAGAAGAAGAGAAAGATGCGCAGCCGCAGGCTCAGTCCGGTCAGCATGTCACGCCTCGCAGGTGGCCAGAATGACGGGATCGTCCGGCGGCGGGCGGCGCCAGTCGGCCTCTGCGACGCTGCCATCGGCGGCGAATTCGGCGCCGCCGGCCAGACTCGCGCGGCGGTGTCCGTCGCAATCGACCAGCACCGGCAGTTTCGTCACCGGGGCCCAGCGCCCGAAGAAGTAGAGATCCACGAGGCGCTGTCCGGGCTGCGAGGGGTTGGTCCGGACCGAGCCCGCATCAATGGCGGCGAACCGGCCGACGAAGGGCGCGACATAGGTCCACGGCCGGTAGAGGGCCCGGCTCTCGACCTCTTCGACGATCCGCATTGTTTCCGGCAGGTTGGCGCGGGTACGCGTGTACCAGCCGTATTCGCTGGCAATGGTCACACCGATCATGCCGCAGCCGGCCGCGACCGGTGCCAGCCACCGCGGCAGGCGGCCGCCGGTGAACCGGTTCAGCGCCATGACCACACCGGCGATGGCAAGCCCGGCCACCAATGTGCCTACAAGTTCCAGAAACATCGCTCGGCTCCTCCCGCTTTTCCGACCTGCCGCCAGATGCAGGCAAAGATTTTTCGACGAAAAATCTCGGCCCGCCCGGTGGTCAGCTCAGCATTCCCTTGCCGTGTCCTACGGCCGATTGCATCGTCTTTACCACCACGAAGGCGTCGCGCAGATGACTTCGCTCAAAATCGGAGAGCGATGTGGGGGCCAGATAGTTGTCGGGCGCCTCGCCGCGCCGCACCAGTGTGGCCTGATGCTCAAGCCGGGTTTCGGCGATCAGGTCATAGGCGTCCATGAGGTCGCGCGCGCCCGAAGGGCTGAGCACGCCCGCCGCCTCTGCCGCCTCCAGCCGGGCCCGGGTGCCGACCTCGGTCAACTCGCCCTGAAGCGCATAGATGCGGCCCAGATCGACCACCGGCACGACCCCGTTGTGTTTCAGGTCGAGCGTGTTGCGATGCTCGCCCGAGCGGATGGTGGCGAAGCCGCGCAGCAGGCCCAGCGGCGGAGTATGTTTCAGCGAGTTCGAGATCATGTGCGCCACGAATATCGAATTGGCCCGCGCCGCGCGCAGCGTCTCGGCCTGGAGATCGGTGAACAGCGCCTGATGCCCGCCGATCGGGCGCAGGTCGAACATCACGCTGGCCAGCATCTGTGCCTCGGGATTGGGTTTGGCGATCCAGCCGCGGAAGTATTCACGCCAGACCCGCACCGGCTGGCACCAGCGCGGGTTGGTGGCCATCATCTGGCCCGGACAGTAGACATAGCCGCAGGTATTGAGCCCGTCGCAGACATATTTCGCCAGCGCCTGGAAGTAGGGCATCTGGTCGTCGGCCACGCTGTCGTCCAGCATCAGGCAATTGTCCTGGTCCGACACGCCGGTCTGTTCCTGCCGGCCCTGGCTGCCGCAGGCGAGCCAGAGATAGGGGACCGGCGGCGGGCCGAGCTTTTCTTCGGCAAGCGCAAGCAGGCGGCGGGTGGCGGTGTCTGCGATATCGGTGATCAGCCGCGTGACGACCTCGTGCCGGTTGCCGCCCGCCACCAGTTGCACCAGCAGGCGCGGGATCTCTGCGGTGACCTCGGCCATTTCGGCGGCGCTCGGGGCGCGCGCGATGCGGCTGACCAGTTCGGCGGAATTCACCGCCTGGAACCGGGTCAGGTCGGTCTGCGTGACCATGCCCACGAGCCGGCCGGCCTCGACGATGGGGATATGGCCGATGTGGCGCTCCATCATCGCATGCAGCACGTCCGAGCCGATGGCCGAGGGCGCCAGAGTCAGCGGGGCAGGGGTCATCACCTGGGCCACCGGGGTGCTCGCGTCCCGCGCTTCGGCTACCACTTTGCCCGAGAGATCGCGCTGGGTGAGGATGCCGACCAGTGCGTCGCCCTCGCAGACGCAGAGCGAGGAGATCGAGCGGCTGCGCATAAGTCGGGCGGCCTCCTGCACCGGGGCGTCCGGCGTGCAGGTCGCGGGATCGCGCGTCATCAGGGTTTCGACCCGGCTGGTTGCCAGGCTTTGGGCCTGCGGGCGCGGGGCCCGCGCGCGGGTGAAGAATCTTGCCACCGGCGGGTGGTCCGCCATCAGCTCGGCGAACAGGTCGGCGGGCAGGACCAGTAGCACGGAATGGGCATCGGCCCGGGCCGAGGTCACGGCGCGGCCATCGCGCAGCAGCCCGCGTTCGCCGAAGGAATTGCGCAGACCCAGGTGCGAGACCACGACGCCGTTCTCGTCGCGGATCTCGATCTGGCCCTCGTAGACGATGAAGAGGCCCGGCAGGGGCTCGCCCAGATCGTAGACGGCGAAATCGCGCTCCACTTCCCAGGCGTCGATGCGCGTCGCGATGCGGGTCAGTTCGGCAAGGGGCAACGCGTCATAGGGATGAACGGATTTCAGGAACCGGGTGATCTGTTCGGGCGAAAGGGGCATGGGGCACCAGTTTGTCGAAAAAAGTCCCGCCAGGGCAAGGCCTGGCGGGACCGTGGTCAGTAAGGGCGGCCCGAAAGAGGGAGAGAAGATGGGCCGCCCGTCAACTCAGTGATCCTGAGCTGCGCCTGCGCCTCGGGGAATGCGCACGCTTTCGACCAGGTCCTTGATCTCCTGCGGGGTTTCCTTGGTCATGCCGGCCACCACATAGGCGACTGCAAAGTTGACCGCCGCACCGATTGCGCCGAACGAGGTCGACTTGACCGTGCCCAGCAGCGGGTCGGCATCGGTGAAGGAGTTGGTGTCTGGGATGAAGAACCAGCCCTTGTGCAGGAAGATGTAGATCAGGGTCACGATCAGACCGGCCAGCATGCCTGCCACCGCGCCGGTGTTGTTGATCTTCTTCGAGAAGATCCCCATCATCAGCGCCGGGAAGATCGAGGCCGCGGCGAGGCCAAAGGCAAGCGCCACTGTCTGTGCGGCAAAGCCCGGCGGGTTCAGACCCAGATAGGTGGCGACGGCGATCGAGACGGCCATGGCGATCCGGGCCGAGAGAAGCTCGCCCTTTTCCGAGATCGAGGGATTGATCGAGCCCTTGATCAGGTCATGGCTGACGGCCGAGGAAATGGCCAGCAACAGACCGGCGGCGGTGGAGAGCGCGGCGGCAAGACCGCCGGCGGCCACGAGACCGATCACCCAGCCGGGCAGGTTGGCGATTTCGGGGTTGGCCAGAACCAGGATGTCGTTGTTGAACTTGGTCAGCTCGTTACCGGCCCAGCCCTTTTCGGCAGCCTTGGCCTGCATGGCCTCGGACTTGTCGTTGTAGTACTGGATCTTGCCGTCGCCGTTCTTGTCTTCCCAGCCCAACAGGCCGGTCTTTTCCCAGGTTGCCATCCAGTCATAGCGCGGATCGGTTTCGATCTGCTCGAGCGAGACGGCTTCGGCATCGGTGCCATTGGGCCACATCATGTCGGTGATGTTGAGCCGCGCCATTGCGCCGACGGCCGGAGCGGTCAGGTACAGAAGCGCGATGAACACCAGTGCCCAGCCTGCCGACCAGCGCGCGTCCGACACCTTGGGAACGGTGAAGAAGCGCATGATGACGTGGGGCAGACCGGCGGTGCCGATCATCAGCGACAGGGTGAAGAGCACCATGTTGAACGTGTCGCCGTTGTGGATGGTGTATTCGGCAAAGCCCAGCTCGCGCAGGATCGCGTCCAGCTTGGCCAGCAGCGGCTCGCCGCTTGCGGTATGGTCGCCGAACAGGCCCAGGCCCGGGATCGGGTTGCCGGTCAGTTGCAGCGAGATGAACACGGCCGGGATGGTATAGGCCATGATCAGAACGACATACTGGGCGACCTGGGTATAGGTCACGCCCTTCATGCCGCCGAACACCGCATAGGCGAACACGACCACGGCGCCGATCAGCAGGCCGGTGGTGTTCGACACTTCGAGGAAGCGGCCGAAGGCCACGCCCACACCGGTCATCTGCCCGATCACGTAGGTCACCGAAGCGACGATCAGACAGATCACGGCCACAAGGCGCGCGGTCGGGCTGTAGAAACGGTCACCGATGAATTCCGACACGGTGAACTTGCCGAACTTGCGCAGGTAGGGGGCAAGCAGCAGCGCCAGCAGCACGTAGCCGCCGGTCCAGCCCATCAGGAAGGTCGAGTTGTCATAGCCGACAAAGGCGATGAGACCGGCCATCGAGATGAAGGATGCGGCCGACATCCAGTCGGCGGCGGTGGCCATGCCGTTGGTGACCGGGTGAACGCCACGACCGGCGGCATAGAATTCCGCCGTGGAGCCCGCGCGGGCCCAGATCGCGATGCCGATGTAGAGCGCAAAGGATGCGCCTACGAACAGCAGGTTGATGGTAAACTGGTCCATGGGGGCTTACTCCTCGTTCACGCCGTATTCGGCGTCGAGCTTGTTCATGCGCCAGGCGTAGAAAAAGATCAGCGCCAGGAACACCAGGATCGAGCCTTGCTGGGCGAACCAGAAGCCAAGATCGGTGCCGCCGACGGCAATCCCGCTCAGCATCGGGCGCAGCACGATGCCGAACCCGAAAGACACCAGCGCCCAGATCGCGAGGCTGATGAGAATGATCCGCACATTGACCTGCCAATAGCCCTTCTGGGCGTCGGTGTCCTGTGCAGAGGTGGTGGTTTGGTCCGCCATGTCGCGGTTCCTCCTTGCTTCCTCCTGAGGCGCCCGGCTGCGGTCCGGGCGGTCTCGCTCCATTTCCTGCCGCCAGGGCGTCAGGCACAAATCCGCCGTTCCGCCAAGGCGGTGCGTCGGCATTCACTTCCGGGGGACTGGCGGCGGCGCAGGCCGCGCGCCGGACTCTCTCGCCTAGCTCATCGCCCCCTTGACGATGGCAGCGAGGCCCTGGGCGATCTCGTCGATCCCGCCCATGGCGTCGATACGTTGCAACACGCCATGCCCGTCGTAATAGGCGATCAGCGGTGCGGTCTGTGCATGATACGCTTCTAGCCGGCTGGCGACTGTTTCGGCGTTGTCATCGGCACGGCGCTTCATTTCGGTGCCGCCGCACTTGTCGCAGCGGCCCTCCTGCACGGGTTTCTTGAACGTGTCGTGATAGCCTTCGCCGCAGCCGGCGCAGGTATAGCGACCCGAGATGCGGGTCACCATCTCGGCGTCTTCGACCTCGAGGCTGATGGCGGCGTTGATGCACTGGCCGCTTTCGACCAGTAGTGCATCCAGCGCCTTGGCCTGCACCGTGGTGCGGGGAAAGCCGTCGAGGATCACGCCGCGCGCGCAGTCGGGTTCGGCCAGGCGGTCGCGCAGGATGGCGATGACGATCTCGTCCGAGACCAGGTCGCCCGCCTCCATCACTGCCTTGGCCTGCTGTCCGGCAGGGGTGCCGGCAGCCACGGCGGCGCGCAGCAGATCGCCGGTGGAAAGCTGAACAAGGCCGAACTTCTCTTCCAGCATCCGGGCCTGGGTGCCCTTCCCGGCGCCCGGAGGGCCGAGAAGGATTAGAACGGCGGGGGTGGTCATCACGGCAGCGTCCATGTCCATCCCCTTACTTGCCTGCCCGATTGGCGATCAGGTCGTCGACGACCGAGGGATCGGCGAGGGTCGAGGTGTCGCCCAGCGAGCCGAAGTCGTTCTCGGCGATCTTGCGCAGGATCCGGCGCATGATCTTGCCCGAGCGGGTTTTCGGCAGGCCGGGGGCCCACTGGATCACGTCCGGGCTGGCGATTGGGCCGATCTCGGAGCGAACCCACTTGACCAGTTCCTTGCGCAGCTCCTCGCTGGGTTCCTGGTCGTTCATCAGGGTGACGTAGCAGTAGATGCCCTGGCCCTTGATCTCGTGCGGGTAGCCCACCACGGCGGCCTCGGCCACCGCGGCATGCGCCACCAGCGCGCTTTCGACCTCGGCGGTGCCCATGCGGTGGCCCGAGACGTTGATCACGTCATCGACGCGCCCGGTGATCCAGTAATCGCCATCGGCATCGCGGCGGCAGCCGTCGCCGGTGAAGTAATAGCCTTTGTAGTCGGCGAAATAGGTCTTCTGGAACCGCTCGTGATCGCCCCAGACGGTGCGCATCTGGCCCGGCCAGCTATCCTTGATGCAGAGCACACCCTCGACCCCGTTGCCTTCGATCTCGACGCCGGACTGCGGGTCCAGTACTACGGGCAGGATGCCGAAGAAGGGTTTCATCGCCGAACCCGGCTTGGTGGCATGGGCGCCCGGCAGCGGGGTCATCAGGTGACCGCCGGTCTCGGTCTGCCACCAGGTATCGACGATCGGGCATCTGCCCTTGCCCACCACCTCGTTGTACCAGTTCCAGGCCTCGGGGTTGATCGGTTCGCCGACCGTGCCCAGCAGGCGCAGGTCGCTCAGGTCGTGCTTTTCGACAAAGCTGGTGCCCTGGCCCATCAGCGCGCGGATGGCGGTGGGGGCGGTGTAGAACTGGTTGACCTTGTGCTTGGCGCAGACCTCCCAGAAGCGGCCCGCGTCGGGATAGGTCGGCACGCCTTCGAACATCAGCGTGGTGGCGCCATTGGCCAGCGGGCCATAGACGATGTAGCTGTGGCCGGTGACCCAGCCCACGTCCGCGGTACACCAGTAGATGTCGCCGTCGTGATAGTCGAAAGTGATCTGGTGGGTCATCGCGGCATAGACCAGGTAGCCGCCGGTGGTGTGCACCACGCCCTTGGGCTGACCGGTCGAACCGGAGGTATAGAGGATGAACAGCGGATCCTCGGCGCCCATCTCGGCGGGCTTGCAATAATCCGACGCCTCGAGCGCCATCTCGTTATAGTCGTAGTCGCGGTCGGCGATCCAGGTGGTCTGGCCGCCGGTCCGTTTCACGACCAGGCATTTGACGCTGTCCTTGCAGTGCAGCAGTGCGGCGTCGGCATTGGATTTCAGCGGCGTCTTGCGGCCACCGCGGGGCGCCTCGTCGGCGGTGATCACCACCTTGGCGTCGCAACCGTTGACCCGGGCCGCCAGCGCGTCGGGCGAGAAGCCGGCAAAGACGATGGAATGGATGGCGCCGATCCGGGCACAGGCCAGCATGGCATAGGCGGCCTCGGGGATCATCGGCAGATAGATGACGACGCGGTCGCCCTTGCGCACGCCCAGACTCTCCAGGATGTTGGCCATCCTGCAGACCGAGCCGTGCAGCTCCTTATAGGTGATGTGTTTCGCGGCTTCGGTGGGCGAGTCCGGTTCCCAGATGATCGCGGTCTGATCGCCGCGGGTGGCGAGGTGACGGTCGATACAGTTGGCCGTGACGTTCAGCGTGCCATCGGCGTACCAGTTGATCGAAACCTCGCCGAAATTGTAATTGACGTCCTTGACTTGGGTAAAGGGCTTGATCCAGTCGACCCGCTTGCCCTGCTCGGCCCAGAACGCGACCGGGTCGGAGATCGAGGCAGCGTACATTTCGGAATATTGTTCCGCATTCACATGGGCGCGCGACACGACGTCCGCGGCTGGCGGATACAGCTTGGTCTCGGTCTGAGCTGCTGGTGACATGGATGAGGTTCCTCCCTCTGAGAAATTTCACTGTGACCGATATCACCCGGAGAACCTGGTGTTGTCGATCCGCTTCCGACCCTGCGCAGATCATAGTTGAAATTGAAAACAATGAAATAAATTACTGGATTTCAAAGGATTGTCTGTAAAGTATTTTTTCGCATACCGAGAAGTTGTAAATGATAGCGCCTGAACAGGTCAAATATCTCAATGAAAACGGCAGCCATCTTGTCAATATCTCGCGATGTGGGCTTTCCGTTTTGGGGCGGCTGCGCCGGAAACCGACCGAGGCAATTCGGGTTCGCGGGTGTGACATAATGTTTCGGGGCCCGCCTTCAATCCGCAATCTTTATGCGTTTGCGATACCGGCCGAGTCGGTGTTCGGCGGGCTTGGCATGCGTCACTGTTGGCGCTAGCTTGTCCGCGAGCGGTCGAACAAGGCCGCCACAAAGGGAGAGACTTCATGAACAAGATGTTGAGCGGCGCGGTCGTGGCCGCCGTGGCCGTTTCGTTCGCCGCTGAAGCAGGCGCAACCGAATGGAACGTGTCGGTCTGGGGCAAGCGTCGGGCCTTTACCGAGCATATCGAGAAGCTGGCCGAACTCGTGAGCGAAAAGACCGGCGGCAGTTTCACCATGAACATCAGCTATGGCGGTCTGAGCAAGAATACCGAGAACCTTGACGGTATCTCGATCGGCGCTTTCGAGATGGCGCAGTTCTGCGCCGGTTACCATGCGGACAAAAACCCCTCGATCACGGTTCTGGAATTGCCGTTTCTGGGTGTCAGTACGCTGGAAGAGGAATGGAAGGTTTCGCAGGCGGTCTATGAGCATCCGGCCACTGCCGCCGATCTGGCGCGCTGGAACGCGACGCTGCTGATGCCTTCGCCGCTGCCGCAATACAACATCGCGGGCGTGGGCGAGCCGCCGCGCACACTCAAGGATTTCGACGGCCTGACCGTGCGCGCCACCGGCGGCATCGGCGAGGCGCTGAGCCTGATCGGAGCGGTGCCGACCTCGGTCACCTCGGAGGAGGCGCGCCAGGCGCTCGACTCCGGCATCGTCAAGTCGATCGCATTTGCGCCGCACGCGCACATGTCCTTTGGCGTGATGGAAGTGGCGAAGTGGTGGAGTGACAACCTGAACCCCGGCACGGTGAACTGCCCGGTGGTTGTCAATACCGATGCGTTGAACGCGCTCAGCGACGCGGAGCGCGACGCGCTGCTGGGTTCGGTCGACGAGGCGATGGAGTACTACATCGACTTCTATGAAAACCAGACGATGAAGAAATGGTGGCCGCTGCTCGAGGAAAAGGGAGTCGAGCGGATCAGCTACAATGAGGAGCGTCTGGCCGAGTTTCGCGAGAAGGCCGCGGGCCCGGTGGCGGCGAAGTGGATCGAGGACAACACTGCGCGCGGCCTGCCCGCACAGGAACTCTATGATCTCGTGATCAGCACGCTGGGCCGCTGAGGCCCGGACGTGGGGCGCACCCGGGCCGGGGTGCGCCGCCTTTTCATTCAAAATCCAATGAGGGAGCAGGGCCATGGCGATCAAAGCCTCGGTGCTTGCCGATGACAGTCTGCTGAGCCGGCTGGATCGGGGGTTATACAGGTTGGAGACGATGTTCGGCCTTGTCAGCGGGCTGTCCGTGTTCGCCCTGATGATCCTGGCTGTCTATTCGGTGGGCGGGCGCAACATCCTCAACAGCCCGGTGCGCGGCTATGTCGACTGGATCGAGATCACCATGCCTCTGATCGCGATCATGGCGGTAAGCTATGCGCAGCGCGACGGCGTTCATATCCGGATGGATATCCTGGTGAGCAGGCTGAGGGGCCGCTGGCTGTGGATCGCAGAGTTCGTGACCACCCTGCTGGTGCTGCTTCTGGTGCTGCTGCTGATCTGGGGGTCTTGGGCGCATTTCCAGCGCAGCTTCGATTTCGCCGCGCCGCTCTGGAGCCGGGATAGCACAATCGACATCAAGCTGCCGATCTGGCCGGCCAAACTGGTCGTGCCGCTGGCCTTTTCCGTGCTTGCGCTCAGGCTGGTCCTGCAACTCTGGGCCTATGGCCGGGCAATCCTGCTGGGCACGGACAATCCGGTTGCGGTGCCGCTGATCGAAGATGCCGCAACCATCGCCGCCCGCGAGGCCGAGGCGGTTACCGGCCGGGAGGATACGTGATGGAAACCATCGACATCGGCATCATTGTCTCGCTTGGCCTGCTCGTCATGGTGGTTCTGGGCATGCGCGTGGCCTTTGCCGCGGCGATGGCCGGGCTTGTCGGGCTGATCTGGATATTCTGGGCAAAGAAGGGCTATGATCCGGCACAGTTCGGCTGGGCGCTGACGGTGGCGACCAAGACCGCCGGGCAGGTCCCGCATTCCAAGGTGGCAAGCCAGGCGCTGAGCCTGATCCCGACCTTCATCCTGATCGGCTATCTTGCCTATTACGCCGGCCTGACCAAGGCGCTGTTCGAAGCGGCCAAGCGCTGGATCGCCTGGGTGCCGGGCGGGTTGGCGGTTGCCACCGTGTTTGCCACGGCGGGGTTTGCAGCCGTGTCGGGGGCCTCGGTCGCGACCTCGGCCGTATTCGCCCGGATCGCCATTCCGGAGATGGTCGAGAACGGGTATAACAAGAAATTCGCCGCCGGGGTGGTTGCCGCTGCGGGCACGCTGGCGTCGCTGATCCCGCCCTCGGCGATCCTGGTCATCTACGCGATCATCGTCGAACAGGACGTGGGCAAGCTGCTCTTGGCCGGGTTCATCCCGGGCGCTTTTTCGGCCCTGGTCTACACGCTGATCATCGTCGGCATCGCCATGATCTGGAAACGGGTCGGTCCGCCCATTGGCGGGTTCACCTGGAAGGAGCGTTTCGTTTCGCTGCCGCCGGCACTGCCTATCGTGGCGGTGGTGGTGATCATCATCTTCTTTGTCTACAACCCTTTCGGCGATGCCTGGGGCACGCCGACCGAGGGCGGGGCGATCGGCGCCTTCATCGTGTTCCTGATGGCGGTCTACAGGGGCATGCGCTGGGTCGAGTTGAAGTCGGCGCTGCTTGAGACTGCCAAGCTGACGGTGATGATCTTCACGATCATCTGGGGCGTCCTGATCTATGTCCGCTTTCTTGGCTTTGCCGACCTGCCAGGGGCCTTCGCGGACTGGATCACCTCGCTTCACATGTCGCCGATGCTGATCCTGATCTGCATCCTCTTGGCCTATGCGGTGCTGGGCATGTTCATGGACGCGATCGGAATGCTGCTGCTGACCCTGCCGGTGGTCTATCCGGCTGTCATGGCGCTGAATGGCGGGGAGACGGTCAGCGCCGCCGACAGCGCCTTTGGCATGTCGGGGACCATGTGCGCGATCTGGTTCGGCATCCTCGTGGTCAAGATGGCCGAGTTCTGTCTGATCACGCCGCCCATCGGGCTCAACTGTTTCGTGGTGGCGGGCGTACGCCCCGACCTGAGCGTGCAGGACGTGTTTCGGGGGGTGGCGCCGTTCTTTGTCGCGGACGCGGTGACCATCGCGCTTCTGGTGGCGTTCCCCGGCATCGTCCTGTGGTTGCCGTCGCTTGCGGGTTAGGGGCATTTGTCGAAAATCCGAAACACGGCATTGCGGGTTTGAAATCGGACTGACTGCGGGCGGGCGGCCCTTGTGCTGCCCGCGACATCATCTACCGTGCGTCGCAGACCGGCGCGCGGCGCCCTGAACCGGAGGATGACGTGTCGATAGACGCAAGGATCGTGGACGACCTGCAAGCGAACGGGATCGAGTTCGTGACAACGGTGCCCTGCAAGCAACTGGCCGGCGTGATTGCAGAGGTCGATGCGCGGCCCGGTATCCATCATGTGCCCTCGAACAAGGAGGACGAGGGCATGGGGCTGTGCGCTGGTGCATGGATGGGCGGCAAGCGCCCTTGCATCATCATGCAGAACACCGCCATCGGCGTCACCATCAACACGCTGGCCACGCTGATCCAGTATTACCGGTTGCCGCTGCCGATGCTGATCTCGTATCGCGGCGAGTTGCGTGAACCCGTGGCCTGCCAGGTCGAGATGGCGGTGCATACCAAGGCGCTTCTGGCCCAGCTCAACATTCCGACCTATCACTTTCATCGCCAGGCGGATGTCGAGGAACTGGACCAGATCCTGAAATATACATTCATGTGCAACAAGCCCGTGGCAATCCTGACGGATGCCAGCTTCTGGGGAGGCTACGGCGATCAATGATCCGATATGACATCCTGACCGAAATCGCCCCGATCCTGCGCGACCACCTGGTGATCTGCAACATCGGCATTCCTAGCCAGGAGCTGCATGCCATCGACGACCAGCCCAGCAATTTCTACATGTTGGGCACGATGGGGCTGGCCTCGTCGATCGGACTGGGGCTGGCGCTGGCGCAGCCCAAGCCGGTGATCGTGATCGACGGAGACGGGTCGGTGCTGACCAATCTCGGCACGCTGCCGACCATCGCCAACAATGTCGCCGACAATTACATCCTGCTGATCGTGGACAACGGCTCTTACGGTTCGACCGGAGACCAGCCCACCTATGCCGGCCGCAAGACCTCTCTGGCGGCGATGGCGCGGGCGGCGGGTTGCGAACGGGTGATCGAATGCGCGGCCGAGGACACGGGCCGGGTGTTGACCGAGGCGCTGGAGGCACGGCAGATGACGGTGATCGTCGCCAAATGCGACAGCGGAAACCGCAAGATGCCGGTGATCACGATGGATCCGGTTGTCATCCGCGACCGGTTCATGAAGGCCGTGGCCGCCGGAGGCTGAGACGGCAGCGGGCGGGAACCGCCCGCGCCGCAACCGCGACGACCGGGACTGACTGAAAGGATGCCGCGCGTGAACATGGAAACGGTCGTCTTCCTGGCGCTTGGCGGGTGCGCCGGCGGCTTCGTGAACGGCTTGTCCGGCATGGGGACCGCGCTTTTCGCGCTGACCTTCTTCCTGCTGAAGTTCGATCCCGAAACAGCGGTGGCGCTGGCCGCGCTTCTTGCGGTGCTCGCCGGGATCCAGGGCATGTGGGTGGTGCGCGGCGAGATCCGGGCCGACCTGCGCAGGGTTTTGCGGTTCATCCTGCCGGGCCTGGCGGGCGTGCCATTGGGCCTTTTGCTGCTGGGTCGGGTGGACGCCGACCTGTTGCGGCGCCTGATTGCCGTGTCTCTGGTGCTCTATGGCGGCTACTTCGGTTTTCGAAAGGCGCTGCCGCGGCTGGAGCGGCCGCATCGCTGGATCGACCGGTCGGCCGGTTTTGTGGGCGGCGTGATGGGGGGGCTGGCATCCCTGTCGGGCCTGGTGCCGGTCATCTGGCTGTCGATGCGCGGCTGGCCCCGCGGCGAGACGCGCGCCGTCCTGCAAAGTTTCAACCTGGTGATCCTGCTGTTCGCGATCTGCGGTCTGGCGCTGAAAGGGGCCTATGGCCGCGAGACGCTGGAAGCCTTCGCCGTTGTCCTGCCAGCAGGTATCGTGGCGGCGCAGGCCGGGATCTTCGTGTTCCACCGGATCACCGACGCCCAGTTCCAGCGCTTGCTGATCCTGCTGTGCCTCTGCCTGGGCATTGGCATGCTGCTGCGGGACGCGCTGGCGGGATAAGGCGGCGGGGGGCCGGTCGGCGGCACCGCCCCCGTCGCCCGTCGGGCGACTCCGCCGGAGCACTTGCGTAAAGATGAAGGCGAAGCCGACCGGTCAGAACACGGGCGCGGCCAGGGAATACGGCCCTGGTTCCGGCCCTGGCCAGCACCTGCGCGACGACATCGGCTCCGCGCATCAGATCACTTCGTCCGACCGGTCGTCGGTTTCACCAGAGCGTTTCATCACCGCCGGTCTTGTCCCTTCGTAGAGATGTTCGATATTGCCCGCGATCCTTGCGTTCGCACGTTCGAAAAGGCAGGTGCCGTCGAGATCCGAGGCAACGATGAACGGACCCATGCGATTGCAGCGGATCACCCGCATTGCCTGCGCCATCCCCAGTTCGGCAGGCCAGTGCACCGCCTCGACGCGCTCGACCTCGCGGCCCAGCAGTGCGCCGGTGCCGTAACCCACCGTCGATAGATAGACCGCGCCGTTGGGCACGAAATGTTCCTTGTAGTCCTTTGGTGACATGCCTCCCTTGCCGACGATCAGTTTCGCGCCGGTGCGGGCCATCCATTCCGGCAGCCATTTGGCAAAGTGGAACGAGGCGGTGGCGGTCACCGCGCCGGCGATACCGCCGAACACCGTGGAATTGGCCACGCCGTTGCCGCCCAGCCGGTTCGAGCCATGCGAGCGGCGGGTGTCCTCGCCCGCGACACAGCGACCCTCAAGCGCGGTGCGGGTGTCGACATCAACCACCACTCCGCCCATGAAGTAATGCGCGGTCGGCACCACCTCGACCTTTTCTTTGGCAAGGTCGAAACCGCAATCTGCTCAGCGCTTGACCATTCCAGGAAAACTGGCGCACACGGCATAGATGCCACGGCTGACCACATCGCGCGTGGCGCGTTCGCCCTTGGCGTCATAGTCGAACATGAAGCGTTGACCGGCAGGGTTCAGCAAACGCCCGCCGGCGCCGCGCAGGGCCGTCGCGAGCCCGTTCATGCTCTTGTCGCCCGAGGGCGTATGATAGCGGTACATGGTCGGCTCGCGGCCCGTGGCCATCAATACCGCCCGGGCGCGGACCAGCCGAAAGAGACCGCGCCGCATGTCGATCATCAGAACACTCGCCAACGCCGACCCGTCCCGCGACGGCACCAGACCGACTGCCCGATGTTCCTGCATCTGCTCGACATTCTGGGCCAGCACCTGCTCCATCGGCCGCAGACCTCCGAACGCATGCAGGGCGAGAAGAAATACAAGGGCGAATTCCGACAGTTTCACAAGCGGATATTCGGCAAGGCTCAGGTAACGGTCGAACTTGTCCGGGGCAGTCAACGCCAGGGCCAGGACGCGGAAATGCACCGGCAGGAAAAGCGCCAGCGCCAGTCCGGACAGGCGATGGGTGAGAAAGGCAAGCCAGGGCGGGTGCGACCTCATGAGCGGACTCCGGTCACGGCAACGACCGCGTGCAGCCCGGTGGCGATCAGGAGGGCGGCGATGACAAGCGGCGGCAGCACGAGGGCCCCGCCGCGCAGGCCAAGCCATTCGGGCAGGATGACCCGCAGGCCGATGGCGCCATGAAAACCGGCGATCAGCACGAAACCGCGGTAGAACAGGAACCAGAGGTCGGAACCATGGGTCCGCGAGAGTATCTCGGCGGCGCTCGGACCACCATGGATGGCCCGGACCATGACGCCCGGATGCAACAGCACGAAAGGCGCCATCAGAACTGCGGTGATCCGCTGGAGCAGGTAGAGGCGCATGTCCGGCATCAGCTGCGTCCCCGCAGCGCGCGCCGGGCCGCGGCCCGTCTCAGCCCGGCAATGGCCGCCGTCGGGTCGAGACCGTTGGGGCTATGCGCCGTGCAGCTTCCAATGGAATGGCAGGACTGGCAGCCGCCCGAGCCGGAGACGTGGTCTGTGGGTCCGTCTGTGCGGTGGGGGCGGTTCTGTCGCGAGTAGGGTGATGATGCCCGCCAGCCCTTGTCCATTTTGCGAAGAACGGGTCCATGTCCACGACGAGGTCGCGGATCAGGGGCAGGTTCCGAAGCGGTCCGATTGTCAGCTGGCCCCCCTTTGCGCGGTCTGAACATGGGTGCGGCAGGTCCGGCGCGGGACACAGTCCACCATCATCGCGCAACTGCCGCACATGCCCACCCGGCGGGCGAAACGATAGGCAAGTGTCGGCTCTGTGTTGTGTTGAATCCAGCTTACCACGTCCAGCACCGTCTGGCTGTCCTGGGCGGGCACATCTCAGGTCTGGAGCTGGACGGCCTCTGCGGTGCCGCGCTGGATGGTGACCGAAAGGGTTATTGCAGACAGGTTCCCCATGTTTTCGATATCCGCTGGTGATGGATTCCAATAGCTTCGGAAGCTAAGCAAACAAAAAACAATTATGATTTCAAGATTTGTAAGGAAAAGTTACACATGGGCGACGAGACATCGAGTTCCAGGCTGGCCGCAGTGATCGAGGCGCGGTTCGGCGACCGGATCGACATGACAGCGCTGGATCTTGCCCCGGCGGCGGCAGATGCGGCATATGCGATGCTGTCGCGCGGGTCGTGCCGGCATTACGCCGATCGGCCCGTGCCCGAGGCCATGATGCGGCTCCTCGGGGCGATTGCTCTGTCGTCGCCCAGCAAGAGCGACCTGCAACAGCGCGACATCATCTGGGTGCGCGGGCCGCAGGCGTCGAGGGTCAAGGCGCTGGCCGGCGCGCAGGACTGGATCGCCGGAGCCCCGGAACTGCTTGTGTTCTGTGCCAACAACCGCCGCCAGCGTCAGTTGCACCAGATGCAGGGGCGACCCTTTGCCAACGACCATCTCGACGCATTCTTCAATGCCAGCGTCGATGCGGCGATTGCGCTGTCGGCCTGCGTGTCCGGGGCCGAGGCGCTGGGTTTGGGGTGCTGCCCGATCAGCACCATCCGGAACGCGGCAGATGAGGTGAGCGCGGTGCTGGGCCTGCCCGGACATGTGTTTCCCGTCGCAGCGCTTGCGGTGGGTTGGCCAGAGTTCCCGCAACCGCGCCTCAGCATGCGCCTGCCACTTGCCGCGACCTTTCACGAAAATTGCTATTCCGAAGGCGAGCCCGAAGCGACCATTGCCGAATATGACCAGCGCCGGGCTGGGCAGACACGGGGCATGCGGCAACGCGCGCAGGAGCGTTTCGGCCGCGCCGATCCCTATACCTGGTCCGACGACAAGACACGCCAGTATGCGGTGCCCGAACGGGCGGATTTTGCCGAATTCATTCGGGTCAAGGGGTTTCGAATTGATCCCGATACGCGCGATGAGTGACCGGGCGCGGCCTTGACTTGTGTATAGTGGGCCGTGTTTCTGGATCCGTCGAAATGTTGCGAAAAATGGCGGCTGAGGAATGGGTGACACCGAAACTCTGGTGATCGGGGCGGCGGTTCTGTTCCTGGCCGGCAGCATCAAGGGCTTCATCGGATTGGGATTGCCGACGGTTGCGATGGCACTTCTGACGCTCGCTCTGGAACCGCGTGCCGCTGTGAGCCTGATCCTGGTTCCGATGCTGGTCAGCAATCTCTGGCAGATGATCCGTGGTGGTCCGGTTGCCTCTGTCATCCGCCGGCATTGGCGGTTTGCAATCCTTCTCGCCCTCTCCGTTGCGATCACCCTGTGGCTCAGCCGCGATACCGGGGACCGGGTGCTGGGCTTTGTTCTGGGTTCGGTCGTGATCGTCTTCGCGGCGACCGGGTGGTGGAAGCTGGTGCCCGAGATACCGCAAGCCGGCTCAGGACGGGTGGAGACCGCCGCCGCCCTTTTGACCGGGGTCGTGGCGGGCCTGTCGGCGGGTTGGGTGCCGCTGGCCATGTATCTTTTCGCCCGGCGGGTCTCTCCGCAGGAGTTCGTGCAGGCTACCGGCTTCCTGGTCTCGGTTGGCTCCGTTCCCATGCTGATGGGTTATCTTGCCTTGGGCCATGCCGATGGTCAGAGTACGGTGATGTCGGCAATTCTCGTCCTGCCCACGCTTGCGGGGTTCACTCTGGGCGAAGGATTGCGTCGGCGAGTCGATCCGGAGGTCTTTCGCAAGGCGCTGCTGATCACCTTTGCTGGACTGGGCCTGAACCTTGTCTTCCGTTCGGTCAGCGGTGGCTGGTAGCGGACGCGCGCAGGCTCGGACATGGCCGCCACCCTGCGGAACGCACGCACCGCCCATAGGTTCAGATTGTGGCGCGTGACTTTGGATCAGGCATTCGGTCCGGGCGGTCACGAACGGGGGAGGCGTCACCGGACGAAGCAACCGGAACAGGCGATGTCCTCACGGTTCATCTGTGCTAGACGGTGCCAGACCAGATTCGAGTTTCACATGTTGTCCGGCATCAAAAAAGGATAGTGAAGCAAGGCCGATCGACGTGACTCGGTCGGAACACGGAGCGAACGCATTGAAGACAGACCCACAAAGAGCAGCGCGTCTCAGCGTGGCCCCGATGATGGATTGGACGGACCAGCATTGCCGGTACTTCCACCGCCTGCTGAGCCGCGAGACGCTGCTGTATACCGAGATGGTGACGGCACCCGCACTGGTGCGGGGCGGGGCGGTGCATTTGCTGGATCATGATGCCGCCGAGCATCCCGTGGCGCTGCAACTGGGCGGGTCGGACCCGCGCGAACTGGCGCAGGCCGCCCGTCTCGGCGCGGATGCGGGCTATGACGAGATCAACCTGAATTGCGGCTGTCCGTCGGATCGGGTGCAGTCGGGCACGTTCGGCGCCGTTCTGATGACGCATCCGCGCCTGGTTGCGGATTGTGTCCTGGCCATGCGCGAGGCGGTGGACGTGGAGGTGACCGTCAAATGCAGGATCGGGGTGGATGATCAGGACCCCGAGGTCGTGCTGCCGGATTTCCTGGACCATATCGCGCGGGCGGGATGCCGGCGCGTGACCATTCATGCGCGCAAGGCCTGGTTGCAGGGTCTCAGCCCCAAGGAAAACCGGGATATCCCGCCACTCGACTATGATCTGGTGCATCGGATGAAGGCGCGGTTTCCCGATCTGCACATCTCGATCAACGGCGGCATCACGTCTCTGGATGAAGCCCGCGCACATCTCGATGCGGGACTCGACGGGGTTATGATCGGGCGGGCGGCCTATCACCAACCGGCCGATATCCTGTGTGGCGCCGACCCGATGATCTTTGGAACCGGGGCCGCCAGCGACCCGGTCGAGGCGGTGCGCGCCATGTTGCCATATATCGAGGCGCATCTGGCATCCGGTGGCCGCTTGCATCAGATCACGCGGCATATGCTGGGCGCGTTTGCAGGCCGGCCCGGTGCCCGGAGCTGGCGGCGGATGCTGTCCGAGGGCGCCGTGCACAAGGGAGCCGGACCGGAACTGGTCGAGGCGGCGCTGGCGCAGATCGTCGAGATGCCGGAGCGTCAGGCCGGCTGATCCTAGCCAAGGTGAAAGCCGCGGAACTCCTTGTTTGTCCAGAGGCTGAGCATGGTCTTCATCTGGCTGACCGCCGGAATGGTCGACAGGCGGGACCGGTAGAGCGCCTCGTAATCCGCAGGCGAGCGGACACAGACGCGCATCAGGAAATCGAACTCGCCCGTGATCATGTGACATTCGAGAATCTCGGGCATCAGCGCCACCGCCTTTTCAAAGGCTTCAAGATCCTCGCGCCGCTGCGAATTCAGCTTCACTTCGATGAACACCTGGACATCGAGCCCTACCGCTGCCCGGTCGATCTGCGCCGCGTAGTTGCGGATCACACCGGCGGATTCGAGCAGCTTGACGCGCCGGTGGCAGGCCGATAGCGACAGCCCGATGCGATCGGACAAGGCCGCCATGGATACCTGACTGTCCTGCTGTAGGATCGTGACGATTTTTCTATCCAGGTCGTCCATTCGAAATTTTTCCTGAAATTTCAGAAAATAAGACACCATTTCCGAATTTTTTCCGAAACGACAGGAAGTTTCGTAACATTTTTTTTATGTGGTACGTATTTTTACGTGGCGTCATTTGGACGCAGAGCATTTCCAGGGAGGAAGACATGACAACCAAATTCGTCGTCGGCTATGACGGCAGCGCGGCGTCCCGGCGCGCACTGGATTTCGCGATGGAGCGTGCCGCGGCCGTTGGCGCCACGATTATCGTGGCCCATGTGCTTGAATGGTCGCCCTATTCTTTTCTCACCCCGACCGAGCTGGAGGAGCGTCACAAGCGCCGGGGCGAAGAACTGGCACGTGCGGAAAGCCACCTGATGGCCCCGTTGAAAAGCCAGTTGTCGGGCAAGGGCGTCCCCTTGGAAACCGTAATCCGCTACGGTCACGTGGCCGACACGCTCTGCGAGATTGCGACAGACAATGGCGCGGCGCAGATCTTTGTCGCGCGCAAGGGCGAAAGCAGCCTGGCCGCGCGCGTGTTCGGATCGGTTGCCGGTACGCTGGCGCAATGCGCGCCTGTCCCTTGCACCATCGTGCCGTAAACTTCCAGGTATCGAGGATCCCATGAAAAATCTTTCCAAAGCAGTGGCACTTGCCGCGCCGGCGGCGATGATGTCGGCAGCTCCGGCACTTGCCCAGTCCATCGACGAGAAGGTCAACGAGATATTTGCAAGCTCGACCGGCTGGTTCGTCAATTTCATCTTCAGCCCGTTTCCCGGAACCAGCTTTCCCTGGATCGTGGCCTGGCTGGTGGTCGCGGCGACGGTCTTTACCTTTTACTTCGGATTCATCCAGTTCCGCGCCTTTCCGCATTCCATAGCGCTGGTGCGGGGGGACTATTCGGACCCGAAAGATGCCGGCGAGGTCAGCCATTTCCAGGCGCTTGCCACCGCGCTGTCCGGCACCGTGGGTCTTGGCAATATCGCGGGCGTGGCGGTTGCCGTTGGCATCGGCGGGCCGGGCGCGACCTTCTGGATGATCCTGGCCGGCCTGATGGGCATGGCGTCGAAATTCACCGAATGCACGCTGGGTGTGAAGTACCGTAACGAATATGCCGATGGCACCGTTTCGGGTGGCCCGATGTATTACATGACCAAGGGCTTTGCCGAGCGTGGTCTTCCGGCGGGCAAGTTCATGGCCGTGCTGTTCTCGATCTTCTGCATCCTCGGCGCCTTCGGCGGCGGCAACATGTTCCAGGCCAACCAGGCGCATGCGCAGATCACCAATGTGGTGGGCGACTATCCCGGCTGGATCACCGGGCTGATCTTTGCCGGCGTGGTCTTTGCCGTCATCGTCGGCGGCCTGAAATCCATCGCCCGGGTGACGGAAAAGGTCGTGCCGTTCATGGGTATCCTCTATGTCGGTACGGCGCTGTTCATCCTGGTGATGAACTTCGACAAGATCGGCTGGGCCTTTGGCCAGATCTTCGCTGGCGCCTTTACCGGCGCGGGTGTCGCCGGCGGGATGGTCGGAGCGCTGATCCAGGGCTTCAAGCGCGCCGCCTTCTCCAACGAGGCGGGCGTGGGTTCGGCAGCCATTGCACACTCGGCCGTCCGGACCAAGGAGCCGATCACCGAAGGCTTCGTGTCGCTGCTTGAACCGTTCATCGACACCGTGGTGATCTGTACCATGACCGCGCTGGTGATCATCATCACCGGCCAGCTGATCCAGGACCCGACGACCGGCCTTTACCTGCTCGATGCCGGTGCCTCGACCATCCAGACCGTGGATGGCAACAAGGGCGTGGCGCTGACCTCGGCGGCCTTCTCCTCGGCCTTTGGCGGGTTCAAGTACATCCTGGCCGTCGCGGTGATCCTGTTCGCCTTCTCCACGATGATCAGCTGGTCCTACTACGGGCTGAAGGCCTGGACCTTCCTGTTCGGCGAAGGCAAGACCACCGAGATGGTGTTCAAGCTGCTGTTCTGCGTCTTTGTCGTGATCGGCGCGGCCGCCAGCCTCGGCCCGGTCATCGACTTCTCGGATGCGGCGATCTTTGCGATGGCGGTGGTGAACATCATCGCGCTCTATTTCCTGATGCCGATCGTCAAGCGCGAGATGACCTCGTACCTCTCGCGCCTGAAATCCGGCCAGATCAGGAAATTCGGCTGATCCACAGATGGTCCGGACGAAAAGGGCGGGGCAATCCCCGCCCTTTTTGCGTGACAGGGCACTTGAGCCCGAATGGCCGCTTTTCCCCAGCGCATCTCCGGTGTACCCATGCCGGGACCAATGGCGGAGTTCCGAGCATGCCCGATACCACCCTCCTGATGCAGATGCTGGCCCTTCTGGTCGTCATCGGCGCATTTGCCGGCGTGCTGGCCGGGCTTTTGGGCGTCGGAGGCGGCATCGTGCTGGTGCCCGCGTTCTTCTACGCCTTCCAGACCCTTGGGTATGGCGGCCCGCAATTGATGCAGATGTGCCTGGCGACTTCGCTGGCCACGATCATCGTGACTTCGCTGCGGTCGGTCCTGAGCCACAACAAGAAGGGCGCTGTGGATTGGGTGATCCTGCGCGGCTGGGGGCCGGGAATCGCGGTGGGCGCGGTTCTGGGGGTCCTGGTGGCGGCCTCGCTGCGGTCGGTCGCGCTTCAGGCGCTGTTCGGCGTGCTGGGCATCGTGATCGGTGCATATCTGGGGCTGGGCCGCGCGCATTGGCGGTTGGGCGATGCGATGCCGGGCGGAGTGCGCCGCGTGATCATGTCGCCGATCGTGGGCTTTCTCTCCGTTCTGATGGGGATCGGCGGCGGCAGTTTCGGCGTGCCGCTGATGAGCCTTTACAATACGCCCATTCACCGCGCCGTGGCGACTGCCGCCGGGTTCGGGGTGATCATTGCGGTTCCCTCGGTGCTGGGCTTCCTGTTTCTGCAGATCGACCCGGCCCAGCGGCCGCCGCTGACGGTGGGGGCGGTCAATCTGGTGGCCTTTGGCGTCGTCATCTGCATGACGCTGATCACCACGCCCTTGGGGGTCAGGCTGGCCCATGCAATGGACCCCAAACCGCTCAAGCGCGTCTTTGCCGTGTTCCTGACGCTGGTGGCGCTCAACATGCTGCGCAAGGCGCTCGGGTGGTAGAGGAGTTCCTCTCTCGCGGCTGGGTGCGGTTTCCGTTCGACCCGGTACTGGCCGAATGGGTCGCCCATGCGCTGCCCGCTGCGCGCCGGGCAGTTGCGGACCCCGCTTTTGCACATTGGCTCGATTGTGAGGGCACCTGGTTTGTCGGCGTCGATGCGCTCGACAATGACAGCGCGGGCCGGGTGGGCGACGGGCCGCCGCTGGCCGGGCAGGCGATGAACTTCATAGCGCGCCATCTGCGCGCATTGCCGCTGCACAAGGCACAGGTTTCGGTCACTTATTCCGGCTATCCCCGCCCGCGCCGGGGCGAAGGCGAGGCCGGCTTTCGCTATCGTCTCAATCGTGGCGCGGCGCATGTGGACGGGTTGAAACCCTCGGGCCCTGACCGCCGCCGCCATTTGGACGAACCGCATGCCTGGATCCTGGGCCTGCCGCTGACTGCCGCCGATGCCGGGGCCGCACCCATGATCCTGTGGGAGGGCAGCCATCGCATCCTCGGCCCTGCGCTGGCCCGGGCCCTGGAAGGATACCCGCCCGAAGACTGGCACCAGGTTGACGTCACCGATGCCTATCAGGCGGCGCGGCGCGAGGTGTTCGAGACATGTCCCATGCTGCGGCTGCATGCGGTCCCCGGCGAGGCCTACCTGCTGCATCGCCATTGCCTGCATGGTGTAGCCCCCTGGGCGCTGGACGCGCAGGCCGGGCCGGACGGGCGCATGATCGCCTATTTCCGCCCCCTGATGCCCGGCGGCGTCCCCGTCTGGATCGAGGCGCCTTGACCGCCGCTAGAATGCATCGGCTCCGGGTTCATCTTTTCCGCAAATGCTCCCGCCGAAGGCTTGGTCCTTCCGCAGGAAAGGCAAAACAGGGCGTCAGCCCCGCAGCCGTGCGGCGCGGCCGCCGCGGCGCTTGGTCAGGTTGGGGGCGCGGGACGGCAGTTCGGCCATGATCCGGGCGCGCTCTTCGCTGTCCATGCGCGACCAGCGTGAAATCTCGTCAATGGTGCGATAACAGCCGGTACAGATTCGCTCGGTCGGGTGCACCAAGCAGATGCGGATGCAGGGCGACTCGATCTCGTTGCGTTTCCAGACCGTGTCGGTCATCGGCTGAGGCTCCTAAAGATTGCGCAGACGATCCAGCGCGCCTTGCAGGATATAGCCCGCCGCCACGTGGTCGATAACCTCGGAGCGACGTTTTCGTGTCGTATCCGCCTCAAGCAGTGCCTTTTCTGCCGCAACCGTGCTCAGGCGTTCGTCCCAGAAGGTGATCGGCAGCTCGGTCAGGCGCGACAGGTTGCGGGCAAAGGCACGGGTCGACTGGCAGCGCGGCCCCTCGCTGCCATCCATGTTGCGCGGCAGCCCAAGGATCAGGCCGGCGATCTGTCGCTTCTGGATAATGGCCAGCAAATCCGTGGCATCGGTCGAGAACTTTCGCCGCCGGATGGTCTCCAGCGGCGAGGCGACGCCGCGCATCGTGTCCGACACCGCAACGCCGATCGTGCGCTCGCCAAGGTCCAGCCCGGCCAGCGCGCCGAACGCGGGCAGCGTGTCCGAGAATTCTTCGATCCGGTCGAAGATCATTCGCCCAGTCCCGCCTGCCGTGCGGCACTTTCGATCAGACCGCGCGCCTCGGCGTTGTCCGCGTAGACCTGACGCGCCTCTGCCAGGATGGTGCCGGCCCGTTCCGTGTCACCCAGGACGGTCAGCGCGCCGATCAGGCGGGCCCATTCCTGCGGGGTGCCGCCTTCTGTCGCCAGCCGTTCGGAAAGGCGCTCGACCATGCCTCGGATCATCTCGTTGCGGCTGTCGGCATCCATGTCCGAGGCGGCCTCCATGTCCTGCTGGCTCGGGCCGGGCAGGGCGGCCACGGGCGGCGGGGTGTATTCGACACCGGCCCGCATCGCCACCTCGCCGATCCGGGTCCGGATCGCCTCGGCCCAGGCCGCATCTTCGGGCGCGGCCGCAAGCGTGCGCGACCAGATTTCGAAGGCCTGATCCGGACGCCCGATCTGAAGCAGCATGACGCCCCAATAGTAGCGCGCCGGACCATATTCCGGGTTGCGCTGCAAGGCCTGGCGCAGAACCGCTTCGGCCTCGGGCGAGACATAGCCGCCGGCGGCCATGATCATCAGTTCCGCCTGTTCCGAGTAATCTTCCGCCGCCACGTCGCCTTGCAACAACTCGATGACCCGGCCCTTGGCGATGTAGGCGGCGCGCAGGTTGCCGGTGTTGGCTTCGTGCTGGGCCAGCAGCATGTGCCCCTGAACATCGTCGGGGCGCCGGGCCACGGTGTCGCGCAGTTTTTGCAGCAGTTCGGCGTAGCCGGGTTCGATCTGCGGTTGCGCCTGTGCGGGCATGCGCGCCTCTGCATCGGCCTGGGCCGGGCGTTCGGCGCGGTTCTGTTCGGCGATCTCGAGCCGGAGCTGCAGCGGCAGGTCGCCGTAGCCCGGCGCGCCGAGGCTGGAATAGAACCACAGCGACCCGGCCATGACGACGACAGCCGAGATCAAGGCCACGATCGCAGCGCCTCGTCTGTTCTGCGCAGGGTCTTCGGTCTCGGCTTGGATCTGCGCATCGGCGGCCAGAATGCGGCGCGAGATCTCGGTGCGGATGCGCTCGGCGTCGGCCGTGTCGATCACGCCGCGGGCGAGGTCACGGTCGACGCCCGCCAACTGGTCGCGATAGACGCGCAGGTCATAGGCCGCGGCCGGTTCGTTGACAACGCGCGCCCGCAAGGCTGCCAGCGCCAGCAGGCCGGCCACCGCCAGCGCCATGAGAGAGACGAGAATCCAGAAGATCATGAGGGCTCCGCTTTGCTCCCTGTCATCTAGCGACGCCGGACCCTCGAAAAAAGGGGCAAATGTGCGCGAGGCGCTGTCATGTCGCAATATCGCGATATTGCGGCGGTATGCGGCGGGGGTAATCTTGGTCTCCACGGCATACCTGCCGCAAGACACGAAACCGGATCGGATTCGCACATGAAGCATTATTCTGCCTTTGCCGTGGCGCGAGAAGCGTTGCGTTATCACACCGGATGGGAACGCGCCTGGCGCTCGCCCGAACCGAAGAAACGCTATGACGTGGTGATCGTCGGTGCCGGCGGGCACGGGTTGGCGACCGCCTATTACCTGGGCAAGAATTACGGCATCCAGAATGTTGCGGTGATCGAGAAGGGTTGGCTGGGCGGCGGCAACACCGGGCGCAACACGACCATCATCCGGTCGAACTATCTTCAGGACCCGTCGGCTGCGATCTACGAGAAGGCCCGGTCGCTTTACGAGACCATGAGCCAGGACCTGAACTACAACGTGATGTTCAGCCCGCGGGGCGTCATGATGCTGGCCCAGACCCAGCACGAGGTGCGCGGTTACAAGCGCACCGCGCATGCCAACGCGCTGCAAGGGGTCAAGACCGAGTGGATCGATCCCGCGCGGGTCAAGCAGCTGGTGCCGATCATCAACCTGCACGGTCCACGGTATCCGGTGCTGGGCGCGCTCTGGCAGGAGCGCGGCGGCACCGCGCGCCACGACGCCGTGGCCTGGGGTTATGCGCGGGCCTGTTCGGCCATGGGCATGGACATCATCCAGCAATGCGAAGTCACCGGCGTGCGCAGCGATGCCGGACAGGTCGTCGGCGTTGACACCACCAGGGGGCCGATCGATTGCGGCAAGCTGGGTATCGTGGTGGCGGGGCATTCGGGCCAGCTGGCCGAGATGGCGGGATTCCGTCTCCCGGTCGAGGCGCTGGCACTTCAGGCGCTTGTTTCGGAGCCGATCAAGCCCTGTATGGACGTGGTGGTTATGGCCAACACGGTACATGGCTACATGTCGCAATCGGACAAGGGCGAGATGGTGATCGGTGGCGGCACCGACGGGTTCAACAATTTCACCCAGCGCGGCTCGTTCCACCATATCGAGGAAACCGTGCGCGCGCTGAACGAGACCTTCCCGATGATCAGCCGCCTCAAGATGCTGCGGCAATGGGGCGGAATCGTCGACATGACCGGCGACCGCTCGCCCATCCTGTCGAAGACGCCGCTGGGCGGCTGTTTCATCAACTGCGGCTGGGGCACCGGCGGATTCAAGGCGATCCCGGGTTCCGGCTGGGGCATGGCGCAGCTGATGGCAACGGGCCATTCGCCGCTGACCGAGGCGTTTTCGCTCGACCGCTTCAAGGAAGGCCGCTTCATCGATGAAAGCGTCGCGGCGGGGGTGGCGCATTGAACCAGATTTTTTCAGTAGAAATCTGGTCCAAAGTTTTTCTGAAAAACTTTGGGGCTCTCCGGGGTCGGAGGGCGTGACAGATGGCCTATTCCGAAACCATGGCCGAGACGATGCGCGCCGATCTAGGGGTTGAGCCGGGCCTGTCCGAGAAGAAGATGTTCGGCGGGCTCTGCTTTCTCTTGCATGGAAACATGGTCTGCGGCGTCACCCGCGACGGCGCCATGTACCGACCGGGCAAGACGCACGAGGGAGAGGCCCTTGAACTGGGCGCGCAGCCGCTTTCCTTCACCGGACGCCCGATGGGCGGCATGGTGGAGCTGGACGCCGGCGCCTTTGAAGACGACGCGCTCCGTGCGAAACTTATCGAATTTTCGCTGGCCCATGCCGCCAGCCTGCCGCCGAAAGGATGACGATATGCTGATCCTCCATTGCCCCTATTGCGGCGTCGATGCCGACGAGACCGAACTCGCCGCCGGTGGCGAAGCGCATCTGAAGCGTTTCGGCCCGGGATCGAGCGACGACGAGCTTCATGGCTATCTCTTTGCCCGCGAGAACCCCAAGGGTGTGCATCTGGAACGCTGGCGCCATGCTTCGGGATGCGGCAAGTGGTTCCATGCCGCCCGCTGCACCGCGACGCTCGAGGTGTTCGGCACCTACAAGGCGCAGGTCAGCGGCCCGCCGCAGGAGATCCGCGATGCGATCTCGGCCCGCCGCCCCGGCTGGAGCTGGAGGGAATTCTCCTGATGTCCGCCCCCCTCACGACACTTCTTGCGAAAGGTTCGCGTAAATGAGCACCCGTCTCGCAAAACAGGGCCGCCTGATCGACCGTTCGAAACAGGTGACCTTTACCTTCAACGGCACCACCATGCGCGGGTTCCAGGGCGATACGCTCGCCTCGGCGCTCTTGGCCAACGACCAGATGATGATGGGCCGTTCGTTCAAGTATCACCGCCCGCGCGGGGTGGTGGCCAGCGGCGCCGAGGAACCCAACGCGCTGGTCGGTCTGGGCGAGGGGACGCGGTTCGAGCCGAACCAGCGCGCCACCACGACCGAGCTGTTCGACGGGCTCAAGGCTGCCAGCCAGAACCACTGGCCAAACCTCGATTTCGATATCGGGGCGGTGAACACCTATCTGTCGCGGTTCCTGCCGGCGGGCTTTTATTACAAGATGTTCATCCACCCGGCGCCGTTCTGGAAACATGTCTACGAGCCGATCATCCGCCGCTCGGCCGGTCTGGGCAAGGCGCCCGACAAGGAGCTGGTGGATGCCGATACCTATGAGCATTTCCATGTCCACACCGATATTCTGGTGATCGGTGGCGGCGTCGCCGGGTTGCAGGCGGCCAAGGTGGCCGCGGCTTCGGGCGCGCGTGTGCTGCTGATCGAGCAGACCGCCCATTGGGGCGGGCGTGCGCCGGTCGATGGCGGCACCATCGACGGCCTGTCGCCCGAGGATTGGGTGAGCCGCACCCTGGCCGAGCTGGAGGCGATGGACAACGTCACTCTGCGCCCGCGCACCATGGGCGCTGGCGTTTATGACCACGGCTATGCTCTGGGATACGAGCGGGTGGCAGACCACACCCCCGGCGTGCCGGGGCCGCGCCACCGGCTCTGGCGGATCCGCGCGAAACAGATCGTCAGCGCGACTGGTGCCATCGAACGACCGCTTTCATTTGCCGGCAACGATGTGCCCGGCGTGATGCTGGCGGGCGCGATGCGCGACTACGTGGTGAACTGGGGGGTGACCCCGGGCCAGCGGGTCGTGGTCGCCACCAACAATGACGACGCCTATCGTACTGCCATCATCCTCAAGAAGGCCGGTGTCGACGTGCTGCGCATTCTCGACGCCCGCAAGGAGGGCGGCGGCGCGCTGGCCGACGAGGCGCGCGCGCTGGGTATCCGGGTCGATCCGGGCCGCGCCATCGCCAAGGTCAAGGGCGGCAAGCGGGTCAAGAAGATCTTGATCTGCAACCAGGACGGTGTTGGCGGTGCGCGCGAAGAGCTCGAATGTGACGCGGTCGCCATGTCGGGCGGCTGGTCGCCGGTGGTGCATATGTGGTCCCATTGCGGCGGCAAGCTGATCTGGGACCGCGCCAATGCGCATTTCCGCCCCGATCCCGACCGCCCGCCGCTGGGCGCGGATGGCAAGGGCTTTGTTGTCGCCGCTGGTTCCGCCAACGGGCCGCTGTCGTTGGATCAGGTGATGGCCGACGCCGATGCAGCGGGCAAGGTCGCCGCCAAGTCGGCGGGCTTTACCCCCAAACGCACCAAGGCGCCCGAAGGCGCGGCCGAGGCCGAGAACGCGATGAAAGCGGTCTGGCTGATGCCCGCCAACGCGGAAATCCAGCTGCGCATGAAATCCTGGCTCGACTTCCAGAACGACGTGAAAGTGTCGGACGTGCAACTGGCCGCGCGCGAGGGGTACGAGAGCGTCGAACATACCAAGCGCTATACCACGCTGGGCATGGCGACCGATCAGGGCAAGCTGAGCAATATCAACGGCCTGGCGATCCTTGCTGATGCATTGAATGCGGATATCCCGCAGGTCGGCACCACCACCTTCCGCCCGCCCTATACCCCCATTTCCATGGGGGCCATCGGCGGCGAGGCACGCGGCGAGGTGTTCCAGCCGGTGCGCAAGACGCCGATCTATGACTGGAGCAACGCCAATGGCGCTGACTGGGAACCGGTCGGACAGTGGCGCCGCCCCTTTGCCTATGTCCGTCCAGGCGAAAGCGTGCATGACGCGGTCAATCGCGAGGTCAAGAACACGCGCGAGAACCTCGGGCTGCTCGATGCCTCGACGCTCGGCAAGCTGATCGTCAAGGGGCCGGACGCAGGCAAGTTCCTCGACATGCTCTACACGAACATGATGAGCACGCTGAAACCGGGCAAATGCCGCTATGGCCTGATGTGTTCGGAAAACGGTTTCCTCATCGACGATGGCGTGGTGGCGCGGATCGACGAGGACACGTTCCTGTGCCACACCACCACCGGCGGGGCGGAGCGCATCCATGGTCACATGGAAGAATGGCTGCAAACCGAATGGTGGGACTGGAAGGTCTATGTCGCCAACGTGACCGAGCAATATGCCCAGATCGCCGTGGTCGGCCCCAAGGCACGCAAGGTGCTGGAAAAGCTGAACGCCAAGGCTGGCGGCGGCATGGACCTGTCGGCCGAGGCGCTGCCCTTCATGGAATGGCGCGACGGGCGGATTGGCGAGTTTGACGCACGGGCCTATCGCATCTCGTTCTCGGGCGAACTGAGCTACGAGATCGCGGTTCCGGCGAGCCAGGGTCTGGCCTTTTGGGAGGCGCTGGTGGACGCGGGCAAGGAATTCGGCGTCATGCCCTATGGCACCGAATGCCTGCACATCCTGCGCGCCGAAAAGGGCTTCATCATGATCGGGGACGAGACAGACGGCACCGTGATCCCGCAGGATCTGGGGCTGGGCTGGGCGATCTCGAAGAAGAAGGACGATTACCTGGGCAAGAGGGCGCAGGAGCGCAGCCACATGGCCGACCGCGACCGCTGGAAACTGGTCGGTCTGGAAACGGTTGATGGCTCGGTCCTGCCCGATGGCGCCTATGCGGTGGGCGAGGGTGTCAATGCCAACGGTCAGCGCAACATGATCGGGCGAGTCACCTCGACCTATTACTCGGCCAACCTGGGCCGCGGTATCGCCATGGGCCTGATCCAGCACGGACCGGACCGGATGGGCGAGATCGTCGAATTCCCCGGAACCGATGGCAAGGTCTACAAGGCCAAGATCGTGGACCCGGTTTTCTATGACAAGGAAGGGGCGAAACAGAATGTCTAAACCTGTCAGCGCATTGATGGGTGCCGCCTATGACGGCATCGTGCGGGTCGAGGAATGCGGCCTGCAGGGCATGATCACCCTGAGGGGCGATCTGGCCTCGAAACCGGTCATCGCCGCCGCGACCGGCGCCACCGGGCAGGAGATGCCCGGCCAGCGCCGCGCCAACGTGGCGGGCGAAAGCGGGCTGTGCTGGATGTCGCCCGACGAACTTCTGGTGCTGGTCCCCCATGCCGAGGTGAGCGCCAAGCTGGCCGCCATGACCACGGCGCTGGGTGACGCCCACAGCCTGGCGGTGAACGTGTCGGATGCGCGGGCGATGTTCCGCGTCTCGGGTGAACATGCCCGCGAGGTGATGGCCAAGCTCGCCCCGGTCGATTTTGCCCCCGGCGCGTTCGGCCCCGGCGATTTCCGCCGCTCGCGCCTTGCCCAGGTGGCCGGCGCCTTCTGGATGGAGGAAGATGGCAGTTTCCGCATCATCTGCTTCCGTTCCGTGGCCGATTATGTGTTCAAGCTTCTGAAAGTCGCTGCACAGCCGGGAAGCGCGGTGGGCGTGTTCTGACTCGCCTTTGGTATCAACGCCACTGAGTGCAAAGCCCGGCCTCAATAGATGGCCGGGCTTTTTCGTGTTCCAGGGCCGCCGGTTGCCGACTGCGACCCATCTGCACTATGCTGGTGCCGGGAAAGGAGAGATCGCATGGCTCCCTCTTCAAGCCTTCTTCGGGTGTCAGCACTGGCTTTGCTGGGATGTGTTTCGACTGCATCGGCCGCAATTGCTTCTACGACCTGGACCTGTTCGTTCAAGGGGGTGGGCAAGGACCCTTACATTCCCTCTTCCGTCACCCTTGTCATTGACGAGGCAAAGCTGACCGGCACGGTGTACGACGCATTGATTGCCGCCAAACACGCTGGCCCCATCGGCGCCAAGATATCCCGGCGCGACGGCAAGTCCTGGACAATCCTGTGGGAAGTCGAAGTGCCGTTTTCGCGCAACCGGACATCCCAGGCGGATTACCGGGTCATTCTGACCCATACCACCGGCCGGGCGTCGATGCGGGCCGATGTGCCCGGCAATATCGAACCGTCGATGGGCAAGGGGCAGTGCCGCCGGGCCAACTGACCGGCCGTGTCATCGCGTGAACAGGAAACTGCGAAAGCGGCTCTGCGCCTCTGGTGCGGTCAGGTCGGCGGTGGCTCCGGTCTCGTCGGTGGCGGAGGTGTAGAATGACAGCTCCTGCGCTAGCCCCGCCATCGCCTCCGTTCGTTGTCCTTCCTGCAGAAACGGCGCGTGGGTCGAGAGGTAAAAGGCCGGGCGATGGGTCCGTAGCCAATCGGTCAGTGTCGGCACCACGCTGAACTCGGCCCCTTCGACATCCATCTTGACCAGTGAGACGCCGGACAGATCGACCGTTTGTGCAAACTGGTCCCAGTTGATGGTCAGCGCATCGCGACCCGCCTCTCCGGGCGCCAGCAGCGAGGTCATGGAATCGCCGGCCTCTCCCCCGAAACTGCCCATGCGCGCGACACCGAACCGGTCGGACAGGGCCACGCCAAAAGCCGAGACATTGGAGATGTTGTTGAGGTCCAGATTCCAGACAAGGTGTCGAAAGGCCACCGGATCAGGTTCGAAACACCACACATGGCGCGCCTTGCGCGCGGCATAGAGCACGGTCGGTCCGATCCAGGCGCCAATGTCGAGATAGTCCCGGTCAGGTGACAGATGCCGGTCCAGAACGGCGAAGGTCTCGGGTTCCCAATGCCCGGCCGTGGCCTTGCGCCAGAACCTGGAATGATAGGGATCGAGGCGGAACGGCTCGCCGTTCAGGCGGCCCGGAACATGCCCGCGGGCGCGGTAGATCATCTTGCGTAATCCGGTCAGCATCTGCCTCTTCCTGGTGCTTTTATGCCATCGGCCCTTGACCTGCGCGGGCGCCCAAAGCATGTAACCTTGGGAACGCAACAATTAATTGACAGGGGGCCAAGATGGCTTTTGAACTTCCCGATCTTCCTTATGCACATGACGCGTTGGCATCCAAGGGGATGAGCGCCGAGACGCTCGAATATCACCACGACCTGCACCACAAGGCCTATGTAGACAACGGCAACAAGCTGATTGCCGGCACCGAATGGGACGGCAAGACGATGGAAGAAATCATCGTCGGCACCTACAACAAGACCGCAGTGGCGCAGAACGGCATCTTCAACAACATCAGCCAGCTGTGGAACCACAACCAGTTCTGGGAGATGATGGGACCGGGCGAGAGCAAGATGCCGGGTGAGCTGGAAAAGGCGCTGGTCGCGAGCTTTGGCTCGGTACAGAAGTTCAAGGATGACTTCGCTGCCGCCGGTGCAGGCCAGTTCGGGTCCGGCTGGTGCTGGCTGGTCAAGAATGCCGACGGTTCGCTGGCGGTGACCAAGACCGAGAATGGCGTCAACCCGCTCTGCTTCGGCCAGACCGCGCTTTTGGGCTGCGATGTGTGGGAACATTCCTATTACATCGATTTCCGCAACAAGCGTCCTGCCTATCTGTCGAACTTCCTCGACAACCTGGTGAACTGGGAAAACGTCGCCTCGCGCATGTAAACTGGCGCAGCGCTTGCCGATATCGGCCCGGTCTCCGTGCGGAGGCCGGGCTGTTCTTTTTTGAGGGGGGGCGCTGCTCCGGTCGCCTTTAAGCGACACGCCCGGAATATTCGGGAAGGGATGAAAGGGCTGGTCAGGCTTGTTCAGGCGGGGCAATCTGTTCGCGGGAGGACACGCGCATGAACGAGATGCCGCAAGACCCGTTGCTGGGAGAGACCTTGACCGAAGGCGTGCTGACGCTGACGCTGGGCAGGCCGCCGGCGCATCCATTGTCGCGGGCGATGATCGGGGCGCTGCATGACGCTTTGCGCCGGGCCGGGACAGACGATTCGGTGCGGGTCGTGGTGATCCACGGACCGGGGCGGATCTTCTGCGCGGGTCATGACCTGAAGGAGATCGCGCGTCACCGGGCGGATGCGGACGAAGGCCGGGCCTATGTGGAAGATCTGTTCCAGGCCTGCTCGGCGATGATGCTGGAGATCACCCGGATCCCGAAACCGGTGATCGCGATGGTCGAAGGTCTCGCCACCGCAGCCGGGCTGCAACTGGTGGCGGCCTGCGATCTGGCCTATGCCACGCCCGAGGCGCGTTTCTGCCTGCCGGGGGTCCAGAACGGCGGGTTCTGCACCACGCCTGCGGTTGCGGTGTCGCGCGTGGTCGGGCGCAAGGCGGTGATGGAAATGGCGCTGACCGGCGCGGCCTATGATGCCGACTGGGCGCTTGGCGCCGGATTGATCAACCGGATCGTGCCGGCGGCGGAACTGTCCGTCATGGTTTCCGAACTGGCCCGCAGCCTGGCCGCGCGCAATCCCGGTCCGGTGGGGCTGGGCAAGCTGACCCTCTATCGCCATCTCGGCCTGCCGCTGGAGGAGGCCTACGCGCTGGCCATCCCGGTAATGGTCGATCATTTCATGGATCCGGGACGGCGACACCTGGACTGGAAGGTGTAAACCGGCTTGCCATTCCTGGCTGCGCACGGCTAGAGCGGGGCACGGCAATTTTCGGGGCAGGATATGGGCGAGATCGGGCGCGGCGTTGTGGCGATGGTCGGAGCCTGTGTGGTCTGGGGACTGTCGCCGCTCTACTACAAGCTTTTGGCGCATGTGCCGCCGCCCGAGGTGTTTTCGCATCGCACCCTGTGGTCGGCGTTGATGTTCATTGTCTATCTTGCCTTGCAGGGGCGGCTGGGAGAACTGGCGCGCGCCTATTCGGCCCCGCGCCAAACAGGACTGATCCTGCTGGCGGCGTTGATGATTTCTCTCAATTGGTTGATTTTCATCTTTTCGGTGCAGGCGGGCCATGTGACGGAAGCGTCTCTGGGGTACTATATCTTTCCCCTGATGGCTGTGCTGGCCGGGCGTTTCATGTTCGGAGAGCGCCTGGCCCGGGGACAGTGGCTGGCCATCGCGCTGGCGGCACTGGCCGTACTGGTACTGACCCTGGGCCTGGGAGTCATGCCCTGGGTGGCCCTGATCCTGTCTACCAGTTTCGCGCTTTACGGCTCGATCAAGAAGGGTTTGGCGCTGGGGCCGGTGATCTCGGTGACCGCTGAAATCCTGATCCTGATGCCATTGTTCCTGTCGGTACTGGCCTGGGCGCATTTGCATGGCGAGGGCGCCTTTGGTCTCGATCTGGAGACCAGCCTGTTGCTGATCGGTTCGGGGCCGCTGACCGCGACGCCGCTGATCCTGTTCAGCTACGCCGCACGTCGGGTGCCGCTGTCGACGGTGGGCGTTCTGCAATACATCAATCCGACGCTGCAATTCCTCTGTGCCGTGGCGGTGTTCGGCGAGGCTTTCACAGCGTGGCACGCGGTGGCTTTTGCCCTGATCTGGCTGGCGGTCGGGGTATTCTCTGTTTCGATGATGCGTCAGGACAGGGTGGTGCGCAGGGCGGCCATGGCCGCAGCCGGAGTATCTGCCCAGGTCAGGAATCCGGCCAGCGAGGCATCGGCGAAGCCCTGATCCACCGTGCGCTCGATCAACGCGCGCAGCCCGTCCCAGTAGCCTTCGATATTCATAACGACGATCGGCTTGTCGTGCAGGCCCAACTGCCTCCAGGTGAGCGCTTCGAACAGTTCGTCCAGCGAGCCCGGCCCGCCGGGCAGGACCACGACGGCATCGGCGTTCATGATCATCACCTTCTTGCGTTCATGCATGGTCTCGGTCACCACGAAGGTGGTCAGGTCGGTCTTGCCGACCTCGCGCCGCTGCAGGTGAACCGGGATCACGCCGAACGTCTGGCCACCTGCCTGCTGCGCGGCGCGCGCGACCTCGCCCATCAGGCCAACGTCTCCGGCGCCGTAGACAAGCCGCCACCCTTCATTCGCCAGCATGAGGCCAAAGTCACGGGCTGCCGTGGCATAGGCAGGCATTGCCCCGGAACGCGATCCGCAATAGACACAAACGGATTTGACGGTCATGGCAGCCTTTCCCGGTTTACTGTATAGGGGTTTGATCCCTGATAGCGGGAATGCGCCGGAGGCTCAACCGGGGCCGTAGACGGGGACAATGGCCGAAACCGCCGGGGCGCGATTTTCGGGTATGGGGAAGGAAAAAAATGGCTAATGAAGCCGGAACCGGGAGGCTCGGCACGGGTGGCTGGGCAATCGTTGCGGGTATCGCGCTGTCAGCCGGGCTGGTGGCACTTTACGCGCTGGGGGTGATCGGGCCACGGTCTGCCGAGGCTCCCGAGGCGGCGGTTCCGGCCCCGGCGGTTGACGCTGGAAAACCAGTGGCAGAGACGGCGGAAGCTGAAAACCCCGGAACGTCCGGCAATCAGCCCGACACGGGCGCGCAACCGGGGCAAGCGCAGCAAACTGCCACCGGGGACGCGTCGTCCGGAGGCGACGCCGCAGAAACAGCGGCCGCACCGGGAGAAACCGCATCAGAGCCGGTTGAGCAGTCCCTGTCGCTGCCTGTACCCGTTCTGGACCAGATCTTTGTCGAGCGCGACGGAAGCACCCTCATTTCAGGCCGGGCCGAGGTCGGATCCCGGATCGTCGTGCTGCTTGACGGGGCGGAACTGTACGGGTTCGAGGTGACGGGCGACGGCAATTTCGCCGAGTTCCTGACCCTGAGCTTCAGCGATGCCGCGCGGGTGCTGACACTGCGCTCCCAGCGCGATGGCCAGACCGTTTTGTCCGAGGATTACATCATTGCCGCTCTGCCTGCTCCGGAATCGGCTGTCGTGGCAGAGGCGGAGGAAGCAGAGGCAGGGACACGTCCCGGCTCCGCGGCACAGGCAGTTGAAACTGCGCCAGCCAAACCGGAACCGCCCCGGGCCACGGACCAGGTGGCCACAGCGTCTGAAGGCCCTGCACAGGATCAAACCGGTGCCGAACCGCAACAACAGGACGCACGCCAGAGCGCGGCGGCAACAGACGACCCTGCGCTTGCGCAGAACAATTCGCGACAGGCGATCACTCAACAGGACCCGGCCGATCTGAACGAAACCGCTACCACGGAAGCGCCGCAAGCCGAGCCGGCCACGGAGTCGTCGCAGGTGGCAGGTGCCGCGATCGAAGGCGCTCCGCAGGCCGATGACCCTTCGAGCGCACCGACCGCATCCCAGCAAGAGGCTGTCGCGGGTTCATCGGCCACGGCAGAGCCTGCGACCGGCAGCCCGGCTCCGGTCGCGGTTCTGCGGTCGGATGCATCGGGTGTCGAACTCGTACAGGCACCAGAGGTGTCCTCGTCGCTGGAACCGATGCGGGTCGCGCTCGATACGATCGGATACTCCGAAACAGGAAACGTGCGCCTGACAGGGCGTGCAAATGGCGGTTCGGTGGTGCGGGTCTATTTCGACAACCGCGTCGTATCCGATGCTCTGGCCGATGCGCAGGGCAAATGGCGCGGCGAGATCGAGGGGATCGTTCCGGGCGTCTACACCTTGCGGCTGGATGAGCTGGGAGAGGACGGAGCGGTGCTGAGCCGGCTGGAAACCCCGTTCAAGCGCGAGGCGCCCGAGGTTCTGCGCCCCGCCGACCCGCAATCGGGTGAAGCGCCGGCACGGCCGCTGGTTCACGCGGTGACCGTGCAAAAGGGCGACACGCTCTGGGCGATCTCGCGAGAGCGCTATGGCGAGGGGCTTTTGTACGTCAAGGTCTTTGATGCCAACCGGGACAGCATCCGCAACCCGGACCTGATCTATCCGGGCCAGGTCTTCAACCTTCCCGATTGAACGTGCAGCCGGCCCCAGCGGCCGGTTCGCATCCTGGACCGCCAAGAGAAAGCACCTGATGAGACGACTGGCCCATACCGCACCGGCTGACCAGAGCGCAGACGCCGAGCGCCGCTCGGGCTGGCGCACTATCCGGCGGGTGGCACCCTATCTCTGGCCCGAGGGCGAGACCTGGGTCAAACGCCGGGTGGTTCTGGCGATGGCGATGCTGGTACTGGCCAAGCTGATCGCGGTCTATACGCCGATCCTCTACAAGGGGGCGGTCGATGCGCTGGCGGGCGAAGGCGTGCCGCCACTGGCGCTGGGCGCGGTGGGTCTGACCGTGGCCTATGGCGTGGCGCGGATGCTGACGGTGGGCTTCCAGCAATTGCGCGATGCGCTTTTTGCGCCGGTGGGACAGCGCGCCTTGCGGGCGCTGGCGCTGGAAACCTTTCGGCATATCCACCGCCTGTCGATGCGATACCATATCACCCGCAAGACCGGCGGGCTGAGCCGGATCATCGAGCGGGGGGTGAAGGGGGTCGAGTTCCTCCTGCGCTTCATGCTGTTCTCGATCGGGCCATTGATGCTCGAACTGGTGCTGGTCGCCATTGTGCTGATGTGGCTGTTCGATATCTGGTATCTGGTCGTGGTGGCGGTCACCATCGCGCTGTACATCTGGTTCACCTTCGCAGTGACCGAATGGCGGGTAAAGCTGCGCCGCGAGATGAACGACCAGGACACCGAAGCCAACCAGCGTGCCATCGACAGCCTGTTGAACTTTGAAACGGTCAAGTATTTCGGGGCCGAGGAACGCGAGGCGCGCCGCTACGATCACTCGATGCGGGCCTATGCACAAGCGGCGCTGAAAACCGCCTATTCGCTCGCCTTCCTGAACTTTGGCCAATCGTTGCTGATCACCTGTGGCCTGATCGGCGTGATGGTTCTGGCCGCCTACGGGGTGCAGTCCGGTGCCCTGACCGTTGGCGATTTCGTCATGGTCAATGCCTACATGATCCAGATCACCGTGCCGCTCAATTTTCTCGGGACCGTCTACCGCGAGATCCGGCAGGCGCTTGTCGACATGGGCGAGATGTTCGAGCTGCTTGAACAGCCCGCCGAGGTGACCGACCGGCCAGGTGCTGCGGCGCTGGCGGTTCGGGGCGGCGAGATCACGCTCGAGAATGTGCGGTTCGGATATGAGCCGGACCGCGAAATCCTCAAGGGCGTGTCGCTGATCGTTCCGGCGGGCCAGAGCGTGGCCATCGTGGGCGCTACCGGGTCCGGCAAGTCGACCATCGGGCGGCTGTTGTTCCGGTTCTATGATGTGACCGGAGGGTCGCTGAAGATCGACGGACAGGATATCCGGGAGGTGACCCAGGACAGCCTGCATGCCGCAATCGGCGTGGTGCCGCAGGATACGGTGCTGTTCAACGATACCATCCGTTACAATATCGCCTATGGGCGCGAGGATGCGACCCAGGCGGATGTCGAGGACGTGGCCCGTGCCGCCCAGATTCACGATTTCATCGCCTCGCTGCCCGAAGGGTATGACACCAAGGTGGGCGAACGCGGACTGAAGCTGTCGGGGGGTGAGAAGCAACGCGTCGGCATTGCGCGGACCCTTCTGAAGAATCCGCCGATCCTGCTTCTGGACGAGGCGACAAGTGCGCTCGATACCGAGACCGAGCAGGAGATCAAGGAGGCTTTGGCGCGCGCGGGCGAAGGGCGCACCGTGATCACCATCGCGCACCGGCTCAGCACCATCGCCGAGGCCGACAAGATCGTCGTTCTCGAAAGGGGCGAGATCGTCGAAGAGGGTACACATGACGACCTGCTTGCCCGGAGCGGCCGCTATGCGCAGCTCTGGGCCCGTCAGCAAGCGGACGATGAAGAGGCCGCCTGAACCGGAAGAAATTCGATTTTGGGAATCTCGGGATCGAGAGTAGCTTCACCTGCAACCGACAAAGGAACACCCGCGCTCTTCGCTCGGATCCGGGAATCGGTCCAGTCCATTGGGGAGCGTAAAAGATGGGCAAATCACTCTTACTCGCAGGCATAATCGTTACTGTATCGTCCCTGGCCGCAGCCGCTCAGGATCTCGAGTTCCTGCTGGTTAACGAAAGCAGCGCCGATGTCACCGAGTTCCACATATCGATTGCGGCGAGCAATGATTGGGAAGAAAACCTGATCGAAGGCGGGTACCTGGCACCTGGCTACGAACTGGGGATCGTCATCGCAGATGGTGAGACGACCTGCGTGTATGACCTGCGCGCGGTGTTCTCGGACGGTGCAGTGCTGGAAGATTATGGCCTCGATTTGTGCGAGATGGGATCCTATACCTTCTCGGATTGATCTTCTCGGTGCCGTTCGAAGGGGATTGTTGCTCGGGTATCCAGGCTGACCCGTACCATTGGGGTGCAGGCAGGTCGGGCAACGATTCGACCCTGCGCTGTTTTCCGTGTTTGTCTGTTCCGTTCTGTTCCGAATAGACTGCAGGCTATCCTTAGTATTGCGGAGTGAGCACATGAAACTGTTGCGCCGTTTTCTGGTGATCTGCCTGGTGCTGGTCGGTTCGGGACTTGCGTTCCAAATGCTGTATGCAGTTCCTGACACTTCGACGCTTGATCACTCCGAGGCAATTCCTGCGAGCGAAAACACTACTCTGGGTGCAGCGGTCGCGTCGGCCGCGCGTGCCAATCCCGGGAAATCAGGTGTAACGCCTCTTGCGGATGGGCATCTCGCTTTTGCAGCCCGGCTTCACCTGATCCAGGCAGCCGAAGAGAGCATCGATGTCCGCTACTATATCTGGCAAAAGGATCTTACGGGACTGCTGCTTCTGGAGGGACTGCGCGATGCGGCGGATCGCGGCGTCAGGGTGCGCATGCTGCTGGATGACAACGGAACGCCTGACCTGGATGCCGAACTTGCCGAGATGGCCGCGCATCCAAACATCGAAATCCGGCTGTTCAACCCCTTCATCCTTCGAAATCCCCGCATGCTTTCGTACGTGTTGGATTTCAGCCGCGTCAACCGACGCATGCACAACAAAAGCCTGACGATTGACGGTGTCGTATCGGTCGTCGGCGGACGCAACATCGGCGATATCTATTTCTCGCGCAGCCTGGGGACAAACTACTTCGATCTCGACGTGGTCGCATTGGGCCCGGCTGCACAGGATGTTGCAGCGGATTTCGATCTTTACTGGAAAAGCCAGTCGTCCATCCCCGTGGAATTGGTCTTGCCGGAACGCCAGGCGGATGAGGGGGCTCTGGATGCATCAGTGGCCCGGATGCGGGCCTTGCCCGGTGGAGAGGACTATTCGCAGGCAGTGGCCGATCTGGAACTGATGAGCCTGATCCTTGACGACACAAGGGGGTTCGAGTGGGTCGAGATGAAACTGGTCAGCGATGATCCGGTAAAAGGGGTGGGAAAGGCCCAATCGGACGAGCTGATGATCATCCGGCTCCTGGACATGGTTCCGCGTCCGGAAAAGGAAATCTCGTTGGTTTCGGCTTACTTCGTGCCCGGAGACAGGTTGACCGACATGCTTGCCGAGTGGGCGCAGGCAGGAGTGCTGGTGCGGACAGTCACGAATGCACAGGAGGCAACGGACGTGCTGCCCGTGCACGCAGGTTACCGCAGATACCGCGACCGTTTGGTTGACGCAGGCGTGCAGGTGTTCGAACTGAAATCAACGCTGGAAAAGCCGGATGTTCTGGAACAGTTCGGACTGGTCGGGTCCGGCACGACCAGCCTGCATGCAAAGACCTTTGTCATCGACCGGGAACGGGCTTTTGTCGGTTCATTCAATTTTGATCCCCGCTCTGCCCGGCTCAACACCGAGATGGGGTTTCTGATCGAGAGCCCCAAGGTGGCGACAGAAATGTCCGAGGGCTTTGAAACCGGGATACCTCTTTGGACTTATGCGGTCAGCCGCGGGTCGGACGGATCATTGATCTGGCGGGAGATCGCAACCGACGGAGGTGAGGTCACCTATGAGGCGGAACCGAAAACGACGGTGTTTACACGGTTCCTGGTACAGATCATCGCACTCTTGCCGATTCAATGGATGTTGTAAGGATCATTTGGGCCGGGTGATTCCGGCCCAAGGGTCATTCAGCGGCATTGATTAGCTGTACAGTCCCGTTTTCGGTGGACAGCTCAGGCTTCTCAACCGGCGGATTCACTGGCATTTCGTCCCAGATGATTTCGGTCGCCTTCAGCTTCCTGGCGGACCTGCGCAGCTGCATGTCGCGCGCGATGCGGCTGGACCTGCCCGATGTGATCCGGGCAAAGCCGCGTCCGATCATCCGGGCATAGGTCGATGCCCATACGCGCAGGGCAAGCAGCGACGGTGTCACGACGAGCGTCAGAACCGTTGCGATGCCAAGTCCGAAGACCACAGCCGTCGCAAGCTGTTTCCACCAGAGCGCGGTGGGGCTGTCGATCGAGTATCCGCCATTGATGAAATCGAGACTGAGCCCGAACATCATCGGCGTCAGGCCGGCCATGGTGGTGATCGTGGTCAGCAAAACCGGGCGGATACGGGCCTCGGCGGTGCGCACGATGGCCTCGATACGGGGCATGTAACGGCTGAACTCCTGATAGGTGTCGATCAGCACGATGTTGTTGTTCACCACGATCCCGGCCAGGGCCACGATGCCTGTACCGGTCATGATGATCGAGAACGGCTGGTTCATCACCATCATCCCGATCAGCACGCCGGTGGTGGACAGCACCACCGCCAGCAGCACAAGCACCGAGTTGTAGAAACTGTTGAACTGCGCCAGCAGGATTATGAACATCAGCCCAAGTGCCGCCAGGAACGCCTTGGACAGGAAATCCTGGCTCTCGGCCTGATCCTCCTGGTCCCCGGTCCATTCCCATTCGAGACCGGCGGGCAGGGGGGTGGCGTTCAGCCATTCCGTGATGACGGCGATCCGTTCGTTCGCGTTGATCGGGGTTATCCGGGCATCCCCTCCGGCAATCGCCGCGCGCAACGCGTCAACCCCTTCGTCCGCAGTCAAGGACACAAGTTCGAACCGGGCGCGATCGACCGGGCGCGTAAGGGTTTCTTCTGCGGGCGTGGCGCCCTCCGGCACCATGCGCAGAACCGCCAGCCGGGTTTCACCCCCGTCCGGGTTGTCACGTACGAGCTTGCTCAGACCGGGTTCGACATCCGCCTTGACGTCGAAATAGCGTTTCTGATCGACGCGGCTGATCTTGGCCAGCTTTTCCACCGGCTTGCGCGTGATGAAGTTCGACAGGGGCACCAGCCCGTCCGGCGTGCGTACCTTGAGCGTGTCGAGCGTTGACAATACGCGGTCCTGTTCCGGCAGCCTTACCCGGATCTCGATCTCGTCGTCGGCGTTGGCGGGGCGGAAATCGCCCAGAAGCACGCCGCGGGTCACCAGCTGCACCATGGCGCCCACTGTGGCCACATCGGCGCCGAACCGTCCGGCCTTTGCAACATCGACGTCGATTTGCCAGTCTATTCCGGGCAGGGGTAGGGTATCTTCGATCTTGATCAGTCCGGGGGTGGCGTCGAATTGCGCGCGGATGCGGGCGGTCGCGTCAACGAGATTGTCCCAATTGTCGCCCTTGAGCCGCAGATGCACCGGTTTGGCCGAGGAAGGGCCGCGGCCAAGCGGTTCGATCTCGCTGACGAAACCGGGGAGTTTGGACAGTTCCGCATTCAACTGATCCAGCACGACGTCGCCATCATACTCGGCCGCAACCACCTCTTCCTGGAACCCCAGCCATTCGGTCATGCGGGTTCCGAGCCAACCCGTCAGCGGGTGCAGTTCGGTGGGCCGCTGCTCCCATGGTATGATCTCGAACTGGATCTGGCCCACGGTATCGGCAGGAGCCTGGGCGCCTCCGGTGTTCTGGTTAAGGCCGCCTTTTCCGGCAAAGGAAAAGACGTTGACCACTGCTGGATGGGCGCGGATCACTTCTTCCGCCTGTCGGACCAATGCGTCTTTTTCCGCCAGAGACAGGTTTCCGCGTGCCCGGACATAGGTGGTGGCCTGCTCCGGTTCGCTCTCGACAAAGAACTCGACGCCCAGTGAACGCTGCGGGAACATGACGAACACGACCTGATAAACCGCAAAGAACACCACGAAAATCGATACGATCGGCATCACCGGATTGCCCGCGATGAACTTGATCACGTGACCAAAGGGCGTGTGCCCACCCGGGGCGGCCACGCGCCGCTGCGGCATCTCGATTCGCGCGGCAGACAGAGTGACAGAGGCGGCAAAGGCACTGGTCAGAAACAACGCCGCCCCAAGCAACGTTCCGACGGTCGGCCCGGCGGAGAGCAGGTAGGCGGGATTCAGCAATTGCATGGCACCAAGGAACATTCCGTAGAGCGCGGGAGGCACCAGCAGGACCCGCAGCGCCCAGGGCATGCGCGCGCGCAGCCAGTTCGACATCCGCCCGAATATCCGGCTGATCCTGCCTGAAACCCCGCCCATGACCGGCAGATAGATCAGCGCGACGACCAGCGATGCGGACAGCACGAAGATCAGCGTGACCGGAAGCATCCCCATGAACTCGCCCGGAACGCCGGGCCAGAACAGCATGGGGAGGAAGGCGCACAGCGTGGTTGCCGTGGACGAGACCACCGGCCAGAACATGCGCTGCGCCGCCTCGACATAAGCGTGCATCGGGCCGATACCGTCCTTGATGCGTTTGTCGGCGTATTCGACCACCACGATGGCGCCATCGACCAGCATCCCGACCGCGAGGATCAGGCCGAACATCACGATATTCGAAATGCTGACCCCCATCAGTGCCAGAAACGCGAAGCACAACAGGAATGAGGTCGGAATGGCAAAGCCGACCAGCAGCGCGGCCCGGCTGCCCAGACTGGCCAGAACTACGATCATCACCAGTGCGATCGCGGTCAGAACCGAGCCTTCGAGCTGGTTGACCATCGATCCCACGACCCGGCTTTGGTCGTTGGACGTGCCGACATGCACGGCGGCCTTCATGTCTTCGGGCCAGGTTTCCTGCACCTGGGCAACGGTCGCCTTGACCTGCTCAACCGTGTCGATCAGGTTGTAGCCCTTGCGCTTGACCACTTGCAGCGCAACCGTGTTTTCTCCGTCAAAGCGGGCTGTTCCTTCGCGGTCTTCGAATGTGTAGTTGATCTGCGCAAGTTCGCCCAGCGTCACCACGCGGTCGCCGTTTACCTTGATCGGCAACTGGTAGACGTCTTGAGCCGATTTGAACGACGATGGAATCTTTACGGAAAATGCGCCCTGCTCGGTTTCCACCTCTCCGGCTGCAATCAGCTGGTTGTTGTTCTGGACGACATTGATCAATTCCAGGGCGGTGACATTGTAGGCCTCGAGCCGGAGCGGGTCGATCACGACCTCGAGCATCTCGTCACGATTGCCTGCTATGCCCGCCTCGAGCACGGGTTCGAGCGACTCGAGGTCATCCTGAAGATCCTTGGCGATGCGGGCCATGGTCCGTTCAGGAACCGACCCGGTCAGGTTCACGATGACGATGGGAAACTCGGAAAAGTTGATCTCGTTCAGCGTATATTGTTCGGCGCCGGCGGGAAACTCGGCCTGGGCCGTGTTCATCGCGTCGCGCACATCGGCGGTGATGGCCGACTTGTCCCAGCCGAATTCGAACTCCAGGGCCACGCCGGCATAGTTCTCGGCTGCGGTGGAGGTCATCTTCTTCAGACCGTCTAGGTCGGCCAGCTCGGTTTCCATCGGTTTGACCAGCAGGCTTTCGCTGTCCTCAGCCGAAATGCCGGGAAACTGGACCGAAACGAACAGAGCCGGAATCTCGATGTCCGGCTCGCCTTCCTTGGGCAGGCTGACATAGGCATATCCGCCTATCAGAATCGAAATCGCGATGAAGGCGATGACCATCCGGGCCCGTGAGGCGGCCCAGTCAACTATGCCTGTCATTGGGAAGCCTCCCGCCAGCTTGGCAGAACGCTGACGCCTTCGACGACATAGTCCTGGCCAACCACGATCACGTCGGCGGTTTCCGGCAGGCCCGTTACCCAGATGCCATCAGGCGTATCCCGAACCAGCGAAACCGGAATGAAAGCGACGATATTGTCGGGACCGACCGTGCGCACGCCAAGTCGCCCGTCATTGTTCAGGGTCAGGGCCGATTGCGGCAAAAGATGCGCCTTGGCGCCATCGGACGAGATCGCGATGGTTGCCGTCTGGCCGTCACGGATCCGCAGTTCGGGGTTGTCGACGGTAATCTCGACCTCGAATGTACGCGTGGTGGGATCGGCCGAACGGCTTAGGAAGGTGACGCGCCCCTGAACCTGCAGGCCGGTCACCAGTTGCGCCCCCGCAAGCGCGCCCACCTGAACTCGGTTGACCTCGGTCTCGGGCACGAAACCCACCACCTTGATCGGGTCCAGCTGGATGATCGTGGCGCAAAGCGTGCCGGGCTGCATCAGGCTGCCGAATTCCGCGGTGTCACTTTCCAGCAAGCCCTCGAACGGGGCCTTGATGGTCAGGCGGTCGATCTCGCGCTGTGCCGCCGCCACGGCTGCTGTTGCCGCCTCGATGCTGGCCCGGCTGGTTTCCAGCCCCGCCTCGGCGGCCTTGATCCCTGCTTCGGCAGAACGCACGGCCGCTTCCGTCGAAACGCGCCGGGTCTCCGAGGCGTATCCGGTTTCGGCCAGCTTCTGCGCGGCATTGTAATTGATCCGGGCCTCTTCCAGGCGCGCCTTGGCTTCGTTCAGCCGGGCTTCGGCTTCGGGCATCGAGCTTTCGGCCTGCGCCTTTCTTGCCCGGGCTTCCGCCAGGCTGGCGGAACGGGTGCCGGGATCGAGTTCGCACAGCAAATCTCCGGCGTTGACAAAGGCTCCCTTGCGCTTGGGTTCGGATATCACGGTCGACACGGTTTCGGCACGTACCTCGACCTGGCGAACGGCGCGCGTCTGGCCGCGCAGCACAACCGCGCTGTCGATCTCGCTGGCCTGCGACCGCAAGGCGACGACGCGTACCGCGCTGGGGGCGGATTGCGTTTCGCTGGCGGCGGAGGCCGCGCCGCTCGATCCAGCCTGTGCCGTAGCGGCGGTTTCCGCCTTTGCAAAAGCCATCAAGGCGTCGCGCTCGAAGACCAGCAGGTACAATCCGACGGTCACCAGGATTGCAGTAATGAAGGGAACCAGACGCATCGAACACCTTTCTTGAGAACACACGCGGACGCACACTATTATGCTTACTGTACGGCGAAAAGCGGGTCTTGGATCGTGACATGGGGGTTGCGATGCTCCATGTCCATACTGAACTGATCGGTTCAGTTTAACTTTTTTCGGAGGTGCGGCGCAAGTGCAAGGAAAATCGCCGGGTCGTTGCTCTTGGCTTGGTCGATGGTACTCGATATGAGGGACTGGCGTCCGTTGCAGCATCAGAAGAAAGCAGGGTGGAAACCGGTATGAGCGACACCGACAGTTTCATAGACGAAGTCACGGAAGAAGTTCGCCGCGATCGCATGTTCATGCTGCTGAAACGTTGGGGGTGGGTCGGCGTTGCCGCCGTCGTCGCCATTGTCGGCGGCGCGGCCTGGAACGAGTATTCCAAGGCCCAGTCCAACGCCAGGGCGCAGAAACTGGGCGATGACATCATCGCGGCGCTGGCTGCCGACGATGCGGCGGGCCGCGCAAGTTCGCTCGCGCAGATCGAGGCGACGACGCCGGGCGGTACGGCAGTTCTGGGCATGCTGACGGCGGCAGCGGAGCAGGACGCGGGTGATCTGTCGAGCTCTGTCGAAAGGCTCGAGGCCATCGCCGCGACGGGTGATCTGCCCGAGATCTATCGCGAGATAGCAGCCTTCAAGGCGCTGCTGATGCAGAGCGACTCGCTTGAGGTCGCCGATCGCAGGCAGCGGTTCGAGGTGTTGGCGCGTCCCGGAGCGCCGTTGCGCCTGTTGGCAACGGAACAACTGGCGCTGATCGACATCGCGGAGGGCGATATCGACGCGGCTCTTGCGCGGTTGCGGACAATTCGTGAGGACGCCGAGGTCAGCGCAGACTTGCAACAGCGCGCAACTCAGTTGATGGTGGCACTCGGCGCCGATCCGTTGCCGGTGCGGAACGGCTGACGCCGCCGGGACCAACGGCGTCTCAAAGGCGCAAGAAGAACGAAAGACAGGCGAGTTCGACCATGGTGACCAGCTCTTTTTCCCGGTTTGGAGCCGCTCTTGTGGGTAGTGCGCTGCTGCTATTGGCAGGGTGCGAGGAACCGGAGGTGATCCTGCCTGGCGTGCGCGAGGATATCCGGCCCATGACCGAGGCCGAGCAACTCAACCAGTCTCGCCCGATCAGGCTGGCGGCACAGCAGTCGAATGCCGAATGGCCCCAGGGTTTCGGTACGCCGGCCTATCGCACCGCGCATCCCGCACTTCGCGCATCGCCGCAACTGGTCTGGTCGGTGCCTATCGGGTCTGGTGACAGCCGGCGTCAAAGGATCACTGCTGATCCGGTTGTTGCCGGCGGTCTTGTCTACACGCTGGACAGTGCGGAGCGGGTCTCGGCAGTGACACCGGGCGGCGGCCTGGTCTGGCAGACGGACCTGATTCCCCCAGGGGAATCAGAGGGGCAGGCCACCGGGGGCGGTATGGGATATGCCGACGGCGTTCTCTACGTTTCATCGGGCTTCGGCAATCTGACGGCGCTCGATGCCAGGACCGGGAACGTGCGCTGGCGGCAGAAGCTGAACGCCACCGGCTCCGGCGCGCCCACGATCCGTGACGGCCTGATCTACCTCGTGGCCGGAGACGACACGGCCTGGGCCGTCACCGCCAGGGACGGGCGGATTGCGTGGCAGTTTCAGGCAACGCCCAGCGTGGGCAACGTCCTGGGCGCACCTGCACCCGCGCTGAGCAACGATCTGGCAATCTTCGCCTTCGGTTCGGGCGATCTGGTCGGAGCCTTCCGAAAAGGCGGCGTGCGACGCTGGGGAGCCTCGGTCTCAGGCGAGCGAAAGGGACGTGCGGCAGCACGGATCGGTGACGTGACAGGTAGCCCGGTCATCGTTGGCAGCACGCTTTACGCAGGTAACCATTCCGGCCGTACGGTGGCTTTCCGTGCCGACAACGGAGAACGGCTCTGGACCGCGACCGAAGGCGCGCTGGGGCCGGTTTGGCCTGCCGGCGACAGCATTTTCCTTGTCAGCGACCGCAACCAGATCATCCGCATGAACGCAGCCGACGGCAGCGTGATCTGGGCGCAGGACCTGCCGGGCTTTGTCAAGGACAAGCCCAAGAAGCGCGGCGCGACCTATGCCCATTATGGACCGATACTGGCTGGCGGGCGGGTCATCGTCGCTTCGAACGATGGCTACCTGCGGCTGTACAACCCCGAAGACGGAACGCTCTTGCAACGTATCGAAGTGCCGGGTGGGGCCACCACCGGGCCGGTGGTGGCGGGCAACACGCTTTATGTCGTGGGGACCAAGGGCCAACTGCACGCTTTCCGTTGACGCGAGGACGCGCTATAGGGCGCGTCTGAGTATAGAAAAGTAGAGTGCCATGTCTCTGACCCTCGCCATCGTGGGGCGGCCCAATGTGGGCAAATCCACCCTGTTCAACCGTCTGGTCGGAAAACGGCTAGCGCTGGTCGACGACCAGCCGGGCGTGACCCGCGACCTGCGCGAAGGGCAGGCGCGGCTGGGCGATCTGCGCTTTACCGTCATCGACACGGCAGGTCTGGAGAATGCGACCGACGACAGTTTGCAGGGGCGTATGCGCCGGCTGACCGAACGCGCGGTGGATATGGCCGATGTCTGCCTGTTCCTGATCGATGCGCGTGCGGGCGTGACGCCCAATGACGAGATTTTCGCCGATATCCTGCGCCGCCGCTCGGCGCACGTGATCCTGGCCGCCAACAAGGCCGAAGGCGCGGCGGCGGATGCCGGTGTTCTGGAGGCTTATGGGCTGGGGCTGGGAGAACCGATCCGCCTGTCGGCTGAACATGGCGAGGGGATGAACGACCTCTATACGCGACTGATGCCATTGGCCGATGCGATGGAGGAAGAAGCCGAAGACCAGGCGCCCGAAACGGATGTCGACGTCGCGGACGATGGCGAAGATGAGGACGACACCGCCGCGCGTGCAAGTGAGCCGCCAACCATCACTGCTGAGAAGCCTCTGCAAGTCGCTGTGGTTGGGCGCCCCAACGCGGGAAAGTCCACGCTGATCAACAAGATCCTTGGCGAAGAACGGCTGTTGACCGGCCCCGAGGCCGGGATCACCCGCGATGCGATCTCGCTCCGCATCGACTGGGACGGTACCCCGATGCGGATCTTTGACACCGCAGGCATGCGCAAGAAGGCCAAGGTGCAGGAAAAGCTGGAAAAGCTGTCGGTCAGCGACGGCTTGCGTGCGGTCAAGTTCGCCGAGGTGGTGGTGGTTCTGCTCGACGCTGCGATCCCGTTCGAGCAGCAGGACCTGCGCATTGCCGACCTGGCCGAGCGCGAGGGGCGCGCCGTGGTCGTCGCGGTCAACAAATGGGATGTCGAGGAAAACAAGCAGGACAAGCTGCGGGAGTTGAAGGAGAGCTTTGAGCGCCTTCTGCCGCAACTGCGCGGCGCGCCGCTGGTTACGGTTTCGGCCAAGACGGGCCGGGGATTGGACCGACTTCACGACGCCATCCTGCGCGCGCATGCGGTCTGGAATCGGCGGGTTCCGACGGCTGCCCTCAATCGCTGGCTGATCGGGATGCTTGAACAGCACCCGCCGCCCGCACCGCAGGGCAAGCGGATCAAGCTGCGCTACATGACCCAGGCCAAGACCCGGCCGCCGGGTTTCGTGGTGATGTGCAGCCATCCCGACAAGATGCCGGAAAGCTACTCGCGGTATCTGGTCAACGGTCTGCGGCAGGACTTTGACATGCCGGGCACTCCGATCCGGCTGACGTTGCGCGGACAGGGCGACAAGAACCCCTACAAGGGGCGTCGCAAGAAGAACGCCGGTGCGCTGACCAAGCACCTCAAGGGCCGGTCGTAACGTCCGCCTGTTGCTGCATTTTTTTGCATTGGGCGTGACAGCCCCCCATACTTCGCGCTAGGATTGACGTCATCGACGATATTTGTCGGGGGGCGGCTTGTCTGCGGGCGGGGCGCCATTAGGTTTTGGCTCAGGAAATTCGATCAGCCAGGTCGGGGGAACTAACGGCATGGATCTGAGAGCTTATACACGGCAGTACGCTGTCCAGGACAACCGCTTGGCGGGGTTGAGTTATTTCGGAACATTCGCGGTCTATTTCGCATCGCTCTTTCTTGCCATCGTGTATGTGGACCGTTGGTACGTGATGCTGCCTGCCGGCATCGTCTTTGCCTTTGCCGCCGTGCGCCTTTACGTGCTGCAGCATGACTGCGGCCATCATTCCCTGTTCGAGACGCGCCGTCAGAACGAACTTGCGGGCCATGTCCTGTCGCCGTTCACTTTCGCTCCTTTCGAAGTGATGAAGCAGAATCATAACCTGCATCACGCGGGCGTCGGTAATCTTGAGCATCGGGAGACCGGGGAAATCCACACCATGACGCTGCGGGAATGGAACGCTGCGGACTGGAAGACCCGATTGGCCTACCGGCTTTATCGCAATCCGTTCATCCTGATCCCTCTGGGGGCGGCTTTTACCTATTTCATCCGCTATCGCTGGCCGAAGAACGCGGCGCGGTTCGGTGTGCGCGGGGTGCTCCTGCACAATGTCTCGATCCTGCTCTTTCTGGGCGTATTGTGGTGGATCGCGGGAACGACCGGCGTTCTGGTCTGGCTGGCCTTTTCCTTCCTCGGCGGGATGATCGGAGTGTTCCTCGTCTATCTTCAGCACAATTTCGAAGATACCTACTGGGACCGGCGCCCCGGCCTCGACCCGCAGCTGGCGGCATTGCAAGGATCCTCGGCGCTGGATTTCGGCTGGTGGTTCGACACGGCGGTGGCCTGTATCACGTTGCACGACATCCACCATTTCAACGCGCGTATTCCCTCTTACCGTCTCCGGGCCTGCCATTATGGCTTGCCTGCTGAATACGCGCCGCGCCGGATCAAGTTTCCCGAAGCGGTTGCGGCGCTCAAGCTGAAGCTCTGGGACGAGGATGCACGGCGCCTTGTGCCGTTTCCCGCCGCGCATCGTCCAACCCTGGTACATAACGCAGGGTAAGACCCGCTTGTCTTATTCGGAAGGTGTTGAAAAGATCCATCCACGAAATGTATATACATTGTATAGTTAATTCAGCAGGAGGCGAGGAAAGGCCAAAATGACGTCACTGAGCGATATCCAGGGAGTAGGACCGGCACTGGCAAGACTTTTGTCGGAACACGGATATTCCGACGCCGAGTCAGTGGCCGCGACCACTGTCGAGACCTTGATGCAAATCCCCGGAATCGGAGCGTCCCGGGCCGCGATGATCGTGGCCGCGGCACAGGCGCTTGTGACGCCGGCCGGCGGCAAGAAACCGGCGGTATCCCGGACACCGTCGCAGCGCCGAGCGCCTACGGCCCGCGCCCCGCGCGCGAAAGCCGCGCGTCCTGCTCCGGTGAAACCCGCCAAACCTGTCCCGGTCGCGCGCAGCGAAACCGAGATCGCGCTGGCGGATGCGGCAGCCCTGGCCGAAATGTCCGACACCGACGCAAAGGCCGGAAAAAAGGCCAAGGCGGCAGCCAAGGAAGCCAAGGCCAAGGAAAAGAAAAAGAAATTCGAAGAGCAGATCAAGAAGGCCAAGGAAAAGGTCAAGAAGAAGTCGGAAAAGAAGAAAAAGAAGAAGAAAGAAAAGAAAAAGGCGAAGAAGTAACTTCTTCGCCTCTCGGGTTTGGGTCTCTAGCGCGTCAGACCAGTGTGCCGTCCAGTGCAAGGGTCAGCTTGCCAGCAAGGTAGGGGGCAAGCACTTCGGGGAGGGTCACGGTGCCATCTTCGTTCTGGCCGTTCTCCAGGACTGCGATCAGGCAACGTCCGACGGCAAGGCCAGAACCGTTCAAGGTATGCACGAACTGCGGTTTGCCGCCATCGGCGGGCTTGAACCGGGCATTCATGCGGCGGGCCTGAAAGTCTCCGCAGGTCGACACCGAACTGATCTCGCGATAGGTGTTCTGGCCGGGCAACCATGCTTCGATGTCAAAGGTGCGTCGCGCGCCGAACCCCATGTCGCCGGTGCACAGCACCACGGTGCGATAGGGGATGCCCAGTTTTTCCAAGACACCTTCGGCGCAGCGCAGCATGCGTTTCTGCTCTTCGTCCGACTTGTCCGGATGGGTGATCGAGACCATCTCGACCTTTTCGAACTGGTGCTGACGCAACATGCCGCGGGTGTCTCGTCCGGCCGAACCCGCCTCGGAGCGGAAGCAGAGCGAATGAGAGGTGTAACGGCGCGGCAGATAGCTTTCCTCGACCGTGCTGCCGTTGACGATATTGGTCAATGACACTTCGGAAGTGGGGATCAGCCACCAGCCCTCGCGGGTCTGATAGCTGTCTTCGCCGAATTTCGGCAACTGGCCGGTGCCCTGCATCATCTCGGACAGGACCAGGACGGGTCCGTTGACTTCGGTCAGTCCGTTCTCGGTGGTGTGGGTGTCGAGCATGAATTGCGCCAGTGCCCGGTGGATGCGCGCGACACCGCCCGACAGCAGCACGAAACGCGCACCCGACAGCTTGGCGGCGGTCTCGAAATCCATGCCGTTCTGAACCGCGGGAATGTCGAAATGCTCTCTGGGGACAAAGGCGAAGTCACGCGGCGTGCCCCAGCGGTTGATCTCGACGTTGTCGGTTTCGTCGGCCCCGTCGGGCACGTCATCGGCAGGCAGGTTCGCGATGCGCGACAGCATGTCGGCCAGTTGGGTATCGAGTTCCTTCGCCTCGGCCTGCATCTCGGCAATTTCAGCCTTTTTCTCGGTTACAAGCGCGCGCAGGCGTTCGAACTCGGCCTCATCCCCTCGCGCCTTCGCGGCGCCGACTTCCTTGGACGCCTTGTTCTGTTCTGCCTGTGCCGTTTCGGCCGCCAGGATGCGGGCGCGGCGCTCTTCGTCGACCGCCAGAATCTGCGACGACACCGGCGCGTCGCCGCGGCGCGCAAGCGCGGCGTCGAAGGCGGCAGGATTTTCGCGAATGGCGCGGATGTCGTGCATGGGTCTTGTCCTCGAAAGGTGAATCACTGCACGGCGTTATGCACCAAATGGCGGGAAGGGTGTAGCGCGTCGTTGAAGTTGCCTTGGTTCGCAAATGCAATGGCGGAAAAGCAATCGTTTCGATGGTTACGGTTCCAGCGAAACATGTTACCTTTTCCAAGTGGCATTCCATCAGCTGGTCAAGGAGGGCGCAATGGGCGGGCATGACGAGCCTGCTGCATCGGGCAGTTTTGCCGAGCGGTATGACGCGACGCTTGTGCCGGTCATTTTTCGACCCTGGGCGCGTGAACTTGTCCGACGCATCGCGCCTAAAGACGGTGACCGAATTCTGGATCTCGCTTGCGGAACAGGCGCTGTTGGCCGTGAAATTTGTGCTTCGGGTATTGAACCGGGGGTCCTGATTGGCGCGGACATAAGCGAAGATATGCTTCAGGTCGCTCGATCACGGGCATCCGAAGCTGGCATCAAGGCCGAATACCTACGGGCAAGTGCAGATGATCTGCCGTTTCCCGACCATTCCTTCGACGTGGTTTTCTGCCAGCAGGCGCTCCAGTTCTTTCCGGATCGCGCGGCCGCGTTGCACGAGTTGAAACGGGTTTTGGTGCCGGGAGGCCGGGCTGCTTTTTGCGTGTCGCGCAAATTGGAACTCAACCCGTTGCTCAAAGCGCAAGCGGCGACGCTGGACAGATATGCAAGCACGGATGCCGGCAATGCGGTGCGCGCCATCTGCGCCTTTGATGATGCGCAAATCATGCGTCGCCTGTTCGAAGATGCGGACATGACCGAGATCGAAATCGAAAGTGTCACCCTGACCCTTTCGCATCCGGATGGGCGGGCATTTGCGCAAGGTGCGATGGGCGGGATGCATACCGGAGACAAGATGTCTCGCATGTCCGCAGAATCGAGAAACGAGAGCATCGAGCATTTCATGACCGGTCTCGGAGATTGTTTCGACGGGAAGGGAATTACATTCCCCCATGTCTCCTACGTGGTCACGGCACGCGCTTAGTCGTGTACTCGTTTACGTCGGGCCGGTTTTAAACCGACCCGATGAGTATTTTCAGTTGAAGAACACTTTGGGTGGCGTCATTCGGTGGCGCGGCGGGTACATGCGGATCTCGCCGGTCATGAAGTCGGCATAGTCGCGGGTCAGTTCGGTTCCGGCCGGGATATCCCGCAACGCAATGCCCCAGACCCCATCCGAATAGTCAAGGTTGGGATACATCGAATGGTTCATGAACCGGCCTTCGTCGCCTTCGAGCATCCGGTAACCGGGGCGGTGGATGTCCGGATAGCTGTATCGCTCCAGAAACTCGCGGACATGCGGTTCGACATTGTCCAGCTTGGCTTCGGGAAAGGCGACGTCGAGCATCCGATCATGCCGCCAGACCTTGTCTCCGCGTTGGATATCGTCATGACAAAAAACCCCCAGACCTTCGATTTCGGAGGGGGCGAGATAGCAGCGCACCATCATCATGCGCCTGTTCCTTCTAGCAGGAGTGACCGGGCCGCTTCCCGGTCTGGAACATGGAAAAGTAGCCTTGCGCACAGCGGTTTGCGCAAGGAAATGAAGGCACTGATTCGTGTTGCAAAGCAACGGAAATCAACGGGAAGGGCATGTTTAGGATTTGATAGATTCCTAGGCTTCGGATCGGACCCGTTCGTCGTTGTATTGATGCGCCAGTTTGCCGTCCCAGCGCACGGTCGCGACCTTGGCTTCGGACGGATCGGCGACGTAGGACGGGGTCATGATCTGCACGCCGTTTTCGGTGAAGACGTCCAGTATGTTGCGGTGCAGATCGGACTTGATCTTCGGGATCACGGCGCCATGCGTGGTATAGGCGTTGATCTGATAGTTGACCGCATAGTCGGCCAGCGCCGCCCACAGCACGAACGGGGCAGGGCGCTTCTTCAGCCCGTCGGTACGCTTTGCAGCCTCGATCAGCATGGCCTCGACCTTTTCGGTGGGCTCTTCATAGCCAATACCGACAGTCGTATGGACCAGAAGGCCGTTGGAGTCGGCATGCTTGGAATAGTTGACGACTTCCGAATTCAGCAACTGCGCGTTCGGAATCGAGATCAATTCGTTCTTGATGGACCGCAGGTGCGTTTCCATCATCTTGATTTCCACCACATCGCCCAGATGCTCGCCGATCCTGATGCGGTCTCCGATCGAGGTGGATCGGCGATAGATCACGAAAAGCCCCGAAATCAGGTTGTTCATGACCGAGTTCGATCCGAGCGACAGCATGGCTCCGACCAGGATCGTCAGCCCCTGAAAGGCAGCCGAATCGGACCCGGGAATATATGGAAACGCAAAAACCAGCGCGATCATGATCAGGACCGCGCGTACGATATTGAAGGTCGGAATAACCCAGTTGCGCTCGAAATTGCCGATCTCGAAACTTCCCGCTTCGACCGCCTCGGAGAAGATGCGCAGCCCGCGGATGACGTATTGGGTGACCAGGGCTATGATCAGCAATGTCACGAAGTTCGGAAGGTAGTTCACGAAACCCAGAACGATGTTGAGGACCGGCCGGGTCACATAGGTCAACAGGATCAGGGCGACATATCTGGTTTCGGCAAAGGCGAGCAGGATGAAGGAAAGGTAGTAATACGCTCCCAGGAACAAGATTGCCAGGAGGCCAAAGTTCACTCCGAAACGGATCAGCGCGGCAATGGCATCGGCGCGAACATGTGCCTTTGTCGCGGTTTCCACGTCGGCAAGATTCTTGTGCACCAGCCGGGTGATACGGGTGTTGAGAAACCGCCGAAGCAGTACTCCCAGAAAGATAAAAATCGCAAAGGCGACCGTCCAGCCAACGGCGTAAATCGCGCCCTCAAGTCTCGCCTTGTCCGTCCGTTCGGCGCGGTAGGAAAGAATCGCATCTCTTATGACATCGGCATGCACGCCTGCCAGCAGCTCCAAGTCGAGTTTTTCAAGCTCGGCATCTGCCTTCGTAACGATGACGATATCGACCCCATCCGCAGTGATCAGGTAACCGGCCCGTACCTGCTGGACCTGGATATCGACGGTATTCGATTTCGAGGCGGTGGCGACTTGAACCAGCCGGTTATGGACCTGCATCGCGCGGCGCTCCGCGGGCATGCCGCTGACCCCGCGCAGCAGGAACAATTCGGTCCCGTCGAGAATGACGGGGGCCTGAAACACGCCGCGCGGAATTTTGACGGGCGCCGAACTGTCCTGAGCCAACGCGATTGACGAGGTCAATGCGCAAACCGCCAGGACCATGATTGCCAGCAAGCGGATCATTGTCGTTTTTCCCCTTCCTCCAATGTCTTGACTATAGCTGTGAACGCGATCCTGACCAGTGGCATGATAGCTGTTTGACAGGGTGCCTTGCCTCGACTTGCAAAGGCGTGGAACTGCGCATAGGTTCCCGGCAAAATTCGCGGGCCACTACCCGCCATCACAAAGGAAATGCTCATGGAAGGCGTCGCCCAGTTTCTCCCACTCATCCTGATCTTCGGCATCATGTACTTCCTGCTGATCCGTCCGCAGCAGAAGAAGGTAAAGGAGCATCAGGCAATGGTGGCGGCCCTGCGACGTGGCGATCAGGTGATCACCCAGGGCGGGCTGATCGGCAAGGTGGCCAAGGTCAAGGAAGATGGCGAACTGGAAGTCGAGATCGCCGAAGGCGTCAAGGTGCGTGTCGTGAAGGCAACCATCGCTCAGGTTCTGAACAAGACCGAACCGGCGAAGTGAAGCTTCGCGTCAACCTCCTGAAAAGGCGGGGCAATGCTACAAATTGAATCCTGGAAACGGGTGCTTGTCTGGTTGGTCTGTTTCGGCGGCCTTCTGCTGGCCCTGCCGAATGTCTTTTACACGCGTGTCGAGCAGAGCAACGACGCGCGCGCCGCGATCGAGATGAAGGGCGAAACGGCCGAACTGGCTGCAGCCGCCGGTCAGTGGCCGTCGTGGATGCCGTCATCCCTGGTGAACCTCGGCCTGGACTTGCGCGGGGGGGCTCATCTCCTGGCCGAAGTGCAGGTCGAGGATGTCTACGCAGCGCGGATGGAGGCAATGTGGCCGGAAATCCGCAATGCGCTGCGCGACGAGAGGGGCACGGTCGGCACCATTCGCAAGCAGCCATCCCCTGCCGACGAGATTCGCGTCAAGATCAGCCAGCCCGAAGGCATGGCAAGAGCGCTCGAAGTGGTGCGCGGTCTGTCGCGGCCGATCCAGACGCTCACCGGTGCGGGGGCCAGCGATATAGAGGTGCGCGGCCAGGGGGACGAGATCGTCGTAACGCTCAGCGAGGCCGAGAAGCTTGCGACCGACGACCGCACGGTAAGGCAGTCGCTGGAAATCGTGCGCCGCCGTATCGACGAGGTCGGCACCCGCGAACCGACGATCCAGCGCCAGGGCGCGGACCGGATCCTGATCCAGGTGCCCGGAATCGGCAGCGCCAGCGAATTGAAGGAGATTATCGGCACGACCGCGCAACTCACCTTCAACCCGGTTGTTGCACGCGGCACCGACCCCGAAGCGCGGGCAGATGTGGGGCAAAAGGTCGTTCCTTCGCTGGATCAGCAGGGCGTCTACTACACCTTGGAGACGGTTCCGGTGGTCACCGGCGAGGAACTGGTGGATGCGCAACCCGCCTTTGACCAGAATGGCCGGCCGGCGGTGAATTTCCGCTTCAACACCTCGGGAGCGCGCAAGTTCGGGGATTACACCCGCGACAATATCGGCGCGCCCTTTGCCATCGTGCTGGATGACGAGGTGATCAGCGCCCCGGTGATCCAGTCCCATATTCCTGGCGGTTCGGGCATCATCACGGGCAATTTCACCGTCGAGGAAAGCACAAACCTGGCAGTTCTGCTGCGGGCCGGCGCGCTTCCGGCGGGACTCGAGTTCCTCGAGGAACGCACCATCGGTCCGGAACTGGGGCAGGACAGTATCGATGCCGGCAAGGTTGCCACCGTGGTGGCCTTTGTCGCGGTCCTGGGATTCATGTGGGCCAGCTATGGCCTGTTCGGGATCTTCGCCAACATCGCGCTGATCATCAACGTCGGGCTGATCTTCGGCCTGCTCAGCCTGATCGGCGGTACGCTGACCCTTCCAGGCATCGCCGGGATCGTGCTGACGGTCGGCATGGCGGTGGACGCCAACGTGCTGATCTTCGAACGCATCCGCGAGGAACTGAAAACTGCGAAGGGCCCGGCGCGTGCCATCGAGCTTGGCTATGAAAAGGCGCTCAGCGCCATCCTGGATGCGAATATCACCACCTTCATCACCGCGGTGATCCTGTTTGCAATGGGCTCGGGCCCGGTGCGCGGGTTCGCCATCACCCTTGGACTGGGGATTTTGACCTCGGTCTTCACGGCGATCTTCGTCACCCGCCTGCTGGTGGTGATCTGGTTCGAACGCCGCCGTCCCAAGACGATCGAGGTCTGACATGCGCTTGAAACTTGTTCCGAACGAAACCTCGTTCGACTTTTTCGGCCGCTGGAAGCTGTGGCTGGGTATTTCGGCCCTTATGGTGGTGATCGGGTTTGCCTCCTTTGCCTTGCAGGGGCTGAACTTCGGCATCGACTTTCGTGGCGGTACCACGATCCGCACGCAAAGCACGCAGCCCATCGACGTGGGCGTCTATCGCGATGCCATTACGCCGCTGGGGCTGGGCGATGTGACCATCACCGAGGTGTTCGACCCGACCTTCGGACCGGATGAAAACGTGGCGATGATCCGCATTCAGGCACAGGACGAGGCCGAGGCGGTCAGCGCCGAAACCATCGCCGCAGTCGAGGCGGCGCTCAGCGCGGCAACGGCGGATATTCAATTCGTCTCGGTGGAATCCGTCGGCCCGAAGGTTTCGGGTGAACTGATCCAGACCGCGATCCTGGCCGTGTCGCTGGCGATCTTGTCGGTGCTGGTCTACATCTGGCTGCGTTTCGAATGGCAATTCGCCCTCGGCGCGGTTGCGGCGCTCATCCATGACGTGATCCTGACCATCGGCATCTTTTCCGAACTTCAGATCCGTTTCGACCTTGCGATCATCGCCGCCTTGCTGACCATCGTGGGCTATTCGCTGAACGACACCGTCGTCGTGTTCGACCGTGTGCGGGAGAACCTGCGTAAATACAAGCAGATGGAGCTGAAGGATCTGCTGAACCTGTCGATAAACGAGACGCTCAGCCGGACCCTGATGACCTCTGTGACGACGCTTCTGGCGCTGATCTCGCTCTATGTCCTGGGTGGCGACGTAATCCGCGGATTCGTCTTCGCGATGATCTGGGGAATCGTGGTGGGGACGTATTCGTCCATTTTTGTCGCCTCGACCATCCTGCTCTGGCTGGGGGTCAAGCGCGATTGGTCGAAACCGACGAATACAACCGGCAACCAGTTCGCCGATATCGACGCCTGAGCCTGGCGTCATTGCCGTTCCGCCGCTGGCACTAATCGCTCGCGGCGGAACCCTTCACGATGCCCTTCATGGAATTTTTATTTGACCTGCCGTCTTCCGAGATGTCGATCCTGGCCGGGGCGGCGCTTCTGGCCGGATTGGTGCGCGGTTTCGCTGGCTTTGGCACCGCGCTGATCTACCTGCCATTCGCCGGCGCCGTTCTGTCCCCGGTTGCTGCCATCACGACCTTGGTGCTGATGGATATCGTAGGCCCGGTGCCGATGCTGCCCCGCGCGGCCCGGCATGTGGACAAGGGCGATCTTGTCCGGCTTCTGGGGGGAGCTGCCATTGCCTTGCCGCTTGGCCTTTCGGCGCTTTTCCTGCTCGACCCGCAGCACTTCCGGTATCTGGTCTCGGGCATTTCCCTGATCATGCTGGCCGGGCTGGTTCTTGGGTGGCGTTACGCCGGGGTATTGCCCCCGGCCGCCGTCGCTGCGACCGGTTCGGCATCTGGGTTCCTTGGCGGCGTCGCCGGAATTCCCGGTCCGCCGGTGATCTTCGTCTATATGGCAAGCCCGAAACCTGCCCCGGTGATCCGGGCGAATATAACCTTCTACCTGTTCGGCTATGACTGGATGGTTCTGGCCATGATGGGGGTGGCCGGACGTCTCGATCCCGGGTTTTTCGTGACCGGCCTTGTGCTGATCCTTCCGAATATGCTTGGCACGGTGTTGGGTGCGGCGCTATTCGTTCCGGGATATGAAAGGGCCTACCGCCTGGCCGCCTATGGGCTGATCCTGGGCGCCGCGCTGACGGGCCTTCCGTTCTGGAACCTGAGAGATTGACATGCGCCTGACCGAAGTGAGCTACACCGACGCAGAACCGGTCGATGGCTATGGCCCCGGATTTTTTCGCATCGGCGGTGTGGTCTGGCAGGGGGCGACGCTCACCGGCCCGCGCGGAACCTCGACCTGGGGCGGGTACGCGGATGCGGATCCGCTGCTGGCGCTTGCGGACCAGATCGACGTGCTCTTCATCGGCACCGGCGCAGAGGTCGCGCATATCCCGGCCGCATTGCGGGCTTCTCTGGAAGAGGCGGGGACGGGGGTCGAAATCATGACTTCACCATCGGCCTGCCGTACCTACAATGTCCTTCTGTCCGAAGGCCGCCGGATCGCGCTGGCGGTGCTGCCGGTGTGAACGCCGTCTCGGATGCGTCATTTGCGGCCTTTTTCCCGTCCTTCCAATAGGCTAAGCCCGTTTCATGACACTGACCGTGACTGACCTTGCCATTGCCCGCGGCGGCGTGCCCGTGATCGAAGGGCTGAGTTTCGCGCTCGAACCGGGCCGTGCGCTGATCCTGCGCGGCCCCAACGGGGCGGGCAAGACGACCCTGTTGCGCACGCTGGCGGGGTTGCAGCCGCCGCTGTCCGGCAGGATCGAAGGTGCCGAGGATCGCATTGCCTATGCCGGCCATTCCGACGGGCTGAAACCAACGCTGTCGGTGACCGAGAACCTGCGTTTCTGGGCCTCGGTGTTCGGGGGGCGCGACATCGGTCCGGCGCTCACGGCCTTTCACCTGGACGACCTGGCCGACCGTCATGCCGGAAACCTGTCGGCAGGCCAGAAGAGGCGTCTGGGCCTGTCGCGCCTTCTTGTCACCGGTCGACCGATCTGGATGCTGGATGAGCCCACCGTGTCGCTCGACCGCGAGGCGGTCGCCATGTTCGCGGCAGCGGTGCGCGCGCATCTGGGGCAGGGCGGATCGGCCCTGATTGCCACCCATATCGACCTTGGCCTCGAAGGCGAGGTTCTGGATGTCGGTCCCTACAAGGCCAGACCTTCCCTGGACAGCGATTTCGACGGAGGATTCCTGTGATCGCGCTGCTGAAACGCGACCTTGTCCTGGCCCTGCGCGCCGGGGGCGGCTTTGGCCTGGGGCTGGCGTTCTTCCTGATCGTCACGGTGCTGGTTCCGTTCTCGGTGGGGCCGCAATCGGCGCTGCTGGCCTCCATAGCTCCGGGCGTCTTGTGGCTGGGGGCGCTGCTGGCCTGTCTCCTGTCGCTCGACCGGCTGCTGGCGCTCGATTGGGAGGATGGCACGCTCGATCTGTTGGCCACCGCGCCGCTGCCGCTGGAATCGGTCGTCACGATCAAGGCGCTTGCGCATTGGCTGACCACCGGCCTGCCGCTGGTGCTTGCCGCGCCGGTACTGGGCGTGTTGCTGAACCTGCCGGGGCCGGGCTTTCTGTGGCTGGTGGTCTCGCTGGCGCTTGGCACCCCAGCGCTGAGCGTGATAGGCACCTTCGGCGCGGCGCTGACCGTCGGTCTCAAGCGCGGCGGCCTGCTCTTGTCGCTGCTGGTGCTGCCTCTCTACATGCCGACTCTGATCTACGGCGCCGAGGTTGCCCGCCGCGGCGCCGAAGGCATGACCCTCGCCACACCGCTGATGATGCTGGCCGGCATCAGTGCCGCGGTCATCGCGCTATTGCCCTTTGCCAGCGCTGCCGTCCTCCGCGTCAATCTGCGTTGACGCAAGTCAATTGAGAAAGCCCCCGCTTCGGACTAGATAGGCTCCATGACGATATCGACGAGACTCAACGCACTCTGGGAATATGCCAATCCGCGCAAGTTCCTCGCCACCACCGAGCGGGTATTGCCCGTCCTGTGGCTGCTGACCGCCGTGACGCTGATCGGCGGGCTTGTCTGGGGCTTCTTCTTCACGCCCGACGACTTCCGGCAGGGCTCCACGGTCAAGATCATCTATGTGCACGTGCCATCGGCCTTTCTGGCGACCAGCGCCTGGTTCATGATGCTGGTGACCTCACTGGTCTGGCTGATCCGGCGGCACCATGTCAGCGCTCTGGCATCGCGCGCCGCAGCGCCGATCGGCGCGGTGATGACCATGATCGCGCTGATTACCGGGGCGATCTGGGGCCAGCCCATGTGGGGCACCTGGTGGGAATGGGACCCGCGCCTGACGTCCTTTCTGGTGCTGTTCCTGTTCTACCTTGGGTACATCGCCCTTTGGGAGGCCATCGAGGATCCCGACACTGCCGCCGATCTGACCTCTGTTCTGTGTCTTGTGGGCTCGGTCTTTGCCGTTCTCAGCCGATACGCCGTCTATTTCTGGAACCAGGGCCTGCATCAGGGGGCGTCCGTCCTGCGCGCCGGCGCTGTCACCGGCGCCGACACAACCGAAAAGGTCAGCAATGTCTATGCCTACCCGTTACTGCTTTCCATGGTGGGTTTCTTCCTGCTGTTCGTGGCCCTTGTGTTCTACCGCACCGGAACCGAGATTCGCGCGCGCCGGATCAAGGCGCTGCTGGCACGGGAAAGGGTGAACGGATGATCCCCGATCTTGGAAAATACGCAGCAACGGTCCTGTCTGCCTACGGCGCATCCATCTTGCTGCTGGTTGCACTGGTTGCACTGAGCCTGCGCCGCGGCCGAAAGGTTCGGACGGAAATGGAACAGATCGAGCAGAGGGTGTCACGCGATGGCTAAGGTTTCTCCATTGATGCTGGCGCCACCGCTGATTTTCGGTGCGTTCGTACTGCTGGCCGCTGTCGGCATGTTCCGCGATGATCCCGAATCCCTGCCATCGGCGCGCGAGGGCCAGCCCGCCCCTGCATTGGTTCTGACAGAATTTCCCGGCGCGCCGGGCTTCGACGAAGCCACATTGCGGGATGGCGAGGTGAAGCTTGTCAATTTCTGGGCCAGTTGGTGTGCCCCATGTCGGGCCGAACATCCGAGCCTTGAAAAACTCGCCGCCGAAGGCATTCCGATCTACGGTGTGAACTACAAGGACAAGGTGGAGAACGCGCAGGCATTCCTGGACGAGTTGGGAAACCCTTTCGCGGCCCTTGGGCGGGACGAGCAAGGGCGAACCGGTCTCGACTGGGGCGTTTACGGAGTTCCCGAAACCTATGTCATCGCGGGGGACGGCGCGATCGTTCTGCGCTTTGCCGGACCGATCACCTCGCGGGTGATCGACAGCACGATCCGCCCGGCGCTGGAAAAGGCCGCGGCCCGCTAGCCCCGGTCTTGGACAGAGGGGGCGCTGCCCCCGCCGCCCTGGCGGGCAGTTCCCCGGCGTATTTCTGAGAAGATGAAATGCGGGACACGTGTTCGCGCTTCTTTCTGGTCGCAAATACTCCGGAGCGCGAGGCAGAGCCTCGCAAAAAAAACGGGCGCCGGTTGGGGCGCCCGCTCTTGTTTCGACCGACCGGCCTCAGCTGGCTTTGGCCAGATTGCGCAGCACGTAATGCAGCACGCCGCCGTTCTCGATGTATTCGATCTCGGGCGCGGTATCGATCCGGCACTTGACCTCGATCGTCCTGGTGGTGCCATCGCCATAGGTGATGTCGCAGGGCACGGTCTGGAGCGGCTGGATGGTGTCCAGACCACGGATCGAGACGGTTTCATCGCCCTTCAGGCCCAGCGACTGGCGGGTGTCGCCGCCGGTGAACTCGAACGGGATGACCCCCATGCCAACCAGGTTCGAGCGGTGGATACGCTCGAAGCTTTCGGCGATCACGGCCTTGACGCCCAGCAGTGCGGTGCCCTTGGCTGCCCAGTCGCGCGACGAGCCGGCGCCGTATTCCTTGCCGGCAAAGATCACCAGCGGAATACCAGCCTCCTGGTAGGCCATAGAGGCGTCGTAGATCGAGGTCTGCACGCCATCGGGGCCCTTGGTGAAACCGCCTTCGACGCCGTCCAGCATCTCGTTCTTGATGCGGATGTTGGCGAAGGTGCCGCGCATCATCACCTCGTGGTTGCCGCGGCGCGAACCATAGGAGTTGAACTCGCGCGGCTGCACCTGGCGCTCGGTCAGGTATTTGCCGGCGGGCGTGTCTACCTTGAACGAGCCCGCGGGCGAGATGTGGTCGGTGGTGATCATGTCACCGAGGATCGCCAGTACACGGGCGCCCTCGATATTGGTGATCTCACCTTTCTCGTGGGACATGCCCTGGAAATAGGGCGGGTTCTGGATATAGGTCGACGTTGCCGGCCAGTCGTAGGTTTCGCTGTCGGTGGTTTCGACCGATTGCCACTTGGCGTCGCCTTTAAACACGTCGGCGTATTTCTTGAGGAATGCCTCGCGGGTCACGGTGGCGTTCACCAGGTCGGCGATTTCCTTGTTGGTGGGCCAGATATCCTGGAGGTAGACCGGCTGGCCGTCCTTCGAGGTGCCGAGCGGCTCGGTGGTCAGGTCGATGTTCATGTCTCCGGCCAGCGCATAGGCGACCACCAGCGGCGGCGAGGCCAGGTAGTTGGCGCGTACGTCGGGGCTGATGCGGCCCTCGAAGTTGCGGTTGCCCGAGAGGACGGCGGTCGCGACGAGGTCACCCTCGCTGATCGCCTTGGAGATTTCGGGCTGCAGCGGGCCCGAGTTGCCGATGCAGGTGGTGCAGCCATAGCCCACCAGGTTGAAGCCGATGGCGTCGAGATCTTCTTGCAGGCCGGCGGCCTCGAGATACTCGGTCACCACCTGGCTACCGGGTGCCAGCGAGGTCTTGACCCAGGGCTTGCGGTTCAGGCCCAGTTCGCGCGCCTTGCGGGCGACCAGGCCGGCGCCGATCAGCACGTAGGGGTTCGAGGTGTTGGTGCAGGAGGTGATCGAGGCGATCACCACCGAACCGTCGCGCAGTTGATACTCCTCGCCGTCGACGGCGACCGATTTCAGGACGTCCACCTGCTTGGTCGCAACCGGCCCTTCGTCCGCCATGTCCTTGGCGGCGTTGGAGATGTCGATGCCGCGGTGTTCCGCGACGACCTTGGCAAAGGCCGAGGCCGAGTTGGTCAGCGGCAGATAGTCCTGCGGCCGTTTCGGACCGGAGATCGCCGGAACGATGGTGCCCATGTCGAGTTCCAGCGTCGAGCTGTAGATCGGCGCATAATTGGCGCCGCGCCAGAAGCCGTTTTCCTTGGCGTAGGCTTCGACCAGCGCGATGCGGTCCTCGTCGCGGCCGGTCTGGCGCAGGTAGCGCAGGGTTTCGTCGTCGATCGGGAAAAAGCCGCAGGTCGCGCCGTATTCCGGGGCCATGTTGGCGATGGTCGCGCGGTCGGGCAGGGGCAGGTGATCGAGGCCGGGGCCATAGAATTCGACGAACTTGCCCACCACGCCATGCTTGCGCAGCATCTCGACCACTTTCAGCACCAGGTCGGTGGCGGTGCTGCCTTCGATCATCTCGCCGGTCAGCTTGAAGCCGACGACCTCGGGGATCAGCATCGAGATCGGCTGGCCCAGCATCGCGGCCTCGGCCTCGATGCCGCCGACGCCCCAGCCCAGAACGGCCAGGCCGTTGACCATGGTGGTGTGGCTGTCGGTGCCGACCAGCGTGTCGGGATAGGCGACGGTTTCACCGGCCTGGTCGGTGTCGGTCCAGACGGTCTGCGCCAGGTATTCCACGTTGACCTGGTGGCAGATGCCGGTGCCCGGCGGCACGACGCGGAAGTTGTTGAACGCTTTCTGGCCCCATTTCAGGAAGGTGTAACGCTCGAGGTTGCGCTCGTACTCGCGGTCCACGTTCATCTGGAAGGCGCGGGGGTTGCCGAACTCGTCGATCATGACCGAGTGGTCGATGACCAGGTCGACGGGGTTGAGCGGGTTGATCTTCTGCGCGTCACCGCCCAGACCCTTGATGCCGTCACGCATGGCGGCCAGGTCGACCACGGCGGGCACGCCGGTGAAGTCCTGCATCAGTACGCGGGCCGGGCGATAGGCGATCTCGCGCGGGTTCTTGCCACCCTTGGCGCCCCATTCGGCGAAGGCCTTGATGTCCTCGACCGAGACGGAGAAGCCGCCATCCTCGAACCGCAGCATGTTCTCAAGCACCACCTTGAGCGAGGCGGGCAGGTTCGAGAAATCGCCGAGACCGGCTTCGGTCGCGGCGGGGATGGAGTAATAGGAAATGGATTTGCCATTGACGCTGAGCGTTCGGCGCGTCTTGGCGGTATCCTGTCCGACTGTGATGGGCATCTTGGCCTCCCTCTCGAGGAACGTGGAAATGGGATTCGCTGCGGGTTATCTGCATCACGTCCGCCTTTGGTTCAAGCGCCAAGACGGGGGGTGCGTCAATTTTGGTATACCATTGCACACATGGCTTTGCAATATGAAGGTATACAATTGTATACCGGGCAGCATGCGGCGCTCAAGCAACCTTGATTGGTGTTGTGAGCCTCTGCGGCGTAGATCTGGAAATAGGACATTCGAACCGGAAGGAGACGCGCCATGAAACCAGCCGCCCTGTACCTTGCGCTGGCCGCGCTGAGCTTGCCCGGTCTTGCCGGAGCGGAACAGCCGGTTGTGGTGGAATTGTTCACCTCGCAGGGCTGTTCTTCGTGCCCGCCGGCGGACAAGATCATGCACAGGCTGGCGGCGCGGGATGACGTGATCGGATTGGCGCTGCATGTGGATTATTGGGACTATATCGGCTGGAAGGATACCTTTGCCAGCCCGGCAAACACCTTGCGGCAGCAGGCCTATGCCCGGTCGGGCGGGCGGACCATGATCTTTACGCCGCAGATGGTCGTGCAGGGGGGCCAGGACGTGGTGGGCACGCGCGAGGCGGATGTGATGCGCCTGATCGAGGCGCAGAAGGCGCAGCCTGCGCAGGCCGAACTGTCGGTATCGCGCGCAGAGGATGCGGTGAGCATCTCGCTGACGCCTGCGGGGGCAGGGAGCACCGGAGACCATGTGCTGCAACTGGTGCGTTATGCTCCGCTGCGCCATGCCTCGATCACGCGGGGTGAGCTTGCGGGCCAGGAACTGGACTATGCCAATGTGGTTGAAAGCATGACCGTCGTGGGCCGATGGAACGGCAGCGCGGCGCTGGATCTGACGGTGCCGGTCGAGGGCGACCTGCCGGTGGTGGTGCTGGTGCAGCGGGCCGATGCCGGGCCGATCGTGGCCGCGGCGCGGATCAGGTGATCAGGCGTCGCCTGTGTCCGTCTCGGGTTCGGCGTCGAGCCAGGGTTTCCAGCGGCGGTGGATCCAGAACCATTGCCCCATATGCCGGCGCACCATCTTTTCCAGATCGTCGTTGATGAACTGGGTCATGGTTCTGGCGTCGGAATGCGGCACCGGATCGTGCAGGACGATTTCGAAATCCAGCCCGTTCGGTTTGCGCACCGCGTAACAAGGTATCATCACCGCATCGTATTTCAGCGCCAGTTCGGCGTTCAGGACCGATGTGACGGCGGGCTGGCCGAAGAAGTCGAGCGCCTCGCCCCCATGGGCGTGCAGGTCCGAGACGATGGCGATGATCCCGCCCTGTTTCAGCGCGCGGACCATCTCCATCATGCCGCGCCGCCCCTGTTCGAACATCGGCTTGCCGGTCTTGTGGAAGGCATCGACATAAATCTCGTTGAAATAGGGGTTGGCCATGCGGCGGTAGAGGCAGCCGATCGGCTTGCCGCTGCGGGCCTGCAATGCGACCCGTGCAGCCAGGTAATGGCCAAAATGGGCGGTGATCATCATCACCGGCTTGCCCGCCGCGACGGCCGCGTCAAAGGCGGCGACGCCGGGGCCGGTGATTTCGGCGGCTCTCTGGCGTTTGGTGAAATCCTCGGGCGAGAAATGTTCCATGATCGCGCGCCCCGCGTTGTCGGGGACGGCGCGACACAGGCGGCTGATCTCCTCCTCGGGCAGACCGGGGCAGGTGAGCGCAAGGTTGGCGCGAATGCGCTTGCTGAACCCCACCAGCGGCCCCAGCGTGCTCATCAACCGGCCCATGGCCGCGATCCGCGTGCCATAGGGGAGCATCCGCATGCCACCGATCAGCCCGCGCAGCACCAGGTATTGGGCGTAGTAGGACGCGCGCGCGCCGCGGCTGAGTTCGGATTTTTCCAGGGGCATCGGGGTCTCTTACCGGCTGTGCATTTCGCGATGCCAGACATACAGGCCCGCCCCCGCGATCACAAGCGCGCCCAGGATCGTCCAGACATCGGGATATTCGCCGAAAAACACCGCACTCCAGACAGCGGCGAAGCCCAGGCCGCAATAGGCGTAGGGGGCAAGCATCGCGGCCTCGCCCTGCGAGAAGGCGCGGATCAGGCTGAGCTGGCCCATGGTGCCGAAACCGACAACCAGCACGATCAGGCCCCAGGCCGCCAGGTCGGGCGTCTGCCAGTAGGGGGCGACCACGAGGCTGAGGATGATGGTGCCGATAAGACCGGTATAGAGCAGCGAGGTCCAGACATCCTCGTCCGGGCCGACGCGGCGGGTAAGCAGCGCATAGGTCGAATAGCAGGCAGCGGCGGCCAGCGGGAACAGGGCGGCGGGCTGGAACAGGGCCGAACCGGGGCGCAGGATGATCATCGCCCCGGCCAGCGCGATGGCGATGCCGAGGATGCGCCGGGGGCCCAGCGCCTCGCCGAGGAAAAGCGCCGCACCCAGCGTGATCAGCACCGGGTTGACCGCCATCAGCGCGCTGGCGTCGGTCAGCGGAATGCGGCTGATGCCGATGAAGAAGAACCAGGTGGCCCCCATCAGCATCAGCGAGCGCAGCAGTTGCAGGCGCGGGTAGCGGGTGCGCGCCACGCGGTGCAGGCGCGGCAGCACAAGCAGCACCACCAGCACCATCTGGCCGGTGTAGCGCGCCCAGAGCGCCGGGATCACGCCGATGCGCGGCGTCAGCGCCTTGACCGTAGCATCCATCAGCGTGAAGAACAGGATCGCGAGAACCATGTAGACGATGGCCTGGCGGGACGACTGGCTCATCTGGCAGCGATCTGCGATCGGGTGGTGAATTCACTGAACATGTGAAGCTGATAGCGCCGCCGCTGCTCGCTGTCCATGACCGTCGGGGCCAGTGCTTCAGCCGTCTTCCTCGTCCGGGTCGATCAGTTTCAGCGCGCCCTCCTCCTCCAGCGTCCGGATCGTGGCGACAAGCGCGGTCATCGCCGTCTCGCCTTCGCTGCGCTTGACCTTGCCGCGTTCGCGGATCTCGTCGCGCAGGTTGTCGGCCATCCGGGCGGACATGTTGCCCAGCAGGAATTCGGCTACGGCGGCCTCTTCGCCCTCGGTCGCGGCGGCAAGGGCCAGCACCAGTTGATCCTGGTCGGAGACCCGGATGATCGCGGGCACGTCGCGGGTGGCGACGCGGCGGGGAATATCGGCGAAGGTGAACAGCACCTTGCGCACCGAGGTGGCAAATTCGGCATCCTCCTCGTCCAGTGCGCTCATCACCTGATCGCGGGTCGCTTGCGCCGACTGGTTGAGGATGTTTCCGACCCGCTTCTCCGGCCGGTCGGCGAAGGCCAGGATCGGCCTTGCGTCGATCTGCGCGGCGAGTGACCAGCCGATCCGGTCGACCGCCTCGGGCGTGACCTTGCCGGTCTGCGAGATGGCATAGGTGATGCGGCGGGCCACAGGGCCGGGCAGCGTGCCCAAGAGCGCCGCCGCCTTGGCGGTATCCAGCTTGGAGAGCAGGACGGCGGCGACCTCGGTACTTTCGGCCTGGGCGATTTCGGCCAGTTCTCCTGGGGGCAAGGCCCGCAGGCGCTGCCAGGGGTCGCCCATCTGGCGCACACCCGCCTCGCGCCGCAGGCGCGCGGCGGTGGTCGGGTTGATCTTGCCGTCCATCGCGGAGAGCGCGCCCGCCAGCCCATGCGGAAAGCTGAGGCCGATGCCGTCGAGCGCCTCGGCGAACTCCTCGGCCACCGCGTCCAGAGTCACCCGGTCCACAAGACCCATTTTTCCCATTTGTTTGGTGAGCCGTGCCTGGAGATCCTCGGGGAGTGCTTCGAGCGGGATGTCGGCGCCATGGTTGAGCAGCAGGCGGACCACGACGGCCGCCTTTTCCAGATTGCTCAGAACCCGTGGCACCCGCCGGGCGGTATCGTCGGGCACCCTGTCATTGCCACGCTGCCGCCGCGCGGGCGGGGCGTCGATGTCAAAGATCTCGGCGTCCAGTGGCGCCAGCGCATTTCTGTCCTGCATCTGCCTGCGTCGTCCGTCTTCAGAGTCGCAGGCAGGTTAGTGCGGCGGGCGTAAAGAAACGCTGAATCGGGGCCGGTCAGTAGCTGTAGGTCAGGCCGGTTCGGATCGCCTCGCGCAGCGAGACCTCGGCCCAGCTGCCGATCCCGCCGCGCGCCCTGATCTCGCGCCACTGGGCGATGGCGAGGTCGGTCCTGCCCTCTTCGACAAAGCCCTGGCCCATATAGCTGCGGGCCAGGATATTGTCGGGATTGGCGGAAATCGCGGCATCGTAGTAGAGGGCGGCCCTGTTCGGATCACCCATCTTGCGATGGGTGAAGCCCCAATAGGTCAACACCCGGTCATCGGATTGGTCGGGCATCGCCGCCAACACGCCCTGGGCATCCGCGTAGCGCCCGGCATAGGCCAGTTCGCGTACCGCGCCATAGAGCGTGTCGGTGTCCAGAGACGAATTCTTGGGGGCGACGCATTTGCCTGTTTTCTCGTCCCAGACCTTGACCCCCTTGCAGGTCTTTGTGGTCTGCGTCTCTTTTGGCGGGTTGGTCCAGGTCGAGCCGCCGCCGTTATCGCCGCCGGCCGCAAAGGCGGAAAGGGGCAGGGCGAGGCCAAGGGCGATCACGGGAAAAACGCGCATGAGAAAGCTCCTGAACGAGACGAAACAAGTAAAATCAAAAGGATCCGGGTCACCCGGAAATCACCCGGAGCCCCTTCCAATGCCAAGCGAGGCTCAGCTGTTGACCACCTGCACGCAGCTTTGCGAGCCGGCGTCCCACTGGGTGCCGGGGGCGCAGGATTGCGTCTGCTCGTGGCCGCGGCTGGAACAGCCCATGGCCAGCGCCGAAAGCGGCGCCATCGTCAGAACCACCGCGCAAGTCAAGGTCTTGAGGGTCATCGGAACTCCTCCGCTTGATGATATGGCAAGGAGTGTAGCGCAGAACCCCTCCTGGTCAAAGAGGGGCTCACGTTTAAGTGTCGGATCGGCCCCGATCGGCCGACCCGTCAGGCATCACTTGCCGAAAACGCGGGCAAAGATCGTGTCGACATGTTTGGTGTGATAGCCCATGTCGAATTTCTCGTTGATGCCGTCCTCGCCCAGGGCGGCGACCACATCGGCATCGGCCAGCAGTTGTTCGCGGAAATCGACGCGCTCTTCCCAGACCTTCAGCGCGTTGCGCTGCACCATGGTATAGGCGTCCTCGCGGCTGACGCCGGCCTGGGTGAGGGCCAGCAGAACCCGCTGGCTCATCACCAGGCCGGGGAACTTGTTCATGTTGTCGAGCATGTTCTCGGGGAAGATCAGCATCTTCTCGACCACGCCGGCAAGCCGGTGCAGGGCGAAGTCCAGCGTCACGGTGGCGTCGGGGCCGATGCCGCGTTCGACCGAGGAATGCGAGATGTCACGCTCGTGCCAGAGCGCCACGTTTTCCATCGCCGGGATCACCGCCATGCGAACAAGGCGGGCAAGGCCGGTCAGGTTCTCGGTCAGCACCGGGTTCTTCTTGTGCGGCATGGCCGAGGACCCCTTCTGCCCCATCGAGAAGAATTCGGCGCCTTCCAGCACCTCGGTGCGCTGCATGTGGCGAATCTCGATGGCGATGTTCTCGATCGAGGAGGCGATCACACCCAGCGTCGCAAAGAACATCGCGTGGCGGTCGCGCGGGATCACCTGGGTCGAGATCGGTTCGGGGCGCAGGCCCAGTTTCGCGCAGACATGCTCCTCGACGGCGGGGTCGATATTGGCGAAGGTGCCAACCGCGCCCGAGATGGCGCCGGTTGCGACTTCCCAGCGGGCCTTTTCCAGCCGGTTCTTGTTGCGGTCCATCTCGGCATAGAAGCGGGCAAAGGTCAGGCCCATGGTGGTGGGCTCGGCGTGGATGCCGTGGCTGCGGCCCACGCGCACGGTGTCCTTGTGCTCGTAGGCGCGTTTCTTGAGCGCCGCGAGCACCTTGTCGACGCCTGCCAGCAGCAGATCGGCGGCGCGCACAAGCTGCACGTTCAGGCAGGTGTCGAGCACATCCGAACTGGTCATGCCCTGGTGCACGAAGCGGGCCTCTTCGCTGCCCACATGCTCGGCCAGATGGGTCAGGAAGGCGATGACGTCATGCTTGGTGACGGCCTCGATCTCGTCGATCCGGGCGACATCGAAGTCCACATCCTTGGCCTTCCACACGGCTTCGGCGTTTTCCCGCGGGATCACGCCCAGATCGGCCATGGCGTCACAGGCATGCGCCTCGATCTCATACCAGATCTTGAACTTGGTCTCGGGCGACCAGATTGCAACCATCTCGGGGCGGGAATAGCGGGGGATCATTGGCAGCGGCACCTTTTTGTGATTGGCAGGACCAGTTGGCGCGCGTCATAAACCGCCGCGCCCCGCACGACAAGGCAGGAGCAGGAACATGAGACGGTTTGCCCGATCGGGGCCATTTTCCTGCGCATTCGGGGGAAGTGCATGAACGGACCGGAGCGGATCGAGGATTTCGAGGGCGACTGGCACCTGACCCGCGCCATAGATGACCGGCTGGCGGGACAGGTGCTGCGTGCTGAGGGGGTCGCGACGCTGCGCCGCGGCGATGGGCAATTCGTCTACGACGAGGAGGTTGCACTGCATATTCCCGGGCAACAGACCCTGCGCGGGACACGCCGATACCTGTGGCGCCCTGCGCCGGGTCGGATCGCGATCCATTTCGAAGATGGCAGGTTTTTCCATAACTTGACGCTTGGGCAATCCGCATCGGAGGACCATCACGACTGCGCGCCCGACAGTTACGACGCGGCCTATGACTTTGCCCGATGGCCGTGCTGGTCGGTGCGGTGGAGCGTATCCGGGCCGCGCAAGTCCTATGAAATGAGGACGGAATTCTCGCCCCGATAGCGTAAACGTGTTGCAGTGCGCCGCATGACAAGGCATTGCTGAGCGCCACAAGCTGTCTGAATTGGGAGACAACCGAATGAGCATGACTGTTCTGGCCGATGCAATCGGCCCGCGCCAGGGTACGGCGCGTCTGGCGAAACAAGCGGTTCTGGTGGTGCTGGGCATCGTCGCGCTGGCCATCGCAGCCAAGATCAAGGTGCCGATGTGGCCGGTTCCGATCACCATGGGCACCTTCGCCGTGCTGACCATCGGCACCGCGTATGGCGCGCGTCTGGGGATGATCACCATGCTGGGCTACCTGCTGGTGGGCGCGCTGGGTTTTGACGTGTTCGCAGGCTCTTCGGCCGAGAAATTCGGACTGACCTACATGATGGGCGGCACCGGTGGCTACCTTGTGGGGTATCTGCTGGCCAACGTGATGCTGGGCTGGCTAGCCACCCGCGGCTGGGACCGTTCGTTCGGCAAGATGGCGCTGGCGCTGGTGTTGGCCAATGTGCTGATCTATGTGCCGGGCCTTCTGTGGCTGGGCCAGCTCTATGGCTGGGACAAGCCGATCCTTCAGTGGGGCCTGACCCCGTTCCTGATCGGCGATGCGCTGAAACTGGTGCTGGCCGCCGTGCTGATCCCCGGCCTGTGGAAGCTGATCGGCAACGCCCGCGGCTGATCGCGCGCCCTTTTACAGCGAAAGGCCCGGACAGGATGTCCGGGCCTTTTTCGTTAGAGCCTCTTGGCAGGATGGGAAAATTCGCGGCTGTTCGGATCGGGAAAGCCTCTTGCCCGAAATATGCCGTTGCCGTTTCTCGGGCTAGATCTGGACTAGCCCGGCTGGCCCGTCCGTTCCAGCAGATCACCGAACCATTCGGGTTTCTCTTTCGAGGCGAAGGGAAAGAGCCTTGCAAGCTTTCGGGCGCTGAAGTTCGGATCCGGTTCCACCGCATTTTCGACCCCGACGCGCGCGGCGTCCATCCGCCCTTGATCGGCCAGTGCAACCGCGAGCCGCGCCTGGACATGCGCTGCATCCGGGTTTGCGACGGCGGTTTATGCATCCATGCGATGGCCGCGTCGGTCTCCCCGTTTGCGTGCAGCGCGTGCCCGAACCCTGGATGGAGGGCCTTCGCCCGCTACGTGGTCCAGCCGCACCGGGCGTCCTGGAAATGAGTGAAGGCGACGCCGGCATGTGGGACAGCCCGCGTATCGTCGAGCCTGGCCGAAACCCGAAACCGGTTCGGGGCGCCCTGCACCGAAGCCTGCAACAGATACCGGACGCCCAACTGTTCCGCGATTTCGTTCGATGGAAGGTTTTGCAGGGCGTCGCTGGTCGTCGCGCCCCGCGCCGAAACGAAGACCTGAGGCAACCGGGCGAGCGATGTGGTCATGTCGTCCACGAGCCCGCTGGCCATGATCGCGAGAACGCGATCAACCCCAAAAGGATCCAGAAGGGCAGGATTGCGACAGAAGGCACTTCAGGCAGGCCATAGGGCATGTTCGACGTGAGTGCCGGGGTGAATTAGGGGGGCCTTTCGCGCGGCAGGATTGCACCGGCCAGAACAGCCAGGACAGCACCCGGCGGGCAGACGGCCCGCCGGTATCTCGAGGCAGGGGGAGATGGCGGTCTACTCTCCCATCAACTCCGAATCGAACGGATAGCTGGTTAGGTTCTCGAAACCATCTTCGGTGATCAGCACCTGATCTTCGAGCTTGATGGTAAAATCGCCGCCCACCTCGCCGCAGCAGGCCTCGACACACAGGACCATTCCGGGTTCCAGCGGATAGTCGAAGGAGCCGGGCACCGCCTTGTCTGGATGCGCAACCAGGGGCCATTCGTCGCAAAGCCCGACACCATGCATCAGGCAGCCGTATTTCTGCGCATCGTATTTCGCGGGGTGTTTCATGCATTGCGCGATCAGGTCCGGGATCATCAGGCCCGGTTTCAGCAGCGACATGTTGTAATGGATGAACTCATGCGCATGCTTCATCGCCTCGATCATGTCGGCGCGCGGTTTCTGGTCGCCGATCCACCAGGTGCGGGAAATGTCGATGCACATGCCGTAAGAGCCGATCAGGTCGGTGTCGAAGGCGACGATCTCGTTTTTCCGGGTGATGCGGGGACCGCATTCCTGGAACCAGGGGTTGGTGCGCTGCCCCGAGGCGAGCAGCCGGGTTTCGATCCATTCGCCGCCGCGCCGGATGTTCTCGGCATGCAGCACCGCCCAGATGTCGTCCTCGCTTGTCTTGCCGTCCCCCACGTTGGTGCGGGCGAAGCGCTCCATCTCGGCAATGGCGCTGTCGCAGGCATGATGGGCGCAGCGCATGGCGAGGATCTCGTCCGCGCCTTTGATGGCGCGGGTCTTCTCGGTGACCTCCTCGCCCTCCATTATCTCGAACCCCTGCGCCTCGAGCGCGCGCAGCCCGTGCAGCATGATCTTGTCCACGGCGAGCCGCTTGTTGTTGCCACCGTGTTCCTCGATCAGCACGCGAACCTCGTTCGAGAGCACATCCGCCGCCACATCGACCTTGTCGCCCCGGTCGAAATAGAACAGGTCGGCGCCCGAGCGCTGTTCGCGCACCAGCGGGTTGAACTCGGACAGGAAAGGCGAGTTCTTGTAGTCCCAGATCACCATGTAGCCGTCGGCGCAAAGCAGCACCGCGCGGAACGGGTTGTGGGTGTTCCACAGCTGCATGTTGGTCGAGTCGGTAGCATAGCGGATATTGAGCGGGTCGAACATCAGGAGGCCGCCGTAACCCCGGTCGACAATGGCCTGGGTCAGCCGTTTCCAGCGGTATTCGCGCATCCGTTCCAGGTTGGGGAGTTCGAGCCCGGCCGCCGCCCATTCGGCGAAGGCCAGTTGGGTCGGCCCGATCTCGATCCGGTCGTTGTCATTCGGCGTGCCGTCGCCCAGCGTTGTGCCGCGGTTGGGGTCGATCTTGCGGGTGTCGCGATAGTGGCTGTTCATCGGTGGTCTCCCTTGGCTGGGGGCAGCATTGGCTGGCTTGTCCGTGTGAGTCGCATTCTACTGCGACGTCGCCTGGTGTCGTTTTTTGACCTGCCGCAGAGCCCGTTGTTTTGTTAACAAGCTGCATGACCGAGATTCTGCATAAGACCATCCCCTATGACGTGCTGCGTCCGCGTCCGTTGCCGGGCATTCAACCGATGGAAATGGCCGACTGGCTGCACCGGGACGAGGCGTTTGCCGGCCAGATGGCGCGCAGGGATGCGCTGATCGCGGAACGTCCGGCAGAGGTTCTGGCGCTGGACGAGGGCGCGCGGCCTGCGGCGCTGGAACTGCTCGGGATGGTGCTGGAGGCGGCCTATCCCGGTGCTGGCGACGAGCTTCGCCGTCCCGACGGTGTCAGGGTCGCCATCGACCGGTCGAACCCGATGCACACATTGGGGCGTCTGGTGCAGGAGGATTTCTGCATTTTGCAGAAACAGGGCAACGAACATGTGCTGACAGGCGCTGTTCTGTGTTTTCCTGCAAGCTGGATGCTCTCGGAAAAGTTCCGGCGCCCGCTGATCGGCATTCATGAACCGGTTGCCAGCTATGACGCGGGCATCGCTGCCCGGGTGCAACGGCTGTTCGACGGTGTGCAGGTGGGGCGTCCGCTCTGGCGGTTCAATGCACTGTGGTATGCCGATGCCGAGCTGCACCAGCCGCGCAGCATCCACGATCGCCGTCGGGTGCCGGTTCCCGATGATGCAGGGTATCTGCGGACAGAGCGGCAAAGCATTCTGCGCCTGCCTGAAACCCAGGCGGTCGTGTTCACCATCCACACTTATGTGGTCGCGAGGACCGACGCGCCCAAGCCAGGCGTGTGAAACCGGTCTGGGCGACCCTGTCCAGTCACGGACTGCCGTGATTTCGGCCGATCCCGTCAGGCATGATGCAAGGACATGCAGGAACACAAAAGGCTTTCGCCACTTCCGGCGAAAGCCCGCGTGGTTCCATTTCCGGCCCCTTCAGATCGGCAGCAGCGAGATGACGCTTGTCAACATGCCCGAGCTTTGCATGAACACAAGGGCCGCCGTCAGTGACAGAACTTGCGTGTTCAAGCGGAAGTCCTCGCCCCGGATCAGGTTGACCGCAGCCAGGGACACCGCAATCGGTGCGGATACGAAGGCGAGGCAACCGGTCATGCCCCAACTCGCCAGCCGCCGAATATCATTCTGGGCACTTTCCTCGGACGACAATCCGTCGTATTCGTCGGGTCTGGGTTCACTGCGGAAGGCCAGTGCCAAAGCTTCCTGTTCGGTCAATTCCACGAGTCCGATCTCGCCTTCATGGGCCTTGCGTCCCATGATCATGTCGTACCGCATAGCCAGATCCGGCGCGGTCTCGTCGATCGGTGCAAACCGGTCGCCGTGGTCGAAAAAAACTTGCTGGGGTCCACGGACACGGCGGGGAGAGACATTCGAAAATGCACCCAGAAATTGTTCTACCGTCAGGCGGACGTTGGGGTCGAGCCATTCGATGAGTTCACTGGTATAAAGATCGACCATCCGATAGAGCATGACCACGAGCATCAGTTCGGTCACGTCCTTGTCGTCGATCATGTCCGAAACCGGCATCATCGAAACAACCAGTCGGTTGCGATTGTACTGTTTGACTTGATGTCCGCGGCGGTTCAGGCCCGCGGTCTCGTCCATCCGGCGAATGTGCGAGTCGCCGTCGATGTTGGTTTCAAGGGTCAACTTGACCAGAAACTGGCTCGAAACTATCCGCGCTTCGCGGTCGCTCAGCAAGGTCTGGCGTTCCACCGCGTGCCCGTAATCTTCCAGCGTGGCGGTGACGATCCGGCTGAAACGGTCCAGAACGCCTTCTTCGTTTCCCAAGAATACCAGGCCACCGTGATACCTTCCTGTCCGTGCCACAGTGAGATCCTCCTAAAGTGTTCGACTTGGGATCAGTCTAGCGGCGTATGGTGGAGAAAATTGGGCCGAAAAGGCATCATAGAAGGGCAATTTCCCCTTTCTTCTGGCATTGGTTCGTCGATGGAAACCAATGTTTTTCTTAAAAGTCGACGAAAAATGGCGGAAATCTGTCATTAGAATGGCGGTTCGATGACGGGATGCAACTTCTAGCTGTCGATTCTCCGGGCCATGATGGCAATCGCCTGCTGATAGACAGAGGCCGCGTTCCATTGCTTGATAACTTCGAAATTCGGCTCTCCCGGCTGATATCCACGGCCCGGCTGCCAGCCCTTCTGCCTCAGGAAATTGGCGGTCGAAGCAAGGGCGTCGGTGATGTTGTAGAAATCGACCTTTCCATCTCCGGTTGCATCGACACCATAGGTCAGCGCGTTCCCGGGCAGGAACTGCGTGTGCCCCAGTTCTCCGTGCTTGGCGCCTCTGGTATTGGCCGTGATCGCCTTGCGGTCGACCAGTTCCAGCGCGGCCAGAGCATGAGGAATGAAGAAATCCGAGCGGCGGCAGTCGTAGGCCAGAGTGGTGATCGCTGCAACCACAGGGCTGTCGCCCATGAAGCCGCCAAAGGCGGTTTCCATGCCGTGCAGCGCGATCAGGATACCGGGGGGCACGCCGTACTGACGTTCCAGCGCGGCATAGAATTCGGGGTCGCGCGCCTTGCGCTTGCGGCCCTGCGCCACAATCGTGTCAGCGCCGCGCACCTGCATGAATTTTTCCAGCGAGTACCTGAAGCTTTTCTGGCCCCGATCCGCCCGGATCGTCGCGGTGGCGTAGCTTGCCTGTTCGAGCGCGCTGAGCCCGGCCCGGCCGATGCCGCGCTGGCGGGCGAGCTGGGCGAATTCCGTCTTCCAGGCGTTGAAACCCGATGAGGTGTTGCCGCAGGTCAGCGCGGCACCGATGGAAGGAAGCTGGCTCAGCAACAGGGCCAGAATGATTGGTCGCATGTCGTGTACCCTCCGTTTGGGACGCTGCGGGTCAGGGCAAGGTTGGCGCGATCAGGAACATGGCCTTCAGCGCGGCCCCGGGTTCCACGCCCGGCAGGGCCTCGTGGAAGACACGGCCGACAGTACCGTCGGCATACATCTCGGAGAGGAGTGTGTCGATCAGCAGGCGGAAATCGCTGTCCCCGCGGGGCAGGGCGAGCGCCTGTTTCTCGAGCGTCAGGATCTCGTCGAGAATCTGGAAGCGTTCGGCCATCCTGCCGGACACATAGTTGAAGATCAGGATGGACTGGTCGGCGAAATAGGCGTCGAGCGCTCCGTCGTTCAGGGCCTTGAACCCGGCTTTGTGATCGGCGAACGGTTCGAACCGGGCCTCGAGCCCGGCGGCCTGGAACGAATTCCGGACCGCCTGTTCGGTGGTGGTGTCAGTCCGAAAACCGATGGTTTGGCCCGCAAGATCCGACAGGCGGGCACCGACGCCCCGGCGGGAGATGACCGAGGTGCCATCGACATAGACCGGGATCGAGAAATCGACGATCTTCTGTCTTTCCAGGGTCACTGTGGCCGCACCGCAGAGAATGTCGATCTCGCCCCTGGCGATCCGCTCGAACCTGTCCGTCGTGCTGACTGGCACGAAACTGGCGTTCAGTTCGGGCAGGTCCAGACGATCGGCGATGGCCTGCGCAAGCCGGTCGCACAACATCGGGGTATAGCCCGAAGGCCGTCCCTCGGCATCGGCAAAGGAAAGGGGCGGTGCGTCGGTTCGGAATCCGATGGTGAGTTGTCCGCTATCGCGAATGCGTTCGATCGTCTGGGCCGCGCTGGCGCTGGCGGCGAGCATGGCCGCGAAGGTCAAGGCAAGTAGCCGCATGAAAATCAGTCCTTGGTTCGCAATATGCGACCAGACTAGCCGGGTGGCATCTTGGCTCAAAGGGGAATGTGTGCCCTGCACGCGGCAAAAAAGATGCGGGTGTTTCAGGTGGCGGTCCGCTCTGTCCTCAAAAAACCAAAAAGCCGGCGGTTGTGTAGCAGAAACAAGTTGTTCGTTCTGCCCGCAGTGAGAGTGTTGTAGGATTTCCAAGTCGATGGAATCGGGGCAAGGGAGGCATGGATGCCGGTGTTCATGGTGGAACGCGATCTCAAGGGGATCGCGATGGAAGATTTGGCAGGTGCGCAAAAAGCAGCTATTTCCAAGGCTGCCGAGATGCGCGCGGCAGGCACCGAAATCCGGTACATCCGTTCGACATTTGCGCCGCAGGACGGACGGTGCATGTGCCTTTTCGAGGCAGCAACCGAAGATGACGTGCGTGCGCTGAATGACCAGGCGGGACTGCCCTATAGCGGGATCGTCACTGCGATGGATCTGACACCATAGTTCCGGGGAGACGGCACGGTCTGTTCGTCGCCGTCGAACCCGATTGGACCTTGCGTTATCGTGCCGGGACTTGAAGATTGTCAATAATTCTTCTGACCGGAGAACCAGGGTTGAACTCAGACACGGATCCGCAAGTCGACCTGCCGACGTTTCGGGCGATGCGAGAGCGCGAAGCTGCCTCGCGCGATATTCTTCGGGTGATAACCAGTTCTCGCGAGGACAGCCTTCCGGTGTTCGACGTGATCCTCGCCCATGCCCGGCGGTTGTGCGACAGCCTGCATGCGGGGCTTTTTCTGGTGTCCGAAGACGGCAAGGAATTGCAGCTTGCCGCTTACCAAGGAGAGGATGAGTGGCTGGTCGCGCTTCATTTCCAGAACCCGCCCAGGCTGGAGGATACGGACAATCCGCTGGTGCGCTCGGCCGTTACCCGGACGGTCATTCTCATATCCGACACCGAAACCGAAAACCCCGACCCGAATACCGGAGGGGCAAGAAGCCTTCTGCACGTTCCATTGCTGGCGCGCGGTCGATGCCATGGCGTCCTGAGCCTTGCGGGCCGGGTTCCCGAGGCATTTCCGGGCGCCGATATCGAACTGATCCAGCTGTTCGCCGACCACGCGATGATCGCCGTCGAGAATGTCCGGCAGTTTTGTGCCTTGAGGGACAAGACCGAAGAGGTTCACCGGCTCAATCAATCTCTCCAGGAGAGGGTCGAGGAACAGGTGGGCGAACTGGAACGCATGGGGCGCCTCAAACGGTTCCTGCCGCCGGCCGTTGCCGATACGATCGTTTCCCTGGGAGCGGACAGGATGCTGTCCAGCCATCGTGCCCTGCTGGGTGTGCTCTTCTGCGACATCCGCGGGTTTACCGCGTTCTGCGAAACGGCCGAGCCGGAAGAGACGATCGAAGTGCTTCAGACCTATCACGAGGAGATGGGCAAGCTGATCAACGCGCATGGCGCGGGGGTGGATCATCGGATGGGCGACGGGATCATGGTGCTGTTCAACGACCCGATCCCTTGCGAGAATCCGGCCGGCGAGGCCGTCCGGCTGGCGGTCGCGATGCGCGCGCGCATGGCGGAACTGGGACGCCAGTGGAAAAGGTTGGGTTACCGGCTGGGATTCGGGGTCGGTGTGTCGCTGGGATACGCCACGGTCGGCATGGTCGGCTCGGAGGGGCGGTTCGACTACACCGCCTCGGGTACCGCGATCAATCTTGGCTCCAGACTGTGCGACGAAGCCGAGGACGGTGAAATTCTGCTGAGCCCAAGGGCGGCCATCGCGGTCGAGGATGAATTCCGGGTGGTTTCGCGGGGCACGTTGCACCTCAAGGGAATCCGCGAACCGATAGAGGTGTTCAAGCTGGAAGCCGAAACAGGGCAAGCATCGCTTGCCTGATCGGCTTTGCCGCGGGCCGGTACGACTGCGGTTCCCGACAGGGCAAGGCATCCGCAGGGCCATTCCAGACAAAAGGGGCGCCCCGAAGGGCGCCCCGATTTGCGATACAGGCCGCGATCAGCAGCTGTAGTACATGCCGAATTCCACCGGATGCGGGGTGTGCTCGTACTTGTGGACCTCTTCCATCTTGAGCTCGATATAGCCTTCGATCTGATCCTTGGTGAACACGTCGCCCTGCAGCAGGAAGTCGTGATCGGCGGCCAGGCACTCCAGCGCTTCGCGCAGGCTGCCGCAGACGGTCGGGATGCCGGCCAGTTCCTCGGCGGGCAGGTCGTAGAGGTTCTTGTCCATCGCCTCGCCCGGATCGATCTTGTTCTTGATGCCGTCGATGCCGGCCATCAGCAGGGCGGCAAAGGCCAGGTAGGGGTTGGCCGACGGATCGGGGAAGCGGGCTTCGACGCGCTTTGCCTTGGGCGACTCGGTCCATGGGATACGGACGCAGCCCGAGCGGTTGCGGGCCGAATAGGCGCGCAGCACGGGGGCCTCGAAGCCGGGGATCAGGCGCTTGTAGCTGTTGGTGCCCGGGTTGGTGAAGGCGTTCAGCGTCTTGGCGTGCTTGAGGATGCCGCCGATGAAATACAGCGCTTCCTGGCTCAGGTCGGCATATTTGTCACCGGCGAAGAGCGGCTTGCCGTCCTTCCAGATCGACATGTTCACGTGCATGCCCGAACCGTTGTCGCCATAGATCGGCTTCGGCATGAAGGTGGCCGACTTGCCGTAGGCGTGCGCCACGTTGTGGATCACGTACTTGTATTTCTGGATCTCGTCGGCCTGCTTGGTCAGCGTGCCGAAAATCAGGCCAAGCTCGTGCTGGCACGACGCCACTTCGTGGTGGTGCTTGTCGACCTTCATGCCCATGCGCTTCATGGTCGAGAGCATTTCCGAACGCAGGTCCTGCGCCTCGTCGGTCGGGTTGACCGGGAAATAGCCGCCCTTGAGACCCGGACGATGACCCATGTTGCCGGTCTCGAACTCGGCGTCGGTGTTCCATGAGGCGTCGGTCGCATCGACCTCGTAGGAGACCTTGTTGATCGTGTTCGAGTAGCGCACGTCGTCGAACAGGAAGAATTCGGCTTCGGGGCCCATATAGGCCACATCGCCGATGCCCGATGCCTTGAGATAGGCTTCGGCCTTGGTCGCGGTGCCGCGCGGGTCGCGGTGATACGCCTCGCCCGTGTCGGGCTCGACGACCGAGCAGTGGATGCAGATGGTCTTTTCCGCGTAGAACGGATCGACATAGGCGCTTTCGGTGTCCGGCATCAGTTTCATGTCGGAGGCTTCGATCGACTTCCAGCCGGCGATCGAGGAACCGTCGAACATGAAGCCTTCCTCCAGGAAGTCCTCGTCGACCAGATCGGCCACCACGGTCACGTGTTGCAGCTTGCCGCGCGGGTCGGTGAAGCGGATGTCGACGTATTCGGCCCCCTCTTCCTTGATCAGCTGAAGAACTGCGTCCTTGCTCATACTCTTTTCATCCTCTGTTAGAGTGTGTTCGGGTCAAAGCGCGTCCGAACCGGTTTCACCGGTGCGGATGCGGATGGCTTGTTCGACGGTCGAGACAAAGATCTTGCCGTCGCCAATCTTGTCGGTTTTCGCAGCCCCCACGATGGCGTCGATGGCGGCGTCGACCTGATCGTCGTCGAGCACTACCTCGAGTTTCACCTTCGGCAGGAAGTCGACCACGTATTCGGCACCGCGATAGAGCTCGGTATGGCCTTTCTGGCGGCCGAACCCCTTCACTTCGATCACGCTGAGGCCCTGGACGCCCACGTCCTGCAGGGCTTCTTTCACCTCGTCCAGCTTGAACGGTTTGATGATCGCTTCGATCTTCTTCATCGCGGTGCTCCTTGCAAGCTTGTCACGCCGCCTCAGATCACGTCTAAGCTGGGGTCACAATGCGATTGCGGAAATCAGCCGGTGCGGATGCGGCAAAAACAGGCATGAGGTGAAAATTTCAGCGTGACGCATAAAAATCAAGCAGAATTGAATCGTGGGTAAGGGAGCCATGACGGAACTGCTGACCGCGGCGCAGATGCGGGCTATCGAACAGGCGGCGATCGAGTCCGGCGAGGTGACCGGGCTGGAGCTCATGGAGCGCGCGGGTCGGGGCGTGATTGAGGCGATTTTCGAGGAATGGCCGGAGCTGGGCGAGGCTGGGGGGCCAGCCCCCCAGACCCCCCGGAGTATTTCGGGCGAAATGAAGAGTGCGGTCGTACTTTGTGGGCCGGGCAACAATGGCGGCGACGGGTTCGTGGTGGCGCGGATGTTGCACAAGCGCGGCTGGGCCGTGGAAGTGTTCCTCTATGGCGACTCCGGGAAGCTGCCGCCGGATGCAAGGGTGAATTGCGAGCGGTGGGCAGAGATGGGGGAGGTGCGGTCGCTCGGCGATCTGGCCGAGCGCCTGGCGGGGGTGCAAACCTGCTGTTCGGACCTGTTCGTGGATGCGATGTTCGGCACCGGCCTGTCCCGCCCCGTACCGGACGATGCAAGGTCGGTCTTTTCGATGCTGTACTCGACGGAGTATTCGGCCCGGGTCGTTGCCATCGACGTGCCGTCCGGTCTGTGCGCGGACAGTGGTCGTATCCTGCTCGGAGATCCGAGGGATGCCTGGGACCCGCTCGTGACCGGATGGATCTGTGTACCAGAGCTGACAGTCTCGTTTCATCGGCCCAAGCTTGGCATGCATATCGGTGAAGGGCATCGGGTGGCTGGACGGCTGCGGATCTGCGATATCGGGCTTGGTTCTGGCCGTCAGCTTGCCGACCCGCAGGTGTTTGGGCTGGTGGGCCGGCCGTGGTCCATCTTTGGCGGGCTTGCAGCCAAGTGGTCTCAGGGAAACAAATATACCCACGGTCACGCCCTGATCCTGTCGGGCGGAGCCGGCAGGACCGGGGCGGCGCGGCTGGCGGCGCGGGGGGCGCTCAGGATCGGGGCGGGGCTGGTGACTCTGGGAGTACCGCCGAGTGGGCAGATGGAGGTTGCCTGCCAGATCACCGCTTTGATGCTGGCACGCGTCGAGGGGGGCGAGGGGTTGTCGGCAGTGCTGGAGGATGCCCGCCTCAATGCGCTTTGTCTGGGGCCGGGCCTGGGTGTGGAACGGGCGCGCGATCTGGTGCCGGTGGCGCTGGCCGCACGGCGTGCCACGGTGCTGGATGCTGATGCCCTGACCGTCTATGCCGAGGATCCGGAGGAGCTTTTTGCACTGCTGCATGAGAACTGTGTCCTCACCCCGCATGGCGGCGAATTCGCGAGGCTGTTCCCGGATATCGCTGCGAAGCTGAAGGCGCCCGCCTCCAGGGGGCCCGCCTATTCCAAGGTCGATGCCACCCGCGAGGCCGCCAGGCGCGCCGGCTGCGTCGTGCTGTTCAAGGGGCCCGATACGGTGATTGCGGCACCCGACGGGCGCTGTTCGGTGAATTCCGCCCATTACGAACGATCGGCGCCGTGGCTGGCCACCGCCGGGTCGGGCGACGTTCTGGCGGGGTTCATCACCGGGCTGCTGGCGCGCGGCTGGAAGCCGATGCAGGCGGCCGGGATCGCTGCCTGGCTGCATGTGGAATGCGCGCTGGAATTCGGCCCCGGTCTGATTGCCGAGGATCTGCCGGAGCAACTGCCGGCGGTGTTCCGCAGGCCGGGTGACTAGGCGGCGAGACGGCCGGGAACAGACAGGCATTGCCCCGCCACTTCCAAACCGCCGGCATAGAGCACATGGTTCACGTCAAAATGCAGCTGGAACAGGTGCAACACACGCGGACCCAGGTCGCAGACGAATTCTCCATCCACCAGCGCGTCGGCGCGGACCAGGGCCTGCCGGGTGCCGAAGAGCGCCTGTGCCCGCCAATCGCGGATCAGCACAGGTTGCCCCGCCGGAAGCACCAGATCGCAGTCGGGGCGAGTGTCGCCAAGCGAGCCGGCGGCGAAGCGGATGGCACGTACGGTCTGCGGCGCGCGGGTGATGTGGCGCAGGGGTACAAGGCCGCGGTCGCGGCTAATGATCCGGTCGCCGGGCGAGAGGAACTCCACCGGCAACTCGCCATCCTGGGTTAGCAGGATGGTGCCAGCCAGAAACCCGGCCTCGGACACTGGGGCGATATCGGGGTTGGAATGCGAGATTCCACCCGCAGCATGGGCTGCCGCTTTTGCGCTCATGATTGTTCACCTTGGTCTGCTCGTTATTTTTGCAGGCGAGAATATGGCGAAATCGTGTACATGTCGCGTCGTTTTGTTGCCGATTTCAGATTACTCCGCACAAACGTGCCTTTGCGGTACCGGTAGCGGCTCGGGCAAGATTGCCTCTCGCGCTCGGCCGAAAGCTTTGCTATTCAGCGCGTCACGGTGCCGCTGCGGCGGGCCGTTACTGCGGGTGTGGCGGAATTGGTAGACGCACCAGATTTAGGTTCTGGCGCCGCAAGGCGTGGGGGTTCAAGTCCCTTCACCCGCACCATTTTCCATGTTCCGGATCTCGCGTTTGGCAGTTTCCGGTTTCCAGCGAACATCGCGTTTCGCAGTTTACGGGAGCAAGCCCAGGTCAATCGTGGCCGTTGCTCGGTAAATCTCCTTGTGAGCTTGCTTGGCGGCCTGGCCACGGCACCGCGTCGTCTGGCCTCGGCGAGGTCGGATTGACGCACGCAGGCCTGCCTGTCCGGGAAAGGTTCTTGTTACGAAAATGCCATGGTTGTCAGCTAAGGCTGCGTCTTGTCTGGTAATTGCGGGCAAATATCCGATCATGGCAGCGTGAATAGCCAAGCTTCTAAGGAGTGACGGGACATGACGGGACGGACAACGGTTTCGGCAGGCGTCGCGTTGGCGGCTGCCTTGGTAGCCGCACCGGCCGCCGCAGAATTGAAGTGGGACAATGCGTCGGGGGGGTACGTCAGGATCTACGGCCAGATCTCGCCGGCCTGGCAATCCGTGGATGATGGGGTGACAAGCAAGGATACGTTTGTAGACAACACCCACTCCAATTCCCGGGTTGGTCTCTGGGTGGTGCAGCCTCTGAACCAGTCGACGTTCAAGTTCAACTTCGAAACGGCCCTGGGCCTGCGCGGGTCCGGCGGGGTCAGCCAGACCAGCACACCGAAAGGGATCGACTGGGACCGCACCAGTATCCGCAAGGTCGATCTTTCGTTCAGCGGCGATTCCTGGGGCAGCGTTCACTTTGGCCAGGGGTCGATGGCTTCGGACGGGATCGCCGATATCTCGTTGAATCACAATGCGATGACGACCTACAACAGCGTGGGTGACTTTGCAGGTGGCTTCGAGTTCCGCACCACTGCCGGTGCCCTGTCGGGGGTGACGATCGCAGCGGTCAACCCGAGCCTTGACGGCGGCCGCCAAGGGCGGGTGCGCTACGATACGCCCTCTTTCAACGGGTTTAGCGTGGCACTGGCCGCAGGTACCGATGTTTTGACCCTTGGCAACAGCGACAAGTATTACGATATCGCGCTGCGCTATGCGGGGGAGTTCAACGGCGCAGAGGTCAAGGCCGGTCTTGGATTTTCGCGCCGGGACAGGGCCGGCGTCAACCGGGATGACACGTTCGGCTCGGTGGCGGTCAAGCTGCGGTCGGGTTTCAACTTTGCCGCCGCAGCCGGCAGCCGCAAGAACGACGGCAATTATGGCTATGTCCTCGTTGGCTATGAAGCGCAGTTCTGGCAGGTCGGCTTGACCTCTTTCGCGATCGACTATTACAACGGCAACGACTTCGGGCTTGCCGGACGCCAGTCCGAGACCTTGGGCATCGGCATCAACCAGAATTTCGACGCCAGCAACACCCAGGTGTACCTGGGCTACCGTAATCACCGGCTGTCCGATCCAGGCACCTCCTACAATGACGTGGACGCCTTCCTGTTCGGCGCGCGCTGGCGCTTCTGATTTCGCGATTGTCCGGGCCGCCTGAACCGGCACGCCCCTGAATTGCAGGGGCCTGCGTCGTCATTCAGGCGCCAAATGCGGGCCGAAGAACCATAACCCCCTTGCACCGGCGGGGCAGGGCAAATAGAACGCCTCAAATTGTGCAAGGCGCATGTCCGATACGTGCGCTCCGAATCCTATGGGGACTACCATATGCAGGTTACCGAGACTCTGAACGAAGGTCTGAAACGCGGCTACAACATCGTCGTCACAGCGGCAGAGCTGGACGCGAAGGTCAACGAGAAACTGGCCGAGGCGCAGCCCGAAATCGAGATGAAGGGCTTTCGCAAGGGCAAGGTGCCTATGGCGCTGCTGAAAAAGCAGTTCGGCCAGCGCCTGCTGGGCGAGGCGATGCAGGAAAGCATCGACGGCGCGATGAACAAGCATTTCGAGGACAGCGGCGAACGTCCCGCGCTCCAGCCCGAGGTCAAGATGACCAACGAGGACTGGAAAGAGGGTGACGATGTCGAGGTCGCGATGTCCTATGAGGCGCTGCCGGCGATCCCCGAGGTCGACCTGACCGACATCACGCTGGAAAAGCTGGTCGTGAAGGCCGATGAAGCCGCGATCGAAGAGGCCCTGGGCAACCTGGCGGAGACCGCGCAGGACTTCAAGGCGCGCAAGAAGGGCTCCAAGGCCAAGGACGGCGACCAGGTGGTGATCGATTTCGTCGGCAAGGTCGATGGCGAAGCGTTCGAAGGCGGTTCGGCCGAGGACTATCCGCTGGTGCTGGGTTCGAACAGCTTCATCCCCGGGTTCGAGGATCAGCTGGTCGGCGTGAAGGCCGGTGAGGAGAAGGACGTCAACGTGACCTTCCCCGCCGAATACGGCGCGGCCCATCTGGCCGGCAAGGACGCGGTGTTCACCTGCACCATCAAGGAAGTGAAAGAGCCGGTCGCGGCCGAAATCGACGACGAACTGGCCAAGAAATTCGGCGCCGAGGATCTGGCCGCCCTCAAGGGCCAGATCGCCGAGCGACTGGAAGCGGAGTACACCGGCGCCGCCCGTGCCGTCCTGAAGCGCGCCCTGCTTGATGCGCTGGACGCCAAGGTTTCGTTCGACCTGCCGCCGAGCCTGGTCGAGGCCGAAGCCAAGCAGATTGCGCATCAACTGTGGCACGAGGAGCACCCCGAGGTTCACGACCACAACCACGGTGAAATCGAGACCACCGAAGAACACAACAAGCTGGCCGAACGCCGCGTGCGTCTGGGCCTGCTGCTGGCTGACCTGGGACAGAAGGCCGAGGTCGAGGTGACCGACGCCGAGATGACCCAGGCCATTCTGACCCAGGCCCGCCAGTATCCGGGGCAGGAACGCCAGTTCTTCGAGTTTATCCAGAAGAACGCCGCGATGCAGCAGCAACTGCGTGCGCCGATCTTCGAAGACAAGGTCGTGGATCACGTCGTGGCGCAGGCCAAGGTGAACGAAAAGGAAGTCAGCAAGGACGACCTGCAGAAGGCTCTGGAAGCGCTGGACGCCGAGTAATCCGCACGGTCTTTGCTACAATGGCAAAAGAGCCGCCCTTGGGCGGCTCTTTTCCATTCGGCATGCCGGTTAGCGCCTCAGGCTTCGCGCGCGAAGGTCCGGGGATACTGCTTCAGTTCGGCCTTGCGACTTGCGCTCATGCCGCTGGGGATGGCGTCGATCAATTCGTGAACCATTTTCAACTCTTGCGGACTATCGGCGGACTGGATCTGTTCTAAAAGGTAGGTCTCCAGCGCATTGAGGGGGCCTTTGCCCAGGGTTTCCATCGGTTTCCCGGGGGCGTGTGTGTCATTGAAGAGCTTCAGGGCTTCTTCATCGGTCAGAAACACATCGTGTTCGATCCCGGCAAACCTCCGCACCCGGTCAACGCGTTCGGTACCGGTGTCGAGCAGGGCCGCCAAGGCGGGAACCTTTCCCATGGGCACGGTTTTCCCGACATAGCCGTAAGGCGCATTATCGGATCGCTTGAGAACCCGATCCATGACGGGGTCGATCACCGTAACGATATCCTTGATCCCGGCCGTGCGCGCATATTCGAGAGAGCCGATCATCAATTCGCATGTGGCGTAGGACACAGAGTTACGGTCTCTGCCGCGGTTCAGGCGTTGGGTGTCGACGCAAAACCGGGTCGATTCCCATATGGTCGCGCTGCGGATTGGTGGTTCGCCGCACAGAATGTCGGAAAATACGTCCGCGAGCATGTGCGGACCCGTCGTCTGCAAGGCCCGGACAGCCGCAACGACATTACCTTCCTCGTCCAGCCCCACGACATATGCCGGATCCAGGTGATCGAAATCGTCAATCTCCTTTCCATCCTGGATGCGCACGTCCCAACCGAGGCGGTCTCCAAACACGCGGGCACGCAACCGAAACATTTCATCCAGAATCCCACGGAACAGATGCTTGTTCAAAGCGTCGATCACGATGATCATTGTTTTTCCCCTACGAGTGGATTTTGATGTTCCAATCGTTGCCCAAGTTTGGGTTCCGGACTATTAGGGGATTCCCGTAGAATCTGGCGATTTGATGGCGAAACGTGTCAGCCGGGGTAAATAAGGCCCCGTCCGATGGCTCGGCCGACCGCTTGCGCTGTGGTCAGTGCGCAAAGTTTCTCTCTGGACGAACGCAAGTGCACTTCGACCGTGCGATGCGAGATCAGCAGAATGTCACCGATATCCTGTTGTGACTTTCCCGCAGCTACCCATTGGAGAATTTCAAGCTCACGCGCCGAAAGGGCAGGGTGATACAGGATCTGGCCCAACTGGTCAGAACTCATCACCGTGTCGTGAATGTGCACGGCCATGGATTGCAGGTCGCTGATCACATGCGAAACAAGTTTTCGCCATTCTTCGGACGAACAGTCGCGGGTCACGCTCAGCAATCCCACGTCGCCATATGGGCCGCGAACGGGTATCGTCAGCCCCTGATCACATAGCCCGAAATCATGCGCGTCGCAGAAGACGCGTTTGAATTCCTTGTTTCGCTCCAGACGGCTCCAATCTACCGGCGCGATGCTGCGTCGGCTCATGTGCAACGTCGGGTCGATCATGTGAAAACCCTGCTGCTGATAGTGCTGCTTCCAGTCGTCAGCATAGGTTACATAGCCATGGATGGCGCCGGCGGCGGGATTGATCCCGGCATAGGCGGCATGGTCCATCTCGAATTTCTCACGCACTTGAAGAAGGAAAGCCGAATAGACGGCTTCCGTCTTTGGCAAAGTACCGAGATCGACGATATCCATTCAATTCACCTGTCCGCGCGGACGGACGGTGGCAAGTGCTATCCTGGCACTTTTTCGTCCGCAGCGCGGGTGTTCACCGCCATTGTTCTGACAAATGCCAGAACAGCACGCTTTTGTTGCAGAGGCAAGCTTGTATAGATTTCCACCATCTCCACGGCATCGCGGTCCTTGAGAAAAACCAGTTTGTCGACGGGTTGGTCCCCGGCTCCGGCATTGCCTGCTTCCGGGGCCTCGATGCCCTCGAAAAAGTGGCTGACATGAACATCGAGAACTTCGGCGATTGCCCAAAGGCGTGATGCGCTGACGCGGTTCGCACCAGATTCGTATTTCTGAACCTGTTGAAACCGGACGCCCACTGCCTTGCCGAGATCCGCCTGGCTCAGGCCAAGCGCCATTCTCCGCGCTCGAATTCGCTGTCCTACCACGGCGTCAACTGTATTCATGAACTCACCTGTACTTCTGCAACTATTCCGAGAGCCAGCCTGGTGTTCGGTCAATTTCCGGCGAAGCGGGGGTCTGCAAAACACGCGACCATACTGCTCAAACTGCAATATGACGGGCCTTCTGGCAACCGGATTCCTTCTTAGGTTGCATGGCGAGCTTTCGAATTACTTAAGGAAGGAAGCCGCCAATACGTATTCGAACATTGTCGAGGTTCGGGACGATTTCCGGGCTGCGCCTTGATCTGATTGAGCTTTGTAAATTAAGCTTTTGAAATTACTTTTCTTTTAGCGGGGCGAGAAGGTGATTTGCCACGCCGGTTCGGGACGCTGATTTTTCGCATCCCGACCGGCACATACAAGAAGTCGAAAACATTGACGTCGCGTCAAGACGCAGGCTTCAAACCGGTTTCGACCAGCATTCCTCGACGTTTTGCCTCGTAGTAATACCCAGAGGCATAAAGGCTGATCGCCCGTGTGTGACTGCCGTCCGCCAGCAACCAGGCACCGCGCAGATACTTTCCGGCGTATTTCAAGTTGGTATCGGCATCCAGAAGCCCGTCAGGCCCGCCCCGATAGCCCATCGTTCGCGCGGTTGCGGGCAGGATCTGAAGAAGACCGTAGTAGGGGCGGTTGACTGCCCAGGGCCGGTGCGTGCTTTCTCGGATTGCCAGCTTGTGCACAAGGTCGCGCGGAATCTCGTAATGATCTGCCCATTTGTTGATCGAGGCGCGCAACTCTGGCGTTTCATTGGGATAGAGTGGCGGGTCGATCACCTCGCCCCCCGAGGGCTTCACCGAACATGCGGCAACGGACCAGGCAATGCCACTGAGCAATATCGCGCGTCGGGTTTGGGCCATCTGTACACTCGTGGACTGTTTCTCGGCAAACGGGATACCCGGCAAGCAGGCTTTTGCGAAGAGCGAAAAGCTCCAGGTCTGGCGAGTGGGCGGAATCCGGCGCATTGACCGCGCCCCAACGAAAAGGGCCGCCCCGTGAGGAGCGGCCCGTAGATCACCGAGACGCAGCGTCTCAGGCTTTGTCGCCGGATGCCGGTGTGTCGTCGTCGGAGGCTGCGCCACCGATGTCGTCGAACAGTTCGGAGATCTCGAACTCGGCGGCGGCTTCCTCTTCTGCGGCCAGTTCCTGGATCGACTTGCCCGAAGCCTGCAGTTCGGCTTCTTCGGCCGAACGGGCGACGTTCAGTTCGATGCTGACCTCGACTTCGGGGTGCAGACGGACGGCCACGGTGTGCAGGCCCAGTTCCTTGATCGGGGCGAGCAGGGCGACCTGTTTCTTGTCCAGCGAGAAACCGGCCTCGGTGGCGGCGTCGGCTGCGTCACGGGGGGTGACCGAACCATAAAGCGCGCCAGCGTCCGATGCCGAGCGAATCACGACGAACTGCTGACCGTCGAGCTTCCCGGCCAGAGCTTCGGCCTCTTGCTTGGTTTCCAGGTTGCGCGCTTCGAGTTGCGCTTTCTGCGCTTCGAAAGCAGCCACGTTGGCGGCGGACGCGGTCAGCGCCTTGCCCTGCGGCAGCAGGAAGTTGCGGGCGTAGCCGGGGCGTACGTCGACGACTTCGCCCATCTGGCCCAGCTTGGCCACACGTTCCAGAAGGATAACTTGCATGTGCCTATCTCCTTACTTCACGGCATAAGGCAGCAGGGCGAGGAAGCGGGCGCGCTTGATGGCGCGGGCCAGTTCACGCTGCTTCTTGGCCGAAACGGCGGTAATGCGCGAGGGCACGATCTTGCCGCGCTCGGAAATGTAGCGCTGGAGCAGCTTGGTGTCCTTGTAGTCGATTTTCGGCGCGTCGTCACCCGAGAAGGGGCAGACCTTGCGGCGGCGGAAAAACGGTTTTGCAGCCATGATTTAGTCTCCTTTCCCGAGGTTACGCGCGGCGCTCGCGGCGCGGTTCGCGCTCGTCGCGCTTCTGCATCTGGACCGAGGGGCCTTCCTCGTGCGCATCGACCTTGATGGTCAGAACACGCATGACGTCCTCGTGCAGGCGCATCAGGCGCTCCATTTCCTGCACGGCAGCCGACGGGGCATCCGAACGCAGGAAGGCATAGTGGCCCTTGCGGTTCTTGTTGATCTTGTAGGCCATCGTCTTGACGCCCCAGTACTCGCTGTCGACCAGCTTGCCGCCATTGTCGGCCAGTACGGCACCAAAATGTTCGATGAGGCCTTCGGCCTGCGCGTTGGACAGATCCTGACGCGCGATCATGACATGCTCGTAGAGCGCCATGTTATCTCCTGTTTCTATCAAGGCGCATTTCATAGGCGGGGCCATCTGTCCTTTCGCGGCCCTGCCACGAGAGACTGCGCGGTTCGAAAGTCGTTGCGAAAGGATGGCCCCATATACACGGCTGAGCGGCGGGAACAAGCCCCTGCATCACCTCACACCCTCTGATTGCAATTGGTCGGGCGCCGCTCAATTACCCCGAGCCCGCCGCATTCCCGTCGCATTGTTTGCCGAGATTTCATCTTGCCGGTCGGGAGCCGGAAGGTCATTCGCTCGAGGAGAGTAACACGAGATGCAAGTGGCACAACAACAAGCACTTCGTAACCGGATGCCGTTGCCGTCCTTTGAGGAGTCGGTGCCGCTCATGATCTCCTTCGCGCCGAACTGGCCCCTGAGGACCGTGATCTTCCGGGTTCTCGGAACGGCCTTGGTGATCGGCGCCGCTGCGATGTGGTTCATGCCCGGATCCAACCTCAGCGCAGAAACCGCGTTGATGAAACTGGGCGTTTCGCTGTTCTTCTTCTTCAGCGGTCTCGCGCTTCTGATGATCCACCACCAGGACAACCAGCCGGACGCCTATTTCGACCCGATCCGGCGCGAGCTCCGGGTTCTGCAGAAGAACAATCGCGGGCGTCCCCAAACCGTGCTGCGGCGCAGCTATGACAGTCTTGGCAGTGCCCGGTTCAACGAACACTATCTGGAAATCTGCGATGTGGATGGCACTATCCTGATGCGCCTGCCCATCGAATCCGCAGAAATCCGGCATGCGCTGCGCATGCAACTGAGCGGGCTGGTGAACATCTCCGTCTGATCCGACTTGTGTTCATTGGCTCACAGAACCTGTGAGCCAATGGCGAATTGTCCGACTTCCCCGACTGCCCCATGTCCCTGGCCAAGGCGAACACAGCGTTCGGCCTGAACCCGCAAATGCAGACATGGAGCTCCGAATGAAATCCTCCCTTCTCGCCGCCGCGCTGGTCGCAGCATCCGCCACTTCCGTTCTGGCTGCGCCGCAGAAATATCTGTTGGACGCCAGCCACAGCCAGGTGGTCTTTTCCTATAACCACCTCGGTTTCTCGACCACCACGGGCATGTTCTCGGGCTTCGAGGGCGAGATCATGTTCGATCAAAAAGATCCCGCGGCCTCGTCGGTGACGGTTTCGATGCCGGTTCTGTCGATGTTCACCGGTTGGGAACAGCGCGAGGCGCATTTCTTCTCGGGTGATTTCTTCGGCGCCAAGGAAGGCGACATGATCACCTTTGCCTCGACTGCAATCGAAGTGACTGGCGAGAATACGGCGAAGATCATCGGTGATCTGACCATGAACGGAGTGACCAAACCCGTCGTTCTGGACGCCAGGCTGAACCAGATGGGCGATCATCCGATGGAGGGCAAGCCCTGGGCAGGCTTCGATGCGACCACGACCGTTGTCCGGTCAGACTTCAATCTGGGCATGTTCGCACCCTATGTGAGCGACGAGGTCGAGATCCGCATTTCGGTCGAGGCGATGCAGGCCGAGGCCGGCGGCTCCTGACCCGCCCAACATCGCAGATGCAAAAAGGGCCCTCGTTTCAGGGCCCTTTTTCATGTGTGCCGTGTTGTGGCCTATCGCGTGGCGGTCAGGTTCACCGACACCTCAACCGGAAACTTCAGCGAACTTTCGTCGGGCATGTTGCCGCCGATCCCGAAATCGAGCCGGTTCAGGGTGACGGTTCCGCTCATCCGGGCGGTGGAGCCGTCGAGCTCGAGATCGAATGGCAGCGTGACGTCGATGGTGGTACCACGCAGGGTGAGCGTGCCGCGCGCCTCGTATCCGGTTTCGGTCCGGTAGAGATCGGCAAGGAACTCGGCGGTGGGAAAGACCGAGGCATCGAAGAAGTCCGGTCCCATGGCGTGGGCTGTCACCGATCCCAATGCGAGCGAGCCGATGGCTATGGTGACAGAGACGTCTCCTGCGGGGCCGGGTGTCTCGGGTTCTTCGAACCGGATGGCGGCGGTCCAGTCCGAGAAGGCGCCGCTGACCGGGCTGCCGAGCTGAGTCACCGTAATGGCAAGTGTGCCTTCGGTTACCGTCCAGTCGGAGGCGACCGCCCGCAAAGGCATGTTCCGAGAAGCTTCCTGTCCGACTTGCCGGTCGAACATGCCCAGCCATGCACCGCCACCAAGCGCCAGGCCCCAGATGACAAGGGCGGCGAAAAGGGGTGTCCGGGAATGCGTTTGCGCGGGCGGTTGTGATGGCGTGTCGCGTCCGGGCAGCATCCGCCGCAGGGTCTGGTCGCGATCGACGAAATGATGCTTCAACGCCCCGGCAACATGCAGGGCCAGAGAAATCACCAGGACCCATTGCAGCACCTGGTGCAACCCGGCCGTCAATTCGGCCAGTGCCGGGGTCCTGGGGACCAGCGGCAGCGACTGGCCGAAGGGCCACCAGATCGGGGCGAACCCCTCGGTCGCGGCATGGTGAATCCAGCCACTGAGGGGCACCATGACGAGCGACCCGTAGAGCAGCCAGTGTACGGTTTCGGCAGCCAGCGCCTCGGCCCGTTTGTGCGCATTGAGCAGGCCGGGTCTGGTTTGCGTCACTGCCCAGAGAATGCGGGCCACCGCCACGAAGAAGATGCAGACCCCCAATGTCTTGTGCAGCGAAAAGAGCCAGGCGGCGCGCGCGATATCAGCCTCGGTGCTGGAGATCGTGGGGTCGGTCACTTCGTGCGCCAGATCATTGGCGACCCAACCGACAGGGATGACGGTGAGAATCAGAAGGGCGGTGAGCCAGTGAAATGTCTTGGTGACGCCGCCATAACGGCGGTCTGTGTTGGAAAGTTGCATCTCTGTTACCGGTTTGCAGGGGATGGCCTGAACCTAACTGCCCGCTCGGAACGGACAATATGCGCGACCGCACATCCTCCGTGTTGGTATGCAGAGCTTGTGCGCTGCCGGGCGGGCGGCTACACCCGGCGTTAACGATCAAGAGAGCGAAGGGACAGAAATGACCGCAGCATTCGTGTTTCCGGGGCAGGGCGCCCAGACCATTGGCATGGGCAAGGCGCTGGCCGATGCCTATCCCGCAGCCAGGGCTGTATTCGATGAGGTGGATGCCGCGTTGGGGGAAAAACTGAGCGCGCTCATCTGGGAGGGCGATATCGAGACGCTGACGCTGACGCAGAATGCCCAGCCCGCCTTGATGGCAACTTCGATGGCTGCGATGCGCGCGCTTGAATCCGAGGGCGTGGCGATCACCAGGGCAGCCTTTGTCGCCGGTCATTCGCTGGGCGAATATTCGGCGCTGGCCGCCGCCGGGGCACTGAGTGTCGCCGACACCGCGCGCCTGCTGCGCACCCGTGGGCAGGCGATGCAAAGCGCGGTTCCGGTGGGCGTGGGTGCTATGGCCGCGATCCTGGGGCTGGACCTGGAAGCGGTGCGCGAGGTTGCCGCCGAGGCCGCGCGGGGCGAGGTCTGCCAGGCCGCCAATGACAACGACCCGACGCAGGTCGTGGTCTCGGGCGCCAAGGCCGCCGTCGAGCGCGCCGCCGAGATTGCCAAGGCCAAGGGCGCCAAGCGCGCGATCATGCTGCCGGTCAGCGCGCCCTTTCACTGCGCCCTGATGCAACCTGCTGCCGATGTGATGGCCGAGGCGCTTGCCGCGGTCGAGATCAAGGCGCCGGCGGTGCCGCTGGTGGCCAACGTGCGCGCCGAGGCGGTGAGCGACCCCGACCTGATCCGGCAGTTGCTGGTCGAACAGGTGACCGGATCGGTGCGCTGGCGCGAAAGCGTGCAGTACATGGCCGCGCAAGGCGTGACCGAGATATGGGAGATCGGCGCCGGCAAGGCCCTGTCGGGCATGGTGCGCAAGATCGAGCGCGATATCGTCTGCAAAGCCGTCGGCTCACCCGAGGATTTGCAAAAGGCGCTGGCGGAAACCGCCTGAGTTACCCCAAAAAGGCAAGCCGCGGCCGGTTGGCCGGGCAGGAAAGGATGGATTTGATGTTTGATTTGACCGGAAAGAACGCACTTGTCACCGGAGCTTCGGGCGGTATCGGCGGTGCGATTGCGCGGGCCCTGCATCAAGCGGGCGCAACCGTGGCGCTGTCGGGGACACGGGTAGAGCCGCTTCAGGCGCTGGCGGAGGAATTGGGGGAACGCGCCCATGTACTGCCGTGCAACCTGAGCGACCCGGCCGCGGTCGAGGCCCTGCCAAAGCAGGCCGCCGAGGTGATGGGGTCGGTCGACATTCTGGTGAACAACGCCGGCATCACCCGCGACAACCTGTTCATGCGGATGTCGGACGACGAATGGCAGAGTGTGATCGACGTCAACCTGACCGCGACGATGAAACTGTGCAAAGGTGTCCTGCGCGGCATGATGAAGGCGCGCTGGGGCCGGATCGTGAACATCTCTTCGGTGGTCGGCGCCATCGGCAATCCGGGGCAGGGCAACTATGCCGCCTCCAAGGCCGGGGTCATCGGCATGTCCAAGGCGCTGGCCTACGAGGTGGCGAGCCGGGGAATCACCGTCAACGCAGTGGCGCCGGGTTTCATCACCACGGCGATGACCGACAAGCTGACCGAGGATCAGAAAACCGGCCTCCTGGCGCAGGTTCCCGCCGGCCGCATGGGGACGCCCGAGGAAATCGCCGCGGCGGTCCTGTATCTGTCCAGCCCGGAAGCCGCCTATGTGACCGGAGCCACCTTGCATGTGAACGGCGGTATGGCCATGTTGTGATCGCCGCGGGGGTCAAATGCGAAAGCGTTTGCCAACGCGCCCGTCTGTGCTATAGGCGGCGCATCCTGAAGAGGGCCGGTCGATGGGGTCGGCCTTCTGCTTTACCCGGGGCATCCCGGAACCTGAACCGCCCGGACAGGGCAAAACCAAGCCACCCCGAGCGGGCAAGGGCAAAATTGGGCCAGCGGCCCCGTAGGAATGAGGAACTGACATGAGCGACGTCGCAGATCGCGTTAAGAAGATCGTTGTGGAGCACCTGGGTGTCGAAGAAGACAAAGTGACCGAGAACGCCTCGTTCATCGACGATCTGGGCGCGGACAGCCTCGACACCGTCGAGCTGGTCATGGCCTTTGAAGAAGAGTTCGGCATCGAGATCCCGGACGATGCGGCCGAAACCATCCAGACCTTCGGCGACGCCGTCAAGTTCATCACCGAAGCGTCCTGATCTTCGGTAAAAACCGACAGGTTTCCAGGCGCCTTCCGGCAGGAAGGCGCCTTTTTCGTCGTCGTGATCCGATCGCGGGTTGCCAGAATCTGCGCGTCTTTGCACCTTGAGAGTGAGGCAGGCAAAAAGGACGGGCACGAAATGATCCGATCCATCCCGATATTGAACACCGCGCGGTTGCGTCTGGCCGGCATGCGGCCGGAAGATTTCGATCGCTATGCAAGTATCTGGGCCGACCCCGATGTCGTGCGTTTCATCGGTGGACGGCCGAAGACCCGTGGCGAATCCTGGGAGGCCTTTCTGCGCAACGCGGGCCATTGGCAGATGACGGGCTTCGGACAGTGGGGCGTGGTGATGCAGAAGACCCGCCAGATGGTAGGGCAGGCGGGGTTCTTTTTCACGAGCCGCGGGCTAGGAGACGACTTCGATCCCTATCCAGAGGCAGGATGGGTCATGGCGCCCGAGGCGCAGGGCCAGGGGCTGGGCCGCGAAGCGGTGCAGGCGGCACATGACTGGTTTGACCGCGTGATTCCGGGGCGGTTGGTCGCGATGATCACAGCGGGGAACGAACGCTCGATCGGTCTGGCCCGTAACCTGGGCTATCAGGAGATGCGCAGGGCCGAATATGGCGGCTCGGAGGTTGTCCTGATGCGCCGGGACGGTCCGCCCGGACACCGCTTCTAGCCGTCGTGTCGCGAAATGTCGGCGTTTCACCGAATTCAGGTCAGAACTCGACTCGAAGCGCTGTGATATGATGGCTCTCGTTGGCTTTCAGCGGAGGAGCGGTCATGATCATCTACCCGACAATGGAATTGCAAAAAGGTCGATGCGTCAGTCTCGATCGGGGGCGCATGGAAACGCCCATGCTTTGGCATGTCGACCCGATCGCCACGGTCGAGCGTTGGGCCAAGGCGGGGGCGGAATGGATGCACCTGACGGATCTGGACGCGGTCGCGGGCCAGACAGGCAACGACGCGCTGGTTGAAGAGATCATCCGCAAGGCGGAGATCCCGGTGCAACTGGCCGGCGGCATGCGGTCTCGCGAACGCATCGAGCACTGGATCGACAAGGGGGCGGGACGGATCGTGGTCGGCACGCTTGCTGCCCGTGATCCGGCCATGGTCAAGGACCTGGCCAAGCGGCACCCGGACCAGATCGTGCTGACGGTGGATATCTGGCAGGGATATGTCATGACGGACGGCTGGAGCAGCCAGAGCGCCTATACGCCCGAGGCGTTTATCGATGCCTATGCAGGCACTCCTTTCGCGGCAATAGTGGTGACCGATATCGACAGCGACGTCGGCGATGTCGACGCGCGGCTGAGCGTGATTGCCCGCGTGGCCGAACATTCGCGGACTCCGGTCATCGCAAGCGGCGTGGTGCGGACGGTCGATGATATTTCGCGCCTTGCCTATGTGCCCAACATATCCGGGGCGCTGGTCGGTCGTGCACTGTTCCACAAGACGCTGGAACTGGACGAGGCATTGCGGATCGCAAGCGACTCGCACGAACCGGTTGCGCCGTTTCAATAGGGCTTGCCTGTCGGTCCGGGATGCGGAACCCTGATCCGGAAACGGAAACGGAGGTTTCGATGGTTGGGCTGAAGGACATGTTCGGCGGTTGCGGCGCGCCAGACAGCTTTCTGGGGCTGCGGCGCGCCGATATCGGTGCACTGGAGGCCGATATCGTCATCTTCGGCGCCGATTGCGCGACGCCCTATCGGTCGGTCGGGGCCTATTGTTCGGGCGGTCCCGCAGCGATCCGGGCCGGCAGCGCCGCCTATGCCGGCGACCCCGCCAAGGTGAACTTCGACCTTGGCGGACCCATCTTGCCTGGTGGCGTACGGGCGGTTGATGCCGGGGATGCCGCCGTTGACCCGTCCGACCCGCCCGGAAACCGGGCAAGAATCGAGGCAATGACCAGCGCCATCCTTTCGGCCGGCGCAGTGCCGGTCCTGCTGGGCGGCGACGACTCGGTCCCCATACCTCTGCTGGCTGCCTACGCCGATCACGGCCCGATCACCATTCTTCAGATCGACGCGCATATCGACTGGCGCGACGAGGTCGAGGGCGAACGCTGGGGCCTCAGCTCAACCATGCGGCGGGCCAGCGAGATGGCGCATGTGGAACGTATCATCCAGGTCGGTGCGCGCGGTGTCGGCTCGGCCCGGATGGATGCTCTGGAGGCCGCGCAGGCATGGGGAGCGCATCTGATACCCGCGCATGAACTGGACGCCGATGGCATCGACCGGGCGCTGGATCTGATCCCCCACGGCACGCAGGTGGTGATCTGTTTCGATTGCGATGCGCTGGACCCGTCGATCATGCCGGCGGTTATCGCGCCCACGGCGGGTGGGCTGACCTATGGCCAGACCCTGCGCCTGATCCGTGGCGTCGCGAAAAAGGCGCGGATCGCCGGGTTCGACCTCGTGGAATTCATGCCCTCCAGCGACCGGAACGACGCCGGTGCGGTACTGGCCGCGCAGTTGCTGACCACGGTTCTTGGTCTCATCGGGCGGCAGGCGGCAACCTCTCGCTGAAGGGCAAGTTACCCTTGCTCTTGCCCACATGGGGCAGGGCAGGGTATGAGCGGTTCTCGAACACCAAGAAGGCGAGAGGCAATTCATGCGCAGAGTCGTTGTAACCGGACTGGGACTGATCACTCCTTTGGCCAGCGGGGTCGAGGAAACCTGGTCCCGGCTGCTGGAGGGGCAATCGGGCGCGGGCCCCATCACGCGCTTTGATGCGATCGCATCGGGCGTAACCACGACCTATGCCTGCGAAGTTCCGCGCGGCGATGGCACCGGTGGTACCTTCAACCCCGACGACTGGATGCCGCCGAAAGAGCAACGCAAGATAGAGGATTTCATCCTCTACTCCATCGCGGCCGCCGAGATGGCGTGCAAGGATGCCAATTGGCTGCCCGAGGATGAAGAAGACCGCCTGCGGACCGGCGTTCTGATCGGTTCGGGCATCGGTGGGCTCGGGTCCATTGCCGAGACTGCCAACCTGATCAAGGAAAAGGGGCCCCGCCGGGTGTCGCCGTTCTTCATTCCCGGTGCGCTGATCAACCTTGCCTCGGGCCAGGTGTCGATTCGTCACGGGTTCAAGGGGCCGAACCATTCGGTGGTGACTGCCTGTTCCACCGGTGCCCATGCGATCGGTGACGCCAGCCGGATCATCCGCGCCGGCGACGCGGATGTGATGGTCGCGGGCGGAGGCGAGGCCTGTATCTGCGAGATCGGCATCGCCGGGTTCAACGCCTGCAAGGCGCTGTCGACCAAATATGCCGACAATCCCAAGGCTGCCAGCCGCCCCTATGACGCCGACCGCGACGGGTTCGTGATGGGCGAGGGCGCGGGCATCGTGGTGCTGGAGGAATACGAGCACGCCAAGGCGCGCGGTGCCAAGATCTATGCCGAGGTGCTGGGTTATGGCATGTCGGGCGACGCCTATCACATCACCGCGCCGTCCGAGACGGGCGATGGGGCCGAACGCTCGATGCGGGCGGCGCTGCGTAGCGCCGGGTTGGAGCCGTCGGATCTCGATTACATCAACGCGCACGGCACCTCGACCATGGCCGACACCATCGAACTGGGCGCGGTGGAGCGGCTGTTGGGCAACCACGCGGCCAATGTCACCATGTCCTCGACCAAATCGGCCACCGGGCATCTGTTGGGCGCTGCTGGTGCGATCGAGGCGATCTTTTCGATCCTGGCGATCCGCGATCAGGTGGCGCCGCCGACGATCAACCTGGACAATCCGGCCGTTGAAACACCGGTCGATCTGGCGCCGAACGCCAAGCGCGCGCGCAAGATCGACATCGCCCTGTCGAACTCCTTTGGATTTGGCGGTACAAACGCAAGCGTGATCTTCGGAAAGGTCGGCTGATGTGGCGCGCTCTTGCCTCGAACATGCTGACCGTTCTGGCGGTGGCATTGTTCCTGGTTGCCGGAGTGATCCTGTGGGGCAAGTCGCAATATGTTGCGGAAGGCCCCTTGGAAAACGCGATCTGTCTGCAAGTCAAAAGCGGGTCGAACATGACCCGTGTCAGCCGCGACCTGGAGGCCGCTGGCGCGGTGACCAGCGGAGCATTGTTCCGTATCGGGGCGCGGTATTCCGAAAAGGCGGCGCAGCTCAAGGCGGGAAGCTATCTGGTCAAGGAGGGCGCCTCGATGGAGGGGATCATCGACCAGATCACCCGCGGCGGCGCCAGCACTTGCGGCACAGAAATCATTTATCGTGTTGGTGTCAACAAGTTGCAGGTCGAAGTTCGTGAACTTGACCCAGCAACCGAGCAGTTCGTCGAGCTGGTGGAGTTCGATCCCACAGCGGGCGAAGCGCCGGAAGTCTATGCCGAGAAACGCGACCAGCGGGATACGCGCTACCGGCTGGCTCTGGCGGAAGGTGTCACCAGTTGGCAGGTGGTCGAGGGGTTGAAAGCCTGGGACGTGCTGTCGGGCGAGGTCGCTCAACTGCCTGCCGAAGGCATGCTTGCCCCGGACAGCTACGAGGTGCAGAAAGGCGCGGATCGCGCTGCCTTGCTGGCGGAGATGCAGGAAAAGCAGACGCTCAGGATCAATGCGGCCTGGGAGTCTCGGCAAGATGGATTACCGATCCAGACACGCGAGGAACTGCTGATCCTGGCCTCGATCATCGAAAAGGAAACCGGCGTTCCCGAAGAGCGCGGCCAGGTGGCAAGCGTTTTTGTCAACCGGCTTGAGCGCGGCATGCGGCTGCAAACCGACCCGACGGTAATCTATGGTGTCACCAAGGGGCAGGGTGTGCTGGGGCGCGGCCTGCGGCAGAGTGAGCTTCGCAAGGTAACGCCTTGGAATACATATGTGATAGACGGGCTGCCGCCGACGCCCATTGCAAACCCCGGCCAGGCAAGCCTTGAGGCGGCGGCCAACCCCGAGGCAACGAATTTCGTGTTCTTCGTGGCCGATGGGACGGGTGGACATGCCTTTGCGGAAACGCTGGAAGAGCATAACCGCAACGTCGCCAAGTGGCGTGAGATCGAGGCTCAGCAGCAGGGCAACTGACAGCAGACACGCAGGTTACGGGTCTGGTCGCCGCTTCCGGTCGGTCCAGAACCGGTCTGCTGAAACCACGCCACATGCACCCAGAAAGGACAGCGCGGCCAGCGCGGTCTCGGGCGCGGCGGTTGTGGCAAGCCAGCCCGCCAGAGGATAGGCGACAAGCCAGCAAGCGTGTGACAGTGCGAATTGCGCCGCAAAAAGAGCCGGCAGATCACTGGGCGACCCGGACGAGCGGCGCAACAATCGCCCCGATGGGGTCAGCGCCATGGAGTAACCGGCCCCGATCACGGTCCAGGTCGCCAAGAGTGCCGGCCACCCCCAGGGAGGAGACAGGCCGGCAAGCGCCAGCACCAGCCCCGCGCCGGCCATCAGCGCCCCCCCCGCCAGCATGACGGTCCGGTCGTTGCGTCGGGTCAGAAGGCGCGGCAGGAGCAAGGCGATCAACATCGAGCCTCCACCGAAAGCCCCCAACGCAAGGGCCACGTTGCGGTCGCTGCCGCCCAATTCGGCCTTTACCAGCAGCACGGTATTGACCAGAACCATCGCGCCGGGCATCGCCACGGCCACGTTCAATGCCATAAGCCCGCGCAGGTTCCGGTCATCCAGGTAGAGGCGCAGACCGCGCGTGGTACGCGCCCAGATACTGCGCCTTTCCGGGGTCGGGTCGCGGGGCAGTGCCACGGTCAGGACCAGAAGCGCAGAGCCGACAAAGCCGAGACAGGTGCCTACGAAGAGCGCATCGAATGTCACCAGGCCGAGCAAGGCGGCCGCCAGCGCCGGGCTGGCAAGGCTTTCAATGTCATAGGCAAGGCGGGACAAGGACAGGGCCTTGGTGTATTCGTCTTCCTCTGGCAAGAGCACCGGGATGGTGGCCTGAAAGGCCGGGGTAAACCCGGCGGAAGCTGCCTGAAGCACGAAGATCAGCGAATACACCTGCCAGACCTCGGTCACGAAAGGGAGGCAGAGTGCCGTTGCCGCGCGCACGAGGTCCAACGACACCAGCACTTTTCGGCGGTCGAGTCCTTCGGTCAGCGCCGCCGCAACCGGTGACAAGAAGACATAGGCCAGCATCTTGATGGTCAGCGCCGTTCCCAGGACGATCCCGGCGCGATCGCCGGCAAGGTCATAGGCGAGGAGTCCCAAGGCAACCGTTGTCAATCCGGTTCCGGTCAGCGCGACCACCTGCGCGGCAAAGAGATGGCGATAGGCGCGATGGCGCAAAACGTCGATCATGGACTTTCGAAGCACTTTTCCGGTGGCGGATGCCCCGCCGGACCGCGGGGCATCGGGTATCATTCCGCAGGTGTCGGTCTATCGGTCGGCGGTTCGGGATCCTTGCCGCCCTTCACCCATTCCCGGGCGCCCTGCATCACCGCATAAAGCACGGGAACCACCACGACTCCGACCACCGTCGCCGCCAGCATGCCTCCGAAGACGGCGGTTCCGATGGCCTTCTGGCTGGCGGCACCGGCGCTGTTGGCGGTCAGCAGCGGCACCACCCCCAGCAGGAAGGACAGGGCCGTCATCATCACGGCGCGAAACCGCTGTTGCGCGGCCTCGGCGGCGGCTTCCCGGATGCTCAGACCCTTGGCGCGTTGTTCCATCGCGAATTCGACGATCAGGATGCCGTTCTTGGACGCCAGGCCCACCAGCATGATCATGCCGATCTGGGTATAAAGATTGATGTCCGAGCCGACCACAGCGACCGCCAGCACCGCGCCGAACATGGCCACGATCACCGACAGAAGGATCGACACCGGCATCGACCAGCTTTCATATTGCCCGACCAGGAACAGGTAGCCGAACAGCACCGCCAGCCCCAGGATCACCTGTACCATGCCGCCCGAACTCAGTTGCTGCTGCGCGGTGCCTGTCCATTCAAAGGCATATCCGGGGGGCAGGGCGTTTGCCGTTTCCTCGGTCATCACCCGGATCGCGTCGCCGGTCGACAGTCCGGGCGCGGGCACGGCCGTCACCGTTGCCGAGCGGAACAGGTTGTGCCGTTTCAGCAGCACAGGCCCCAACACGTTCTCGACATCGACCAGCGTGCCCAGCGGTACCATCTCGCCCTGGGTCGAGCGGACATAGAGGTTGCCGATATCCTCGACCTTGTCGCGATAGCTGCCCTCGGCCTGGATCATCACCCGGTAGACCCGCCCGAACAGGTTGAAGTCGTTGACGTAATACGAGCCCAGATGCGCCTGCATGGTTTGGAAGACCTCGGCGACGGAAACCTGCAATGTCTTGGCCTTTTCCCGGTCGAGATCGACGAAAAGCTGCGGCACGTTCGCGCGGAAGGTGGTGTAGCTCTGCGCGATCTCGGGGCGCTGGTTGGCGGCGTAGACCAGTGACCCCACCGCCGCGGCCAGATCCTGTGCCGAACCGCCGCCGGTCTGCTGCACTTCCATCTCGACGCCCGCCGACATGCCCAGGCCCTGGATCGGCGGCGGGTTGAAGGCCACGATCGAGGCCGCGCTTTCGCCCCAGGCGACGGCGAGGATCCGGTTCAGGATCGCATTGGCACTCAAGTGCTCCTCTTGCCGTTCGCTCCAGTTCTTCAGGTTGACGATGATCATCGCGCCGCTGGGGGACACGCCGTTCAGCATCGAGAAGCCGTTGACCAGAACGGTATTGGCGACGCCCTCTATGGCCCGGAACTGTTCGTTCAGCCGGTCGGTGACCGTCTCGGTCCGCGCCAGCGTGGCGGCGTCCGGCAATTGCACGTCGACAAAGAGATATCCGTTGTCCTCCAGCGGCAGGAACCCCTTGGAGGTGTTGCTGAACAGGGTGCCTGTTCCAAGCGCCAGTGCCGCGATGATGCCCAAAGAGACAACGGGGACGATCAACAGCTTGCGCACGATGGCGACATAGCCGTCGCGGGTCTTTCCGATGACGCTTTCGAACAGGGCCAGAAGACCCGTGGGAGGGCCAGAGCGGGCCTTGAGCACCAGACCGCAAAGGGCTGGTGACAGCGTCAGGGCGTTGATCGACGAGATCACGACCGCGGTCGAAATGGTGATGGCGAATTGCGAATAGAGACGCCCGGTAATGCCGGGCATGAAGGTTACCGGGACAAAGACCGCCAACAGCACCAGCGTGGTAGCGATGACCGGGCCGGTGATCTGGCCCATCGCCTTGCGGGTCGCCTCGGGCGCGCTCAGACCTTCTTCGGCGATGATGCGCTCGACATTCTCGACGACCACGATGGCGTCGTCGACCACGATGCCGATGGCAAGAACCAGCGCGAAAAGGCTGATGGTGTTCAGCGACATGCCAAAGGCGAGCAGGAATGCAAAGGTGCCGATCAGCGATACCGGGATCGCGATCGCCGGAATCAGCGTGGCCCGCCAATTGCCGAGAAAGACGAACACCACCGACACCACCAGAACAAAGGTCAGCATCAGTGTCGAGACCACGTCATTCAGCGACTGTTCGACGAAGTCGGTGGTATTGAACGGGATCTCGTATTCGACATCGGCGGGGAAGGCATGCGAGAGCCGTTCCAGCTCGGCCGTGACACGTTCGGACACCGCCAGTGCGTTGGCCCCTGGCGCCTGGTAGATCGCCAGGATCGTCGCCGGTTTACCTTGGAAATACCCGGACGCGTTATAGAACTGGGCGCCCAATTCGACACGGGCGATATCCCCGACCCGGACAATCGCCCCGGCGCTGCCGGTCCGCACCACTATGTTTTCAAACTCCTGCACCGAACTCAGGCGGCCCTTGGACTTGATCGTGTACTGGAATGTCTGGCCTTCGGGCGCGGGGGGTGCGCCGATCTGGCCCGCCGACACTTCGAGGTTCTGTTCCCGGATGGCGGCGATCAGGTCGCCGGGGGTGATCCCCAGTGCCGCCATCTTGTCGGCGTCCATCCACATGCGCATGGCATATTTCAGGTCGGTCAGCACATCGGCCTTGCCCACGCCCTGCACCCGCGCCAGCGCGTCCTTGAGGTTGATCGACGCATAGTTCGACAGGAACACGCTGTCATAGGTGTCGTTGGGCGAGGTCAGCGTGACGACCATCAGCATGTTGGTCGAGGATTTCTGGGTCACAACGCCCGAATTCGTCACCTCGGCCGGCAGGGCCGAAAGCGCCTGCGCCACCCGGTTCTGCACGTTGACCGAGGCGATGTCCGGGTCGGTGCCGACCTCGAATGTCACGCTCAGCGAATACGAGCCGTTATCGGCCGAGCTTGACGTCATGTAAAGCATGTCGTCGACGCCGTTGACCTGCGCCTCGATCGGGGCGGCCACCGCGTTCTCGACCGTTTCGGCATTGGCGCCAGTGTAGTTGGCCGAGACATTGACCACCGGCGGCGTGATGTCGGGGAACTGCGCAACCGGCAGGGCCATGTAGCCGATGGCCCCCATGATGGTCAGGACAAGCGAAATGACGAGGGCCAGTTTGGGCCGGCTGATGAAAAGCGCCGAGAACATGGCTTAATCCTTCGGCTGTTCGGCGGCCATAACGGCGTCGACGGCCACGCCGGGCCGGACGCGCTGAAGCCCTTCGATGATGACGCTTTCGCCTTGCCGCAGCCCGTCCAGCACGATGACCGCATTATCGACCGTGTCGCCGGTCGTGATGTAGCGTTGTTCCACCATCTGCTTGTCGTTGACGACAAGAACGAATTCGCCGCGCTGGTCGCGTTGAAGGGCGGCCTGCGGAATCAGGACACGGGTGGTTGGCTCGAGCGCCGAGATGCGCACATGCACGAAAGCCCCGTCGACCAGAAGCCTTCTGTCGTTGCCGAATTCGGCCCGCAGGATGATGGCGCCGGTCAGCGGGTCGATACGGTTGTCGATGAAGACGATACGCCCGGTCTCGTCCAGATCTGTACCATTGGGCAGTCTGACATGTACGTCGGGGCTTTGTTCGCTCTCCGCAAGGCTGTCGGTCGTTTCCCCCAGTTCCTGGAGCACGTTGACAAGCTGTTTTTCGTTCAGGGCGAAACTGACATAGATCGGCGTTTCGCGGACCAGCGTGACCAGAGGCGGGTTGGTGGGCCCCACGACATCGCCTTCGGACGTGGTTACCCGGCCCATCCGCCCCGGAAATGGAGCCCTGATTTCAGTATAGCTGAGATCGAGTTCGGCCTGCCGGATCGCCGCCTGGGCCGATTTCACGGCGGCTTCGGCAACCAGTTCATTTGCGCGGGCAATGTCCACCTCCGATGCCGGAGTGGCATCGCGTCTCAGCAGTTCCTCTTTTCGGGCAAGTTCGACGCGTGCAAGTTCCAGACTCGCCTCGGCCTTGTCGAGGTCTGCCTTCCGGGCTTCGAGCGTGGCTTGATACAGGTCCGGTTCGATCCGGAAGAGAACGTCACCTTCGGCGACCATGCTGCCATCTTCGACTGCCCGTTCTTCAAGAAAGCCATTGACCCTGGCCACGATATCGACCTTGTCGATGGCTTCGGCGCGCCCGATGAACACGGCCTCTTGCGTGATATCCTGCGTGTAGGCCGCCGCGATCGAGACCTTGGGGGCGGGTTGTTCCGCCGATTGGGCATGACCGGGACAGGCAATCCCAAGACCAAGCCCCAGCGCCAATGACGCCACCCATATTCTGGTAATCGCATATGGGCCGACGTTTCTGACAATGATGTAATCGTCTTGCATGAAATACCTCGTCTCAATTTTCCGGCCATGGGCCGGTCGTGGCAGCGCGGGCACGCAGTTCGAGTCAGGCCGGTTCGTTTTCGACAATGACCCCAAAGGTCCCAACTCTCAAGCAAACCGTGGCCCGATGCGGGCGCGGGCTTTCGCATCCTGAATGCGCAAGCTAAAACGTTGTGAACCGCTTTCCAGGGAAGCCGCCATGAACGGGTCCGCGACCGGCCGGCATTTCGTTTTCGTTCTCGACGACGGCTTCACGATGCAGGCGTTTTCGTCTGCGGTCGAGGTCCTGCGACTGCTCGAGCGGGTGCGTCCTGGCTCCGGCTACAGCTATAGCGCGGCCAGTCTCTCGGGCGATCCGGTCGCAGCCTCGAACGGGTTCCGCGTGATTCCCGATGCCGATGTGAAAAAGGTTCCGCCGCGCGCGGTCATTGTGGTCGTTGCCGGCGTCCGCGCGAGCCAGAGCGAGGAACCGGCGCTCGCCTCGCTTGTTCGTGGATGGGCGCGTAAGGGGCACCCTGTCTGGGGTATCTCCTCGGGCGTGGTACGACTGGCCCAGTCTGGTGTTCTGAACAACAGGCGGGTAGCGGCGCATTGGGAGGATGTATCCTACCTGCGCGACCGTCACCCTCTGATCGAGGTAAGCGCTTCGCTTTTCGTGTCGGACGGCGATGTCATGACCTGTGCCGGCGGCGGTGCCGCCAGCGACATGATGCTGACTGTGCTGCGCCGCGATCTGGGCGGCGACATCGCTGACGAGATCGCGGCACGGCTTGTGATCGACGCGGTGCGTGGGGGGCGCGTCCGGCAGCGACGGGCGCTGGAGATGCGGTTCGAGACCCGTCATCCCGTCGCTTTTGCCGCGCTGCGCCTGATGCGGGCAAATCTGCTTCCTGCTTTGCCGATCACCGCCATTGCCCGGGCACAGGGTGTATCCGAACGGCAGTTGGAAAGGGTTTTCGCGCGCGAGTTCGGAAAAACACCCAGCGCGCTATATCTCGAATTGCGTTTTCAGGACGCGCGGTCCGAAGTGCGGGATGGTCGCCGCAGCCTGACCGAGATCGCGATGGACCATGGTTACAGCCCCGCGGGTTTCGCGCGCAGCTACCGCCGGCTTTTCGGTTTACTGCCCTCGGAGGATCGACGAAAGGCGATGTCGGAAACAATCACCTGATGTGGCGGAACCGGTCATGTGCGGTTCGTGCGGCGGACTTATCCTTGCTCCCAAAGCAAGGGAATTCCAATGACAGTCCCGATGATCATGGTCGCACCGAACGGAGCGCGGCGCGGCAAGGCCGATCATGCCCGGCTGCCCCTGACGCTGGATGAAACGATTGGCGAGGCGCTGGCCTGTTACAACGCCGGGGCGGCATCGCTGCACTTGCATGTGCGTGACGATGCGGGCCGCCATTCGCTCGATACCGGCCGCTATCGTGAGGCGCTGACGGAACTGGCCCGCGTCGCGCCGGGCATGGCGGTGCAGATCACGACCGAGGCGGCCGGACTCTACAGCCCGGCTCAGCAATTCGATTGCCTGCATCGCTTGCGCCCGGACTGGGCGAGTGTCGCGCTGCGCGAAATCGCGCGCGACCCTTTGATCGCTGCCCGTCTCTATGCACGGGCTGCGGATCAGGGGACCCGAATCCAGCATATCGTCTATGACCGGGCAGACCTGGAAATCCTGTTGCGCGGCCGCGCCGATGGCAGCATTCCCTTGCATCAGGACGAGGTGATCTGCGTGCTGGGCGCGTATGATCCGCCACGTGCCGGCGCACCGGGAGATCTGGAGGCGCTTCGGCCCCGGATTGCCGGCCTGCGTCTCGCGGTCTGCGCCTTTGGCCCCGCCGAACAGGACTGCCTGCTGTCGGCGGCGCGCCACGGAGCCGAGATCCTGCGTGTCGGATTTGAAAACAATCTGCTGTCGCCCGACGGCAGCCTCTGGCCCAACAATGCCGCAGCGGTTGCCTCGTTGCGGTGTCACCTGGAAAGGCAAGCCGCATGAGCCACGTGTTTCCCCGCCATTGTCACGCGCAGATGCCGACCGCCGTCGGGGGCGATGGGTGCTACCTGATCGACAGTTCCGGAAAACGCTATTTCGATGCGTCGGGTGGCGCGGCGGTGTCCTGCCTGGGGCATTCGAACGACCGTGTGCGGCAGGCGATCAAGGACCAGGTGGACCGGCTTGCCTTTGCTCATACCGGGTTTTTCACGTCCGAACCGGCCGAGGCTCTGGCCGATCTGCTGATTGCCAATGCGCCGGAAGGGATCGAACGGGTCTATTTCGTGTCGGGCGGTTCCGAGGCGGTCGAGGCCGCGATCAAGTTGGCACGGCAGTATTTCCTGGAAATCGGCCAGCCCGAGCGGCGGCACCTGGTCGCACGGCGGCAGAGCTATCACGGCAATACGCTTGGTGCTCTGGCGGCCGGCGGCAATGCCTGGCGTCGGCGGCAGTTCGACCCTCTGCTGATCAGCGTCAGTCACATCGCGCCCTGCTATGAATACGCAGAACGGGCAGAGGGCGAGAGCCTGCTCGACTATGGACAGCGTGCGGCAAACGAACTGGAGGCCGAGATTCTGCGCCTGGGTCCCGAAACGGTGATGGCCTTCATCGCCGAACCGGTGGTGGGCGCCACATTGGGCGCCGTGCCTGCCGTCGAGGGCTATTTCGCGCGCATTCGCGAGATCTGCGACAAGTATGGTGTCCTGCTGATCCTGGACGAGGTGATGTGCGGCATGGGGCGCACCGGGCATCTTTTTGCCTGCATGGGCGAGGGGGTAAGGCCCGATATCGTGACAATTGCCAAGGGGCTGGGGGCAGGGTATCAGCCGATCGGTGCGATGCTGTGCTCGGGAACGATCTATGACGCCATTGCGGGCGGGTCGGGCTTCTTCCAGCATGGTCATACCTATATCGGACATCCGGTCGCGACCGCCGCCGGGCTGGCGGTGATCCGGGAGATGTTGGAGCACGATCTGCCGGCGCGGGTGCGCGCCTTGGCGTCTCCGATGGAGCGTCAGTTGCACAAGGTGCTGGGGCAGCATCCGAATGTGGGCGATATTCGCGGACGAGGCTTGTTCTGGGGCGTCGAGTTGGTGGCCGACCGGGAGAGCAAGGCCCCGTTCGATCCCGCTCTCGGTCTGGCGGGAAAGATCAAGAAGGCCGCCATGGCGCGCGGCCTGATCTGCTATCCGATGCCCGGCACGCGGGACGGGCGCAACGGCGACCATGTCCTGCTGGCGCCGCCCTTCGTCATGGCCGAGGACGACGCGACACTGATCGCCGAGCGCCTGGCAGCGGCAATCGGCGACGTGATCGGGTAAGGGCAGCCCGGAAGCCATGCCTGTTGCAGGGCAGGGATGTGGGTGTGCTTCGCCCGACAGGGTATTGGAATTTCGAACGAATTCCGAAATCCAGCACACTGGGGGCGGCGCTGAATCGGAATTTGGGACAAATCGTGAAGACAAGGTTTCGATGAAACCTTGTTTCGTGGTCAGTTCCGCACACCCGCGAACTTCTGCTGCCAGCCTTCGCGGTCTTCGTCGCTGATCTTGGCAAACAATACTTCAGGCACGGTGAAAGCATGGTCTGGTTTGAGAACCCCAAGCGCGGCCGGAACGTCCTCGGGCCAGCTATCGTCGGTCGTATTCATCGCCTCCAGCATCCGCGCGGATGAGGCCGGAATGAACGGCGCCGAAAGAACCGCGTAGAGACGCACCAGGTTGAGAGCCAGCCGGACCTGCGCCGCCGCCTGGACGGGATCGGTCTTGAACAGGGTCCAGGGCGCCGCGCTTTGCAGATATTCGTTGCCTGCAGCCCAGATCGCGCGCAATTCCTGCGCCGACTTGCGAACTTCCATTGCCTCCATATGCGCTTCATAGGCGCGGACCCGCGTCGTCAGCTCGGCGATCAGTGCCTGTTCCTGCGGGCCGTAATCACCGCCGGCAGGCACTTGCTCGCCGAATTTCGAGCGGCAGAACTTGGTGATCCGGCTGACGAAATTGCCCAGCACGTCGGCCAGGTCCTTGTTCACGCTGGCCTGGAAATTCTCCCAGGTGAACTCGCTGTCGCTGTTCTCGGGGGCGTGGGACAGCAACCACCAGCGCCAGTAGTCGGCCGGCAGGATGTCCAGCGCCTGGTCCATGAACACGCCCCGGCCCTGGCTGGTCGAAAACTGGCCGCCGTCATAGTTCAGGTAGTTGAAGGATTTCAGGTGATCGACCATTTTCCACGGCTCACCCGAGCCGATCAGCGTGGCCGGAAAGCTGAGCGTATGGAAGGGTACGTTGTCCTTGCCCATGAACTGCACATAGCGAACGTCGTCGGCGCCCTTGTCGGTGCGCCACCAGCGCTCCCAATCCGCGTCCGGCTTGCCGTTCGCCTCGGCCCATTCGCCGGCGCAGGCGATGTATTCGATCGGCGCGTCGAACCAGACGTAAAAGACCTTGCCTTCCATGCCCGGCCAGTCCTCGTCACCCTTCTTCACAGGAATGCCCCAGTCCAGGTCGCGGGTGATGCCGCGGTCCTGCAAGCCGTCACCATCATGAAGCCATTTCTTGGCGATCGAGGTCGTCAGCACCGGCCAGTCGGTTTTGGAGTCGATCCAGGCGTCCAGCTGATCCTTCAACGCCGACTGGCGCAGGTAAAGGTGCTTGGTCTCGCGTACCTCCAGGTCGGTTGAGCCGGAAATGGCGCTGCGCGGCTCGATCAGGTCGGTCGGGTCCAGCTGCTTGGTGCAGTTCTCGCACTGGTCGCCGCGCGCCTTGTCATAGCCGCAGTTCGGGCAGGTGCCCTCGATATAGCGGTCAGGCAGGAAGCGGCCGTCGGCATTGGAATAGACTTGGCGTTCGCTCACTTCGCGGATCAGGCCGTTTTCGGCCAGCTTGCCTGCGAAATGCTGGGTCAGCTTGTGGTTCTGCGGGCTGGAGGAGCGGCCAAAGTGATCAAAGCTCAGGCCAAAGCGCCGGGCGATGTCGGCCTGCACCTCGTGCATCTCGGCACAGTATTCCGCCACCGGCTTGCCCGCCTTGGCGGCGGCCAGTTCGGCGGGGGTGCCATGTTCATCGGTGGCGCAGAGAAACATCACCTCGCTGCCCCGGCCACGCTGATAGCGTGCATAGAGATCGGCGGGCAGCTGCGAGCCCACCAGATTGCCAAGGTGCTTGATCCCGTTGATATAGGGGATCGCCGAGGTGATCAGAATTCGTGCCATTTTCCCGTTCCGCGCAAATCGTGTGGGGTTCCTTTAACGCAGGCGGGCAGGGGGAGAAATCCCCCTTTTCGGGGCGGCGCGCTAATTCTCCTCGCGAGACCGTTTCAGCAGGCGGCCGATGGTGAACGAGGTGCGCGGCGAGAACACGTAGTTCGTACGATCCTCGGGCGTAGGCCGTGCGCGCATGCGGGCGAGACCGAAGCCGATCAGGAACAGATGCGCGGTGGCGATCAGACCAAAGAGCGCGGGCGGTCCGAATTGTTCGATCAGGGTCGAGGCGGCATAGGGCGCGGCGATGGCGCCGAGCGCGTACCAGAACATCAGGGCGGCCGAAAGCTCGACCCGTTGTTCCGAGGTGGCAAAGTCGTTGGCATGTGCGGCCGAGATCGAGAAGATCGGGAAGGAGGTAAAACCGAACAGTCCCGCCGCCAGCATCACACCGAGCGTGCCGGTCCCGCCTGCGGCTGCGATCACGCCGCATGCACCCATCGCCGCGACCGACACCCAGATCAGCACCCAGCGGCGATCGTATTTGTCAGCCAGCCAGCCGACCGGATATTGCGCTGCGACCCCGCCCAGCACAAAGGCGGCGAGGAAGAAGGCGATCTGGTTTACCGCCAGACCAACCTCCTGGCCGTAGACCGGGCCGACCATCCGGAAGGCGGCGGAACTGACTGCCGCAACGATCACACCCGCGACCGCGAGCGGCGAGCAGGCCCAGGCCAGTCCGGGGCGCAGGCGCGGTGCGTCCGGCGTCTCGGGCTGGCTGGCCTTGGTCAGCGTCAGCGGCAGCAGCGCCGCGCAGCACAGGATTGCCAGCACATTGTATGATACGTATGAGGCCGGCGGTAGCACTGCAATGATCAACTGCGCGCACAGGGACGCGCCGGAATCCGCAATGCGGTAGGTGCCCATGGCCCGGCCGCGGATCTCGTTGGTCAGCTTGGCGTTCAACCAGGCCTCGATCACGGTGTAGCAGCCGGCGACGCAGATGCCCGATGCGATCCGCATCAGCAGCCAGGCATGGGGGTTCTCGGTCAGGGTATGTCCGAGCAGGCCCATCGCCCCCAGGGCGGTGAAGGCCGCAAAGGCGCGGGAATGTCCTACATTTCCCATCAGGCGCGGCGCCCACCAGCAGCCGATGAAGAAACCGAAGAAATGCGCCGACCCCAGAAGGCCGATCTCGGCCTTGGAAAAGCCCAGCGTGAGGCCGGAGATCGCATCCAGAGGCCCGACGCCACCGGTCGACAGTTGCAACAGGATGACGGACAGGAACAGGGCGGCAAAGGAAATGATCGTGCGCATGACTTCGGCTGGTAATGGGATGGGGCAGAGGTGTCCTCTGATTTATCGACGTTTTGAGGTCGATTTCGACCCTTTTGTCATTCCGCGCGCCGGACCGTGGCGGATATGTCCAGGTTGACCCGATCCCGTACGATATCGGCGCGGCCGGACGCCCCAAAGGCGCGGCGGCTGATGCTGCCTGTCAGCCGGATATTGAGTAAATCCAGATCCTCAGGCGCGCTTCCGGGCTGGCGGTAGAGTGCTGCCCGCAGGGTCACGGGGCGAGTCGTGTCGCGGATGGTCATGTGCCCGACGATCTCGGCGCCGTCCGAAATGCGCCCGTCGGGTCCCAGCCGGATGCGGGCCGAAACGAAGCGTATTTCCGGGAAACGCTCGGCCCAGAGGATATCGGGGCCCAGCATGGTCCGACGCGCCAGCGGCAGGCTCACGCGGGCCTTGGCGACGTCGAGCGTGACGTCGACACTGCTGCGGCTCAGGTTCGAGAAATCGACCAGCACTTCGGCGTGTGCGACCGGCATGGTGCCGCGCAGCCTTGTTCCGGCAAGATCGAAACTGAATCCCACCTCGGACCGGTTCTGGTCCAGGACATATCGGACAGGTGCCGCAGCGACCGGCCGCAGCATCGACAGCAGCAGGGCTGCGGCGAGCATGTCGCGGCGGTTGAGCAGGGGCATGGGACGGTCTCCTTCTTGCCCGGAACCCGAAGCCTGTCAGGCCGGCACCGCCTGCGTCCGGGGCCGGGACCGCGACAGTAGCCAGAGCGCGATTGCGATGTTGAGCCCGTTCCATGCAATGCCGTTGATGAAGGCCAACTGGTAGCTTGCCGTCAGGTCGTAGATCCAGCCCGACATCCAGCCGCCGAGCGCCATGCCGAGAATGGTCATCATCAGCACGAACCCGACCCGGGCGCCGGCTTCGCGCGGGGGCATGTATTCGCGGACGACCAGCGCATAGCTGGGCACGATGCCGCCCTGGCTGAGGCCAAAGAGCGTGCTGATCACGTAAAGCGGCACCATCCCGTCATAGGGCAGGAACAGGAACAGGGCCGCGCATTGCAGCACCGAACCGATCAGCAGGGTTCTGAGCCCTCCAAGCCGGTCGGCAACCAGGCCCGAGATGATGCGGCTGACGATACCGCCCAGCAGCATCAGTGACAGCATCTCGGCGCCGACTGCCGGTCCGTACCCGAGGCCGACGCAATAGGATACGATATGGACCTGCGGCATCGACATGGCCACGCAACAGCCGATGCCCGCCACCCCCAGCAGGTATTGCAGCGCCCGGGGGGACAGCCCCACGCTGCGTGCATTGATCTGAGCGGTGGCAGCGGCGGCCAGGTGCGCCTCGTCCGGAAGTCTGCGGCGCAGGACAAGCGACAGCGGGATCACGACCGCGAGCGTCAATGCGGCCAGCGACAGGTACACCGCCTGCCAGCCGCGTCCGGCAAGAACGTCGGCCATCAGGGCAGGCCAGATCGCGCCGGCCAGATAGTTACCGCTGGCCACGACCGCCACGGCGATGCCACGCCGACGCATGAACCAGTGCGAGATATCGGCCATCAGGGGGCCGAAGCCGATCGCGGTGCCAAGGCCCATCAGCAGATGTGCCATGGAAAGCAACAGGATGGTCGGCGCGAGGGTAGCCAGCAGGTAGCTGAGCGCCGACAGCAGCGCTGCCCCGACCAGGGCGCGGGTCACACCCATCCGGTCGACCAGGCGCCCCAGCCACATGTTGCCGAAGGCAAATCCCACCATCGTCAGCGTATAGGGCATCGACGATGCGGCCCGGCCGGTGCCGAACTGCGCCTCGATTGCGGGCATAACCACGATCACCGCCCACATGCCTGCCGAGGACACTGCCGCGATGGCCAGCGTGATGGCGAGGCGAAACCAGGAATAGGTGCTGTCGTGAACCGGGTGACTCATTGTGGCACGCTAGAACCGGTCAGGGGGTTTGACCAGTGTCAATTTCTGCGTCGCCGCACCCGGTGCCAGGGGCGTGAACGGGGCGCAGTTCAAGCCCGGCGCGGGGACTTCGCTGTTCGGCCAGCCAGGTCCGGGGCGGCAGGGTGCGGGCGCGTGTGCGGGTCAACCGCCAGCGCCGTGCCGCTCCGAGATGGGAAGGCGCCATGTGCCAGCGGGTCTCGACCCCCGGCGCGCCGCCATCGCCCGGGGTCAGCAGCAGGCCCAACGGCGGAGCGCCCAAGGCTGCGCCCTGTTCGGCGGCCAGATGCAACCGGCGCACTGGTGTCAGGGGAGGTGGGCCTGGCAGATCGGCCACCACCAGCGGTACCGCACCGCTGCGCAGCGCTTCCTCCATGCACCAGAGCAGGTCATCGGCGCGCACCGGATGGACAAAGATGAACCGCCCCGGATCGGCAAAGGCGATCATGCCGTCGGGATTCGGACGATCGGCCCCCCAGGCCGGCGCAAGCCACAGCACCGGCCCCTGCATCTGCCCCGCCAGCCACAGGGCAAAGCTGCGCCGGGCCGGCCCACAGGCTTCGTGCGCGCGGGCCAGCGGCAACCGGACCTCCGGGTGAGGGGTCGGGATCGCGCCAGTGGCGGAGGAACGGTGAGACAGTAACCGAGTCGGCATGGGGGAAAGCATAAATTGTTCACTTTTTGTTCTCAATAGAGAACGAGCCTGTATCTCCAGGGGCCGGCAGATCATGGTGAACTCGACCCGTTTGTTTCCCGCCCGTCGGCAACACGGAAACCAAATATGCCCGCGCAGGTTGGCGGCACGGCACACATCGAATTTCTTGAGAATCCGGGGGCATCCCCAAACGGACAGGTCCGCAACATTCCCCATTGCGGACCTGACACTTCGTGAGTGGCGATGTTTCGCTGGACAAACCGTAACAAACGGTTTCACGGGATACCAAATATCAAGTGAATAGAATGCCTATACGAAAGTATAGAGACCTAGTCCTGCGTATCGGGATCCAGCGATACTGACTGGCGCAATTTGCCGGTGGTCTTGTCAAAGATCAGGATGCGGTTGTCATCGGTGACAACCGCGTACCAGTTCGCGCCGATGGTGACGGCAAGCGCGCTTGCACCGTCGGGCAGGTCGACCTCGTCCGGCAAGGTCGGGGTTCTGTCGCTCAGGCGGATGACAATCAGCGCGAATGTCAATAGAACCCCGCCAATCATCACCGCGGTCAGTGTCATGACCATACGCCGTAGCAGTTTCAGTTGCGGGGTTTCCTGCGGTATCTCGGAATCGGAAGGGACGTTCATGGGCACCCGCATCGTGGAATTCGACATCGCGGCGGCACCGCCGCCCCGCCTTGATAAGGCGCTTTCCCGCGATGTACCAGACGAAGCCGCACTGTCCCGAACCCGGCTGGCGCGGCTGATCGGAGAGGGCGCGGTGTCGGTCGACGGGCAGGTGGTCATCGACCCCAAGGCGCGGGTCGAGGAAGGCGCACGGGTCCGGATCGCGGTCGAAGAGGCAGACGAAAGCCATATCGCCCCCGAAGCCATCGCGCTCGATGTGGTCTACGAGGATGACGACCTGATCGTCATCGACAAGCCCGCAGGGCTGGTGGTGCATCCCGCACCTGGCACGCCCTCAGGTACGCTGGTCAACGCGCTCCTGCATCACTGCGGTGCGGCGCTGTCCGGGGTGGGTGGGGTCAAACGGCCCGGAATCGTTCACCGGATCGACAAGGACACCAGCGGGCTGCTTGTAGTGGCCAAGAGCGATGCCGCGCATCACGGTCTGGCTGCCCAGTTCGAGGCGCATAGCGTCGAGCGCCATTATTCCGCGCTGTGCTACGGTGTGCCCGACGGCAGCGACCCCCGCCTGCGCGGAGTCAAGGGCGCCAGTTTTGAGCCGGGCAACGTGCTGCGCCTGACCACGCAACTGGCCCGGCACCCGCATGATCGCCAGAAACAGGCGGTGGTGTTCCATGGTGGCCGTCACGCGGTGACGCGCGCGCGGGTGATCGAGAGTTTTGGCGACCCGGCCGCTGTCTCGTTGATCGACTGCTGGCTGGAAACCGGCCGGACACATCAGATCCGCGTGCACATGGCCCATGCAGGCCACGGCCTTGTGGGCGACCCGGTCTATGGCGGGCGGCGCAAACTTTCAGAGCGTGCCCTGACGCCCGAGGCCGTTGAGGCGGTGGCCGGGTTCCCGCGCCAGGCGCTGCATGCCGCGGAGCTGGGATTCGAACACCCGGTAACCGGCGCTCGGATGCGGTTCTCATCTCCGCTGCCACAGGATCTGGAAATGCTGCTCGACACCCTGCGCCGACGGTGAAACAATCCGCACGGCAAGGTGATGGGCAAGGTCTCACATTTTCTTAATCTTAGCTTAATATCGTGACTGTACCGATTAACACTTGAATGGGCTGTATAGGTGACCCATATCCTATGTTAAGTCCTTAAACATTTGGGAGGGACATTGACGATGGCGAATTACGCAAATCTCCCGGCGCCCACGCCCGAAGGCGGGTTGAACCGCTACATGCAGGAAATCCGCAAGTTTCCGCTGCTGGAGCCGGAAGAGGAATACATGCTGGCCAAGCGCTGGGTCGAGGAACAGGATGCCGAGGCCGCGCACAAGATGGTCACCAGCCACCTGCGCCTGGCGGCCAAGATCGCCATGGGCTATCGCGGCTATGGCCTGCCGCAGGCCGAGGTGATTTCCGAGGCCAACGTCGGTCTGATGCAGGCGGTCAAGCGGTTCGACCCGGAGAAGGGGTTCCGCCTGGCGACCTATGCCATGTGGTGGATCCGTGCTGCGATTCAGGAATATATCCTGCGCTCCTGGTCTCTGGTGAAGCTGGGTACAACCAGCGCGCAAAAGAAACTGTTCTTCAACCTGCGCAAGGCCAAGGCCAAGATCGGTGCGCTGGAAGAGGGTGACCTGCACCCCGACAACGTGCGTCAGATCGCACATGACCTGGGCGTCAGCGAAGATGACGTGATCAGCATGAACCGGCGGATGTCCGGTGGCGATGCCTCGCTGAACGCGACAGTGGGCGCCGAAGGCGAAGGCTCGATGCAGTGGCAGGACTGGCTCGAGGACGAGGATGCCGACCAGGCCACCGATTACGAGGAACGTGACGAGATGGAGGCTCGGCGCGAGTTGCTGGCCTCGGCGCTCGAAGTGTTGAACGACCGTGAAAAGGATGTGCTTACCCAGCGCCGCCTGATGGATCAGGCGGTTACGCTGGAAGACTTGAGCACGCAGTACAATGTCAGCCGCGAACGCATCCGTCAGATCGAGGTGCGTGCCTTTGAGAAACTGCAAAAGCGCATGCGCGAACTGGCCCGAGAGAAGGGCATGCTATCCAGCGTCTGACCGTCTCGTGGCCGTACCCGACCCCGTGCCGCCCCGGCCGTTTTAGCATTGCCGGGGCGAACCAAGCTGAAAACCGCTGGGAAGGGGCCTTCATTGTCCGAATCCGGTTGCGGATACGGCTGGCTGTAATCACACTTTGGCACGACCACAAAGGAACGAAGCAATGAACCGGACTGCCTTGCTCTTGGCCACGGCAACCCTGATCGGTCTTTCGGTACCGGCCGATGCGCTGACCACACGCATTGGCGCCAGGGTGCTGGATGTTGACGGGGTTGTGTTCGAAGTGGTGCCGCGCGGCCGTCAGCGGACGGGCGATTTCTGGTGTGCGGCCTCGGAATATGCGCGCCGCGCGCTGGGTGCGGGCTGGAACGACCGTATCTATATTGCCCGCGGGCGCGGCCCGAGCGTGACCACCGGCCGAAAGACCGCGGTGCAGTTCACCATGTCGCCTCAGGCGGCTGGCATAACCCCTTTGGAAAACGATCTGACCAGTATTCGGGTGGGCCTGAAAGTGGGCGACAACATGTCGGTCAATCAGGCTAATGGCTATTGCGACCCGACACCGGTATGGTTCTGAGGATTTTGGCTGCCGGCCTCTGCGGGGTGCATTGGAAATGCTGACCGAATTCTTGATCCAGACCACCGGTCCCGGCCTCTATGAGTTCACCACCGATATTCGCCGCTGGCTGGCGGGACAGGGCGACGGGCTGCTGACGCTCATGGTGCGCCACACTTCGTGTTCGCTGCTGATGCAGGAGAATGCAGATCCCGAGGTGCAGACCGACCTGACCGCGTTTTTCGAGCGACTGGTGCCGCCGTCCGATCATCCGTCCATGTCTTATCTGCGCCATACCTACGAAGGGCCGGATGACATGCCGGCGCATATCAAGGCCGCGCTGATGCCGGTGTCATTGGGGCTTCCGGTGCAGGGCGGGGTGCCGATGCTGGGCACCTGGCAGGGAATCTATCTTGTCGAGCACCGAAATGCCCCGCATCGGCGCAAGGTGGCCGCCCATTTCGGCTAGAGTCGCGACCCTTTGCATCTTGCGTTGCCGATGGTGTTCTAGATTTGGATCGCAGGCCTGTATCTTGCGTATGCAAATCTCCACTACCCAAACCCTAGCATAGGCCCTATAGTTGTGGATAAGTGGGCCGAAGCGCTCGCGCAAGAGGCGGAACAAGGGACGAGGAGACGGCGGATGCGCTGCCCGTTTTGCGGAAATATCGACACACAGGTCAAGGACTCGCGTCCTGCGGAAGACCACGTATCCATTCGCAGGCGACGGTTCTGTCCGGCCTGCGGAGGACGATTCACCACCTATGAACGGGTCCAGCTGCGCGATCTCGTGGTGATCAAGACCAGCGGCAAGCGCGAGGATTTCGACCGCGACAAGCTGGAACGCTCGATCCGCATCTCGATGCAGAAACGTCCGATTGATCCCGAGCGCATCGATCAGATGATCTCGGGCATCGTGCGGCGGCTGGAAAGCATGGGCGAGACCGATATCCCGTCGAAGAAGATCGGCGAGATCGTGATGGAGGCGCTGGCCCGGATCGACACTGTCGCATACGTGCGTTTTGCAAGCGTTTACAAGAACTTCCAGGCTGCAGATGATTTCGAGGAGTTCGTCCATGAACTGCGCCCGCCCAGCCCGCCCACTGAAGAGTGACGGTCTCTGACGAACGTTTCATGGCTCTCGCCCTGTCTCTTGGCAGGCGGGAGCTTGGGGCTTGCTGGCCGAACCCGGCGGTGGGCTGCCTTATCGTGTCCGGCGGGCGGATCGTGGGGCGCGGCTGGACCCAGGCCGGCGGCCGGCCACATGCCGAGACGGTGGCGCTGGCCCAGGCCGGTGCCGCGGCGCGTGGCGCAACCGCCTATGTCACGCTGGAACCCTGTGCGCATCATGGCAAGACGCCCCCCTGTGCGGAGGCGCTGATCTCGGCAGGTGTGGCGCGGGTGGTCGCGGCGGTCGAGGACAGTGATCCGCGGGTTGCGGGCAAGGGGTTTGCATTGCTGCGCGCGGCCGGGGTGGCGGTCACGACCGGCGTTCTGGCCGACGAGGCAGCCCGCGATCTGGCGGGTTTCTTCCTGAAAACGGAACACGGCCGGCCTTGGCTCACCTTGAAAATGGCGTCGAGTTTCGACGGACGCATCGCAACCGCCTCAGGTGAAAGCAAATGGATAACAGGCGGTTATGCGCGAAAGCTCGTGCATTCCATGCGGGCGCGGCACGACGCGGTGATGGTTGGCGCCGGTACTGCGCGGGCGGATGATCCGTCTTTGACCGTGCGCGATCTTGGCATCGAGCGGCAGCCGGTGCGGGTGGTCGTGTCTCGCTATCTCGACCTGCCGCTGATGAGCCAGCTTGCCCGGACGGCACGGCAGGTTCCGGTGTGGCTGTGTCATGGGACCGGGGTCGATCCGGACCGCGCGCGTGCCTGGAAAAGCACTGGGGCCGAACTGGTTTCCTGTGCCGTTTCAGGCATGCAGATCGATGCCCTGGACCTGATGCAGCAACTCGGCGCGCGCGGGCTGACACGGGTGTTCTGCGAAGGCGGGTCGGCGCTGGCCGCTTCGCTTCTGGCCGAAGATCTGGTCGATGAACTGGTCGGCTTTACCGCCGGGCTCTCCATCGGGGCCGAAGGTTTGCCGGCAATCGGGACGCTGGGCCTGGAGCGGCTGTCCGAAGCGCCCAGGTTCCGGTTGATCGAGACCATGGACGCTGGCGGCGATGTGCTGCACCGCTGGGCCAGGGGCTGATCTGCGGGGGCTGCCCGGTTTCATTGCATTTGGACTGACAACTGAACGCGCCGACATCTCGGGTAGTCTCCGAAGCACGAAGGACTGCCAGTATGACGGCAGTACGCTCGTGTATCGGCGCCGCGCGGTTTTCCCGAAAGCCCTTATTCGTTGATGTCGCCCTTGAAGCGTTTCACCTGCCCATGCGGCAGGGCGAATGTCCTGCGCAGGGCCAGCCAGGCGACCAGCGACAGGGCGGCGAAGATCAAGAGCAGCACCGGCAGCGACGGGGTGAGGACCAGCAGCAGCAGGCCGGTGAGGGCCGCGCCGATGGCGAAGCCCAGGAAGATGAAACCGGGCAGCAGCATCTCGACCACTCCCAGCACCAGCGCGGCCGCGATCCAGAGCCACCAGATGGACCAGAGCGGCATCACTTGCCCCCCTTCAGCAGCTTGAAGGCGTCGCCGAAGGCTTCGAGCGCGTTGGCCGGCAGCACGATGGTCTGCTTGCCCGCGCCGTTGCCAAGTGCGTTCAGCGCCTCGACCTGTTTCAGGGCAACCTGGTATTGTGCCGCCTCCAGCCCGTGCGCGGCGATGGCGCGGGCGACAACCTCGGTCGCATAGGCTTCGGCCTCGGCCTGGATGCGGCGGGCCTTGGCGGTCTGCTCGGCGGCATAGAGCTCGGCATCGGCATTGAGTTCAACGGCGCGTTTGGCGCCTTCGGCCTTGGTCACCTGGGCGCGGCGTTCACGTTCGGCGTTCAGCTGTTGCAGCATGGCGTCACGGGTGGCCTGGTCGAGATTGACGTCAAGGATCTCGGCCCGGGTGACCTCGATCCCCCAGTTGTCGACCGCATCCTCGACCGAGGCCTTGATGGTGGAAATCAGTTGCGCCCGGTTCGATTGCACCTCGTCCAGGTCCATCTTGCCGATCTCGGCGCGCACGATGCCGGCCACGGTGGTGGAAATCGCCCCGTCCACATCGCGGATGCGATAGACCGTCTTTTCGGGGTCGGTGATCCGGTAGAACACCGATGTGTCGACCTGCACCAGCACGTTGTCCTTGGTGATCGCGTCCTGGCTTGCGGTGGGCAATTGCCGTTCGAGGATCGATATCTTGTGGCGGACAACGTCGAGGAAAGGCACGATGAAATTGATGCCCGGTCCCAGCACCGCATGCAGCCTGCCGAAGCGTTCGACCACGAATTTCTCGGACTGCGGCACGATGCGGATGCCCTTCAGAATGACCACGATGATGAAGATCGCCGCGGCAAGATAGACGATGTTCTGGGCGATGAGCCCGATGAATTGGTCTTCGGTCATGGTTTGTTCCTTGTGTGCCGCGCGGGAAATGCCGCTGTCGCCCGTGACCGTCGCAGGTTCCGCGAGACAGGAAGAAAGATGGAAGTTACTCTGGGTTGCATAAGTCGCTCTTCATTTCATCGCATTCTACAGGCCCAAACGAAATCCATGTCAAACTATTTGCCCGCAGATCTGCTCGAATACCTGCATAGCCGATTGCCTTTCGTTCCCGCCCTGACGGCTTGCGGTGATCTTTCGTCCGATGTCGCCGCCGGGGCGTTTCGTGAGACAGAGGCGATGTTTTTCGAGTATTTCTGGCAGCCCCGTCCGGTTGCGCTTCCGGCGGGTGCGAGAGTGCTGCGCTTGCTTGCCCGGTTGCGGCACGGCGGTTCGGTTCTGGTGCACCGGGCGGTCTCGAGGGTGCGGGAAGCCGTCGGGGAGCCCGTGCTTGTCCCGTCGACGGAGTATGAAGGAGACGGACCTTCGGGAGGGGGACCTTCCGGTGGTGTCGGAGAGGGGCCGTCCGCGCCAGAGATGCGCGGCGTTGACAGAGGGGCCATCCTGCGCCGCGAGATCGACGAGGCCCTGAAAACGGTGGAACGGTCGCAGGCCGCGCAAGAGGAAATAAACCGCCAATTGGAGGCAATCCAGGCGGCTTTGCAGAAGGCCAGCCAACCCGGAGCGCCATTCGTCTTCAACCCGAGGATCATCGTCAATATCGTCAATGCGCAGCAGGAAAAGGAAAAGTCCCGGCTTCGACGGTTCGGAACGAAGGTCAGGGATGCTATATTCCTGCTTGCGGCCGTGGCGGGCATCTATACCGGTGCGGTACTGGCATGGGACCGCAACACGGACAGCGGGCCTCGACCGGGTTCGGGTGTCGGTCAGACAACGGTAGCCGCTCCGCCCTCCCGGCCTGTCGCCTCGGACGTGGAGTCGTCTGGACCGCCGGTAATCACGGCGCCGCCGAGACCGGAAAACTCTCCCGATCCGGAGGGCCGACCGGAACTGGCCGAGGAACCGGTCGAGGAACTGGCTGAGGGACTGAAGGTCCAAGTTGTCGAGCCGACCGGCCTGGTGGTAAGGGCGGGCCCGCAGAAGCAGTCGGCCCGACTGGGGGCGATTGCCTGCGGCAAGGTGGTGCAGATCGTTCAATGGGGGTCGGAATACAGCCGTGTGCTCTACGTCGATGTCAACGGAGAGTTGCAGGAAGGGTTCGTGATCAGCCGAGGTCTTTCGGTCAGGGAGCCATGACCCTGAACGCTTGCACCTGAAGCCGAGTTCCGGCAAAGGCAGGGCGATGACAGCGAGGGCGGACATGACCGAACGGTTTTCTTTCGATTTGCAGGCCACCGACGGCAAGGCGCGCACGGGGCTGATCCATACCCCCCGCGGCGCGGTGCGCACGCCGGCCTTCATGCCGGTGGGAACGGCGGCGACCGTCAAGGCGATGATGCCCGAAAGCGTGCGCGCCACCGGGGCCGATATCCTGCTGGGCAATACCTATCACCTGATGCTGCGCCCGACGGCGGAACGGATCGACCGGTTGGGCGGCTTGCATAAGTTCATGAACTGGGACCGCCCGATCCTGACCGACAGCGGCGGGTTCCAGGTGATGTCGCTGGCGGGGCTGAGGAAGCTGACCGAGAAGGGGGTAACGTTCAAATCCCATATCGACGGGTCCAAGCACGAGCTGACGCCGGAACGCTCGATGGAGATCCAGCGGCTCTTGGGCAGCGACATCGTGATGTGTTTCGACGAATGCCCGGCGCTGCCCGCTGACCGGGACCGGATCGCCGAGAGCATGCGGCTGAGCATGCGCTGGGCCGAGCGTTCGCGCGATGCCTTTGGCGACCGGCCGGGGCACGCGCTGTTCGGGATCATGCAGGGCGGGCTGGAGCAGGATCTGCGCGAGGAGAGCGCCGCGGCGCTGAAGGCGATCGGCTTCGAAGGCTACGCGGTGGGCGGGCTGGCGGTGGGCGAGGGGCAGGCGGCCATGTTCGACTGTCTCGATTATGCGCCCGGTTTCCTGCCCGAGGACAAGCCGCGCTACCTGATGGGCGTGGGCAAGCCCGACGATATCGTCGGCGCGGTCAAGCGCGGCATCGACATGATGGATTGCGTACTGCCGTCGCGCTCGGGCCGGACGGGGCAGGTTTTCACCCGCCACGGGGTGCTCAACATCAAGAATGCCCGCCACATGGACGACCCGCGCCCGCTGGACGAGGAATGTACCTGTCCGGCCTGCCGCGGCTACTCGCGCGCCTATCTGCACCACGTGTTCCGCAGCCAGGAGATCATCAGCTCGATGCTGCTTACCTGGCACAATCTGCATTATTTCCAGGAGATCATGGCCGGCATGCGGGATGCGATCGCGGCCGGGAGGTTCGTCGAATGGGAGGCCGATTTCCACGCGCGGCGGGCCGTGGGGGATATCGAGCCGCTGTGACGGCGGTTCGGCGCTCCTGCGTTCGCAGGTCGCCCCGCCCGCCGTCCCGCAGGAAATCGCCATGGTCGGGTTTTGCGCCCTTGCGGTCACCCGGCACTCGCGTCATGCTGATCGGCAACAAACCGTTTGCAAGGTTGAAATCGGCGGGGATCCGCACCACCTTTGTAGCCCGAGACAGGAGATGGCCGGGGGTCGCCTATGAGAGGGACCGGTGCCATCTTGCCAAAGACAAGGATATAGCATGCAAGAGCCTCTGAACGCCTCTTACCCCGTCCTGCCGCTGCGCGATATCGTGGTATTTCCCCACATGATCGTGCCGCTGTTCGTGGGCCGCGAAAAATCGGTTCGCGCGCTGGAGGAGGTGATGCAGGACGACAAGCAGATCCTGCTGTCAAGCCAGATCGACCCCGGCGTGGACGATCCTGGCACCGACGGTATCTATCGCACCGGCGTGCTGGCCAATGTGCTGCAGCTGCTGAAACTGCCCGACGGCACTGTCAAGGTGCTGGTCGAGGGGCAGGCACGGGTGAAGATCACCGATTTCCTGGACAACGACGAATTCTTCGAGGCGCGCGCCGAACTGCTCAGCGAGATCCCCGGCGACGTGACCACGACGCAGGCGTTGATCCGTACCGTGGGCGACGAATTCGAGCGCTATGCCAAGGTACGCAAGAACATCCCCGAAGAAGCGCTGGCGGCGGTTGGCGAAACCACCGAACCGGCCAAGCTGGCCGATCTGGTGGCGGGCCATCTGGGTATTGATGTGGGCCAGAAACAGGATTTGCTCGAGACGCTTTCGATCAGTGAGCGGCTGGAGAAGGTCTATGGCCTGATGCAGGGCGAAATGAGCGTCCTGCAGGTCGAGAAGAAGATCAAGACGCGGGTCAAGTCCCAGATGGAGAAGACCCAGCGCGAATATTATCTGAACGAACAGATGAAGGCGATCCAGCGCGAGCTGGGCGACGGCGACGAGGGCGCCGGTGAGATCGCCGAACTCGAAGAGAAGATCGCCGCGACCAAACTGTCGAAGGAAGCGCGCGAAAAGGCCGACGCAGAGCTGAAGAAGCTCAAGAACATGTCGCCCATGTCGGCCGAGGCCACGGTGGTGCGCAACTATCTCGACTGGCTGCTGTCGATCCCGTGGGGCGTCAAGAGCCGGGTCAAGAAGGACCTGGGCCGCGCCGAAGAGGTGCTGGACGCCGATCACTATGGTCTGGAGAAGGTCAAGGAGCGGATCGTAGAATACCTGGCGGTGCAGCAGCGCAGCCAGAAGCTGAAAGGCCCGATCCTGTGCCTTGTCGGCCCGCCGGGCGTGGGCAAGACCAGCCTGGGCAAGTCTGTCGCCAAGGCGACCGGGCGCGAGTTCATCCGCATCAGCCTGGGCGGGGTGCGCGACGAGAGCGAGATCCGCGGCCACCGCCGGACCTATATCGGCTCGATGCCGGGCAAGATCATCCAGTCGCTGAAGAAGGCCAAGACCACCAATCCGCTGATCCTGCTCGATGAGATCGACAAGATGGGGCAGGATTTCCGGGGCGACCCGGCCAGCGCCATGCTGGAGGTTCTGGATCCGGAACAGAACAGCACCTTCGTCGACCACTACATGGAAGTGGAATACGACCTGTCGAACGTGATGTTCCTGACCACGTCCAACAGCTACAACATGCCCGGGCCGCTTCTGGACCGGATGGAGATCATTCCGCTTGCCGGTTACACCGAGGATGAAAAGCGCGAGATCGCGCATCGTCACCTGCTGCCCAAGCAGACCAAGAACCATGGTCTGAAGGCGAAGGAGTTCGTGCTGACCGAGCCGGCGCTGACCGACATCATCCGCTACTACACCCGCGAAGCGGGCGTGCGGAACCTGGAGCGCGAGATTGCCAAGATCTGCCGCAAGGCGCTGACCAGGATCCTCAAGAAATCCGCCGAACGGGTCGAGGTGACCCCGGCGAACCTGGAGGATTTCCTGGGCGTGCGGCGGTTCAAGTTCGGGCTGGCGGAAAAGGATGACCAGGTGGGCGTGGTGACCGGGCTGGCCTGGACCAGCGTTGGCGGCGACCTGCTGTCGATCGAGGCGCTGCGCCTTCCGGGCAAGGGCCGGATGAAGACCACCGGCAAGCTGGGCGAGGTGATGAAGGAATCGATCGACGCTGCGGCATCCTATGTGCGCTCGATCGCGCCGTCGATCGGGGTGAAACCGCCGCGGCTGGACCGCTGGGACATCCACGTGCACGTCCCCGAGGGCGCGACGCCCAAGGACGGCCCCAGCGCCGGTATCGCGATGGTGACGTCGATCGTGTCAGTCCTGACCCAGATCCCGGTGCGCAAGGATATCGCCATGACCGGCGAGGTCACCCTGCGCGGCAATGTTCTGGCGATTGGCGGGCTCAAGGAGAAGCTGCTGGCGGCCCTGCGCGGCGGCGTGAAGACGGTTCTGATCCCGGCCGAGAACGCAAAGGACCTGCCGGAGATTCCGGACAATGTGAAGGAAGGGCTGGAGATCATCCCGGTCGCGCATGTGTCCGAGGTTCTGAAGCTGGCCTTGGCGCGGCAGCCCGAGCCGGTGGAATGGGACGAGGCGGCCGAGGAAGAAGCCGCATCGTCAAAAGCCGCGCCATCGACCGGCGAGGGAGCTTCGGCAACCGCGCATTGACGCTGAACAGGATGGCCAAGGTCGAAAAATTCCAGAGGCGGGCAGAAATGCCCGCCTTCGATGTATCCGGGGGCCCGGATCTCAACTAATTCTTCGAGCAATGTGGAAAGACTGGAAACAGTGAAGTATGCTGTTGAAAACAGGATCCAGAGGCAAGATCATGGCAAAACGCACCACGCGGGCCCCCAGCACGACCCGCAAGACCACCTCTCGTAGCACCCGAAAAGCGACTGCGCTGGCATCCGAGGTCAAGGCCGAGGATTTGGCGGAAGAGTTGAACAAGCCGCTACCCGAGGTGCTGAGCGTGGCGGCGCATGCCGAAATGGATGCCGAAGACGCAGATACGGACAGTGCCGACGATGACAACGAACTTCGGAAACGCGAATTGATCGACCTTGTTGTCGCCCGGTCGGAGGTGAAGAAGAAATTCGCCAAGCCGGCCGTCGAGGCGATGCTGGCCATTCTTGGCGAGGCGATCTCGGAGGGGCGCAGCCTGAACCTTTCGCCGTTTGGCAAGCTCAAGGTCAATCGAACCAATGAAAAGGGCAATGGCCAGGTGATTGTCTGCAAGCTGCGGCGCAGCACGCAGGACGGGACGCCGGTCGAAAAACTTGGCCAAGACCCCCTTGCAGAGCCTGCCGAGTGACGCTACAAGCCAGCCTCACGGGTGATTAGCTCAGTGGTAGAGCGCTTCGTTCACATCGAAGATGTCAGGAGTTCAAATCTCTTATCACCCACCAGATTAGCAAGCCGCCAGGGGAAAACCTGGCGGTTTTTGCATTTTAAACAACGGGATGAAGCCTGTCTTTCAACCAACACCGTGCGATTCCCCGATGTGGTCCGCGAGGGGAGTGCCACGTGATCGGCGTTGTCAGAAACCGGGAAGCCGGTCGAGCAATGCGCGGCGGCCGAAAGTGGTGCCGGGGCGGTCGCCCAGATCGAACCGCAAGCCAACACCGACAAAAGCGTCGTTGCTGCTGAAATTGGCCACGCGGGCGTTGCCGGTACCGAGTTCACCGTAAAGGTTGACACCGCTGCCCAGGCCATAATCCGCGCCAATGGCCATGCGGGTCGTGTCCGAACCGACCTTGTTGTTCATGTAGTCCACGCTGGCATTCAGGCTGAGGGGCCCGCCACCGACGTCGCTGCTGATCTTGCCGCCGAGCAGGGTGGCATTGGCGCCCTGGACCCGACCGCGGGTGAAATAGCCCTCGACCCGAAAGGTGGTGAAGTCATAGGCGCCTTCGAGCCCGTAGAAATTCCGGTCGATGCCGGCCCCATCCTCGGTGCCCCAGAAGCCGCCCACCGCACCGCCATACCCGAATTGGTAGATGCCGTGCAGGGTGGCGCTGCGGCCGCTGCCGCCGATCTGGTCGAACTTGTAATAGCCAAGGTCCAGCTGGGTCGAGACGGAAGTGCCCAGTGCAAGCTCGAACGAGCCTTGCAGCGCCTGGCGCGCGCCCCTTGATTTGCTGGTGAACTGGTAATGGTTGACGTCGACATTCGCGCCGACCAAACCCTGTGCCGAAAGGTCCGTCGGCCCGAGTCCGATGGCCAATGCCGCCGCTGCCGCGCGGAATTTCATGATCCTGCTCCTTTGCCTGATGCGCATGGCTGCGCCGGCGCTTTTCGCGCTCTCTGGCACGGATCATAAATGACAGGCTGAATCAGGTAAAGGCCCTTGATTCAAAGGACGGAATCGTGTGGCCCGGGGAAGGGCAAGGCCCGTACGGATGCGGGGGCATACCGCCTCGGGCCGGCCGGATCAAAGCAGCGCCTCGAACAGCCTGCGGGTGTTTCCGGCAGTCATCTGGACAGGGTTGCCGCTGGTCGAGGGATCGTTGAGCGCGTCGCGCACCAGGATGTCGAGATCCGGATCCTTGACGCCCAATTCGGTCAGGGTTCTTGGGATGCCGAGCGCGGTGTTCAGATCGTCGACATAGGCCGCGAACCCGTCAAAGCCGCCCGCGATGCCCAGATAGGCGGCGGCCTGCGCCAGCACGCCTTCAACTGCGGGGCGGTTGAATTGCAGCACGGCGGGCATGCAGACCGCATTGGTGGTGCCATGATGGGTGTGGTAATGCGCGCCAATCGGGTGCGACAGCGCATGGATGGCGCCCAGCCCCTTCTGGAAGGCGGTGGCGCCCATGGCGGCGGCCGACATCATATGCGCGCGCGCCTCTAGGTCGGTGCCATCGGCATAGGCGCGGGGCAGGTAGTCCTTGACCAGCCGCATGCCTTCAAGCGCGATGCCCTGGCTCATCGGGTGGTAATGCGGCGAGCAATAGGCCTCGACACAATGGGCAAAGGCGTCGAGCCCGGTGCCGGCGGTGATGAATTTCGGCATGCCGACCGTCAGTTCCGGGTCGCAGATCACCACCTTGGGCAGCATCAGCGGGTGGAAGATTATCTTTTTCTCATAGGTTTCCGAATTGGTGATCACGCCCGCGCGGCCGACCTCCGACCCGGTTCCGGCGGTCGTGGGCACAGCCACGATCGGATGGATACCCGCAGGGTCGGCGCGGCTCCACCAGTCGCCGATATCCTCGAAATCCCACAAGGGGCGGGTCTGCCCGGCCATGAAGGCCAGAGTCTTGCCCAGGTCCAGCCCCGAACCGCCGCCAAAGGCCACGACGCCATCGTACCCGCCGTCGCGATAGACCTTGAGCCCGGCCGCGACATTGCGGTCGGTCGGGTTGGGATCGACATCCGAGAACATCGCCCGGCCCAGGCCCGCGGCCTCCATCAGGTCGAGCGTGCGGGTGGTGATCTCCATCGTGGCCAGCCCCTTGTCGGTGACCAGCAGCGGTCTGGTGATCCCGGCGGCCTTGCAGGCCTCGGCGATCTCGGAGATCCGCCCCGCGCCAAAGCGGACCGCAGTGGGATAGGACCAGTTGCCAAAGAGTTTCATGGGCGTATGCCTTTTTCAGTTGGTAGGAGCTGGGACAGGACAAGGCGTGAAAGCCGGGCACTGACAGGCCCGCGCCGCAGCCGGCATCCTTGTAGCCGGTCCAGTACAGGGCAGGGTCGAGGAGATCGCAGCGGTTCATGAACAGGGTGCCCGTTTTCAGCCACCGGGACGATGGCCGTGGCGCGGGCGGTGTCTCGGCTCCCGATCGAGGCGGCCAGCCCGTATTGGCAATAGTTCATCAAGGTGATCACCTCCTGGTCACCGGAGACCGGCATGATCCCCGCCACGGAGCCGAACGTCGCTTCGTGCCTGATTCCCATGGCATGGTTCACACTAGTCCGGATTCGGGGCATCAGACAGGCGTTGCTTGCTGAGGACATGATCCGGCAGCCAAAGCGTAATCTGCGGAAAGATCATGATGCTCGCCAGAGCGAGGGCCATCACCTGCCTTGGCGGCAGGCCGGGCAGCCGCAGCCGGTTAAAGAGCCGCTGTGCGGGCACGGCGTGGGCAACCAGCAGCACAGAAGGCGGTATCGGGACGCCGGATGAGAATGCGGCAAGGGGCGCGCCTGTAGCCATGAGCTTGTCATCCCGTGGTTGATCAGCCTGCGCAGGTCGATGCTGACGCCGATGGCCACGCCCGCCATTCAGCCCGCCCGTCCTTGATTTGTTCACATTTGAACACTGGTTCTGACTTTGTGCGAATTTGAAAATGCGCCAGGCTGAACTAGCTTTTGACAAGGTCAGAGATCTGGAGGACACGTCATGAGCTGGAACCCGCTGCTGGACGCGCATGTGCCGATCGGCGATGCAGTTGACGCGATTGAAACCGTCATCGTGCCCAGGGCGCGCGATCTGGGTGGTTTCGAAGTTCGAAGGGCGCTTCCGGCGCCGCGTCGGCAGATGGTCGGGCCGTTCATTTTCTTCGACCAGATGGGGCCCGCCGAATTCCTGACGGGGCAGGGCATCGACGTGCGTCCGCATCCTCATATCGGTTTGGCGACCGTCACCTATCTCTACAAGGGTCGGCTGCATCATCGCGACAGCCTTGGTACCGACCAATGGATCGAACCGGGGGCGGTGAACTGGATGGTGGCCGGCAATGGTGTTACCCATTCCGAGCGCACCGACGGAGAGGCGCGCCGCGCGCCGCTATCGATGTTCGGTATCCAGACCTGGGTTGCGCTGCCTGAACAGCTGGAGGAGGCGCCGGCCTCCTTCGAGCACACGCCTGCCTCGGCGTTGCCGCTGCTGGAAGCGGAGGGCAAGCAGGTGCGCCTGATTCTGGGCGATGCTTGGGGCACCTCGGCACCGGTCAGCACGACGTCCGAAATGTTTTATGTCGACGCAAAGCTGGAGCCCGGCGCGGCCATTCCGTTGCCGGACAATCACGAGGACAGGGGGGCTTATGTGCTCGACGGATCGGTCGAGGTTGCGGGACAGGTTTTCGAGGCGGGCCGGATGATGGTTTTTCGCCCCGGTGACAGGCTGAGCCTGCGGGCCGGCCCGCAGGGCGCGCGGCTGATGCTGTTGGGGGGCGCCACGATGGCTGGTCCGCGGCATATCTGGTGGAACTTCGTGGCGACCAGCAAGGACCGTATCGAGGCCGCCAAGGAAGCCTGGCGCGCGGGTGACTGGGCGCATGGGCGGTTCCGGTTGCCGCCGGGAGACGACCGGGAATTCACGCCCTTGCCCGCGCGCTGAGAAAGTGGCAGGCGGTGACAAATGACCATCCGACCCGCCAAACCCGCCGATCTGCCTGCTATCCGGGCGCTGCATCTGACCAATTGGCGCGCCTCATACGCGGGCGTGCTTCCGGCCGATTTTCTGGGCGCGCCGGTGGAGCATGAAATGGACATGCGCTGGGCGGCAATGCCGCCGGAGGACGACATCCTGATGGTTGCCGGTGCAGTTGCTGGTTTTGTCCTTGTCCGCCCTGACCACCCCGAAGGACCGCTGGTCGAAAGCCTGCATGTTGACGCCAAGGCGCGCGGAACCGGTCTGGGCGAAGCGCTGATCCGTGCGGTGGCAGAGGAGTTGCGCCGCCGGGCCTTTGGGTGCATGTGGTTGGAGGTATTGGACGAGAACGCATCGGCACGTCGTTTCTACAGGCGCATCAATGGTGTGGAAGGCCCTGTTTTCACGGACGAAATCTGTGGAAACCCAGTTTCTGCACGCAGGGTGTGCTGGGCGTTCCAGGACAATTTTCCGGGCGCAGGCGAAAAAATTGCGAAACCTGCTTGACGATACCGGAGCAGGGCCATAATACACCCAAACGTTCCGCAGGGAACGCCATATCACGCAGCGCGCGGTTGTAGCTCAGTCGGTTAGAGTACCGGCCTGTCACGCCGGGGGTCGCGGGTTCGAGCCCCGTCAACCGCGCCACTGCCTGACCTTTCCAGGGGAACTGGACCGGCTCGGAGGGCGACATAGATGCGCGGTTGTAGCTCAGTCGGTTAGAGTACCGGCCTGTCACGCCGGGGGTCGCGGGTTCGAGCCCCGTCAACCGCGCCATTCATCTCCTGCCAAAAACAAGGAACGACGCCACCACGGCGTTCCCCGCTCTTGCCTGAAGCTTTGCTTTTCCTGTATCGGCAATGAAAACGGGCAGGGGTTTTCAAGGTGAAGGTGGATGCGAATACGGCCGTTCTGACGATCTGTCGGGACGATGCCTATTTCCTGACGCGGTTCGTGCAGTATTACGGCGGGCTGTTCGGGCGAAACAACCTCTACATCATCAGCCACGGCGATGAACCTCTGGTGCGTGAACTGGCGCAGGGGTGCAACATCTTCCCGGTGCCCGCAATCGAGACCAGCCAGTTCACCATGCTGCACTGGCGCACCAAGAATTACCTGAAGAACGCGCTGCGTCAGTGGTACAAGCATGTTCTGGTCTGTGACGTGGACGAGTTCGTGGTGGTGGATCCCGCAACGGGAATGAATCTGCGGACATGGCTGGACAAGGCGCCCGGACGCACGGTCTATACCGCGATGGGGCTCGAGATCGTGCATCTCCGTGATCGCGAGAAGGACGACATCGGGGCCGGAATTCTCGGGCCGCGGATGCATGCCCAGGTGGCGCTGCACTATGCCAAGCCCTGTATCGTGTCGCGTCCGGCCAAGATCGGCCGGGGCGGGCATTATGCCGAGTATGAAAAGCTGAACATGCCCGAATTTCTCTACATGTTCCACATGAAGTATTGCGACTATGGGCTTTATGTCGAAACGCTAAATCGCCGAAACGCATTCATCGAGAAACAGAAGGAAGTGGCCGCCGGCGGCGCCGTTCGCACCAATCCGAAATGGTTCGCCGAGGGCCGCAACGATGACGCGGTGTTCGCCGCATTCGAAGCCCGGCCGGTGGATGAGAGTTTCGATCTGGAGCATGTGCGCCAGGTGATGCACGCGACCTGGGAACAGCGCGGCGACGGGCTGTGGCATTTCCATCGGCCGGAATACGAGGAGCTTTACAAGCTGCCCGACCGGTTTGCCGGGGCCGACCGGGCCTGAGGCCCGGCCGGCGGTCATTTACTTCGCCGTCAGTGCATCCAGGATGCGCGCCCAGGAGCGGATGCCCTTGTGGAAGCTCTGGACGTCGTATTTCTCGTTCGGCGAGTGGATCGCATCGTCTTCGTTGGCATAGCCCACCAGCATCGAATCGAGCCCCAGGATCGACTTGAAGTAGCCGACCACCGGGATCGAACCGCCCATGCCGGTGAACACCGCCTCGCGGCCCCATTCGTCGGAGAGCGCGCCGCGGGCGGCCTCCATCTCGGGGCGGGCGATATTCATCACCGAGGCCTTGGACCCTTCGAGGTCGTTGTCCCAGATCACCTTGGCGTCGGGGCTGAGGCGGTCTTCGACATGTTTGCGGATCGCCACGCGCAGCTTGTCGGGGTCCTGGTCGCCCACCAGGCGGCAGGTGATCTTGCAATGCGCCTTGCTGGGGATCACGGTTTTCGACCCGGCGCCGTTGTAGCCGCCCCACAGCCCGTTGACCTCGAGCGTGGGGCGCGCCCATTGCTGTTCCAGCGTGGAATAGGCTTTTTCGCCATGCGCCTGCGAGTAGCCGACCGAGGAAAGGTAGTCCTGCTCGTCGAAACCGCAGTCCTGCCATTGGCGCAGCTGGTCGGCGGGGACCTCGTGCACACCCTCGTAGAAGCCTTCGACCGCGACGCGGCCGGTGTCCTGGTCGTAGAACGAGGTGACGATGCGCGACAGTTCGCGCAGCGGGTTCAGGCCGGGGCCGCCGTAATGGCCCGAATGCAGGTCGATGCGGGGGCCGACGATGGTGAATTCATCCTTGAGCATGCCGCGCAGCTGCGCCGCGATCGACGGCACGCCACGGGCCACCATCGAGGTGTCGCAGACCAGCGCGATATCGGCCTTGAGCTCGTCAGCATGCGCCTTGAGGAAGGGCACCAGCGAGGGCGAACCCGATTCCTCTTCACCTTCGAAGAAGAATGTGATCCGGCAGGGCAGGGAGCCATGCACCGCCTTCCAGGCGCGGCAGGCCTCGACAAAGGTCATCAGCTGGCCCTTGTCATCCGACGAGCCACGGCCTCGGATCACCTTGCCGTTGGCGGTATCTTCGATCACCGGGTCGAACGGCGGGCTGGTCCACAGGTTCAGCGGGTCGACCGGCTGCACATCGTAATGGCCGTAGAACAGCACATGCGGCGCATCCGGGCGGTCGGCCGCGACATGGCCCACCACCATTGGGCGGCCGGGGGTGACGCGCTTTTCGGCCGCGATGCCGATGCTGGCCAGATCGGCGACCAGCCAGTCGGCGGCGCGGTCGCACTCGGCCGCATAGGCCGGGTCGGTCGAAATCGAGGGGATTCGGATCAGCTCCATCAGCCGGTTGATCGCGGCGGGCAGGTCCGCGTCGATACGGCCCAGAACAGCGTCGAGTGACATGGGGTTTCCTTTGCTTGGCCTTGGCTCGCGCGAGAGCCTAGCAGCGCGCCGGGCGCTGTCCAGAGGAACCCGCGGGCGCCTATGGGAAACTCATGATCGTTATCCGTGCCGCAAACGGTGTGACAAGCGGCGCAGGGCGTCTTGAGACGTCGAACAGGCAGGGGTATTTGACCCAGATCAAGGCCGCGACATCGTTGCAGGATGTAGGCGGTTGAAAAAATCATGTGCCGGAGATATGCATTCAAGTCTGTGAATGCGGCGCATAACCGCGAAACGCCGGCATCGGGCCGGGATATCTATGGAGGACCCGGTGGACCATAACGCGCAACTCGACGCCGCCATCCAAAAACTTCATGACGAAGGCCGCTACCGGACCTTTATCGACATCGAGCGGGAAAAGGGCAATTTCCCGCACGCAGTCTGGACGCGCCCCGACGGCAGCAAGCGGCCGATCACGGTATGGTGCGGCAACGATTACCTGGGCATGGGGCAGCACCCGGTCGTGTTGCAGGCGATGCACGAGGCCATCGACGCCACCGGCGCCGGGTCGGGCGGCACCCGCAACATCTCGGGCACGACGGTCTATCACAAGCGGCTGGAGGCGGAACTTGCCGACCTGCATGGCAAGGAAGCGGCGCTGCTCTTTACCTCGGCCTATATCGCCAATGACGCGACGCTGAGCACCCTGCCCAAGCTGTTTCCGGGCCTGATCATCTATTCGGATGCGCTCAACCATGCCTCGATGATCGAGGGCGTGCGCCGCAATGGCGGGGCCAAGCGCGTGTTCCGCCACAACGACGTGGCGCATCTGCGCGAATTGCTTGCGGCCGACGATCCGGCGGCGCCCAAGCTCATTGCCTTTGAATCGGTTTATTCGATGGATGGCGATTTCGGGCCCATTGAAGAGATCTGCGACCTGGCCGACGAGTTCGGCGCGCTGACCTATATCGACGAGGTGCATGCGGTCGGCATGTACGGGCCGCGCGGCGGCGGCGTGACCGAGCGGGACCGGCTGGCGCATCGCATCGACATCATCAACGGTACGCTCGCCAAGGCCTATGGCGTGATGGGTGGGTACATTGCCGCCAGCGCCAAAATGTGCGACGCGATCAGGTCTTATGCGCCGGGCTTCATCTTTACCACCTCGCTGCCGCCGGCGGTTGCGGCAGGTGCGGCAGCCTCGGTCGCGCATCTGAAGAAGGCGCAGAAATTGCGGGATCAGCACCAGACCCAGGCGAAGATTCTCAAGATGCGCCTCAAGGGGCTGGGCCTGCCGCTGATCGACCACGGCAGCCATATCGTTCCCGTGATCGTCGGCAATCCGGTGCATACCAAGAAGCTGAGCGACATGTTGCTCGAAGATTTCGGCATCTACGTGCAGCCCATCAATTTTCCCACCGTGCCGCGCGGCACGGAACGGCTGCGGTTCACCCCGTCGCCGGTGCATGGGCCGGACGAGATGGATAAGCTGGTGCGGGCGATGGACATTCTTTGGGCCCACTGTGCGCTGAATCGTGCCGAACTGGCGGGTTGACCTCACGCTTTGGTGTCCAATTCCTTTGCCTCGTGTTACGGTTGAGGTAACAAAAGGCGCGGACGAATCGTTATGGGGACGATTCCCGTGCTGTCGATAACACTCGGCAAAAACCATGAGGCGGCAGGCATGATTGGGCGCAGGTTCCAGCGCAAGTCTGATGAAGCAGAGGTTGAAACACCTAAGGGCTTTGACGACTTCGAGTTGCGGCTCGGCGACATCATGCGCGGCGAGCGCGCCACAATGGGCAAGTCTCTTCTCGATGTTCAGCGCGAGTTGCGGATCAAGGCAAATTACATTGCCGCGATCGAGAATTGCGATCCGTCGGCCTTTGATACGCCCGGGTTCATCGCTGGCTATGTGCGGTCCTATGCCCGTTACCTGGGCATGGATGCCGAAGACTGTTTTTCGAAATTTTGCGCCGAGAGCGGTTTTGAAGTCGCGCATGGCATGTCGGCGCAAGCCTCCGGCGTCAAAAAGCAGTCGACAAACGCGACACAGCGTCGGGTTTCGCAGCGCGATCCCTTCATCACTCCGAATACCCCCTTTGCACCTGCCCGCGATCCCGTTCTTTCCCGGATCGAACCGCGTGCCGTTGGGTCCATCATGGTTCTCGTGGCGTTGATCGGCGGCATCGGCTATGGCGGATGGTCTGTGCTCAAGCAGGTTCAGCAGGTCCAGGTCGCGCCGGTCGAGCAGGCCCCGCTGGTGCTTGCCGACCTCGATCCGCTGAACGGGGCTGGCCGCGACACCGAAGCCGCTGATGGCCCGACTGTCGAAGCGCTTGACAGACTCTACCGGCCGCAGGCGCTGGAGGTTCCGGTTCTGGTGTCGCGCGATGCGCCCATCGCCTCGCTCGATCCCAGATCTGTGGGCATGTTCCAGACCCCGCAACTCCCCGAAGTACAGTTGACCGAGACCCAGCGCGCGGTCGACGCGCTCTTGCCGCAAGTGGTTGAGGAACTGGAGCCCACGCTGAAGATCGTGGCCGTCAGCCCGGCCTGGATGCGCGTCACCTCGGCGGACGGCAGCGTGATCTTCGAAGGCACCTTGGGTACTGTGGAACAGGGAAACACCTATGAGGTCCCCCTGACCGAAGAACCACCGACCCTGCGTGTCGGCGAATCCGGCGCAGTCTATTTCACGATGAACGGTGCCCATTACGGTCCGGTGGGCGCGCGCGGAACGGTTACCAAGAACGTCGAGCTGTCGATGGATGCCGTTGGCGAAAGGTTCGCGGTCGCGGATCTGGAGGCCGACCAGAACCAGGCGTTGCGCCAGTTGCTGGTGGCCGAGGCGCAGGACGCCGCAACCCGGGCACCCGCGAACTGATCCCGGTTGCCGTCGGAGGCGCATGGGCCTATCTAGAGGCCAGTCTTCCAAGTATCGGTGGCAGGTTCCATGTCTCACAATCCCGTGCGCCCCTGGCGTAACATTTACCGACGCAAATCGCGCCAGATCATGGTGGGCAACGTGCCTGTGGGCGGCGACGCGCCGATCTCGGTCCAGACCATGACCAACACGCTGACGACCGATGTGGCCGCGACAGTTGCCCAGGTGCAGGCGGCGGCCGAGGCGGGGGCGGATATCGTGCGCGTATCGGTGCCGGACGAGGCCAGCGCCCGCGCCTTGCGCGAGATCGTGCGGGAAAGCCCGGTGCCGATCGTGGCGGATATCCATTTCCACTATCGCCGGGGGATCGAGGCGGCCGAGGCAGGCGCGGCCTGCCTGCGCATCAACCCCGGCAATATCGGCAGCCCGGAGCGTGTCCGCGAGGTGATCAGGGCGGCGCGTGACCATGGCTGCTCGATCCGTATCGGGGTGAATGCCGGCAGCCTGGAAAAGCATCTGCTGGAAAAATATGGCGAGCCTTGCCCCGAGGCGATGGTCGAAAGCGGGCTGGAGCATATCCGCATCCTGCAGGACAACGATTTTCACGAATACAAGATCAGTGTGAAGGCGTCGGACGTGTTCCTTTCCGCGGCCGCTTACCAGGGCATCGCCGAAGCGACGGACGCGCCGATCCATCTGGGCATCACCGAGGCAGGCGGGCTGGTCAGCGGCACCATCAAGTCGGCCATTGGCCTCGGCAACCTGTTGTGGATGGGGATCGGCGACACGATCCGGGTAAGCCTCAGCGCCGACCCGGTCGAAGAGGTCAAGGTCGGCTACGAGATCCTGAAATCGCTGGGCCTTCGGCACAGGGGCGTCAACATCATTTCCTGCCCCAGTTGCGCGCGGCAGGGTTTTGACGTGATCAAGACGGTCGAAATCCTGGAAAAGCGGCTGGAGCACATCAAGACACCAATGAGCCTGTCCATCATCGGCTGCGTGGTCAACGGGCCGGGCGAGGCGTTGATGACCGATGTCGGCTTCACCGGCGGCGGGGCGGGGTCGGGCATGGTCTATCTGGCAGGCAAGGCCAGCCACAAGATGTCGAACGAGCGGATGATCGACCATATCGTCGAAGAGGTGGAGAAAAAGGCCGCCCAACTGGAGCAGACCGAAACCGGCCAGGCTGCGGAATAACGCCGGGGACAGGCCCGCGCCGTCGTTATCCGGTACGGGACAATGGCGGGCGAAATCCGCCACGTGCCTGCGTCAGATCCCGAACCAGCCTGGCGATTCTGGCATCCCTCATGGCGAGGTCGATGTCCGACTTCTCCAGAGACCGGCGCAGTTCCTGGATGCGGACGGTCTGCTGATCGACGTCATGCAATGCCTGGCGCAACCTGCGCGCGGCCAGGTACCAGAGCAGAAAGAAACCTGCGGCGGGAACCAGTCCCGCAAGGGGGCGAGAGAAATCGTATCCATGCCCCGAGTCATAAAGGACAATTGGTTAACAACTCGGTCATGCCGATCACCTGAAACATGGTGATCTGGCGGCGGAAACAGGACGCGCTTGCGCGCGCCCTGCCTGGTTCAGCTGCGTTCGTCACGCAGCGCGTCGACGATCTGTTGCATCTGTTCGGCGGGCAGAAACCCGCGCAACATCTCGGTTTCAAGAACGAAAGATGGCGTACCGGAAATATTGAGCCGTTGAGCCAGGGCACGGGTCTCGGCAATCCGGCGGGTCACTTCGTCACTGTTCATTTCCGCCTTGATCGCCTCGACATCGAGCGCCAGTCCCTCGCCGATCCGGGCGAGCGTGACATCGGTTACGTCGCCTGTGAACTCCATCAACGCGTCATGGACCTGGCCATAGGCCTCGTCCCCGGCGACGATCTTGGTCGCGATGGCAAAACGGGACGCCTGTAGCGATGCGTCACCCAGAATCGGGAATTCCTTGACGATGAAGCGGATGTTGCCGTCCTCCTGAAGCAGCTTCGCCACCTCGGGCGCGGCGCGGCGGCAATATCCGCAGCGGTAATCCATGAATTCGACCAGGGTAATGTCGCCGTCGGGATTGCCCCCGACCCAGGAATAGCCATCCTCGAAGATTTCGGCCGAGTTGACCTGGATCATCTTCACGTCCTGCTGGGATTCGGCCTCGGCCTGGCGCTGTTCGAGTATGTTGATGGCCTCGATGATCACTTGCGGGTTTTCCAGAAGGTAGGCGCGGACCTGCGCGCCAAAGGCCGCCCGCTCTTCAGCAGACATCGTGTCAAGATCCAGCGCCTGTGACGGGCCGGTCAGAAGCATGGCGGCAAGCGCCGAGGTTGCTAGGGTGCGAAACATCATCTCTTCCTTTTTACAGATCGTTCCGAAGCCAGGAGGACATCCTGTGCCCTCTGCCAGCCGGGCGAACCGGTGGGCAGGGCGCCGACGGCCCGCCTGGCGTGAATCAGTGCGTCTTCAGGGCGGCCCTGAAGCGCGTAGCGTTCGGCGGTCACGACGGACGCCATGCCGTCGTTACCGGTTTTCGAGTAGGCGACCGCCAGGTCCCGCAACATGCGGATATCGCGATAGTCGCGGGCGCGGGCGCGCTCCAGCACCTCGAGCGCGGCCTTGTCCTGCCCGGCGCCAAGCAACGCGCGGCCATAACCGGCAAGGATAAGCGCGTTGTTGGGGGCAAGATCGACCGCCTGCTTGTAGGTTGCGACTGCCGCCTGGGTCTGGCGGTGCTCGATCAGGATCTGGCCCTTGAGTTCCACGTAATAGGCATCGTCCGGACGTTCCGCGATGGCGGCGTCGATGGCGGCACGGGCCTGGGCCAGATTGCGGTCGCGATGCCAGGCAATCGCCTCGCGCATCATGCGTATGTCGCGGTGATGTTCTTCGGCGGCACGCCCCAAAGTCCATTTCGAGCTGCGCGAAAAAGCCGAAACCTTGCCACGCACCCGTGCAAACCAGTAATCGGCATCCGGATTGGCGGGGGCCTGGTCGCCATAGCTTTCGAGATAGGTCTCGGCACTGCGGATCCGGTCACGGGTCAAGGGGTGGGATTGCATGTAGGGATCCTGGCGTTCAACCGACAGCAACTCTTGCCCGGCGAAGGTGCGGTGCAGGTCGATCAGACCCTTTATCGAGATGTCGGACCAGCGCAGATAGCTTACCGCCGAATTGTCGGCCGCCGTTTCCTCGGCGCGGGTGTGTTTCAGGAAACCGCGCAGGGCCGAGCTTTGTGTGCCTGCCGCTATGCCCATCGCCGCTTCGCCGCCGCCGGCCGCAGCGGCCAGCAGAGACAGGCCAAGCCCCAGCCTGGACAGGGTTCGCGCGTTTTCCAGGTTCCCAATGCGTCTGGCTATGTGGCCGTTCGCGATGTGTGCGGCCTCGTGGGCGATGACCGCCTGCAGCACATCGGCGCGCTGCACCTTTTCGATCAGGCCGCTGTGGATGAAGATCGCATTGTGATCGAGAACGAAAGCGTTCAACGAACTGTCGTCCACGACCAGCAGCTTTATCCGCCGCGGGTTCAACCCGGCAGCGCGCAGGATCGGAAAGGCAAGTTCCTCCAGCCCGTTTTCGATATCCGGGTCGCGCAGCAAGGTGATGGCCGAAGCGGAGCCCGCCGTGACCAGCCACAGGATGGTCAGCAGAAAAAGGGCCGGGATTGACGCCAGCCGGGATACGCGTTCAAAAGCCATGGCCGCACCATGGGAGAACGTCATGAGAAACTCAAGTCGATCCAATGTCGATCCCTTCATCGTGATGGATGTCATGGAGGCCGCCCGCAAGGCCGAGGAGGCCGGCCGCAGGATCATCCACATGGAGGTCGGCCAACCCGGCACCGGGGCACCGAAAGGAGCCTTGGAGGCGTTGGAAAAACGCCTGAGATCAGACGCATTGGGCTATACCGTTGCCCTGGGCCTGCCAGCGCTCCGGAGCCGCATCGCCCGGCTTTACGGCGACTGGTACGGGGTAGATCTGAACCCCGAGCGGGTCATCATCACCCCTGGATCCTCCGGCGGATTCCTGCTTGCCTTTACGGCGCTCTTCGACAGCGGCGACCGGGTTGGTATCGGAGCGCCTGGGTATCCCTCGTATCGCCAGATCCTGCGGGCCCTGGGTCTGGTACCGGTCGATCTGCCGACGGCGCCGGAGAACCGGTTGCAACCGGTGCCGGCGGATTTCGCGGGCATGGATCTTGCGGGGCTGATGGTGGCTTCTCCGGCAAACCCGACCGGTACCATGCTCGACCGTTCGGCCATGGGGGCGCTGATCGAGGCGACACAGGCGCAAGGCGCAAGTTTCATCAGCGACGAGATCTACCACGGCCTGGAATACGAGGCCAAGGCCGTGACCGCTCTGAAACTAACCGACGACTGCTATGTCATCAACTCGTTTTCGAAATATTTCTCCATGACGGGCTGGCGCATCGGCTGGATGGTGGTGCCGGAGGATCAGGTCCGGGTGGTCGAGCGCATTGCCCAGAACATGTTCATCTGCGCCCCGCACGCCAGCCAGATCGCGGCCCTGGCCGCGATGGATTGTGACGCGGAACTGCAAGCGAACCTCGCTGTCTACAAGGCAAACCGCAAGCTGATGCTGGAGGGGTTGCCAAAGGCCGGGTTCACGCGGATCGCACCGCCTGACGGGGCATTCTACATTTATGCGGACGTCTCTGATCTGACCGATGACAGCCGTGCCTTTGCCGCCGAGATCCTGGACAAGGCCGGTGTTGCGGTGACGCCGGGTCTCGACTTCGATCCGGTGCGCGGCGCGCGGACCTTGCGGTTTTCCTATGCGCGCGCCACTGAGGATATCGAGGAGGGGATGGCGCGCTTGGCGAAGTTCATGGCCGGGCGCGCGCAATTCACGGATTAGAAGTTTCCAGCGCGGCAGCAGGCGGCTATTCTCTGCAACAAATCCGCAAAGACCGGGATCATGAGCAGGATCATCAGCTTCATAGTTGCGCTCTGGGCGCTGGCCGCTCCATCACTGGCGCAGGATTTCAGCGGTCTGGCGCGACTGCGGGCAGAGGAGACGCTTGCCGTCCAGGCGCAGCGCGGGGCTGTGCGCATCGCGATGACGCTCAGCCAGGGCGTACCGTTCCGGCTGTTCACGCTGGATGCGCCGCGTCGTCTTGTACTGGATTTCCAGGAGGTCGACTGGACCGGCCTTCGTGCGGATATGCTGCTTGTGGATGAGGCGATTTCCGGTGTGCATTACGGCAGCTATGTCCCCGGCTGGTCCCGGATGGTGCTTGAATTGGCAAGGCCGCTTGTCGTGTCCGAAGCCGCGATGAACGTCGACAACGTCACTGGTGAGGCAAGGTTGACAGTGATGTTGCAGCCTGCCGGAGAGCAAGAATTTGCAGCCGGAACCGGTGCGCCAAGCGATCCGCGCTGGGATCTGCCTGCGCCGCAAGACCTGCCAGCCTTGCCCGAAAGAGCACCAGACGCGCCGTTGCGGGTGGTGCTCGATCCGGGGCATGGCGGGATCGACCCCGGCGCCGAGGTTGAAGGCGTCGTCGAAAAGGAGCTGATGCTGCGTTTCGCGCGCGAATTGCAGGATCTTTTGCTGCGCTCGGGCGGGTTCGAAGTGATCCTGACCCGGGACACAGATGTTTTCGTCTCGCTCGAACGGCGGGTGGCGCTGGCGCACGAGGCCGGGGCGGATGTGTTCCTCTCGCTTCACGCCGATTCGCTGAGCGAGGGCATGGCACATGGCGCGACGGTTCACGTGCTTGCGGAAGAAGCCTCGGACGTAGCCTCGGCCAAGCTGGCCGAAAGGCATGACCGCGACGATCTGCTGGCAGGCGTCGATCTGAGCGAGACCGACGACAAGGTGACCGACGTGCTGCTCGATCTGGCACGACAGGAGACCCGGCCGCGAACCGAAGCACTGGCGCGGGCCCTGGTTGATGGCATGGCTCAGCAAGGGGGGCCGATGAACCGCCGCCCGCTGCGGGCTGCATCGTTTTCGGTGCTCAAGGCCGCGGATATCCCTTCCGTTCTTGTCGAAGTCGGCTTTCTGTCGAGCCCGAGGGATCTGAAGAACCTGCAGGACGACAACTGGCGGGCGGCCATGGCGGCAGGTATCCGCAACGGGCTGATGAACTGGCGCAAGGCCGATCTGGAAAATCGCTCGCTGGTGCGCCAATAGGGCCGCAAGTATTCAGGCGCAGCCGACAGGCCGAATCCCGCTTCGTGTTTTGACGCTAACCGTTCGCGCCCTTATATAGGCGTCATCGCACTACAAAGGCAGCTACGTGATCCGTTTCATCCTCTCTTTCTTCGGGGCCATATTCAGCCTCGTTACGCTGGGCATCTTCATGGTGGCCCTGACCATCGGAGGTATCTTCTGGATGTATGGCCGGGATCTGCCCAGCCATGAGTCGCTGGCCGAGTACAAACCGCCGACGATCAGCCGTATCTATTCGAGCGAAGGGCATCTGATCGACGAGTTCGCGAAAGAACGGCGCCTGTTCACTCCGTCCGACGAGATACCAGACCTGGTGAAGCAAGCGTTCATCTCGGCCGAAGACAAGAACTTCTACAGCCACCAGGGATATGACATCCGGGGTATCGCGGCTGCCGGGATCGAGGCCGTCCGCTCGCGCGGGAGCAATGTTCGTGGGGCTTCGACCATCACCCAGCAGGTGATGAAGAACTTCCTGTTGTCCGGCGACCGCAAGGCGGAACGCAAGATCAAGGAAATCATCCTGGCCGCGCGGCTGGAACAGACCTTGAACAAGGAACAGATTCTCGAACTCTACATGAACGAGATCTTTCTGGGGCAGAACTCCTATGGTGTGACCGCCGCTGCGCAGACCTATTTCAACAAGACGCTCAGCGAACTGGCCCCGCATGAGGCGGCAACCCTTGCGGCCATGCCAAAGGCGCCATCGGATTATCATCCGGTGCGCGAAAAACAGCGCCTGCTGGACCGGCGCAACTATGTTTTGCGCGAAATGCGCGAGAACGGCTATATCGACCAGGCGACCTATGAACGCGAGCGGGACATGCCGCTCCGCTCTGTCCAGAACGGCGATTTCGACAGTTTCCGCACTGCGCTGCCGCCGCGGGATTACTTTACTGACGAGATTCGTCGTCAGTTGAGCGAGGATTTCGGCGAGGGCGAATTCTTTACCGGCGGGTTCACCGTGCGGGCCTCGATCGACGAGGAAATGCAGGTCGAAGCCGCCAAGGCCCTGCGCAGGGCGTTGGAAAGCTATGATCGCGACCGCGGACAATGGCGGGGCACAGGCAAGAAGGTCGATGTTGCCCTGCTGGCCGACGAAGACGCCTGGCGCGCTGCGCTGGCGGCAACAGAGGTGCCGCGCGATGTCGATCTGGGTGGGCGCTGGCATCCGGCGGTTGTGCGCGACATCGGCGATCAGTCGCTGGTCGTCGGCATCGAGGACGGCCCGGCCGGCGGCAGGGTCCCGCGTTCCGACATCAAGTGGATGAAGGGCAGCTTTGCGGACAATTTCAAGCTGGGCGACGTGGTTCTGGTGCGCGCGGGCACGGAGGAGGGCGAGTGGTCGCTGCGCCAGGTGCCCGAGGTGCAGGGCGGGTTCATGGCGATGGACGTGAACTCGGGCCGGGTCCTGGCCATGCAGGGTGGGTTCAGCTACCAGGATTCGGTGTTCAACCGGGCCACCCAGGCGCTGCGCCAGCCGGGGTCGAGCTTCAAACCCTTCGTCTATGCCGCCGCTCTCGACAGCGGCTACAGCCCCGCGACCATCGTGGTGGACGCACCTATCGAGGTGAACACGCCGCAGGGCCTGTGGCGCCCCAAGAACTCGTCCAACAAGTTCTATGGCCCGACGCCGCTCAGAACGGGGATCGAACAGTCGCGCAACCTGATGACCATTCGCCTGGCGCAGGAAGTTTCGATGCCGGTGGTGGCGGGCTATGCCGAACGGTTCGGCGTTTATGACAACATGGGGCCGTTCCTTGCCAACTCGCTGGGGTCCGAGGAAACGACGCTTTACAAGATGGTGGCGGCCTATGCGATGTTCGCCAATGGCGGCGAGCGGGTAAAACCGACGCTGGTCGACCGTATCCAGGACAGGTTCGGCAAGACCATCTATCGCCATGATCAGCGCGAATGCGTCGACTGTCTGTCGGACCGGCTGGCACCGGGGCAGGCGCCGCGGATCGTCTCAAACCGCGAACGGGTGATGGATGCGATCACCGCCTATCAGCTGACCTCGATGATGAAAGGCGTGGTCGAGCGCGGTACCGCAAGCGGTACCGTGAACCTGCCGGTACCGACGGCGGGCAAGACCGGCACCACCAACGATGCCAAGGATGTCTGGTTCATCGGCTTCACCTCGAACATCGTGGCGGGCTGCTACATCGGCTATGACAACCCGGCGCCGATGGGGCGCGGCGCCTATGGATCGTCTCTGTGCGGGCCTGTGTTCCAGGAATTCATGGAAAAGGCGGTTGCCAAGTATGGCGGCGGCCCGTTCGAAGTTCCTCCCGGAGGGCACTTCATCAAGATCGACCGATTTACCGGCGCGCGGCTGCCGGATGATGCCAGCGGCAACTACGTCGTGGCGGAATATTTCCGCGATGGCGCCGAGCCGATCTTTGGCCTGACCTATGACGGCGGTTTCGCAATGGGGTCCAACCTGCCGCTGTTCGAAGAGGTGCAGCAGTCAGGCCAGCAGGTCCGCACGTCCACGGGTGAGGTCACGACCGTGGGACCGAAGGCGAATTTCGGCACTGTCAGTTCGGGCGGATTGTACTGAGTTGCAGGAGGCACGCCACGCCGGGATGCGGGGAGGAAACATCCGTCCCTTCGCGTTTCCAACCTGAGCGACCGATCCTGAAGTTCGGCGCAATTCCCCTCGCCCTCGCTTGCCCGCGCCCCGGCAGTGGTTTATCAGGCGGTTTCACGAGAGAAAGAGAGCAGGACAGCCCATGCGCGCCGAAACCCAGAACATCGTGTCCGAGATCGAGAAGTCGCTTGGCCTCCTGGCCAAGCGGATGGATTACGACACCGCGCAGCACCGGCTGGAAGAGTTCAACGCGCGGGTCGAGGATCCGAACCTGTGGGATGATCCGGAGAAAGCGCAGAAGCTGATGCGCGAGCGGCAGACGCTGGTCGATGCGATGGAGACCTACAACGGTATCAAGACCGACCTGTCCGACAATATCGAGCTGATCGAACTGGGCGAGATGGAAGGTGATGCCGACGTCGTCAAGGACGCAGAGGCCGCGCTGAAGGCGCTGCGCGATACCGCAGCCGAGAAGGAACTCGAGGCGCTGCTGGATGGCGAGGCCGACGGCAACGACACGTTCCTGGAGATCAACGCGGGCGCGGGTGGTACCGAAAGCTGCGACTGGGCCTCGATGCTGGCGCGGATGTATGTCCGCTGGGCCGAAAAGAAGGGCTACAAGGTCGAGCTGCAATCGGAAAGCGCGGGTGAAGAGGCGGGAATCAAGTCTGCCGCCTACAAGATTTCCGGCCACAACGCCTATGGCTGGCTGAAATCGGAGTCGGGTGTGCATAGGCTGGTGCGCATCTCGCCCTATGACGCGGCAGCGAAACGGCACACCTCGTTCAGCTCGGTCTGGGTCTATCCGGTGGTGGACGACAATATCGAGATCGAGGTGAACCCCAGCGATATCCGGATCGACACCTACCGGTCCTCGGGCGCGGGCGGGCAGCACGTGAACACGACCGACTCGGCGGTGCGGATCACCCATATTCCAACCGGCATCGTGGTGACGAGTTCCGAGAAATCGCAGCACCAGAACCGCGACATCGCCATGAAGGCGCTGAAATCGCGGCTCTACCAGCTGGAGCTGGACCGGCGCAACGCCGAGATCAACGCCGCGCACGAGGCCAAGGGAGACGCGGGCTGGGGCAACCAGATCCGGTCCTACGTGTTGCAGCCCTACCAGATGGTCAAGGATCTGCGCACCGGGCACGAAACCAGTGACACCAGGGGCGTGCTGGACGGTGATCTGGACGGGTTCATGGCGGCGACGCTGGCGATGAAAGTGTCGGGCAAGAGTCGCGCCGACGCCCAGGCCGAGGACTGATGCAGGCCGGGGCGGGGGTGTTGCTCCCGCCTCGCGTGCCGCGCGCCTCCCCGGAGTATTATCGAAAAAGATGAAGGGGCAGGGCGTTCGAGGCGCCCCGATGTCCGTCACACTGCCTTGCGGTCTGCTGCGGCACCGCTGCGCCCTGCCTGTCCGCTGCTCTGGCGGCGATGTCGGCATGAGCGCGTTTCATGTGACCGCGGGAGCGGGCGTTCTTTGACGTAAAGGGTCGCCGGTTGCCGAAACCCGATGCTTGGACAATGCACCCTCAGCGCCGCGTGCCGATGCGCAAAAGATATATGCAAACAGTGGGTTTAAATGCTTGAAACCCGCCGCTAGGCTGCATCAAACACCATTATGGAGCACCTTTACATGGACCTGATCCGATCCTCTGCCACTGATTTGCTGTCTGCATTGTCGACCGGCCGCTTGACGTCGGAAGCGTTGATGGAAGCGACACTTGACCGCGTCGCGTCGGTCAATCCTAGCGTGAACGCAATCGTGGCGCTCAGGGACAGGGAGACGTTGTTGCGTGAGGCGCGCGCGGCGGACGCCGCTTCGGATCGCGGGCCGTTGCACGGTCTGCCGATCGCGGTCAAGGACCTCGAGAATGTCGCCGGGGTGCCAACCACGATGGGCTCGCCCTTTTTCGCGAATTTCGTTCCCGAGAAAGACGGTTTGCTGCCGTCGCGGCTGCGCGCTGCGGGAGCGATTCCGATCGGCAAGACAAACGTGCCCGAGTTCGGAATTGGATCTCATACCTTCAATCCGGTTTATGGCGCGACCAGCAACCCCTACCATCCCGAATTGACCTGTGGCGGTTCGTCCGGCGGAGCGGCTGTCGCGCTGGCGACGGGAATGATCGCGCTCGCCGACGGCTCCGACGAGATGGGGTCGCTGCGTAACCCGGCCGCGTGGAACAATGTCTACGGGTTTCGGCCGGGGTGGGGGACCGTACCGCTGAATCCGGAAGGTGATCTGTTTTTGCATCAACTGGCGACGCTGGGTCCGATGGCGCGCAGCCCGTCCGACATCGGCATCCTGCTGGACGTGATCGCCGGTGCGGACCGGCGCGTTCCCCTGTCGGTGGACAGCCCGCCATGCTCGCCGGTTCGTCCGGCAGATCTGGCGGGTCTCCGGATCGGGTGGCTCGGAGATTGGGGCGGCGCCTATCCCATTGAAGCAGGGATACTCGACATCTGCGAGTCGGGTCTGCGTGTCATGGAAGCGCTCGGTGCGATCGTCGAACCGGTCGCTGCGCCGATGGATTCCGACAAAATCTGGCAAGCCTGGATCGATCTGCGGTCCTGGGGAAAGGCCGCTACGCTGGAGCCGCTTCTGCGTCAGGACCCCTCCATGCTGAAGGATACGGCGGTCTGGGAGATCGAGCGGGGGCTGAAGCTGTCGGCAATGGATGTGCATCGGGCCAGCGTTTCGCGTTCCGCGTGGTTCCGGCGGTCGCTGGAACTTTTCGAAACCTATGATGCACTTGTCCTTCCGACAGTGCAGGTCTGGCCGTTCGACATGAATGTGCCGTACCCGTTGGAGATCGCGGGGCGGACCATGGACACCTATCACCGGTGGATGGAGGTGACGATTCCCATCGGGCTCATCGGGTTGCCGGCTCTGGCCGTTCCGGCCGGCTTTGGTGCGGCGGGGGTGCCCATGGGCTTCCAGATCTTCGGTCCGCGTGGAAGCGACGCCAGGTTGCTGGCGATCGGCGAGGCCTACCATCTGGCGACAGAATGGCCGCAAAAACGTCCGGCGATGTAGGCATTTGCGTTAGGCTGAGGAAAAAGAGATGGAAAAACCCTTTGGCGTGCCGCCCATGCATCCGGCCACATTTGCGATGCTGGGAGCCGCACTCGGACAGGGATTGCGGGACTACCGCCGCGCTCCGGTTTTCGGCCTTCTGTTTTCCGGCTTCTACGTCATGTCGGGGCTGCTGATCGCCTGGATCACGGTCTGGACTGGAACGACCTTTTGGCTGGTGCTGGCGGCGATAGGGTTCCCGCTTCTGGGGCCTTTTGCTGCGGTCGGGCTTTACGAGGTGTCTCACCGGCTGGAGCAGCGAGAGCCTTTGGACTTCGCCGAGATCTTTGGCGTGGTAATCCTGCAAAGCCGTCGCCAGCTTCCATCCATCTGCGCCATCATGGTGCTGGTTTTCCTGTTCTGGTTCTTTTTGGGGCACATGATCTTTGCCCTGTTTCTGGGCTTGTCGACGATGACGAACGTGTCCTCGTCCCTGGATGTGTTCCTGACCCTGAACGGGTTGACCATGCTGGCAGTCGGCTCGATCGTCGGGGCCGGTTTTGCGGCGTTGCTCTACATGATCACGGTCCTGTCGATCCCGATGCTGCTGGATCGGGAGCTGGATTTCGTGACAGCCATGATCTCGAGTTTCGGCTTTGTGACGTCAAACGCCGTTGTCATGTTTACCTGGGCGGCCATCGTGGCAGGGATGACCTTTGTTGCCATGATCCCGGGATTCCTGGGGCTTTTCATCGTTTTGCCATGGCTTGGACATGCATCCTGGCACCTCTACCGACAGATCACACGCGGCGAGGATTGAAGCTGCGGTCGCCCGGGATCAGCGAAAAGGGTCGTCCGGACGCAGCAAACGGCGGTGAAACGGCGGCAGGTCTTCCTTGTTCAGGAAACCCGCCTGCCGGGCGGTCCGGTAAACCGCCGACTTGTCGCGCCCCAGGTGCTCATATGCCATTCGGGTAATCCGGATGCCTGTATCGGGTTCGCGAATTGACCGCGAGACGTATCCAACCCAGAAGTTGTTTTCGAACGAGGCGACCCGGGCAAGGTAATTGAATGAGAAAGTCATTGCATTCCTGCGCGAGATCAGGAGTGCAACGCCATCGTCCTCGCGCGTTACGTAGCCACGAAATTCGCGGGTCGAAGGATCCGTGGGAAGGTCCTGTTGACGCATTGCCTCTCGGGCTTCATAGCCGCGGATATAGGTTGCGCCATCCCTGCGAAATACAAACACAAGGCCCAGCACGAACTTGGTGTCATTGATAAAACTGCGCCGGGTAAACCTGTAGAAGCCGCTTGGAAAATCGTCTTCCTCGAGTTTCGTGACCGTAGGGCCAAAAAAATCGGCCAGCACAGTGCCGGACAATATCTGGTCAGAAGCGGGAATGCTGTCGACAGGGTCGAGCAGAATACGTGCGTCGACAGCAAAGAACTTGCAGATTCTGTCCAGAACATCGGGACGGGGGAAGCTTTCGCCGGAAAGATATCTGTTGAACTGGGTCCGATTGATTCCCAACTGCCGGGAAAGTTCGGAAATTGAAGGATAACGACGGCATAACCGGCGCAGGTTCTCACCGAACATGTTTCGAAGTTCTGCGGGTGTCCTGCTGGCTTTGTTCATGTCCAATCCGGGGAAAAGTCTAGTCGGGGTTGGCCGTAACGTAAAGGGAAAGTGGCAGTTCCTTCAGGCCGCAAACACGCACTGGCACTAAATAGCGTCATGGTTGACGCTATTTAGTGCCGGGAGGCTAGTTGAGCAGACACAAAATGCAATAGCCAGACACGCAATTTGCCATGTTTGAGATGGTTTATTTCGCTCAATCTAATCAAAACACTACAATGGGACGGAATATGTTTGGCGTAGTTCTGTGGAGCGACACAACTGACCGCAAGGCGGTCATCTGGTGCGAGGATCACGGGGACCTGGCCTTTTACAGGCAAACAGACAAGGCACAGGGCGTGCGACTGGATGTGGGGGACTGGGTCCAGTTTGATCTGGTGACCGAGCGCAACCAGCGCATGGCCTTCAATCCGCGCCTGGTAGACCAAGGCTACAGCCCTGGTCTACCGGACTTGTTGCGCCAGGCCGACACCTCGGAGTCGATGCAGGCGGCCAGTCATGGCGAGGCGACCGGCGCGAAGGTGGTTCCGTTTGCTCCACGCGATGAGAAGTCTCGGAGCAAGTCCCCGCCCCTCGCCTGTCGCGCCTGAGAGCAGGAGGGATCAGTCTCCGCGCAACAGCGCGGCCACGCCGGTGCGTGCGATCTCGGCCAGACCCAACGGGCGCATCAGGTCTGCAAATGCATCGATCTTTTCGGGGGCGCCGGTGATCTCGAAAACAAAGCTGTTGAGCGTGCTGTCGACCACGTTGGCCCGGAAGATATCCGCCAGTCGCAGCGCCTCGACCCGTTTGTCGCCGGCTCCCACCACCTTGAGCATCGCGAGTTCGCGTTCGACCGCTCGACCCTCGACCGTCAGGTCGTGCACGTCGCGGACTGAGACGATGCGGCCCAGCTGCGCCTTGATCTGTTCGATCACCTGCGGCGTGCCGGTGGTGACGATGGTGATGCGGCTCAGGTGACCGGTGTGGTCCACCTCGGCCACGGTCAGGCTTTCGATGTTGTAGCCACGGCCCGAGAACAGACCGATGACCCGCGCCAGAACGCCGGGTTCGTTCTCGACCAGAACGGCGATGGTATGCCGTTCGGCCACATCGGAAAAAGTCGGGCGCAGGTTGTATGCGGAGTGGCTCGTCGAGCCTTTCTTCAGGTGCAGGGCAGACATGGGGGCCTCTTTCTGAATGTTGCATGTGTCGGCTGGAACGGGCGCAGCCGACAAAATTCGCCGAATTTTGTCAGACGAGAACCGCGCCGCCGGCCTGGATGACGCCCTGTGTTTCCGCGTCGCCCAGCAGCATCTCGTTATGCGCCTTGCCTGACGGGATCATCGGGAAGCAGTTCTCGTGCTTTTCCACCAGGCAGTCGAAGATCACCGGCCCGTCATATTCGAGCATCTCCATGATCGCGTCGTCCAGATCCGCCGGGTCCTTGCACAGTATGCCTTTGGCGCCGAACGCCTCGGCCAGTTTCACGAAATCGGGCAGCGCCTCGGACCATGACTGGGAATAGCGCTCGCCATGCAAAAGCTCCTGCCACTGGCGCACCATGCCAAGGCGTTCGTTGTTGAGGATGAACTGTTTCACCGGCAGGCGGTACTGTATCGCGGTGCCCATCTCCTGCATGTTCATCAACCAGGATGCCTCGCCGGCGACGTTGATCACCAATGCTTCGGGATGCGCCATCTGGACGCCGATCGAGGCGGGAAAGCCGTAACCCATGGTGCCCAGACCGCCAGAGGTCATCCAGCGGTTGGGGTCCTCGAAGCCCAGGAACTGTGCCGCCCACATCTGGTGTTGGCCGACCTCGGTGCAGATGTAACGGTCACGCCCCTTGGTCAGCGCTTCGAGCCGTTCCAGCGCGTATTGCGGCTTGATGGTCTTTTCCGAAGGTTTGTAGGTCAGGCATTTCACCTTGCGCCATTCGTCGATCTGGGCGTTCCACTTGGCGACCGCCTCGGCATTGGTCTTGCGGCCGCGCGATTTCCAGATCTTGAGGATATCTTCGAGCACATGGCCGACATCGCCGACGATGGGAATGTCGACCCGGATCACCTTGTTGATCGAGCTGGGGTCGATGTCGATATGGGCCTTCTTCGACTTGGGGCTGAAGGCGTCGATCCGGCCGGTGATGCGGTCGTCGAAGCGGGCGCCGATATTGATCATCAGGTCGCAATCGTGCATCGCCATGTTGGCTTCGTAGAGGCCGTGCATGCCAAGCATCCCCAGCCAGTGCTTGCCCGAGGCAGGATAGGCGCCAAGACCCATCAGCGTCGACGTGATCGGAAAGCCGGTCGCGTCCACCAGCTCGCGCAAAAGCTGGCTGGCGCCGGGGCCCGAGTTGATCACGCCGCCGCCGGTGTAGAACACCGGGCGCTTGGCCTTTTCGATTGCGGCGACAAGTTCGGTGATCTCTTCCATGTCACCCTTGAGCCGCGGCTGGTAGTGCGAGGTGATCGCCTTTGGCCCGGTATAGGTGCCGGTGGCGAACTGCACGTCCTTGGGGATGTCGATCAGCACCGGGCCGGGCCGGCCCGAAGTGGCGACGTGGAACCCTTCGTGGATGGTGGCAGCCAGACGGTCGGTATCCTTGACCAGCCAGTTGTGTTTCGTGCAGGGGCGGGTGATGCCGACGGTGTCGGCCTCCTGGAACGCGTCCGAGCCGATCATGAAGGTCGGAACCTGGCCGGTGAGAACGACGATCGGGATCGAGTCGAGCAGGGCATCGGTCAGGCCGGTAACGGCATTGGTGGCGCCCGGACCCGAAGTCACCAGGACCACGCCGGGCTTGCCCGTGGAGCGGGCATAGCCCTCGGCCGCGTGCACCGCGCCCTGTTCATGGCGCACGAGAATGTGGCGAATGTCGTTCTGCAGGAAGATCTCGTCATAGATCGGCAGTACCGCGCCGCCCGGATAGCCGAATACCGTGTCCACGCCCTGATCCTTGAGGGCCTGTACCACCATCTTTGCGCCGGTCATCTCACGTGTCATCTGCTTTGCTCCATTGGCGACATGCGTCTTCTCGTTCAGCATAAAAAAAGCCCCCGAACTTTCGGAGGCGCATGGGGACGATTATGGTCTACCGTTACCGGCCCATGCGCTTGGTTCCTACGATTACGACTAGCGAAGTCATGGCCTTCGGCTCCTTTCAGCTTGGCGGGGACATTATGGGCGAGGGGACGGAGCGTCAACAGGCAATCGGGCAAAAAAACTGTCTCCGGGCACAGAAAATACGACATTTTATTGCGCGGTATGTCGCGGGCCGCGACATTTCCGTGAATTGTCCCCATCGGATCGAGCAGTTGCGACACGATTTGCGTCCGAACACGCCGCAAACGGGCCAGATCATTGCGAGTCGCCGGAACACTCTTTGCAGCAGAGACAAGCAGGAGGGCGCAATGGAGTTGCATGACCTGATCGACCTGGGCCGCTATCCGATCGACCGGCCTGACAGCGCGGCATATGCGGGGCTTCTGGCCGACCTGCGCCGCGAGATCGCCAGCGACGGTTGCGCCGTGCTTCCGGGGTTTGCCCACGAGGCCGGGCTGGCCCGGCTGGTGGCAGAGGCCGATGCGGTGGCGCATCTGGGACACCGGTCCTTCAGCCGGACAAACGTGTATTTCTCGCAGGACGATCCGTCACTCTCTGCGGATCATCCGGTGCGTCAGTTCTACGACCGGTCCAACGCGTTTGTCCCAGCCGACAACTTCAAGCCCGAGGGCCCGCTGCGCATGATCTACGAGGCCGCGCCCTTCATGCCGTTCATCCGGGACGTGCTGGACGAACCCGTCGACCGTTTCTTTCGCTATGACGATCCGCTGGCAGATGTGATCGTGAACGCGGTCGAGGCGGGGCAGGGGTTCCCCTGGCATTTCGACACCAACAATTTCACTGTCACGCTGGCAATCCAGAATGGCAGTTGGGGCGGCGCGTTCGAGTATGTGCCTGACCTGCGGACGTCGGCGGACGAGAATTTCGAAGGCGTGGGAAATGTCCTTGCCGGGGACCGGAGCAATGTCCGGGTGCTCGACCTGCAACCGGGTGATCTCCAGATATTCAAGGGCCGCTATTCTCTGCATCGGGTCGCCCCTGTCGAAGGGCCGAGGCGGCGTTACGTCGGCATCTTTTCCTTCGTCGAGACCGAAGGCATGTGTGGAGGGGTGGAGCGGACCCGGCAGCTTTATGGCCGGGTTCTGCCGAGACATTACGAGCGCGCCGGGTTGAGGGCCGACGCCCTGCGCGACTGAGCCGGGTTCAGCTGAGCCCCATCCAGCCGAGATAACCGGCGTAGGCCGCCAGCATGGCGGCCCCCGCCAGCCGCGAAATGCCGCCCCGCCACAACAGGAACGTCAGCAGCAAGGCCGCGGCCAGAGCGATCGGGGTGTCGAGCGTCAGGAAGCGGGTCCCGGCCTGAACCGGAGCGATGGCGGCGGTCACGCCGAGAATGCCGAGGATGTTGAACAGGTTGGAACCGATCACATTGCCCAGCGACATTGCAGAATTGCGCCGGAACGCGGCAACGACCGAGGTGGCGAGCTCGGGCAGGGAGGTTCCGACGGCCACGATGGTCAAGCCGATCACGGCCTCGGATATCTGTGCCATGCGCGCGATTTCCGTTGCGCTGTCCACCAGCAGCCGCGCGCCGAGCACCAGGGCCACCAGCCCGCCGGCAATCTGAAGGGCAGCCATCGGACGAAAGCGGCGCTCGACGATCAGGTTCTCGGCTGGAGTGGCATCGACCTGCCGGACCGAGGACCAGAGGAAGGCAACCAGCCCCGCCAGCATAACCGCGCCGTCGATGCGGGAAAGACTCCCGTCGGCCAGGAGCGCGGCAAGCGCCAGTGTGGCCAGGATGACCAGCGCCAGATCCTTGCGCACCGCGGCAAAGCTGGTGGCAATGGGGAACAGGACTGCGGAAGCGCCAAGGATCAGCAGGACGTTGGCGGTGTTCGACCCGATCACGTTGCCAAGGGCGATATCCGGCGCATTTGACAGGGCCGCGTTGACCGAGACCAGAAGCTCTGGCAGCGAGGTGCCAAAGCCGACGACGACCATGCCGATGACCAGTGGAGGGATGCGCAGAGCAAGTGCGGTAGCGGTTGCACCGCGCACCAGAAAATCGCCGCCAAGGATCAGGCCCGTGAGCCCGGCGGCGAAGGATAGGAGGATCATGTCAGCCTCGAGACGGAGTTGCCCGCAGCAGATGATCTGGCGGTCGGTACTTTGCAAGGGGCGCGCGCGGGTTATTTTTCGTGCCCGGCCGCACCTGGCCTAGAACGCGACGCCGGTTCCTTGCAGAACCCCATGTTCCAAGGCGTATCGGGTCAATCCGGCCGTCGAGGAAATGCCCAGCTTGCGCTTGATGTTCTTGCGATGGGTTTCGACCGTTCGCACCGAGATATCCAGCGCGATGGCGACTTCCTTGTTGGACTTGCCTTGTGCCAGTTGCAGCAGGATGGATTGTTCACGTCCCGTCAGCGACTCGCGCAACTCATTGCCATCCTTGGGTTCCAGCGAACCCTTGGCGCCGGTGCAGAGGTAGGGTTCGCCGCGCATCACCGCGTCGATGGCCTGCTTGATCTCTTCGGTCGGGACATCTTTCAGCACATAGCCCATCGCGCCATGGTTGAGCGCGGTCGAGATATACTCGGGGCTGTCATGCATCGACAGGATCAGTATCCGGGTTTCGGGCATCTGTTCGAGAATGATTTCGGTGGCGCTGAGCCCGCTCAGGCCGGGCATGTTCAGATCCATCAGGATTACGTCCGGACAAAGCGCCAACGCCCGCCCGACCGCCTCGCGCCCGTCATGCACGGTTCCGATCACCTGAAGCCCTTCGTAGCTTTCGAGGATTGCCTGAATGCCCTCGGCCACCATCGGGTGGTCGTCGACGATCAGTATGCGGACGGGGTCGGCGGTCATGGCGATACCTTTCTCTTGGGCATTGCCTCCTCTTGCGGGGGCAGAAGATGGCTCAGCGGCAGGCTTACCTCGATCACCGTGCCGGTCTGGGTGCCGCGTGATGACAGGATGCGCAGGGTTCCGTCAAGCTGTTCGATCCGCTCTTGCATGTTGCGCAATCCAAGGCCGGACCCCGTCTTGCCCGGGCCGGAGCTTATGCCGCGGCCATTGTCGGCGATGCGCATCGTCGCGCCCTTCTTGTGGCCCCGCAGGTCGATCGAGACACGAGTGGCCCCTGAGTGCCTCTCGATATTGGTGAGTGCCTCCTGCGCGATCCGGTAAAGCGCGATCTTGCTGTTCTGGTCCAGGCGGTTGCGGAACACCACGGTGGTGAACTCCGTCTCGATCCCCGTTCGTTCGCGGAAATCGTCGGTCAGCGATTTCAGCGCGGGGCCGAGGCCGAGATCGTCGAGCACGCCGGGGCGCAGGTCGCGGCTGATCCGGCGGACCTCGGTGATCGCGGTGCCAAGATGTTCGATCCCCTTGTCGAGCGGTGGTTCGGCGCCGTCCTTGTCGCCGCGCGCCAGCTTGCGGCGGGCATTGTCCAGCGCGTATCTGACGCCTACAAGGATCTGGCTGATTCCGTCGTGCAATTCGCGCGCAACCCGGCCGCGTTCCTCCTCCTGAGCGTCGAACACGCGCTGTGTCAACTCCTTGAGCTTGGCATCCGCCAACCGGCGTTCGCGGATGTTGATCACCATGCCCGAGCCGAAGACCGCTAGAAGCGCTGCCAGCGCGATGGCGCCGATGTAGAGGAAGGTGCGGCGGACGCGCAGCTGCGTTTCCGCGCGCGAAGCCGCAACCGAGGCCAACACGTCGTCGATGAACACACCGGTGCCGATGGCCCAGCGCCAGTCTTGCAGACCGACCACATAGGCCATCATCAGCGCCTCCTCCCCGGTTGAAGGTTTTTCCCACATGAAGGAATGCCAGCCCGCGCCCTGCCGGGCCAGGCTGATGAATTCGTCGACGATGGGAATGCCCTGACTGTCAGTCAGCCCTTCCCAGTTGCGATTGATGAATTCTGTCTGCCGGGGGCTGACGAGGTTGTTGCCATCGTAGTCATAGACAAAGAAGAACCCGTCCTGCCCATAGATCATCGCCGCCAGAATCTGGGCGACACGGGTCTTGGCCTCTTCGTCATCGGGGGCGGCGGGGCCGTAGATATGGGAAAATCCGTTGCGTGCCTGCGTCACGTAGTTTCGCAGTTCCGCCTTCTTGGCCTGCAAGAGCTGCCGCTCCAGCGCCTGGATCTCGCGTTCCGCCAGGGCCTGTGCCTGATAGGCGACCAGAGCCGCGATCGCCGCCACCGCCACGATCAGTGGCAGTGTCGCCAGAAGCGAGATCTTCTGGGCATAATTCGGGCGGATCAGGTTTTTCAGTCGGCGCATTGCGAATCGATACGAGAATCTGCGATCGGAATCAAAGTCCAGAATCAAGGGATACCATGGTGGCACATTACGATGCGCATGCGAATTGCCCTGAAAACAGGCGATTTCGAACTGTGTTTGGGCGGATTTCCTGCGTCGCTACGTAGTAATAGGTATTCACAGAGGGGCGCGCCTCTCGCTACCTTTGCGTCACTGAAACGATCCGCCCGACGGGAATGAACCCGCGGGTGTGTACGACTTGCAAGGGGAGGAAATACTCTATGGATCGTCGTTCTTTTCTGAAGACCTCGGCTATGGGCGGCGCGGCCGCCGCTGCCACCACTCTGGCGGCTCCGGCCTATGCGCAGGGCAAGCGCACGCTGACCATGGTCACCACCTGGGGTCGCGGTCTGGCGGGTGTGCATGACTCGGCGCAGCGCGTGGCCGACACCATCACCGCGATGTCGGACGGCAACCTGACCGTCGATCTCAAGGCGGCTGGCGAACTGGTGGGCGCGTTCGAAGTGTTCGACGCTGTGACCTCGGGCCAGGCCGACATGTACCATGGTGCCGACTACTATTTCGTTGGTCAGCACCCGGGATATGCCTTCTTCACCGCAGTTCCGTTCGGCATGACCGCGCAGGAACTCGTCAACTGGTACTATCATGACGGCGGCATGGAACTGCATGACGAACTGGGCCAGATCTTTGGCCTGAAGTCGTTCCTGGGCGGCAACACCGGCGCGCAGTCGGGTGGCTGGTTCTCGAAAGAGATCAACGGCCCCGAGGATTTCAACGGCCTGAAGTTCCGTATGCCGGGTCTGGGCGGCAAGGCGCTGGGCAAGCTGGGCGCCTCGGTCCAGAACATTCCCGGTTCGGAAGTGTACCAGGCCCTGTCCTCGGGCGCCATCGACGGCACCGAGTGGATCGGCCCCTGGGCAGACGAAAAGGCCGGCTTCCAGGAAATCACCAAGACCTACTACACCTCGGGCTTCCATGAGCCGGGCGCGGGTCTGTCGGTGGCCACCAACCGCGAAGTGTTCGAAAGCCTGACGCCCGCTCAGCAGAAGATCATCGAAATCGCTTCGGCAGAATGCCACCAGTGGAACCTGGCGCAATTCCTGTCGAACAACGGTGCCGCGCTGCAGCGACTGCAGGCCGGCGGCGTGAAGGTCATGGAATTCCCCGACAGCGTCTGGGACGCCTTCGGCAAGGCCTCGATGGAAGTCCATGCCGAAAACATGGGCGACGAGCTTTACAAGAAGATCTACGACAGCGCGATGGCGTCGATGAAGTCGTCGTCGGCCTGGCTGAACCTGTCGTCGGGTGTCTATACCGCGCAGCGCGACCGCGTTCTGGGCTGATCCCGATCACAGTTCGAAAATGGTACCCCCGCCGTCAGGCGGGGGACTTTCCCTTTGCCAGAGCCCGGACAGATGGGGTCCGTACAAGCCGCTCGGCAAGCTTCTCTCGGGGGCAACATGCAGGAAGATAACGGTATCTCCTTTTTCGGCGCCCTATGGAACGGTCTGGTATGGCTGGTTCAGAACATCGCCGAGTCCTTCTACAACTTCGGATACGCGGTCACGCATCCTCAGCTCTGGCTCGACTGGTCGGACAAGGAAGCGGTCATGCGTTTCGTCTACTACGGCGGTTCGGTGGAGTTCTTCTTTGTGATCTTCACCTTCGTGCTGATCCTGACCGCCATCGGGATGGTCTATCGCAACTTCATGTGGGGCATGGTGCGCGGTCTCGAGGGGTTCGCCAACACGGTTGGGCGCTTCTTTGCCTGGGCGGGCCTGCTGATGGTGCTGCAACAGATCATCATCGTGTTCATGCAGCGCGTGTTCGCGCGCCCTGACCTGTCGTTCGGTCTGGGCATTCCGGTCACGCTGGACGTCAGCTGGTGGTCGGAAGAACTGAAGCTTTACAACGCCATGGTGGTCTGCCTGTGCGCGACCTACACCTTCGTTCAAGGCGGTCATGTCCGCGTTGACCTGGTGTATTCGGGTCTCAGCCACCGCGCCAAGCGGGTGGTCGACATGTTCGGATCACTGTTCTTCATGATGCCGATGGCGATAGTGACCTGGCTTTACGGCTGGTACTTCCTGTGGCGCCACCTGATCGTGCCGAACCCGTCAGCCAGCGACCAGCTTGACCGTCTGCTGATGAAGGCGCGGGCGATGCGCTGGAATGTGGAAACCATCGGTTTCAGCCCCAACGGATTCAACGGGTATTTCCTGTTCAAGATCCTGCTGGTCACATTCGCGGCCATGGTCTTCATCCACGCCATCGCCTTTTTCTACCGCTCCTGGCTGGAGTTCGTGGAAGGCGAGGGCAGCGCCGGCAAATACCTCGACAAGGATACGCTTGGCGAGGGTGAAGAGGCCTATGAAGGCACGCATTAAGAATAGGAACTGGGGACATGCTATTCGGTCTTGATGGCGTCGAAATCGGCCTCATTATCGTCTTTTTCTGCCTCTTCGGGGGCATTCTCTCGGGCTTCCCGGTGGCGTTTGCCATCGGCGGAGCCGGGGTCATCTCCTTCGGCATCATCGCGGCGCTCGACAGCGCCGGGTTGCTGATACACCAGGCTATCGACACCTCGTCGCAGGCCTATCACGATCTGGTCAACTCCGGCATCAGGCCAGATACCATATCCATCTTCCGATACCCGGATCTGCCGCGTGCCGCTGAACATGTGTTCGCCGGAGGGTGGCAGACCGCGATGGATCGCAACATCGCTTTCATCGTGAACCGGATGAACGAGCGTGTGCTGGCCGGCCAGTCGATCGAGACGCTGCTGGCGGTGCTGATGTTCGTTCTCATGGGCATCACGCTGGAACGGTCGAAGATCGCCAACGACCTCCTGACGACCATGGCGCGGGTGTTTGGCCCGCTTCCGGGCGGCCTCGCGGTATCCATCGTTGTCGTGGGGGCCTTCCTTGCCGCCTCGACCGGTATCGTTGGTGCGACGGTGGTCACCATGGGCCTGCTGGCCCTGCCGACCATGTTGCGCAACAATTATTCCCCGGAACTGGCGACAGGTGTGATCGCGGCCTCGGGCACGCTGGGGCAGATCATCCCGCCCTCGATCGTGATCGTGCTTCTGGGCACTCTGGCGGGCGATCTCTATTCGACGGCGCAGGAAACCCGCGCCATCGAGGCGGGGTGTACCGACGCACTGACCTATCTGGGTGAGCCGGCCGTGGTTTCAGTAGGAACCCTGTTTCAGGCAGCATTGCTGCCGGGCATCATGCTGGCCGTGCTTTATGCGCTTTACGCCTTTGGATATGCCCTGCTGAACCCCGAAAAAGCCCCGGCCGTGGAGATGGCCGGCAAATCGGGTGAGGTCGTTACCCGCTCCGAAGGCTTTACCTGGCTTCTGGGCGCGCCGATCGCCTTGATCGTCGGCACCATCCTGCTGGCCAATGTTGGCATCGTGGGCAGCCAGGACCTGACGGTGTCGGGCTTCTCGGAGAGCTCGAAATCCGCGAGCCTGCGCACAAACGTGTCCGAGGACTGCAAGACATCGATGATTGCCTTGCACGGGCAGGCGGCATGGGATGCCGCTGTCGCCGAGCAGGAGGCCATCGACCAGGCGGGCGGTGTGCAGGAAGCGCACAAGCTGAACGAAGAAGAGATCGCCGCCGCGCTGGAGGCCAAGATCGCCGCAGCGGCGCCGATAGGAACCGGTGTTGCCACGCTGTTTGTCCTGCTGGGGCTGACACTGGTGGTGGGCCGCGGCGTCGCGCCTTCGCAAGACCCGCGTCCGCTGATGATCGGCGGGATCGGCCTGGCATTGCTGCTGCTGGTCGATATCCTGTTGATCGCGCCGACGACCTCTTCGGGTGTCACCGTGCTGTTGCTGGCGATCCCGACCGCTCTTGCGCTCTATGGATGCAAGGCGGCCGCGGCGCGTTGCGCGACCAATGACCTGATCCGGGTGGTGTTCCCACCGCTGGTCCTGATCATCGCGGTTCTGGGTTCGATCCTTGGGGGGGTCACAAACCCGACACCGGCCGCGGCGCTGGGTGCGGGCGGTGCCATCATGCTGGCGGCCTACCGGCGGCTGAAGGACGAAGGCCGGTCCGGCGCCATCATCATCTGGTCGACCTTCGCCATCATCATCTGCCTGTTGATCGGGGTGAATTTCGACCTGCGGATCAACCAGAGCAACGTGTCCGTCGAAAGCTGGATTGCCTTCGTCTTCGCTTATGCGACCTATGTCTATGCGCTGTTCGGCCTGTTGTTCGGTTGCTGGGTCCTGTTCGCAGGCGGTGTGCTGTCGCCCATCGTGCGGGAAACCGCCAAGGTGACCTCGATGGTCTTCACCATCCTGATCGGGTCGCAGCTGTTGAACCTTGTGGTGATCTCCTTCGGGGGCGAGCATTACATCCAGGACTTCCTGAAGAGCTTCGACAACGAGTTCAAGGTCTTCCTGATCGTGATGCTGGTGCTGTTCATCCTAGGGTTCGTGCTCGACTTCCTGGAGATCATCTACATCGTGATTCCGATCGTCGGCCCAGTCATCTACGGCGGGTCGTTCGATCCGAAATGGGTGACGATCATGGTGGCGGTGAACCTGCAGACTTCGTTCCTGACCCCGCCATTCGGCTTTGCCCTGTTCTACCTGCGCGGGGTTGCGCCGAAAGAGGTGACCACAGGGCATATCTATCGGGGCATCATACCGTTCGTGATCATCCAGGTGGTCGGAATTGGCATCCTGTGGATGTTCCCCGCAATCGTGACGATCGTTCCGGCGCTCATTCCGAACTGATCCGGTCAATGTTGCGTGAATATCGAAAAAGGGGGCCTTCGGGCCCCCTTTGTCTGTCTGTTTTTGTTTGGATCGAGACTGGATCCGTCCGTCAAGGAATATGCGGATGACGCAACCACTCTGCCGGAGTGCTTGAAAGCATCACTCTTTGGTGGGCCAGCGGTCGGGAAGCTGGATATTTGCCACCTGCTCCGAGATCGGGTCGGTCGACAACGGATGGCGGGCGGCGTGATGCTCCTCCGGGTCGCCCAATGCGCTCCAGGCGCCAGAGCGAAAAATTTCCAATCCGGAGAACCGCGACTTGTATCCCATTTTCGGGCTGCCGGGAACCCAGTACCCCAGATAGACATAGGGCAAACCCGCTTCGCGCGCGATCTCGACATGATCGAGGATCATGTAGGTCCCAAGCGAGTTGCGGTGCTGATCGGGGTCGTAGAACGAATAAACCATGCTCAGCCCGTCATCGAGCACATCCGTCAGGCTGACGGCGGTGAGCGCCCGGCTCTTGCGGTCGGTGTATTCGATCACCCGGCTTCGGATCGGAGTTTCCTCGATCATCGCGGCAAACTCGAAGACATCCATATCGGCCATGCCGCCATCGGCATGGCGGCTGTCCAGGTAACGGCGGAAGAGATCGAACTGTTCGTCCGTGGCCCAGGGAGACGTCGCCTTTCGGGCCAGATGCGCATTGCGCCGCAGAGTGCGCTTCTGACCTTTGGTCAAGACGAACGCCTCGACATTGATTCGGGCGGAAAGACAGGCCGAGCAATCGGCGCAGGAAGGTCGGTAAAGAACATTCTGAGAGCGGCGAAACCCTTGCTGTGACAAGGAATTGTTCAGCCGCTCGGCCCCTTCGCCCTGAAGAGCGGTAAACAATTTCCGCTCCATCCTGTCCGCAAGGTACGGACAGGGTTGGGGGGCGGTTACGTAAAATTGTGGCGCGATAGGCAGTGTATGGCGCATGGGGCTCCCGAGGTTTGTCGGGGCGATGATAACAACCGATATCAGACCCGCCAAGTGATCAAAATCACAAGGGTTACGCGTAAACCCGGCGATTGATGGCGACAGTTCCAAGCACGGCGTCGGTCAAACCCTGAGCCCGCGCGCCCAGCAACATCATCAGGATAGAGATCACCTGAAGAACGGGAAGAGCCATGCTCACCGTGTAGCCTGCGGTATGCGCCAGCGCCAACCCGCCATCCAGCCGGGACCCGTATGCGTCGCGCAACTCGATCCCGACAAAACGCATCCCCCAGGTGGCCGAGCCCCCGGCGATGGTCGCAACGCGATAGACGAAGCCTACGGCCAGATAGAGGATGGGCCAGATGAACGCGCCTACAAAGGCCGTCAGCAGGACAACGATCAGGCTGAGCAGCAAGATGACGCAGGTGTCGAACACCCAGGCAAAGAACCGCTTTATCGCAACGCTTTGGTAGAATTCCGGCTGGTGGTCGGGATGGGGCAGGTGAGACATCGCTTTCGATCCATTGGCAGGGGAACGGCAGCCCCCGTTCCGGGGGGCTGTGTCATTGGCTCAGGCGTCTTCGCCGTCCGGTTCATCGCGGGCCTTGCGGGCGCGTTCATCCATGAACTGGTCGAACTCGGCCTTGTCCTTGGCTTCGCGCAGACGGTGCAGGAAGGCTTCGAAATCGGCTTGTTCCTGTTCCAGGCGGGCCAGCGTATCGGCCTTGTAGGCATCGAAGGCGCTGTTGCCGGTGGTGGACATCGCTCGCATGCCATGATGGCTCCAGGCTTTGCGGCGGGTGCAGGATTTGCTGAACATGCGTTTGCTCCAGATCATGTAGGCGAGAAGGGCGAGGCCGAGAGGCCAGAAGAAGACAAAGCCAAGGACCATGGCGGCGATCCAGGCGCCTTTGCCCTTGCTGTCCAGCCATGCTTCGCTTCGGTGCAGCCAACCCGGATGTGACGGGGCGGCGACGGGGTCGGTCATCATGGTCATTGTCGGTCTCCAGATCAGAATGAATGTGAATGCCTTTCACATCAGGCAAGATGGGAGCCGACGAAGGATGATGCAAGAGGCAATGTGAAAAAGATTTACATTGAGGCACGCCGCGCTGGACAGAATGTCGGCAATCGCGACCGGAGCTGCCTTGCAACTCGAAAGAAACGGCCCGGCATCCACGATGCCGGGCGAGCCTACCCTGAAAACCCCTTCTGCAGGTCAGAAGATGAAGTTGTCTGCGGTCAGCTGTGACAACAGGATGTTTTCAAGGACAAGAACATTCGGCCCATCCGTTATCCGGACATCGGGAACCTCGTCGCGCCGGCCAAGCAGGATCTGGGAGATATGCAAGGAGAGATCTGCAAAATTGTTTATGGAGGTGCCGGACAGATCTATCCGGTCATCCGCCAGAGAGAACCCGTAAACCCAGTCTTCGCCTGTCCCGAAGATGACCACGTCATTTCCGGTTCCGGTAAAATAGTCGTCGTCCCCGGCATTGCCGTCGAGGGTGTCATCGCCATCTCCTCCGAAGAGGGTGTCGTTGCCGTCACCCCCCAGGAGACGATCGTTCCCGCTGTCGCCGCTCAACGAGTCATTGCCAGAATTGCCGGAGAGGGTGTCATTTCCACCAAGTCCCGAAACAGTATCGTTTCCGGCGAGTGCCTGGATCTGGTTGTTCGCATCCGAACCGAACAGGGAATCGTTTCCGGCTGTCGGAGCATTGGTGTCCGGGAACAGCGTCGATACGTTCACGATCTGGTCGAGAAAATTGAGAACCTCGACACCCTCAATGGTATCTGTCCCTTCGGTCGATGTAACAATCAGGGCGTTGCCCTGCTGGATTATGTTTGCCTGCGACCGGTTGACATCGAAAACCGCAACGTCTCCCGTACCAGGACCGCCAAAGATCTGATCATTGCCGGCGCCTCCGACAAGCGTATCGTCTCCGGCCGCGCCAAAGAGCGTGTCATTGCCGCCATTTCCTTCGATGCGGTCGTTCCCGGCGCCACCAAAGGCCGCATCGTGGCCAAAACCTCCCTCGATCCAATCGTCGTCGCGGCCGCCGCCGATCTGGTCGTCTCCGGCACCACCGATCAGGGTATCCATGCCGGCGGCCCCCCACAATTCGTCCGCGCCATTGCCACCGTCGAGTTGATCGTTGCCGCCTGCCGCGCCCAGGGTGTCGTTTCCGTCTCCGCCGTCCATCGTGTCGTTTCCGAACGATCCCCAAAGCTCATCGTTGCCGTCCTGACCCGAGAGCGAGTCGTTGCCGGCGGCGCCGCCCAGTGTGTCGCTGCCGAATCCGCCGACGGCCGTGTCGTCGCCACCAGCGCCCCAAAGCTGATCGTCGCCGACCTGGCCAAGCAGTGAATCGTTCCCCAGTGCCCCACCCAAGGTGTCATTTCCGTCGCCGCCGACAGCGGTATCGTTCCCGTCCGCCGTAAACAGGGCGTCATTGCCATCGCCACCAATCAGAGAGTCGTTTCCAGGGCTGCCGCCGATCAGGTCGTTACCTGCCTCGCCATCAAGCGTGTCATTACCGGGCCCGCCATAGAGCGTATCCGCTCCAAATCCTCCAAGGATCGAGTCGTTGTTGCCGCGTCCCTCCAGCAAATCGTTGCCGCCAAAGCCGCGGATCGTGTCCGCCTGGTCTTCGCCGTTCAATGTGTTGGCTTGTTCGTTTCCGTCAATGGTCTGCCCGGCAGCGGCCGGGACCGACAACGGGGTGCTTGTCAGGCTTTCGGGCGTGCCATGCCCGTCTGTATAGGAGATGCGGGCAGAAATCTGCGTCCCCGCATCGGCGATTGTCAGCGTATAGGATTGTCCGTCGGCACCGTTGATCGCCACGCCATTCCGAAACCATTGGAAGGAGAAGGCGCCAAGCCCGTCGATATCCTCGATCGTACCGCCGAAGACCGTCAGGGTTTCGCCGACCAGGGCCGAACCATCCACAAACGGTGCGCCGCTGGGGGCGTCGTTGACGTTTTCAACAGGCTGCGTGGCGGTGCCCACGATGGTTTCAGTCGTGCCCTGACCGTCCACATAACTGACGCGAACGGACATGGTCGCCCCGACATCGGCCTCGGTCAGAGCAAAATTGATCTCGTTCGCTCCGGAAACCTCGGTGCCATTGCGTAACCATTGATAGGTCAGACTGCCCAAACCGTCCGCATCGGCTATGGCTCCGGCCTGCGCGGCCAGAACTTGCCCCTGACGCGCCGTGCCGATGATTTCGACCGTGCCGGTGGGGGCATCGTTGACGTTGTTCACCGGTCCGACCGGTGCGCTCAACACCGTCTCCTGGGTTGCAAATCCGTCGATATATCGGACACGAACGGTAATTTCCGCGCCCACGTCCTCTTGCGTCAGCAGGTAGCTCGTTTCGGTCGCGCCACTGATCAGTTCACCGTCCCGCAGCCAGCGGATCGAGAACAAGCCAAGCCCGTCAGGATCGGCAATCGTGCCGAGATCCGCGGTCAGCGTTTGGCCCTGGGCCGCGACACCGGAGATCGTCGGCGCTCCGGTAGGGGTGCTGTTGCGAGGGACACCGAGAAGGGTCAATGACGAACCGTCGGACAGTTGCACGACCCGATCACCGCCAGAGGACGTTCCATAGGTGATCGCCGCGATTTCGCTCGCCGAAAGGCGCGATGTATCAAGGCTGTCCTCACCGAGCGTGAAATCGGTGGCCGTGTCGTTGCCCATGCCCAGTTCCAGCACGAAGGCATCGCCGCCCGATCCCCCAGTCAAGGTGTCGTTGCCTGCTCCTCCGCGCAGCGTGTCGTTGCCGGCCCTCCCGTCAAGATGATCGACATTGTTGCCTCCGAACAGGAAGTTGGCCCCGGCATCACCGAACAGGTCGTCGGACCCGTTCGATCCGAAGATGTGCTCGATTCCGGTAATCGTGTCGCCGCTCGCGTCACCCGCGTTCCGAGTTCCGTCTTCGAGATCGACAATGACAAAACCGGTCTGCGCATAGGACAGGGTATCGCTGCCATCGCCGCCATCGAAACTGTCTGTCCCGCCATGAGTAGTGAACAGGTCGTTGCCGCCCAGCCCCTCAACTCGGTTGTTTCCTGCATCATCGCTCAGCGTGTCGGCGAATTCGGACCCTGTAAGATTCTCGATGCTGTTGTAAACGTCGCCGCGTGCATCGCCCGTGTTGTTGGCAGGCGCAAAGAGGCTGGCGACCACCCCCGATTGGGCGGTCGAGTAATCGGCCGTGTCGCTGCCATCCCCTCCATCCAGCATGTCGGCGGCAGCGCCACCAATCAGGGTGTCGTCGCCGGTGCCGCCGATCAACTCGTCGACGCTGGCGCCACCGTTCAGCAGGTTGTTCACGCTGTTGCCGACAAGCGTATCCTGGAAATCGGTTCCGATCAGGTTTTCGATACTTTCGAAGGTGTCGCCTGCGGCCTCGCCCGTGTTTGATGCCGAATTGCCGAGGTCGGCTCTTACCCCGCCCGCGGCATTCTGGTAGGTCGCGGTATCGATCCCGGCATTGCCGGTTAGGAGATCTCCACCCTCGCCGCCGTTGAGTGTGTCGTCGCCGGTGCTGCCGAACAGAAAATCATTGCCGCCCAGGCCCTCGATCAGGTCGTTGCCACCCTGGCCGATGATCAGGTTACTGATCGCGGACCCGCGGAGAGTATCGTCGAAATTGGAACCGAAGAGGTCCTCGATCTGAGCGTAGCTGTCCCCTTGTGCATCGCCGGTATTGGTACTGGCGTCGCTCAGGTCGGCACGCAGGCCGGATTGTGCATCGCGATAACTGGCTGCATCGAAACCGGCGCCACCCAACAATGTATCGCCGCCGGCACCGCCGATCAGTTCATCGTTGTTGTCACCACCGTCGAGGATGTCGTTGCCGTCCTCGCCGTACAGAGTATCTTCGCCGTCATCTCCGGAAAGGGCGTCATTGCCGCCGCCGCCTCGCAATATATTGGCCGAGTTGTCACCGCTGATGTCGTCGGCAAAGTCCGAACCGATGATGTTGAAAACGTCGAAATAGAGGTCGTCCTGGGCGTCACCGGTGTTGTCGAATGGCGCAGTCAGGCTGACCGTAACCCCGGTTGCCGCGGTCTGGTAACTGGCGAAATCCGTGCCGCCGCCGCCAAAAAGCCAATCGTCGCCCGCTCCGCCGACAAGCGTGTCGTTGCCTTCGTTGCCGTAAAGGTCGTCGGATCCCGCATCGCCGAACAGAAGGTCGTTTCCCGTCCCCCCGCTCAACGTGTCGTTGCCGCTGTTGCCGCGCAGGATATCGTCGTCACTCTGGCCAAGGATCGAGTCGTTCCCGTCATCGCCGTTCAGCCGGTCGATTCCGAGACCGCCGAAAATGGTGTCATTGCCGCCGCCGCCGTTCAGCAAATCGTAATAATCGGAGCCCACCAGCGTGTTGGGGTTTCCGTTGCCGTTCTGGGTTTCGCCGATCAGGTCGTCGATCTGCAAATGCCCGTCGATCACACGAAACTGCCAGACCCCCGCAACCCCTGTATTACCCACGAGCGTGTCGAGGTTCTGGGCCTCTCCCAGGGCGTCCGCGGAGGTGCCACCGCGAAGGAACATGCGCGGGAACCCGTCTGCTACAGCGCCAATCTGGAAATTGGGCGGAGTGCCGTCCGGGCTGCCAAGATCCGGCCCGGAACTGCCCATGTCATTGTAGCGAAAGATGATCTCGGCGTCGCCGCCGCCAAGATCCATGATTTCCAGCTGGAATGTATTCGGAGCGGTAATGTTCTGATTGTAGATACCGACCCCGATCCAGGAGACAACAACTGAATCGCGCTCGGCGTTGATGTCGAAATAGATCCCCGGATCCGGCCCCGGCGGCAGGGCCCGGTTGTCCAGATCGTCATAAAACGGCGCAATTACGTATTCGGTGTTCAGGAATGTGCCATAATAATAGATGAAGGGGTTGACGAAGCTGACACCGCCATTGGTGCTGACGAACAGATCGGTGAACACCTGGTCGCCGAACGAGAACCCGTTTTCGAACACGGCCGTGATGTCGAACTGCTCGGAATTGTCATCGCCTTGGGCGATCAGGTTCTGGCCGTAGTCGAGAAGGGAATTGTCTGAAACCGTAGTGAAAAGCGCCGGATCTGCCATGCTGTTCGCCCCCCGTGCCTGGCATGGTGATAATGAAATGCAGATTCAAAGTCTTGGGACCGTAACATATCAAGTGCCTTGTGGATAGAACCAAGCGGCTTTCGGCGTGTGCGGGCAGGGATTGGAGCGGGTTCAGGAAAGCGGCCGGGCCGTGCGGAATTTGAAAACCCGGGGCGTCTGTGCGATACTTTGACGGTATTTTGGGGGGTGATTGATGCGCGTATTGCTGCTGCTTCTGCTGTTGTCCTGGCCCGTTGCAGGCTGGGCCAAGCAGGTTGCGCTGGTCATCGGCAATGCTGCCTACCAGAATGTTGCGCCTCTGGCCAATCCCGAGAATGACGCGAATGCGGTTTCCGAGGCCCTCACCCGACAAGGCTTTGAAGTTGTGAAGGCGACCAATCTGACTCTGGTCGAAACCTACCGGACCCTGCGGGAATTTCGCGATCTGGCGGATACCTCGGATGTGGCGATGATCTACTACGCCGGCCATGGTATCGAGATCGGCGGGCAAAACTTCCTCATTCCGGTCGATGCCCGGCTGGCCGACGAGAGGGATGCGCAGACCGAGATGGTCAATATGGACGTATTGCTGAGCCAGCTTTCGGGCGCACGGAAGCTGAAGATGGTGGTTCTTGACGCCTGCCGGGACAATCCCTTTGTCCAGCGCATGGAGCGGCAAGGCAAGAGCCGCAATATAGGTCGGGGTTTGGCAATGGTGGCAAATGCCGAGGCGGCAACGCTTATTGCCTATGCCGCCGCCGCGGGCGAGGTCACTCCGGATGGCAAGAAGGGGGGCAACTCGCCATTTACCCGTGCGTTTCTGAACGCTCTGGACCAGCCCCCGGCAGATGTCCGGGTGCTTATGGGCGCTGTGCGGGATGAACTGACCAAGGCCGTGCCGGGGGCGGTGCCGTTCGTCTATTCATCGCTGGGCAAGGAAGAGATCGTGATCAACCCCAATAGCCGCGCGGCGGAAACCGCCCAACCCGCGCAACCCCAACCGGCACCAGGCCCCGCGCAGGAGGAATTGACCGAGGATACGTTGCTGCGCGATTTTGCCATGGCTGAATATGCCGGCAGCATCGACGCCTGGGACATGTTCCTCGACAAGTATCGGGCCTTTCCGTCACATATGCTCTACATTCTCGCCCTCAGAAGCCGGAAGCAATTGTCCGAGCACATCCTTCCGGTGCGTCCACCGGGAGTGACCATGGCGCCGCCCATCCAGCCGGCGCCGGAGGGCCCGGTTCCCGAGGCGGCGCCTCAAGTGACCGTCGAACCGATGACCGAGGCGCCGCCCAGGATGGCGAACGACCTGGTCTCGCCGACCGTTCCGGAACCGGCTGAACTTGCGGCCTTGCCCCAAGAAGTGACGGAAAGCGCGGTTCCGACGCAGGACGGTGAGGAACAGGACACCAATCGGGCGATGCCCCCGATCATGCTGAACCGCGAGGCGGCATTGCGCGCTGTGCAGGAGATCTTGAAGGAAAGAAACTGTTACGGCGGCAAGATAGACGGGCTTTGGGGTCGGGGGTCGTCGTCGGGGCTTTCGCGCCTGATTAACGAACTGGGCCTTGATCTTGATTTTTCCACGCGGCCGGATGTTCAGGAACTCAACGATATTCTTGCTGTACTGGAACAGGCCGAACCGGGCGATTGTCCGATAATCGCCCGCGCACCGTCACCCTCCAAACCGCAAGCCAGGGTTCGCACGGCCCCCGCGCCGAACCCGGTGACAAAAACGGTGCCAGCGCCAGCGCCGGTACAGCCCGGCAAGCAGAGAAAACCTTCCTGGGCCTGCACCGGATCGGGCTATGCCGACCCGAATGCAGGGTGCTGAAGCGGCAGGACAATGATGCGCGCCCTTGGTTGCCGCTGGTCAGGACAGGCCGGTCACCGCTCCGGACATGACTTCGTCACACGCGCTGGGCGGCCGTGGATAAGTGCGACCGGGTCGGGAGACCCCGCGCACCGGGACAGCATGGACGTCAGTTTCCGGATGTATCGTAATTCGTTATCTTTATCAGTTCCTTGCGCCGGTGTTTTGATCTCGGGTGCAAAAATGGAAGAGTTGCATGACATGCAGCTTGATATTGACGGAAATCCATCAAGTTAAAATTCAAGGGGTGGTTGTTCTGGAGCGGGTAGCGGGAATCGAACCCGCACTTCAGGCTTGGGAAGCCGGCGCGCTACCACTACACCATACCCGCGCTCACAGGCTTTCGAATACGCAAAGGCCGGAGCGCCGTCAAGCGGTTCCGGCGCGCCGGGCCTGGAACAGGTTGATGGTGGCGGGCATGAGCACCCGATCGCCTTTGACATAGGGCTCCAGCGCCTGGGTCACGGTCTCGTGGATGGCGGTCTCGTCGGAGTCGGACCCATTGAAATGCGCCATTACCCGCGCCGCCGGCCCCAGGCGCGTGCAAAGCGCTGCCGCGCCCTCAAGCCCTCCGGGCGGGGTCAGTTCCACCTCGACGGCATCTGCCTCGATCCCGCTCAGGCCGGCCTCGGCCATCAGACCGGTCACCCGGCCGATATCGTGAAAGGCCAGCGGACCGGGCGCGTTCCGGTCGACCTTGGGCGGCTGGCCCAGTCGCTCGGTGGCGGCGAGATGGGGAATATAGAACCAGGGGTTTCCGGCCAGCGGTCCCCAGGCGGCAAAGGTCATGCGGCCGCCCGATTTCAACGCGCGGGCAATATTGGCAAAGGCCGCCACGGTGTCGGAGAAGAACATCATGCCGAAACGCGAGATCATCGCGTCGCGGTCGGCGGGGTTGAACGGCTCGATCTGCGCGTCGGCAAGGACAAACTCCACATTGTCCACGCCGCTGGCGCGCTGCCGGGCCCGGTCGAGGAACGGCGCCGAGATATCCGCGCCCAGCACATGGCCGGTTGGCCCCACCGCGCTGGCGGCGGCCAGAGTCGTGTCGCCCAGGCCGCAGCCGATATCAAGAACGCGCTGGCCCGGTTTCAGCGCGGCACGGTCGAGCAGCAGATCGACGACCGGCGCGAAAGAGGCGGCGATCTGCTCTTCGAAGGTGAGCCATTTCATGCCCGAGGCGGATTTGCCCCAATACTCGGCCTGGTCCTGGTTTGTCTCTGTCATGGCGCCTCCCTTTCGGGAGGCATCATGCCCTGCGGCGGCGGCGGCGGCCAGACCCGTCGTCGTCGCCGCCACCGGTGTTGAAGGACACCTTGGGCAGGGTGACGACCGAGTAGAGGTCCGGGAACGGGTCGGTCTTGTGCGGGATCGCGTTGGCGGCCACAAAATGATCCTGGAACTTGGGTTCGATCGCGGTTTCAACCTTGGTGATCTCGCGCACGACCCGCTCGATCTCGGCGCGGGCGCCGATGTTGGACAGGGCGATGCGGGCGCCGGTGCCTGCGGCGTTTCCGGCGCTCGTGACCTTGTCGAGCGGCGCATCGGGGATCATGCCCAGAACCATCGCGTGCTTGGTCGAGATATGGGCGCCAAAGGCTCCAGCCAGCACGATCCGGTCAACCCGGTCGACGCCCATCTCGTCCATCAACAGCCGCGCACCGGCATAGAGCGCCGATTTCGCCAACTGGATGGCGCGGATGTCGCCCTGGGTCACGGTGATGCGCGGACCGCCGGTTTCCGAAGCGTCGTGCAGCAGATAGGAATGGGTGCGCCCCTCGGGCACGCAGCGGGCTGTGCCGGTCTGCTCGGCCGAGCCGATCAGGCCGCTTTCATCGAGAAGCCCTGCCATGCGCATCTCGGCCACCGCCTCGATGATGCCCGAACCGCAGATGCCGGTGATGCCGGTGGTGGCGATGTCGGTCTCGAACCCGTCCTCGTCGGACCATTTGTCCGAGCCGATGACGCGGAAGCGCGGCTCCTTGGTGACGGGGTCGATTTCGATCCGCTCGATGGCTCCGGGGGCGGCGCGCTGGCCCGAGCTGATCTGCGCGCCCTCAAAGGCTGGGCCGGTTGGCGATGAGCAGGCCAGAACCCGGGTGACATTGCCCAGCAGGATCTCGGCATTGGTGCCCACGTCGACGATCAGCACCAGGTCTTCGGACTTGCCGGGTTCCTCGGAAAGCGCGACGGCGGCGCAGTCGGCGCCGACATGGCCGGCGATGCAGGGCAGGATATAGACCTGGGCGCGCGGGTTCATGGCGTCGAGCCCCATCTCGCGGGCGGGCAGCGACAGGCTGTCCGAGGTGGCCAGCGCAAAGGGCGCCTGGCCCAGTTCAACCGGGTCGAGGCCCAGCAGCAGGTGGTGCATCACCGGGTTGCAGACGAACACGGTTTCCACGATCTGGCGCGGCTCGATACCACCCTCGGCGGCGATCGAGCGGGTGAGGTCGTTGATCGCGTCGCGCACCGCTGCCGTCATCTCGCGGTCGCCGCCGGGGTTCATCATCGAATAGCTGACCCGGCTCATCAGATCCTCGCCAAAGCGGATCTGGGGGTTCATCAGGCCGCTGGAGGCCTTCACATCGCCGTTGCGCAGGTCGCACAGATGCGCGGCGATGGTGGTGGAGCCGAGGTCGATCGCAAGGCCGTAGATCCGTTCCTCGGAATAGCCGGGCCAGATTTCGATGATCCGGTGGCTGGTGTCATTGTGCCCCTTGTGCAGGGCGACGGTGACCTTCCAGGCGCCCTTGCGCAGGGTGGGTTGCAGTTTCGCCAGCAGCGACAGGTCGGCGGTCACCTCGCCAATGCCCCATTGCGCCTTGAGCGCACGTTGCAGGCGTTCGAGATCGCCGGTCGGCTCGTGCATGTCGGGCTCTTCGACCGCGACGTAAAAGAGATGCGTGGCCGGGTCCATGGTGATGGTGCGGTTGGTCGCTGCCTTGCGCACCACCTGGCGGTGGACCTGGCTTTCGGGCGGTACGTCGATCACCACGTCACCCTGCACGGTGGCCTGGCAGCCAAGGCGGCGGCCTTCCTTCAGGCCGCGCTTGTCCTGATAGCGCTGTTCGACCGCGTTCCATTCGCTGAGCGCGCCGTCGCGCACGGTGACGCCATGCTTGGGAAATTCACCGTAAGACGGGGTGATCTGGCATTTCGAGCAGATGCCGCGGCCGCCGCAAACCGAATCGAGATCGACGCCCAACTGCCGGGCGGCCGTCAGGATCGGGGTGCCGACGGGAAAATGCCCGCGCTTGCCCGAGGGGGTGAATACGACGAGGGGATCGCTGCTCATGACTTGTTGCCTTCCGGAGTACCGATTGTGCGCGACAATATTGTGTTTTGCGCCAGCGAAAAGGCGGCGGGCGGCATTTTCCTGTCCGGGGGCGGCATCTGGGTGAAAAAGATGCGACCTGAATGCGGGTTTTACCGATGTCCGGTGCCGCTATGCCACCGTCTCTGCCAGGAACAGCCGGGCATCGTCCAGCGTCGCGCAGACCCGGGCGCTTACGCGGCCGCCGAAGCGGGACAGGGTGTTTCTTTCCCAATCGGCCACCCATGCGGTGTCCTGGCCCGTGTCGGGCAGGGGCGGGATGAGCACGAATTTGCGCAGCGGCGAATCGAGGATAGCGGCGCGGAATTCCTCGCCGCTGACCCATTCGTAGTCCCGGTCCGAAAGCGCATAGGGCGATGTCGAGACATCGGCGACCCAATGCTCGACCCGGTTCGTGCGCACCCAGGCCAGGGCTGTCAGGACCGCGTCCCTGACCCGCGTGCCTTCATCATATTCGCTGAGCCATTTGAGGTAAATCGCTTGAAGCTCGGGCTGCCAGGTGACCCTGACCAGCCCCTCGGCGTGGTGAACGACACGTTCGGCCATCCTGTACGCTCCTCTAGTGGGGAGTTTCAGACTACCCGGTTTTGACAGGATTCCCAAACGCCGCGTCACATGGCGGGGTCCGGCTGGGCTTCGGGTATCGGGACAGGATGTCTCGTCAAGCTGCCAAAGGCTGTTTTCTGACGCCCTATGACTTCTCGAGCCATGCGAGGATTGCGGCGCGGTCTTCGTCCAGCGCGGGCGCGGGGGCGCGGGTGACGGGATCGGGCAAGGCCGACATCTTGATCGGATTGCCAGCGGCCACATAGGCCGGTGCGCCGTCGCGGCCCAGGATGTCGACCACCATGTTGCGGGCGTTGATCTGGGGATCCTCCAGCACTTCGGCCACGTTCTGGATCGGACCTGTGGGCACGCCTGCACGGGTGAGCAGGTCGATCCAGTAGGCCTTGGGCCGGTCGAGCGTCACCGACTCGATCAGCCGTTTCAGGAGACGCGCGTTCTGGCAGCGCGCCGGGTTGGTGGCAAAGCGCGGGTCATCCGCCAGCGGCAGTTGCAGCGCATCGCAGAGCTTGCCGAACAGCGCGTCATTTCCGGCGGCGATCACGAACAGCCCGTCCTCGGCATGGAAGGTTTCGAACGGGGTGATCGACGGATGGCGCGCGCCCGAGGGGCGCGGCGGCTCGCCGGTCACGGTGGTGATGGCGATGGCGTGTTCCAGCAGCGCCAACTGGCTGTCCAGCATGGAAATGTCTATCTTTTGCCCGGCGCCGCCGCGTTGCACCACCAGCAATGCGGCCAGCACGCCCTGCGCCAGGAACATGCCCGCGACGATATCCCCGATCGAGGCGCCGACGCGCACCGGTTCGCGATCGCGCTCGCCGGTGATCGACATCACCCCGCCGCGCGCCTGCACCACCATGTCATAGGCGGGGCGCTCGGCCTCGGGGCCGGTGTGGCCAAAGCCCGAGACCGCGCCGTAGATCAGCCTGGGATACCGGGCATGCAGCGCCTCCCAGCCATAGCCCAGCCGCTCCATCACGCCGGGGCGGTAGTTTTCCAGCAGAATGTCGGCGCGGTCGAGGAGCCGTTCGAATATGGCGCGGTCCCCGGCGGACTTGAGGTCGAGCGCGATGCTCTCCTTGCCATGATTGATCGCGGCGAAATAGGCGCTCTCGCGGCCCTTGAACGGTGGAAAGGAACGGGTGTCGTCGCCGGTGCCGGGGCGTTCGACCTTGATCACCCGCGCGCCCAGATCGGCGAGTGTCATGCTGGCGTAGGGTCCGGCCAGCACATGGGTCAGGTCGAGGATGAGAGTGCCATCTAGGGGGCCGGGCATGGGCTGCTCCTTTGCTGTTCGCGCGGAAACAGGGATAACGAGGACTGATGACAGCGCCTTGACACAGATCAGTCCGGGCAGGGGGCAGGGTTTTCTTGCCGCAGGCCCTTTCCCCTTGCCGGCAACTGTGCCATAGGGTCACCGCCAAACGGGATTATGCATGGGGACCGCATATGCAGATTCGTGAGGCTCTCACCTTTGACGACGTTCTTCTGGTTCCGGCGGCCTCGTCGGTGCTGCCGTCCACGGCCGACACCAAGACGCGCGTGACGCGCGAGATCAAGCTGAACATTCCGCTACTCAGCTCGGCCATGGATACGGTGACCGAGGCGCGCATGGCGATTGCCATGGCACAGGCCGGCGGCATGGGGGTGATCCACAAGAACCTCGGGATCGAGGAACAGGCGCGCGAGGTGCGCCGGGTCAAGCGGTTCGAAAGCGGCATCGTCTATAATCCGGTCACCCTGAAGCCGGACCAGACCATCGCGGATGCGCGGGAACTGGTCGAGCGCTACAATTTCACCGGCTTCCCGGTGGTGGACGGCAAGGGCCACATTGTCGGCATCGTCACCAACCGCGACATGCGATTCGCCACCAGCGACGACATGCCGGTGAGCGCTGTCATGACCTCGACGGACCTTGCTATGCTGGCCGAGCCAGCCGATCTGGACGAGGCCAAGAGCCTGATGCGGGCGCGCCGGATCGAAAAGCTGCTGGTGCATGACGGCAAGGGGCGGCTGACCGGCCTGCTGACGCTCAAGGACACCGAACAGGCGGTGCTGAACCCCACTGCCTGCAAGGACGAGTTGGGCCGTCTGCGGGTGGCGGCGGCCAGTTCGGTGGGTGACAGCGGCTTTGCCCGCTCCGAGGCGCTGATCGACGCGGGCGTCGATATCGTGGTGGTCGATACCGCGCATGGCCATTCGGCAGGCGTGATCGAGGCGGTCCGGCGCATCAAGGCGCAGTCGAACGCGGTGCAGGTGATCGCGGGCAACGTGGCCACCGCCGAGGCGACAAAGGCGTTGATCGACGCGGGCGCGGATGCGGTCAAGGTGGGCATCGGGCCGGGTTCGATCTGTACCACAAGGATGGTGGCAGGCGTGGGCGTGCCGCAACTGACCGCGATCATGGATTGCGCCCAGGCGGCGGGCGATGTGCCGGTGATCGCCGATGGCGGCATCAAGTTTTCGGGCGATTTCGCCAAGGCGATTGCGGCGGGGGCGTCCTGCGCCATGGTCGGTTCGATGATCGCGGGCACCGATGAAAGCCCGGGAGAAGTCATTCTGTATCAAGGCCGTAGCTTCAAGAGTTATCGTGGAATGGGGTCGCTTGGCGCGATGGCGCGTGGCTCGGCGGACCGCTATTTCCAGAAAGACGCGGCCAGCGACAAGCTGGTGCCCGAAGGGATCGAGGGGCAGGTGCCCTATAAAGGGTCGGCAAGTGCCGTGATCCACCAACTGGTGGGCGGCCTGCGCGCGGCGATGGGCTATACCGGCTGCGCCACCGTCGAGGAAATGCGTCACAACTGCCAGTTCGTGAAGATCACCGGTGCGGGCCTGAAGGAAAGCCACGTGCACGACGTGCAGATCACCCGCGAAAGCCCGAACTACCGGGTCGGCTGATGGCAGCGGGCGAGACATTCCGGGCCGGGCCGTGGCAGGTCACCTGCCTGGTCGACGGTGGGCTGACCTTTGGCGCAGAGGTGTTTCCCGAAGTGCCCGCAGCGCGCCAGGCCGAATTGCTGGCCCGGGCCGGGCTGGCCGGTGCCGAGACCGAGTTCAACGCCTATGTGCTGCGGCATGACGACGGCCGGGTCTGGCTGGTCGATACCGGGTGCGGTGCGGCTTTCGGCCCGGCGGGCGGGCACATGCCGGCGCGGCTGGCCGAGATGGGAATTGCGCCCGGTGACGTCAGCCGAGTCATCTTCACTCATCTGCACGGCGATCACTGCGGCGGCGCACTGGTCGACTGCCAACCTGTCTATGCCGCCGCCGAAGTGGTGCTGCATGCGCGCGAGGCGGCGCATTGGCGCGGCACCGAGGGCCTGGGCGGGCAGGTGCTGGCGGCCTGTGGCGACAGCTTGCGCTGCGTCGGGGAGGACGAGGATCTGGGCGATGGGATCGTGGTCTGGGCGCTGCCGGGACATACGCCGGGCCATATGGGGCTGCGGATCGGCGAGGGGCTGGTCCTGGCTGGCGACATCGTCCATTCCGAGGCGCTGCAACTGCCGGATCCGCGGAACGCCACGAAATACGACGTGGACGGGTCCCAGGCGCTTGCCAGCCGCCATGCAGCGCTGGCCGAGATCGCTGACAAGGGACTGGTCTGGGCGGGCAGCCACATGATCGGCGCCAAATTCGCGCGTCTGGAGCGTTCCGGCGACGGATACGCCAAGCTGAACCTCTGACAGATGACCCCAGCCGCCCGCATTCAGGCCGCCATCGAGATTCTCGACGATATCCTTGGCGGCAGACCGGCCGAACAGGCGCTGACCTCCTGGGCGCGGCGCTCGCGCTATGCCGGGTCAAAGGACCGGGCGGCGATCCGTGATCATGTGTTCGATGCTCTGCGCGCCCGGCGGTCTCTGGCCGCGCGCGGCGGGGCTGTGACCGGGCGTGGTCTGATGATCGGGCTGCTCCGGGCGCAGGGACAGGAGATTTCTTCCTTTTTCACCGGCGACAGGCATGCGCCCGATGCCTTGAGCGAAGCCGAGCAGGCAGCTGGTCGGAACCCGGAGCCGGGCGCGGAAGCTTCGGACATTCCTGATTGGCTTTGGCCCGAGTTCACTGCCAGCCTGGGCGAGAGTGCCGAAGCAGCCGGGCGGATCATGCAAAGGCGCGCACCGCTGCATTTGCGCGCCAACCTGCTGAAAACGGACAGGCAGACTGCCATATCCCTGCTGGCGGAAGACGGTGTCGTCGCCCAGCCGCATCCCGCCTGCGCGACAGCGATGGAAGTTGTCGAGGGCGCCCGGAAGGTGGCGCAAACCCGTGCGTATCAGCAGGGAATGGTCGAACTGCAGGATGCTGCAAGCCAGGCTATCGCCGAGCGGGTGCCGCTGCGGTCCGGGTTGCGGGTGCTTGACTTCTGCGCCGGCGGCGGTGGCAAGACGCTGGCCCTAGCGGCCAGGGTGCGGGGCGAGATCCTGGCCCACGATGCTGCGCCCCAAAGGATGCGCGACCTGCCGGCGCGCGCAACACGGGCCGGCGCGCAGGTACGGCTCGTCGCGACTGACGTGGTCGAGCGCGAGGCGCCCTTCGATCTGATCCTGGCGGACGTGCCATGTTCCGGCAGTGGCTCATGGCGTCGCGCGCCTGACGGAAAATGGCTGCTGACTCCCGAACGCCTGCTGGAACTGACCCGAATTCAGTCCGCAATACTTCGGACGGTTTCCGGGCTGGTCGCAACCGGAGGGCAAGTCGCTTATGCCACCTGTTCGATGCTTCGGGTCGAAAACAACAACATTGTCGAGCAGTTTCTGTCGGAGAATCCGGGCTGGAAACAGGACGATCGGGCACAATGGACGGTTCTGGACGGAACGGATGGATTCTTTCTGTCGGTATTGACGAGAGTCGCCTAGCGATACTATCAACTTAAGGTAGAAATCGGCATCAACTTGGCCCATGTTAAACCGGGCTTAACACTGGTGCGTGACAAACCCGAGTAACCTCGTTTCCGGGAGCCGACCTGTGACCGAATTCACCGCCTCATCTTCGTTACCGCCCGATGAGCGACGCAGATTTGGTTTACGCGTCACGATCGTGCTGCTGGTTGCCGTTTCGGCATTCTGTGCGGCGGTATTCCTCAATGTATCCGACTTTGGTTACAGGGCACTGCTCGCCGCCGGAGCGTCCTCGCTGATCGCGGCGGGATTTATGTTTGTCAGAACATGGAACGGTGCGGGAGCGACCGGCCGGATGCGCGACCTTCTGGCCGGGTTCATCGAAAAGGATTCGACGCCAAGCTTCGTGGCGGATGACGACGGGATCATTCTGGCGCGCAACAATGCCGCATCAATCAGGTTTTCGGGGGCCGCAGATCTTACCCTCGCGGCGACTTTGCGGTCCATTTTCGGCAACCCTTCTGCGGTCTTGTTTCGCTTGCAGAGCCGCGCGCGACTGGAGGGCAATGCGCGCGAGGATGTGGTGACGCGCCGGGGGCATATCCGGCTGTCGGTCCACTCCGTCGGCGAGGACTGTTTTCTTTGGCGGGTCGAAGACATTACCGACAGGGCGGGGATCAACTCGCGCGCCGACAGCCTGCCGTTGCCGATGCTGACGATCGGGAGGTCGGGGGCCGTGCTGTTCATGAACGAGGCTGCAAGAGAACTCGTCGGTCACGGGTGAAATCGCTGGATCGCCTTTTCCTGCAACTGCCGTTTCGGCCCAATGAGATCACCCATGTCTCGACTGCCGCTGGAGTGGTGCCGGTTCTGGTCGTGGAACTATCCGCAAGTCCGGGGCGGCAGGAACTGTTTCTGATTCCGGTCTCGGGAGAATTCGGCCAGGGCCAAAGCCCCGATTTCGCGACACTTCCCGTAGCCTTGATGCGCCTGTCGGCCAGCGGCCAGATTCAGGAAGTGAACCGCATGGCGCAGGAACTTCTGGGCGGGCCGGTGGCCGCCGACACGACGCTGGACCAGTTGATGCTGGGACTTGGCCGGCCGATTCCGGATTGGTTGAAAGAGGCGGTCGACGCCAAGACGGCGCCGCGTTCCGAGTTTCTGCGACTTGTCAGTCGTGATCGGGAAGTTTTCGTCCAGGTCACGCTTTGCCCGGTCCTGCAGGGCGGCCAGATTGGTCTTGTCGCGGTCCTGAATGACGCGACAGAGTTGAAAACACTTGAGGCTCAGTTCGTCCAGAGCCAGAAGATGCAGGCAGTGGGGCAGCTTGCCGGCGGTGTCGCACATGATTTCAACAACTTGCTGACAGCGATTTCGGGACACTGCGACCTGTTGCTGTTGCGTCATGACCAGGGAGACCCGGAGTATGGAGATCTGGTCCAGATCCATCAGAATGCGAATCGTGCCGCGGCCCTTGTCGGGCAATTGCTGGCCTTTTCCCGCAAACAGACGCTCCGCCCCGAGATTCTGGACCTGCGCGACACTCTTTCGGATCTGATCCATCTCCTGAACCGACTGGTCGGCGAGAAGGTGACGTTGACACTCAGCCACGACCCGGTTCTCAAAGCGGTCCGCGCTGACAAGAGGCAATTGGAACAGGTGCTGATGAACCTTGTCGTGAATGCCCGTGACGCGATGCCGAAAGGGGGAGAGATCCGCATCGAGACCGAAGTGGTGAGCCTGCAGGAACCATTGGAGCGCGATCGTGCGACAATTCCAGTCGGGGAATACGTCACAGTCAGAGTCCGCGACGAAGGAGTCGGGATCGAACCGGACAGGCTGCAAAAGATATTCGAGCCGTTCTACACCACGAAACGTACGGGTGAGGGAACCGGGCTGGGCCTTTCCACTGTCTATGGCATCGTCAAGCAGACCGGCGGGTTCATTTTTGTCGACAGTGTTCCAGGCAAAGGATCAGAGTTCACCGTCTACTTGCCCGCCTTTCATGGTCGTGATGCCGAGAGCGCGCAAATGCCGGCAGCCGAGGAGGTGCCCACCAGCAAGCATGGCGAAGGCGTTGTCCTGCTGGTCGAAGATGAAGCACCGGTGCGCGCCTTTGCGTCGCGGGCGCTGCGGCTCCGGGGGTACACGGTTCTGGAGGCCGATTCGGCAGAGGACGCGTTGCGTCTTCTGGAAGATCCGGATCTGACCGTCGATGTCTTTGTGACCGACGTGGTCATGCCCGGCCTTGACGGGCCCACATGGGTGCGACAGGCGTTGACTGCGCGACCGCAAGTGCGGGTGGTTTTCGTTTCCGGGTATTCGGAGGGCGCTTTTGGCGAGGCCGACGCAGATATACCCAACTCGGTGTTTCTGCCAAAACCGTTTTCTCTAAACCAGTTGACCGAGACAGTACATCGGCAGTTGCACTAAGGCGGTTTCGGACAGCCCCACATCGCAAATGCAACGCTGCGCTCCGTGCTCGCGTGACGTTGGCGATATTTTTTGCTTCGGGCAGTACCGAAATACTCCCGAATAGATCACCGTGCGCTGGTGTGCAGGTCAAATTCGTCGGCGAACTTCCGGCGAAACCGCTCGGCAATGTCCGGATCAAGGTCAAGAGACATCGCGGGCGAGACGTTTTCGCGCGGCAGGTCGATCTTGGTGTCCAGGCGGGATTGGAGGAAATCGAGAAGGGCCGGCTGATTCTCGTATTTGAAAAGATAACTCGCCTTGCAGCCGTCCGGGCGCGGGGTCAGAAACCTCGCCTGGCTACCGACATCGGCATAGGGTGGTCTTTTGCCCTGCAGGTAGGCCGTCACGAATTCGTCAAAGCTGATGCCGGCGGTGGAATTCGGTTTTCCCGCCATGAAAGGTCGCTGGCGGTAACGGTACCAACTGCCTAGCCAGTCGACCGGTTCGCGTACTACGGCCAGGATGTCCATCTCGATGCCGAACATCTTGGAAAAGATCGGCCGAAAGAACCGGTCGTAGCGATAGATGGGCGCATGTTTCAATTCGGGCGGGTCCGATACCACGATGTCGGCACGTGTGCGTAAGGCCGATTGAAAAGCGGTGGTACCCGTTTTGGGAACCGACAGGAAAACGAGGCGTTCCTTAAAGAAAACAAGCATTTACAATCCAGCTTCTAGCGCCCGGAAACGCAAATTTCATACGTAAATCATTCTTTAACACAAATCGAAAAAACTTGGACAGGAAAGATTTTATTTGTAATGTTCTTGCTTTGGCCCCATAAGGAACAAGGCGAGAACAAAGCAGCGATTGCCGCCCGTGACGGCGTGTGACAAAAGAGAGGTACGGGAAAGTGGCGGATCTACTGACGATGAGCAGCAAACAAAACGCAGACAAGCAGAAGGCGCTGGACAGCGCCCTGGCACAGATCGAACGGCAGTTCGGCAAGGGTTCGATCATGAAACTGGGGGGGGACAACCCGATCCAGGAAATCGAGGCCAGTTCCACCGGTTCGCTGGGGCTCGACATTGCGCTCGGCATCGGCGGTTTGCCAATGGGGCGGATCGTGGAAATCTATGGCCCCGAAAGCTCGGGCAAGACCACGCTGACCCTGCATTGCATTGCCGAACAGCAGAAGCGCGGCGGAGTCTGCGCCTTTGTCGATGCCGAACACGCACTGGATCCGCTGTATGCCCGAAAGCTTGGGGTCGATCTGGACGAGTTGTTGATCAGCCAGCCAGACACCGGCGAACAGGCGCTGGAGATTACTGACACGCTGGTACGGTCGGGGGCCGTTAACATGGTGGTGGTCGATTCCGTTGCCGCGCTGACCCCGAAATCGGAACTTGAAGGCGATATGGGCGATTCGAGTGTCGGCGTTCAGGCGCGCCTGATGAGTCAGGCAATGCGCAAGCTCACCGCCTCGATCAGCCGTTCGCGCTGCATGGTCATCTTCATCAACCAGATCCGCATGAAGATCGGCGTGATGTTCGGCAGCCCCGAAACCACCTCGGGTGGCAATGCGCTGAAGTTCTACAGTTCGGTGCGCCTGGACATTCGCCGGATCAGTTCCATCAAGGATCGTGACGAGATCGTCGGCAATTCGACCCGGGTCAAGGTGGTGAAGAACAAGGTGGCGCCGCCCTTCAAGCAGGTGGAATTCGACATCATGTTCGGTGAAGGCATTTCGAAGACCGGCGAACTGCTGGATCTGGGGGTCAAAGCGGGCGTTGTCGAAAAGTCCGGTAGCTGGTTCTCTTACGGCGATGAGCGCATCGGGCAGGGCCGTGAGAATGCCAAGTCCTTTCTCAAGGAGAACAGCAGGATCGCGCTAGAGATCGAAGACAAGATCCGCGCGTCGCACGGGCTGGAGTTCGATATGGGTTCAAGCGACGACGACATCCTTGAAGCTTGAAGCCTCGGCAAGTTGCCGGCGGACGTGACGGACGGGAAGCGGCCTTGCGGGCCGCTTTCTTCGTTCTGGCAACGGTGGCTGTGGACAGTAAGGCAGGCTGCCGCTAAACCAGCGCAGACCCAGTCGATTTCGCGCCGAGAGAGCCAGAATGCCCACGCTGAACGATATCCGATCCACGTTTTTGAACTATTTTGCCAAACAGGGACACGAGGTAGTGCCGTCGAGTCCGCTGGTGCCGCGCAACGACCCGACGCTGATGTTCACCAACTCGGGCATGGTCCAGTTCAAGAACTGCTTCACCGGCGTTGAAAAGCGCGATTATGTCCGCGCCACCACCGCGCAGAAATGTGTTCGCGCCGGCGGCAAGCACAATGACCTCGATAACGTGGGGTACACGGCGCGGCATCACACGTTCTTCGAGATGCTGGGCAATTTCTCCTTCGGGGATTACTTCAAGTCCGAGGCGATCCCCTTTGCCTGGGAACTGATCACCCGCGATTTCGACATCCCCAGGGATCGGCTTTATACCACGGTGTTCCACACCGATGACGAGGCGTTCGAGATCTGGAAGAAGGTCGGTGTGCCCGAGGACCGGATCATCCGCATCGCCACCTCGGACAATTTCTGGCAGATGGGGCCGACCGGCCCCTGCGGCCCCTGCACCGAGATCTTCTATGACCATGGCGACCATATCTGGGGCGGTCCTCCGGGCAGCCCGGAAGAGGATGGCGACCGGTTCATCGAGATCTGGAACATCGTCTTCATGCAGAACGAGAAGTTCGAGGACGGCTCGATGGTCGATCTCGACATGCAGTCGATCGACACCGGCATGGGGCTGGAGCGGATCGGCGCGCTGCTCCAGGGCAGCCACGACAATTACGACACCGACCTGTTCAAGGCGCTGATCGAGGCTTCGGCCGATGCGACCAGCGTCGATCCCTATGGCGACCAGAACGTGCATCACCGGGTGATCGCGGATCACCTGCGTTCGACCTCGTTCCTGATCGCAGATGGGGTGATGCCGTCGAACGACGGGCGCGGCTATGTGCTGCGGCGGATCATGCGGCGGGCGATGCGACATGCGCATCTGTTGGGGGCCAAGGATCCTGTGATGCACCGGCTGGTACGTACGCTGGTCGGCCAGATGGGCGCGGCCTATCCGGAACTGGGCCGGGCGCAGGCGCTGATCGAGGAGACGCTCTTGCTGGAGGAAACCCGGTTCAAGCAGACGCTGGATCGCGGGTTGAAGCTGCTGGATGACGAGTTGGGCGCACTGCCAGAGGGCGCACCGCTGCCGGGCGAGGCGGCGTTCAAGCTCTATGATACTTACGGTTTCCCGCTGGACCTGACGCAGGACGCGCTGCGCGAAAAGGGCCGCAAGGTCGATACCGACGGGTTCGATGCGGCGATGGCCGAGCAGAAGGCCAAGGCGCGCGCCGCCTGGGCGGGCTCGGGCGAGGCTGCGGACAATACGGTCTGGTTCGACGTGCTGGACCAGGCCGGCGCTACCGATTTCCTGGGCTATGACACCGAAAAGGCCGAAGGTCAGGTGCTGGCGCTGGTGGTTGACGGTGCCCGGGCAGACAAGATCGCCGAGGGCGGCAGCGGCTGGGTAGTGACCAACCAGACCCCTTTCTATGGCGAGGCGGGCGGCCAGGTGGGTGATACCGGCGTGATCCGTCGGCTGGAAAACCGCGATCACGTGGCCCTCGTCGAGGACACCCGCAAATTCGCGGATGGCAAGGTCTATGCCCATAAGGTGACGATGGAGCGTGGCACGCTGGCCAAGGGCGATGCGGTCGAGCTGGAGGTGGATCATGCCCGTCGCAGCGCGATCCGCGCCAACCACTCGGCCACGCACCTGTTGCACGAGGCGCTGCGCGAGGCCCTGGGCGACCACGTGGCGCAACGCGGCTCGCTGAACGCCGCCGACCGGCTTCGGTTCGACTTCAGCCATGCCAAGGCGCTGAGCGAGGCGGAACTGGTTCAGGTCGGCACCGAGGTGAACCGGTTCATCCGGCAGAATTCGAAGGTCGAGACCCGGATCATGACCCCCGACGATGCCCGCGCCATCGGGGCGCAGGCGCTGTTTGGCGAGAAATATGGCGACGAGGTGCGGGTGGTGTCGATGGGCCGGGCCGAGACCGGCAAGGGCACCGATGGCAAGACCTGGTCGATCGAGCTGTGCGGCGGCACCCATGTGGCGCAGACCGGTGACATCGGCATGTTCGTGATCCTGGGCGACAGCGCGTCGAGCGCCGGGGTGCGCCGGATCGAGGCGCTGACCGGGCAGGCGGCATTCGAGCACCTGTCGCAGGAGGTCGCGCGCCTGTCCGCAGTGACCGCGATGCTCAAGGCACAGCCTGCCGAGGTGGCCGAGCGCGTGCGCGCGCTGATGGACGAGCGCAAGGCGTTGCAGAACGAGGTGGCCCAGCTGCGCCGCGATCTGGCCATGGCCGGCGGGTCCGGGCAGGGCGCCGCGGCCGAGGCCCGCGAGGTGGGCGGTGTGCCTTTCCTGGCGCAGGTGCTGTCGGGCGTGTCGGGCAAAGACCTGCCGGCGCTGATCGACGAACACAAGAGCCGCATGGGTTCGGGCGCGGTACTGCTGATTGCCGATACCGGGGGCAAGGCGGCGGTTGCGGCTGGTGTGACCGAGGATCTGACTGGCCGTGTTTCCGCGGTGGATCTGGTCAAGGCGGCGGTCGTGGCCCTTGGCGGCAAGGGTGGCGGTGGCCGCCCCGACATGGCGCAGGGCGGTGGTCAGGACGCAGGCAATGCAGATGCTGCGATCAAGGCCGCTGAACAGGTTCTGGGAGGATAAGACAATGGGCGCACTCTGGATTGCACATGTGACGGTGACCGACGCCGAGGCTTATGGCAAATATGCCCAGCTGGCCGGTCCCGCCATCGCCAAGCATGGTGGCACCTTCATCGCTCGGGGCGGTCGTTTCGTGCAACTCGAAGGCAAGGAGCGGCCCCGCAACGTGGTTGCGCGCTTTCCCAGCGTCGAGGCGGCGGTCGATTGTTACAACTCGCCTGAATACCAGGAAGCGCTGAGCCATGCGCGCGGCGCCTCGGAACGCGAATTGATGGTGGTCGAGACCAGCGAATGACAGGCCGGGAATGACGCCCGCGCATCTGCTGCCGCTGGTGTTATTGGCAGCCTCGAATGTCTTCATGACATTCGCATGGTACGGGCATCTGAAATTCCCCGGCAAACCGCTGGCCGTTGTCATCCTCGTCAGCTGGGGCATTGCCCTGATCGAATACTGCCTTGCGGTGCCTGCCAACCGGATCGGGCACCGTGTCTACACGGCGGCCGAACTCAAGACGATGCAGGAGGTCATTACCCTGATCGTCTTTGCGGGTTTCTCAGTTCTGTTTCTGAAGGAATCTCTGACCGTGAACCACGCGATCGGGTTCGGGTTCATCGCGCTGGGGGCGTGGTTCGTGTTTCGCGGCCCGTTCTGAAAGGGAAAGGGCACCCTCGGGGCGCCCTTTTTGGTTCAGCTTGCCGCCTTGGACTGGCGCTTGCGTTCGTGCGGGTCAAGGAACCGCTTGCGCAGCCGGATCGAGTTCGGGGTCACCTCGACCAGTTCGTCATTGTCGATATAGGCGATCGCCTCTTCCAGGCTGAACTGGATATGCGGGGTCAGGCGAACCGCTTCGTCCGTGCCCGAGGCGCGCACGTTGGTCAGTTTCTTGCCCTTGAGCGGGTTCACTTCGAGATCGTTGTCACGGCTGTGCTCGCCGATGATCATGCCCTCATAGACATCTGCCTGCGGGCCGATGAACATGCGGCCGCGCTCTTCGAGGTTCCACAGCGCGTATGCCACCGACTGGCCGTTCTCCATCGAGATCAGAACGCCTGCGCGACGGCCCGGGATCGGGCCTTTGTGCGGGGCCCAGGCGTGGAACACGCGGTTCAGCACGCCGGTGCCACGGGTATCGGTCAGAAACTCGCCGTGATATCCGATCAGCCCGCGCGACGGCACATGTGCGATGATCCGCGTCTTGCCGGCCCCGGCGGGCTTCATCTCGACCAGCTCACCCTTGCGGGCGCCGGTGACTTTCTCGATCACCGCGCCGGTGAATTCGTCATCCACGTCGATGGTGACTTCCTCGATCGGCTCCAGCCGCTCGCCGTCTTCCTCGCGGAACAGGACCTGCGGGCGCGAGATGCTGAGCTCGAACCCTTCGCGGCGCATGTTCTCGATCAGAACGCCCATCTGAAGCTCGCCACGGCCTGCAACCTCGAACGCGTCGCCGCCCGGCGTATCGGTGACACGGATGGCGACGTTCGATTCCGCCTCTTTCATCAGCCGGTCGCGGATGACGCGGCTTTGCACCTTCTTGCCGTCGCGGCCGGCCAGCGGGCTGTCGTTGATGCCGAAGGTGACCGAGATGGTCGGCGGGTCGATCGGCTGGGCGGGCAGCGCTTCGGTCACTTGCGGGTTGACCAGGCTGTCGGCCACGGTGGCCTTGCTCATGCCGGCGATGGTGACGATGTCACCAGCCTCGGCCACGTCGATCGGCTGCTGGCCAAGGCCACGGAAGGCGAGGATCTTGGTGGCGCGGAAGTTCTCGATCAGATCGCCCTTGCGGCTGAGCGCCTTGAGGCTCTCGCCGGTCTTCAGCGTGCCGCTTTCCACCCGACCGGTCAGGATGCGGCCGATGAACGGGTCGCTGCCCAGCGTGGTGGCCAGCATGCGGAACGGCTCGTCCTTGCGGGCGATCTGGGCCGGGGCGGGCACGTGGCGCACGACAAGGCTGAAGAGCGCCGTGAGATCCTTGCGCGGGCCCTCAAGCGTTTCATCGGCCCAGCCAGAGCGGCCCGAGGCGTAGAGATGCGGGAAATCGAGCTGTTCGTCGGTGGCGCCAAGGTTGGCGAAAAGGTCGAAACATTCGTCCAGAGCGCGGTCGGGCTCGGCATCGGGCTTGTCCACCTTGTTCAGTACCACGATGGGGCGCAGGCCCAGGGCCAGCGCCTTGGAGGTCACGAACTTGGTCTGCGGCATCGGGCCTTCGGCGGCATCGACCAGCAGCACCACACCGTCAACCATGCTGAGAATGCGCTCGACCTCGCCGCCGAAATCGGCGTGGCCCGGGGTGTCGACGATATTGATGCGGGTGCCCTGCCATTCGACCGAGGTCGCCTTGGCGAGGATGGTGATGCCGCGTTCGCGTTCCAGATCGTTGCTGTCCATGGCGCGTTCGGCCACGGCCTGGTTCTCGCGAAAGGCGCCGGACTGTTTCAGCAGCTCGTCCACCAGGGTGGTCTTGCCGTGGTCCACGTGAGCGATGATCGCAATATTGCGCAGGTCCATGAGGTCAGCCTTTGTAAGGGAGTTGGCCCGGCGCATAGCCCGACAGGCCGGCAAAGGCCAGAGAAAATGCATCCGTCCTGCCGATTATCGCCGCGTCGCGGCGTCAATGGGTCGATGTGGACGAGAAAAGATGGATCACCACGATGCCGCCGACGATCATCGCCAGGCCCAGAAGCGCGGGCAGGTCGAGCTTTTGCTTGAAGACGAAGTAGCCGATGGCGGCGATGAACACGATGCCCAGGCCAGACCAGATCGCGTAGACGACACCGACGGGCATGACCCTCAGCGCCTGCGCCATCAGGAAAAAGGCCAGGCCGTAGCCCACCACGACCAGGATCGAGGGAACGAGGCGGGTGAACTGGTGGCTGGCCTGAAGTGCCGTGGTGCCGACGGTTTCGGCCGCGACCGCAAGGACAAGGTAGATATAATGGACTGGCATGGCCACTCTCCGCCTGGATGGATTTGATTCTGATGCCCGGACAGTTTCGAACTAGCCGAAAACCTGCGCGGGTGACAGGCCGGCGTTTTTGACACAAATGCGAACAATTTCCTGTGCGCAATTTCACTTTGCGTACAAAGCGAAGCACTATAAGGAGCAACATCAGCCGTTCTCCGGCGCGCTGTCGCGCCTCATCCAGGGAGAGTGAACATGTGCCGTTGGGCCGCCTATCACGGAACCCCCATCTTTCTGGAGGATGTCATTTCGCGGCCCGGGCATTCGCTGATCGCCCAAAGCGCCCATGCGGAACAGTGCAAGACCGCGACCAATGGTGACGGGTTCGGTGTGGCCTGGTACGACGCGCGGCCTGAACCGGGGCTGTATCGCGATGTCTACCCGGCCTGGTCCGACCCCAACCTGCGTGCCGTGGCGCATCACGTCCGCTCGGGCCTTTTTCTGAGCCATGTACGCGCCTCGACCGGGTCCTGCATCAGCCGCAACAACTGCCATCCCTTTGCCGCCCGCCAGTGGTGTTTCATGCACAACGGGCAGGTCGGCGGGTTTGAAGGGTTCCGCAAGCACGCAGACATGATGATCGCGGACGAGTTCTACACCTATCGCAAGGGCAGCACGGATTCGGAGGTTCTGTTCCTTCTGGCGATGAGCGAGGGGATGGACAGCGACCCGCATGGCGCCCTGGCGCGGTCGGTGGCGCGGCTCGAAGGTTTGAGCCGGGCGCAGGGAACAATCCCGCACATGCGGCTTTCGGCGGCCTTCAGCGACGGGCATACCCTTTATGCGGTGCGCTACTCGTCGGATCACATCGCGCCTTCGGTCTACTATCGCTACTCCAGGGCACGGGAAGGCTGGGCGGTCGTGTCGGAACCGCTGGACCATGAAGAGGGCGATTGGACTGAACTGATGCCCGGTCGAATCCTGACCATCAACGGCAACGGTGCGGTGGAATGCGATTTCGGCCCGGCCGATCTGGCGAGCGCAGCCTGACATGATCGGCTCCGGACGCAACCCCGAGGTGGTGAATACCCCACTGGGCAAACAGCCCCGGTCGAATTAATCTTCTTCCTGTTGATTTTTGATCTTCAGGTTCATCATGATTACCCCCTTTGTAAAAGCCGTGTTGCTCGCTTCTCTCCTGGTAGTCGCCGTTGGTTTGGGTTTCGCGCCCAAGGAACCGGCCCCGAAACCTGCCGCGCAGTTGGAACATCCTGCTGTAGCCGAGCGGGTATGAACTCTCAGACCGGCAGGCCGAGTCGCGTGAAACAGTCCAGAAGTTGCGGCTGAAGCCAAGTCCAGAGATCGGGCGCACCGCGTCTGACCGGGCGGCCGACGCGGGCCTCCAATTGCGGCAGACTGACCCGGTAACTGATCCAGGAACCGCCGCCGTTTTCAAGATTGGCGATTGGCGTCTGCACCCTGTCGACCGCCTTGCCGAAAATCGCCTCCGGGGTTTCTGCGGCCTCGAATTCCTGCCACAGAGACCGCAATGAAACGCCCTGTTCGGGTGGCAGCAGTCCGAACAGACGTTCGGCGGCGGCCTGTTCCAGCGCGTCTTGCGCGGCGTGGTCCACATTGCCGTGGATCGGGTTGTCGCCTGCGTCGATCTCGACAAGGTCATGCAGCAGAAGCATCCGCAGAACCCGGTCGGTATCGACCGGATGCACGCCGTGTTCACTCAGGACCCAAGCATAAAGCATGATGTGCCAGCTGTGTTCGGCCGAGTTCTCGAACCGGCTGTCATCCAGCAGGCGCGAGGCGCGGAACACCGATTTCAGCTTGTCGGCTTCGGCCAGAAACAGCAGACGCGATGTGAACGCGTCCTGCTGGCCCGGAGTATTCTCCAGAAGGGCCATCGCATGCGTGAAAGCTTCGGGGAAGGCGGAGGAGAGGTAAGCTGCCCGACCGTTCAAAAGGTTTTCGCGCACAACCTCCACATGGTCGGAGCGAGGAGCATCGGCGCAAAGGACCTGAAACAGCGGTTGGCAGCGATCCAGCATCTTTGCATAGCGCGCGTCAGGCGTAGTGTCGGCTTCGAACTCGGTCCAGAGATCGAGAAACATGGCGGCCTGGTCGGGAGGCAACAGGCCGAAGAGCCGGCGCGCCGCAGCACGTTCGGCGCGGGCAACAGCGTCCCAGTCGGTTTCTTCGTGTATCGGATGATCACCGGTTTCGATCTCGACCAGATCGTGCAGCAGAAGCATGCGGATCGCGCGGTCGACCGATACGCCAGCGCCGGCGAAGGGTTCCAGCACCAGCGCCCAAAGCGCAAGGTGCCAGCTGTGTTCGGCGGAATTTTCCGGACGCGAAAGGTCGAGCAGGACATTTGCCCGTTCCACGCTTTTCAACCTGTCGGCAACCTTGAGAAAGCCAATCTGGGCCGACAGGCGGGCTGTCATTGCGCGTCCTTGCGGTCCTGGGCTGCCTTCAGTTCGGTCATCCTGCGAACCAGGAACCGGCGTGCCTGGCGTTCGGCCAGACGTACGCGGACCTCGGTGAGATAGGCCTCTTCCAGCGATTGCGACGCGGCGGCCAGAACCTTGCCGACCTCGACATAAAGCCGTTCCTCGCCGGACTGGTCCATGACCTTCATCGTGTCCTCTGCCAGTTTCGCGGCGAGGCTTTCGATGGTTCCTGCCATCAGCGCGAGGTCTCCGTCAGGCGGCGTTTCACATAGTCCGCCACCTCGGTGATCATCGTGTCCATGTGCTGGTTCTGGAAGAAGTGATCGGCGCCTTCAACCTCGGTGTGGGTGATGGTGATGCCCTTCTGTTCGTGCAGCTTGCTGACCAGCGAACGGGTATCAGCCGGCGGCGCTACGCGGTCGGCGGTGCCGTTGATGATCAAACCGGACGAGGGGCAGGGCGCCAGGAACGAGAAGTCGTACATGTTGGCGGGCGGTGCCACGCTCACGAAACCGGTGATCTCGGGCCGGCGCATCAAGAGTTGCATGCCGATCCAGGCACCGAAAGAGAAACCCGCCACCCAGCAGTGTTTGGAATTGTTGTTCATCGACTGGAGGTAATCCAGCGCCGATGCGGCATCCGAGAGTTCGCCGATGCCCTGGTCGTATTCGCCCTGGCTGCGGCCGACGCCGCGGAAATTGAACCGCAGCACGGTGAAGCCGAGGTTATAGAAGGCGTAGTGCAGGTTGTAGACCACCTTGTTGTTCATGGTGCCGCCGAATTGCGGATGCGGATGCAGCACGATGGCGATCGGTGCGTCTTTTTCCTTTTGCGGGTGGTAGCGGCCCTCGAGGCGGCCTTCGGGTCCGGGAAAAATCACCTCGGGCATGTGTGCTTTTGTCCTGTGTAACTTCCTGCGATGCCAGGTAATCTTGACGGAATCCCTAAGGCACCTTAGAACGGTTCTAAACTCTGGTGCCGCCTTGCGGCAGCGCTGTCAGTGGGAGATACGCACTGAGGGCGACAAGGTCAATGATTTCGCGCATCTGGGCGCCGAGCGGAGGATGAAAGGTGAAACTGTCCACAAAGGGGCGTTATGCTATGGTGGCGCTGGCCGATATTGCGCTGCAACCTTCCGACAGCCTGGTGACTCTGGGCGAGATCTCGGCCCGGCAGGATATCTCACTGCCCTATCTTGAACAGCTCTTTGTGAAACTGCGCCGGGCCGACCTGGTGGAATCCGTGCGCGGACCCGGCGGCGGCTATCGTCTGGCGCGGCCGGCCTCGGAAATCCGGGTCGTGGATGTGCTGGCTGCGGTCGATGAGTCGGTGAACGCGATGCACAAGGGCGCGGGCGCATCCGGCGCGATGTCGGGCAGCCGGGCGCAATCGCTGACCAATCGGCTTTGGGAGGGATTGAGCGCGCATGTCTATGTATTCCTGCACCAGACGAGATTGTCGGACGTGGTGCGCAATGATCTGGCGCCTTGTCCTGCGGTGCCCTCGCTGTTCTCGGTCGTTGACGACTGACATACCTGTGAAAGGCCGACGAAACGGTTTGTCAAATCTGTCCTGCGCCGTTATCGGGCGCGAAACCTTCAAATAGATGAATCCTCGATGCGTGTTTATCTCGACCACAACGCCACCACTCCGCTCCGCGCCGAAGCGCGGGCGGCGATGATCGCGGCGATGGATGTTTGCGGTAATCCATCCAGTGTTCACGCCGAGGGGCGGGCGGCCAAGGCGCTGATCGAGAAGGCGCGCGCGCAGATTGCTGCGGCCTTTGGCGCGGACGGGGCCGATATCGTGTTCACATCGGGCTCGACCGAAGGAGCGGCCCTGACGCTCGCGGGGCGGGATCTGCACGGGGCGGCAATTGAACATGACGCGGTAAGGTCCTGGATTTCAGAAGATTTGCCCGTTTCATCGGATGGATTGGTCGCGGTGGATCATCCGGAACGCTCGACCTTGCAACTGGCGAATTCCGAAACCGGCATCGTGCAGGATCTACCTCAGGGCCTGGCGGTGACAGATGCGACACAGGCCTTTGGCAAGCTGCCGGTGGCCTTCAACTGGCTTGGGGTCGAAATGGCGCTGATCTCGGCCCACAAACTGGGCGGCCCCAAGGGGGTTGGCGCCGTCGTGATGCGGCGCGGCACGGACCTTGCCGCGCAGATCAAGGGCGGTGGGCAGGAGATGGGGCGCCGTTCCGGCACCGAAAACGTGATCGGAATCGCGGGTTTCGGCGCGGCGGCAGAGACTGCGGGACGCGATCTGGCCGATGGTGTCTGGGAAAGGGTGGCTAAACTTAGAAATATTCTAGAAAAGGCTCTTGAGGCTGACGCTAAATCTACTATTTTTGTCGGGAAAGATCTCGTTCGCCTGCCGAATACCCTTTGCCTGGCTACGCCGGGGTGGAAGGGCGAAACGCAGGTGATGCAGATGGACCTGGCTGGATTTGCGATCAGCGCGGGCAGCGCCTGCTCCAGCGGCAAGGTGCGCGCTAGCGCTGTGTTGCGTGCCATGGGATATGACGAAGCAACGGCGTCCAGCGCGATCCGGGTATCGCTGGGACCCGAGACGACGGAAACGGATGTGCTGCGCTTTGCCGAGGCGTGGCTGGGCAAAGAAAAGAAACATCGCGCGCGTGCCGCGTGACACGGAACTAACTGCGCGATCAGCGCTAAGGAGGGCTCTCATGGCCGCATTGGACCAGACCCAGGTGAAGGAAGGCGTCGACCAGGAAACGGTGGACGCCGTTCGCGAAGTGGGCACTTACAAATATGGCTGGGAAACCGATATCGAGATGGAATATGCGCCCAAGGGCGTGAACCCTGATATCGTGCGGCTGATCTCGGGAAAGAACGAAGAGCCGGAATGGATGACTGAATGGCGTCTGGCCGCGTTCGAGCGCTGGTCGGGCATGAAAGAGCCGAAATGGGCGATGGTTCACTATCCGGAAATCGATTTCCAGGAACTGTACTACTATGCCCGTCCCAAGAGCATGTCGGAAAAGCCCAAGTCGCTGGACGAGGTCGACCCCAAGCTGCTGGCAACCTATGAAAAGCTGGGTATTCCGCTGAAGGAACAGATGATCCTTGCCGGTGTCGAAGGGGCCGAAGCCGCCCCCGCCGAAGGCCGCAAGGTGGCGGTGGACGCGGTGTTCGACAGCGTCAGCGTCGGCACCACATTCCAGGCCGAGCTGAAAAAGGCGGGGGTCATCTTCTGCTCGATCTCCGAGGCGATCCGCGAACATCCCGAACTGGTCAGGAAATACCTCGGATCGGTGGTGCCGGTCAGCGACAATTTCTACGCCACGCTGAACAGCGCGGTGTTCTCGGACGGGTCGTTCGTCTATGTGCCGCCGGGCGTGCGATGCCCGATGGAGCTCTCCACCTATTTCCGCATCAACGCGGAAAACACCGGCCAGTTCGAGCGCACGCTGATCATCGCCGACAAGGGCAGCTATGTCAGCTATCTGGAAGGCTGCACCGCGCCCAAGCGCGACACCGCACAGTTGCACGCGGCGGTGGTCGAGATCATCGTCGAGGAGGATGCCGAGGTGAAATACTCGACCGTCCAGAACTGGTATCCGGGCGACGAGAACGGCAGGGGCGGGATCTACAACTTCGTGACCAAGCGCGCCGATTGCCGGGGCGACCGGTCCAAGGTGATGTGGACACAGGTGGAAACCGGCTCGGCCGTGACCTGGAAATACCCGTCCTGCATCCTGCGCGGCGACGACAGCCAGGGCGAGTTCTATTCGATCGCCATCGCCAACAACTACCAGCAGGCCGATACCGGCACCAAAATGGTGCACCTGGGCAAGAACACGAAATCGCGGATCGTGTCCAAGGGGATCAGCGCCGGCAAGGCCCAGAATACCTATCGCGGGCTGGTGTCGATGCACCCCAAAGCGAAGAACAGCCGTAACTATACCCAGTGCGACAGTCTGCTGATCGGCGACAAATGCGGGGCGCATACGGTGCCCTATATCGAGGTCAGGAACAACTCGTCACGCTGTGAGCACGAGGCGACCACCTCCAAGGTGGACGATGATCAGCTGTTTTATTGCCGTTCGCGCGGGATCGACGAGGAAGCGGCGGTTGCGTTGGTTGTCAACGGGTTCTGCAAGGATGTGCTGCAGGCGCTGCCGATGGAGTTCGCCATGGAAGCGCAACAACTGGTCGCGATCAGCCTTGAAGGGTCGGTTGGCTGATGCGCCGGACCGCGCTTGATATCGCGCTGGCAACGGCGGTGTTTCTTGCCGTTTCGTTCGTCTGGAACGGAACGGCAGCGCCGCTGGGCACGATATTCAGCGCACTGGTCTTTGCCATGTCCTATGGCGCGATCCGGGTCGGGCTGGTCGTGTTCGGCCGTCGGGATGCGTGACGGTGGCGGGACAGACCCGATGTTTCGGGCGACATGAACGGAGCAGATGAGCGGACATGCCAGGCAATGACGAAATTCTGGGTTTTGTCGCCTATGCCCTGCCGGTTGCCGGCGGGCTGGCCGGGGTTGCCTATGTGAACCTGCATCCCGAGGCCTTCATCAACCCGGTTCTGGCGGTTGCCGCCGGCGCCGTGGCCGGATGGCTGCTGGCACGGGTATTGCGGGCGGTTCTGGGGCGGAGGTAGCGATGGACGACGGGCAGTTCAGCCAACAGCCTCGCGCCGCACAGATGCTGCGCCGGCGGCATGATTTCCTGCGCAGCGCGATCGCGCCGAACCGGCCTTTGCGTATCGCAGATGTCGGTGCCAACCCGATCAATGTGCCCGATTACGATGCGCTGCTGACCCTGGGCGGCTGCGAGGTCTGGGGATTCGAGCCGGACCAGGCGTCATTCGATGCGCTGATGGCCGACCCGCGACCGGGCACGCATTACCTGCAACAGGCCGTAGGGCCCACCGGACCGGGCCTTTTTTATCCGCATCCGCAAAGCGGTCTGGGATCGCTTTATCCGATCCGGGCCGCCTCGGTCGCGTTTCTGGGGAAACCGGGCTGGCACCGCGACGGGGTCGAGCCCATCGCAATGGATCTGGTCGCGCTCGACGATCTGGACGAGACCGCGATGCCGAAGCCGGACATGCTGAAGATCGACATTCAGGGGGCAGAGCTGGATGTGATCTCGACCGGGCGCAAAAAGCTGTCCGAAGCCGTTTGCGTCATCCCCGAGGTCCGGTTTTATCGAATCTACGAGCGGGAGCCGTTGTTCGGGCCTCTGGACGTGGAACTGCATGACCAGGGGTTCCGTTTCCACAGGTTTCAGTTCACCAAGTCGATGCAGGTCATGAACTCGCAGCGTGCGCGGTTGGCGGGCAAGGCATTACGCAGCCAGATGATGGATGGCGATGCCATATACATCCGCGACCCGGAGACAATCGGGAATTGGAGCGCCGAACAGGTGCGGCAACTGGCGGTCGCCTCGTCCTGCGTGTTCGGAAGTTTTGACCTGACGGTCTTCTGCCTGGATGAACTGGTGCGGCGCGAACTGGTCGAGGCCGATGTTCCGGCACGGTTCGTCGACACGCTGCCCACCTGGATGCAGAAGGATCGCTGAGATGAATGCAGCGCGATTTGAACCATTGCGGCTCTACTGGTGGAAGGGCGTGCCGAATTTCGGCGACGGGCTGTCGGCGTTGGTGGTGGGGCATGTCTCGGGCCGTGCGGTGCGCCATGCCGGGCCGAAAGCCTGCGAAATGCTGGCCATCGGTTCGCTGATTCAGGTCATGCGCCGGAACTATGGAGAGCCCGCACCGGATGGACGCCGACCGGTGATCTGGGGGGCGGGGCTGTTACATCCGGTCGGGTCGACCGGGTTTCTCGATAACGTGGACGTGGCTTTGGTGCGTGGTCCGCTGACGGCCGAGTTGCTGGGGCTCAAGATGCGTGCCTTTGGCGACCCGGGGCTATTGGTGGATGCGGTGCTGGGCGATCTGCCCGCCCGAGCCGACCGTATCGCGCTGGTGCCGCATCATTCGATGCGGGATGATCCCGCGCTTGCGGCGCTGGTGGCAGGTGAACCGGCACTCGACCTGATCGACGTCGGCGGTGATACGCTGGAGGTCTGCCGCCGGGTCGCCGCCTGCCGGCATGTGATCTCGGCCAGCCTGCACGGGCTGATCGTCGCGGATGCCTGTGGCGTGCCCTCGACCTGGCTCAGGCCCGGGGATCAGGGCCTCCTGAAATTCTACGACTACGCGGCTTCGGTCGGACGTCCCTTGGGTCTGCCGATCGAGCTGGACGAGGTTCCCGCGCTGTTGCGCGGGATGAAGGACGGCGACAGGCCGGGCTGGTCCGAAGGCGTGGACCGAGCGAAATCCGACTTGCTGAGCCATTTCCCGGCGCAATTGCGCGCCAGTACAGACACTGTCCGCACCAGCGTGCGGGCCTGAGATGAGACGAGGATAAAAATGCTTACAATCAAAAACCTGCACGTCAAACTTGAAGAAGAGGACAAGCAGATCCTCAAGGGTGTCGACCTGACCGTAGAAGCGGGCAAGGTTCATGCGATCATGGGGCCGAACGGATCGGGGAAATCGACGTTGTCCTATGTCCTTTCTGGGCGCGACGGATATGAGGTGACCGAGGGATCGGCCGAGCTCGAAGGTATGGACCTGCTGGAGATGGAACCCGAAGAACGCGCCGCGGCGGGCCTGTTTCTTGCCTTCCAGTACCCGGTCGAAATTCCCGGTGTGGGCAACATGACCTTCCTGCGCACGGCGTTGAACGCACAGCGCAAGGCGCGCGGCGAGGAAGAACTGAGTGCCGCCGACTTTCTTAAGGAGGTGCGGGCCAAGGCCAAGACGCTGAAGATCGATGCCGACATGCTCAAGCGGCCGGTCAACGTGGGCTTTTCGGGCGGCGAGAAGAAGCGCAACGAGATCCTGCAAATGGCGATGCTGGCGCCCAAGATGTGCATCCTGGACGAAACCGACTCGGGGCTTGACGTGGACGCGATGAAGCTGGTGGCCGAAGGCGTGAACGCGCTGCGTGATGCTGGCCGCGGGTTCCTGGTGATCACCCATTACCAGCGCCTGCTGGATCACATCAAACCGGACGTCGTGCACATCATGGCCGATGGCCGGATCGTCAAGACCGGGGGTCCCGAACTGGCGCTCGAGGTCGAGAACAACGGTTATGCCGATATCCTGGCCGAGGTGAACTGATGGCTTTGCCTGCACAGAAACTGACCGCGACCGAGACGCTCTTGTCGTCGCTTTCCTTGCCCACGGCCGGCTGCACCCGCGCCGCGCGCGAGGCGGCATTGGCCCGCCTGCAAGAGATGGGCGTACCGGGGCGGCGTGACGAGTACTGGAAATATACCCGCCCTGACACGCTGATCGCGCCCGAGGCGCCGAGCGCCGCAACCTTCGATGCGGGCGAACCGATGATGTTCGATGCGGTCGAGCGGCTGAAGATCGTCTTTGTCGATGGCGTGTTCGATGCCGAAGCCTCAGACCCGTTGGAGCTGGAAGGTGTCCAGATCGAGCGGATCGAAGATATCTGCTGCAAGGATATCCATTGGGCCAAGGACTTGTACGGCGTTCTTGAAGCGCGCGGCCAGGCTCCGGTACCGCGCCCCCTGGCGGCGCTGAACACGGCCTTTGCCGCCGATGGCGTGGCGATCCATGTCACTGGCACGCCCTCAAAGCCGATCAGCCTGATCTATCAGCATGCCTCGGAAACCTCGGACGCGATCCTGCATCATGTGATCCGGGTGGAAAGCGGTGCCGAGGTCACGATCCTTGAAAACGGCCCGGCGGCCTCGCGGTTCAACAAGTGCATGGAAATCGACATCGCCGATGGCGGAACCCTGCATCACGTGCGGGCCCAAGGCCGCGATCACGAGCGGCGGGCAGTCACGCATATATTCACGCGGCTGGGCGAGGGGTCGGTCTACAAGTCCTTCACCCTGACCGTGAACGGGGTGCTGACCCGCAATGAACAGGTCATCGAACTGACGGGCGACGATGCGGTTGCCCATGTGGCGGGCGCCTGCGTGGGCGATGGCGATTTCCACCATGACGACACCGTGTTCATCACGCATGACGCGGTGGGCTGCGAAAGTCGCCAGGTATTCAAGAAGGTGCTGCGCAATGGCGCGACCGGCGTGTTTCAGGGCAAGATCCTGGTGAAACCGGGCGCCCAAAAGACCGACGGATACCAGATCAGCCAGTCGCTCCTGCTGGACGATGACAGCCAGTTCCTGGCCAAGCCGGAACTGGAGATCTATGCCGATGACGTGGCCTGTTCACATGGCTCGACCAGCGGCGCGATCGACGAGACCGCGCTGTTCTACCTGCGTTCGCGGGGCGTGCCGCACAAGGAGGCGACCAACCTACTGACGCTGGCCTTCCTTGCCGAGGCCGTGGACGAGATCGAGGACAAGTCCCTGGCCGAAGATATCGTGTCGCGGCTCGACGGCTGGCTGGCGCGGCGCACCTGATGCCGGTGACCGCCGATATCGTGGCCAGCTACCGCGGGCCGGGGCGGGTGATGCGTCGCCTTCTGGACATGGGCCAGCGCGAGGACCGCGCCCTGGCCTTTGTCATGGCCTTCTGTGTCATCGCTTTTGTGGCGCAGATGCCGGCGCTGGCGCGGCGGGCGCATCTGGAACAGCAGGAACTCGAAATGATGATGGGCGGTGCCCTTCTGGGCAGCGTGATCATCCTGCCGCTGCTGCTTTACAGCATCGCCCTGATCTCACATTGGGTGGCGCGTATTCTTGGCGGACATGGCTCGGCCTATGCCGCGCGCTTGGCGTTGTTCTGGTCGCTGTTGGCCTCGACGCCGCTGGTGTTGCTCAACGGGCTTGTCGCGGGATTCATCGGCCCCGGTCCGGTGTTGAGTGCCGTTGGCCTCTTGTGGATGGCGGTGTTCCTGTGGTTCTGGTTGTCCAACCTTTTTCAGGCGGAAAGGCCTGCATGATGACCACGAGTGAATTGCGCCGCCTGGCGTGGATGTCGATCACTGATCCGGCCAGTGCCGCGCGGGCGGTGCTGGAGATGAAACTCGAGCGCGAAACGCTCTGGCTGGGTTTTGCCCTCGCCGTGGTGCTCAATGCATTCTTGCACGGGCTGTCCAATCTTGCATTCGGGCCGATGACCATGCCGCTGCCCGGCATGCCGATTTCCGTGGTCGGCTATGGTGCGTTGATGGCAGGCGGCCTTGCGCTGACCATTGCGGCGGTCCACCGGGTCGGCCGGTGGCTAGGCGGGCAGGGGTCGTTCCAGGACGTGATGGCGCTGATCGTCTGGATGCAGTTGTTGCTGGTGGCGGTTCAGGCCGTCACCCTGGTTCTGGCCCTGACGATCCCGCTCCTATCGGCACTGCTGGCATTGGCGGCCAATCTTGTCGCTCTTTATGTCTTTCTGCATTTCATCGACCAGGCGCATCGCCTGGGGTCGTTGATGCGTGCGGTGGGCGTTCTCGTCCTTTCGGTTCTGGCCATCGCTTTTGCCCTGTTCATCCTGCTGTCCCTCGTCGGGGGACCGATCCCGGGAGCGCTCCCCCATGTATGACGTCCAGAAGATCCGTACCGAATTCCCGATCCTTGGCCGCGAGGTGAACGGCAAGCCCTTGACCTATCTGGACAATGGCGCATCGGCACAGAAACCGCAGGTGGTGATCGACGCGGTGACGACGGCGTATTCCATGGAGTACTCCAACGTGCATCGTGGTCTGCATTTCCTGTCGAACCTCGCGACCGAGAAATACGAGGCGGTGCGCAGTATCATCGCCCGCTTCCTGAACGCCGGGTCCGAGGACGAGATCGTTCTGAACTCGGGCACCACCGAAGGCATCAACATGGTCGCCTATGGCTGGGCCATGCCGCGCATGCAGGCAGGCGACGAGATCGTGCTGTCCACGATGGAGCATCACGCCAACATTGTGCCCTGGCATTTCCTGCGCGAGCGGCAGGGCGTCGTGCTGAAATGGGTCGATCCGGCCCCCGACGGGTCACTGGACCCGCAAGCGGTCCTGGACGCCATCGGCGCGAATACAAAACTGGTGGCAATCACCCATTGCTCCAATGTTCTAGGGACCGTAGTTGATGTGAAATCCATCTGCGAGGGCGCACGTGCAAAGGGCGTGCCGGTTCTGGTCGACGGTTCCCAGGGCGCGGTGCACATGCCCGTGGACGTGCAGGACATCGGCTGCGATTTCTATGCGATCACGGGCCACAAGCTTTATGGCCCCTCGGGCTCGGGCGCGATCTATTGCAAGGCCGCACGGATGGCGGAGATGCGCCCGTTTCTGGGCGGCGGTGACATGATCCGCGAAGTCACAAAGGAGACGGTGGTCTACAACGATCCGCCGATGAAGTTCGAGGCCGGCACGCCCGGTATCGTGCAGACCATCGGGCTGGGCGCGGCGCTGGAGTACATGATGGGGCTGGGCATGGACCAGATCGCCGCTCATGAAGCAGGTTTGCGTGACTATGCGATGCAGCGTTTCGATGGCCTCAACTGGCTGAGCGTGCAGGGCCGGGCACCGGGCAAGGCGGCGATCTTCTCCTTCACCCTTAATGGCGCGGCGCATGCGCATGACATCTCGACCATCCTCGACAAGAAAGGGGTCGCCGTGCGGGCCGGTCATCATTGCGCCGGGCCGCTGATGGAACATCTCGGCGTTACCGCCACCTGCCGAGCGAGTTTCGGTCTTTACAACACGCGGGAAGAAATCGACACGCTGATCGATGCCCTGGAACTGGCGCATGAACTGTTCGCCTGATCGCAGGCCGTCGATCGGCAAAGGGGGCTTTGCCCCCGTCGCCCGTTGGGCGATCCCCCCGGAGAATTTGCCGAAGAGATGAAGTGGCGGGTCGCGCTAGTCCGGGCGGCCGATCAGCCGGTCGATCGGGGCGAAATCATCAGTGAGCAGGGTCCCTGTCGCCGCAAGTCGTGCGACCCAATCCGGATCCAGCGCGCCGAATTCGGTCCGGTCCGGCGCGCGGGTGGCGAATCGGGAATGCCCTGTCGGCTGCCAGCCCGCCGCGATCACGAAAACCGCGCGGTCGCCGGCCGCCGGCGGGGTGGTGTCCGTCCAGACCTCGACAACCGGGAACACGGCGTTCAACGTGCGTGTGAGCGATGCCAGGGCGTGCAGACGATCCTGGTAGTCGATGACGTTCATCAGGTAGGTGCCACCGGGATTGAGCCGGTCGCGGACCAGTTCGAAGAATTCGCGGGTCACGAGGTGGGCCGGAACCGCGACATCGGTGAACGCGTCGCCGATGATCACGTCATAGCGGGTCTCGGGGCGGGTCAGCAGGGCGCGGCGGGCGTCCTGGTGCAGGATCAGGGCGCTTGCCGGATCGAACCAGAACTGCTCGGTGGCGATGCGCGTCACCTCGGGGTCGATCTCGGCTACCGTGCGCGGGCCGGTGCCGCGCAGCGCAAGGGCGCGCGGGATCGTGTATGAGCCGCCGCCGATGAAGAAGGCACTGAAGTCCGGGCGAGGGGCCCGGATCCGTGACAGCGCATCCAGCATGGCGCCGTGATCTGTGAAATTGACCAGCGGCGCATCGCGGTCGCTGATGCCATGCCCCAGGTGGTCGATCACCATCAGCCGTCTCTGGCCCTCTTCGGCGCCCAGTTCGATGACCCGAATGCAATAGTAGCGGCTTTCCCGCGTGCAGGGATCCGGCGCCGCCAGAGTCGCAGCTGCCAGCGCGGAGACAATCAGCACGGCCAGGAGCGGGGCGTGCAGTCTCTGTCCGGCGAGATAGAAGCAGATCAGCGCGGCAAGCGCGTAGATCCCGGTGACGGCCAGCAGGGTGAGCGACGATCCAAGCCAGGAAATGAACAGAAACCCTGCGAGCAGGGTGCCTGCGATGGCGCCGAGGGCTCCGGCAGCAAACATTGCCCCCAGTGCCCGGCCGGCGCCGCCGGGCCCGGTGACTGCCAGCGCCGCCAGTACCGGTGCAGGAACACCCGCAAAGGTCGAGGGCAGGAAAAAGACGGCAAGCGTCAGGATGGCGATACCCCAGACCGGATGTGGCACTGCCTCCAGGACCGGGCCTGAGAGGCCACGCAGGAGGAGTGCCGCTGCCGCCGTTGTGAGGGCCGCGGCGATCATCGTCCAGCCGGTCAGCGCCAATGCGCGCGGTGCAGGATGCTCGGCCAGCCGCCCGCCTATCCAATGCCCGAACGAGAACCCCGCCAGCACAACGGCGATGACCGATGTCCAGGTGTAGAGCGACATGCCGACATAAGGGGCAAGCATCCGTCCGGCCACGATCTCGACGACCAGCGAGGCGGCGGAAATCGTGACTTGCAACAGGATCAGAATGAAAAGCGGGGGTGTTCGGTTCATGCGCTCATTTGCCGAAGCCGATGTGGGGAAAGCAAGAAAAATCCTCAGATAACCGATTGCAGTGACCGGCCTGATACCGTATAGCCCGATGCACCGGCACCCGTAGCTCAGCTGGATAGAGTGCTGCCCTCCGAAGGCAGAGGTCACAGGTTCGAATCCTGTCGGGTGCGCCAACCTTTTCAATAATTTAGCTTGTTCGTCCTGTTTGGCATCTTGGCGCAGGAAGCACATAGGAAGCACGGCGTAGGTAATCTGCGGTCACTTCTGGTCGATTCCGTAAGGCTGCCACCAACCTAAGATAGATAGAGATAGAGATACCAAGAGAGCTTGTTTTCCTCGGTGCCGCCTTCGCGCCCCCATAGCGAGAAGAAGGCGGCTCCGAGGGGAACAAGCGGGTTTTCCTTGACGAGCTTGAAGCAAGCTCTGATCCTTCCTCGCCTCGCTGTCGTTCATTGCCCTATGAGGCTGCATAGCTCGCCGAAAAAAATAATCGTCCAAGGCGTCAATGTCCTTCTTTGACCGAATGGTGACCTCCAAGTCTCCAGTCCCAAGATGCCCTTTCTGGCGCACATCTCGCATCATTGAAGGGTTGATCTTCACGTCGTCCGGGTCGAGGTTCAAATATACGCGCACGACCCGCTTTTGGTTGTAGATTTGCACTGAGGCAAAATTCCTATTCCGACGAAATGCCATATAGTGCTTCTGTGGGTGAACGGGGCGTTGTTGCATAAATCAGCCAAGGAGCGGACTTCCGCTTTCCCCGGACGGATTTACTCTACGGGCACGGTGACGGGTATGCCAAGCGCGGTGTAGCCGTTCAGCACGGCGATGCGGACCTGCAATTCCGCGGCCTGGCGATCGAAGTCTCGAGCCATCAATGACTGACCAAGCAGCTTGATGCAGTTCATCTTGGACTCGACACGGCTCCTGCGGTGATAACCGCTCCATCGTCGCCAGATAGCGCGACCCAGGTACTTTGAGGCTCGCCGAGCTTCGTTGCGTGCGACGGCGCCCGGGCTCGTCGGTTTCCATGGCTTGGCGTTTTTTCGGGGCGGTATGACAGCGGCGGCGTTTCGAGCGGCAATTGCTTGGTGGCACTTTCGGGTGTCGTAGGCACCGTCGGCGGTGACGCTACTGATCTTCTGATCCGGCGGGATCTGCTCCAGCAGTTCCGGTAGGACAGGTGCATCTGCGATGTTGCTTCCGGTGATCTCGACGGCCCGGACTTCCAGCGTTTCTTCATCGATGCCGATGTGTATCTTGCGCCAGATACGTCGTTTTTCGCCACCATGCTTGCGGGCGTTCCA
>NZ_FMZV01000041.1 GCF_900101475.1 Ruegeria marina | reverse complement strand
TGCCTGCTCGCGCAGGGTAAATTTCTGGATCTTTCCTGTCGAGGTTCTGGGTATTGCGGTGAACACGAATCTGCCCGGAACCTTGTAGGGAGCAAGCTGTTCGCGGCACCAGGCGCGCAAGGCTTCGGTATCGGCCTGCTGCCCCTCGGCCAGTTCGACGAAGGCGCAGGGCGTTTCGCCCCATTTTTCGTGGGGCATGGCGACGACAGCCACGACGGCGACGGCCGGATGGCGATAGAGCGCCTCTTCGACCTCGATCGACGAGATATTCTCCCCGCCCGAGATGATGATGTCCTTCGATCTGTCCTTGAGCTGGATATAGCCGTCTGGATGCATGACACCCAGATCACCCGAATGGAACCAGCCGCCGGCAAAGGCTTTCCCGGTGGCTTCGGGGTTTCGGAAATAGCCCTTCATCACCACGTTGCCGCGGAACATCACCTCGCCCATGGTCCGGCCATCGCGCGGCACCGGCAGCATGGTTTCGGGATCGAGCACGTCGAGCCCTTCCAGCGGCAGGTAGCGCACACCCTGGCGCGCCTTGAGCGCCGCCTGTTCGGGCTTGGGCAGGTCGGACCAGGTTTCGTGCCAGTCATTGACCACTGCCGGGCCGTAAGTTTCGGTCAAGCCGTAAAGATGTGTCACGTCGAAGCCGGCTTCTTTCATGTCGGCCAGCAGCTTTTCGGGCGGCGGGGCGGCGGCGGTAAAGAACTGCACGGTCCGGTCGAGCTGGCGCTTTTCCGCCTCCGGCGCCGAGATCATCAGCGACATCACGATCGGCGCGCCGCACAGATGGGTGACACCCTCGTCCGCGAGTGCGTTCCAGATCGGCGCGGCCCGCACCTGCCGCAGGCAGACATGGGTGCCGATGATCGCCGACAGGGTCCAGGGGAAACACCAGCCGTTGCAATGGAACATCGGCAGGGTCCACAGATAGACCGCGTGTTTGCGCATCGAGGTGGTCAACGCATTGCCTTGCGCCAGCAGATAGGCGCCGCGGTGATGCGAGACCACGCCCTTGGGATCGCCCGTGGTGCCCGAGGTGTAGTTGATCGAGATCGCGTCCCATTCGTCCTGCGGCATCAGCCAGGCATAGTCGGGGTCGCCGCCGGACAGAAAAGCCTCGTAATCCCCTGCTTCGACCTCGACGCGCGCACCGTCATATTCGGGGTCGTCACACTGGATCACCAGCGGGGACACCTCGGCCAGGGCCAGCGCCTCCTGCATAAGCGGCATGAATTCGCTGTCCACGATCACCACTTTCGACATCGCGTGATCCAGCTGGAACGCGATGATGGCCGCATCGAGCCGAGTGTTGATCGAGTGCAGCACGGCACCGCACATCGGCACGCCATAATGGCATTCCAGCATGGCCGGTGTGTTGGGCAGAAGCGCCGACACCGTATCGCCGCGCCCGATCCCTTGCCCGGCCAGGGCCGAGGCCAGCCGCCGCGAACGGGCGTAGAACTCGGCATAGCTGCGCCGCAAGGCACCATGCACGATGGCGACATGATCGGGAAAGACGCTGGCAGCCCGTTCGAGGAACGTCAGTGGCGTCAGCGGCTGGTAGTTTGCCGGGTTGCGGTCGAGACCGGTGTTATAAGGATTGGCCATGTTCAGGCATCCTGCCATTGGGGGCTGCGTTTTTCGATGAAGGCGCCGATACCTTCTTCGGCGTCGCGGGCCAGCATGTTCTCGACCATGACGCGGGTGGCGTAATCGTAAGCCTCGCCCAGGGTCATCTCGCGCTGCGCATAGAAGGCGCGCTTGCCGGTGGCGAGCGTCATGCTGGACTTGGCCGCGATTTTCCCGGCGATTTCCAGGGTGGTTCCGCGCAGCGCCTCGGGCGATACCACCCGGTTGACCAGACCGATCTCGGCAGCGCGGGCAGCGGGCGTCATGTCGCCGATCAGCAGCATCTCCATCGCGTGCTTGTTGCCGACATTGCGGGACAGGGCGACCATCGGGGTCGAACAGAACAGGCCGATATGCACGCCCGGCGTGCTGAACTGCGCGGTATCCGCCGCAACCGCCAGATCGCAGCTGGCGACCAGCTGGCAGCCCGCCGCCGTGGCAATCCCCGCGACCTCGGCAATCACCGGTTTGGGGCAGGTGATGATCGCCTGCATCGTGTCCGAGCACATCCCCAGGATCCTGGTGAAATAGGCCCGCCCGCGGTCGGGACCGGCCCGGCCGGCGGTCATTTCCTTGAGGTCGTGACCGGCGCTGAAGGCGGGTCCGTTCGCGGCCAGGATGATGACGCGCACCGCCGGATCGGCCCCGGCCTCGGCGAAGGCCGTGCCAAGCCGGGTCAGCATCGCCTCGGACAGGGGATTGCGCCGGGCGCCGTCATTCAGGGTCAGGCGCAGGATGCCCTTGTCATCCAGATCGTGCAGAAGGATATCGTCGGCTTGCATTGGTGGCGTTCCTTGGACGGGGTTACAGGATGTTGACGTCGACACTGTCGGCGAGCGTGTTGGCGATGAAGCAGTAGCGATGCGCGCGGTCCTGCATCTGGTCCATTTCCTCGTCGCCGACCTGAAAGCCGGTGTCGAAGCGGACCACCGGGTGCAGGTCAATGCGTGTCACCGACATTTGCCCCCGAGGGTTCTTGCCCAGGTGGGCGACCGCGTGATCGTGATAGCTGGCGACCGGCCATCCGGCCTTGGCCGCCAGCGCCAGGAAGGTCATCATGTGGCAGCTCGACAGGGCCGCGGCCAGCGCCTGCTCGGGATTGGTGTTGGCCGGATCGCCGCCCCAATCCGGGGCGGCATCAGCCATGACATCGAAGCTGCTGTTGTACTGCACCATGTGCTCGGCCGAATAGGCGCCCGGCTTCAACTCGGGCGTGGTGCGGTGCCAGTGCAACTGGATGGAAAGGTCAGACATCTCGCGTGTCTCCCGTTTTCCGCTCAGGCCACGGCCAGCGATTTCTTGGGGTCGTAGAAGGGGACTTCCACAACCGTGGCGCGGACCGGTCCGGACGCGGTGACGACTTCCAGTTCGGTGCCGATCCCTGCGTTGTCGACAGAAACCATCGCCAGGGCGATGTTCTGCTCCAGGCGCGGCGAATAGATCGCGGATGTGACCTTGCCCACCGGTTCGCCATTCCGGTTGATCGCCCAGAACGTGGTGTTCGGCCCCTTCAGCGGCTCGCCGCCGATGACCAGGCCCACCTGCTTGCGGCTGACACCCTGTTCCTTGATGCGGCGCAGCGCGGCCTTGCCGATGAAGTCGGCTTCCATGTCCAGGTTGATCAGCCGGTCAAAGCCCAGTTCGAACGGGTTGGTGTTGATATCGGCATCGGCATGGTAGGACAGCATGCCGCCCTCGATCCGGCGGATCGACGAAGTATGGCCCGGCTGCAGGTTGAACGGCTTGCCCGCCGCCATGATCTTTTCCCACAGCTCGTCGCCGCGCGATCCGTCCTGCAGGTAGAGCTCGTAGCCCAGCTCGCTCGACCAGCCGGTGCGCGACACGATCAGCGGAATGCCGTCCAGTTCGACCGCGCGCAGCCAGTAGTATTTCAGATCCATGATGCTTTCGCCGAACAGCGCACGCATGATCTCGCCCGATTTCGGACCCTGCAACTGCAGGGGCGAGACATCGGGTTCGCCAATCTGCACATCCATGCCCGAATGCACCGCCACACCCTGCGCCCAGAGCAGGATGTCGCTGTCGGCCAGCGAGATCCAGAAGTGGTTTTCCGCCAGCCGCAGCAGGATCGGGTCGTTCAGGATGCCGCCGTCGGCATTGGTGATCAGGATGTACTTGCACTGGCCCACGGCCATTTTCGAAAGATCACGCGGGGTGAGCATCTGCACGAACTTCGCGGCGTCGGGCCCGGTGATCTCCACCTGGCGCTCCACCGCCACGTCGCACAGGATCGCGTCGTTCACGAGGTTCCAGAAGTTCTGTTCCGGATCGCCGAAATCGCGCGGGATGTACATGTGATTGTAAACCGAGAACCCCTTGGCACCCCAGCGCACGGTGGCGTCGAAATAGGGAGATTTGCGGATCTGTGTGCCGAACCCGAAGCCGTCTGATTTCATCATTTCTTTCACCCTTTGCACCGCCGGGCCGGTCAGCCGCGGACTGTTTTGAACTGGGTGAGAATTACTCGCACAGACGGGCCGGGCGTGGACTGAAAACAGGCCTTGGAGAGACCAAACGGACTGATGTCCGACAGGCCGGCAGACTTTTCAGACGGGTTTCGTCATTTGCCGGATTTGGCCGCCAATCGGGCAAGATTCGGCTGGGCGGATTTGACATGGCGCGTCACGATGTAGGTCATGTAGCGGTCAATCCCAAGTTCGGCCGCAAGCAGGGTTTCCATCAACTCCTGAAAAACCGCCAGGTTCGGGGTGAATACCTGGAGGACATAATCCATGCCGCCGCCGGTGGCGATGCATTCCGTGACCTCGTCCAGCGCCCGAATATGGCCCTCGAAGCGGTCGAAATCAGACTTGCGGTGATGTGTCAGCGAAACCGTCACGACGACCTGGGTGAAATCGCACACGCGATCAAGCGCGATATCCGCATGATAGCCGCGTATGAAACCCCCGGCCTTCAATCTTGCAAGGCGGGCCAGACAAGGCGTCGGCGACAAATTGACAATCTCCGCCAGATATCCAAGGGAGTCGAACAGTACATGCCGTGAAGGATCGGCTCGCCCTAGGTTCGAGCAGGTGACGCTTTCACCGACCTCGATCACGATGCTGGCGCCCTCGGTCCCCAGAAGCGGCGGAAACTTACCCTACGGGGCGAAGCCAGAGCGTGTGAATGGAACCGTATGCAGACGCCTGTGTCGGGAATCCGGATTGGACGCTCGCCCATCTTGGGCGCGGCCATGTCGATCTTGGCGGTCAAGCAGTTCTCGGGAGTCGAAGGCGATCGCTGCGCGGCATTTCATGCTCTCTATTTTATTGACTGTCATAATCGGGGCGCGCGCGGTAACCCAGCACCGCGCGGCCCCTGTGTTCGGTGCAAATACGGTCCGGTCAGCCCATCCGTTCGGAGACGTATTCTCCCGGGCTTGCGGGGAAGACGACGGTCTTGTCGCCGTTCAGGAACACCCGGTGGTGGATATGGGCGTGAATGGCCCGTGCGAGCACCTGGCTTTCGACGTCGCGACCGAGCGAAACGTAGTCGTCGGGCGATTGGGCGTGGGTGACGCGGATCGTGTCCTGCTCGATGATCGGGCCCTCGTCGAGATCGGCGGTGACGTAATGCGAGGTCGCGCCGATCAGTTTGACGCCGCGCTCGAAGGCTTGCTTGTAGGGATTGGCGCCCTTGAACGAAGGCAGGAAAGAGTGGTGGATGTTGATGATCCGCCCCGACATCTTCTGGCACATCTCGTCCGAGAGAATCTGCATGTAGCGGGCCAGCACGATCAGCTCCGCGCCGGTCTCCTCGACCACGCGCATGATGGCGGCCTCGGCGGTCGGTTTGTTTTCCTTGGTGACCTTGATGCAATGGAAGGGGATGTCGTGGTTCACTACGACCTTCTGGTAATCCATGTGGTTCGAGATTACCGCGACGATGTCGATCGGCAGCGCGCCGATGCGCCAGCGATAGAGAAGGTCGTTCAGGCAATGGCCAAAACGCGAGACCATGATGATCACCTTGGTCTTTTCAACCGCATCATGGAAGGCAAAGTTCATCTCGAACTTTGCGGCAACTTCGGGAAATTCATTTCGTAGGGTCTCGAGCGTCACCCCCTCCTCGCTGGTGAAACAGGTGCGCGTGAAGAAACAATTGGTATCAACGTCGTCGAACTGGGCAGCATCGGTTACGTTGCAGCCGTGCTTGGCGAGGAATGTGGCGATGGCGGCGCCGACACCGCGGCGGCGCGACTCGCAATTCGCGTTGAGAACGTATTTGCTCATCTTTCGGAGTTTCCTTTTCAATCAATCTGGAATGGTGAATCGTCGATGCCGCTCAAGTGGCAGCAGGCTGACAAGGTGTTGGCGAGAAGACAGGCGATGGTCATTGGCCCAACCCCGCCTGGCACAGGGGTAATCGCGCCCGCGACGCGGCTGACGCCATTGAAATCAACATCACCCACGATCTTGGTTCTCGCGCTGCTATCTTCCTGCAATCCCAATTCGGGCGCGGGGACTCGATTGATTCCGACGTCGATCACGGTTGCGCCGGGTTTGATCCAGTCGGCCTTCACCAGTCCCGGAACGCCAGCTGCGACGACCACGATGTCGGCGAGACGCGCGAGTTCGGGGATGTTGGTCGACGATTTGTGCGCAATCATCACCGTGCAATCCGCATTGAGGAGCAAACGCGCCATGGGCTTGCCCACAACATTCGAATGGCCGATTACCAGAGCTGTCTTGCCCCGCAGGTCCGGGTGATAGGCGCGTAGCATCAACATGCATCCAAGCGGCGTGCAGGGCACGATCGCGTCTTGGCCGGTGCCGACCATTCCGACGTTCGCGATATGAAACCCGTCCACGTCCTTTCGTGGATCAATCGCGTTGATGACCAAGGTCGAAGGTAGATGCTTCGGCAATGGAAGTTGGACCAGTATTCCATGTACTTCGGGATCGGTGTTGAGCCTCTCGATGAGGCACAGTAGTTCATCTCGGGTTGTGCTTTCGGCCAGCCGGAACTCGAAAGAATTCATCCCTGCATCAACCGCCTGTTTCCCCTTGGAGCGCACGTAAACTTCAGACGCCGGGTCGTTGCCCACAAGCACGACGGCAAGGCCGGGTGTGATCCCGTGGGTCGCCTTCATCTTCGCAGCTTTTTCTCGGACCTCGCGACGAACGTCTTCGGCGTGGGCTCTGCCGTCAATTATTTCTGCTTCTTGGAATTGTGCGATTTTGTTCATCTGTTTCTCATACTCCCACAGGCGGGGTCGAACCGACGTGGTTCGCCAGAACTCAACGAAGACTTAGCTGCAATCCCAGTCTGATCATGGACTGAAATCATTCTGCCGAAAGACCGATTAGGCCGTTATTAGACCCAATTCAGGCCATTCAGTCGGCTCCCGTCGTCGAGGTCGTCGCGAAGGCGGTGTCAGAAGAAATCCGGGTGAGACCGGCAGGGGGCGCAGCTTGTCGTTATGCCCAATCGTGACCCGTTCAAGTAAGCCACTCCCCATCTCTTGGACAGTTTCCGGGTTGGTGGCGCAACAGGAGTGCGAGGCGATCTCGCGGCGCACGAAGGAGGCGCTGGCGGCGGCCAAGGCGCGCGGCGTCAGGCTGGGCAATCCGAAGGGGGCTGCGGCGCTCAGACAAGCCGGCAAGAGAGGTGCGGCTCTAAGGGCGACTGTTTCGGCCAATGCGGATGCGTTCGTCATCCGTTTGAAGCCGGTCCTCGCAGATATCGAGGCCGAGAGTCACATAGAGGCATATGACCAAAACCATCGGATGACTGCTGTCTGCAGCAAAGCCGCTGTGCGCCCTCTGCCCTTAGATAACACGTTGTCTTCGACCGTGTTCGAAAAGACTGTGGGCGAGAATTGTGTCACAAACAGTGTGTTGCGAACACTGTGTTCCACTTGGTAGGGCCAACACATTGATTCCAAAGATGCCGTCAAAGCAAACTGGCCTGAGGCGGGCAGGGCGGTTTTGTAGCGTCCGGCCATGCCCAAACGATCGCCATTTCGCTGTTTCAAGACCAGCCCCGAGATCATCCGCCTGGCGGTGATGCTGTACATCAGGGTTCCACTTTTGCTGCGGAACGTGGAAGATCTTCTGCATGAAAACGGCGGATTGAAGGGATGAAAT
>NZ_FMZV01000045.1 GCF_900101475.1 Ruegeria marina | reverse complement strand
AGCCAGGCCTGTCAGGATGCGGGCGAAGATGCCGTTATCGCTCCAACGCTTCCAGCGGTTGTAGAGCGTCTTCGCCGGGCCATATTCCCTCGGCGCATCGCACCATCGCAAGCCATTGCGATTGATGAAAATTATTCCACTCAGAACGCGCCGATCATCAACACGAGGCTTCCCGTGCGACTTCGGGAAGAAGGGCTTCAGACGCTCCATCTGCGCCTCGCTCAGCCAAAAAAGGTTGCTCATCATTCAGGTCTCCTTGCGGACCCTGAATCACGGCAGATGACCAAAATCAATGGGTCTGGAGCCTACACTCGGCCGTTGGCCGCCTTTGGGTCAGGAGCTCGTGAGCGGCCTGATCTGACTGGTCCATGTTGAGTGTTAGTGCATGATCTGTCTCTGGGCTACCGGGAATATGGTTTCTGGCGCCGGTGGTCGGTATCCAAGGGCGCTGTGGGGTCGCTTGGTGTTGTAGTGCTTTCTCCATCCTTCGATGATGATCTGCGCCTCTCTCAGCGAGTAGAAGATCTCCCGGTTCAGCAACTCGTCCCGGAACCGCGCGTTGAAGCTCTCTCAATATCCGTTCTCCCAGGGGCTTCCCGGCTCGATGAAGGCTGTCTTCGCCCCCACCGCCTCGATCCAGGCGAGAACGTCCTTGGCGACGAACTCGGGGCCGTTATCGCTTCGGACGAACGCAGGCGGCCCTCGCAGGATGAACAGGTCCGTCAGACCGGCCTCGCCAAAAGCCTGATAGCGGTCAGCCAGCGGTAGAACGTCGTCTTCGGAACGCCGAGCTGCGCCAGCGTCTTCGTCACGGGCAGATGGGACCGCTCGACCAGTCGGATGATCTCCAGCTTCTCGGTGGCGGGATATCTCATTCGTCGCTCTCCCCAGCCCCGATCATGCTCTTTTTGAGCAGGCGGTTCTCAAGCGTCAGCTCGGCAACCACCTCCTTCAGGGCGGCCGCTTCCGACCGCAATTCCTTGACCTCGGGCGCCGTCGCCTGGCGCGCCGTGTCGCCCGCCAGACGCCGTTTCCCGGCCTCCAGAAACTCTTTCGACCAGCTGTAGTACAGGCTCGTCGCGATGCCTTCGCGCCGACAAAGCTCGGCGATGCTCTCCTCGCCGCGCAGCCCCTCCAGCACGATGCGGATCTTCTGTTCGGCTGAATGGTGCTTGCGCGTCCGACAGCGGATGTCTTTCACGATCCGCTCTGACTTGGTCTCTTCATTCACGGGTTTCCGTCTAATCTTCGATCCTTGACGTCTACGATGAGCCGGAAACCCTCCCTTACGCAATCACCTCAAAATGGCCCATGGGCGCTGACGGCGGACAAACAGTACCCTCAGCTATGCTCGAAGCGGCGCTACTAAGGCGTCGCGCCCGACAACGAAGTCATGCCGCCAACTCAGCGAGCAATGCGCGGGCCGTCGCCTGATCCTCCGGGCAATCACCTTCAGAGATGCTGTTGAGAATGGGGTCGAGAAGGGCAATGGCCTCATCCATCCGACCCTGTTCCTGCATGATGCGCGCAAGATCAATGGCTGCACGCAGCTCCCAAAGTTTGGCGCCCTGCTGCCGGGCGACGTCGATGGCCACTAAAAGGTGTTTTTCTGCGGCTTCTTCGTTGCCGTCCACATTTGCCAACTCAGCCTGTAAACGATGCAAATCGGATAAGGAGTACCGTTCACCGGTCGCTTCCATCGCGTCCTGGGCCATAGCCGCCAAATCCTTGGCTGGACCGAGAAGACCGAGCGCCAAGGCGCGTTTCCCCGCTGCGACCCTGAAAGTTGGCACGAAAACACCATTCATGCCTGCCGCCATCTCAGCATCGAGAGCAAAGAAGCGATCTATGCCTGCCCGATCACCCTGACCCGCTCTAAGCAGATCAGACGCTATCCGAGCTATGCTCAACCAGATATGCAGGTTGTGTTCCTCGACAATCGGGCGCAACGCATTCAGATGCCGCAACAAGGCAGACTCGTCATTCGCAATCATGGCGTGGATAATAAAGTGACCATGCATATAGCAGATAGTGATTATATGGCCTGACTCCAAAGCCCTGCTCTCCGCTTCTCGCGCGTGCAGCGCGGCACGGTTTGTTTCGCCCATGAGAAGAGAATTTAAAGATTTGTAGATATGGGCTGCTACACCTATCTCCTGACCAAACCGAAAAGCGAGGCCATCGTGCTTGGCTGGATCATATACCGTGAGAGATTTGTCCAGGAAGCTTTGCGCCTCGGCAAGCCTGCCAGACATCATTGAAAATACGCCCCGACTTCGATTTGCTAAAACGAGTTCTGTCGTGTCCCCGGACTTCTCTGCTTCGTCTAGTAGAAGCTGCGACCATGGCAAAGCTTTGGAATGTTCGGCTCTGACGTATCGACCGGCCCAAAGAGCGAAAATGACATCGAACCGTAACGGTGTGTCCCCGATTAGATCCGCCAGAACCAGCGCGCGTTCCATTTCTGTCTTCGTCTCATCGGCGGCATATCCAATACCCTGCAGGCAGGCCATTCCGAGTTGAACCTGCAAGGCAAGGGCCCGCTCGATAACCGTGCGTTCACCTCCTTCGACGTTTGGATTGATCAAGGCGATCGCGCGACGAAGGTTGGAGATGCCTTCCTTGAATGCCGGTCGCGCGATCGCGGCCTTGCCTGCCGCTTCCCACAGGTCGATTGCGCGGTCAGTAAGCCCAGCCGCCTCGGCGTGGACTGCCAAGACCTCGGGTGCGATATCAGCGTCCGCCTCAAGTGCAGCTAGGATTCGTGCGTGGATAGCCCGGCGCTTTTCTTTCAGCTGGCTTTCATAGGCGGCGTCACGGACCAGCGCGTGTTTGAACAGATAGGTCGCCTCGGGCGGAAGGCCCCGGCGGTAGATCAGTTCCGCCCCGATAAGGCCATCCAGAGCAGCGGCCAGTTCGGCTTCCGGCAATAGGGTGATCTGCGCCAGCAGCCCGTGGCTGAACTCGCGCCCAATGCAGGCAGCCGTCTGCGCTACTTCCTTGATCGGTTGCAACCGGTCGAGCCGCGCCATCAGGCTGTCGTGAAGTGTGGTAGGGATGGCAATGGTGCTGAGCGGTCCATTCAGAACCAGCCGGTCACCGTCTTCTTTCAAGGCGCCGGATTCCAGGATCGTCTTGGTCAGTTCCTCGACAAACAACGGCACACCGTCGGTGCGCTGCGCGATGATCGCCATGATCTCGTCCGGCATCGCCTTGCCGCCGGTCAGCTTGGCGACGATGTCTCCGATCTGATCCTTGCCCAACCGGTTCAATGCAAAGCGTGTCACGATAGGATGACCGCCAAAGCCATACTCAAAGCTGGGACGCGCCGTGGCGAGGATCATGATCCTCTGATCGGCAACCTTATCCAACAGCAGGTCGAGCAATTCCAGTGAAGTCGGATCGATCCAGTGCAGGTCTTCGTAGATCAAGAGTACGGGCTTGTCCTGGCTTTGCTGAACCAGCAGCTTGGCCAGGGTCTGCATCGTGTGCGCCCGTTGCTGGGCTGGCGTCAGGTCAAGCGCACCGTATCGCGCTGTGCCGTCGAGACCCATCATCGGCGTGATCAGCTTCAGCATCTCGGGGTCCTGACCGAGCAGCGCCTCCAGCTTGTCCAGCCGGGTATCCAACCCGTCCGCCGATGTGAACCCGGCGGCGAAAGCGATCTGCTGAATGACCGGATAGAACGCTGAATCCGCGTGATAGGGCGAGCATTGATAGGTGATGCGGGTGTGGTCATCCTTCGCAACCTCGTCGATGACCGCTCTGGTGATGCGCGACTTGCCGATACCGGCCTCGCCGCTCACGACGACCATCTGGCCTTGGCCGGATTTGGCAAGCGCCCAGCGTTCCAGCATAAGCTCGATCTCACGGTCGCGCCCGACGATGGGGGTCAGTGTGCCGGACTGGCGCGCCGCAAAGCGGCTCTCGACGGATGTCTCTCCCTCTACGACAAAGGCCTCGACCGGCGCGCCCACGCCCTTCAGCTCTTGCGGGCCGATCGACGTCAGCTTGTAAGTTTGGCCCAGCAGACGGCGTGTTTCGCTGGGCAGGACAAGCTGGTTCGGCCCTGCAACGCCTTGCAGCCGCGCGGCCAGGTTGGGCGTCTCGCCGACAACGGCTGCTTCCTGGGTCGCGCCACTACCAATCATATCACCAACAATCACCACGCCGGTGGCAATACCAATCCGGGTGGCAAGGGGCGCGCCGTTGGGCGCTTTGGTTTTCCTGACGGCGTCGATTATCGACAGGCCAGCACGCACCGCACGTTCGGCGTCATCTTCGTTGGCGCGCGGCCAGCCGAAATAACAAAGCACGCCATCGCCCATGAACTTGGCGAGAAACCCCTCAAAGCGACCAACTATGCCGGCAACCGTGTTCTGGTATCCGTTGATGACCTCGCGCATGTCCTCAGCGTCCATCCGCGTCGCCATCTCAGTCGAGCCAACGAGATCGACGAACATCACCGTCAGGTGGCGGCGTTCAGCGTCGGAAGAGGAGGCCACAGTGTCAGCGACGACCTCTTGTGGCGCTTTGTCTTTCGCTGTGTCTACTGGGGAGGCGGGCGGCTCTTCAAGGCGTTGGATGGCGGCCCAGATTTTGCGACGCGGCCCAATGGGCAAACCCAGCTCTTTTAGGTCCTCTTCGACTAAATCGGCCAAAACCTCAGAGTCGATCTCTGCCTCGGCAAAAGCTGGGGCATATTTCTCCAGTCCGAGTTCTGCGAGCCAGCTTTGAATGTCCGGCAACTTGATCCCCCACGGATGCCGGTGTCAGCAACCGACACCTCCCCAAAGCCCGACACTAGCCCATTTTTAGTTTGTGTCATTCCTTTACTTTGCGCGTTCAACTAGACCGTTTGACGGCTGATCAACCTGTCGACGACGAATGGATCTGAACTGGCCCCCGTTTCGACCGGACACTTGGGCATAACCATGGAGGCTTAGGCCTATGCCTGAGCACGTGCTTATGTCTGAGATAGAGATCATCACCGATGGCGGCCGTCGGCGCCGCTGGACTGCCGCGGAGAAGCTGCGAATTGTGGAGGAGACGCTGGACGAGCGTGCCAGCATCTCGGTCGTTGCGCGCCGCAATGGTGTGGCGCCGAACCTGTTGTATCGTTGGCGCCGGCTCATGCTCGAAGGAGGAAGTGTCGCTGTGTCCGAAGACGATGACGTCACCAGCAACAAGGTTGTCCGCCAGATGGAGGACCGCATCCG